>NZ_JBQAGQ010000002.1:0-1301304 GCF_051916445.1 Bacillus cereus group sp. MYBK220-1 | reverse complement strand
AAACAACAAGAAGAACAAAAACGTCAGGCTGATGAACAAGCTCGTAAACAACAAGAAGAACAAAAACGTCAGGCTGATGAACAAGCTCGTAAACAACAAGAAGAACAAAAAGCACAGCAAGCTCAAACACAACCAGCTAATGGTAATACTGATAGTGCATACTACAAAAATTGTGCTGCAGTTAGAGCAGCTGGGAAAGCTCCTTTACATAAAGGGCAACCAGGTTATAGCTCTCATCTTGATCGTGATGGCGATGGAATTGCATGTGAAAAATAGTAATAAAAAAGAAGCTTTTACTAAGCTTCTTTTTTATTAACGTAAAATATTACCACTTATTACTTTCCCCCTTATTTTAATAACATTCTTCTTATTATTCTCAAAAACGACACAGAATAAGTGATTTCAATCACTACATAGATTTTAATTTATCGCTATTCTTAATTCAGATATTACATTAAAACTTTATGGAGGCATTCATATGGAACATACATTTACTGAAACTTCAATTGTTGGTGAGATTGTTACACAATTTCCGAAAGCTAGTGATCTTTTTAAATCATATAGAATAGATTTTTGTTGTGGCGGTAATAAGCCACTTATTGATGCAATTCATGAAAGAAATTTATCAGCTACTGAAGTGCTTACAGAGTTAAATACGCTTTATCATAATACGAAACGATTAAATGAATCGGAAATTGATTGGAAAAATGCTTCTTATCGTGAATTGATTGATTATGTTATAAATAAGCATCACCGCTATTTAAATGAAGAATTACCACAGTTAAGTCCATATGTGACAAAAGTATTACGTGTTCATGGGGCAAGTCAGCCTCATTTAGCTCAAATTCATAAGCTATTTCATGAACTTAAAATGGAATTAGAACAGCATTTAATTAAAGAAGAAATGGAAGATTTTCCATTAATTTTAGAATTTGAACAAAATCCAACTAATGAAAACTATGCTAAGTTACGTAAAGTAGTAAATGAACTAGAAAATGAGCACAATCATGCTGGAAATATTATAAAAGAACTTCGTAAAGTGACAAATGACTTTACTCCTCCAGAAGGTGCTTGCGGTACTTATCGACTTGTTTACCAACGCCTCGAAGCGCTAGAGTCTGATTTATTTGAGCATATTCATTTAGAAAATAATATTTTATTTCCGCGTGCCATTACGAAAGCATAAATCAAGTGCAGGACATGAGTGTAAATACTTATGGCCTGCTTTTTCGTTTCGCGAAAAATATTCACATCCCCTTCACATAAAACCGAATTTTAACAATTTGTGAATCATTATAAAAATGTGATAAATATCACATCTCCCCCTTATTTGATTTTCTATAATAAAAATATAATCCTTTGTTCAATATTTCACATAAAAAGGGGAAACGAAAATGAAAAAACGTTTAGTTATGATCGGAAATGGTATGGCTGGCATTCGCTGTATGGAAGAAATCTTAAAACATGATAGTGATTCATATGAGATTACTATTTTTGGAGATGAACCGCATCCAAACTACAACCGCATTATGCTCTCTCATGTTTTACAAGGCAAAACAAATATGCAAGATATCATTATGAATGAATACAGTTGGTATGAAGAAAACGAAATAACTTTGTATACGGATGAAAGAGTTCAAAGTATTAACCGAGAAGAAAAAATTATTATTACAGAAAAGAAGCGTACTCTTACATACGACAAGCTCATTATCGCAACAGGTTCTAGTGCTTTTATTTTACCTGTTGAAGGTTCCGCACTTTCTGGTGTAACAGGATTTCGAACTATTGAAGATACACAATTTATGATAGATACCGCTAAAGAAAAGAAAAAGGCCGTTGTCATTGGTGGCGGGTTACTCGGTTTAGAAGCCGCAAGAGGCCTAATTGATTTAGGAATGGACGTACATGTTGTTCATTTAATGCCTAGCTTAATGGAGCAACAACTAGATACGAAAGCAGCTGCTCTTCTGCGTGAAGATTTAGAAGCACAAGGCATGAAGTTTTTAATGGAAAAGAAAACTGTAAAAATTCTTGGTACAGACCATGTTGAGGGCATTCAATTTGAAGACGGTGAAGTTGTAGATTGTGATTTAATCGTAATGGCTGTCGGAATACGCCCAAATACGCAAATAGCAAAAGATGCTGGTCTAATTGTAAATCGCGGTATTGTAGTCAATGACTATATGCTAACAAATGATGAGTCCATTTATGCAGTTGGAGAATGTGCAGAGCATGACGGTATCGCATATGGACTTGTTGCTCCTCTTTATGAACAAGGTGCGATATTAGCAAAACATATAACAAATTTACAAACTGATGGATATTCGGGCAGTATCGTCGGTACACAATTAAAAGTTGCTGGTTGTGATTTATTCTCTGCTGGCCAAATTTATGAAGATGATCAAACGAAAGCAATATCCATCTTTAATGAATGTAAACGTTCCTATAAAAAAGTATTAATTCGTGATAATAAAGTCGTCGGTATCGTTTTATACGGTGATACAGCTGACGGTACACGCCTCTTTAGCATGTTAAAGAAAGAAGAAGATATACAAGAATATACACCAGCTTCCATTCTTCACAAAGCTGGTGAAGAATGTGAACTTGACGTTGCTACTATGAGTGCGGATGACACGATTTGCGGATGTAATGGTGTTACGAAAGGTACAATCGTTCACGCCATTTTAGAACAAGAGTTAACGACTTTTGAAGAAGTTAAAAGCTGTACGAAAGCCGCAGGTTCTTGTGGTAAATGTCGTCCACTTGTGGAACAAGTTTTATCTCATACACTTGGAGATGCTTTTGATGCCTCAGCGCAATCTGCCGGTATGTGTGGATGTACACCTTTATCCCGTGATGAAGTCGTAGCGGCCATTCACGAGAAAGGCTTAAAATCTCCAAAAGAAGTACGAAATGTTCTTGGTTTTGCACATGAAGACGGCTGTTCGAAATGCCGCCCTGCTTTAAACTACTATTTACGTATGGCGATTCCAGAAGAATATGAAGATGATAAATCGTCCCGTTTCGTTAATGAAAGAATGAATGGTAACATCCAGCACGATGGTACATTCTCTGTTATTCCACGTATGTACGGAGGCGTTACAACAGCTGATGATTTAATGAAAATTGCTGAAGTTGCGAAGAAGTATGATGTTCCACTTGTGAAAATTACCGGTGCAAGCCGAATTGGCTTATACGGTGTTAAGAAACAAGATTTACCTAACGTATGGGCTGACTTACATATGACTTCTGGATATGCGTATTCAAAGTCTCTTCGTAATGTAAAATCATGTGTTGGCTCTCGTTTTTGCCGTTTCGGTACGAAAGATTCATTAGGACTTGGTATGTTGCTTGAACAATCATTAGAAATGGTAGATACACCTCATAAAATGAAAATGGGTGTAACCGGTTGTCCGCGTAACTGTGCGGAAGTACTGACGAAAGATTTTGGCGTTGTTTGTGTCGAAAATGGATATCAACTTTATATTGGCGGAAATGGTGGTACAGAAGTACGTGAAGCTGATTTTGTAATGATTGTCCCTACTGAAGATGATGTCCTTCGCATCGCTGCAGCTTACATGCAATATTATCGTGAAACTGGTATTTACGGAGAGCGTACCGCCTACTGGACAGAACGTTTAGGCTTCGATCATATAAAAGAAATACTACAAGATGCAAGTATGGTTACTACGTTAAATGAACGTTTCCAAACAGCTCGTAGAACATATACGGAAGCATGGGGACAAGCACTAGAAACGAAATCATTAAAAGCGATGTATGAAGTAGAAACTGTGAAATAAGGAGCTGTGATCTAAATGATACAAACGAAAGAAAAAATAAAAGTTATGCGTGCGGAAGATCTTGCTATTCAAATCGGTAAAGAAGTGCAAATGAAAGGTATGTCTATCGCCCTATTCCGCCTTTCAAATGGCGATATTCGAGCTGTAGAAAATCGTTGTCCTCATAAAAACGGACCGTTAGCAGAAGGGATTGTGTCTGGAGAATTCGTCTTTTGTCCACTGCATGATTGGAAAATCTCACTACTAACAGGTGAAGTTCAAAAACCTGATGACGGCTGTATTCAAACATACGAAGTAGAAGTTATTGACGGTGACATTTATTTATACATGTAATTTTCGAAAGGAAGCCTCCTCTGGCTTCCTTTTAAATAAAAATTGATGAGGTGCAATTATGAACGGATATGTATATTTAGTTGGTGCAGGACCAGGTGATGAAGGGCTTATTACAAAAAAAGCGATAGAGTGTTTAAAACGTGCAGATATTGTTTTATATGACCGTTTACTAAACCCTTTCTTTCTTAGCTATACAAAACAAACATGTGAACTTATGTATTGCGGAAAAATGCCAAAGAATCATATTATGCGACAAGAAATAATTAACGCACACCTTCTTCAATTTGCGAAAGAGGGCAAAATTGTTGTCCGATTAAAAGGCGGAGATCCATCTATTTTTGGCCGTGTTGGTGAAGAAGCAGAAACTTTAGCAGCAGCAAATATTCCATATGAAATTGTACCAGGCATTACATCTAGCATCGCCGCTAGTAGCTATGCAGGTATTCCCCTCACTCACCGTGACTACAGTAATAGTGTCACTTTATTAACCGGACATGCAAAAGGTCCCTTAACCGATCATGGAAAATATAATTCATCTCACAATAGCGACACGATTGCCTACTACATGGGTATAAAAAACTTACCTATAATTTGTAAAAACTTACTACAAGCAGGAAAAAAAGAAGATACGCCAGTAGCAGTCATTGAATGGGGTACAACTGGTAAACAGCGCGTTGTCACAGGGACACTGTCTACCATTGTTTCTATTGTCAAAAACGAAAATATTTCTAATCCTTCTATGACAATTGTTGGTGATGTTGTTACTTTGCGGAATCAAATCTCTTGGAAAGAACGTAAACCATTGCACGGCAAGAAAGTTTTATTTGCAGCTGCAACAAATAAAAAAAGCGCAATAAAGCAAAAGTTACAAGAGTCCGGTGCAGAAATATATCAAATTCCAACTTTCAAAAAGAAAGAATACACATTAACCTCTGAACAAATCAATAAGATTTTTAACGTTGATCGTCTTGTATTTTGTTCCGCTGACAGTGTAGACATCTTAATGCAATCATGCAGTAAATATCATAAAGATATTCGTTCCTTACAGGCAGAACTTCAGTATATGAACCTTTCTATTCAAGAAAAGCTCATGCAATATGGATTGTTCAGTAAACCTGCGCAATTTTCTTCGAATTCAACGATTTATTTAGGACGAAACATTAACCGAATTGCTGTTATTCAAGAAAAAATTGGTGCTGGTTCCTATATGATGACTCATGAGTACACAATTGATCATCGCTTCGATGAAATTCATTCACGTATTCTTTCTGAATTCTCATGGGATAGCATTGTATTTGAAGGTCGTGCTTCTATTGATACGTTTCTAGCAGAAATAAAACGCCTTGGCTTTATCAATATTCTTACTCTCCCATTCTCGTATACCGACGTTCCAACTTTACACTATGCAAATAAAGTTGGGTTTCATAACGTAGATCATCAATTACAAGAAACTCTTATGAAGAAAGACATGGTGAGACAATGAAAGGAATTGTATATGTTGGACATGGGAGCCGGCTACAAGAAGGTAATGAACAATTCATTCAATTTATTCAATCTGTTATGAAAGAGCGAAACGAAAGAATTCAAAAAATAGCTTTTCTAGAACTAACGACACCTACTATTTCGGATGCAGTTACAGAAACGATAATAGAGGGAGTAACTGAAATAATGATTGTACCTGTTTTATTATTTGCAGCAGCTCACTATAAACGTGATATTCCTTTTGAAATAGAACAACTACAAAAGAAATATCCACAAATAACATTTTCAGTTGTACCTCCTTTTAGTACACATCCACATATGGTGGAACTTGTAGTGAAAAGAATACGTGAAGCTATGCCAATGCAAAATAGTAGTATTTTACTCGTAGGGCGAGGCAGTAGTGATCCACAACCGATACATGAATTACAACAAATCGGAGCAGCTGTCGAACGAAAACTTGGTATGCCAGTATCCTGTTCCTTTTTAACGAAAGGAACTCCCTCTTTCGCTGCTGAGCTCAAGGCTATAACATCGACTGCGTCCCATGTATATGTCATGCCGTACCTTCTCTTTACCGGATTATTACTTCAAAAAATTAAATTGCATACAAAAAAATATAATCACGTCACGACTTGTAACTGTCTTCAGTTTGATACATATATGAAACTAACATTATTAGAACGAATGGAGGAATGCATATATGTATAACATGTACCCTCTTATGTTTAATCTACAAAATAAAGTCGTTGTTATCATTGGTGGAGGTAAAATTGCATATCGAAAAGCGTCTGGATTAAAAGATACAGGCGCTTTCGTCACTGTTGTCAGCCCAGAAATTTGCGAGGAAATGAAGGAACTTTCTTATATTACTTGGAAACAAAAAACTTTTAGTAATGATGATATTAAAGATGCTCATCTAATTTATGCAGCTACAAATCAACATGCTGTAAATATGATGGTCAAACAGGCCGCTCATGATTTCCAGTGGGTTAACGTTGTAAGTGATGGTACAGCATCATCGTTTCACACACCTGGTGTCATTCGAAATGATGAATATGTTGTCACTATTTCGACTTCAGGTAAGGACCCATCGTTTACGAAGCGTATGAAACAGGAATTAACTTCTGTCCTTCCTAAACTTATAAAAAGAATTTCTCGTACTCATAAAATGGAATCTATCACTTAGCTAAAATAGGAATTAACTGTGAACAAACGTTTTTTAGAGACGTTTGTTCTTTTTGCTTTAGTTTCGTTTTTTAGGATCAGACAAACAATTGGACAAGAATCTGTGAAGAAAAATAACGGCAACAATTACGGACAAAAAAGCCGTTGCTTGAGAGCAACGGCTTCAATACAGGTTTTATATTGGATATTCATTCAACCAAATTAGCGCTTGTTCATAATCATCAAAAAATCTCACAGATTCTTTCGTATTAGATTGTTGTAAATAATCCATTATCTCCCCCTCTTCAAGGAGAAATGCAATTGCCTTATTGTTATTCAAAATGATTTCATTGAAGAACTTCTCTTTCCATACTTTTTGAACAGAAAAATGATTTGGCGTGTATCCTTTTCTATCCACCAACAATTTGTATTTCCGCCCTTCAGAAATGAATTGTTGACAAACCTGCTCAAAACCATTAAACCATTCATACACATCATCTGTTTTTATATTGCCAACTAGATGGGTAACAATTATATCTCCTGAAACTGTTGTGCTGATATTCTGTTTACTCAACTTGGAATCCCCCTTAGTTACAATTTTGCGGAAAAACCGCATAAAATCAATAAAGAAAAAATTCTTACTTGACGCTCCCACCCCACCGCTATCAAACTAAGCTCATGTAACGTCAATTATAAACGGAATTTTGTCTTTTTTCGCAAGTCTATATGTAGATGCTTTAAAGATTTTCATACGAAATAACCCGTAACGAGTTTCCTTTTTTTGAATTAAGCCACTTGATTATCAGACACGGTACAATTGTAAACGCCCCCCATATATCATAGACTGTTTTCTTCTCATATCGATGGGGTTTCCGTCCATCATTTACCGCCTCAAATCTATTCGTTTTTGCACGTATATTCAAAACAAAATATATGACAAATAAATAACGACAGTTACTGTAATAATGCTGAAAAGTGTTGAAAATAAAACGATTTGTGCATGTAATTCAGGCTCTATTTGATATTCCATAGCAATGGTTGATGTATTTCTTGAAGTAGGAAAAGAACTTGCAATAAATAATGATTGTGCAACAATACCATCGATGTTTAGTATGTATATTACGGCAAGTGCTAATAATGGTCCCATCAGTAACCTTCCAATTAAAGCCCATGTTATGACTCGATGGAAAAAATTAAGTTTAATGTTAGATAATTGTGCCCCTAGCAATATGAGTGCTATTGCAACAAAACCATTCGCAAGCTGATTAAGAGGTAGCAAGATAGAATTAGGTATTTGAATTTTAAAAGATTGAAAGAGAACCCCTAATACGAGCGCATGAAATACAGGCAGTCTTAGAAATGATTGAATAATACCTCCGATTGTTTTTGTTGCTGATAGTAAGTTATATATCCCATATGAATAAGTTAAAAGATTCTGGAAAATAACAATAAAAATTTGAATGGAAACCCCCACTGGATTGTGACTGAAAATCAATTGACTTACTGGTAACCCATAATTACCGGAATTCATTAACGAAATGCTATTTTTTAGAGCTGCACTTTCTCCTTTTTCTAACTTCAATATTTTTGAAATGAAATGACTTACTATGATCAGACTCAGACTATAAAGCATTAAATAGTATATTATCTGGAGCAAAAAACCTGTTTCTATACGAATATCATATATATTCACAAATACAGCCGCTGGCATTAAGCAATAAGTAATAAGTGTAGATAGCTGCTTTAAGTTAAATTGGAACTTTCTTTGTAAGATTGCACCAATTAGCATCAATATTAATATCGGTAATATTACGTCTAATATAATAAATACAAACATTTAAAACCTCATTCTAAATATATTTTAGTTGGATTAAACGCTTTACTAAATGTGGACACATTTCATTCATCGGAAAACACCCTTAGTCTCAATAATCAGAAAACTGAAATCGATAATATGAAAATGCTCATCAAAAATTCTTATTTCATTTCCCTCCCCTCTCTTTTCTTTAACATATCAAATATAACTCATAAAGAAAATTATGGATTATTTATACAAATTCATAATTTTATCTTATCGAACTGAACTGTATTCTTTAGTGTAGTACTTTTTTCACAATATCCGTTAGCCTTACCAAAAAATTTGGCCCTAAAAAAATCTGATACTGCAGTTACTATGCGAAGAATACTTACATCAATCCCATACTTGTCGCTTAAGCCACCTAACACACCTGATACTTGTTTATCTTGAGTGGACTTATATAACTTTTTCATCTAAACACCCCGATCCAATTAAATATTTGCATTCTAAAAATGAGTTCGATCTTTAGAATATATTTAAGATTTCCTTCACTAATCTGCCCTTTAATTGAATAACTTTTGACTTCTATATTTTAAAATAAAATTCCATAAGCCTTCTGTTTTTCATTTTAAAAGCACATTCTTATAGAAAACAAGCGTTTATTGAGATATCAATAAAAACATGTTGAAGCCTATTACTAAAAGAACCATCCCAATATACTTTGGGATGGTTCTTTTTCCTTATTAATGATTCTTTAACATCACTAACAATTTCTCTTGGCTATACATCCATACTGTAATGATTAAACAAGCAAGTGCGACTTCTGATAGTGCCATAAATCCAATTGCATAATGACCTGTTAATTGGAATAGTAATGTTAAAATTAGCGGTGGGAAGAATCCTCCTAGTCCACCTAAAGCTGATACGAGACCATTTACAATACCAGCTTGTTCTGAGAAATACATTGGAACGAGTTTGAAGATTGTACCATTACCAATCCCTGCACAAAATGCTACTAGTAAGCAACCAAATGTATACACGTTCATACTAGGCATAAATGATAAAATAATACCTGATAGTGTTAAACCGATAAATACGAAGATTAATATTTTAAATGGATTAAACTTATCACCGAGCCAACCACCAATCGGACGCATAATTGTTGCGAGTACGATGAATCCGGCTGTCCGCATACCTACATCTACTTTCTCTAATCCGAAATGAGATACTAAAAAGTTTGGTAAGTATACGGTAAATGCGACAAATGATCCGAAAGTTAAAAAGTAAAAGATACATAAAAACCAAAGTTTCTCATTTTTATATACACCTTTTATTTGTTCCATTAGTGGTGTATTCACTTTTTTCTCTTTACGATCACCTAATAAAAAGTTCATAAGTGCAAACACTGCAAGTAAAACTAAATAACATTGTACTGTCGTTCTCCAGCCAACTGAAGTTGCAATGACAGGTGCTAAAAACGAAGTAATTGCTGTTCCGGCGTTACCGACACCGTAAATACCATTTACAAAACCGTGACTCTCTTTCGGAAAGTATTTTGGTAAAGAAGTTACTCCTACAGAGAATACAGCACCACCGATTCCTACAAATAATCCACCAATAATTAAATCCATCATAGAATTGGCAACACTAATATAAAAAACAGGAAATAATAATAGAATAAAACTAATATAGAATAATTTTCTTGCTCCGAAACGATTTGTCCAATAACCAATTGGAATGCGAAGAATAGAGCCTAAAATAACAGGTACTGCTGTGACCATAGAAATTTGTCCCGCAGTTAATGGAATATCCGCTTTAATATAAGGCATTAATGATGATAAAATGACCCATACCATAAAACCGATAATTAGATTAGAAGTTTGTAAACTTAATTGAAAATTAGGACTTTTCATCCTGTTCCCTCCTATGTATGCATAGTTAAATTCATTCTCTCCAGCCCAATCACGTCCTAACATCATTAGGCTGAAAAGAATCAACCACCACTTACTGGCGGAATCATTGCTACGACATCACCAATTTGGATGATGTCATCCTCATTTGCGTATTCTTCATTTATCGCGACCATAATCTCGTTTGAAATTGCTATGTTGTATTTCTTAGTGAGGACTTCCTTTAATTCCGCAACTGTAATATTTTCATAGTCTATATGCAAAGCCGGCTTACTTGCTCCTTCTTGCAAATGTGCAAATAATAGTACTTCAATCATATTCTCATCTCCTTTCCAGGCTCGCCATTACCATATGCTGTTTTCTCTAACTGATCACCTATCCACCACTCTCCATCTTCCCAAAACTCTTTTTTCCAAATAGGAACAATTTGTTTTATGCGCTCCATAATATATTCATTCGCCTCATAGGCCGCTTTCCGATGTGGTGTAGACACAGCGACAATGACAGCAAGATCAGAAATTTGTAATGTACCAATGCGATGTGTAATAGCGACATATGTCCCCGGCCACTTCTCTCCTACTTCAATGCTAATTCTCTCAAGCTGTTTCTCCGCCATTGTCTTATAAGCTACATACTCTAAACAAAGTGTACGACGCCCTTTTGTAAATTCTCTAACAGTACCAACGAAAGTAGTAACTGCGCCACACTCACGACGAATTACTTTGTTTGTAACTTCCTCAATTGAAATAGGTGTATCAATTACTTCATAATACGTATATGTCATCTTGCACCTCTGATCCTTATATAAGTTAGCAATCCCTTTTTCTATTACTTGTATGATCGAAGCGGTTCTTCCCACGGCCACTCACTTCCGTTGTTTGATTCTAATAACAGTACCGAAACAGTAATTCCAGCTTCAAATCCTCTCGTTCCCCCTGGTAAAACGATAAATGCATTCGCTTCTGCAAGTGAAGAAATTGCGCTAGATTTATCTAAACCAACTGGTGTAACTTGTAATTGACCATCTATAATTTCTACTCGCCCTCTTACAAAACGAGTAAATGGGTTTGCTTTCGGAAAGTCTTTTTGTAAAATTGCCTCTGCACGATATATGTGCGAATCTTCCCTATGCAAGTATTTTCCAATGACTGGTCGAACATATAATTCACAACCGACATAACAAGCAGAAGGATTACCAGATAGACCAAATAGTAATTTTCCTTCTACCTCAGCTACAGTTGTCACACTTCCTGGTCGCATCGCTATTTTGTCAAAAAGTACATTAGCTCGTAATCTCTCATAGATGGCAGGTAAATAGTCATAGTCTCCTACTGAAACACCACCAGTTGTAATTAATATATCTACTTCTTTTATCGCCTTTTTTACAGTGTTATAACACGTCTCAAAATCGTCAGCGAATTGCCCATAATACTGTACAATCCCCCCTGCTCGTTCAATTTGAACAGCTACCATATAGGAGTTACTATTTCGAATCTTCCCTGGCTTTAATTGTTCATGTACTTCAAGCAGTTCGCTACCCGTCGTTACAATTCCAATCACTGGTTGTTTTATAACATGTACGAAACTATAACCAAACGTAGCAAGAAGCGCTGCTACTCCAGGATTAATAACAGTCCCTTTTTTCACAAGAATGCTATTTTGTTTTACATCTTCACCTTTAAAAGAAATGTTATCACCAGAAGAGAAAGATCGTTTTAATGTCATATAAGTCTTTTCGTTTTTTTCAAATCCTGCCGTTAGTTCTAACATAACAACCGCATTACACCCTCTCGGAATTGCGGCTCCTGTCATAATACGGACAGCTTGAAATGCTTTCACTTCTTCTGTAAAAACAAATCCTGCTCCAATTTCACCAATCACTTCAAACTGAATGGGGTTACTATTACTCGCTTCTTTCGTATCTTCCGCTCGAATCGCAAACCCGTCGTACGGAGAGCGATCAAAATGCGGAACATCATGATCTGCAATAACATCTTCTCCAAGTGTTCTACCGTAGCTTTCTATAAGAGAAACCTTTTCCATTTCACCTTGGTAGGCATATTTCATTACACGAGCAACTGCTTCTGCTACTGGAATTGGTATACGTTTTAATACCATTCTTTTTCACCTCGTTTTTGGAAAGTGAAACTCACTTTCTATTCAGCCTATATATTTTGCGTACAATCGTTTTGCTATTTTCACATCATTTGTCCCATGAATAAATGCCCTACCGTCTGTAAATAAAACGAAACGATATTCATCAATTAGAAATGCTAGTAAGTACGGCGTTTTTTGGACATGTACAATTTTTTGTAATCCTTTTTTGATTTCGTTTAAATTTAGAACTCTCTTTATTCCTGGACGGATTTGGACTGTATTCCGTCCGCATAATACTTCCGTTTTCATCTGCGCTTCAAATGTTAAACTTGGATACGTACGTGTATTTCCGCAAGATGGACATGTACTTTTTTTCTGTTTATTTACTTTTAATGAGAGAAATTGATTGTTCCAAATATCAAATGATAACATTGTTCCTCTTAGTGCCTCGAAATCATCCACCAATATTTTCATTGCTTCTGTCACTTGGTGAGCAACGACCATTTGTACAGTTGGCTGAATAATTCCCGCTGTATCACATGTTGCACCGCCCATAGGATGATCCATTAAGCAGCGAAAACATGGTGTTTTTCCTGGAAGAATTGTGTACGTTACACCGTAACTTCCAATGCATCCACCATATATCCAAGGTATATTTTCTTTTTGTGAAATGTCATTTATAAGTAGACGCGTATCAAAGTTGTCAGTCGCATCCAATATGAGATCCACTTCTTTCGTTAACTCTTCCATTTCTTGCATTGTGACGTCCGTTACAACTGGTACAATTTCCACATCAGAATTAATCTTTCTTACATGTTGTGCCGCTGCAATTGCTTTTGGTTTACACTGCTGTGCATCTTCTTCTGTATATAACTGTTGCCGCTGTAAATTACTCCATTCAACATAGTCACGATCAGCAATTGTCAATTTCCCAATTCCCATCCTAACGAGTGCTTCCGCATTCGCAGCTCCTAGTGCACCCGCACCGATTAGGAGCACATGTTTCTTTCTTATTTTCCTTTGTCCCATTTTACCAATTCTAGAAAACAACACTTGCCTTGCATAACGCTCTTGCATAAGAACTCCGCCTTTCACTATCCACCAATGTAAGACATTTCAACTTTTGGACGTTTACTTGTACTTTCAACTGTTCTTTCATCTGAATATCGATCTGTTCTATATCGCCATGTATGTTGTAAAATTTTTAATAGTGAGGCGTCAGAAATATTTTCTCGAAGAAGCGTTCGCAAATCCGTTCCTTTTGTTCCAAATAAACATGTAAAAAACTTACCGTCTGCCGAAATACGGGCTCTCGTACAAGAAGAACAAAATGACTCAGAAACAGAAGTAATAAATCCAACTTCTGCATCGCTCCCTACATATCGATACATTTTCGCAACCTCTCCAAAGTAACGAGGTTTAACAGGCTCAATCGGATATACACGATTAATCTTCTCTATTAATTGTTCCTTCGTAATAACTTGTTCAAAGTTCCATCCGTTCGTACTGCCCACATCCATAAACTCTATAAAACGGAGCTGAATTTCTTGTTCTTTAAAATAACGAGCCATATGAAGAATTTGACTATCATTCATTTCTTTTTTTACGACCATATTTACCTTTACTTCTAATCCAGCAGCCTTCGCTGCTTCAATTCCTTTCAATACAGGTTTTGTGCTTACATTTCTTCCATTAATTTTTTGGAAGACATGATCCTCTATTGCATCTAAACTAATATTTACTCGCTTTAATCCTGCGCCTTTTAGCACCTTAGCTTGTTTTGCTAAATGAATTCCGTTTGTTGTGAGCCCAATATCTTTTAAGCCTTCTAGCTTTGCAAGTCTTGCAATTAACGTCGGTAAGTCTTTACGCAATAAAGGTTCACCGCCAGTAAGCCTAATTTTATTGATTCCCATACTTATAAATAATCTCGCTAATCTTTCTATTTCATCGAACGTTAATAAAAGCTCTTCCTTTAAAAAAGCGTAATCAGGTCCGAACACTTCAGCAGGCATACAGTATGTACACCTAAAATTACAACGATCAATAACTGAAATACGTAAATCTTGAAGTGGCCGTTCTAAAGAATCTTTCATGTTCTCATGCATCTATATCCCTTCTTTTCTGCTGCAATCCTTAGTAAGCTTTCAATTTTTTTATTTGCCTTCATTATAAAAAAGAAGCTACATATTCAATGTGACTTTTCTCACATTACTTTCCCCATTCAAAAATTCTTCACAAATCCGTTCGAATTTTGTTCACATCTTTAATCTCATCCACTTTGTCTATTGAATTTTTCAAACTAAAAACTGAAGATTTCTTCCCCTTACGGTCATTGAAATTTCAATTTATTTTTAAAATAGCTCTTGCATTTTCATCATACTTACACTCAAAATAGGAAATGTATTGCTTATAAGAAGAAAGGTGATCACTGTGGCAAACAGTATGACATTATCTCAAGATTTAAAAGAATTACTTGCATCTGTTGAATATAAAATGCAAATTAAAAAAGGTAGTTTTATTTTTCAAGAAGGTATGGAGGCAACAGAGCTCTATATCATCCACTCAGGAAAAGTACAAATTAGTAAATTAAGTGCTGACGGACAAGAATTGACACTTCGAATTTGTTCGGAATATGACATTATTGGAGAACTAACATTATTCACGGACAATGCGAAATACTTATTAAATTCAAAATGCCTTGAAGATGTTGAAGTAGGAGTTATAAAGCGTGAAGCGTTAGAAAAAGCATTACTCCAAAAACCAGCACTTGTATTTGAATTTATGAAATGGATTAGTGAACATTTAAGAAGAATGCAAACGAAGTTCCGAGATTTAGTATTACACGGCAAAAAAGGTGCCCTGTACTCTACTCTTATACGAATGACAAATAGTTACGGTGTATTAAAAGAAAATGGGATTCTCATCGATTTACCATTAACAAATCAAGAACTTGCTAATTTCTGTGCAACTTCACGTGAAAGTGTAAATCGAATGTTAAATGAATTAAAAAAGCAAGGTACAATTTCGATTCATAAAGGAAAGATTACAATCCACGATTTACAATTTTTAAAATGTGAAATTGCTTGTGAAGATTGCTCTGCTTCTGTTTGTAGCATTGATTAGCATCTTATTTAGATGCTAATCTTTTTTCAATTTAAACTACTTATTAACGATTATTTCCTATGTAAACAAAAACGAGGCCTGCCATATGAGACCTCGTTTCGTTTTAGCTGCTAACTCCTATCCGTTTACAGCAGTATTATTTTTTCAACTCATTAGGAATACGTCTTCTGTAAATTACATAACTACGGCTTACATATTTAATTGGGGCACTAAATACATGTACTAGTCTTGTAAATGGCCACACTGCGAATAAACCCATCCCTGCAAGAATATGAATTTTAAACCATACTGGTACTTCCGTCATATATTCAACTTTCGGTTGGAAAATAAAGAGACTTCGGAACCAAGGGCCAATTGTTGTACGATAATCAAATCCTTTTGAATCGATATTTAAAAATGTTGAAGAAAGTCCTGCTAACATTACGATAAGTAATAAAATAAGCGCAATATAATCTCCCTTTGTGCTCGTTGCAATGATACGTTTTACAGTTACGCGGCGGTACGTTAATATAATTAAACCGATGATAGAAGCAACACCTGCCGGAAGCCCGAAACTAATTGCCATTATGTGATACGTATGCTCAGAAATACCTATCGAACTGTATACAGCTTCTGGAATTAATATCCCCATAACATGACCGCCAATTACGAACATAATCCCAAAGTGGAATAATAGACTTCCGATTCGGAGCATTTTCTTTTCTAATAGTTCACTAGATTTTGATGTCCATCCAAATTGATCATAGTTGTATCTAAAAATATGTCCACCGATAAAGATTGCAAAAATGATATAGGGAAACAATACCCATAGAAATTGATCCATCATTTTAACAACTCTCCTTTCTAATTTGTCTGTACACCCCATGTATCGATAGCGAGTAGAACAGCCGCAAGAATTGGTTCATACATACTACCTGCTTCTTTTAACTGAACGTGTAATGCTTGGATGTTCTCCTTGTATTTACTCATAATTGGTTCACTGTCTATCTCATTTGCATTTGCAAAAAACTCAAGCAATAGCGGTAAATAATCAGGTAGTTCTTTATCTGTTACTTCAAAACCAGATTTTTTATAATGCTGTTTTAACTCCAGTAATTCAATACCTCTTTCTCTTTGTTCACCAGTGTTCATATAAGTAAGATACATATTTGTTTTCTTACCAAAATCGAATGTATATACGTAACTATCAATGAGTTGATCATTCGTTTTATTTAGCGCTTGTTTTATAAAGGCTGTAAGTGATGCTTTAACTTCTTCCTTTTCTATCGTTTCAATCTCTTCTTGCAATTCAGTTACAGCTTCTCTCCACCCTAGTTCAGGATAGGAGAGAAGAAAAGAAGAACAAGAAAAAGCAGTTTGTAAACTTTGTTTCATCATTTTCTGCCTCCTTTATTTAAGAAATTGTCATACAAGAGCCTGGACCACCTGCGAATGATAAACCACAGCTTCCTTGTTCGCTATATAAATCTGCCACTTGTTCACGGTGAGTGCCTGGAATGACGAAGCGATCTTTATATTTCGCAATAGCAAGAAGACGATACATATCTTCTACATCCTGTTTTGTTAAACCAAGTTCTTTTAATACAGCTTCATTTGGCTCTTTATTAATTTGCAGCGCTCTCATATGCGTTCGCATAACAGCCATTTTCTTTAATGTAAGACGAATGTGTGATTCATCTCCTGCAGTGAGTAAATTCGCTAAATATTGAATTGGAATACGCATATTATCGATAGCAGGGAAAATCTCTTCTGCTTGCCAGTTACTGCCTTTCCCTTCCACCATATTCATAATTGGGCTAAGCGGCGGAATATACCAAACCATCGGCATTGTACGATACTCTGGATGAAGAGGCAGAGCAATTTTCCAATCGATAATCATTTTATAGATTGGTGACTGTTGTGCCGCTTTAATCCATTCTTCAGGAATGCCTTGTTTTTTCGCCTCAGCTGCTATTTCTGGATCATTTGGATCTAGGAAAACAGTAAGCTGAGATTCATATAAATCTTTTTCGTCTTCAACAGAAGCTGCTTCTTTTACTTTATCAGCGTCATATAGCATTACCCCAATATACCTGATACGTCCTACACATGTTTCTGAACAAATTGTTGGCATACCAGCTTCAATACGTGGGAAGCACATTGTACATTTTTCAGCTTTATTCGTTTGCCAGTTAAAATACACTTTTTTATATGGGCAAGATGATACGCAGAATCTCCAAGCACGACATGCATTTTGATCCACAAGTACAATCCCGTCTTCTTCACGTTTATACATTGCACCAGATGGACAAGATGATACGCACGATGGATTCATACAATGTTCGCATATGCGTGGTAAATACATCATAAAGACGTTTTCAAAATCAGTTTTAATTTCTTCTTCCATTTTCTTTACGTTCGGATCTTGCAATCCTGTTATATGTCCGCCTGCTAAATCGTCCTCCCAGTTTGGACCCCATTCAATTTTGTCGATAAATTCGCCTGTAATTGCTGATTTCGGACGAGCAACTGGTTGATGCTTACGCTGTGGGCTATTTGTTAATGTTTCATAATCATAATTCCAAGGTTCAAAGTAATCATCAATTGTTGGTTGATCTGGATTGTGGAAAATGTTCATAAGACGCTTCATTTTCGAACCAGATTTCAGCTGAATTTCACCATTTTTCAATTCCCAGCCGCCTTTATATTTATCCTGATCTTCCCATTGTTTCGGATAACCAATTCCAGGTTTTGTTTCTACGTTATTGAAATACATATATTCAGCACCTGGACGATTTGTCCAGGTGTTTTTGCACGTTACGCTACAAGTATGGCAGCCGATGCATTTATCTAGGTTCATTACCATTCCGACTTGTGCTTTAATCTTCAAGCCAATCTACCTCCTTCAGTTTGCGAATTACAACGTTTAAATCGCGCTGGTTCCCAGTCGGACCATAATAGTTAAATCCATAACTTAATTGACCGTATCCACCAATCATATGTGTCGGTTTTACGTGAATTCGAGTTGGACTATTATGCGTTCCCCCGCGGTTACTTGTTAATTTCGTACCAGGTACGTTAATGTGACGATCTTGCGCATGGTGCATAAATGCCATTCCTCTCGGTATACGATGCGTTACAACAGCACGCGCTACAACAACACCGTTACGATTAAAGCACTCAATCCAATCATTATCTGCAACACCCGCTTCAGCAGCGTCCTCTTTATTCATCCAAACAGTTGGACCACCTCTAAATAGCGTTAACATCGGTAATGAATCGAAGTACATACTATGAATCGACCACTTATTATGCGGTGTTAAATAGTTTAGTGTAATCTCTTTCCCTTCTACTTCGGGCCGTGATTTACGGAACGGTTTATGTTGCAGAATTGGTTTAAATGTTGCCATCGTTTCACCAAATTCTTTCATCATGTCATGGTCTAAGTAGAAAGATTGTCGACCAGTTATCGTTCTCCAAGGGATAAGACGTTCCACATTTGTTGTAAACGGTGAGTAACGGCGTCCACCTTTTTCTGAACCTGTAAATGCTGGAGAAGTAATTACTGTTTTCGGCTGTGCTGTAATTTGTTCGAATGTGAAGCATTCCTCTTCACGTTCTTCTGCTAAATCACGTAATTTTAGATCTGTTTGTTTTTCAAGTGCTTCCCATGCTTTTACTGCCATATGACCGTTTGTTGTAGAAGATAGTGTTAATACCGCTTCAGCAGCATTGATTGCTTCTTTTATGTCTGGGCAATCTTTCGCGATAGAATCCGTTCGAACAACTCCTAATTTGCTCTTTAATTGCTCATATTCTTTTTCCGCAGACCAAGAGATCCCTTTCGTACCAATCGGTTGTTTTCCGACATTCGGTCCAAGCGCAGTCATTTTGTCATAAATCGTTTTATAATCTCTTTCGACAACATGAATTTGTGGCATCGTTTTACCCGGGATTGGTTCACATTCACCTTTACTCCAATCTTTAATCTTGCCAAGTGGTTGCGCTAATTCTTGCGGTGTATCATGAAGAAGTGGTGTTGCAACAACTTCTTTCATTGGTTCAAGATCAATTTTCTTCGCTAAATCTGACACAGCTTTAGAAAGTGAAGTGAAAATATCCCAGTCAGAGCGCGCTTCCCACGGTGAACCGATTGCCGGATTAAATGGATGTACAAATGGATGCATATCTGTACTGCTCAAATCGTGTTTTTCGTACCAAGTTGAAGCAGGTAAGACGATATCAGAATACAGTGCTGTTCCAGCCATACGGAAATCTAAATTAATGAGTAAATCAAGCTTTCCTTCTGGCGCTTCTTCATGCCACTTTATTTCTTCTGGTCGTAATGAATCACTGTCGTCATTCATTAACCCGTTTGTTGTACCTAATAAATGTTTTAAGAAATATTCATGTCCTTTACCAGAACTCGAAATTAAATTCGCACGCCATACGAATAAGTTGCGCGGGAAGTTGTTTTTGTTATCTGGATCTTCAATCGCAAATTTCAGTTCTTTTTCTTTTAATTTTTGTGCAACATATTTTCCGATTTCTTCTTGCTTTGTTGCACCAGCAGCAACAGCCTCTTTATATAATTCAATTCCATTTTTCTCGAATGTTGGATAAGAAGGTAACCAGCCAAGTCGTGCAGCTAATACGTTGTAATCACCGTGATGTTGATAACGAGAGTTGCCTTCAACTGGAGATGCTAAATGTCCAACAGGTGTATCTTCATAACGCCATTGATCTGTTACGAAATAGAAGAAAGATGTACCGTTTTGTAATTTTGGCGGCCCTTGCCAATCTTTTGCCATCGCGATTGTTTGCCATCCTTCTGCTGGTCTTAATTTTTCTTGACCAACATAATGAGCCCAACCACCGCCGTTTACACCTTGTGCTCCAACGAGAAGAACAAGATTTAAAACGGCGCGATAAATCGTATCAGAGTTAAACCAATGGTTAATACCTGCTCCAACAATTATCATTGAGCGACCATTCGTATCAACAGCATTTTGTGCGAACTCACGAGCGATTTGAATAATAAGCTCACGTTTTACTCCTGTCATTTTCTCTTGCCATGCAGGTGTAAACGGCATATCATCATTGAAGTCTTTCGGTTCTTGTCCGCCAAGCCCTCTGTTCACACCGTAATTTGCTAACGTTAAGTCGTATACAGTTGTAACGAACATTTCGCCCTCTTCTGTCATAACCTTTTTCACTGGAATCGTACGTTCTAATACTTTGTTTCCATCATCAGAGAAGTACGGAATTTGTACAGTTCCAATCGCTTCTTCCATTCCAAGTAAAGAAAGACGTGGATCAATCTTTTCACCTGTTTCTTCATCTTCTAAACGCAAGTTCCATTTCTTTTCATTATCCCAACGTGACCCCATTGTGCCGTGAGGTGTTGCAAAATCATTCGTATTCTCGTTCCAAAGAACAGGTTTCCATTCCCCTAACTTCGTTTCTCGTCCAATATCAGAAGCATTTAAGAACCGATCAGCAACGAATTGATCTCCTTTTTGTTTCAATGTGACAAAGAAAGGAAAATCAGTATATTGCTTCGCATACTTTGTGAAATATTCCACTTGATTATCTACGTAAAATTCTTGTAAGATTACGTGCCCCATTGCCATCGCAAGTGCACCGTCTGTACCTTGTTTCACACTAATCCAATCATCCGCAAACTTTGTTGATTCAGCGAAATCAGGACTGACAGAAACAACTTTCGTTCCTTTATATCGAACCTCTGCTAAAAAGTGTGCATCTGGTGTTCTCGTCATTGGTACATTTGAACCCCATGTCATAATGTAACCAGAGTTATACCAGTCACTACTTTCTGGTACATCTGTTTGATCACCCCAAATTTGAGGAGAAGCTGGTGGTAAATCCGCATACCAATCATAGAAGCTAAGCATCGGTCCACCCATAAGTTGCATAAAGCGACTACCAGCAGCATGACTTAGCATCGACATAGCTGGAATTGGTGAAAAGCCAACATTTCGGTCTGGACCGTATTTCATTACTGTGTACAGTAATGAAGCTGAAACGAGTTGTAACACTTCATCCCAATTCGCACGAATGAATCCCCCTTTACCACGCGCCTGCTTATACGTACGTGCCTTTTCACGGTTTTCCACAATGCTTTTCCAAGCCTCTAATGGTGACTCGTTATTTTGCAATTCTTCTTGCCACATATTCCAAAGAACACCACGTACATACGGGTATTTCACACGAAGTGGACTATAAATGTACCAAGAAAAACTTGCTCCACGTGGGCATCCTCGCGGTTCAAAATCTGGCATATCAGGACCTGTAGTCGGATAGTTAAGCTCCTGCCCTTCCCAAGTTACAATTCCATCTTTCACATATATATTCCAGCTACATGAACCAGTACAGTTCACGCCGTGTGTAGAACGAATTACTTTATCATGCTGCCAACGCTTTCTGTACACATTTTCCCATTCGCGATCTTCATATGTTTCTTGTGTATGATTATCGTTATAACGATCTATTGGTGAAAAATATTTTAAACGTCTCATTAGTGCTGAAGTTTTTTTCTTCATACTGTTCACTCCTTTAATACGTCTCTCTTACATACCCTTACTATAAGAGAGGTTGTAAAATACAGATGTGACATTTCGCACAGTTCAAGAGATTGTCAAAAATTCAGTAGAAAATAAGTTTGTGAGAAAATCTTGTGTTCCGTTGTGAAGATTATGGTTAATCTTAATTATTAGGAGAATGCTATTTTGAGGTATCGACTATTTTGCAAAAGAAAAAGAGTTTTGATATTATTTCAAAACTGCCATAAGGAAAAGAGTATAAATTGTATGTAAAAAAATTTTTCCCAATGTTATTATTTTATATCGAGTCTGATTTTACATAAAACTACAAATCATTATTTACTGTATTGCCCTTAGTTACGGAAACAATTATACTAGATGTAATCGAAATAAATAATCTGAATATTCTTAGAATTTAAGGTAGACCTTTACTATCTACATATAGAATTAGAAATATGTCCACTAAATTGATTAGAAAACGATAATAACATTAGGAGGATTACGATGCCCCAGCTTGATTCATTACATCCCACTGTAGAAAAAATAATCAATAATATTGAAAAAATAATGGTCGGAAAACGAAAAGAAACAATCTTAGCTTTGACAGCTCTCTTAGCTGAAGGTCATGTGCTATTAGAAGATGTTCCTGGTGTCGGAAAAACAATGCTAGTACGTGCTCTTTCTAAATCCATTGATGCTGATTATAAGCGAATTCAATTTACACCTGATTTATTGCCGTCAGATGTAACAGGAGTTTCTATTTATAATCCGAAAGAGCTCCAATTTGAGTTCAAGCCTGGACCAATTATGGGGAATTTTGTACTTGCTGATGAAATTAATCGTACATCTCCAAAGACACAATCTGCTTTACTTGAATGTATGGAAGAAGGCAATATTACAATAGATGGTATTACAAGACCTTTACCAAAGCCGTTCTTTGTCATGGCTACACAAAATCCAGTCGAATATGAAGGAACATATTCTCTACCAGAAGCTCAGCTCGATCGTTTCTTATTGAAACTAAAAATGGGATATCCTACACCAGAGGAAGAATTTGAAATTTTAAACCGGATGGAAAAAACAAATCCACTCTCTCAATTACAAACCATTACTACAATAGAAGATTTACTTTATTTACAACAAAGCGTACAGGTAGTAAGTATGGACAAAGCAATTAAGCATTACATTGTAAAGCTTGTTAATAAGACTCGTACGTACAGTTCTATACAGTTAGGTGCAAGTCCACGTGGCTCGATTGCTTTAATGAAAGCTTCACAAGCTTATGCATTTATCCATGGCAGGAATTATGTTATTCCAGACGATGTTAAATTTTTAGCTCCTTACGTTTTAGCACATAGACTCATTCTAAAAATGGAAGCAAAATTTGAAGGAATAACTGGCGAACAAGTTATCGCAAAAATCGTTGCACGAACTACCGTGCCTACTCAAAGGACGATGAACCCTTGATGAAACGAATGCTGCGAGCGCTATATCACGTTATGAAGTTATTGCTACTCCCTTTATGCCTAGTCTTAACATTTATGTACGCTATGTTTCAAGGCGGGTTTGTCAGTTGGTTTTTGTTTTACAGCATAATTCCCATTGCTCTTTATTCGCTACTACTCCCCTTCTACGCTTTACGGGACGCTGAAGTAAAGCGAATAACAAACCAGAATGGATATGTAGTAGGAGAACAATTTGTAAGCATGATTACAATAAAAAGAAAATTTCCTTTTCCCTTACTTTATTTAGTTATAGAAGATGAACTGCCACCACAATTTATAAGTTGTAAACAAACAAAGATGAATAAGGTAGTACTCTTCCCAGGATTGAAACGAAATATTTCGTTTCAATATGTTATTGACACAATCCCTAGAGGCGAGCACACTTTTTCAAGCGTTCGTGTCAAAACTGGCGATTTATTCGGCATGATAGAGAAAGAAGTAACTTTTTCAGTTCCAGATACATTTTTAGTCTATCCCCAGTATGTAGATATAGCATATCGACAATTGGAAAATCATTTCGAACAAGGAGCGCTTTCAGCAAATATAAATTCAGCAAAAGACTCTACAATCTCTGTCGGTGTCAGAGACTATAAACCTGGTGATCGCTTTTCATGGATTGATTGGAAAGCAACTGCACGAACAAACAATATTATGACAAAAGAGTTTGAACAACAGCGCAGCCATAATGTCATGATATTCATAGACAGAACCGAGTCTCCTCTATTCGAATCAGTCGTCACATTTACTGCCTCTATCGTAAGGGCTGTCTTGAAACAAAATTCACCAGCATCATTCGTGTCTATCGGAAAAGAACAAACTATTTTCCCTTTAGACAATGGAGATACGCAGTTACAACAAATCCTTTGTCATTTAGCAAAAGTGCAAGCAGACAGTGTATTCCCGCTCTCCCAGAGTGTAGACATGGAACTAAGAAAAATTTATGAGCCCGTCACGGTTATACTCGTGACCAGTAATCTTTCTCCCGATATTCAAAAGGCGGCTGATTGTGCTGCTATAAAAAATAGAAAATGTATGGTTTTTGTCGTGAAAGAAAAAGCGAATCAACTTTCACACCGAGAAATCAGTATACTAGAAACTCTAAAAAAACGACAAATATTTGTAAACACGGTTTATGAAAACCGGTATACAAACGTGTTTTTTGAGGTGAGCAAATGATAACATTACAAACAAAATACAAGTGGGATACGAACAGATTCTTTATGCATGCATGTGTATTTCTTCTTTTACTAGAATGGCTAAGACCTCTTATAGGTATTACAAATGTAGGTAGATTAGATATTTTCGTAACATTTATAGGAATTTGCTTCGCTCTCTCTTTTTTTCAGACGAGGTGGCAGATTCCAATAAAAATTGTCACAGTCCTATTTATCATTCATTCCCTATATTATAAAAATGCTTTTATAAATCCATCTTGGCTAACAACATTCTTTTCTGATATGTCTCGAAATTCCTCCCTATTTTTCCAAGGGAATTTACTAGATATTTCTCCAGTTTTTCCGACGGTTTTATTTTTTCTCTCATTTTGGTTTTTGAGTTCTTTCACTTCATTTTGGATTATTCATAAAAAACATGGGTTTCTATTTCTTGTATTGACTATTATTTATATCGCAACTTTTCATAACTTACATTTATACAATGCAAACTACGCTATTATTCGAACTGTTGTCATCGGATTTTTTATGCTTAGTCTTCTTCAAGTAGAACGAATAAAAGAGCGTGAACACTTACAAAATTATGCTAGGGAAATCTCTAAATTACTTAGACCACTTACAATATTTATTGTATTATTAGCAACCATCGCATACTTTGCTCCAAAATTTGGCCCTCAATGGCCAAACCCAATGGATTTTTTAAAATTCAACACATCTGAAGCAAGTAAAGAAAAAAAAGTTTCTACAATTGGGTATGGTTTAGATGACTCACGATTAGGTGGTCCTTTTAAGGCGGATCCTACAATTGTTTTCACAGCACGAACGCAAAACAAACAATATTGGAGAGTCGAAACGAAAGATTTTTATACCGGAAAAGGCTGGGAGGTTTCTGAAAATCCGAAAAAGGTTTCTTTTAAAAATAAAAACGACGTCGTAAGCTGGTACGAACAAAATACAAAAACGGAAACGACTGAGGCAACAATTACCATGCAAAAAAGTTACCCTCACCTTACCTATCCAGCAGGATTAGTATCAGTTAAGGCTTCTTCTGATGTATCATACAGTGTTGACCCGTTTTCAGAAAAAATTTATACAATGAATGGAGACTCTTCTACTACTTTACATTCGTATAAAGTAACATATGAGATCCCTGAGTTTTCCATAAAAAACTTGAAAGCTGTAAAAACAAATGAAGGTCAAGAAACAAATCCTTATTTTATGACAAAGTACACACAACTTCCCGAGTCATTACCACAGCGCGTAAAAGACTTGGCTATCAATCTTACAAATGATAAAGACAACCGATATGATAAAGTATTAGCTATTGAAAATTACTTCACAGACAACTCTTTTACATACGAATCAACGAATGTCTCATTCCCTGCCAAAAGCCAAGATTATGTAGATCAATTCCTTTTCGATACAAAAAGCGGCTACTGTAATAATTTTTCGACGTCTATGATTGTACTACTTCGTTCTGCCGGGATTCCAGCTCGCTGGGTGAAAGGCTATACAGAAGGAACTCTTGACAATACACTTGCCTCTGCAGAAGGTGAGGATGTTTATACAATCACGAACGATAACGCACACTCTTGGGTCGAAGTATATTTCCCAGAATACGGATGGATTCCATTCGAACCGACAAAAGGATTTACTAATCCCTATAATTTTATAAATAATACGCCTGCTCCTATTTCACAAAATAGCGAAGCAAATAATTCTAATAACGAGCAAATACAACAACGAAATAATAAAGCAAAACTTAAAAGTTTAATAGAAAATATAGAAGAAGCTTCTACTAAAAAGGTCACAAATTCTAAAACTAGTTTTTCTTGGTGGTACGTATTCCTCTCTACGATACTAATTAGTATTATAGGATACATTCTCTTCACCACTAGAATGAAATGGATGACATTTCTTATTATTCATTTCTATAAATACCGAAAAAATGATGCTGTTTATCAAAAAGCTTACGGTGCACTTTTAAAACAATTTGCGAGAATTGGCATACCACGGAGTGAAAGTCAAACATTCCGAGAATACGCTCTCCATATCGATACACTTTACAACTCGGCCGATATGCAACAACTTACTGCCAGTTATGAGAACGCTATGTATAAACAGGAGCAGGCTGCAGAAGAATGGAAGAAATCTGTACACTTATGGGAAGTGCTTATGAAAAAAGCAGCTTCTCTGCCTAAATCAGATGGCTTTGATACAGTTATTTAATCTTGAAAATGTGAGTTTAAAGAAAACGTCTCAAAGAACTACATTGTTCTTTGAGACGTTTTTTAATAAAGTGAAACTCCTAATTATTCTCCAAGTACCTTCTCAATCTCAACTTCTAAATCTACCGGCTTCGTCTGCGGCGCAAAACGCCCTACTACTTTCCCGTCTTTTCCGATTAAAAACTTCGTAAAATTCCATTTCACTGCTTTCATACCGAGTAAACCTGGTGCTTGTTCTGTCATGTATGTATATAAAGGATGAGCCTTATCACCTTTCACATCAACCTTTGCAAACATCGGGAAGTTTACACCGTAGTTTAATTCACAAAAACTAGTAATGTCCGCTTCTGTACCTGGTTCTTGTCCCCCGAATTGGTTACAAGGAAATCCGAGTATTTCGAGTCCTTGGTCTTTATATTTATCATATACCTCTTGTAATCCTTTATATTGTGGTGTGAAACCACATTTGCTAGCTACATTGACAATAAGAAGTGCTTTTCCTTTGTAATCTTTTAACGATTTTTCTTCACCTGTAATTGTTTTAGCTGAAAAATCATAAACTGTCATTGTCTTTGCCCCTCTCTTCACTATCATTCTATGTTTATACTATACTACATTCGTGAATATACAGCTCTTATTACGTACTTATAAGTTGTAATGATAGCGCTTTATTTCTGTTCGAAAATTCGACACAAACTACTAGACTTTTATGATGGAAAGTTTTACAATTGAAATGTGAACAAAATGTGACAGTTTATATTCCATTATAAAAGAAAAGGATGGTGTTCATTATGAAAACTGCACAACATGAAACGATTTCAAATCGCGAGTTTTATTTCGTACTATATATGATGTTATTGTATGTTACTGGCTGGGTAATCGATGTAAATGGTTTATTCTTAAGCTCCTACTTTAATTTAGCAGGAGAGATTATGCTTCCATTAGTAGGCGGGATTGTTGGACTGTTCATTATGTCTATTAATAAACAACAAACGAAATAATAATATTACAAAAAGGCAGAAGACGAGCTTCGTTTTCTGCCTTTTTTCTATTTTAGCGTATAATAAAAACATGCAGTATATAAGGAGTGGTAACTATGAAAAAAGTAGAGCAATTATCTTCTCACCTATATCTTATTGATGATTTCGATTTACAGCATAATGAACGAACAGGTACGTACGTTTTATTAGGTGACGATATTACTTTAATTGAAACTTGTGCAGCCCCTTCTCTTCCGTATATTTTAGACGGCTTACAACAATTACATATTGATTTAAACGATGTTAAAAACATTATCGTTACACATGTGCATTTAGATCACGCTGGCGCAGCTGGTTTAATGATGGAACAGTGTCCAAATGCTACGTTATATGTGCATTCTCGTGGTGCTCGTCATATGATTGATCCAACAAAACTTATTTTAGGTGCAAAAGCTGTCTATAAAGAAGATTTCGATAAACTCTTTGACCCAATTCTTCCAATTGAAGAAGAACGTGTTCATATTGTACAACATGGTGATACGTTAAAAATTGCAAAAGACCGCACCCTTACATTTTATGATACACCAGGACATGCGAAGCACCATATTAGCATTCACGATTCATTAACAAACGGGATTTTTACTGGCGATACAATTGGAATTTATTATAGAGAACTCGCAGACGTTGATGTAGAGTTATATCTACCATCAACGTCCCCTTCACAATTCCAACCAGATGCGATGATTGCTTCTAAAAATCACATTCAAAGCATGAATGTAGATACTATTTATTTCGGTCATTACGGCGCATCCTCTCATGTTACAGAAGTATACAATCAATTGGAACATTGGCTACCTATTTTCGTTCAGACTGGTAAGGAAGTCTTTGACAAGTATAATGATTTCGATGAAGCGACTAAAGCTTTACAAACTTTGTTAATGGATAAAATCTCTTCTCATCTTACAAAGTTAAACGTTCCATCAGATCATTCCGTTTATAATATTTTACATTTAGATATAGAAATTAGCGCAATGGGCATTATTGATTATTTCACGAAGCAAGAAAAAGCAAACTCCACTATTAACTAACAGTAAAAGAAGAGATATACAACAGTAGTTATTGTATATCTCTTCTTTTTTTGAATATATTTTGAGTAAAGGATGGTGGAATATAATGCAAAAATTGATGCTATACCTCTGCTTCACATTATTTATCGTCTTATTATTATTTGTAGGAGTAAAAATTCAATTTTATTTAGATACAGACACGCAAGTGAACTTTAACGTTTATCCAAGATTATTCTACTTTACACTCTTCCCTCTTATAGTTGGCATTTTATTACGATTCCTTCAATCTATTAATCGCGAAACGAGTAAACAAAACTGGAGCTTTCAACCGGATAAATTTATTGCTATTACAGTGCCTACACTATTCATTTCCTTTTCCCCAGCACTACTCTTTTCACCACTTGCCGAATACCTACCTTATTTAGTTAATATTATTCTAATAAATACAACTTTTGTTACGATTATTAGTTTAATAGCTGGTTATTCCCTTTTAGATTGTTTTATACAAAAGGACAATGCAACGATGAAAAAATATAATTGAATGCTCTATTTTCTTTTAATAAAGAAAGCTCAAAGCTAAAGCTTTGAGTTTTTTTACTTATCTCACCTTTTCATCTACATACTCCATAAACTGCTCCGCTTTAATAAATCTTTCTTTGTACGCCTCAGGTACTTCTTCTATTTTTATTGCACCAGTTGATTTTATCTTCACTCGTACTATTTCATGTGTCATTAAAGCTTCCATATAGCGATCAAACTCTTCTTGCGTTAATACTTCTTTACTAGATTTATGACCATTTAATTTATCAAAGTATGGTTGAAGGCCCATACTTACCTTTTTCATTTCTTCTCTTTTTGCTGGTGATAATCCATCATAATCTATATTACCATTCGAATCTCCGTACGCAAGCTTTGCATTAGTTAATTTTTTCAGTTCTTTTGTAAACTCTTCATATTCCTTCGCACCCATTTCATCTTTCGCTTCTGATAATTTTGCATTAAAACGCATATACGTTTCTAATGTCATTGCTCCGGCATGTTTTTTTAAATTCTCAAAAGATCCATATATACCATCCGCCATAATAGATTGGTACGCAAAACCTGTCGTCGGGATTAAAAGAGCTGCTGCAAGTACTCCTGCGATAAGGCGTTTCTTCCTCTTACTCCCGCCGTGCTTCATTTTTATTTGCACGATTACTTTTTCTTTTAAATCCGGCGGGGCAACAATACCCTTTGCTTCTTCTTGTATAGATTCCCTAACTCTACAATCTAAACTCATTTCACATTCCCTACCTCTCCTAAAAAAATTTCTTCTACTTGCTCTTTTTGACGTAGTTTCTTTAATGCCGCATGAATTCTAGATTTCACTGTACCGATTGGAATATGTAATATTTGTGCTACTTCTTCTTGTGAATAATCGTGTAAGTATCTTAAGATAATAACTTGTTTCAATTTATACGGTAATTTATGAATGAGTTCGATTAGTTTTTGGTTTGATATTTTACTTACAACATCGTTAGAAAAATCAATTTGCACTGGCTTTCTTTGCTCTTCTGCTTTTTTTATAATTCGTAGTCGCATCCACCTCTTTCTTCTATAAGAATGAATTTGTTTAATCGCAAGCCCAATTAGCCAAGGGCGAAATGGCTTCTCGCTATCATATTTACGAAGCGATTCATATAGCTGTATGTATACTTCTTGAATGACATCATCTACATCCGTTTTATCTTCAATTAAAAAATGTGCTGTTTTATATACTTCTTGAATCGTTACATCATACAATTCGCTATACGCTTCTTTATTGCCTGATAAAGTTAATTGAATTAAATGTGCGTAATCTATTTCACCCTTCATATTCCAGCCCTCCTTTGTCTTACACTATATATTGGCAGGTAATTCATATTTCGTTCGATTTTTCCGAAAAAGTTTTTTATATAAATTAATATAATGATCCACTGAGTTCATAAGCTTCACTTATAACCACACATAACTATTATATAATTTTCCAATTTCTGATAAAGATTTAAAATAATTTATATAGTCAAATTTAGGAGGACATATAATGAAAGCTATCGTTGTAACGTCGTTCGGTGGTCCTGAAGTGATGAAATATACAGATTTTGATATACCGGCTATTTCAGAAGATCAAGTTTTAATTCGCGTAGTTGCTACTAGTGTAAATTTCGCTGATATTAAATCACGTTATGGCAAAAAAGGAAATAAAGCACTACCTTTTATTCCAGGTATAGATGCCACTGGTATTGTAGAACGTGTCGGTTCTCATGTGAAAAATATTCACCCTGGACAACGTGTCATTGCTTTTCCTCAAAATGGATCTTACGCAGAATACGTTGTTGCAAATGAAAATCTTACTTTCGTATTACCCCATGAAGTTGACTTTCAAACTGCAGCCGCTTGTCCAATCGTATCTTTTACAAGCTATAATTTACTCGCAAATGTTGCAAGGCTTCAACAAGGTGAATCTGTACTCATTCATGCGGCTGCTGGCGGAATTGGCACTACTGCTATTCAACTTGCTAAACTATTAGAGGCTGGAACAGTTATAGGCACTGTCGGAAGTGAAGCAAAAAAAGAAATTGCTTTAGATGCTGGAGCTGATTATGTTATTTGTCATCAAGATGAAGATTTTGTAGAGAAAGTCAATGAACTGACAAATGGTGAAGGGGTTGATGTAATTTTAGACTCTATTTCTGGAACGGTTTCTGAAAGAAGTTTAAACTGCCTTGCTTATTACGGTCGCCTCGTTCATTTCGGTAATGCTAGCGGTGAAATTGGTAACTTTCAAACGAAAGATTTACATGCAAGTTGCCGCTCTATACTCGGTTTTAGCTTTGGAACCACACGAAAAAAGCGTCCTGAACTGCTCCAAGAAACTGCAAATGAAGTTTTCCGTTATTTGCGTGACGGACGTTTACAAATTAAGGCTACGAAATCTTTTCCACTTCAAGATGCAGGGAAAGCACATGAATGGGTCGAAAGTAGAAAAAGTACAGGGAAAGTAATACTAACTGTTCAGTCCTCTTCCTGAAATGAATACTGGAAACAGAGGTGGCATTCATGGGATCACGAATTATGCATGTTATTATCGCTAACGGTATTGCTGAGAAACTATCTATTCACGATAAGACTTCTTTCTTACTTGGAGCTGTAGCCCCTGATGCTGTTCATTCAAAAAAAGAAAAAGGAACCTCACATTTTTATGCCGGTACAACGAAGAACTATACGAGAAGAATAGATTATGATTCATTTTTTCATAAATATGAATCACATATAGATTCCCCATTTATTTTAGGCTATTATACCCATCTCATTGCCGATGATAATTGGCTAAGTGGATTTTTTCTACCTTGGCTAAAAAATAGAATAGAGAATGACGAAACTATCGCACCCCTGTACTATAACGATTTTAAATTGTTAAATGCAAAGTTGCTTCATCATTACGATCAAGAACAACAGCTTTTCTCTCTTCTCAATCAAGAGGCTCACATTGTGGATATTGAAGAGGTTTCTAAAGAAAACGTTTTAGCTTTTCGAAAGTATCTTTTTGAAGATATGTTGTATCCAAAGCAACATTTGCATGAAGACTTACAAGTATTTACGTTTGACCAAATCGTTGGCTATATTGAGACAGCGATTGAAAAAGGAGTATTTTTTATTAAACAACTCTCTAATGAAAAATCCACTTCAAAAATTTAATCCCCCTCAAATATATTTGAGGGGGATTTTCACATAGCAATATTATTATTGGTTCTTCTCCATAACCGCAAAATAATTCCCTTCGCTATCAGCAAAGTTAAACACTTTACCAGAAGGCATAGTTACCATTTCTCCAACAGTAACATTTTTGTTTGTTAAATCTGTATATAATTGATCAAGATTTTCTGAGAAGAACATTAAGGACGGTGTACCAAGATTCAATTCTGGGCTCATTTTAGAAATAACTTCTTTATTATGTAATATAATGCTCGTTTCTGCACCGTTAGTCGGAGCAATTTCAATCCATCTCATTCCTTGCTTGTTATCTTCCTCTGCTACTACATGAAACCCTACCTTTTCCGTCCAAAAATTTACTGCCTCATCTTGATTATTTACATATAACATAATTTGTCCTACTTTATGGATCATTACATTTCCCCCTAATGGTTTTTATATTCTATGTAGCTTTCTACAAATACTATCGTTATTCCTTTTGAGTTGGTATGTACTTCTTTGCAAAATTTATCGACTGACTCATCCCATCCAGTTCATCAAAATAATCATTTCTTTCAATCATGTTATATCCGTCGAATCCAATTTTATCTAATACTTTGAAGAATATATCGAAATCTACTTCACCATTCCCTGCTGCGACTTCAATATACTTACTTGAACTATCGCTTTTCACCTTTGTACAATCTTTAATATGAGTTTGCACTATATAATCTTTTAATAGTAATAAACCTTCTCCCGGATTTTCATTTACATCACTTATTAAATTTGCTGGGTCAAAGTTAACAGCTAGTCCTTTCGAGTTTGCAGTTTCTAAAAATCGTTTTAATACTATTGCTTTTTCAGATCCCGTCTCAATGGCGAAGAATCCTCCAAATCTGAACGCTAAGTCCCCTATTTCATTACAAACACGTAGCATTTTATCATAGTACTCACTATTTTCATCATCAGGGATTTTCCCAATATGGGCTGTTACTATGTTAGCTCCTAACCTTAACCCTTTATCAGTAATATATTTAAAACTCTCTATTACACATTCAGCTTCAGTTCCTATTATTCCATTTTCTCCGAAGCTAATTGCTAATGACGGGACTTGAATCTCATTAAAAGATAAGTTTTCTTTTAATGTATTCCATTGTATCTTTGAGATGTTAGCTAAGTTGAAAGTCGGATTCATAGCATATAATTGAATATATTCTAAATCCCATTCCCTTGCTTTTTGTATTCCTTCGTTTACTTCAATATATTTTGTATTCAAAAACATTCCTAATTTCCTATCCATATGTGTACCTTCTTTTTATTATTTCGCATCATTTTAATATTCGACTTTTTTATATTATCTCCTCGTATAAACCAAATAAATAAACTACCCTTTTTTCGATACTCCCAGTAGAAGCATATATATGATAGGCACATTAAAAACACTAATACAATTCCCATTATCACTTGTTTACAAACAAAAAAGACGTAACTACAAATAGTTACGCCTTCTCCATCATTTATCTAGGCTTTTTCTTCCCAGTAAATGCTGGTTTCTTTTTCTTTGGTGCTTTCGATTTCGTTTCTACGAATGATCCTTTGAACATTTCTTGCTTCGTAAATACGATGCCTAGTTTTTTCGCAAATTGCAGTAATTTGCGCTCTTCTTGTGGAGTTACAAGAGATACGACAGTTCCTTCTTTACCCATACGTCCAGTACGTCCTGAGCGGTGAATGTATTGGTCTACTGTGTCTGGTAATTCTAGGTGAATTACGTGTGTTAAATCGTCAATATCGATACCGCGCGCTGCAATATCAGTAGCAAGTAGAATTTCTAATTTCCCTCCGCGGAAAGCACGCATTGTCGCTTCACGCTCTTGTTTACTTGCTTCTGCATGAAGAGCCGCTGCTTTCATTTTACGGAATTTCAATTTCTCAGTAATTTCATCTAAACGGAATGGGTCGTTTAAGAAAGCAACTGCTTTTACATCGCCCATATGCATAATTCTTCTTACGTAATCATTTTTTTCGCGTCGCTCACAAATGATATACGTATGCTCAACTAAGCTTTTTGATTCTGCACGTGTTACACGTACTAATTGTGGTTCAACTGCTAAATCACGTGCCGCATCTTCTGCCGCTTTTGTCATTGTCGCCGAGAAGAATACTAATTGACGATCGCGCATCGTTGATTTAATTACATCTTGCACTGCGCCCATCATTTTTTGCTTTACAATTTGATCAAACTCATCAAATACAATTGTTTTTACTTCATGCATTTTTAGCTTTTTCATACGAATTAATTCTAAAATACGGCCTGGTGAACCGACAATTACTCTTGGGTGTTTCTTTAATTTTTCAACTTGGCGCTTAATATCTGCACCACCAATTAAAGATGCACCTGAAATTTCAGTTCCTGCTGTAAACTTTTGAACCTCTTCATGAATTTGCATTACAAGTTCACGTGTTGGCGCTAAAACAACAACTTGTGGCTGTTTTACTTCAGGATTAATTTTATGTAAAAGTGGTAATAAGTACGCTAATGTTTTTCCTGTTCCAGTTGGAGATTCAGCTATAACGTCTTGTCCTTCTAAAATAGTTGGAATCGCTTGTTTTTGAATTTCAGTTAACTCTTTAAAACCAGCCTTCTCCCAAGCTTGTTGTAAAAATGGTTGCATATCTTTTATCATTTGTTTTTCTCCTTTATCTCTATTTTTGAAGAAAATGCTGTATTGTTCGCACCGTTTCTATCATGTGTGAAATAACAGCTATTAAATCATCAACATGGTCTTCTGTAATCGCTTTTTGAAATAGAACCTCTACCTTATTATGATATGAAATCGCTTGCTTATTATATTCGTATGAAACTTTCTGCATAATCATTCTTTCTTTTCCCCATATAGAACGCATTAATGTTTCAATTTCTTCACATTTTACTTCTGGTTGTTCTAACGGGAATGAAAATGCTAGCTTCATCTCACAACCTGGTGTAAACTGAGGCACTTCTAGTATTTCACCAGACAAGTTCTTTGCATCCACAGATAATGAAAATGTTGCTTCTACTAATGGTTCAAACGGTTCTGTTAATTGAAATGAGATATGATATATACGACTTAATGAAGCAAGATCCATCATATCTTTTCGATCTGTTACAAGAATATCTCCATGTAGATCAAAATCATACACAGCACCTTCTACGATTACTTTTAAATTGTCAAAAGCAGTTGGATCAAACATAATTTCCTCCAAAAAACAGGCGCCTTTCGATGGAAAGGCGCCACTTGATGTATATATAGTTTACAGATAAACGAGATGAATTACAACCTTTTAGAATAAACCTACTGCTTTTCCATCTTCATTTACATCCATTTGAAGTGCTGCTGGCTGTTTTGGAAGACCTGGCATTGTTAACATTGTACCTGTTAACGCAACGATAAAGCCTGCACCGATCGATGGTTTTAACTCACGAATTGTAACGATAAAGTCAGATGGACGACCTAATTTTGTTGCATCGTCAGAAAGAGAGTATTGTGTTTTCGCCATACAAACTGGTAGATTACTCCAACCTTCTCCTTCATATTGAGCTAATTGCTTACGTGCTTTCGGAGCAAATTCAATATCTTTTGCGCCATATACTTTTTGAGCAATTGTACGAATTTTTTCTTCTAATGGTAATTCTAATTCATAAAGTGGTGCGTAGTTGTTTTCACCTTTTTCGATTTCTTTTAGTACTTTTTCAGCAAGGTCAACTCCGCCTTGGCCACCTTTCTCCCAAACTTCTGTTAAGGATACTGCATAGCCACGCTCATTACACCACTCTTGTAAGTATGTAACTTCTGCATCTGTATCTGTAATGAATTTATTAATTGCAATTACGAAAGGCACACCGAAGCTTTGAATTGTTTCAACATGCTTCTGTAAGTTTTCCATACCTTTTGCTAATGCATCTACATTTTCTTCTTTTAATTGATCTTTTGCAACGCCGCCATGCATTTTAAGCGCACGAATCGTCGCAACAATAACAACTGCTTCTGGTTTAATGCCAGCTGCACGAGCTTTAATATCTAAAAACTTCTCAGCGCCTAAATCAGCACCGAATCCAGCTTCTGTAATAACATAATCACCTAATTTTGCTGCCATTGTCGTAGCGATAACACTGTTACAACCGTGAGCAATATTCGCAAATGGTCCGCCATGAATAATAGCTGGTGTATTTTCTAACGTTTGTACTAAGTTCGGTTTTAATGCGTCTTTTAATAATAGTGTCAAAGCACCTTCTACACCTAAGTCTTTAACCGTTACAGGTTGATTTGCAAAGTTATAAGCAACTACGATGCGAGATAGACGCGCTTTTAAGTCTTGAATATCTGTTGCAAGGCAGAACACGGCCATAATTTCAGATGCTACTGTAATGTCAAAACCGTCTTCACGTGGTACACCTTGTACAGGTCCACCAAGACCAATTACTACGTTACGAAGGGCACGATCATTTAAGTCAACACAGCGTTTCCAAACGATTTTACGTGTATCAATTCCAAGTGTGTTTCCTTGTTGGATATGATTATCAATAAACGCTGCTAATGCGTTATTGGCAGTTGTGATCGCATGGATATCTCCAGTAAAGTGAAGGTTAATGTCTTCCATTGGTACGACTTGTGAAAAACCGCCACCTGCTGCTCCGCCTTTTAATCCCATCGTTGGTCCAAGAGATGGTTCACGAAGTGCAATTACTGTTTTCTTACCAATTTTGTTAAAAGCTTGACCTAAACCAACTGTTACTGTTGATTTACCTTCTCCAGCTGGAGTTGGGTTAATTGCTGTTACTAAAACAACTTTACCGTCTTTCTCATCTTGTAAGCGCTTAAAAATATCAAGAGATAACTTACCTTTATAATGACCGTATGGCTCTAATTCATCTTCTAAAATATTTAAATCAGCTGCAATTTCTTGAATCTTCTTCATACTCGCTTCTTGTGCGATTTCAATATCGGATTTCACTGTTGTAGTAGTTGTCATATACCCTAGTCCCCCTTTAATTGGTTCTGATGATATTGTATCAGTTTTTTGTATTTTCTGCACTTATTTACCTCCTAAAAATTCTTTCATTTCTTTATACGTTTTTTAACATAAATACCCATAAGAATGTTAACGATTGTTGCAACTCTGTAGGTAGTTGACCTAACATCTTCTCATTTACTCCGCGCTTATATACGCCGATGCCATCTACAACTTCAAAACCTTGTTCTTTCGCTAACTGTTCAAATTCCCAAGGCATCATTGTATTACAAACAACGTCTTTTCCGTACAAGCGAGGATAACTGTTCTCTCGTGGCTTTGCTGTCGGTCCTAAAATTGCAATACATGCATATCCATCTTTCTTTAACACACGCTTTATTTCATTTAATGCTCGTAATGGCTCTTCCGTCCATTCTAAAGAATTAATTGCCATAATTGATTCAAATTGCTCATTTTCAAATGGTAATGCAGAAAGATCTCCTTTTATAAAAGATAAATTTGGTCCTTCTCCGCGCTCCTTACCTTTTTGAATCATCACTTCCGATAAATCTACTCCCACTGCTTTATAGCCTGCGCGACTTAATTTATATGTACCGTACCCATCACCGCATCCAACATCGAGCACTTGTGCGTCTTTCTTCACATACTGTTCAAAAAACGGAATAATTGTGCTCCTACTCCCGCTATCCCACATCTCTTGACTATTTTGATTCCAAAACTCCGCACTACTATCCCATTTCTTTTCTGCTGATTCATGCCAATTAAATTTCGTCATACATTCCCCTACCTTCACGCTTTATCACTCATTTCATTCTACACCATTTTCCAAAATTCCTGTTTTATCCCGCTTGCAGTAAGACACCTACCTCAAAATTCAATGGATGCGGATCAGTTAATGGGAGAGAACTGCTCATAAAAATCCAATTGTTGCTGGCTGATAATCAGTCCTAGTGGAAAAAATCCCACACTTTATCTTCAATAGGAGATGGATATGTTAACGATGGAATGCGTATTCTCCAATTTTTGCTTTACTTGGGTTTAACTCATACTCATGCTCTTCTCATTTTGAAAGATACTATAGATACACCCAATTGAAAGAGAGGGATGTACATGCGAAGAAAGAGAAATCATCATTTTAAAAGTGGTGAAAAAAACGAAGAGTATGCAGCTGAAATATCACCAGCTGGCATTCCAATTAGACATAAGCGTAAAGAAATTGCAAATGAGATAGAAGGTACAAATACCGGTGCAATGGTAGGCTATGTCGCTTTATTTCTTTCGTTATTCTCCATTGCTTTTTATCCAGTTACGCTCGGCTCCCTAGCAATTTTAGTTGGCCTATTAGCTGTCAATTTCGGAGCAAGAACACTTGGATATACAGCCATTGGTTTTGGTAGTTTTTCTGTTTTATTTACTTTACTTTATCCGCTTGCTTTGTCAGCGTTTTAAAAAAACACACCAAGTCATACTTGGTGTGTTCATTCATGATACAACATAATATGACCGCATCCACAACAATGTTTCGCTGTAATTTCTTGAAACACTGGATAATTTTCTTCATCTCGATGCTCAATAAATACTTTTTCAAATCGATACATGTTTGGTGCATATGCCCAATCTTGTTTCGTACGTGCATATAACGTTGAGGAAAAAAACTCCTCACCGCCACAAACAATACATGTGTTCTTCATCAATACCCCTCCTATGCTTGTCTTACTTCATCTATATGAACATAAGCATAAAAAAAAGACCTTCTATTACTAGAAAGTCTTCTCTGAAACAAAAAGAAATGTACCAAACATTCCTACTCCGCTATATTCTTTTGAAACACCAGCTTCTGTTTTAAATGTTTGCTTTACAGTCATAAAGAATACACCATTTCGTGCATCTGTACTTTCAAATTGTAGTTTTTCTTTTTTACCATCTACATTTTGCGTGCATTCAAAACTACTCTCATTACAATTCAACGCATACTTATCCTGTACATACACTTTAAAATCTGATTCTTTCGGACAAGTTATAAGTAATATTGCCACGAGAATAATACTTATAATACCCACAATTGTATAATATTTCTTCATTTGTACTCCTTTCAAATGACAAGAAAACTTGACTTCATACGCCAAGTTTTCTTAGTCAACAACCCATTGCCACTCTTGTTCTTTCTTATCAAAAATGAGCCAACCTGTTTCTGTTGCTTCCTCTTTCAATTCATCGATATTATCTAACACCTCATCCGTACTTTCATACGAACCAACTACATATACCGGAATTTCAAGACCTCTTCTTGACTCAATCTTCCCTGCTAGATCTATGTAAAGACCATCTTCCATGAGTGGAATAAGTCCCATAATCAATTCTTTTGAAATCGCTGGGAAAATTTTTGATTTTTGGAAGAAAGAAAAACGTTTCTTACCGAAAGCACCGAGTTTATACGGAATGACTTTACTTAACATTCCTACAAAATCAGCAATTCTACGATAATACACTTTGTTGTACCATCCGTCATCATGTGAAAAATAAACAAATCGATTTTTCAGTAACGGAAAGAATGTTCTTGCAAGTGGTTCTTTTTTGTGAGCCAAATATAATAATTCTGCAATTTCTTTCGGCTCTAATTCATCTAAATCGCTTGCATCATCAAAATCTACCCAACAAAATTCATCAAATTCATCAATCTCTGCTTGAATTAACTTATGTATATTTTCTTCCTCAACATATTCAAATAAAGTATGATAATGAAAATCCGTCCATTCAAAGTTGTGCTTCAAAAGCAACACTTGATGAAGCGGTGAAGGGATGTTACTCGCAAACTCTTTAAACGTAATTCCTGATGTAATAAAACAATGACCTCGACGATTACCATTAATATATATCATATTCTTTACTTGGTCAGATCCTCCAGACAAAGCACCTAGCCACCTTCGTTTTATATGTTTCAATTCTATAGCATATTTTAACATGAAAAATTTTAGAAACATAGAAAAAACTTCAAAAACTATTTACAATTTCATGTGTTTTATTACATAGTGATTACAAGAAAAAACGCCTGCTCATAAGCAGGCGTTTTTAAAGGATTTCATCAGGGTTTTGAGGATGATGATTTCCCTCTTTCTTTTCTTCTTTTTGGAACATCGATTGAATTTTATCAATTGTTTGTGGAGCTAATTCAATCATTTTTTCTGCTAAATGTGTCGCATTTTGTAGATGCAGAATATTTACTCCATCTTTATTCACCACAAGAAATGCTACTGGTGTAATAGAAACACCACCCGCGCTACCGCCACCAAATGCAGGGTTACCGTTCGCTCTTTGTCCATCATTCGTTTGGAAATCAGAACCTCCTGCTCCAAAACCGAACGCTACTTTAGAAACCGTTAACACTACACCACCGTCAGCCGTTTGAACAGGCTCTCCAACAATCGTATTTACATCGACCATTTCTTTTAAATTTTCCATTGCTGCTTTCATTAACCCTTGAATTGGATGATCCACCGTTCATAACCTCCTTTGTCATATCTTTCCTAGTTTTTCCGAAAGTTTGTGAACTAAACATAAAATTTTATATTGATTTCAAAAAACTCAAGTTGTAATATTTAGAAAAATAAAAAAAGAGGTCGATTCGTTATGATGCGAAAATTAACAAAGAAAGATCATGAACAAGTATTCGCTTATCTAAAAGAAGAAGCAGCCCTTAACTTGTTTATTATTGGAGATATTGAAGCTTTCGGTTATGACACAGATTTTCAAGAATTATGGGGAGTATTTAAAGAGAATGGAACATTAAAATCAATTCTACTCCGATTCCACGATTCATTTATACCCTATAGTAAAGAAGAATTTATTACCACTGATTATGAGGCACTTCTTTCCGCATATAAGCCACTTAAACTCTCTGGTAAGTCAACTATCGTAGAACAATTTGAAACTGCTTCAAATATACAACTAGGTACTAAAAATGAAATGTATTTTTGCGAATGTCTAAATGACAACAACTTACCTAGCACACCAATTCATGAAACAATTAAACTTGCCTCACTAGATGATATAGAACGAATTATGAAATTACGAAGTGACATCGCTGAATTTCCGACTACCAATGAATCAGAGAAAATATTAAGGCAGGCTATCGAAACAAATACAGGACGCACATACTATATTGAAAAAGATGGCGTGATCATCGCATCCGCCTCTACTTCCGCTGAAAATTCATTATCCGCTATGGTAGTTGGTGTATGTACACACCCGAATTATCGCGGAAATGGTTACGCTTCACTCATATTACAAAAAATGATCCAAGACTTTACGAAAGAAGACCGAACACTTTGTTTATTTTATAACAATCCAGCTGCTGGACGAATTTATAAACGACTAGGATTTAAAGACATTGGAATGTGGACGATGTATCGATAATAAGAGATACTCTATAAACGAAAATAGTTGTAACTTAGCAATAAAAGCTGATTACACAAAAACCCCACACCGTTATTATGAAGAAACTCCTTGTAAAGCCATGCCCCTAACTAAAACATTTCATGTATTCAAGCTAATTTTAGATAGATAAACGCCCCAATTGTTGCATCTACTCCAGCAATTGGGGCGTTTATCCTCAAATTCTTTCCACTATATTTATGAAACATTTATCACACCTATGTCGCTATTATCTTTACGTGCAAATGCCCTTCTTAATATTACTGCTTCTTATTATACTGTGCTTTAAAATCAATATATTCCTGTTTCGCATCTTGGTTATTGCCTTGGTGACTATCAAAAGATGTATGTATTTGTGATATGTATTTTACTAACTTGCCTTCATCATTTCTTTTCTTATAATTTATTACAATACTTACTTCCAATATCTGCTCTGAACCATATTTAGAATCTATATGCAGTACAAGCGATCCACCATCATATTCATCATATTGTATTTTCAACTTATCATTAATGATACTCTGAAACTCTAATTCAGTTAATTTGTATCCAACTGTACTAGGTTGATCAAACTTTTTTATATCATCTCCGGGCTTCATCTTTAGTTTCCCTATTCCTTTTAAACGATCAACAATTAAGTTTACGTATGAAACATCCAGATTTGAATCCGGACTTTTCACCTGTCCATTTTTATACATAATATTGGTACGATAAACACCTTCTTTTTTATTATCTTTGCTGTCTACTGCTGAAGTAACCGCTTGTGTTGTACTTCCATATAAACTTTTATCTTTCGTATTATATATCCCTTCCGAAGTTTGATAGATTGTTTTTCTATGCTCTCCATCTTCCTTTTGTTCATATGTACTATATATACCTCTTTGTTTCACATACGCATACCCATCATCACTCGCAGACATAACCTTTCTCATGTCACCTTCATCCAAAGCTTTGACAAATGGCTTATAATCTATCTTCGTCTCCCCAAAACTACATCCACTTAATAAACTTGATACTATTAACAGAACTATCATCATCCTAGCTTTCTTCTTTAACTTCATACTGACACCCCGTTGATTTCTCTAGGCATTTTTAGGTTCATTACATTCCCATTTTGATAGTAATATAGTTCACCTTTACTTACCGGTATTTATTAACTCATACAGATTATGTTGAAGATACTTTAATTTTTAATAGCATCGATTTTTATACAATCCTTAATTGTTTATATATTCCGTTCGAATTTTCAGAAACCAAAACTTATTTTGCTTTCTTTTCCTCTCTCTCTTTATAACGCTTTAAGAATTCCTGACGTTCCCTTTCATGTGCCTCCCACGAAATATAAAATGATGGAAATTTAAATCTACAATAGGCTAATAATTGGAACTCTGCTGCACCTATGGCTACCGCGTACATTACAAGGGTTCCTGCCATATACCCCACTAAAACCCCTGTTTCATAATTATTATGAACATAAATTAAAATAAGAAGGGTTAGTACATATATCGTAACACCAATCATTGCATTGCCTTTTGTTTTACTAAAAAATGAAGTTGCTCTTTCATCCATACTAAATGCCCCACTCTCTGCTTGTTTAAAGGTATCAATCGTTGTCACCAGATGAACAAAAACTGCTCCTAGAAACAATAAACCCACATACAATAATGTAATTTGATCAGTTGAATAATTCGAAATTGCTGGAAGTATAAACAATGTGAATCCTATAGTTCCTAGCTGAAATGCAAATAATAATATCACAAGTGCTTGCAACTTTTGATATTTGAAACGAGCTTTTGGAATTAGATATAGAATGAAAAAGATTACTTGCAAACCATATAACACTAATTCAATACTAACAATTATTTTGTCAAAGAGAGTCGGATAGTATCCCCAGCCAATCTTAATTAATGCTACCAAAATAAAAAGCATGAATAATGAACTATAAACTATTCCTCCAAACATAAATCCCACAGAGTCTTCTGGGCTTAAGCGATTTCTACATGTTATTTTAAATTCATCTAAATCTTTTTCTTTTATATTCCACATATAATTACACCATCTTTTCTAAAATCATGTAATAACTCTATTTTTGTAGACAAACTGAGAGTAAATAAATGTTTTTGGTATTTCATATTAAACTAGCCTTTTTTACTTTGTTTAACAAACACAAAATACATCAACATACAACTTAACCTCAGTTTGTACAACTATCTTTTCAAAAGGAGTTAGAGAAATCTTATCACCGTTCAGCAAAACACCTAAAAACATGATGAGCATTGGTATAGAAGTATATGCAAAAACTCCCCTATAAAAGATTCTTATATAATCCGGACTTAATCGGTTTTTATTTGTAATTTGAAAAAAACCTAAATCTTCTTCCTTTATTTTAAGCATTCATCTTTCCCCATTTCGACGCAAAACTTATTTTATTTCTTTAGTTTTCTTTTTTTCCTTCTCTTCATAAAGCTTTAGTCTTTTCTGACGCTCTCTTTCATGTTCCTCCCACGATATATAAAATGATGGAAATTTAAATCTGCAATAGGCTAATAATTGGAACTCTGCTGCACCTATGGCTACCGCGTACATTACAAGAGTTCCTGCTATATACCCTACTAATATCTCTGTTTCATAATCATTATGAAAATAAATTAAAATAAGAAGGATTAGTGCATATACCGTAACACCAATCATTACGTTGTTTTTTGTTTTACTAAAAAATGAAGCTACCCTTTCATCCATACTAAATGCTCCACTCTCTGCTTGTTTAAAGGTATCAATTGTGGTCACCAGATGAACAAAAACTGCTCCTAGAAACAATAAACCCACATACAATAATGTAATTTGATCAATCGAATAATTTGAAATTGCTGGAAGTATAAACAATGTGAATCCTATAGTTCCCAGCTGAAATGTACATAATAATATCACAAGCGCTTGCAACTTTTGACATTTAAAACGAACTTTTGGAAATAGATATAGAATTAAAAAGATTACTTGCAAGGTATATAAAACTAATTCAATACAAACAATTATTTTGTCAAAGAGATTTGGATAATAACCCCAGCCAAATTTAACTAATGCTCCAAAAATAAAAAGCATGAATAATGAACTATAAACAGTTGCGCCAAGTATAAACACCATGGAGCGTTCTGGACTTAAACGATTTCTACATGTTATTTTAAATTCATCTAAATCTTTTTCTTTTATATTCCACATTCGGTTTTTCACCTTCTATACAGTTTAAATAATTTTCATTCACATCAATTCTATGTCACTCTTATTTACTTTTCGATTTGGATTTTTTATTTTGTTTTCGAGTTTTCCCACGCATTCTCTCATTTTCTTCCCAAGTCATATTGAATGATTTAAATTTGAATCTACAGTACACCAATAGCTGGAATTCTGCTGCACCAACGGCTACTGTGTACAGTAAAACAGTACCTATTACATATCCAATCAAAGTATCAATCGCATAATCATTATGAAAATAAATCAAAACAAGTAGGATTAATGCGTATATTAAAGCTACTTTCATCATAGCTCCTTTTGTTTTACTAAAAAAGGGAGCGGATCTTTCATTCATACTAAATGCACCTTCACTTGCCTGTTTAAACGTATCAATCGTTGTCACAATATGAAGAATCACTGCTCCTATAAATAAGAAGCCTACATATACTAATGTAATTCCGTCGATTATATAATCAGACATTCCAGGAAGAATTAAAGCCGTGAATAATATTGTACCTAATTGAAATGCATATAATAACACAACAATCGGTTGTAATTTTTGAAATTTAAATCGAGCTTTTGGAAATGAATATAGAATTAAAAAAATTATTTGTAAGCTATATAGCACAAGTTCAATTTTAACAATTGTTTTTTCGAATAAAGTAGTATAGTAATCCCAACCAAAGGTTACTAAAGTACCAATATGAAAAAAACATCATAACTGAAACGTACACTATTGTTCCTATCATAAAACCTAAAGTACCCTCAGGACTTAAACGGCTGCTACATGTTACTCGAAATCCATCTAAATCTTCTTCTTTTATGTTCCACATTCAGTTTTTCACCTTCTATACAGTTCAAATAATTTCCAGGCACTAAAATCCCATTACATTCCTAACTTTTTAAGTACATTCATCTTTGCGTAACTATATTCAGATAATATTACCTCTACATTAATTACCGTACATAATCAGAATGCTTTTGATAGTTCAAATAGCCTTCTTTCTCCTCAAAAGCTCTAAATATTCTTCTCTCTTTCACTTAAGCATATCCCTCATACTCTATTTTTGTTTCCCCCGAAACTGCACTCACTTAGTAAAAACATTACTGTCATCATAATTGTATCGAGATAATAAAGCTCTTTAATTTTATCTTCAGAAAGGTGATAACCTCCCATCAACAATATGCTAGGAGGTTATTACAGTTATTTTAAATTTGTTTTTATTTTAATGGATTCGATTTTTGCAAATAATAATGTTATTTAATTTGAGAGAAGCGAATATTAAAAACCTACTGCTTAATAACTCGTAATTAAGTCTTCACCCTCATATCTAGGGTCTTTCTCAACTTTACCATCTTTTGTTTTGATGACTTTTAGTCTACCTAACCACTCTGCTCCCTTATATGTCTCTTCACTTACCCATACATTATGCTTTTTACCATCTACCTCAACTACTAATGTGGGGTGTGTAAACATGAATTCCTTCTCTACATGCCTACCTACAATTTCTGCATGTAATGATGTACCTTCTTCAACTAATTTACTATTTTGATACCCTTCGATAATAGGTAATCCAATAAATACAAAGAATATCAGTCCAAATACGATTACTTTCTTCTTTGTACTCCATTTATTCTTTTCTTTCAATTCCTTCTGTCTCGCTTCTCTTTCTTCGCGTTCATCCAAACTCTCATTTAAAGCATCTTCCCATGCCTTAATTTCCGCTTCGATTTCTGCTTCAGCTCTTGCTAGTTTTTCTAGTTGTTCATCGGTTGCTACCATCTCATATGAGTTATCTCCAACCAAACGAATTTCAGTACCATTTTCTTTTACTTTTCGCAAGTCTTTTTCTGTACAATTAAACTCTCGAATGATTTCCCCTTGTGTGTTTACCAATCTAACGTAAATGTTTTTTTTCTCCTTCTTCTTAAACATCTGCACTCCCCCTTATTTGTTTCCTATCATAGATAGCCCTATTGCAATTAAGAGAAAGAAAACGATAATAAGGAAAGTCTTCCCTTTGCTTACTTGTGTTGTAGAACCTTCCAAGACAGCCCATATAAAAATTGGGAAAAGAAGAATACCTAGAAGAATATCAACTAACTTTTTGCTACTCTTCTTTAGTGGTTTTTCTTCTACTATCGGTTTTATCTGAACAGCTTCTTTTCTTATTTGTTTCGATTTCTTTTTCTTATGTCTATGATTCACCCAACATACTCCTTTTAGAATAACATTTTCCTAACTATAAAAATACCAAAATATACCATTTTTATCATATAGGATAAAATGATTCATTTCTTCACAAATAGATTTCCACCATAAAAACAGTCTATGACTATTATTTACAAATGTTATTTCAACTTTTATTTTATTCTTTTTCTATTCGCTATAAATTCTTGACGTTCTTTTTCATGTTGTTCCCACGTAATACTAGATATTTAGATTCTTATTCAATCAAAAATAGACTTTCCTCTTTCCATGTAGGAAGAGGAAAGTCTATTTATTTCTAAATATATTATAGCCCTTGTTTTATTAATAATTGTTACTTATTATTTTCAGCCTTGTTCTTTATCGTTTTTACAAATTCATTTCGCCATATTTTAAAATTATGAGCAAATTTTCCTTCAATAGAATTTTTATACCCTTCAAATTTCACTTCTAAAATATCAAAGTCATTGAATAATTTATATGTCTCTGCCGTCAAACCTACTGGGTGTAATACCCCACCATAATCATAGAAAGTGTCTTCATCGAGAAGTATTCCTCTTGTAGTAATTACATACTCTACATCTTTTTCTTCCTCAGTACTCAACCTCACTACACTTCCTAAAGGCAAAACTTTCTCCATATAATCTTTCATATTAATTCACCGATCCTTTTAACACGATAATTTTCTCTTCTATTTTTTGTCGCCTTTTTTCTAATTGGCGGATACGATCAATAAAAGCATCACGTGTTTTACCTTGCAAACTATTATCAATACTACTTTCTAATCTTCTAATATCTCCTGTCAAAGATACAGCTGCTTTTTCAAGTTGCATAACAACGTTAATAATTTGATCTCGCCCACCACTGTCCGGAAATGTACTATGAACCCTCGACATTATCATATGTAAATCCATCCTCATTCCCCCTTCCTTAACATTTATCAATAATAGGAAACCGAAGCTAACTCTTCATCTTTTGCTATCATAGAAATTACCGCATCTGTAACGTCTTGACTTAACTCTTTTAAATCATTTGAAAGTTCGTTCACATCTCTGGAAATCTCTACTAATAATGAACGGTTTAACCCTCTACTACCATCATTCATAAAATAGTTTAATAATGATTGGCGATGGCTTCTTACATAATCTCCAGCAATTGAAGCAATATTTGTATCAATTTCAAAGTCACCTTTAAATACATCTAAAATATCTTGAACAAGGGAAGATGCTACTTCTTTTGCAATTATTATAATTTCATCACGTGATAAATAAAGAATAATGCATCCTACTAAAAAATCTACAGCTGCGTTAAATACTGATTCTAACACTTCAAGTACCTTTTCCTTACATTTTGCTAATTTATTCTCTATCCAATCCACAGCCGCATTTACCTGATTTCTAACTTCTAGTATAACTTCCTTACTAAATTTCAAAGCTTTTTTTCCTGTTTCTACACCTATACTTGCTATTTTTGTTGCTAGAGCACTAGTATCTCCCACTACTGTTATTGCAACTAGAATTGCACTGACTGGGGTTCCATTTACTACTAAATCCACTACAACTTCTTCTGTTGTACTTAATGTTTTTTTTCCAGTGATTCCTTTATATAGGTCCCCAGCAGATTCTGATATTTCTAAAAAACCAAATTTCCAATCAAATCCTGTTTCGCTAACCTTTTTCAATTTATCTATTGCTACATTCCCATTCCCAGAATAAAATTTTGGATCATATAAAAAAGAATGCCCTTCCCCATTTTCCATTTTATAAACCTGTCCAGGTATTACAAAATCTGCGGCTTTAATGGCGCCATACAAAGGATCATATTCATTTATAAGACTGCGGCAATTTTTCATATTGGTCCCGTATCCGTACTTAACCACATCTTTATTTAAAACAGGCGCAGGATTTAAAGCTAATACGTTTATATTATCTTCTTGATGTCTTAATGCAACTGTATTCGCTGCTCCGCCACCTAAAGAGTGCCCTAGTAAAGTTATCTTCTTTCCTTTATTATCCGCTTTGACTTTTTCATAAAATCTTTCCGCTTGACTATACTGAAACTCCGCTAATGACCCAAATATAGGTGAATTAGTTAAATTATGCAGTCCAATTGCTCCATCAGTTGCTAAATCGCCTATTTGACTCGGTTGCGTTCCAACGTAAACTATAAAAATTTCACCTGTATGGTTGTCTTTTAGAGCGTATGCCCCAAAACCAGTCTGAGGATGTTGATCATCCTCTGCTATTAGTTCGGCATCAAAGTTATCTTCTAGTCTTTTCTTATTTTTTCCTGGGTCTGGATTACTATAATCATCTTCTTTTTCATTAAAAGCATAAATATCAGCTGCTGCTAATCTTAATTTTCCTACATCACTGTTTATTTTAAATCTTTGGAGATCATTTGTACTATTCCCCACACTTATTCCCTCCTATTTTATACATTACCTATTATTCATATATTGTCTTTCATACTCCTCATATTCGTTTTTAGAATTTTCATTATTATCTTCTTTAGTATTTAAATAGATTGCTATTTTTTGATCATGTCTTATTAATTGACCTTCTTTATTCTTTTTTTCATACCCCATCGTTATGCTTATCGTAGTGAATTCCATAGGATTTTCTTTTGTATCTTTTGCCGAATTAAATTCCAATAATAATATTGCTTCATCAAATTTATCATAGTCCACCTTTAACTTATCATTAATTATTTCTTGAAATTCCGATTCAGTTAAGTAATATGTTACCTTGGATGGTTCACTAAATCTTTTTTTATCTTTTTTGGGTTTTAAACTATCTATTCCCTTCAATCTATCAAATATAAAATGAACATTCGAAACATCCAAACTTTGATCTGGACTTTTCAATTGATTATCTTCATATTTAATACTAGTTCTATATATAGTTTCTTCTTTTTTTTGCTCATTATTTAATGAACTAGCAATTTCTTGTAAAGTTGTCCCATAGAACCTTTTTTCTTTGATATTGTATACCGCTCCTGTCGTTTGATATACGACGTTAATGCGTTTATCATTTTCCGCCCAAAACGTACTATCCCTAACCTCTTCTTTCACATACGCATACCCATCATCACTCGCAGACATAACCGTCTTCATATCCCCTTCATCCAACGCCTTTACTAATCTCTCATACTCTATCTTTGTCTCTCCAAAACCACATCCACTTAATAAACTTGCCATTATTGACACGACTATCATCACCTTAGCTTTCTTCTTTAATTTCATACTGTCACCTCGTTAGTTACTCTAGGCATTTTTAGTTTCATTATGTTCCCTTTTTGATAGTAATACACTTCATCTTTACCTAATGGTGCTTCGTTGCTTATATATTTTATATTGAAGATACTTTGATCATTTAATGGCATTGCGATAATTGCTGCTGTTAGTTTACTTCTCATTTTCATAGGTAGAGCTTCACGATTTCGGTCCATGTAGTCGTGGTGACCTGCTAATACAAAGTAAATACCTACTGTACGAGATAAATCAATTAAAGTCGCTGCATCCTCCATTTCTAAATAAACAAATTTACTAAACTCTTCAACATTTGTCATGATAATGAGTTGTTTTGTGAATGCAGGAATTTCTCTACCTTCTTGTCTTGCTTGTGCTAATTCAAAAGCTCGTTCACGAATTACTTCCATCCAATACTTCGCATGCATATTGATTTCATTTTCGTCTACAATGTAGTGCGTCACATCGTCTTTATATTGAACGAAACTATACTCTGCTGTATCCACCAACGTCACACTTTCAAAATAATCTTTATTCAATTGAGATAGGATGCTAGATACAATTTGTTTTCTCATACTATCATCTACACTATAAATCATTAAATGATCATTCACTGCAATATCATGAGCTACAACTTCTACGTTTGCAAAATCAAGCCCCATTGGAATTCTTGCTGCTTGTAGAGCTTTTGTAACGTCTTTATTTTTACGATAAGTAGCAATATCAATCACTTCTGGCATCATTGGAATTGCCTTCGGACGTTCTCCATCCCATTCTCGATCCATATCATTTGCTTCTTGTTGTAATAATTGAATTTGCTGTAATTCATCTTCTGCTTTCGTAGGTAATGCAACCTGGAATAATGTAGGAGATTCTAGTTTTATTAACGCTCTTCCTGCTGTTTCTTCCACTTTTATATCAGATCTCCCTACAATACTAGCTACTTCACTTTGATCAATCATATATAGGCAAGTTTGGATTTTAATATTATTGTACAATTGAATTCTAAGTGCATTTTGTCGCCCTGCACTAATTAAGGTATGAATTCCTAAACTTGCACCATCTCGGACAATTTGCATAATTAGCATTTCAAAGCTTTCATAGAACTTCGCTTCTTTTACTGCATCATAATTGTCGATTGCAATAATAATATGTGGTATTTCTTTCCCGCTTGCCTTTTCATACATTTCAATATTTGCAACGTCATATTCACTTAATAATCGTTTACGATTTTTCATTTCTTGAGTTAATCTTTCAACAAACTTTAAACATTTTTCAGATTCATCAATCGTAATCGTATCCGCTACATGAGGTAATCCTTTCAAAGGTAGAAGACCATTTGTTCCAAGGTCCACTAAATACACATGCAAATGCTCCGGACTATGCTGACGAGCTACATCCATAATGACTGATTGTAAGAATGTTGATTTTCCGTAGCCTGGGCTTGAGAAGACCGCTACGTGTCCGTCTTTACTAATATCTAATGTTAATGGTGTTTGTGATTGTAATTCAGGCTGATCTAGTAGACCAATTGTTGCTTGTAATGGTTTCTTTTCTTTCGTCCATGCTTCTTTGAACTGAATTGCATGTAAGTCTTGTAAATATACGCTTTCTGGAAGTGGTGGTAACCACGGTCTAGCTAACGCTTCAATTTCATTTATTTCTGCGTAATCGTGAATGTAGTCAATAACAGCATCCAGTTCAGACGGTACGCTTATTACTTCTTTACTGCTACCAAGTCCACTTAAGTCTTCACTTAATATTTCATATTGTCCTAGATCATTTATTGCATAGATTGTTGCATCTAAATGTTCTTTATCCTCTTTATTTTCTACATAGTCTGCTCCGCTCCAAGCTGATTGGAATAGTTCATAAATTTCATTATTCCCAACTTGTAAGTAAGCACGTCCTGGTAATGTAATTTCAGCAGCATCTGGCGTTTTTAAAATTTCATTACTATCTGACGTATTTTGAACTTTTAGTGCTAGTTTGAATTTCGAGTTACTCCAAATTTGATCATCTACAACACCACTCGGTTTTTGCGTAGCTAATATTAAATGGATTCCGAGTGAACGACCGATACGCGCTGTTGAAACTAACTCTTTCATAAATTCTGGTTGTTCTGACTTCAATTCCGCGAATTCATCACTAATTAAAAATAGATGCGGCATCGGCTCACTTACTAAGCCTTCTTTATACAGTTTTTGATACTGATTAATATGGTTTACATCATTTTCACCAAATAATCGTTGTCTTTTCTGTAATTCAGCTTTAATTGATGCGAGCGCTCTCATACTTTGTGCTCCATCTAAGTTCGTAATTGTTCCTAATAAATGCGGTAAGTTTTTGAATAAATTCGCCATACCGCCGCCTTTATAGTCAATTAGTAAAAAGGCTACTTCGTACGGGTGGAAATTTACTGCTAGAGATAATATATACGATTGTATAATTTCCGATTTACCTGAACCCGTTGTACCTGCTATTAATCCGTGTGGTCCGTGTGCTTTTTCGTGTAAGTTTAAGTTTACGATATCTTCTTTACCACGTAATCCAAGTGGTACAGCTAAAGATTTATGCGCTGCATTTTTCTCCCAACGACTTGTAATATTCAGTTCTTTTACTTTTTCAACGCCATACATTTCTAAAAATGTTACGCTTTCTGGAATACTATTTTTTAAGTTTTGCAAATGATTTAATGGTGCTAATGCCCGTGAAATATCTTCTAAATTGAATCCTTTTGGCACATGATTTAGTTTAAATTGACGGTTAACAAGTTCTCCTTGCTCTAAGATGATGTTCCCTTGTTTTGCATCTCTTATATCTATTACCGTTTTCACATGCTCCGGTAAACTTTGCATAACATCTTGTACAAATACGAGTGATACACCTAATTGACTCGGATCATCATTAAAGAATTCCATAACAACATGGTCTAATATTAGTTTTTCATCTGTAATGAGAACGACATAGTGCGGTGCAAAGTACATTTTTTCATTAGTAGAACTTTTTTCATCTAGTTTTAATTTTCGTTCTTTCAATATTTGATACAAACTATTTAACACTTGATCACGGCTACGATCATGGTATACAAATCCACGTACATTTATATCGCGAACACTTCCATGAGGTAACCAGCGCATCCAATCCCATTTTTCTTTTTCTTCTTCCGGAAAAATAGTAATAAACTGCAAGTCATAATAACTATGGAATAAAGCCGTTTGTGCAACTAATAATTGTAATTGCTCTAACACTAAAGAGCGTTGACCAATATAACCGACTGGTCCATTCATTAAATCTGTTACAACTGGTACATCTTCCAACGATAGATAACGCTGTCTTAGTTCACGTGCTATATCAATTAATTCATCTTTCGTTTGACTAAATTCTTCTTCATTAAATTGAATTTCAAAACTCGTATTAGCTTGTCCTGTTCCAACGCTAAATGTTAAGAAATCATGATGTAACATTGTTTTTTCATAAATTCGAGGATTTACTTGAACTGCCATATTACGTATTACTTCTACATTTGGATTGTGATAATGTAATGCGTGACGCTGTTTTTCACTTTCTGCATGTAAATCTTTCGTTTTTTGTTTTATATACTCTCTATAGCTTTTATCTCGTTCAACAATATCGACTTTATATTGCTTTAAATTTTTTATATACGATGTGACAGAAACAATGATTGTTACTAATGTCATCGCAATCGATGCGATAATAAACATTCCATATTTCATGAAAATAGCAAGTAATACGGTTACGACAATCATGACAAGTGAAGGTGCAATGATTCTTGCTAAATGCTCCGTTGGTTTTGATGGCATACTTGAAGGCTTTGCAATTGTCATTTTCTCTTCTGGTTCACGGTAAATAATACGTGGTGAACGATGATAGTCTGGATAACCACTTTGATAATTTGTTTCTGATTCTACTAAAATAGGTAACTCAGATTTCACTTTATCTTCTGAAGAAAGTACTTGAATGTCTTCACTACCAATCTCCAATAAAATACCATCAAAATATAATACGTCTCCTGATTCCAACATAACGCTATCTTTTAACTTCGTATAATTATGAAATACATCCCCGCCATACACGTTCACTTTAAAAGAATCGTACAACGTTTCGCGAGATAGCATTAAATCTACACTAGTCCCGGTAATAGAAATATCATCGTAATCGTTTTGACTCACTGTAAGAGAATGTTTCGTTCCGATATCAAACACTCTAGTTGTGCCAACAATAGATATAAAGATTTTCAAGCTCACATCTCTTGTTTTCCCAATCTCAATTTCCTTATTAAATTCTATTAATTGATCCTGTACCATCCAAGCATTTACTTCATTATTCCACTTTAACTCTACTTCTTGTTCTAAACTTGGATTCGTAATATCATTTGTCCACTCTTTTCCAATCGACACTATTGATTGCTCATTTGGATGTAATGTGCACTTATATATTTTGTCTCCATAAGTCAATACTAATAGTTGCTCCATCCGTGTTCACTGCTCCTTTTCAACTGTCTCATCAAGTGCTTACTCTTTTTTCTCTGTGTCCGACAAATTTTTATCGCTTGATGAATTGCCATATTTCTTTTTATATTCATCTAATTGTTGCTCATATGTTTTTAACTTTTGATCACGTTCTTCCCCTGATAAATCTGGATTATTTTTCAGTGATTCAATTTGTTTAACAAGGCCGTACATAATAAGCTGAGGATCATCAAGTGTCTTAGCTAAATCTAATGATTTATCAAAATTACCTTTTCCGTTATACATCCAATACAGCAAATACTTTTCATCACTTTTCAAACTAATGTTTTTCATAATCGATTTCTTTTGAGCTTCACCTAGTTTTTCAGCTGTAATGTATGCAAATGCTAACTCATATTTAGATGCAATCGGTAATGATTCAAACTCCTCCTCATTCAATTGCGTAATGACTTTGTCATAATCAGTTGCTATGAAACTTGCATTTGCTTCTAACAATTTATTTTGATAAGGAAATTTTATAAAAGTGAAATATATTAAAGGAGCAGCTAAAATAACTGTCGCCGCTATGAAGGAAAAAGCTAAGTATTTAAATGATTTATAGCTTTTTTTAGGTACTAACTGCATATTTTTTTCTGTTTTTGTTTGTTCCTTCTCAAAGCTGTCATCAAGAAACTGCAGTAATGCATCTAAGCTTTCCATTTGAGCAACGGTCTGTTCAAATGTTGTTTCTTTTGCATCTTTTAGTAACCCAGCATACAAATCATCAAAGTTATGTTTTTGGGAGAATAAAGCAATAATTAGACACTTATATTGTGTTAAAAACTGCTCTTCTAATAACGGGGTTGGCGGAACAATATCTCGAATTCCTCTATGTATAATACTTGGTATTAAATTAGCATTAAAAACTATATTGTCTGGATGTAAAAAGAACGTGATTCGTTTATTTAAATATTTACGAAACTGCGCAACATTCCGAAGTAGTCTTAATTTCTCATTTCTTCTAAAACGGCTAAGATCGTCCCACTTATATAATTTTTTATCTACTTGATATAGAAACGTAAACATATCATCCGTTTCTTCTATTGTTAATGGTACAAATTCAGATGATATGCCCGTAATTATATCGAATTGACGGAAGTCTTTTATACGTGTTTGAGATTTGGTCATCTCCAATTTCCAATTTTCTTTTTCTATTTGAAATTGATAGTTCATTGCATCAATTTGAATTATTTTTTCCGTCATGTTTATCCTCTTCTCCTTTTCTTTATAACCCGTAATAACTTATTTTCAAATAACTAAAAGTAAAAAATATTCTTTATAAAACTTGCAAAATATCTCCATCTGTTATTTGGTGATCAATTAAACGATCATTATCTGTTAAAACAATTGACTTATTTTTCACTTTAATCACAAAATGTGAACCTTCATGATTATCAATCTTTAGCGTATCTAATAAGTTTTTCAATAAATATTTAATAGATTGATGATTCGGAATACGCAAATCATATGTATTTCCATTCCATTTACTAAAATCTACTGTCACATTGATATGTGTTTGTATTGCCATCGCTTTACCTCCAACTTTTACGAAGAACCGTATAAATACCGATACAAATAAGTAGAATGCCGCCGCCAAATAATAATATTATTGTTATACTAATTGGCTCTTCATTCATTGTTTCATTACTTGCTACTTCATCTGCACTTTTTCTGACAATGTATTCACTGCTAAACAAACTATTTTTCGTATCTTTAACACTATTATTCTCTTTTTGTTTTATAAAAAGAGCATCTCGCAAAGCTTCCATATCTTTTTGTTCTTTCTTTTTCTTTTTCTCAATTTCTTCTTCTATATCTTTGTTAAATAACTCAATCGATGCTTTATCTAATTCTGTTTCCTTATGTTCCTTTTTATTTTTTTCTTGGTCGCTTTCTTCAAGTCGATCCACTTTAAACTTAATCTTCCCATCATCACCAAGATAACTGTCAGCCGCGCTCCTTATCGGTAGCGCGACAAACAGTAAAAGGATAGAGAGAAATGATAACTTAGCCACTATGCTCCATTGTTTGATCATTTACTGCTTTTTCCTCCCATTTCTTATGCCATACAAATAGATTACTAACCAATCCAATAATGGCAATTACAAACAATACGACAAAAATAACTTTCCCAGTATCTTTACCACTAATAAAATCATTTAGAAAACTTTCTATATACTGAAGCGGTGAGAATTGACGTATCTTTCCGACAGAGGACATTTGATCTACTTTACTTCCAACTGCCTCAGTTAAAAATAGGTACATGCTTAAAAATACTAATAGTATAAACATACCTACCATTTTTATTTGTCTTAATAAGTAGGTTGAGACCAATACAAATGCCATCATAATAAATGTGATGAACGCAATCCATAGTAAACTTTGATCCTGACCGAACTTTAAAAGACGCCCAGAAATGATACCTATACTAATCCCTTCCACAATTGATATACCGAAAGCTACTACTGTAGTTGGTACATTCATATCAATTAATGAGAATTTCTCTTCAAAATGATCTGATTGCATTCGTTTCTTTTCTTGATTCGCAATTGCGTATGCTGTAAATAATGCAACAATGAAACAAGTTAATACAATTAAGTATGGTGTAAAAGCATTACCTGCTACAATTACTCCATCATTTTGCTTTTGAACTGGACTAGCTAAAAAGTCATATAGCATTTCATTTTGACGATCTCCAATACGACTATTCGCTAAAATTTTCGTAAAGTTTTTGGAGAATGATTTATCATCTTCCATTTTCTTCGTAAAGTCGTTTAGTAATAAATCAGCTTTCGAAACAATTGTCGTTCCGCTGTCTTGAATTTCTTTTGCTTGTCCATTAATTTGATCAAATGTTTTATATACATCGTCTGAAGTTGCTAAACTATGCTTCGAACTTTCGACCAATGACTGACTTTGCATCATTAATGATTTAATACCAGAATCTAACGATAAAATAGCTGTTTGCTCACCAGCATGATTTGTTGTTAATACTTGCTGCTCTTCAACTAGCTTTAAGCTATTCTCACGCCATTTCGCTAAACCTTTTAAATACTCTCCTAAATTTTCATTCATACTAGTTGCTTGTTGCGTCGTTCCATTTAATTTCTCCGCTAGTAGCATAGAATTTTGATCCGCACTAGTAATAGATTGTTGATAAGAGTTTATTTTTTGTTTTAAACCTGACATATCTTGCTTTATTTCTGTAGTAATACTTGATGAAACAAGATTTGAAATTAAATCAATTAAACTTTGTTTATTTAATACGTAGTACAAAGATTGATCCGTCGCAATTGCATCTAAACTTCCCTCTTCTAACTTAGGACCTACATCTTTCGTTCTTAAATCAATCCCATAATACATTTCGTAAAGGCTCATTAAACCTTGATAACTTTCGACTGTATCTACTGCTTCTTTTATTAATACACTAGAAGTAATATCTGGTATTTTTTCTGTTTTTTGATGTATAACTTGATTCGTTGTACTTTCAATAATTTTTGAATTGCTACCGTTATCTGTCCCAGTGTCTGGCTTCTCTCCTGTATCAGGTTTTTCTCCTGTATCAGGTTTCTCTCCTGTATCAGGGTTTCCTCCCGTGTCTGGATTTCCTCCTGTATCAGGTTTCCCTCCTGTGTCTGGATTTCCTCCTGTATCAGGTTTCCCTCCTGTGTCTGGATTTCCTCCTGTATCAGGTTTCCCTCCTGTATCAGGTTTCCCTCCTGTGTCTGGATTTCCTCCTGTATCAGGTTTCCCCCCTGTGTCTGGATTTCCTCCTGTATCAGGTTTTCCTCCTGTATCAGGTTTTCCTCCCGTATCAGGTTTTCCTCCTGTATCAGGTTTTCCTCCCGTATCAGGTTTTCCTCCTGTATCAGGTTTTCCTCCTGTGTCTGGATTTCCTCCCGTATCAGGTTTTCCTCCTGCATCAGGCTTGACACTGTCACCATTATTACTCTGTTCTGTTTTTTGAATAATAGGCGTTTTAGCATTGTGTACTAACGGCATTATGCCATACTGTGATTTATGAACCACATTTTCCACCTTGCTATTTTCCGTTTGTGTTCCTTTATCTTCTTTGTTAGGTTTTTCTTTTTCAGGACTAGTTTCTTTTGTATGAGTCCCACTCAATTCCCACTGCCATGTTACAGGAGAGAAAACATCTATATTGATGTTTGGATCTTTTAACTTCACATCCAAGCTAATCTTTATATCCCCTTCATTACGAGGAGCTATTGTAATTTCTCCTGCTTCGCTTTGAAGAAAGTCACTTGTACGATCCACATCATCAATATGTAAGAATCCTGTACTTCCATCTAGTTTAAATTCTTCTGGAATCTTTATCTTCAAAATTTGCGGAGATTCCATTTTAATTACTTTAGCAGTATCACTAAATGTAATTCCCTCTGTATAAAGTCTATCCTTTACTTCTTTAATTGCGTTTCCTAAAGATATTTTATTTACAGGATCATAATAAAAATTATTTTCTTTATTATATTTTTTTGTAAATTGAATTACATTTTGCAGTTGTAATTTCGTTGTATCTGGCAAATCACTTTGACCGATTTCTTCCATGTTTAAACTAGGTAATTTCGCAATTAAATTCTCGATTTGTTTCTTTATTCGAGCATCTGGTTGTTTCATTAATGTATTTATGAAGATTTCTTGCTTTCCATCATTCGATATAGATTGCTTTAATTTCTTAATTACCGTCTCTTGAATATCACTTTCTAACTTCCCTGCAAGTTCTGTATCATATTCAGACACTTGTTTTTTTACATCTGCTAAATATTTTTGAATTGCTGAAGCATCAGTTAAAATATTTGGTTCTTTCTCTGAAAACGTAAATTGATTTGAAATAATTTTATTAGCGGATTCCAATGCACTTAATTGCTTTAAAGCATCGCCTGTATTCATATCATTCATATATTGATTGAATTGATTTGTGAAATTATTCGCTAACAAATTGTTATCAGTTTGCATTTTTTGAAAGTTATTAAAACCATCTAAGTACGTACTGTTAGATTTATTCCCTTCATCTAACGCTTGACCGAAACCTTTTAAAACATCCTGAAATCCTTTGAAACTATTAACAGAAACACCTGTATAATCTTGTACTGTTTTAAATTGATTTGTGTAATTCGCTAACGGACTATGTATATCTTTTTTATACATAGTTGTTTGAACGTTTCCTTTTTCAATTATTTTACCTATATTATCTTGTGCACCTTGTAGCTTACCGATAATACTCGCAAAATAAACGTCGATTATTTGCTTATTGAAATCTTCTAAAATAACAGAAGCTGTATTTTCTGCCTCAGCTTTCAAATCCTTATTCCCAGTTGCATTTACTTTGTAGTTTAACGTTAATTTCTCCGGAATCTCTGAATCAATCGCAACTGCTTTCCTAGAAAAATCATTTGGAATAACAATCATCATATTGTAATTATTATTTTTCAATCCATTTTCTGCTACCCCGCGACTAACTACGTACCATTCTTGTTTCGTATTTTTATTTACATTTTTAACAAATTGATCTCCAAACGCTATTTTATTACCCTCAAATACAGTACCCTGATCTTCATTTACCAACGCAACTGTCATTTTTGGTGTAGTATTCTCATTAGCTTTCTTAACATTTTGATTTAATGCTAAATAGGAGACCCCTGTTGATAGTACAAGAGCTAAAATAATAAACAACAAGATGCTCCATTTGAACTTTTTCACTACTTATCACTCCTGCGACTGCGAGTCTATCTAATGAAAGACTTCGTATCTTACTCTAGTTTTAAAGTAATTTAGCCATACAACGTATGGTTGCATGGCTAAATTATATATTTCTTTTTATCTGTCTTATTGTAGACCGAAATTACGAGAAAGATCTTCGTCATGTCTAGCAACAGCTTCTGCAGTTTTATTAAGCTGCATATTAATTTCTTGTAATAGCTGTGCGAAGTTTTGTACTTTTGGCTTTAATTGATTGAACTGTTGGTCAAAACCTTCGAAAGCACGACCTTCCCATTCTCCTCTTAATTCATTTTGTAAGTTTTGTAGTTGACGTAAAATGTCCTCAATTTGATTTGCACCTTGTCCATATCGAGTCGCTTTCGATTTAAGCTCCTCTGGTGACATACGAATTTGTCCTGCCATTATTAAATCCCCCTTAAAATTAAAAAATAGTAAAATTAACCAATAATCAATTCTACAAATTGATTATATCAATAATTTAAAAATTTCTAAACAAAAAAATGATATTTTTCCAAAATTTCTCTTTTACTATAATAACGATATATTGTATAATACTAATTTATTTGTTTTTTAAGCACACTCTATAAATCTACTATAAAATAAAGGCAAACCATCTATTTTATATATTTATAAGGACTTATTCACTTTAAATCCCAGCGATAAAGTAGCCACTAAATCATTATTTTCCTCCCATTCAGACTATAATACTCACTTCAAAGTCATAATTACCTGCCTTTCAACAAACCCAAACTCTTCGTACATCTCTTTTGCAAAATTCCCAGCAAATACATTCAACCGAATTTCTGAATACTTCTCCTTTAATTCCTTAATACCAGCTTCCATCAGTTCTCGCGATAATCCTCTCCCGCGATATTTTGGGAAAACGTACAATTCATATATAAATCCAAGTTTTTCACGAGAAAAATAGTCTGTATTTTCCCCTATTAATATCCATCCCATTACTTTATTTTCTTCTTTAATAATTAAATAGTATGCTCCTTTTTCTACAATCGGCTTTGTAATCTCAATTGCTTTCTTGGTACTTAATTGACAATTGCCTCTCGTCCCTTCAAAAAGCGATTGAGCCGCATATTTTAATATTTCATTGGTATCTTCTTGATTCGCCTTAATTATCATTTTTCACAACTCCCCTTGAATAATAGGCATTACTATCGCTTGTTCAAGATTCTCCGCTTCCATAACAATTGCCGTTAATCCGTGTTCTGTACTTGTTTCATGGAGCTCTCCCTTTTCCCAAAACACAGCTTGTCCCGCCTCTATCTTTATCTTTTCTTTATTTACTCCACATACATATCCTGTCCCGTCCACAATAAGAAGCAGTTGAGATACAACTGCTTCATGATTACCGATGATTCCATTCTCGTGTAAATGCATAGCACCGATATGTATATTTCCTCGATGGTTTAATATTTTCGACATGATGAAATTAGATTGAAATACTGATAGGTGCTTTCCTACTTTTTCACTAAAATCAAAAATTTTCATTACTAGTTCTCCTTATACGTATAAAACCATCCTTACTGTCTGCATCATATGTCCTTCAAAGTCTTCTTCAAATTGCTCTAATTCAGCAAAACCTTTCGCTTCATAAAAGCGTTTTCCTTTTTCATTTGCTGCTTCTACATGTATGTACAATTTCCGTATCCCATTTAATGCTTTAATTCCTTTTTGTAATAAAGCACTTCCGATCCCTTTTCCTTGCTGATCTGGTAACAAATAAATCGCACCTAATTCCGCTTCGTTTTGTAGTCTAACAGGTGAAAAGTTCGCAAACCCTATTACTTCACCCTCTTCTTCCGCAACGAATAAATGTGTATTTTTAAGACGATATTTCATTTTTTCATCAGAATATGCCTCGTCTAAAAAACTATCTTGAATTTCTCTCGGAATAATGCCTTCATATGTATCATGCCAAGCTATTTTTGCTACTGATTGTACAGCGTGAATGTCTTCTTGCTTCATTTCTCTAATTATATATGTCATCTCGATGTCTCCATTCTCTTTAAATTATATTCTGCTAATATACTAGAAGAAACGGCAAAACCATTTTCATAATTCACCTTAATTAATTTTAATTTCTCAATTGAAGCTGTTGCAAAATTAAACTTTCCATAAATATATTCCATTACACTTAAAAACTGCTTTGTATGTAATCTATTTGCAATTGTACAATGCGGAACCCATTTTCCCGGTACGTAATATGAATTTGGGTTGTCATGAAAAGTTTTAAAATAATCATGATAAGAATAATGAAGTTTTAACAATTCATCGGTAACGGTCGGCGCTAGAAAGACCGTTCCATTAGTAGGAAAAATTCCAACAGAAGGAAAAGTTACTGCGTCTATATTTTCTTGAATAGCTACAAACTCCCCTAGTTTCTCCGTATACAAATGAACATCTAACTCATTATAATCCGCAATCGTTATATGAGGTTCTACTCCAGCTAATTGATTTGTTCCAATTACATTTGTTAATTCATTTTGCAGTTCTGTAATTTTATTAGTAAACACACCATCAAATGTAGCAATAATAGCGTACAATCTTTCTCACCCCTTCGTTACACATAGCGCTTCCCATTCTTCACGAATCATGCCCATTCGAATAGAATCATAGTATGTTCCGTTATAATAACGACACTTTCGCATTCTACCTTCTAAGCTCATTCCTATTTTCTCCGCTACTTTCATCATTCGTTCATTACCAGACCAAGTCGTGAGCCCTACTCTACCAATTTCCATCTTTTCAAATAATAAATCTCGATATAACGTTAACGCTTCTGTACCGTAGCCACCATTCCAGTAAGTTGGATTATAAATAACAATTCCCATCTCCAACCAACGCGTCGGTTTATGCTCCCAATAAAATCCGACCGTCCCTATAATTTGACCGTTATTTTCTATAATTAAATTTGACAGTGGTTCTTCTTGCAAACGAGTTTGCATCTTCTCTTTATAGGAAGAGTATTCTTGCATTGAGAACGGGAAATATGGCGCATCCCATTTCTTCCATTCTGGGCTTTCTTCTTTAAATATGATATTCCATAATGTTTTTATATCCGATTCTTCTATTGTACGAATTGTAACTTTCTTCCCCTTTAATACAACGTTTTGCATAATTCCCTCCTGCATTCCTCTTTATTTCATATATAATTATAATATTTTTTCAGAAAAATCAAAACTAATATCATTTATTATATTGTATAATTTTGTTATTAGATACCAATTATTGATTTAGAAAGCTGGTGATTTAGTGAATAATCGATTTAGTATTGCTATATTTCTCACTATTATTACGACAAATATTATTCTATATTTCTTCTTACCATCAAATATTGTTACGAAATGGGACTTCAATGGAACGCCTACATCAACAATGGATAAAAGCACTTTTGTAATCGTAAATATAATTATATGTTCCTTCTTATTCTTTGTATTTTTAGCTTTATCTAAAGCAGCGAGTAACCAGAAATTTCTCCATTGGATCGGCAACACAATGTTACTATTCTTATTTTTTGTCGATATTGTCATCGCCCTCATCGCTCTTGGCTTTTCACTTCCTCTTGATCATTTCATATTTTTAGCATTAGGGCTTTTATTTATATTAATAGGTTATTTCAGTTCCAAAATTGATACGACTAAATCAACCGTTTCATTAGAATGGAATGATAAGCACCTTGAAAAAAGAGCTTCAAATATTAGTAGTATTTCAATGATGATAGCAGGTATTTTTTTAGCGATACTTCCTTTTATCGTTTCTGCTCCCTATAGAGGTTATGGCATACTAGCAATTCTTTTAGGAATGACGCTTATCATTCTGCCGAGTACGATTTATTTACTTATTAAAGACAGCAAGCAATCTACTCCTTTAAAAAAATAGGAGGTTATATCCCTCCTATTTCAGCTTAATGTTTTATTTTTCACTTTTTCTATCTCAACTAAAATCCCTTTCCCTATCCAACCCTCTACGCCATCTTTTTTAATTAAATCATATCCTGAACAGCTATCATCAATGAGAGAAACGATATCTCCCTTCCTAACGCTTATTTGCGCACAAGAAATATCGGTTTTCACTGTATATTCACCTGACTCAAGTTGTTTCATATATTCATTTTTTACAGTGAGTAAATTATTCGTTTCCTTTTGTTTACATACGGTGTAATCTTGCATCTTCTGGATAGGCTCTATGTAATAATACGGATATGTCACTCCGCCCTGCATTTCTGAATTTGCATTAAAATCCGCTATTACTTCATACTCCGGAAAATAGTCTACATATGTATAAGAAAACGTATCGCCCGTTTGTTTCCTCTGAATAATAAATACGTTTAATTGCCCTGCTTCTTTAATTGCATTTCCTCCATCAATTGCAATAATTTTTTTCTCCTTATCAATAACTGGATTGTTAGACGGTGCTTCTTCAGAATAGTTCACGACAGGCCAATGACCAACTATTACATACTTATTTGCTTTATGTGATTTATTAAAAAACTGTGGCATTGCTATCGCATTTTTGCGCTCAGTTTGTTTCCAATCTACTCTATCTTCTAGACCGGCATGCACAAAAATATAATCTTCTGTTTCAATCGCTGTTGGCAACTCTGTTAGCCAATATAGTTCTTGTGAAAATTCACTTAACAATGCTTCTTTCACTTCACGAATTGAAGTGCCCTCATGAACTGAAAAACCCAATTGCTCTAGCCATTCATTAAAAATCGAGTGCTTTCTCATACATAAATAATTAATAAGATCAGGATTTTCATTTAGAAGAGCATCAACTATAACTTCACAATTCCCTTCAACAACGTGAACCTTTGAATTGTTCTTTACAAGATTCATAACGTAGTTTACTACGCCTACGCTATCTCGTCCTTTCTCGCAAAGATCTCCATTAATAATTAAATAATCTTCATCTTTAAAGTTAACTTTATGTAGTGCTTCTTTTAAAAGATTTAATTCTCCATGAATATCAGATATGACGATAACTCTAGCATCATTAGGGATTGATAGTTCCTTTATTTTTTTCAAGTATAAGCGCTCCAATCATTCTCTTTATTAAATTAAAACAATTCGACAAAATACACTATATAACCTTTTCAAATACATATACCATAACTTACAACCTATTTACGGTTTAATAATAACTTAAAAAATAAGAAGAAGCTGTTCCCAACTTTTGCGGGACAACTTCTTCTTATTTTTTATAATTCTTTATGAAAAGAATAACTCACCTTATCATACCCTTCTCTTTCATAAAAACGATGAGCATCAATTCTTGAAAATGCTGACGTGAGGACGATAGACTCACATTCGTTTTCCTTTCCCCAGTTCTCTATATACGAAAGTAATACTTTCCCATGTCTTTTTGAACGATGTGCTTCTGCTGTTACAAGGTCATATACGAAAACGTGTTTCTTATTATAAAAGTTCGTACAAATTGCTACACCTGCAAGGCTAACAACTTCACCATCCTCATTACGCAGCGAAAATAGTTTATAATTTTCTTCTTTCATATTTCGAAATAAAGAGCTTGTTTCCTCTTTTGAAAGTTTCGTTCTTAATTGCTGTAAAACAGGTAATACTTCATGTAATTGCTCTTCTGTTACTACTTCTTTAACATTCATTTTTAACTCTCCCTTAACTATTTAAATAATTTTCTAAATGTTATATCATTATTATAGAAAGAAACTACCCTTTACTTAAGTGGCAGTTTAAGTGTTTTTTATAAGGCCAGTTTTAAAGGAGAGTTTTATATGGATTTTACTATCCCATTGCAATTACAAAGTAACACACCTATTTACTTGCAAATTTACGAATATATAAAAGCTGAAATTATACAAGGGACTATTTCTGTTGGCACACGTCTACCCTCACACAGAAATTTAGCATCACAACTTAATATTAGCCGCATTACTGTTGAATCAGCTTATCAACAGTTATTAGCTGAAGGTTATGCAGAAAGTAAACCGAAACGTGGTATTTTTGTAGCAAATTTCGATATTGACGTTATCCCAAATAAAAAACGAAATGCAGCAAAGAAGACGAACAATTTGATAGAAGAAAAATTTGAATATGATTGTAGCCAAGGGCTTATTGATCAAAATGCATTTCCGATTACAAATTGGAAACGAGCATTACAAGAATCCATACTTACATACGAAAATGCACTATTTGCCAAAGAAGATCCTCAAGGTGAATTCGCTCTTCGAGAGCATATATCAACATATTTATATCATTCTCGCGGTGTACATTCTTCACCTGATCAAATTGTGATCGGCGCCGGAACACAGCCACTTCTCTGGCTACTACTTCAACTGCTTGGCCCTACAAAAGAATACGGCATTGAAAACCCTGGATTTCACCGTATACACGCAATTATTAAAAGCTGTGATAGACAAATTCATCCCATACTATTGGATGAAAAAGGGATTGATATTTCTAGTTTATACAATACAAATTCCAATGTCGCATACGTTACACCATCACACCAATTTCCACTCGGGATTATTATGCCTTTATCTAGAAGATTAGAATTGTTAAAGTGGGCTAATGATTGCAATGGATACATTATTGAAGATGACTATGACGGAGAGTTTCGCTACGCTGGTAAGCCGATTCCTTCTTTACAAAGTCTTGATTCAAATGAACGCGTTATTTATATGGGAACTTTCTCAAAATCTTTTTTACCTTCTTTACGAATGGGATATGTTGTTTTACCACCACATCTTTTAAAAACATATCAAGAACTGCATGGAATTTTCAAACAAACAGTCTCTACAATACAACAACTTGCTTTTGCTAACTTTATACAAAACGGGAATTGGGAACGTCACCTTAATCGGAGTCGTACACTATATAAAAGAAAACATCATACGTTAGTAAAATCCATTACGAAAGAAATGGGGGCTAATGTTCAAATTCTTGGCGAACAGTCCGGACTTCATATTGTTTTATGTGTAAATAACAGTATGAATGAAAATGAACTGATTGAATCCGCTAAAAAACAAAGCGTTAAATTATACCCACTTTCTCCATATGATTTCGTGAATGATTTACGTAAGGAATCATACGTATTACTCGGCTTTGGTAGTATTCCGGAAAATAAAATTGAAACGTTGGCTATATTATTGAAAGACGCTTGGTTTCCTAGTTGCAAGGAAACTTGTTAACATTGGGTTTAACTTGTAACATGTTAACAATTCAACAAAATAAAAAAGAAGGCTGTTCCAAAATAACTTTTTGGACAGCCTTCTTCTAGTTATTCACCTGACCTAACTTTCCTTCCCGGACGTTTCACACCAGTCGTTTCTGTTGAATAGGAAGCTTCAATTATAGCGGTTGGATCTACAGAGAGAACGAGATCTTTCATTTTCGGATAAATGAATCGGTTTGTAATGCAATAAATGATTCTCTTATGCTCCCCTAAAAAACCACCTTCTCCATGTAGATACGTAACAGATAGTTGCAATTCTTTCATAAGTAAATCGCCTATTTCTTTATTCTTACCAGAAATAATCATAACGCTCTTACCTTGATTAATACCATCTAGTATAAAATCAATCATCTTCGTAACAATATAGAAAATTGCTAACGAGAACATCGCTTGTTCGATTGAAAATAAAATGGCAACAAAAATGAAAATAACTGCATTTACTGCAAGTAAAAATGTACTAATCGGTACATTAAAGTGTTTATTCATCCAAACTGCCAACATTTCCGAACCGTCAATTGCTCCACCCATTTTAACAACAATCCCAACACCAATTCCAAACAGTACTCCACCATAAAGTACAATTAATAACTCAGAAGTCGTAATTGCTGGAAATGGTTTTAAATAAATTAATCCGAGTGTTGTAACTACATTCGCATAAGATGTACGGATAAAAAATTTCTTTCCCATTACTTTTGCAGTAAATAATAAAATTGGGATATTAATTCCTAAGAACACACCATAAAGCGGCAATCCTGCGACTTTATTTGCCATAATAGCAATAGCCGTTACCCCGCCATCTACTAATCCATTAGGTGCTAAAATAAGCTCTAATGAACCTGCTACTATAATTGAGCCAATTGTTAATAATACGTATTCAAATACTTTCTTCATTCATTACCCCCAAAACTTATATATTTTCTTAGTATTATTTTAACGTAATTTTACTACTAATTCAAAGGTATCGATTTATATACAGAAAAGTTTCTCCTTTATCGCTATTTTTATGTAACACATGTAACGCGTAATACTAAAAACACACTTACAAATTAAAAGTAAGTGTGTTTTTAACATCTATTTAATCTTTACGTACGGCTTCATTTTTAATTTGAATATTTCCTCAACTGCCCTTTGATATCCACCGGCATTTCTAAGCGACTCTCCCACTTTACGACTATTCTCCTTAAACGTCACATCATCCATTACTTTCTTTACAGCCTCACGTAACAATTCAGAAGTTAACTCGTTGCGATTAAGTCTTATTCCTGCCCCTACTTCAGTCAATCGTTTTGCAACGAATGGCTGATCTCCTGTTACCGGAATTACAACTAATGGAACACCGTAATATAACGCTTCACTCGAACTATTCATACCACCATGTGTCACGAATACATCAGCATGCTGTAAAACTTCTAATTGCGGGACATAATTATACAACTTAAAGTTTTTCGGGATATTTTCAAATTGACTTATATTTATCTTCTTACCAACGACTAATACGACTGTCGCATCAACATCTTTAAAAGCTTCAAAACATTTTTCATACAAAGCAGGTTGTTCATTAAAAACTGTTCCCATAGAAATGAAAATCACTTTTTCATTTTTTAAATCTTCGGTAGGAAAACTCCCCACTTCTTTTCGAGTAGCAATTGATGGACCTACAAATTTATACGATTCATCAAATACCTCTGAACGTGGCTGATATTCTTTTGAAGTATATACAATCGTAATATCACCAGGATGGTTCATAATATCATACATACTATTACATTTCATTCCATACTGCTTATTCCATCTTTCCATTCCCGCTAAACAAGATTGATATAATGGATCCATTTCATCTACTTGTCTCGATTCTTGCTCATCATGAAAATTAATGTACTGATTAACAGCAAACGTTGTACAGGATGAAACACTTGGTAATTGTAAAATATTCGCTATAATACGTCCTACTGGAAAATGATTATCATATATTAAATAATCGTATTTTTCCTCTTTTGTTTCTTCTACAATTTGAGTAACAATACGCTCTGATGCTTCAATCATATGAGATAGCATCGTCAAAGGGCTCCCACCTTCATTTACTCGTTCCATAATATTAATTTGAGAGAGAAAATTCTCAAACACTCGGAATTCCGCACCTGTTGCTTCAACCTTCTTTCTATAATCTTCAATACAATAAGAAACAACTGTTTCCCCTCGCTGAATTAACTCACTTACAATAGCTAAAGTCGGATTAATATGACCTTCCCCAGGAAAATTTATTACGAGTACATTTGCCATAACATTCTCTCCTATCCAATTAATATAATAAAATTAACAATTAATTATATTAATTAATTTAAGTCTATTATAAATGAATGCATTCTACTTCTTCATGCTTTTCTCTTCATTTTATTATTGAGAAATATTTTCTATAGTCTACATTATTGTGATTCACAATCTTATAAATGAATGCTTAATTTTACTTTTACTCTTCATAGATTTAAAGATACGAGTCTTACATTCAAGTATTACCACCATTATTTTTAGACAATTCATACAAAAATAGAGAAATATAATATTTTTAATGAGTTTTCACTATAAATGTAAGTATGCTTTCAATCTTTTTATCTTTATCCTCATAACTCATCATCTGTTATATAATGAATTTATGGAATTTACAGAAAAAGGAGTCTTTTCATGTTACAACAACTATTCAATTCACCTATTCTATCCGTTCAAGCCTTGCACCCAGGTTATGAAGATCATGCAAGTGATGTTTTTCTCGTTCAAACAGAAGATACAGAAGTTATCGTTCGTGCTTCTAAAATGAATGAAGAACCAAATAATGATTTTTGGTGGGGATGTAAAAATCTATTTGGAATTGATCCAAGGAACGTCCATCATTTAGAAACTGTACATACATTGCTGCAAGAACATACGAATCTTCCTATCCCAACAATATTAGAAAAACATGTTTTAAATAGCCGTGAATTTGTGGTGGTCGAAAAGTTAGTAGGTAACACAGTTCAATCTTTTATCGAGCAACCAGATTCTATTTTATTCAGCCTAGGAAAAGGACTTGCAGAAATACATAAATTTAAAGCCGATTTCATAGGAAATCCGTCTGGCACGTTCCAAGTTCCACTAGATGAATTCCAATCACATATTTTAAACGTGAGTAAAGAGCTTGTGAATATGTTTTATTCCGATGATGAAAGCATAAAAAATGCACTCCCTACCTTTGAATCACAACTTTCTTCCCTGTCCGTACCAAAGGAATCTACACTCGTCTTAATTGATATGGATCCTACTCAATTTTTATCTGACGGTACAACTATTACGGGTTTAGTAGATACTGAAGCTTACGCTGTTGCTCCGCGAGAGTTTGATTTTATCGGACTAGAATATGTACTTACCGAAAAAGAAGCACATGCCTTTAAAAGTGGTTACGAAACAATTATGTCTATTCCTCACTTAGAAGAATATAGACAGCCTTATCGTTATTTATACCGACTGTTATCTGTGCAAGGTAATGTGGAATTAAAGAAATGGTTAAGTCACCCATCCTATTTTTAAATACAAATGAGAGGGAGTATACAATGGATATTCAGAAAAAGCGTTCTGTAACAGAAAGTGAAATACAGCAAATGAAGGATTTAGCTTATATTTGCGGACAACAAGATAATCTTGATTACTCTTCAGATTTACATATCAACTTTTTAAAAAATCGAAATGAAGATTATATAAACGTTTTTCTTCTTTATAACGGTACTCAATTAATTGGCGCTTTAAATATGTATGATTTCGAAAGACCAACAAAGCTTGAACTAATAGGCTTTGTACATCCTCATTTTAGAAAACAACATTTCGGAACTATCCTTTTACAAACTGCAATGAAAGAAATACAAAATAGAGCGACAGATGAAGCTCTTCTTATTATTAATGGGGATTCTATTTCTGGGAATGCATTTGTAAAACATATGAAGTTACCATATTTATATAGTGAATATAGTATGGCGTTCAAAACAAACGAAATTCAAAAAACAACAGATAATAATATACAGCTTACTCTTGCACCTTCAGAATCACTTCTTGACCTTATTAAAATTTCTAGTAAAGCTTTTGGTGATTCAGTAGAAAATACGGCTACATGGTTACAAAAAATGATGAATTCATCTTCCCATCAAGTTTACAGTGCCCTTATTGCTCAAAAAGTGATAGGAACAATTACAGTTTCTAAACAAGAGCAATCTACTACACTATCAGGATTCGCCGTTCATCCTTCTTATCAAGGTAAAGGATACGGAAAAGATATTCTTTGTAATATAGTACATACCCTTATTACAGAAGGAGTTTCAACAATTGAGTTAGACGTCGAAACGAAAAATATCCACGCTTTAAAACTATATACACAATGTGGTTTTGAAATTAAAACGAGGCATGACTATTATAATTTAATGAATTTTTAGGTGAATACATATGTTAAAAAAACAATTTATTCTAATTATGATATTTTAGCAAACATCTATAATAAACATTGGAGACATTTTGTTTAACACTCCTACCCAGCCTCGTTTTACAAGATGCTCTTCCCTACTCTCGTATATTAGATCTTTGTTGCGGGACTGGTCATCTCTGCCGGTGATAGTTTAATTTAGATGAACTAAAAAGTGTGTTTCACAAAGTTTACTCCGTATTACATAACGAGGGTATATTCGCATTTGATATGAATAAAAAAACTGAATCGAAATGATTCAGTTTTTTCTTAATATATTTACAACTGCAGTTGTTTCGTCATTTTCTTTATAGACACGCGGAATTCTTCTATCTAGCATACATGTAACTTCATAGTTTATTGTACCTAACATATCCGCTATTTCTTCTACTGCGATATTTTCTTCACCTTGTTTACCGTAGAATACTACTTCGTCTCCTACTTGTACTGGCATCGCTTTTGAAACATCCAACATTAACTGATCCATACAAACACGGCCAATAACAGGTACTCGAACCCCGTTAATTAACGCATAGCCTTTATTAGATAATTGACGATTATAACCATCAGCATAACCAATTGGTACAGTCGCAATCCATTCTTCACCAGTTGTTACATACGTATTCCCATAACTTACACCACGATTCTTCTTCGCATGTTTAATATGAGCTACTTTTGATTTTAACGACAACGCAGGCTGTAAAGAAACGACTGAATGATCCACTTCTTTTGACGGATACATACCGTACACGCCTATTCCAACGCGTACCATATTTTGAAATGTGTTACTTAATTCCATTGATCCCGCACTATTTGAACTATGAATATATGGTATTTGAATTCCTAATTCTTTCGCTGTATTAACAGCCTTTTCAAATAAACTTGTTTGCATATTCGTATATGATTTATCGATTTCATCTGCCGTAGAGTAATGCGTAAATATCCCTACTACCTCTACATACTCCATACGGTTTAATTCTTCTAAAAATGGTTTAACTTCTTCTTCTTGTAAACCGATACGACTCATTCCTGTATCAATTTTCACTTGAATTTGTACTTTCTTTTGAAGACGGTTTGCAATTTCATTTATACCATGTAAATCTTCTACTCTATAAACAGTCATCATAACGTCATATTGAATTACATCTTCTACAGCCGCTACTGGTGTGTATCCTAAAATTAAAATCGGCACAGTAATTCCTGCTTCTCTTAATTCTATTGCTTCATCTACAAATGCAACTGCAAGTTGATGTATCCCAGCTTCAATTGCAGCTTTGGCAACTTCAACTGCCCCATGGCCATACCCATTCGCTTTTACAGCAGCCATCATCTTAATTTCTTCATCATTTACATGTTTTTTAAATTCTTTTACATTATGTTTTACAGCATTTAAGTCAATTTCTACAATTGTATCTCTTCCATATTTCAAACTCATTGGTCTAACTCCTAACTCAATAATTGCATTCCATTCTATTTCACGTTTCATATGACCTTTTACAATATAATACTTTTCATTATGCTAGTCAAACTACTAGAATTTTCGGAATTTTGAGTATGATATAATATCCTCAAGAAACTATTATATACGGAGACGAGGAGAATTACAATGTTTGTTCAATCTGCATTGCATCAACTAAAAGTTGCTATTGATACTTCTATTTATATGCTTAACCAATATAGTGAAAACGATTTAAAAATACAACCGATTCACTCAAAACGATCATTATTTGAAATGTGTGCACATCTTTCTCTTATTTGTCATGCTGATTTACTCATTTTAAATGGTATTTCAGAAAAAGAATTACATACCTTTTATATAGAACATACGCCCGTAACAGTTGCTCACATGCAACAAACGATGATTGAAGGATACAACCTTCTCTCTAAAACATTTCTTTCCTACTCCCAAATAGAATTAGCAGAAGTTATGACTGCCTATTGGGGTATTTCTTATTCGCGCTTTGAATGGTTACTTGAAATCGTTGCACACTTTTATCATCATCGTGGACAAATTCATATTTTATTATGCGAGCATATGAAAGATCCTCGCATTCCTTTATTTGAGTGATTTTCCACTCATTCATTAATTATAAATAGAGAAGCTACAAAACCAATAAAAAGTATCATTCCTAATAAAATAAATGTTTGAGCATAACCGCCTATTTTCATAAGATAAATAGAAATGATAGGTCCTATACTAGTACCTAAAAATAAAATAAAAGTATAAATAGATACTGCTATTCCCCTTGCTTTCCCTCCTAATTGACCTACAAGAGAAACTAAAGACGGAACGGATATAGCAATACCTATTACAAAACAGACACTCATCATTACAAGTAGAGATAGATACGAAACAAAGCCCATTGAACTTAGACTAAAAATAGCAATCAACAATCCTCCTTGAAGAACTTTCCTTACTTCAAACCTCTTTGTTAAACGACCTGCAAGTGGTGACAGCAACATACCAAACAGCCCTGCTAAGCGAAAATAAAGGATTTGTTCTGCAGTTAAATTGTAAGTAGGAGAGCTCAAATAATTCCCTAAAACAGTATACATATTAACAAAAGCCATTATTAAAACAGGATTTTTCACACTGACTAACTATTAGTTTTAAATAATGCGCAACTTCTTTAACGCATAAGAAATTCCGCCTTCACTCGCCTTCGTTGTAAGGAAATCAGCCCTTCTCTTCAACTCCTCTCCACCATTTCCCATCGCAACTCCTAATCCTACATACTGCAACATTTCAATATCATTTCCACCATCGCCAAAGGCAATGGCTTCTGATTTACTAATATTTAAATGTTCCAATACTTTTTGAATTGCAGTTAGCTTCGATACTTTACTATCTTCCAATACATTTATAACGTAACCATGAAAACGCTCAAACGTAAGTGCTGGATATCTTTCAATGAATTTTTGAGCTTCTGTGTCATCAGCATACAGACATATGCAATACATTTCATCTGATAAGTTTCTAACTTTGTCAGGATACTGCTCTAAATTTAAAGTTTCATTTAACGCTCGCATGACACGTTCATCTTTGGAAGCAATATTATTCATTGCAAATTCTTCTGTAAAGTAAGAAACACTGTGACCATGTAATTCAGCAAAATTTGAAATATCATGAACGATTTCGCTTGAAAGTACTGATTTATGTATAACTTCTTTCCCACATTTTATATGTGCACCATTTGCTGAAATAAACGTATTTATACCTAGTTCCTTAAATTGTGAGCATAAACTATATGGTCTTCCAGTTGTAACAACTACGTGAATTCCTTTATCTATTAATCTTTGTACCGCTTCTTTTGTACTTTCGTGCATGCTTCTATCAATCTCACTTAATAACGTACCGTCAACATCGAAAAATACAACTTTGTACATAAGTCTTTACATCCCGTCCAAATGATTCGTATCATTAATGAAATGCACCGTTTTTTGTTCACCCTCAATTTCAATTAAACTTATTCCCGTATCTCCCATTTTGAAATAGTAGTCCATTGAAATTGGCATTTTGAAAAATGCACGTAATAGACTATTAATTACGCCTCCATGGGCAACAATTGCAATTCGGTCATATGTATTCTCTGTCAAGATTTTAGAAAAGATTCCTTCTATTCTCATTCGAAACTCAATAAACGATTCCCCGTTTTCAAAACGATCATGAAGAAACTTTGGCTCTGGATATTTCTTTGCTTCTTCAAATGATAAGCCTGCTTGCACTCCATTATTAAACTCCATTAATTCCTCTTCTAATTGAATTGGACAACCAATTGCTTCTGCTAATGTTTCACCCGTTTCACGAGCGCGTTTTAATGTGCTTGCCCAAATGAAATCTGGTGAAAAATCTTTTTTCACTTTCTGTACAAGTCTTTGTACTTGTTGTCTCCCTTTGTCAGTTAACTCAAAATCAGCTCGACCTTCATGCACATGTAAAATATCAGCTTCTGATTCTCCGTGGCGTATTAGTAGTATTTGCATGTTTCTCTCTCCCTTTATTTAATATTCATAAAATTCCATTATATCACATTTTAAGATTCCAAAATAAAAAAGGAACGGTCTCCCGTCCCTCATCCATTCACTTTTTCCGCATCATTCCAATAATATTTACTAAACGCTTCTGTTAACACATCAATTGTGTTATATAATTCATCTAACGTATTATCAACACCACCAACTTCAATTAACATCGCATTTTTCGATAAATCTTGGTTATAAACGCCATTTCCATCTTTTTTATACTTTGGAAAAATCCCTCTACTTAATCCGTAATAGTTTTCATCTAAATAACTATTGATCGCTCTTGCAATTTTTTCATTTTCAGCACGGCCTTCATTTTCCATCCCAATTATAAAATATAATCTTGCATACGATTTTCCGTTAATTACTTTTGTTGTTACTTTCTTACGCTGATCGTCACGGTGTATATCAATCGGAAACGCAATTTTATTATTTTGTGCTAATGCTTCTTTTACATATTCATGAGACGCTTTATATGACTGATACCATACCCACTTTTTACTCGCTAATAAATCACCCATATTCGTTTTATCATGAACTACCGGAATTCCTTGTCCTTCAAGTTGCTCTTTCATACGTTTCCCTAGTAAAGACACATTTACATCTGGGCTAGATGGATCAGTTGCCCCTGGTAATAATGGAAAGAAGGATTCCCAGCTATGTGTATGATAAATATATACTGCACTTTCACCTTTTTTCGCTCCGTTCTTTTTCTGAACCGGATTATTCTTTTCCGCTTCTGTAACTTTATCTTTTGCTATTTCCCGTTCTTTCGTTACTTCTTCAATCGGTACACTAGATTCATTTGGGATATTCGTCAAGTTTGTCCCTTCCCCAGCTACGATAATATTAGAATAATACTTTGACATACCAGGTACTTCTTTACCGACGAATGTTCTTAAATCTTTAATTTTCAAATCTGTCGCGATAGAGAACATTAAATTCCCAACTGACTCTCTTTTATTCTTCTTAAAATAATCAAATCCGTAATAGCGATTCTCACTTTCTATCATTTGAACAAAACCTTGCATCGATACTTTTCCAAACCATTGATTTGCATAATTCGATTTCATTGTATGTAAAAATGACGTCAAAATCGACGCTATTATAATTACTATTAGCGCATATAAAAGGAGTAACGAAATCAGCTTCTTCCCATGTATTCGAATTGCATACTTTTTCACTGCATCACCTTCTTTATACATGGATATGTACAAGCTTTTCAGAATATACGCACAAAAAAAAGAGAAATGGTATACCATTTCTCTTCCTCACTTTTATTGTTCTTTTCCTGTATCATTTGAAAGTAGTTTCTTCGCTTGTTTTTCTTTAAATATTTCTCCAATTGCCCCAAGAGTACCAAGTGTTTCAATTGCATTAGACGGAATAAAGACTTTATTTGCTGGTCCTTTTGCAACTTCAGCTAATGATTCAAATGATTTGTAAGCAAGTATACGCTCATCCAAATTCGCTTCACGAAGCAATTCAATACGATTTTGTTCTGCTTTTGCAATTTCTTCAATTGCTCGTGCTTCCCCTTGTGCTTCTAATTCTTTTGCTTCTTTTATACCTTCAGCTTCGCGAATACGTGCTTCTTTATCCCCTTCAGCCATCAAGATTTTACTTTGCTTTTCTCCTTCAGCGCGAAGGACTTTATCTTGTTTTGCTGCTTCAGCTTCTAAAATAATCGCACGTTTATTACGCTCAGCCTTCATTTGTTTTTCCATTGATGCTTGCACATCTTTTGGCGGGTTAATATCAACAACTTCGACACGTTCAATACGTACGCCCCATTTTTCTGTTGCTTCATCAAGCGCTAAGCGGATTTCTGTTGAAATTTTTTCACGACCAGATAACGTTTCATCCAGTTCCATTTTACCGATGATTTGACGCATCGTTGCTGAAGTAATATTACGAACACCATATTCATAGTTTGAAATACCATATGTCGCAAGTTCTGGTTCAACAATTTGATAGAAAATAATTGTATCAATTTCTACTTGAACATTATCTTTCGTAATTACCTTTTGCGGTGGTACATTCGTTTGTTGAATGCGTAAGTCATGATATACACGAACACGATCTACAATTGGTATTAAAATATTTAACCCTGGGTGCATTATACGTTGAAACTTACCAAAGCTTTCAACAACCCCAACTTTTTGCTGAGGAATAATTTTAATTGTTAATGCGATAAATGTAACTACAATTAGTGCGAATATAATCGTTAACGTTAATGCTACCATATTTATTCACTCTCCTTTTTCACTTGTAATATAGTACTATGCCTCTTTATAACAACGACTTTTTCTCCAGCATCAATTGAAGAATCTGCAATAGCTGTCCAAGTATCTCCATCCACCTTCACAATACCATTCGCTTCATTTGTAATCGCTTGCATAACAAGCCCTCTTTTACCAACAAGCATATCTACTGTATCAGTAAAACCTTTTGCTTCTCGAAAGTTTTTTGAAATTCTTTTCGTAAAGAATGTCAAAGTTAAACTTACAATTGCACCAACAGTAACTTGTAACAGTAGTGCATCAGGAGCAAACAAAGCAATAAGACCTCCGACAACAGCTCCAATTCCAAGCCAAAGCATGTAAAATGTAATCGACAACATTTCCGCGATAAATAAAATACCAGCTATTATAAACCAAATTACCCAAGCAGCCATATGCAACCCTCACTTTCTTTCTCATTTTCTATATGTATATGAAGAAAAGAATGGTTTATCCGCCCTTTCTTACACTTGGGCGTTTGCTACAAGCTATTGTACATATTCACTGTTACAATGATCATTAATATAATACTATATCAATATATTCTTCATTATACATGAAAATCCCTTTCAAAAAGTGACAAAAAATTAAATTCTTTTAAAATTTTAATTTTTAAATTATAATTATTCAAATTACTAAATACTATTTTTTATAGAGGTGATATTCTTATTGAGAAACCTGTCACTAATCTACTATTTAGGTTCCAAAATATGCATTACTCTCGCTGACATCGTATATGTAATGATTATTACAACTCATATTTATATAGCAACTAAATCAGCTACTATTACTGCTCTTTTTCCATTATTACAAGTTATCACAAATCTAATTGCTAACATCTCTGCACCACTTATAATAAATCGTTTTCCATCTTATACGTTGTTATATACGCTCCAATGGCTGAAAACAGTCTTTTTACTATTATTAATGATTTTGTTCCCGGTCTTATCCACAAACATTATAGCTCTATTAACTTTTATTTTTGTCATTTCATTATGTAGTGGGTGGAGTGCTCCATTATTATACGGTATTCTTCCGCGCCTTACACCGAAAGAAAAATTAGTAAAAGTAAATAGTATCTTTTCCTTTTCAACACAAATTGTGCAAGCCGTTGCTTATTCATTTACGAGTATTGTCGTTCTTCTCATTGGCGCTACTTCTACACTCATGATTAATAACATTTTAATGATTTTCGGATGCATTGCATTACATTTTTCATTACGTTCCATACATACTGAAAGAATAGCAGATTCTCCCTCTTCCAAAAGTACTGTTTTATTGGAAGGTTGGAAACTCCTATTTCAAAATCCTTCTCTCCGTACCGTTACATATATGGACTTAATCGAAACTTTCGCAGGGACAATATGGATTGGCGCTATTACGATGGCATACGTTACGACTATCCTTCATAAGGGCGAAGAATGGTGGGGGTATATTAATACAAGTTATTATGTTGGCACGTTAATCGGTGGTCTATTAGCCTGGAAAATGAGTTCCTATATTCAAAACAATTTAATACGATCTATGTCGATTGGCTCTCTTATATTTAGCATTCTTACATTTTTATATGGTATGACAAGCAGCGGATTTATTGCGCTTTTTCTATGTGTTCTAATGGGACCCTGTTATCAAATTAGAGATATTTCCCAAACGACTGTTTTACAATCAAGTGTCGCCCCTTCTTTATTATCAAAAATGTATACAGCACATGGCGCACTTCTTTCAACAGCCTCTGGACTATCTATGCTTATCATTGGCATTATTACTGATATGTTCGGTGTTCGTACAATTTATATCATCGCTTCTATTCTTATTTTATGTTCCGCTTGTTTATCTTTTAGTTTATTAAAATATCATAAGACAGAGCAGAACGATATTTCAATTTAATCACTAAAACAAAGAGGACAGGGATTCCTGTCCTCTTTGTTTATTCTATTCATGATAAGTTGGGGATTTTTCTATGCTTTGTCGCTTGTTCAAAAGCATAAGCTAATTTAATTAATATCCCTTCACTAAAGGCAGTGCTTGCAATGGTAATTCCAAAAGGCCTCCCGCTTTCCATATACCCTGCCGGTATTGCTATAGACGGATAACCCGCTTTCGCACATATAGTAGAACCTATATAGGAAGGAAACAGTATCGCATCAAGATTATATTTTTCCAATGCAAAATCAATGCCTTGTTCTTGAGAAAAATATATATCTTCTAATCTCGCATTTAAATATTCTGGATTTCGTAACGTATTAGGAAAATCTTTTCTTCCCTCTAACTTAGTTTGTCCATATTTTAAAGCTCTTTCTGCTATGTTTTTATTAAACTCCATTAACTCCGAAATAGAATGTACCGGGATAGTAGAAGGTAATTTAGAAAGATAGTTATCTAAACTATGCTTCAGCTCATAAAGCGGAACTCCCCAGCTCCATTCTCTATGAAAAGAAGGAATATCAATATTTTCTACTACTGTCGCTCCTTCATTACGTAATACTTGGATCGTTTCCTTAAACAAGATTTCATCATACTCACCATTTTCGTAATAATCTTTTGGTGCATCGTTAAACACACCAATCTTCGCTCCATTTAAACCATTTGCATCAAGGTAAGATGTATAATCCCGATATGCCCTACCGTCACTTTTGTGAGTAACTACATCTTTCTCATCCACTCCAGTTAAACTTCCTAGCAAAATAGCAGCATCGGTTACCGTTCTAGCAAATGGTCCAGCTGTATCTTGCGAATAAGTAAATGGAATAATTCCTCTACGACTAATTAAACCGACAGTCGGTTTAATACCTACTACAGAATTTTGAACAGCGGGGCTCACAATAGAAGCATCGGTTTCTGTCCCAACAGATACTACTGTAAAGTTAGCAGCAACTGCTATTGCAGATCCTGTACTAGATCCGCCAACAAACATATGATCCTTGCCAGTTCCATATGGATTGATTGTTTGACCACCTCTTGCACTATATCCAGCCCACATGTCAAAAGACATTGCATTTGCTAATTCTGTCATATTCGTTTTTCCTATTATCACTGCCCCTGCTTCTCGCAGTTTAGTAACGAGAAATGCATCTTCACTGCTTATATTTTGTTCTAGAGCTATTGTACCTGCACTTGTATGCATGAAGTCATTCGTTTCAATATTATCCTTAAGCAAAACAGGTATTCCATGCAATGGTCCCCTTACGCCGTTTATCTTTCTTTCATAATCTAACGCTTCTGCAATAAAAATAGCATCTGGATTGATTTCTAAAATTGAATTAATTTTCGGCCCGTCTTGATCATACTTTGCGATTCTATAGAGATAATACATCACTAGCTCTTTTGAAGTTAGCTTTCCAGATTCCATTTCATTTTGAATATCTTGAATTGTTAATTCCTTTTTTAAGATTGGATTAAACTGAATTTCCATTTATATTCTCCCTTATATGAACTTTTTTTAGCATATACCCTTTACTTTTTCAATTTTTCATCTCAACACATCCTAAATTAATATCCCTTTAAAGAAATTCAATATCCTTATTTAAACACCTTTAATTTCCCGAAAAATAAAAAAAGTCTGAAACGGATTAACCTTCGCTTCAGACTCTTACATTACTGTGCGTATACTTCATCTAATAAATGTAAAAACTCACCTTGTTTTCCAGCTAATTCAGGGCATTTTGCAATATCAACCCATTCGTAGCAAAATACTAATCCTTTATCTTCCTCACCAGCACTTACAATATGTTCCCAAGTATCCTTTACATCTGTTAGTAAAGTTACATGGAAAAAGTGGCGTTTTTCATACTCCTGTTTTTCTTTCATATGTATAATGTAATCTGCTAAAAAACGCTCTATGCATAAATGACGCAATCCGGATTCTTCCTGTACTTCACGCAATATAGCAGCTTCTAACGTTTCACCTTCATCAACCGTTCCCCCTGGCACTTGAATACCAGCTTCATGTATATCACGATGTTTAAAAACAAGTAATTGCATAACCCCCTCTTGTTCTCTTGTAATATATGCATGTACTTTTTTCTTATATAACATCGTCATTGTACGTCTCTCCCCTCAATTGTTCACTCTGTTACTTCTTCAAGTGTCAGTTGATTATCATACAAATATGTAGCTTGTGGATTTCCCACATACCTTACGTGCCATGGTTCATACCGATAGCCCGTAATCGTTTCTTTCGCTTTTGTGTATCGAACCACAAAACCAAATTTATGGGCATTTTCAGAAAGCCACTGACCTTCTTTCGTTTCCCCAAAAACTGTCTCTAACTGAAATTTAGCAGATTGAGACGTAATATCCATAGCTAGTCCAGTTTGATGCTCACTTGTGCCAGGAACCGCGCTAGACATTGCTGTTTTTGCTTCCCCGTCTTGTTTTTTATACATCGTATTTAATGCTTTTTGTCGATCAAAAGATCTAAATCCAGAAACTGCAAAAAGAAAAATACGCTCGTTGTCAGCCTGCTGAAACATATCCTCAAGCGCCCTCGCTGCCTCTTTTCTCATCTTTTTCTTTTCTTGATCCCCTTCACTAGAGTAGCGCACTTTCGGAATAACTAAATCTGGCGGTCTATACCCATCTGGTAAACGCCTACTTTTATTTACAAGTACAAGCATTGAATTCGGATTATTAATTACCGCAATATCCCCATCCATATTAGCAATCGTTTCTTTCGCTTTCGGAAATATGCTATTTACACTTACTTCCCGCGCCTGCTTATCCTTATACATTTTATAATTGATTCCTGCTACTCCAATAATAATTATTGCAGCTACAATACCAAGTAGTGCCCATCTTTTTTTCATATAACGACCTCTTATTTTAATAATTTGGCCATTTCATACTCATCGATGCCCTTTCCATCGATAATAAGAGCAGCTTTTTTGACACCTTCTTTCTCAAATCCAGCTTTTTTATATAGTGCCTGAGCTCTTGTATTGTGGGCCATTACTGTTAATTCTAAACGCCATACATCATGTAATTTTGCCCACTTCTCAACCTCTTTAAACAATCTCGTCCCAATACCTCGCCCGTTATACTCTTGTAAAATACCAATTACAATGGTTGCCACATGCCTCTTTCTTTGAATGTTATTTCCATTCACTAATATAAAACCTACTATCCTCTCATCTTCAACTGCTACAAATATTGTTGCATATTCATTTTCTATAAAGCGATGGATCATTTTTTCTTGTTGCTCAGCTGTAGTTTTTCTTTCTCCTGGTTCATATAACATAAACTTCGTTTCTTCATCTAATTGCTTACTTAATTGCAAAAATGATGATGCATCTTCTATTTCGATCTCCCTAATCACTTCAATCACCCTACCAGTTTCATCATAAAAAGTTTTCCTTATAAAAAGATTTTCTCTACTTTCCTGAAAATCCCTTTGTAAATCTCCTGCTATAAATTGACAAATTTCGATATTACTATAACAACGACAAATTATGTCTATTCTGTGACGTCTCATCATTACAAAGAAAAAACGCAAGCATTACACTTACGTTTTTTCAAAAATACTGTGAATTCCTCCTCATCAGGTGAGGTCTCTCACCAATTTAAATTTCACTTTATCCATTCACTTTTTCTGCCTGCCAAAAATATTCACCAAATGCTTTAGCAAGTGCATCAATTGATCGATTCAATTCTTCCTCTGTATTATCTACACCGCCAACTTCTATTAATATCGCTTGTCCTGATAGGTCTTGATTATAGATTCCATTTCCTGTCTGGAACCCTTTTTGAATGACCCCACGGCTCACTCCTGGATATTTCTTATTAATCGCCTCATGTAAAGCTGTCGCTAATTGTAAGTTTTTTTCATAGTTTTTATTTCCTTTCCCTACTACAAATGCAAGCTTTGCATATGATTTATCTCCAATTGTTTTTGTCGTTACATTCTTTCGGGCACTATCACGATGCAAATCAAAAAAGTATTGAAGATCTTTATTTCCAGCCATAGCTTGCTGCACAATTTCTCGTGACATTTTATACGAACTATTACTGTTTAAACCTTTACTTATTAACTTTTGACCAACATCACTCTTATCGTTAGTAGCCCCAATCCCTTCACCTTCTAGTTGTTCACGGAAACGATCTCCTAATATAGAAATATTCGACACAGAACTCGTTGCTTTATTCGGATTCGGGTCATTCGTTAAGTTAAGTAAAGGTAAATAAGATTCCCAGCTATGTGTATGATAAATAAACGCAACTTGTCTCTTCCCAGTCGTTTGGGACGGCTGTTTTTTCTCTTTATTCGTATCTTGTTTAGGTGCTTGTCCAGTTCCACTAGTCCGTTCCTTCACTACTTCTTCAAGAGGAACACTCGACTCTATCGGTAAGTTAGAATAATTTGTACCCTCACCCGCAATAACAATTTCTGTATCGTACTTACCAAATCCCGGGAGCTCTTTCCCGACAAAACTGCGTACATCATTAAAGCGAATATTTGTAGCCATAGAAAAGAGAAAAGAAGAAATTGAAAAATCTTGATTCAAATTTCGATACTCCTGTGTAAAATAATGATTCTCTTTTCCAAGTACATACATGTAACCATTCATCGATAACTCATTTAACCAATTATATAAATACGTTGACTTTGTCTCTTTCATAGAGGTTACCATCAGACTAATAAGAAAAAAAGTCGCTAGCACTGTAGTAATAACAAATAAAACTAACTTACGCATATTTGTAAACTTCATAAAAAAAAAGCCCCGATTCATACTATCACCTCTCTATTTCAAGTTATGTACAAGCCCTAGAGAATAGACCGTTAAAATTTCGGCTATATTGTTAATGAGGTGAAATGAATTGAAGCTATTAATAGGAATATTACCAATCGCTCTATCATTCATTTTTTATTTGTCCGCTAAGCAACCAAAAATCTCTATTGTGCTACATATTTCTGCGTACTTGGCACTATATGTACTTGGTACAATTATTTCCATTAATATATACGATGTTTTAATACAAGATTTAGTTTTCATGACGAGCATTCATGGAATTTTACTGAATCCATTTTTCCTTATTGCAGGAGCGTATATAGGAACATACACTTTGTACCTACTTTTGTCTCACATTATTATGAAAATAAAAAATGGAGCGTAATGAAATGCAACCACCATTTATCTGTCATACATGCAAAAAAAAAATTGTGAGAAAGAAAGACCTTATTACAGCCACATGGTACTTCCGCTTTTATTTATTTCACAGTGATTGTTTTAAACGACAGCAAGTGTTCATCTCACGATTTCTCCCTGTGAATACACTTTTCAATTTCTTTCTTATTATATATGGACTTATTTTTGGCAGTATTCTTATGATTACAGAACCATCTATTATTTGGCTGACTTTCTTTTTTCCTATTTTTTATCGGTTGCTTTCTTATTATTATGTTGAACGTTTTTTCTCTACATAACGCGCAGACTGACCTCTCGGAATACTTAAACATTCCCACTCATTTTCTTTTAACATCTTCCCAATGTAAATAATCTGACCAATATGCAATGCATAATGAGAAATTTGCCTTTCAATTGCTTGCATGACAGTATGTGCTTCACCGCGAATGTATACCGTCTTCAATAAGTGTTCTGGCGTTAAAGTATTCATCGTATTAAAAACATATTTCCATCCTTCTTGCCAAGCTATAAGGGTTTCTTCTTTTGAATGATAGCATCCTTCAAATTCACCATCTCGATTACGATCTGTTTTTTCACCATCAGACGTTAAAAAATCCGTCCATCTAGAACGCATATTACCGTGCAGATGCTTAACAATAATCGCTATACTATTTGTTTCTTCATGAGAAGACCATTGTATTTGTTCATATGATAATTGAGAAAGTGCCCGTTCCCCTTGTTTCTTTGTTGCTTTAAAGTTCGAAATCGCACATTGCAAATATTCTCGTCCGATATCCATATTAGCCCCTACCTTCACCCTAGCTAATTTTTGTTCCATTTGGCAATTCCATATTAGGCTGAAGTAACACAACATCATCAGCTTCAGGAACACCACCAAGCACAAGCACTTCTGATTTGAATCCAGCTACACGCTTTGGTGGAAAGTTTACAACAGCAACGATTTGTTGACCGATTAAATCTTCTGGAATATACCTTTTCGTAATTTGAGCACTTGACTGCTTTATCCCGATTTCTCCAAAATCTATTGCTAGTTTAATCGCTGGTACTCTCGCTTCTTTAAATTCCTCTGCATGTATTACAGTTCCAATTCTCAAATCCAAATTTAAAAAATCTTCAAAATTAGCCATTTATCATTCCCCCCAATTATTACTTAGACAAAATACAAAAATCCCCTTCAAAAAAAGAAAGGTGCCTAAGCACCTTTCTTTTGTAATTCACTTGATTCATTTGATTTATAGAAGAAGAAACCGAGAATCCCGCCAATACATGATGGAATTAACCATCCGATTCCTTCGTTATATAACGGTAACATTTGTAGTACATTAGAAATCGCGTCAATTTTAATTTTCGCACTTTCTAAACCGTTAAAGAAACTAATTAACAATGCACCTAAAATAGCTCCAATATAAATTGTATTACGCTTCCCAATCCACTTATGGAAATACGAAAGTACGATTAATACAATTGCAACTGGATAAATGATCATTAACACAGGTAATGTTACTGCGATTAATTGTGTTAAACCTAGGTTAGATACAATTAAACTAAATACACATACCATTGTTACAATCGTTTTATGCGAAAGTTTTGGGAATAAGTTTGTAAAGAAACCTGCACACGCAGATGTTAACCCAACAGAAGTTGTTAAACAAGCGAGTATAATAACAAGCCCTAATAAAATTTTACCACTCGTCCCATATAGCTCATTTACAACATTCGTTAAAATAAGGCCACCGTTTTCTGAGATACCAAGTGATGTACTTGTTGAACCAAGATAAGCAAGTGATAAATAAATTAACGTTAAACCAAGTACAGCAATAATACCTGATACTACTGTTATTTTTGCAATTTGACTACTCTCTTTTATCCCTTTAGAGCGGATAACTTGTACAACGACAATTCCGAATACAAGCGCGCTAATTGCATCCATCGTTAAATATCCTTGAATAAATCCACCAAAGAAAGCATTTTCTTTGTAAGCAGCTAACGGCGCAGCTGGCTCTCCAATTGGATCAATAATTGCCTTTCCGACAATAACAGCGACAATTAATACTAATAATGGTGTAAGAAACTTTCCGAACCAATCCACTAATTTAGATGGATTTAATGATAAATACCACGTTATTCCGAAGAAAACTATCGTGAAAAGAAATAGCATGTACCACTCTGAAACCATTGCCTCTGATAAAAACGGCTTCATACCCATTTCAAACGAAACAGCTCCAGTACGAGGAATCGCGAAAAATGGTCCAATTGCTAAATAACTAATCAATGGGAAAATAAACGCAAATATAGGGTGGACTCTAGAAGATAGCGCTTTCAAGTCCCCCTCTACAAACGCGACAGCTGTTACAGCTAGTAGGGGTAATCCGACTCCCGTTACAAGGAATCCTATTGTAGCAATCCAAACATTCTCTCCTGCTTGTTGACCTAAAACTGGCGGAAAAATTAAATTTCCTGCTCCTAAAAATAATGCAAATAGCATTAAACCAATTGCTACCGTATCACCTGGCCTTAAACGTCCCTTCATGCTCTTCATTTGCATAGCACTTTTTCATTGTTTATCTCTATATTTTACAATATGCTATGCATCCTCCTCTCTGCTCAAGATGATAAAATATGCCCCTTACAAAGCAGTGTCTTTCTCCATAATTTCTCCATTCCCCTTATTTTTACTCTAATCATTAATACAATTATTATTTTGAATTTTGATTTTTTTGAATTTTCAAATCATTAGAGTGTTATTACGTGGAGTGTAGATGTCAGACCTCTTTGTTTTTATCACACATATAGTAACATATTTAGTTGCAAAATAAAAACATATTTTCAAATTGATTTTTTTGAAAATCGAAATTATCTACATTTTTTATTCTCTTACACAAATATTGTTACAATCTCACCTATTATTCAATTGTTATTTTCAAATAACTTTATACACGTAACATACAAAAGCCATCTAATAATATAATTAGATGGCTTTTGTATGTTACTCTATCGTTTCAACTTCACGTGGATTTTTCATCTCTTCCACATACACAACTCTAAATCCGTGATCTTCTAAATCTTTCAATAATGTCTCTAATTCACCGTCGTTAAACTCTTCTCCTAATGTAAACATAATTCTACGAACTAATAAGGCATCATTATCAAAAGTCATCAAACTTTGAATACCAGTGTATTTCTTTAAAACTGTCGATAATTTTTGGATTGCTCCATTATAGTCTTGCGTTCCAATCATGACAGAGTATTTACTAGAGTGAACGCCCCATGCATCCTCTAATAACTCAAAAACTTTTTTATGCGTTAAAATTCCAAGGAAAACCCCTTTTTCATCAACTACTGATAAATAAGGCAATTTTTTTATTGTAAAAAATACTTTAAAGAAAGATGAATCTTCTCTCACAAATCCTTCTTTATCGTTTAATAATTGTATTACACTCTCATCAAGTGATCCTTTATATTCTAAAATATCTACTTTATATATATTCCCTAAAAATTTCTCTTTTTTTTCATCTAAAACTGGTACACAACGATACCCCGTTTTATTTAAATGCTCTAACGCTTCCCCAATCGTAATCGAACTTGAGCACAGTAAAACTTCCCTTTTCGGCACGTAATTCCCTTTAATCCTCATAAAAAGCCTCCTTATGTTAAAATACTTTCTGTGCCATAACTATATTATATTTTCAGAAAAAAATAAATAATTTATTTTATTTTTCTGAAAATTATTCATTTTCTTGTCATAATTTATTCATGAATCCTTCACTTGTATATTTTTGCTATCAAATCTTCTCTCTGAATTACTAAATGAAAAATATATTGTAACTTCTTTCAAAAAAAGCTAAAATAAGAATAAGAATTTTCTGAATATTCTAAGAGTAGGTGGTTATATGTCCTTATTACGCTCACATATATGTAAATTTATAATTGGTGTTATTTTTATTTTTGCCATAAGTCCTATTCCAGCTCTTTTTATTACACACAATTACTCTTATCAAAATGGATTTATTAGCATTTTTCAAAACTTCGCACAGCTTTCTTCTATATCAATTCCAAAGGTTGATTGGATGCATGAATCTATCTTTTTCTCAGCAAACCAAATGATACATACTTCTAATCATTCAACACCATTATTCCCTTACATATGGGAAATATATTTTATATCGATCGTTCGTTTTACTTTTACCCTTGCGATCGGATTTTTCATAAGTTTGGGTATCGGCCATTTATTTTTCAAAGTACCTAACTCGTTTAAAAAGTTTACTACTGTATTGAAATGGATACCTTACTCTTTTTGCACTGTAGTATTACAATGTTCAGTCTTATTACTACTTCTATACATCGCACAATTTATAAACCTTCCTTACTACTCATCATTTATCATCGTATGTAGTACTTCCATGATTATCGTTATGCAAGCAGTAAAAAAATGGATTCCTTTCTTAAAAAACACAAATGAATATGAAATAAAACATGATTCTTTTCTTGTAGACACATTGTTTTTAGCGCTTACTTCAAATCATAAATCAATTTTAGGTTCCATTATTCTTTCATTCGTTTTTATGGAATGCGTTTTTCATGCAAATGGACTGTTACAATTTATCGTTCAATTTGGCGGAAATTCACCTATAATTGTTACAATCGGCTTATTACTACTCTATATCCCATATAGCATACTTTCTTTCCTTCAAACACTATGGACCACAAACTACTCCAAGCAACAGTCATACACTTTAACGAGAAGTGTTCCAAAACCTTAATTTAAAATAACCCTCTATAATCTAAAAGTAGGGGGTTATTCCTTTTGTATAGCGGACAAAATAACAGCAAATTCAAAAACTATTACAGAAACATACCAATATTTACCCTTTTCCTTTGACTATTCTTTTCATTTGGATTTATTATAAAAGTATAACATAATTGCAGGAGGTGACATCTTTATTCCAGACCTTGGAATGGAGAACACGCTTGGACATATTAAATATTTTTCTCATCTTTGTACTTATTCTTATTTCTGGCTTTTTCGTTGCATCAGAATTCGCTGTTGTAAAAGTACGAAAAAGTCGAATTGACCAACTTGCAAATGAAGGTAATAAACAAGCTTTAGCTGCAAGAAGCGTCCTATCTAATTTAGATGTTTATTTATCAGCTTGTCAGCTCGGAATTACAATCACTTCTTTAGGGCTTGGTTGGCTTGGTGAACCGACTGTGGAACATATACTACGACCGCTCTTTGAAAAAATTAATATTACTGGAACAATGGCTAACACTTTATCTTTTGTTATTGCTTTTAGTGTTATTACATTTTTCCACGTTGTATTAGGTGAATTAGTTCCAAAGTCTTTCGCAATTCAAAAAGCAGAAGCAATCACACTCAAATTTGCAAGACCGCTTATTTTATTTGATAAAATTATGTATCCATTCATTTGGCTACTCAATAGTACAGCTATATTTTTCACAAAACTACTCGGATTAGAACCTGCGAAGGAAAGTGAACTTGCTCATTCTGAAGAGGAATTGCGACTCATTTTAGGTGAAAGTTTTAAAAGCGGTGAAATAAACCAAACCGAATATAAATATGTAAATAACATTTTTGAATTTGATGATCGAGTTGCGAAAGAAATTATGGTTCCTCGTACCGAAATGATTTGCTTGTCTACTGAAAATACGTTAGAAGAAAATATGGATATCGTCGCTACTGAAAAATATACACGCTATCCAATCATTGAAAAAGATAAAGATGATATCATTGGAATGATCAATACGAAAGAAGTATTCCATGATCAAACGAAAGGTATTTATAAACCACTTGAATCTTATATACATCCTGTTCTAACTGTATTTGAAACAGTTCCAATTCGTAAAACGTTAGTCCACCTTCAAAAAAATCGCGTTCAGATGGCAATCGTTATGGATGAATATGGTGGTACTGCCGGACTTTTAACGATGGAAGATATTCTTGAAGAAATCATTGGAGAAATTCAAGATGAATTCGATGCTGATGAATCACCTATGATTGAAAAGCGTACACCTAAGCTTACTGTTTTAGATGGAAAGGTGCTTATTTCTGAAGTAAATGATATGTTTGGCCTACATATTGATGATAGTGATTTAGATACAATCGGAGGATGGCTTCTCTCTCAAGCAGTTGACTTAAATATTGAAGCTGGCTATTCCATTGAATATGCTGGTTTTCAATTTAAAGTATTAGAACTTGATGGACATCAAGTCAAAAAAGTTGCTGTACATAAACTAGATATTAAAAAGGAGCTATAAAGTGACTGTTTTATTAACAATTTGTATCATTGCCTGTTTCGTTGTTTCATTTCTCGCCTTTATTTATCCAATTATCCCTGGCATACTAGCTGTCTGGGCTGGATATTTGATTTACCATTTCGGTATAAATGGAGGCGAATTAACAACTTCTTTTTGGATTATTCAAGTCATTTTCACTCTTTTCATTTTCGTTGCTGATTTTATTGCAAATGGATATTTCTTAAAAAAATACGGTAGTTCTAAATGGGGCGAACGTGTCGGAATGATTTCTATCATTGTCGGCTCGTTCTTCTTCCCACCATTCGGACTTATTATCATACCGTTCTTATCAGTATTTATAACAGAACTAGTACATAAAAAATCGCCAAAAGATGCTTTTCTAGTTGGAGTCGCTACTGTAGTTGGTTTTTTAAGCAGTACAGTAGCGAAAGCAATTCTCCAAATCATTATGATTATCATCTTCTTGTGTTATATCATCTTTTAACCATCCCGACTTCGGGATGGTTTTTTAATATGCAATACCTACTCGACTATTTTCATATATATTTTTCTTACATAGATCCCATGCAAAGTGTGCTGTATCACCCACTGTAATTTTTGATCCACCCTCTGGCAATATATCTTTTTCAGTTCGATATACCTCTGTCGCCTCACCATCTATTAAATGTGTCGGACAAACAACTGTCCAACATAAATTATTACTATTACTTAGTACCTTATATGCAGCCAAATGATCTTCCGCTGCCGTTGTCGTTTTCCTTTTTGATTCCGGTGATTGAAAACGATATAAATTTAGATCTGTTCTTGCTTGTAAAATACCAGCTGTTCCTATTGTTATGATTCTACGAATCCCTTCTTCTTCCATTTTCTTTATAATTTGTGGCATACTCTTCGCTAATGTTCCATTTTGATCCGTTCCAAGTGCACTAATTACTATATCGCTTCCTTCTATCGCTTTCTTTATATCATTTTCGTTCAATACATTCCCTTCTATCACTCTTAACCTTTCATGTTGTATTTCTATTCTATTTAAATCACGCGCTAATGCAGTCACTTCAGCTGAATCCTTTAATGCTAAATTAATTATGTTTGAACCTACTCGTCCTGTTGCTCCCAATATACATACTTTCATTTGTTTTCCCCCTCTTTCATTCTCTTTCTATTTTTCAATAATCTCAGTCAATTTACAACAAAAAAGCTTCCTCATATATAAGAGGAAGCTTTATTATTACTTTATTTCTTTTCTTTAGAATCAGTAGACTTCTCGGTTCCGCTTGTTTCTTTATCCTTTTTGTCCTCTTGTTGTGTTGTTGTGTCGTCTTCTTTCTTCTTGTCCTCACCTTTACTACAACCTACCATTAATAAAGAACTTGCAAGTGCCATAGCAGTTAATGATTTAACCCATTTGTTCATTTGCGTTTCCTCCTTGTGATAGAATATGTACAACCTCATATTACTCTCTATTTTTAAAGGAGAGATTGAAAAACAGTAAATATACGGTAAATTTTTGTAAATTTTCCGATAACAAAACCTAATTTTAATTTATATATTTCATTTCCAATCGATACACAATAAAATTAGTTTTTTTCTCTCAATGGACGTAAAAAAACTAAGGCGCATACCATTTCGCCTTAGTTTCTCATGCAAACTTTTCATTTTCATATAGATGTGTAATCTTATATTCCTTCTTCATAACATATTGCCACACACTATAAGCGTAACGGTTCATTTTCAGGAAACAATTTTCCAAAAATGAGCGAAACTCTGGGTTAGCAACTTCCACTGCAACTTGAGCAAACTTTAAAGCTAATCGTTTCAAATGCGCAATATAACTGGTTGCAATATGAATATCCCCTGTATATTTACTAACTGTTTCCTTTCCCATTTCATGCAAATCAAACTCCATTGTTTCACAGGTTATATGCTGCACATTCTCTCCTTCTTGAAAATTTACTTGTTCATTATATGCTTGTAACATATATGGTAAATGGTGCTGTAATAGATTTTTTAATTCTTCGTCTCTGACCTTTCCAGCATACTCTCCAACCTTGTATATTAGCATATAACTATATTTCATTAATTCTTTCATACAGTCCATTAAAGCGCCTCCCTTCTCTTTTGTCCATATACTATAAATATGATGCTAAAACATTCGCTATTCTCGCTAAAAACCAATCCCATCTACTAATTTTCTCAAAATCTTCTTCAGAAAATCGTTTTGATTTATGAAAGTCTACCTGTAATCGACTCCATACGTCATCAACAACTGTTTTATCATATATGATACAGTTAGACTCACAATTTAAATAAAAACTTCTATTATCAAAATTCGCTGTCCCAATATCAACAATTTCTCCATCAATAATTGTTACTTTCCCATGAAAAAATCCATTTCGATATTGATAAATCTCCGCTCCAGCATGTAACATATCTTTCAAATATGGATAGGCAGCTTGTTTTAACAATATGGCATCACTTTTAAATGGCACGAGAATTTTCACATTAACACCACGATTTAATGCAGCTTTTAACTCTTTCACCATTTCTTTACTCGGTACAAAATATGGTGTAGCGATAATTAAAGACTTTTTAGCCTTTTTTAAAAGTGCCCCATACTTTTCCCATAAGCCTTTTCCATTTGAAAATAAATATTGATATTTCACATTCCCTAATGTAGGTATACTTTCATGTATAGGCATTTTTTCTCCTGTATCTTCTTTCCAATCTTCGGCGAACTTTCTTTCCATATCCGCTGCACCCTCACCATGGATGCGCACGTGATAATCACGCCATGGCCCAAACTTTGGATTTTGTCCAAGGTACTCCTTTCCGATATTAAAACCACCGACGTATGATACCTTTCCATCTATCGTAACAATACGTCTATGATTCCGTTGATGCAAAGAATAGAACACATTTTTCAGTTTCGGTTTTTTACTAAATGTAAACTTCACACCGTTTTCCTTTAATCGGCTAATTACCTTTTTCTTCAGCTTATATCCACCTATCCGATCGACTGACAATTTCACTTCTACTCCGCTAGATGCTTTTTTCTCTAATAACTGTAAAAACTCTTGGCTTATTTCATCTTTTCCTACAATATAAAAATGGATATATATATACTTTTCTGCATCGTTTATATCCTCAAATAATTTTCTATATAACTCTTCACCGTTCGTATATAATTGAAATTCACCTAATCGAACTTGTCCTAATTCATATTCACTAGCCATTTCCTTCCCCATTTCCACATCGATGTTCATCCAAATGAATACACCTATTAAACAAAGGATTATAGCGAAAAAGTGCTTCATGGATAAATTCCTTTCTCCACTTACTGTTATTTCTATATCTTCCCTTTTTTATTACATTATCATTCAAGAAAATATGTCATTGCATGATATATGTCCATATCAAACAATAGCTCATTTGCATATTGTATGTTGTATCTTAAAATAAAAGGAGGAAATAACAATGGGCTTCGCACATGGTAATGGATTTGCGCTATTAGTCGTATTATTTATCCTCTTAATCATCGTCGGTGCTGCTTGCTTCTGCTAAGTAGCTACTGTCATATGATATGTGGATGAAAAAACTATAAAAGCGGACACCTATTTTTAGGTGTCCGCTTTTCATTTTAAAACCATTTCCGACTGCTATAGTAACTTAAATGGCTAAATATTCATCTCAAAAGGTTAACAATGTGGCTACTTTCTTACTCTCTGCCTTACGTATATGACGCTGTTCTGCACGTAACACAGCAATACGATGTAATTCTTTCTCTTCTTCTGTTTCAGGGATAACACGCGGTACTGGAACTGGATTATTTTCCTTACTAAGTGCCACAAAAGTAACGAATGACGTTGCCGCTATACGCTTCTCACCTGAAATTAAATCTTCAGCTACTACCTTCACAAACACTTCCATCGAAGTTCTTCCCGTCCAAATTACGAAAGATTCATAACTAACACAATCTGAAGAACGAACAGGATGTAAGAAATCGACCCAGTCCATAGATGCTGTGACACATTCCTTTCTCGAATGTCTGGATGCTGAAATAGAAGCAACCATATCCATCTCCGCTAATATCTTCCCACCAAATAGCGTGTTATGATCATTTAAATCTGTTGGGAATACTCGGCTCGTTTTGAACACCCTTGACTCATTGGCTGTTTTCCCCTTTACTTCTGTCATTGTTATCACCCCTTTAATGATTTATCCCTAATATTTCAATAATCACTATACTAAATGAACTACACGTTTAATATTAACAACATTCAGAACTTTTAGTCCACAAAAAAGAACCGATTTTATCAATCGGCTCCTCTAAATACATATTGTTCTTTCGGCTGTTCAACTTTATTCCATTTTGTTACTTCTAATACAGGAATATTCGCATGAAACGGCTGATAAAACTCAGTAGTTATCTCTCCTTCTACTTGAATCCAGTCATCATTATTCCACTCTACGCCTTCTGGCTTTTTCACTAACATACCATACACACCAGAATCTGCTACGCAATGTATAATACCGAAACGGAATAAGAAGTATTGTTCTTTTTTAGAAGAATCATCCCTAAAAACAAACCCTTTAAAAGATAATTTTTTCCCAGTAAACTCGCCAGGATAATTATAAATTGTTTCCATACCCTTTAGGAAGTCTTCATCTTTCAAATTAATATTGTCTTTCGTAACAAACTCTTTCTTCCCTTTTTCCATTACACCACGGTATCCTTCTTTCCCGTAATAAATGCTCGTATCAGGTCTTAGAAATTGTCTTGTCATAAATGGATCCTTACTTTCTGCTTGTGCAACAGGAAAGTGAAATCCTTTCGCTTTAACAATATCCGAATCTAACGTCGCAATTGGGAAAAATAACCCTGAGATAATTGGAAAACAAAACAAGGAGTACGAAAATGCTTTTTTCCACCATGTATTCTCATCTTTTGAATGATCATGCCCGCAATGGCTATGGTCACAACTGCAATCATTTTTCTCTTTTTCCTTTTGGTGCTCTTTTTGGAAAACGACGATAATTTGTATAATCGTTAAGAAACCTAAAATAATTGCTGCTGTTGTTGATAAATAGGCATACTTCATATTGATATACTTCGTAATGTTACCGGAAATATGAAGCTGCGCAATTAATATTGTAAAACCTAATAATATATATGCTCGAAACATAACCTACCACCCCATCGCATAAATGAGTAGTGAGCTTGCATAAACAACAAGAGTAACTGTAACTATAACAACAATTACAAATTTAGTTTTAAATGTCGCAAGCATCATAAACATATTTTTAATATCCACCATCGGTCCGTAAACGAGGAACGCGACAAGTGAAGCTGTTGAAAACGTACTTTGGAACGAAGAAGCGATAAATGCATCTGCCTCTGAACAAAGTGATAATATATAAGCAAGTCCCATCATAACAGCTGATGAAGAAAACGGACCTTGTCCAATAGCAAGAAGTGTTGAAGTTTGTACAAACGTTTGTACCGCTGCTGCAATTAACGCACCTAGTACTAAATATTTTCCCATTGAGAAGAATTCCTCAACAGCGTGTGTACATACATCCCACATTTTTTTACGCAGTGGACGCTTATTATTCACTTCTGGGAAGTGATCATCTCTTAATTGATGTTCTTTAAACATAAAGGATAATATAATTCCAACGATAATGGCTACGATAATCGCTACAATAGAACGATACCATACCATGTGCATACTACTCCCAAAGGCAACATAAGTAGCAAATAATACAACTGGATTAATAATAGGTCCAGTTAACATAAATGCAATCCCTGCGTATGGTGGAACGCCTTTTCCAATTAATCGTCTTACAATCGGAACAATTCCACATTCACAACCTGGAAACAACATACCTAAAAAAGTAGCTAATAAAACAGACAGAAATCGGTTCTTCGGCATCCATTTTGCCACCATATCTTCTGTCACGAACATTTGAATGAATCCTGAAATAAATACACCAATGAGCACGAAAGGAAGTGCTTCGATCAATATGGAGATAAAAATTGTATTCATTTGCAGGAATGCTTTCGGTAATTGAAACAATTCCATGATGTATTTCCTCCAACTTTTCATTAACAATATGTAATTTTAACCCCATTTCATTAATTGAACAAGGTTTATATGGCATACATACCCTTTATATACATTACATTGTACAAGTTATATTCTATTCAAAATTTGAGATTTCATAGCAAAAAAGCTGCTCTAGCGTAGTTATATAACTATGCTAGAGCAGCTTTCTTATCGTTAAAAGTAACGTTTCTTCCAAAAAACAAAAGCTAACGTGAAAGATAGTGTTACACATATGATGAGTACAATTACAAAACCGTGGGCTTCCCCTTCAAACGGAACCTTTACGTTCATTCCAAAGAAACTAGAAACCATCGTCGGTAAAGATAAAATGATCGTAATTGACGTTAACAGTTTCATAACACTATTTAAATTATTTGATATAACGGAGCTAAAAGTATTCATCATTCCACTTAAAATGTGACTATATATTTCCGCCATTTCAATAGCCTGTTTATTTTCAATTAATACATCTTCTAATAAATCTTGATCGTCTTCATACATTTTTAAAAATGTACTATTACGCATTAACTTTTGAATTACAATTTTATTAGCCTTTAATGACGTTGTAAAGTATACTAAACTTTTCTCAAGGCCTAACAATGTGAAAATCTCTTTATTTTTCATTGACTGATTTAATTGATGCTCTAAATCAATTGTTTTTCGATTTATTTGCTTTAAGTATCTTAAATAATAAGTAGAAATCGTATATAAGAGCTGAAGTGCAAAGCGCGTCTTCTTAAACGTATAAAATTCTTTAATACGTTGATTAATAAAACGTTCAAAAATTGGATTCTCTTCTAAGCAGATTGTAACAAAACAATCCGGCATCACAATCATACCTATTGGAATCGTGTCATAAATCGAATTTCCTTCTTCGTCATGTCTAACTGTCGGAATATCCACGATAATTAAAGTATTATTGTCTTCCTTTTCAATACGAGAGCGTTCTTCATCATCCAAAGGGTCTTTAATGAAATCTAAGTCTACATTTAAAGTTTGTACTAGATATTGAATTTCTTCTTCTGTTGGATGAAGTACATTAATCCAGCACCCCTTTTGCATTTCCTCAATCTCTTGTAGTTTTCCGTTTCGGTCTGTTAAATATATATTTAACATACTATCACCCCGATTCTTTTTACATGTAGGAATCTACCTCTCTTAAATCACAGTTTTTAAACCGCCATTCTCAGCATATGAAACATACGTTTAAATTTCAATAGAAAAATTATTTTGAAAACGTTTTTATAAGAAAAATATTATAAAGTGAAACTTTAATCAGTGGGGGGCTTCATCCTCACCAATTATTAGCCCTTACAAATCGGGCTTTTACGGGTTATCCGCCCCCAACCAAACTTCTTTTTTTCGCTGAATTTTGAGGTGAGGGTCTCACTGCCCGTTAAAGCGGGATAAACATAGAAAAAGACAGAGTGCTCTCTGCCTTAAAAGCTTATGTTGCCTTTATAACATATTTAGAAAGCATCCACAAGTTAAACCCGACTGAAATCGTATAGCCCGCGTATGTTGAAATGATAAAACTTACATAATCGAAATACGGAAGCAATACAATATTTAAAACTATCTTCACAATAATTCCAATCACTAGTCCTAGCACCGTCTTCTGCTGTTGATTGATTCCTTGTAGCATAGCAGCCGTTACTGTAAAAAGAGAAAATAGTATGCAAGCAGGAGCATAATACTGTAAAATGATTCTCCCCATCTCTGGATCATTTCCAGCACCGAATAAAAGAGTATATACAGGTTTGGCTAACACCATCATTCCAATTGCCGCCGGTACCGTAATTGCTACTACTAATACATTTGTTCTCGTAAAATGTTTGTACAATAGCTTCGTATTTCCTGCTGTGTAAGCTTTCGTCATCTCTGGTACGAGAGACATACTAAAAGCTGTCGCAACGGATACCGGGATAAGCACAACCATTTGAACAAGACCAATTATCGCATTAATTTTTTCCGCTTCTCCTTGCATATACCCTATTTGTATAAGTAGTTTATTAATTGTAAATGTATCAATCGTCTGATACAACGGAATTGCTAAGCCCACCACAACAAAAGGAATAGAATATGTAAAGAGCTCCTTATACAATGAGAAAAAAGATTTCGTTGTTTGTGGTATACTTTCCATCTCTTTTTTCTTTAAGTGCCTTCTCCTTCTTATATAATACGCACTTAAAACAGTTAATCCACCTACAGCTCCCATAAATGCACCGAACGTTGAAATACCAACCGCTAGCGAAACAGAAGCTTTTAAAACATATAAAACGACAAAGCTTCCTATTAAAATGGTTAAAACCCGAAAAAATTGCTCTACAACTACACTTAATGCAGAAGGCCCCATCGATTGGAATCCTTGAAAGAAGCCCCTTAATAAACTCATTACTGGCACAAGTATTAACGCAAAACTTACAATTCGAATATTAGTAGTAACCGCTCCTACACTATTCCCCGTTTGATCATTCCCATCGATGACAAGTTTAGCTAAATGCGGAGCTAGCATATATAACGTAAAACACGAAATGACTCCCATTATAAACATAAACACGATTCCACTTTTCAACACTCTCTTAACCGTATGATAATCATTCAGTTGATCATATTTTGATACCATCTTTGAAACAGCTAGCGGTAATCCCATTGTTGCTATACTGAGCATGATGGTATAAGGACGATATGCATATGTGTATAGAACGTAACCACTCGTACCGACCATCGCTGTAAATGGTATAACATATATAAACCCTAACATTTTTGATATCATCGTTGCCATCGTTAAAAATATCGTTCCACGTATAAACGGTGACCCTTTCATCACATTCCTCCGCTACGCTTTATTATTACACATTATGGACAACTCCTTTTCTTTAGAACCGAAACAAACAAAAAAAGCCAATGAAAAATCATTGACTTTAACGCGCTGCTTTTTTCTTTTTGAAATACTTTAAACCAAAGTATAGAGCAATAAAAAGAACAGCTCCTATAATTATGTAATGTGTGTAATCAGATGCATACTCTTTAATTTGTCGCCAATTCCCACCAAGTTTTTCACCTAAGTATATAAATAGAATTGACCATGGAATGATCGCTACAACCGTATAAAGTGTAAATAGTTTTAATGGCATCTTAGCTAGCCCTGCTGGAATAGAGATCGCATGACGTACTACTGGGATAAAGCGCGCAGAAAATATTACGCCTGCTCCATAACGCTTAAACCAACCTTCCGCTATGTCTAAATGATGTTTATTAATAAGTAGATATTTCCCATATTTCTCTACAACCGGACGCCCTCCGTAGTATCCAAGCCAGTATAAAAAGATTTGCGCTAAAGTACCACCAATCGTTCCGGCGATAACTGCACCCACAAAACTAATTTTACCATTCGCTACTAAAAAGCCAGCATACGAAAGTACAATTTCACTCGGGATTACTTCAATCATTAAAGCAAGAGCTACTCCAAAGTAACCTAAGCTTGCAAAAAATTGCAATAACTGATCTATTATGTTTGCTAACATGTTCTTTTTTATCTCCTTTTTTCTTCACATACCATCCCATTATTACATAAAGGCTGCAATCTGCCAATATCTTCATTTTAACAATATGTACAATTCAAGCAGGATTAATCTATTAATTTCTCTTTCTGCGGGTCTTTCATGTAGGCAAACATCTCTTTAATTTGGTTTTCTGTATTTCTAGCAATTGATAAATTAGGCAATTCATTTTCACCAAAAAACTCCACCTCTTCTGTTTCAATGCTAGTTTTCTTTTCTCCACCAATAATCTCGCATCCAATGAAAATCTTATATACATGCGTCGCCGATGGAGATGGTTGATGTTTTTCTTTATCAAATATAGCTAGTAACTTAAAATGATCTACCTCATAACCTGTCTCTTCGAAAACTTCTTTTGCTACAACTTCGGTTGGCGTATAACCGACATCAGCCCATCCACCTGGCAATGCCCATTTCCCATCGCTTTTTTCTTTCACAAATAATAACTTTTCATTTTGAAAAACAACCGCTCTTATATCAACTTTAGGTGTTTGATAGCCTGTCTCACTTGCAAATAATTTCTCTACGACTTCCCAATCTGTTTTCGTATAATGTGACATCATTGAAATAGAAATATCTCGTAATTGCTGGAAACGCTCAATATCATACACATCCTTAGAATACGTTAAACCCGCTTGAGCTATAGATTGTATTTGTTTTACCCAATCAATCCATTTAATCGTCATATATCCGCATCCCCATTCTCTATCAAATATATTACTTCATTTTTATTGATACATCTTTATTATACAAAAAAAAGAGATTGATAACGTTTCAATCTCTTTCAAAATTAATCCAATTCATGTAAGTGGTCTTGTATATACTTTCTTCTTTTATTTATATATTCATAAATCATATCAGCCTCTTGATCAAATGTTTCTAATTTTTCTTTCATGTATGGATCTTGTAGTAAATATGGGCGAATCAATTCACACAACCCTTCTACTTTCGGCCTCATAAACGAAACTGTGAATTGATTTTCTAATATTTCTTCCAAAATACTTCGATACTGCTTTCTAAATACAGGTATGTCTAGCAATCTTGCACTTAACGTATTATACCCTTGAATGCGAATATATTCATGATTAAGTGGTCTCCCTTGTACATCTCGCCCCCAAGTCGCATCATAATCCCACGGTATAACTTCAAATAAATTTGTTTCATCGTTATGATATAGTGCATAGTTATGAACGAAACCATCAAAGTTTTGCGTAAAAATAACTCCTGCTAACCATCGTAAATATTTATCTACATGTAGAAACTTCCCAATTTCTTTTTCATAGGCTTCCCTCGTCAAAGTATTCGCTTGAAATACAAATTCACTCAGTTGTTCTTCACTATTTTTATTCGAATATTTAAATTCATAACCCGCAAAGAGCTCTGTCTTAACATCTTTATCTCGTTCACTCATTAATGAAAAATTCGCATCATCATCTATTGCATAATAAATAGAACCACTCGGTAATCCTCTATTTTTTAAAAAATTTTCATCAACCGATTCTAACTGTAAGTACACACCTTGAATTTGACCATTAATTTTTATAAATACATGTTGTGATTTTGGCGAAAGTACACCAATATCATGAAAAAAATCTAAAGATAATTTATTTCGTATGAGAGACGGATCCATAAACTCCGAATTCAAATGAAACTCTTTCGCACCTTGAAATTTTTTAGGCTTATAAAACATAACATGATAAGACTTTTTCTCAAATTCGCGAATATGAGCTCCTCGGTATACGATATCAATATCATACTTCTTTTTTCCATAAGTTAATTTTGCTGGCACTGGACTATCTGACCAAATGTCCTTTTTCAATTCCACTAAGTACATTGGATGAACAAAAAAATCATATGAAGGCAGCATGTTTTCTCATCCCTTCTCAGTTCTCTTCCTTCAATGTATGCGCCTTTTCTTGTCCATACATCCGCAATCATCTATTTATATAAAATTACACTCTTGTCCTGTTCAGAAAGATGCCTACATACATATCATGTTAAGGAAAAAGAATACCTTTTCACTTTAATACATGATAAGGAGGATTTCTATGAAACGTGATATTAGAAAAGCTGTCGAAGAAATCAAAAGTGCTGGGATGGAGGATTTCTTACACCAAGATCCAAGTACTTTTGAATGCGATGATGATAAATTCACTCATCATCATCATTGTACAACTGGATGTAAATGTACAACTGGGGGTAAATGTCCAAGAACAAGATGTACTCGCGTGAAACATTGTACGTTCGTTACAAAATGTACGCACGTAAAAAAATGGACATTTGTTACGAAATGTACACGTGTACGTGTTCAAAAATGGACGTTCGTTACGAAAGTAACGCGTAGAAAAGAATGCGTATTAGTTACAAAACGTACTCGCAGAAAACATTGTACATTCATTACAAAATGCATACGCTTTGAAAAGAAATTTTTCTGGACAAAACGAAGTTTCTGTAAAAAATGCGAATTCTTCCCTAACAGACACGGTCACTCTTGCGATGATTCATGTGATCATGGTAAAGACTGTCACGATAGTGGACACAAATGGAATGATTGCAAAGGCGGACATAAATTCCCATCTTGCAAAAATAAGAAATTCGATCACTTCTGGTATAAAAAACGTAACTGCTAGTTTTTATACCACCCAAAAAAGGCCGTTTTGCGGCCTTTTTTACATTTATTGAAAGTGACTTATATCTGCAAATTGTTTCACTTTACCAATACCCTCTTCAAATTCTATTATGCTCAAACTGGCACTATGCATAAATGGATCATCCCACACATTTTCTATTTCCATTCCCGCGAAATACCCTATAAGTAATTTTGCTGCTGCCGCATGAGAAACAATCAATATGTTTTGTCCTTTATGCTTCTCTAAAAGAAGCTGCATCCCTTCAATTACTCTTTCATAAACGGCCTCAAAATTTTCGCCTGATGTTGACTGAAAAAGATGTGGCTCATTCCAAAACAGATGTACTTCTTCTGGAAATTGCTTTTCTATATCCGCGATTGTTTGTCCTTCCCATATACCCATGTTAATTTCATAGAAATGCTCATCCGCTATAATGGGTATATCACGTTCCCCTTTTATTAACTCTGCCGTATGAAGTGTTCTTTCGCTCGGACTACTATAGATCGCATGGATTGGTAAATCTTTCATTCGATTCCCTAATTGTTTCGCCTGAACTATACCATTTTCAGTTAAAGCAGAATTTTTCCGTCCCTGCATTCGCTTCGCTACATTCCACTCTGTTTCACCATGCCTTGTTACATATATAGTTGTTTTCATTTCTTACTCCCCCTCACCATGTTGGTCGTAATTCCCACGGTTCAACTCTCCCTACAATCCACTCCGCTCGTTTACTTTCAATCCCTTTTATAACTCCATCAGCTATCTCTTCATGAGTAAGCCATCTTCCATATGTATCTTCTAAAATAAAACCTAAAATAATTCTATGATAAATACATCGCGTACTCCCTATTTTTTGTGCAGGCATACGTGATGCTTTACTACCTAAAATATGAAATAAACTATATGTTTTAGACGACAAATCTAGTTCTTTACAAATATTTGATAGTGCATGCTTTGCACTTGTGTGTACCCATGCAACAACTAATGTGATTGGGCCATTTTTCTTAATTGTACTTTTAATAGCTAGCTTTACATCTTCATCATTATGATAATCTAACGAAAGGCATGTAATATTTTCTGGTGCAGAACTCATTCGCTTAACATTTTCTAATTTCACTTCATCTCGCCCGATAATAGAAACATAAAATCCTTTCTCACAAAACCACATAGAAACTTTCTTTAGCATTCCTGTTCCACCAATTACAAGTGCATGCAAATGCTATCCCTCCCTAATAAAATGTCATATGAGGTTTCTCATCTCTATAATAATTTAAACGGTCTTGCAGTGTCCCTGAGTGAAACTCAAATTTATGACCGTCAGGATCAACAAAGTATATAGATTCGTAATCTCTTACATCACGTTCTCTTCCTTGTAAAATATGAACATCATTTTCTTCTAATCGCTGTATTAGACATTTAAAGTCTTCTTGTTCAACAGAAAATGCAATGTGCGTATAAGATTGATGAATCTCATTTCTCGAAATATGCGTCTCTTCATTAAGCGCTATCCATACTCCACATATGTTAAAATAAGCCAATTTTCTTCCTTTAACTAATAATTCTCCTTCTAATACTTTTTCATAAAACATAATAGAGTTTTCTAAATTAGATACCGAAAAACAAATATGATTGATTCCCCTTAACAACTATAATTCCTCCTTATACAAATAAAAGATGAGCGAAAATTCACTCATCTTTTATTATACTATTTTTTTGTAATATATGCCCATTTATAACTGAAGTCCCCGCCAAACGTATGGTTAGCAATGCCTTTTACAAACGGCTTCTCTAAATAAGCTGTACTTTGTTGGTACGTAGGAGAAATTGCTGCGTCTTGACCAATTAAGATTTTTTCAGCTTCCGCAAGTGCATTCCAGCGTGCTTTATCATCTTTTAATAGCTCTCCTTTTGATTTCGCTACTAAATCATCATACTTCGGATTAGAATAATCCATTTCATTAAATGAGCTTCCAGTAACAAACATATCAATATAAGTCATTGGATCCGGATAATCAGGGCTCCATGCAGATAATGAGAATTCGTATTGGAATTTCTTTTCTAAATCTAGCTTCTGCTTGTATGGTTGCTGTTTCAAATTTACTTTAATACCAGGCAAGTTTTTCTCTAGTTCTTCCTTAATAAAGTCGCCTACTTTTTTCCGGCTACCGTTATCATCGTTTAGTAATTCAACCGTAATTGTATCTTGACCAAGCTCTTTCTTCGCTTCTTCCCATAATTTTTTTGCTTTCTCTGCATTATCTTTACTATCACGGAAGTTTTTATTTACAGAGCGGAAATCTTTTCCATCCGGACCTGTCGTGAATTTTTCAGGTACTAAGAAATATGCTGGCAATGAACCGTCATTTAAAATGACATCAGCAATTCCTTTTTTATCGTATGCTAAATCAATCGCTTCACGTACTTTTTGGTTTTTAAATGTTGCATTTTTTTGGTTAAAACGTAAGAAATATATGCGTGGATCTAACTTCGTTTTAAATTCATCTGGCTTATTCTTTTTATATTTATCAACAAATTCAGAAGTTAAAATAACTCGATCTGCTTGATCACTATCATATAAATTTACTCCCGTGCTTGTTTCCTTCACAATACTTACATTAATTTCGTCTAATTTTACAGTATCTTTATCCCAATAATTAGGATTTTTCTTCAACTGATAATTTTGTTCATGTTTCCATTGACTCATTGTAAATGGTCCATTATATACTAATTTATCTGCTTCTAATCCGTATTTATCTCCTTGCTCTTTCACATATTTTTCATTTAATGGGAAAAATGTAGGGAACGACGTAAGCTCAAGAAAATAAGGTGCTGGTTGCTCTAATTCTACTACCAACGTTTTATCATCCTTCGCTTTAACACCCAATTGATCTGCTGGTAATTCACCTTTATTTACTTTCTGTGCATTTTTCACATCAAATAAAATGAATGCATATTCTGCCGCTAATGCTTTATCTAATGTACGTTGCCATGCATATACAAAATCTTGTGCTCGAACTGGATCACCATTTGACCATTTCGCATCACGTAATTCAAATGTATATGTCTTTTTATCTTCACTAATCTTCACATCTTTTGCCATACCTGGTGTTGGTTTATTATCTTTATCTAGACGATATAAACCTTCCATTGCATTTACAAATACACGGAAAGATACAGAATCCGTTGATTTAGATGTATCCATTGAAGGAATTTCAGCTGTTTCTAGCAAATTTAAAACTTGTTTATCGGCCATTCCCTTATTCGATTCTTTCTTCGTTGTCGAAGCCTTCTCACCATTCCCACATCCTGCAACCAATACACTTGTCGTTAACGCAAGTGCAGCAATTGTTGTTGTCTTTCTCTTCATTCTTCCTTCCCCCAATCTATATGTATAAGTTAAATCCTATATAATATATTTCATTATACAAAAGATTCTGATTATTTTAAATATTTATTTTAACAAACATAGAAAAAAGCGATCGGAAATTTCTTTCCAGCCGCTTTCTTGAATAGCATTTACTTGTAATCCATCCTCTATATCAAATGGATTTTGAACTTTAAATATTTCTTCCATCAGCTTCAAAAACTCTTCTTCAGTTTTAGATTCACCATTAACCATAAGTGAGTATGGTTCCACTTCACCTAATTTATAATCGACAACAAATTGAATCTTCACCTTTTGTCTTGGCGTTCCGGTGTTATATCCTTGGAATTCTACTAATTCTAACCCTTCCGTTCCACGATAATATATCCAACCTGAATTTTGAAAATAATTTTCGAAAGATTCACCTATTGAAAAGAAAGGATAGTCATAAAGCGAGCTTGTACGAACCTTTTGAATAACGTCTCGATCAGTCGGAAAAAAGAAATGACTAAAAAATATGCTAGCAACTGCTAAAATAGTAACAATTGTCGCTCCCATTTTGCTCGTTCCGCCGCTATCATTGATTAGATAGTTTTCAACTGATTTATCTTTTATTTCTCTTGCTTTTATTCGGTATATACGTCTTTCCGCAAATTGATAGTATAATCCATTTGCAAAAATCCCCATTCCAAACAGAATAAAAATGAGTAATAAAAACGTAAGAGGCACCATATTAATGATTGGCAACGCTACATTAAATCCCATATAATACGAAAATGCATCACACGCTACTAATAACAACATAAATAAAGCAGCTGGTACATAATACTTACGATATCCTAGCCAGCCTATATTGAAAATAGCAGCCCAACCATTCCAGCTCCACCTAGCAATCCGCTTATTCTCAAGATCCCATTTCCTTTTGTAATACGGATATTGTCTCCCTACATATACTTCCAGTTCTTTATCTATTAACGAGCTACCTTCCTCTTGTTCATTATCCAAGTTTCGCTGACAACTTGCACAATTTAACTGTTCCTCCTCGCAAGGTTGCCCACAATTTATACATTTCAAAACAATCCCTCTTCCCATCCATACGTCATTTCAAAATACCTTCGTGTTTTAATAACCACTCTTTCCTCCATAAACCACCAGCATATCCAACAAGCTTTCCACTCTTTCCTATTACACGGTGACATGGAACAATTATTGAAATTGGATTCCGACTATTTGCCCCTCCTATTGCCCGTACAGCTTTTATATTTCCAACTTTCTCTGCAATATCTAAATATGAAGCACTTACGCCGTATGGAATAGTATAAAGTGCATCCCATACATTTTTTTGAAATGCTGTTCCCTCCGCAGACAGCGGGACCGTAAACTCTTTTCTTTTCCCTTTAAAATATTCATCTAACTCATTTATACATTGTTCTATCATTTCATTTTTATTTTCTTCTTGTCGTTCATCAACAAATATAACAGACGTAATTCCTTCTTGATTCGCTGTAATTTCAAGCAAACCTAATTCGCTTTCATAATAAGCCTGGTACATATGCCATCCTCCAATTCAGTTCATATTAGTCATTGTAACACGAATATACAAAATTTTTCGTATAAGCGTTTTATTAGAGAAACAAAAAAGAGAATGGTAAAATATAAGAAAATTCAATCAAGGAGGCTATTTGATGAATTCCAAGCTTTTTTCACCTTATACAATTAAGAACGTTACACTAAAAAATCGTATCGTTATGTCGCCTATGTGTATGTATTCCTCGGGGAATGAGGATGGCAGCGTTACGAATTTTCATCTCATTCATTATGGAACTCGCGCTGCTGGCCAAGTAGGTTTAGTTATGGTTGAAGCAACTGCGGTGTTAGCTGAAGGACGAATTTCTAACAAAGACTTAGGTATTTGGGATGACAACCTAATTGAAGGCTTACATAAAACGACTACTTTTATACATGATAACGGCGCAAAAGCTGCCATTCAACTCGCTCACGCCGGAAGAAAAGCAGAATTAGAAACAGATGCGTTAGCTCCTTCAGCCATTCCATTTAATGAAACAATGAAAATGCCAATAGAAATGAGCAAACACCAAATTAAAAATACTGTATTAGCTTTTCAGCAAGCTGCAGTACGATCAAAACAAGCTGGATTTGATGTTATTGAAATACATGGCGCTCACGGTTACCTTATCAATGAATTCCTATCACCACTTACTAATAAACGGACGGATGAATACGGCGGCTCACCTGAAAACTGCTATCGTTTCTTACGCGAAATCATTGACTCGATAAATGAAGTTTGGAACGGACCGTTATTTGTCCGTATTTCAGCAAATGATTATCATCCTGAAGGGTTAACAGTTCAAGATTATGTTCAGTATACAAAATGGATGAAAGAACAAGGAGTAGATTTAATCGATTGTAGCTCTGGAGCTGTTGTCCCTGCACACATCGATGTTTATCCTGGGTATCAAGTACAATATGCTAAACATATTAAAGAGCATGCTAACATTGCAACTGGTGCAGTTGGATTAATTACGACCGGAGTACAAGCAGAGCAAATTTTAAACAATAACGAAGCTGATTTAATTTTCATCGGACGTGAGTTACTTCGCAATCCGTACTTCCCGAGAATAGCGGCCAATGAACTTGGCTTTGAATTGCAAGAACCATATCAATACAAGCGAGCGCCAGGGAAAATTCATACGAATAAATAAAACCGAGAAGTCATTCTTCTCGGTTTTATTTATTCTATCGTTGTAATTTCATTTGAATTATAAGTATGGATACCCGATTCTTCTCGCAGCGCGGTTATATACATCCCTTTCGCCACATCTTTAGCTGAAATTGGTTTATACTTTTTGAAAGCCCCTTTAAAGATAAAAGGAATAATACGAGATAACTTTTCAGCCATTTGTTCGCCGAAACGAAATTCTTGTCGATTTCCTACTAATAATGATGGTCTAAAAATGTGAATACCACCGATCACTAACTTTTGCAATTCTTCTTCCATTTTCCCTTTCACTTGTGAATAAAAGAAAAATGATTTAGGATTCGCTCCCATAGAAGACACGACAAGGAAATTTTGTACCCCTTGTTTTTCAGCTAAACAAGCAGCTCGTAACGTATATTCATAATCTACTTTTTTAAAATTTGCTTTTGTTTTTGCTTTTTTTATTGTTGTTCCTAAGCAACTAAAAACATCATCCACAGCAAAGAACTCTTTATATTCCTCTAATACCGAAAAATCAACTTGTTTCTGCTGTAACTTCTCATGTTGCAATTGCATTGGCTCTCTTACAAAAATAGTAACCGAATCGTAGTAATCTGATTCAAGTAATAGACGCGTTATCTCTTGTCCAACTAAACCACTTGCACCAAGTATTAACGCCGTTCGCTTATTCATATATGCATATACCTCTTATTTTACTTTTCTCTCCTTCAGTAAAATACAACCTTTAGGAGTTTCCTGCTCTTATTTTACCACAAGTAAAACACTATGCGTACGCATAGTGCTTTACTCACTCTTTTTTCTCATCTCTCTCTTGTAATTTCGTTATTGTTGTAGCGTCCCCTAAATTACTTATTAATCTTCTTAAAAAAATTAATACGAAAGATAATGGCAATACTACCGCTAATATTAATAAAATAGCTTCCATTAAGTAACCCAAGCGCTCATCCCCCTCTTTACCTCCTTTTCAATATATGAAAACAGCGTTGTCACATATGCATGCATTTGCAAAAATAATACACCTATATTTGACAACTTTATAACAAAAACAAATCGGAATGATTATTATTTATTGCAACTTTATTAAAGATGTATTATACTAAGTTCGCAAACTAAAACGTAATTATTCCGTTTTGTATTAAAATGATATTTTTCTTCTATAATTGGGGAAAATATATCCGTAAAAAAGAAAAGAGGAGAACTTCATGCCTAAAAGATTGACTATATTTTCATTCTTACTTATTTTTACCTTAATTTTCGCTGGCTGCTCAAATAAAAAAGAAAGTAATGCCAAGAAAGATGGAAAGCTAACAGTTTATACAACGATTTTCCCACTCGCTGATTTCGCAAAGAAAATTGGTGGCGACTATGTAAATGTTGAAGCAATTTACCCACCTGGTGCAGATTCACATACATTTGAACCAAGTCAAAAACAAACAGTACAAGTTGCAAAAGCCGATTTATTTGTTTATAACGGCGCTGAATTAGAACCATTTGCTGAAAAAATGGAAAAAACATTACAAAAAGAAAATGTTAAAATTGTAAATGCATCTAAAGGTATTGAGCTTCGTGCTTCTACTGAAGAAGAGCATCATGATCATGGAGATGGCCATAAAGAAGATGAACATCATCACGATAAAGACCCACATGTTTGGTTAGATCCTACTCTAGCAATGAAACAAGCAGAAAAAATTAAAAATGCACTTGTAGAATTACAACCTGAACATAAAAAAGAATTCGAAAAAAACTTTGCAGCACTTCAAACTAAATTTACTGATTTAGACGATGGATTTAAGGCAGCTGTAACGAACGCAAAAACGAAAGAAATTTTAGTTTCTCATGCTGCCTATGGTTACTGGGAACAACGATACGGCCTAAAACAAATTCCTATCGCTGGAATTTCAGCTTCTGATGAACCATCTCAAAAGCAGCTTGCTGACATTACAAAAACAGTAAAAGAACATAATCTAAAATATATTTTATTCGAAACGTTCTCTACTCCAAAAGTAGCATCCGTAATTCAAAAAGAAACTGGTACAAAAGTTTTACGCTTAAATCACTTAGCTACTATTTCTGAAGATGATGCAAAAAATAATAAAGATTACTTCACTTTAATGGAAGAAAACGTAAATACATTGAAAGAAGCAACAAACTAATCCATTATATTTTCTAGGCAGCTGAATCTGTTATTCAGCTGCCTTTTTATGTATTTATCCTTGACTTGACCAAAATAACAAGTAAAATTATCCATATTAGCTTGAAAGCTATATTAATTTAGAAGGTGAGTTGGAATTATGAATCTTCACATTTGTGAAGTAACAGCAAAAAATTGGCGTTCAGTAGTTGCTTTAGACGTCGCAAAAGATCAGCAACAATTTATTGAAAGTAACGCGTTTTCTTTAGCAGAATCATTATATGAAGGAAACGGAACGTCAGTAGGTTTATATGATGGCGAAACACTTGTAGGATACGCAATGTATGGATGGTATTCAGTAAAACATAAAAGTGTATGGCTCGATCGCTTTATGATTGACCAACAATATCAAGGAAAAGGATACGCAAAACGTTTCCTTCGCTTACTCATTCAATTCTTACAAGAAAAATTTGAATGTAAAATAATTTACTTAAGTTTACATCCAGACAACAAACTTGCAATGGGACTGTATGAATCATTTGGTTTCCGCTTAAATGGGGATATTGATGATGAAGGTCCAGTTGTAGGTGTTGTAATGGAGTTACTAATAGACGAAAATACAAGCCTGTGAAAACAGGCTTTTTATTATACAGTTATCAATTTTTAGTTTCTTTCCCTTATTTAATTCTGTTTTGTAATCTAATAGAATGCTCATAAAAAATAAGCCTGCAATTTACGCAGACTTATTTCACACACTCCTCGAAATGTTCTTGGAACCACTCTTTATTAATATCTTTTCCGATAAAAACTACTTCACTTACTCGCTCTTCACCCTCTTGCCACTCTCTATCGTACGAAGCGGCAAATAACGTATGTACACCTTGGAAAACGATACGTTTATCTACTCCGTCTATCGATAAAATTCCTTTGTAACGATATAAATATTCCCCTAGCTCTTGAACGACAGCTGACATCCACTCATTAAGCTTTTGTAAATCCAGCGGACGTTCTTCACGTAATACAAATGATTTCACACCTTCTAAGTGGTTATGTTCTTTATGAGGGTAAATTTGCAACGTATCTTTCGTTTTAAACGTTTGAATTTGTAATAAAGATGGTATATCTACCTCACAGTTAGTCGCCTCGATTAACTTTGCAGTCGGGTTAATTCCTTGAAGTTCATGCAAAAGATTTTCTTTCTCACTCTCTTCAATTAAGTCTAATTTATTTACTAAAACGACATCAGCAAACGCAATTTGCTCTTTTGCTTCTAATCCTTTTTCAAAATGTTTATGTATATGATAACTATCTACCACCGTTACAACACCATTAATTTGGTATGCAGATTGAATGACTGGATCTAAAAAGAATGTTTGAATAATCGGCCCTGGATTTGCAAGGCCAGTCGTTTCAATTACTAAACCATCAAAATCCATTTTCCCTTCTGCTTTTACGTCCAGTAACTGTTTTAAAGCAACAAGTAAATCTTCACGTACAGTACAGCATAAACAGCCATTTGTCATTTCCATAATTTCTTCTTCTACATTCATAATCAACTGATTATCAATGCCAATTTGCCCTATTTCATTTACAATCACTGCTAATTTCTTACCGTGATTTTCTGATAAAATACGATTTAATAAAGTCGTTTTCCCTGATCCAAGAAAACCAGTTAATATTGTTACTGGAATCATTCCTTACATCTCCTTATAGCTATATGTTTCTACATTATAGCATATAGAGAAAATCATTTTTTTAGCAAAACATATTTATTGTATGTACACCCCCCAAACTATATAATAATACGTAGTAAGAAAGCCTTTTCAAAATAATAATTATTCATCAAGGGGGTACTTATAATGGAACGAGTTCAAATGAATGAAACGCTAGAATTCTCTCGTATTATTCAAGGATTTTGGCGTTTAGCAGAATGGAATATGACGAAACAAGAATTACTTTCTTTCATTGAAGATTGTATGGATATGGGAATTACTACTTTTGATCACGCTGACATTTACGGCGGATATACGTGTGAAGGATTGTTTGGAGAAGCTTTACAATTAAAGCCTTCCTTACGAGAAAACATGCAAATTATTACAAAGTGTGGAATCGCTCCCCCATCACCGAAATTTCCAGAGCGATATGTTGCTCACTACAATACTAGTGCAGAGCACATTATTCAAAGTGCAGAAGCATCACTAAAAAATTTACATACAGATTATATTGACGTATTACTTATTCATCGTCCCGATCCTTTTATGGATCCAAATGAAGTGGCAAAGGCATTTTCACAATTAAAACAAGAAGGAAAAGTTCGTCACTTCGGTGTATCTAACTTCTTACCTTCACAATTTAATATGTTAAGTTCGTACTTAGATTTCCCGCTTATTACGAACCAAATTGAAGTTTCTGCATTGCAGCTTGAGCATTTTGAAAAAGGGACAATTGATTTATGCCAAGAAAAACGAATCAATCCAATGATTTGGTCACCTCTTGCTGGTGGGGAAATTTTTACTGGTCAATCCGAACGTGCCGTACGTGTACGCGAAACTATGCAAAAAGTTGCTACTGAGCTAGGTGTTTCTAGTATCGATACGGTTATGTATGCTTGGTTACTTGCTCATCCAGCTAATATGATGCCAATCGTTGGCTCTGGTAAATTAGATCGCGTAAAAACGGCCGCTCTTGCTACAAACGTTAACTTAGATCGTCAACAATGGTTTACAATTTTCGAAAGCTCTAATGGACATCCTGTACCATAATACACAAAAAGAAGAGCTGTTTCTTTACAGCTCTTCTTTTTTATATGTATTTCTCGTCATTGCAAATACACACATATCCCTTAATCCATTTCCATCTACCGCAACACTCGCACTTTCTAACGTACCTTCTAACTTAAAGCCTAATTTCTCAGGTATCGCTCTACTCTTCTTATTTAAAGAATCACAACGAATTTCTACACGGTTTGCTTTCAATTCAGAAAAAGCGTAATCCGTTATACCTTTCGCAGCCTCTACCATATAGCCTTTTCCGCTAAACCTTGTATCAATCCAATATCCGATTTCAAATTGAGGTATATCCCAATTAATACGATGTAATCCGGCTGAAGCAATAAATTCACCTGTTTCTTTCGAAAATACTAGTAATCTTAAATCCTCACGTTGCAAAAATTGAATATGTGATTTTCTAATACTTTCTTCTACTTCTTGCTCTGTTTGCTCTTTTTGTGCAAACACCATCCAAGGTTTTAGTTCTTCTATTGAAGCCTGAATTGCATCATATACAACTTTACCATCTCCTGGTTTCGGCATTCGAATAAAAAGCCTGTCAGTATAAAATTCAGAAGGAAAATCGAATAATAACGGATTCACTGTAAACACTCCCTATATTTCTTTTATATATAATAATATCCATCTCAAGTTATATAGTAAAGAATTTTCTGAATTGAAAACCTTTTACTCATTCACTTCCACCGCTACACGAATTCCAGATTCAATCGCACCTTGAATCCATCCGTGATATAGCGTTGTATGATCTCCAGCGAAGAATATTCTCCCCTCTGGTTTGACAATCGCTGGTTGCAACTCAGATTCTTGACCTGCTTGAAAAAGTGCAAATCCTCCAAGCGCATACGGATCCAATGTCCAGCTTTTTGATATTCCAGATATGAACTCATCATACACTTGACCACCTAATATTGTTGCTAAGTTGTGTAATGCGTAATAAATACGATCACCTTTTGATAAACCATCCCATAACAACGCGTCATAAGACCATGTATAGCTACCTAACATCATAGCCGGTCCTTTCTGCCCAATTCCATAACTTGGATAATAGGCATAACGAATTGGCAAATCTGTTATAATTCTGCCGCCTAATTGTCCTTGTTCTTCCCAAAATCGGCTTTTAAATTGAATTCCTATTTTCGTCGCAGGCATATAATGTAATTCACGAATTGCTTTCCATTTTTCATGAGATATAGAATCAAACGGATCTACTTCTACAAAACGCATTGTCGAAAACGGAATGGTAACAATAACTAAATCTCCTGTAATACTACTATATTCAAAAGTTTCCTCGTTCCGATAGAAAGCTGTCACACCATTATCGTGTTGATGTAGCTTCATTAATTTTTGATTATATATAATATTCTCTTCTAATTGCGGTAAAAATGACTTTGGCAATCTATCGTTCCCGCCCACAATTTCACAAAATCCGCTCTCCTCTTGCATAATGTATAGAAAGCGTAAAGTCTCTACAAACGATCGTTCCAAAAAACCTTCTAAATCTAATAGAACACCAATCATCTCAATTGTTACTGGCGAAAAGTAAGTATTATACTGATAAGGATGATACTTTAAAAATTGCCCAGTAGAGTATCTTCCAAAATCCTTTACTACAACGTCCCAATTTTTTTCTGGGTTCTTTTTTATAAAATTTATAATGGGCTGTACCGCTAACAATAATAATTCCTCTGACGTTTTTCCAACTTCATTCATTTCCACAGGATATCTTAGAATACTTGGATCTTTTTCATATTGTTTTAACGTCGTTTTCCGTCCATTTACGTATATAATATCCGTCTCATTCCTATTAATAAAAGGTCTCACCTGTAGCCCAAATTTTCTTATATATGTCATCGTTAATGTATGCGAATATGGAATCCTCATTGCTCCAACATCTAAATATAATCCGGTATCTTCCATTCTAACCGTTTCTATACGGCCACCTACCCGGTTATTTGCTTCAAAAATTTTCACATCATGTCCTGCAGCCTTTAATAAAGAGGCTGAAACTAACCCAGCCATACCAGCTCCCACTACAATAATCTGTTTTGGGCTTGTCGTCTTATTCAATCCTTTATCTATAACTTTTAACGCTTCATCCATTTCAGTGTTATACATTATATCTTTCTGCACAATTCCACCCCTTACTTCATCAAATGGACGTTAGTGGTTTAGTGCATTTTATTCATAAATCCCCATAAACATAACACCATTGCAATTTGAATATTCACTAAAAGTACATAAGAGACGGATCTCACTTTTCTTTATACTTCGTATAATATAGCAACTACAAAGAAGGAGTGGTTAAAAATGAAACATACCTATGACTATGATGCTACAAAAAAATATTTAGAATTAAAGAAACAAAACTTATGTAAAAAACTTAGCAATATGACACTATCTGAAAAAGAACGTGAACAACTAAAACGTGAAATTGACAACTATGAATATATTTTAAATCTAGTCGAAATGAATCATTATGAACGCGGATTTTCTCGTTAAAAGCGGAAATAAGATTATCCGCTTTTCATTTTGAGCATTTCACTACGCATTTTTCATAAGTAAATATATAATAGGATGTACATTAAGATTGAGAGGTATATTCTATGATCAAGTTAAGTGTATTAGACCAATCACCTATTTCAGATGGTAGCACAGCAGCCCAAGCTTTTTCACATACAGTTACGCTTGCACAAGAAATTGAAAAACTCGGATTCACACGTTTTTGGGTATCCGAACATCATAATTCCGTAAGCTTAGCTGGTTCAAGTCCAGAAATACTTATTTCTCATATTGCCGCAAAAACAGACCGTATTAGAGTCGGTTCAGGTGGTGTTATGTTACCGCATTATAGCCCATATAAAGTTGCTGAGAATTTCCGTGTTCTAGAAGCACTGTATCCGAACCGCATCGATCTCGGTGTTGGTAGAGCTCCTGGTGGTATGCCAATAGCAACTCGCGCACTTCAAGAAGGGAAAATGGTCTCACTTGATCAATATCCAGAACAAATTGCAGACGTTGCAATGTACTTACATGATCAAGTACCAGAAAACCATCACTATGCAAACTTAAAAGCCACTCCAGTTATCCCAACATCTCCTGAAATGTGGATGCTCGGTTCTAGCGGAGAGAGCGCTAAAATTGCTGCAAACAACGGAGCTTCTTTCGCATTTGCGCAATTTATTAATGGCTTTGGAGGCCCTGAAGTTATGAGGGCTTACCAAGAACAATATCAGCCTTCATTTTTAGGAGATAAGCCTAATTCAATCGTTGCCATTTTTGTTATATGCGGAGAAACAAATGAAGAAGCGGAAAAAATTGCTTCTAGTTTAGATTTATCAATCTTATTATTAGAGCAAGGAAAACGAACTACTGGTACACCTTCTATTGAAACTGCTCAAAATTATTCATACAGCGCTTATGATTTATTCCGTATAAAAGAAAATCGTCAACGTATGATTGTTGGTGATCCGTCTTCTGTAAAAGAAAAAATAATAAACTTAAGCAAAGCATACAATACTGACGAATTTATGATTGTCACGATTACTCATCAATTTGAACATAAATTAAAGTCTTATCGCTTATTAGCAAATGCTTTTAATTTATAATTCTAAAAAGAGATGCATCACATATGATGCATCTCTTTTTCTTACTACTTATTGTTTTTATTTCCTATATATTCAATAGCTTCTTTTAATAGCTCTTCAAAGTTAATAGGATAATCATGATCTAAGTCAGGCACAACTTTATACTTATGTTCTATATTCTTCTCTCTTAATAGTTGTACAAATTGCTGCGTGGATTCGAAACAATCTTCATCTTGATCCCCGCATACTATATATCCTTTTATATGTTTATCCTGCAGCACTCTTAGCAATTCATCCCATTCTTCAATCTCGGGAAGCCATGGTGCCATAAAAACAAAACCATCAACCTCTATATCTTTTTGCAAAATCGTATATAAAGCTACTCTTGCCCCTGCAGAAAAACCACCAATGATTACATTTTCTACTGTATGGTTTTCTATAAACTTATTGTAATGCCCTTTTAATTCTTCTTTCCCTCTCTCTATATCATCCCAAACAAATCCATCTGAAAACTGAATTTGTGAAGACTGTGGTAAAGCTAACGTGTAATCTTGTGTCAAAACTGATTTCCAATATGGCTCTACTATTTGAATATTTTCTTGGTCACCGTGCAATGTAAGTAGTAGATTTCCTTCTTTCTTGCTGTATATATATTTCACATCTGGTCTTTCCTTTTTATGTGCTAATTCTTCTCTTTCATTACATAATTGCACCATTGTATGAAATTCTTCAAATTTATGTAGTGATTTTAAATCTTCGTCGGAAATTAAATACTCATTTCCATACCAGAATCCCTTTTCTATAATGGCCTCTCTCATTAAATGTAATGCTTCTTTTTCAAGTCCCGATGCACTTGCGAGTGCATACTTAAAATTATATATTTGCGCCTCATTCCCTATTACACCTGTAGCGTTTTCCATTATATAATTGTACGCTTCAAAACTTCCTTTATTTGCATAACAACGTAACGTTTCATTTAATAATTGAATGTAAGTCATGCTATTTTTCATGTACCAATTCCCCCGAAACCTTTTATAATATTTTTTGCGAATCTTTATACCACTTTGTATAACTCACGCTAACAATACCTTATTCTCAAAATGATGCTTCATAGTTACTCTTCCCTGTCCAATACATTTAGTATAAATAATAATAGACTGAAAAATCAATATTTTAAAAAACAAAAAAAGACAACAATATATGTATTGTTGTTTTCATTACATCTACCCGCTCTTTTGTTTTTTTCTATCTGGTTTACTTGAAACTAAATAATGTTTTTCTGAAATATATAAGTCTCTTTTTAAGCTACGATTTAAGTAAGGTCCTAGCTTCATTCCGCATATGAGGCGATCTTCGCTACCTTCAACAATTGGGAACATTTCTTTTTCTGTTACGTATTGGTCTACTGCTTTTTGTACGACATCAATTTCTTTCACTAGGCTTAAATTTTCTGCTGTATGTTCAAATACCTCAAGCGTTTCCTTCGTTATGAGAAAATCATTTGTTGGAAATGCAGGTAAATACGGTTTTAACAAATCATAATTTACTGTATAATCTTCATTTACTAATACTGTATAAACGATATTAGCATTCGTTTCTAAAAACTGAGCCATCGCTTGTTCTAATTCATCTTTCGTAATTTCCCGCTCTTCTTTTCCAGTTCTGAAAAAGCGAAACATCGCATCGCCTCCTTTTTACTATATTATAGCATAAAAGAAAACTGAAAAATCATAAAAAAACCCATTGAAATAATTTTTCAATGGGTTTCTATTATATTTATCGTTATTTTAAGAATGCACTTAGCATCCATACATGCTGTTCTAATGTTGTATGAATTGCTAACAGCATGTCAGCTGATGTTTCATCACCAGCTTCACCTGCAACTTCCATACCTTCTTTTAATTCTTGAATAAGTGCAGAATAATCATTCACTAATGTTTGCACCATTTCTTCTGCAGATTCTTTGCTTGTCCCTTCGCTGACACTAGATGTTGCGAGATATTCTTTCATTGTCGCTAATGGTTTACCTTCTAAAGCTAAAATACGTTCTGCTAACTCATCAATATACGTTCCAGCCTCATTATAAAACTCTTCAAATTTCTCATGTAATGTAAAGAAGTGTGGCCCTGTCACATACCAGTGATAATTATGTAGTTTAACATATAACACATTCCAGTTTGCTACCTGCTTGTTTAATACTTCAACAACATTTGTTTTCGTACTCATACAATCACTCCTCTTATCATTTTGTAATGTTTATCTTTTAATAACCTAATTACATTTTACCATACATTCCCTTTCCTTTCGAACAATTGGCTTATATGTAACAAAGTTTTAACACCTTTAATGCTTCCCTAATATCATTAAATTCATGTATTTTTTCAAACACTTCATACGTCTAATTGTCCAAGCTCATACATATGCATAATAGTACATCAAGCTCATCATAGTAGAAAGAGGGATAACATGGACAATCAACAATGGCAAGTAGCAAAGAAAGTAGCCGCTACTTATATCGGAACTGTCGTTGGAGCCGGATTTGCTACTGGACGAGAAATTGTTGAATTTTTCACAGTGAATGGATTATACGGGACAATTGGCATATGTGTAAGTGGATTTTTTTTTATTTGGCTTGGCACAAAGATGATGTTACTTTCATCACAAATCGGGGCATTTTCAGCGCAAGAATTTAACAAATATTTATTTGGGGATGTATTTGGGAATGTTGTAAACACATTATTATTACTCGTTTTATTCGGCGTAACGAGCGTTATGTTATCAGGGGCTGGTGCAGTATTTGAAGAGCAACTTCGCTTACCAAGACAACTCGGTATTCTTATTACAGTTATCGCTTGTCTCATTATAAGTAGCCGCGGATTACAAGGTGTTTTTGAAGTAAATACACTTGTCGTACCTATTATGATGATTTTTATTATCGGACTTGCTATTACAACCTTTTTTCACGGTACAACTCCTATTAACAACACTATTCCTGCAGAGAGCTGGAATATGAAATGGATTACTAGCCCTATTACATATGTCGCCTTAAATCTTTCTCTCGCCCAAAGTGTTCTCGTCCCATTAGCCAGTGAAGTAAAGGATCGAAAAGCTATTTTTTGGGGTGGGATTTTAGGTGGTGCTGGACTTTCTTTAATTTTATTATGCAGCCATTTAGCAATCTTATCAGTCGATCAATTTTACCAATATAACATCCCAATGGCTGAAGTCATAAGAAGATTTAATGCAACTTTTCACTTCTTTTTCGTTCTCATTATTTTCGGTGAAGTTTTCACAACTTTAGTTGGTAATGTGTTCGGAATGACAAAACAGATGCAATCTATTACTGGGTGGAAAAATAACAATATTATTTTCTTCATTTTACTAATTAGTTATTGCTTTAGCTACATCGGTTACAGTGACTTACTTCACATTCTATATCCTATCATCGGATGGGTAAGTATTGTTATACTGCCAATCATTGCGTTTAAACAACTTCAAAAAACATAAAAAAGCATCCATGTTATTGGATGCTTTTTTATGCTCATTCACAATCATCACATACTTCCCAGTATGGTCCCATTTCTAATGCTAAATATGGCTTTAACTGCAACCGAATCATTCGACTAGGCATGCGCTCTAAAACAAATTGAATACCTTCTTCATCTTCGTCTAATTCAACTTTTGAAATCGCAATTCTTTGCATAGTCGTAATGGGAATTCCATCTTTATATAAAGTGATTTTCACCTCATCGTATTCATTAAAATATAATTCGACACTCATTTGATTTTTCAGTATTTCATCAACAATTTTAAATGTATTATTTTGTTCTTGGATTATATATTTCCATCCGCCTCTATCTTCTTTCGGAGCTGTTTGAAATAATGTCTCCAAATCCTCGTATAGCATAAGATAACCCCTCTCTTACTAAAAAACGATGAGTATTTTATATACCCTTTATCTCTATCACTATCCATAGCTATTGTACCATATATCAACGTTCTTACCGTATTCATTTGCTTCATACATACTTATAAAACAACTAATTCTATCTCCATTATTATGTATATTACCTCATTACTCCATACACTCTTACAAGTTCAAATAACGACAGACTTTAATCCATGTAAATATTGTCTACTCTCTGCTTTTATTAGCTCACAGCATTCACACTTTTACATATAGTAAGACTACCACAAATAAAAAAGGAGAGTGACTTATACCACTCCCCTCAAAAGACCTTCCCTATAGCTGCTAAAACTAATACGATTATTAAAATTGCAAATAATAATGAGACAATGAAACTAAAAATAGGTAACGCTTTCTTTTCATTCTTCTTAAATAGTAACTTTAAACTAAGAAAAATATTTACTGGTACAAATATAAAATAAAAATATTTAACAATTTGCACCGAGCTATTCGAAAGTGTTTTTAATATAAACACTTCAATTAGAAAAACAATAAAAAATGAAATACTTAGCCAAAATGAGACGTAACTAAGCCAAGAATGTCTTTTTGTCCCCCAATACACTCCCATAATACTCTCCTTTTATTTGTATTCTATACGTTAATAATTATACACAAAGCTAACAAATACCTCTATTTTTCGACAAACATTATGCAAAATACCATTTTAAACGTCATAAAGGAAGTTTACATCTCCATTTGATTTTACACAATAAAACAGACTACCCTCTATTGGCATAATGCTACTAGAGGTAGTCTGTTCTCTATTAGACTTTAAATCTGTCAATTAGTCCTTGCAACTCTTCAGCCATTTGAGATAACGTGCCTGCTGCAGATCCAATTTCCTCCATCGAAGCTAGCTGTTCTTCAGCTGAAGCCGCAACATTTTGTGTGCTTGTCGCATTATTTTGTGCTGTCATTGCAATTTGTCCTACCGAAATAGATACTTCATTTGCCCCTTTTGACATTCCATTAGCCGTTTCAACCATCGTCTTAATTTGATTAGCTATTTCATTTGTAGATTGTAAGATTTCAGCAAAGTTTTGCTTCGTTTCATTTGCGATAACAAGTCCAGATTGAACTTCCTCATTTACATGATTCATAGATTTGACTGTCTTACCCATATCATCTTGTATTTCACATATTAATTTACTAATTTCACTAGAAGATACGCTAGACTGCTCTGCCAATTTACGCACTTCATCTGCAACAATTGCGAAACCTCTTCCATGCTCACCGGCTCTTGCGGCTTCAATCGCCGCATTTAGAGCTAGAAGGTTTGTTTGATCTGCAATATTTTGAATTACTTCTAAAATATCACCAATTTGTTTTGATTTATTATTTAGTAATTGTATAACTGCATCTGATTGTGAAACCGATTCTGCAATAGACTGCATCTGGTTTACTGTTCTTCCTACTAGTTTCCCACCATCTTCTGCTTTTTCACGAGTATGTGCAGAAGCCGTATTAATAGATGATGAACTATTTGCTACATGTTGAATTCCTTCCGTTACATCAAACAGTAACATAGCGCCATTTTCTACGCTTGTTGTTTGCGTCGTTGCCCCACTTGATATTTCATCCATTGCGATTGTGATTTGCTCAGTCGCTTCACTTGCTTGCCTTACACTTGCAGTTAGCTCTTCTGATGCCGCTGCAACATGCCCAGCTGAATCGTTAATTCTTCCAATTAACGTCCGTAACGAATTCGTCATCTCATTAAAACCTTTAGCAAGTTGGCCGATTTCATCATTAGAATGAATTTCAATTGTTTGCGTTAAATCCCCTTCGCTTATTTCTTTAGAAGTAACAACTAATCTCTTTAAAGGCTTCGTAATTGAAAGTGTTACAAAATAAATAAGTGCCCCGCCTACTACTAATGAGATAAGCATAACAATTAACATATTATAAAATACAGGTTGAGCAGCTTCAATTACTTCACTTGAGTACATCGTCCCACCAATTTTCCAACCTGTTTTTACATTTGTAGCAAATACCATATTCTTTTCACTACCGCCATAAGAATATGAAAAAGCACCGTGATTATCTTCATAAATTTTCTTTGCCCAAGAATCAGCCGCTTTTTCCCCTGATTTTTCTTGTGGATGAGCAATTATTTTTTGCTTTCCATCTAAAATGAAGGCATATCCTTTTTTACCAATATTAATTAACTTTGATGTTTTTAATAAATTATCTAAACTTAAATCTAGCGCAACAACTCCATTTTTATCTTCTGTTTGTTTTGCGATTGTTACGACAATATGTCCATTTCCTTTTGCCTTATATGGCTCAGTAACAACAATACCACCTTGTTTTGCAACCGCATCTTTATACCAAGAACGCTCTGTTGGATCATAGTCTGCTGCCATTTGTATATTTGGTTCTTGTACAAATTTTTTATCATTTCCGGCAACATATACTTGTTCAATATCTTTATTTAAATTTATATATTGAGATAACATTTTTCTTAATTCATCCTGATTATCTCCTTGATACATATTCCCTTGAATTACTCGTGCAAAGTTATTCACATCGTTAAATTTTGCTTCAATCATTTGATTGATTAAATTATCTAATATTTTTATATTATCGTTAGCACTACTCGTAATTTGTGATTCAAAATTCTTTTTAGCAGTTTGATAAGACATGCCCCCGATTATAGAAACGGCTGCAATTAAAATTACAAAGAATGAAATTAATAGCTTTTTTGCTACTTTCATATTACGAAACAAATTTAATAGTTTACCCATTATGAACCTCCTAATTTTCAAATTTAAAAGTTAAATTGAGTTAATTATGAATATTTCCCGTTCCCTAATTATTATTTTCATAACCTATTATGGTGAATACTTTGTAAAGTTTAAACAATTAATTTCCTTTTGTCTATATATACGAATAATATTATTATAAAATTTACAAATAGAAAAAACCAAAGGGGCCCCTTTGGTTTTTACATTTTTTTATGTTGTTTAGAAATTTTCTTCCATTTATCACGCTCTGCTCTGGCAAGGATTGCATCTTGTTTCCTCATAAAATACGCCAGTTCTCTTTGTAATTTTTTATAGCTTTTCAAACGATCTATCGTAATAAGTCCATTTTCAATTGCACTATACACCGCGCATCCTGGTTCATTCTCATGCTTACAATCACGGAAACGACATGTTGTCGCAAATTCTTCAATATCAGAGAATGCTGTTTGAATCGCTTCGCTGCCTTCCCAAAGTTGCAATTCCCTCATGCCAGGCGTATCAATCACGAGAGCGCCACTAGGCAATTGGAATAATTCTCGATGCGTTGTCGTATGCCTCCCCCTACTATCCTCTTCACGTATATCTCCCGTTTTTGCTACATCAATTCCTATTAGAGCATTTAACAAAGTTGACTTTCCTACCCCTGATGATCCAACTAAAGCAATTGTTTTCCCTGAAGAAACGAATTGTTTCAACGAATCTATACCTGTATGCTCTAAACTATCAACAACGAAAATAGGAACACCAATTGCTATAGCTTCCGTTTCTACAATTTTCTCTTCCACATCATTACATATACTACTCTTTGTTAAAACAATAACTGGCATAGCGCCGCTTTCATACGCTAATAATAAATAACGTTCCATCCTTCTAACATTAAAATCATGATTAAGTGCATTCACTAAAAATAAATAATCTACATTTGCTGCTATAATCTGTTCTTCTGTTCTTGTTCCAGCCTCTTGTCTTGAGAAAGAACTTCTTCGCTGGAAAATACGATGAATAATTGCTTTCTTTTCATCTTCTATTTTCTTTATATACACCCAATCACCAACTGCTGGATAATCGCCTTTCGTAACTGCTTCATGCCGAAACTTCCCAGACAGTTCTGCCATATACTCACCATCATTACAAATAATTCGATATATATGCTTATGCTCGAGTAAAATTCGTCCTACTTCAAAGTTCTCAACAGCTTGTTCCTCAAAAAAAGAATCCCAGCCGAACGATTCTAAAATATTTTGATTCAAATTGATATCCTCCCTAGTGTAAGCTAAGCGGAAGGATCGTGCGCTCACTTATATAGTCTCGCCCTTTCCATCCACCTTTGTATTTGGTTTATTATTCATATAAGTTATTTTCGCCATAATACATCACCCCGTTCTTCTTTTAATTACTCTCATTATATGGAATTCTCCTATAAAAAGCTACATTATTTAACGTAATTTTCAAACAACTTTCTTTTGAGCATTCTAATTTGTCCTCGGTGACTAATTTCATCTTCTAGCACATGATACCAAAGATAGTGCTGGTTATATATTACACCGTTAGGCCACTTTCTTTCTGACATGAGCCACGGATCGCTCTACCCGCTTCCCCTAAATACAGTGCATCTTCCCATATTTCTAATTCTTCTTTTGTAAAGTCACGATTTTGAAATGAAATAAGCTGATGAACTTTTTCAATAGCTGCTATATGCTTTAATAAGGCGCCAATTGAATTTCCGCTGCTCTGCATAATTAAATCTAATTGCTCAACTGATAAATTTTTTACTTCGCCTAATGTTACAGCCCTCGTATGCTCCAGCATGCTTACTAATTCCCCTATATTTTTTGTATAACCATCTACACTTCTTATTCGATAATCTATCTTCATATCACGCACCCCTTTCTGCATTCATATTATTGTAAAAATGATTCATATAATAGACTGAAACCTTTCGAAATTTTCTGTTATAATTAAATTGAATACAAAATATACCCAAACAAACTTTCTCAATATGCTTATATGAAATATTAAAAGGAATCAATATAAAATAATCGAATCTTATTCACTAAAAGGAGTGGATTCGATGGAAATGTATCAATGGCTAACCGCTGTTCTCGTTGGTGGCATTACCGGCTTCGTTTCCCATCTAATCAATAACCAAGGTAAGTTATTGCTTCCACGCCGTTTGAAAACATTTTTTCATTTTGGATTTTTAACTGATATTTTTACTGGTAGCCTAGCCGCACTTCTTGGGCTCGTTTTATTCGATGTCACCGCGATAAAAGAAATTATAAAAGTATCCATTGTAACTGCTATTTCTGGCCAAACTTTCTTACTACATCAAGCTCTTGGTGGCGAACAGGCTAAAAATACGCAAATTGGGAAAGCTGATGAGAAGATTCAAGAAATTGACAAATTATTGCGACGTTAGTGTATACTTTCTTTTAAAATTATTGTTATAATGAGAAATAAATATTTTCTATTGCGTCGTTTGTCAGGAGAAAGGGTGTTTCGTATGACAAAAAAGAAAATAGAAGATTTCTTAACAAACTCCGAAAAAGAGGAACTGCTAGAAAACTATAAATGTTTACGAGAAGCCCGCACAAAAAGCGAAGCTAACTATTTTGGTGAAGCAGTAAACCATCTATTAAATAAAGCAAAACAACGAATTATTAAAGATGCAGGTATACATGATGAAAATGCTGCAACTGTTCAATCAAAGAGAAAAGCACTGTTTTAGCTACATTAGCTAAAACAGTGCTTTTTATTTAGAATTTTTTTCTTTCCATGCTATATTCTCTCCGCCTTTATCTTTCCATTTTTACAGTTTCAAAAGTCATCTAGACCTAAAGATCAACCTAATAATATTAGCCCACGCAAACCATTTTAATAATAGATAAAATAATTGAACTAGTAATGCTACAAACTAAATAAGTTTATTAAATCGCTTCTTTTAAATCTGAATGCGGATTTGGTCCGTATTGATTGTCATTTTCTTCACTTTCAATGATAAAAAATACAAGTAAAACAACGCTACCAAACGGTACAAAATTTAATAGTTGCCACCATCCCGTTTTCCCAATATCATGTAATCGTCGTGCACCAACCGAAAAACTTGGTATAATCATTACTAACATAAATAGCAACGCAATAATAGCAACTAACACCTCTGAAAATGATGATAAAAATAACAGTAGCCAAAAAATTACGATATTGGATAAACTAAAAATCCAGTACTCTTTTCGCGTAGCTCTACCACTAAAATTCCCATAATTCTTTAGAGCTTTCAAATACCATTGCATTTAAACCTCTCCCTTTTATCCCTAATAAAATTAAAATATGTAATTATTAACAGATAAGTAGAAATATAACACAACATTTATGTAAAATCCATATCCCCATCTAAATTGCCCTCTATTTAAATAGTTTTTTCCTTCGGCATTTTTCACATTACTTTCACATCTATTTCACAAATATAAGTAGTCCGATATGCTAAACTAAGTATATCCTTTTCCAAGGAACTATATGCCGATATATAAATCCCTATCTTTATAGGGATTTTTATTTTTTGATTCCTCATAACTTTGTTACAATACATTTCTTCTACTATTTCTATACTTTTAGTAACTACTTTAATTAAAAGCACATTCATGTATTCACACTCTTATTAATTCTGATTTGCGAAATATTTATACAAGCTTTATGATGCAATTCCTGTTTCACTATTTTCAGTAAGTTTTTCACTTTTTCTAAACAAAAATAAAGCTCCTATATATAGTAACGCAGTAAAACTACCTATAAGTATAAAATTGTGAGATACTGCAAATAACATTCCTGCTATTGCCGCACCAATCATTTGACCAATATACATAGAAGCATTTGCAAGCGCGGCTCCTGTTCCTCTTGCTGCACTAGATATGTTTTGTAAGTGCCTCATCATTAATACAAACAAAATTCCTGTCCAAAAAAACAAAGCAAAGAACGATAACTCCACCAATACAATGTTCTTTACATGTGGAAGTAATACATATAGCACTGCTGTAAATATAATTCCACCATAGAAAGAAAGGTTATAACCAATTTTATTTACGATTCTAGGACCAAAAATATTACCAGTTAAATTTCCTAACCCTAATACGAGCATAGCTGTACCTACTTCATGAACTTGTAAGCCAAATTGAATGGAAAGCCATACACCAAAAAATGAAAATGCAGCAAAATTTCCGGTTTGAAAAACAAAGTATGCAAAATAAGAAAGTGAAACCTTTGAATCTGTAAGTAATTGTTTATAACGCTGTAAAATCGCTTTTTTATTTCCACCTATATGAACCGACTGTATTTCTGGTAATACAACATAAATAAGAATGACAAGTAGTGCTGATAATATACCAATGAAATAGAATGGGATTGTATAATGTATCGTTGCTAAATAAGCTCCCAGTGGCAGCCCTAAAATTTGAGAGATTGATAACCCTGCTGTTGCAACCCCAATTGCTTTCACAATTTGCTTCTTCTCTATAAGGAGCGGAATAGATGCCCACACTTGTGGAGATACAAAAGCTGCACTTACACCTGCTAAAAATCTAAATGTTAGCATCCATAAAAAACTCGGTGCAATTCCACACAAAAACGTACTTATTGCAAAAAAACTCATACCTAGTACCATCACTTTTTTTCTGTTTAATCCATCTGATATAGGACCAGCAATAAGCGCAAATCCAGCATACCCTAAAGCATACGAACTCACCATCCATCCTGACAACTCAGTTGAAACATGATACACCTGTTGCAATGTCGGCAACAGTGGTGAAATTAAGAAAGTATCTGTACCGATCATAAACATTATCATAAAAAATACAGCTAGTACTCTGTTCATTTAGACCTTCTCCTTATATAAACAGAGGGTACTCTCCCTCTGTTTAACTAATCTTCTAAAATAGATTGGATTTCTTTCATGACTCTTTCATTCAATGCAACGTCTACCGCTTTCACACTTTCTCTTACCTGCTCTGCCCGCTTTCCACCAGGTATAACAGTATCAATTCCTTCTTTATTTAATAACCATGCTAATGCTAAATGAGACACTTCAATATCATTTTCTTTAGCTAGCCCTTTTAACTTTTCCACTTTCTTAAAGTTACTCTTATATGTATTTTCTTCAAATAGATTTACACTTTGGCGCCAATCGACTTCATTCAATTTGAAATATTCTGTATATTTTCCGCCTAACATTCCAAAAGCAAGAGGTCCATACGGAATAAATGAAATACCCGCTTCTATACAATACGGCAAAAGTTCTTCCTCAGCCGTACGTTCTAACATATTGTAAGGTGATTGTACAACATCTATATGACCATGTTGGTTCGCTTCTTTTAATTGTTCTATGTTTACGTTCGATATTCCAATTGAACGGATTTTCCCTTCTTCTTTTAAACGAGTAAGCTCTCCAATTGAATCTATGTAACTTGTTTCAGGGTTTGTAAAATGTAAATAATATAAATCAACATAATCAGTCTGTAATCTTCTTAAGCTATTTTCCACAGCATTTCTTAAATAACTTGGTTCATTGTTAATATAAGTTTCTCCATTTAACAACGGTTGAATTCCACCTTTTGTAGCAAGTATAATCTCATGGCGTTTTCTCTTTAATACCTCTCCTACTAATTCCTCAGATCTACCGACACCATATGAATCTGCTGTATCAAAAAATGTAATCCCTTGCTGAATAGCTTCTTCTACTAATTGCTTTCCTTCTTCTTCATTCACATTAGCATATAAATTATGTCCCCCTACTGCATTTGTACCTAAACCCAGCCTTGAAATATTTAATCCTGCCTTTTGCAATTTTGTATACTTCATTTTTTCTCCCCCTATATTTCTATCGTTCGAATATATTCGAACGATAGAAATATACCACTTTATATGTTATAGTGCAAATATCTTAACTTATACAAGTAGGTGAAATATGCGTACACTCTATCATCCAAATCGAGAAGAAATTCAATTTTCTTCTGTCTTATATGCACTTAGCGATCAAATTCGTTTACAAATTGTAAATATGTTACTAGAGAAAAATGAACAATCTTGTGGTGCTTTAAACATCCCTGTTGCAAAATCAACTTTATCTCACCATTTCAAAGTTTTACGTGAGTCAGGTGTTATGTACACGCGCCTTGAAGGAACACAACGTTTCATTTCAATTCGTGAAGAAGATTTAAATGCTAGATTCCCAGGTTTATTACAAGTTGTATTACATGCGACAGAGCCATATTAAAAAAACATCTCATATTCATATGAGATGTTTTTTTAATATGGCTATTCTTTTAATAAATCTAATAATCCATTACCTTCGGATGTACGTTCATACCCTAAAGGTACAGTTCTTTTAATAAGTTGTGCATATATTTCCGGCTCTGATAACTTTCGACCGTATTCTTTCTCACACTGTTTAATGAGCAAGGCAAGCGCTCCAGCAACATGCGGCGTCGCCATGGAAGTTCCACTTAACACTGCATATTTCCCATCTGGATACGTAGATAATATTTCATCACCTGGCGCTACTAGATCAATTTCTTGATTTGAATTACTAAAACATGTGATTTTCCGTTCTAAATTGACAGCGCCGACTTCAATTACTTCCGAGTAAGCACCTGGGTAATCTAGTTCCTCTGTATTATCATTACAATCTCCATTATTCCCAGCAGCACATACAACGAGAACATCCTGCTTTACCGCCTTTTGAATTGCTTCATGTAATTCTGGAACATCTTGCGGACCACCAAGTGACATTGAAATAATTCTCACTTTCTCTTGATTCGGCCCTCTCCAATTTACAGCATAATGAATTGCCTCAATAATTTGCTCATAACTTCCAGAACCATCTCCCGCTAAAACTTTTAATACTAACATTTTAGCAAGTGGTGCAACTCCTAATACACCGACACCATTTTCAGTTGCTGCAATCGTCCCCGCGACATGAGTACCATGTCCGTTATTATCAAGATACACATTTGGATCAGCTTCATAATCTTTTGTGAAATTTCTTCCGCCGATAATACGATCTTTTAAATCTATATGATTAGTATCACACCCTGTATCTAATACGGCAACGACTACATCTTGCCCCTTCACACTCTTTTCCCATACTTGCGGAGCGTGAATCAGTTGTACACCTGGTGGAATTTCATTTACTTGTTCTACAACCTTATTTACGGTAAATGGAATCAATTGTATACCTTTTTGTTTATTCACTGTACTACTCATCGTAATCCCTCCTGAAAATGTATTATTTTCATTTCAGACCACTTTTGAATACGTGTAAATGTAACATTCGTTTTATTCTTTTTGTTTTCCTTCTTTTCAAATATTTCTCAACATCATTTACTAACTCTATACTACTTTTGTATTTCCCCTATGATTTATAGGAAATAACAGCCTGGGTCATTCAACTAATAACCAAAATAAAAGGACCAATTAATGGTCCTCTTACAGTCTTTTAAAAGAATGATATGTAATTTGAAAAATAATATAAATTAAGACTAAACCTCACTCTTGTTTAAAAACTTTTCTATTTCTTTTACTAAATATTCCGCTCCCTCTATCCCAACAGTAATATTTCCATTTGCTAATGATATGTTCTGCTCTGAAACATCACCTGTGATTTGGCAAGCATTGTAAGGTTGATATTTTTGTAAAATGATTTTATCTGCTTCTACAAAAATTTCAAGCGGTGATTTGATTTGTATTCCCAATACATCGCGTAATTCTTTAGGGATAACAATTCGTCCTAATTCGTCTACTTTTCGAATAACTCCTGTTGCTTTCATATTTCTCCCCCCTTTCTCTCTATTAATTTTTTTCACCTCGCTTTTTCCATTTTATCACTTTTTAGCAATACTTGCCTCTTTTTAGAAAATTTTGTACTCGAGTTAAAAAAACACATTTAATGCATACGTAATCTCTCTTTCAATTGTTTTACATAACGGGATCTTATAAGTAAGAAGTATACAACTTGAATACCTATGAAAATACTTAATACAACTGTATTTTCTTTAAACAATGAGTACTCAAACATTTGCCCTAACGCCGTTAAGGCTACTGCCCCATGTAATGTTGCAACACCAATTGGAACGAAGAATAAAAGCGCCAATCGAATTGTAACTACCTTCGATAATTCCCTGCTTGTCAATCCAACTTTTCGAATCATTTCGAACAAGCGAACATCATCCTCCAAATCGGAGAATAAACGGAAGTAAAGGAAACTTCCTGCGCAAACGAAAAATACTATACCAATAAAGAAACCTACAAATAAAATCGGTCCTGCAATTTGTAAACTTTGGTTTTGCTCGTACTCTTCCGCACTAAACGTTGAATATTCTTGATACGGTTTAATTTGATGCGTAAGCTCTTTACCAATTTCAATCTCATCTTTCGTTCTTTCAGTTTTATACATATAATCTTTTGTCTCTATAAATCCATCTTGTAATGAATCATATTGATCATTAGAGATTACATAAACATTTCCTCTTAATATTTTCCCCAATGAAGATGAAGTAACTTTTTTCACCTTTAAACTTTCATTCATATTAGGTAAAGTAATTTCTTTTCTTTCTTTCATCGCTGGCCCTGGTATATCAGCTGACAAAAATACAACCTCTTTATTTGCTACAGTATTAAATGGTTCTCCCGTTAACTTTGCATATTCCTTATAGTCTGATTCTTTTATAAAAGTGGCGCTTCTTAACGACTGTTCCTCCGTTTTCTTTGTCGAAATATTAGTTTTTGAAGCTGCTATATTATGTTTCTTTAATCCTTTGTCAATCATTTGTATATGTTGTGATTCGTTACTATTCCCTTGCTTAGAATGGTAATGAAACGCAATTGGTCTCTCCATTATCCCTTTCGTCATGGATGCGAAGCCTACTAATGTCCCTATTGCGGAAAATGCTACAGTAGAAATAATGGTTACAATAAAGAACATTCTTGCGTTATCTCTCATACGATACGCTAAATCTGATAACGTAATAATATTAGTCTGTGTCCAATAGAAACGTTTACTTTTTTTACATAATCGAATAATAAAGACACTCAGCTGCTTGTACAAAAAATACGTCCCGATAATAACTACCGTTGTAACAGGAATCATCATAATAAATACCATTGCTCCATGTGATAGAAGAGCTCCTACATAGCCAGCACTAAGCAATACTACTGCTAATATTGAAGAAATGATTGATGCTTTCGGTTCCGGTTTCGCCTCTGCTGATCCTCTAAACAACTTCATAATCTTATTTTTACGAATCATTCCTGCACTAAACAATGATATGATCATAAATAAAATAAAAAACATAATACCCGTTACAACAATTGCTTTCATCGGTATGTAATAGGATAAGGAGATATCTAGTTTCAATATCATCGGAGCGACAAATAGTAATACCCCTGAAAATAACATACCTGAAAGAATACCAAAAATAATTGCCCCTATTCCAATCATAATATTTTCAAAAAAGATCAGACGCTTTAATTGATATTTCGTCATACCTAGCATCATTAAAATTCCTAGTTCACGCTTTCTCGTTTTTAAAAACATTCCCATCGAATATAAAATAAAGAAGAATGTAAATAAGTAAATAATAGACTGTGCAAAAGACATACTTACGAATACGTACTGACCTAATTCTCCTGCACTTAATGCCGGATGAAACGCAAAAAATGAATACACAAAAAAGGCCATAATTGCAAATGCACTACTCAAAAAATAGGCTGAGTATGTCCGTCTATTTCGGGTTACATTCCGATATGCTAGTTCTCTAATGTTCATATTACTTCTCCGCCCTTCTACTATCTATGTTTTTATATTAGTAAAGTGCGGAAATACCTTCCATCGATTCAAATGACAAAAACCTTACATTTTTGAAAGGTTTAAAAAAATTGCTTATACGTAGCACTTTATTTATAATGACTACATTCATATTCATACACACATCCTATTGTATATTCGTTAGTTTTGCGAAATAATAAAGGATAGAAGTATGTACCATTATACATATAAACTTATTTACCGCTTTAATATGAATAGGAGGAAAACATAATGACATTACAAGAACAGATTATGAAAGCATTACATGTTCAGCCTGTAATTGATCCAAAAGTTGAAATTCGTAAACGAGTTGATTTCCTAAAGGATTATGTAAAAAAAACAGGTGCAAAAGGATTTGTACTTGGTATTAGCGGCGGACAAGACTCTACGTTAGCAGGACGCTTAGCACAACTTGCAGTTGAAGAAATTCGTAACGAAGGTGGTAATGCAACGTTTATCGCCGTGCGTCTTCCTTATAAAGTACAAAAAGATGAAGATGATGCACAATTAGCATTACAATTCATTCAAGCAGATCAATCTGTTGCATTTGATATTGCTTCAACTGTTGATGCTTTTTCAAATCAATATGAAAACTTATTGGGTGAATCATTAACAGATTTCAATAAAGGTAACGTGAAAGCACGTATCCGTATGGTTACTCAATATGCAATTGGTGGACAAAAAGGGCTACTTGTTATCGGAACAGATCACGCTGCAGAAGCTGTAACAGGGTTCTTTACAAAATTCGGAGATGGTGGTGCAGATTTATTACCATTAACGGGATTAACGAAGCGCCAAGGACGTGCATTATTACAAGAGTTAGGCGCAGACGAGCGACTGTACTTAAAAATGCCAACAGCTGATTTATTAGATGAAAAACCAGGTCAAGCTGATGAAACAGAGTTAGGTATTACTTATGATCAATTAGATGATTATTTAGAAGGTAAAGCAGTTCCAGCTGACGTTGCAGAGAAAATTGAAAAACGTTACACAGTGAGTGAGCATAAAAGACAAGTACCAGCGTCAATGTTTGATGATTGGTGGAAATAAATTAAACATAAAAAAGAAGCTAATCTTCATTTAGCTTCTTTTTTATATGTTAACGATATACCCCTACTCTTTTCTCCAATAAATCTTGCAGGCAATCTTCATGTTGTTTACAAAATAACGGTGGCATGTCGTCTAACGGGAAAAACTTCAAATCCAACGTTTCATCACCATCTACTTTTTTGTCACCTCCAACTATTGAGAATGAAAAGAACATCACAATTGACTGGGCCTTGTCTCCATTTGGATATGATTGAAAATATTTTGTATACACTCCAATAAGCTCATTTATTTCTACATCATACCCGGTTTCTTCTTTTATTTCCCGGATTGCAGTTTCCGCAGCTGATTCTCCTATCTCCATTGCACCACCTGGAAAGCCCCAAGCGTTAAAGTCTCCTCTTTTTTGCAGTAATACTTCTCCTTCTTTATTAAATACACAACCACCGGCAAAGTTTAAGAAAACATAATCATGTCCTACTTTTTCACGTAATTCTTTTATATAATTCGCCATTCTCATTCCCCTTTCATACCTCTTCTATCGCTATTTCTTATCTTTTTCAAGCAATTCAATGATTCGATCTAGCTTCTGGTTCATATTAATCACGTGGTGTTTCTTTGCAGCACTGCTTTGTAATACTCTTCTAATAAACAAAGTAAATGATATGAAAAACAAAACGATAAGTCCGATTACTAAACAAGTATATATCAATGTAAAAATATCGCTTTCGAACAAGTTCATTCCACATTCACATCCTTATCCTTTTATTTTATCACATAATTCTTAATATTCAAAAGTAATCAATCAATAAATAAATAAAAAAAGCACCTTTTACAGGTGCTTTTTCCCATTGCTTAATACGTAAATGTAATTGTCGCTAATGAATAACCCGCCAATGCACTATAAGGCGCTACTTGATAAGACACACGCTTTGCACCTTTTGGCCAATTTATTTCATTTAATACTTTCTTTATATCTTGCATCGTCCCATCCATGGACTGCTTATATCGCACTTCTACTTTTTCTGGTTTGGCTGCAAACTGTTGCTGCAACTTTTGCTTAAATTCATTATAATTTTCTGCTCCGTATTCTGCAGATAAGTATTGTAAATTTGTTTCTTTTAACATCTGCTCATATACGACAGTTTTTGAGCTACCAGCTTTTATTTTGTTTGTTAATTCACCAAAATAACTTGTAGTTGCTGCTGGATATTTACTACGATCCCAGTCGTGATCTTTACTTAACTGTTCGTCAGACATGTTAAAATATGAGTAAGTTACACGCCCTGCTTTATCTGGTACTGGATCATCAAATGTAGTATCTAGGTGATACCATTTGTTTTCAATGTTCACTAAATTCCACGCGTGAGCTTGTCCGTTTCCTGTGCCTGTTACAATATGGTTTTGAATACCTGCCTCTTTTAACAACTCATACGTTAATAATGTATATCCTTGGCAAACGGCAGAACGATTCGCTAATGCTTCATATGCTGTATACGCTTGATAAGACGTATCATAAGACACATGCTTAACAACGTAATCGTGAATAGCTTTTACTTTCTCATGCTCATCCATCCCTGGTTTTACAATTGATCCAACAATTGATTTCGCCTGAGCTTTTACATATTGAGTTTGTTCTTTTGATTCACGGTATTTTACTTGCAGTGTAAACGTATAGTCCCCTGGCATTCCTTTAATAGAATATCTAGTAGACGCTACATTATATTTTACATACTCATCAGCATCTACAATTTTATTAAACTCACCATACAATTGATCCATAATATTTCTAGCATTTCTATCTTTTGTTTTATATGTGATTGTAATATTTTCTTCTCGATTATCAATCTGTTTTTTTAATTCTTTTCTGAAATCATCTAATAACTTTACATCTGATTGTGCTGTCACTGTAGTCGGATTTGTAGCTGCATAAGATACAGATGACGCTTGCAAGCCTCCCATTACTATAGTTGAACAAAGTGCGGCAGCTGTCACATACTTACTTGTCTTTCCCATCTTGTCACTCCTTATATTCTATAACTATACGAAAAAGTATCGTATAGTTTCAGAGTATACAATACTTTTTCGTATAGGTCATATGAGATTATGCATATTAACTAATTCACATAAAAAGGTTGTTCTTTTTAAAAGAACAACCTTTTTTCATTAGCATGTTTGTAATACACAGCATGTATTTTCAAAACGTTGATTTTTCAAATCTTCATTACTAATACAGAAATATAGCATCCCTAGTTCTCCCCAAACCATATTACAATTTTTATGATCTGAATCAATTTGGAATAAAAGAGTCATTTGCTGCGGGTCTACCCCCATATATTCTCCTGTCTCATATAACACTTCTTCTTGTACAGAGAATGGCTCACCAAACATTTGATGGTTATCGTAGTTATCTGGAATTAGCTCTTCAAGTAATTGCAAGAAACGATCTGAATCAGCCTCATCTTCAATGAAAAGTTCTGGTAATTTGTATGTCAGTTCAAAAGTAATTGCACACTGGTTATATTTCGCTTGTATTTCATTTTCTCTTCGTAATTGCTCTACAGGAACATCATAATAAAGTACACGCCCAGCTTCTGTTAGATTCACATTTTCTTCAAAATAATTTTCAATGCAAAAGAAATACAGCATCCCCGTCTTAGGAAGATTGTGATTCATACCAACGTTTTGTAAATCACTTAAGTTAAATTGCGCGATAAATTGTAGTGGATTTCCTTTATGCTTTGGATATTCAAATAAAGCTGGTAGATCAGGAACTCCTCCCATTTTCGAACTACCTATCGCAACAGTTCCCTGCTGCTTTGGCACAACTTTTATACAAGGAAATACAGTATTAATAAGTTCTTCTTTCAAGTGTGTTAGTTCATATTTATCAATTAATACTTCAATTTTTTTATTCATAAATTCTCCTTACATTTACATACTTATTTATATCATAGTACAAAGATTATACTTCATTCTTTACAAAATCAACAAGCCTCCCAAAAACGGGCTTATCCTTCGTACGCGAACAAGTTTAAAAAAGCATACTATACATTGTTCCTACAAACACGATAGTTCTTTAGTTCTTCCAGTACATTTTCCCCTCGTTCATTTTTATTTTTAATATAAGGAGGAATTCCACATGGGTTACGGATATAGTTGCGGCGGTTACGGTTACGGCGGTAGCTGTGGTGGTTGTGGTTACGGAGGTTTCGCTTTATTAATCGTTTTATTCATCCTTCTAATCATCATCGGAGCTAGCTGTTGGGGCGGCTTTGTAGGCTGCTAGTAAACTTAAAAACCATTGTAAAAAAGCACGTACAATACGTGCTTTTTTGCCATTTCCAAATCTTTTATTTGAAAGGAAGTATGTTTAATGAAGATCGATGGTGTTTTTGAAGGAGGCGGTGTACGCGGTATTGCACATGTTGGAGCAATTTGCGCATTAGCCGAAAAAGGTTATGAATGGGAACGTGTAGCTGGAACATCAGCTGGTGCAATTATCGCGGCACTTGTAGCGGCAGGATATTCTTGTTCAGAGCTAAAAACGATTATAACTGATATCGATTATAACAAATTTACGAAGAAAACCTTTATTGACAAAATCCCCTTTATCGGAAAAGGACTAAGTGCATGGACTACTCTAGGTATATACTCTAATGTATTTATAGAAGAATGGATTGAAGAATTACTTCGAAAAAAAGGTGTTCATTTATTTACTGATTTACCGGATCTAAACAAACTCAAAATCATCGCTTCTGATATTAGTAATGGTAAAATGGTTGTCTTTCCTGACGACTTACCAAACTACGGATTTTTAAATTATCGCTTCTCTATCGCTAAAGCGGTAAGAATGAGTAGTACAATCCCCTTCTTCTTTGAACCCGTAAAATGGAGAACTCCAAAATGGAAGCAGCCTTGTTATATGGTTGATGGAGGAATTCTAAGTAATTATCCAATTTGGATCTTCGATTCACCTACCACTCCTCGCTGGCCGACTTTCGGATTTCATTTTGTAAAAGATGAGATTCAAGCTGATCCTGCTCACTATAACGAGCCTATTTCCATGTTCAAAGGACTATTTAAAACAATGATGCAAGCTCATGATTTACGTCATTTAGATAAGGAATCAAAAGCAAGAACGATTACAATTCCAACAGGAACGATTACAAGTACTAATTTTGAACTGACAAAGGAAGAAAAAGAATGGCTTTACAATTCTGGTTATAACTCTGCTAATAAATTTTTACAAGCTTGGAACTTTAGGCAATATATCGATGAATATAGAAAAGGAAATCAAGACCGAAAGACAAATCGATTTTTTCGTCAACTTGACTCATAATATTATTACTTTGCGTATAAATACGAGAACGTTTAACAACTTAATAATAAATAAGTCTAGTAATTTCTTATATTACTAGACTTATTTATTATTATATAATCTCGTACATTGTTTAAGGATACGTTAACCCTTCGGCTTCCTCTGCAGTAATAACTATGTAACGATTTCCCGTTCTTAATCCTAACAGTTCTGCTTTTTCAATCGCTTCTTGCTTCGTCTCCGCATAAGCAGCTAAATATTTTTCTCCATTGATCATTTGGCAAATTACATATTGTTTCATTACTTTCTCCTCTTACTTTTTCATTAGTTGTGCAAGTTTTTTTATACCTATTTCAATTTCTTCTAACGTTGCGTATGAATACGATAGGCGCAAAAATTGATTTGCACTTCTATCATATAAAGTACCTGGGTTTAATAAAACCTTTTCTTGCAGAGCTTTATCAAATAAACTGCGATATGAAATGGTTACTTTTATATGTACCCATATATAAAATCCCCCTGTTGGTTCATGCCAAGTTGCTATTTCACGAAGATATTTATCTAACATTAGTAACATAAAATCTCTTCGTTTTTTCAATTCACTTCTTACAAAGCGCAAATGCTCATCATATAGACCATTTGTAAACCACTCTGCTGCAATTTGCTGGGATATAGTGCTTGAACCATAATCTGTTTGCATTTTTATGTCTGACAATCTTTGAATTACTGGCTCAGGTCCAACAATCCATCCAATTCTTAACCCTGGACTAATTACTTTGGACATGCTTCCAATATGTAGTACGATTCCGTTTTTATCATAGGCTTTTAAAGGTTTCGAACAAGGTGCATCAAACCATAAGTCTTGATACACTGCGTCCTCTATAATAGGTAATCCAATTTCATTACATATTTCCATCACTTCTATTCGTCTCTTCGCATTCATACTAAAGTTCGTTGGATTATGAAAAGACGGGATTGTATATAAAATAGATGCATTAAATTGCTTCTTATATTTTGTAATATATGATGTATTTAAACCGTTCTCATCCATTGGTATTCCAATGAAACGCATTCCTGCGGATTGAAAAACATTAAGCGAATATAAATAGGATGGTTTTTCTAATAAGATGGATGCCCCTTTTGGAAGAAGCCCCATAGAGATAAGTTGCAGCGCTTGAATTGCTCCGGAAACAATTAATATAGAGTCCGGAGATACACATATACCATGCCCCTTTAAGTATTCGGAAATCTTTTCCCTTAAATAAAAATTTCCTTTCGGCTCTTCATACCCAAGCGTCACATTTGACTTTAAAAGCTTATTCATAATTTCTTTCATCTTTTTCTCAGGTAAGAGACTCGGCGCGAGCTCACCTGTTCCTAATCGAATTACATGTGGATAAAATTCAGCTTGATTAATCTCCTGAATAGCTTGGAGATTCGGATAATGAAGTCCTGTTTCTACATAAGACTGCCAATTAGGCGGAGGTGCGTAAGTTGAAGCATTCTCATTATTATTTACAACAATTGTTCCTTTCCTGCCATTCCCTTCTATGTATCCCTTTGCAACTAGTTCATCGAAAGCCATTACAATTGTGCTTCGATTCACACCAAATGTATGTGCCAAATCTCTTTGTGAAGGTAATTTCGTTCCAACGGTCCATTCTCCATTAACGATCCTTTCTTTTATATACATTTCTATTTGTTTATACAGAGGAGTCGCTAGAGACATATTCGGTTTCCAAACGAATCTTTCCATTATATCACCTTATATTCTTTTTGGTTGGTAACCTCCCCAACCATATGGATGGATACAAATTTTCATTTCTTCTATACAATATACACTATCATAATGAATTAAAATAGGAGGTAATATGATGAGTGAAGCAATTATTCATGGTATCATTCTTGCATTTGGACTTATCATTCCATTAGGTGTACAAAATGTTTTTGTCTTTAACCAAGGTGCGAGCCAACCAAACATTTGGAGGGCAGCCCCTGTAGTATTAACTGCCTCTATATGTGATACGTTACTCATATTGATTGCAGTGCAAGGTGTCTCCCTTGTACTCCTTACTTTTTCTTGGCTAACTAACTCGTTATATATAATTGGATTTTTCTTTCTCCTATACATGGGCTTTGTTATTTGGAGAAGTAACCCTTCCAACGATGTAAAACAAGAAAAAAGTATGCCCTTAAAAAAGCAAATCCTTTTCGCAGCATCCGTTTCGTTATTAAATCCACATGCTATTTTAGACACAATCGGTGTAATTGGAACAAATTCTATTCAATACATAGGAAGTGAAAAATGGGCTTTCACACTTGCAACTATTATCGTTTCTTGGATTTGGTTTATAAGCTTAGCGTTAGCGGGGAAATTTCTAAAAAGACTAGACTCAACCGGAAAGACAATTTTATTATTAAATAAATTTTCTGGTCTCATCATATGGGGTGTCGCGCTTTATATGTTAAAACAAGTTATTTATTCTTAATGAACGAAAGAGAATTGCATGTTACTCAAAACATCATGCAATTCTCTTACAAATTATGAAGTAGGCTCTGGTTTCTGTTTTACCGTCTTTGCATCCTTTGCTGGTTTAATCCAAATGATTGCTATGACAGCACCAATGGCAGCGAAAATACTTGTCAAATAAAACACTTCATGGTCCGCCCCTTTCATGAAAAAAGAATATAAAGGTGGTCCAGCTGCTACACCGATAAATCGCATTGAACTGTAAAATGACGTAACTGTTCCCCTTTGCTCCTTTTCAATTCCTTGTGTAATGAGGGCATCTAAACATGGGAGTGCCATACCAATCCCTATCCCCATAATAACGAGACAAAGAAGTAGTAAATAAATCCCTTTTATAAATAAAGGAATGATGACTGATGCAGCTGCCATTAAAAAACCAATATAGATACACTTCTTCATAACATTTTGATTATCTCCAATTTTTTTACCGGCCATATATGAACTAAGTGACAGTACAAGTAACGGGATAGCAAGCACACACCCTTTCCATATACCATGAATGTCATACTTTGATTCCAGTATAGTCGACAAATAAAAGAGAATTCCGAATAAAATAAGCATAATAATTGCACCTAATGCAAAAATGGCAATTAACCATCTTCCTTTTTCTCGAAACGTAGACAGAATAGATTTTATAAACTCTTTAAGTGGTGGTACTTCTCCTTCTTGTTTCTTTGCCTTTACTAGAACAAGTAATAAAACAATTGATACTACGCATAAAATTGGAATCGCCCAAAATGGTAAGAACCATACAACGGCAGCAAGAGCAGACCCTAAAATAGGGCTCAGCACTTTCCCAAATGTATTGGATGTTTCTATGATTCCTAAACCTGTACTAACTTGTTTTTCGTCTTTGTATAAATCACCAACACACGGTATAACAACTGGCATTGCACCAGCAGCACCAATACCTTGAATCGCTCTACCAATCAATATCCAATTGTAGGGATTATCAACTTTCCAAGATACCCAACCAGTTATCGCTCCTCCTATAGCTGCAATCAGCAAACTCGGAACCATTACCATCTTTCGTCCCCATCTATCTGATAAATAACCAGCAATCGGTATAAGTAGAATGGCTACGATAGAGTAAATTGTAATAATCATGGATACTTGAAACGATGAAATATGTAATTTCTTTTCAATAGTCGGCAGAATTGGGATGAGCATTGAATTCCCTAATGTCATAACAAGTGGAACTGATGCAAGCGCAATTAAACAACAGTTTTCTTTTTTTAACATGTTGGCTTCGAAACCTTTCATCATATATTTCTTACCATATAATAGCCCCGCTGGAACGTAACTTTTCATTCCACCAGGGCTATTACATCTTTACTACTTCCCATTCACAACAAAAGAAATTGGGGAAATTATAGTATTATTCCTATTCTTTGAATCCAGTTCACAATATATCCATACCAATTAATTGAAAAAAAAAGAAAGGAAGAATCCTTCCTTTCTCCTATAACCTTCTACAATTAGCGAGTATATCCGCCACCAAGTTGTTGTTCTGCCATCGCTACAAGGCGTTTTGTAATTTCACCGCCTACAGAACCGTTTGCACGTGAAGAAGTATCAGCGCCAAGTTGTACACCAAACTCTTGTGCAATTTCATATTTCATTTGATCTAAAGCTGCTTGTGCTCCATGTGATGCTAATTGATTAGAATTACGATTTCTAGCCATTACCAATCACCTCCTTATTTATATATAAATTGTGTTAAATTCAAATTAAAATACATGGAAATTTTTGGTTATTTTTTACCATAAAAAAAGAGCCTCTAAAACGAGACTCTCACATCATTTCACATTACGAAGTTACTACTTCTAATTTTCTATTTATTAATACTTTCATTTCTTCTTTTAATATCTCTTTTGCATTATGTCCAAACCATTCTAAGGAAGCAAAAAGATCCGTACCTCTCACTTCCTGAATAATCTCATCATAATTTACAATACCTTCAAATAACGGAACCATACCAATACGACTTCCTGCTGCAGCATATACATTGTTAGGTTCAAACACATGCAAATAATCCGCTGAAGATATATTCTTAAAATGGTAATGTAGTGTCCACGGCTTTAATCGATGGAAACTGTCTATTGGATCTGCGCCAGACTCCCATATATGAAGAAAATCAAGATTTATTTTTAAATTCGGATGATTTACTTCTTCTAATAGTTCTATAGTAGAAGGCAATGTGTCCGTTAGTGTATTGGGATGTGTTTCTAACAGCACATACATATTGTGCTGAGCAAACACATCACAAATCTTACGTATTCGCTTCACATACTCTTTTCTCTCTTGTTCCGAGAAGTCCTTGCTCCCTTTTTGCCCAGCAAACGTGCGAATTTTATTCGTATTAAACCAATTAGCTAGTACTACAAGTTGTTCACTTTTCTCTATCGTTTTTTCAAAATCTGCTGATAATGATATATCTAAGTAATCACTTATCATCGTAATTTCTAAGTTTTTATCCTTTAGAAAAGTCAATTCTCGTTCTGTCGTTTCGCGTTCTTGTATATACAAATTTTGTGCATGTGTCCCCCACAATTCAATTCCTTCAAAACCGTTTTCATATGCAAATTGAACAATATCAGTAAATGAAATTAATTGATGACGAAATGAAATGGTACATAGCGAATATTTCATAGCATTAAACTCCCCTATCTTAAATTCAGTTAGCTTATTAAAGAGTTGCGACAGATTGATTTGTTTTCATACCTTTCCATGATAGAAACTGTCTCTCTAATTCCTTCTTAATCTGCAGTTCAATTGCATTCATTTCATCCAGTTTTTCAATAATTGATACTAGCATACCTTTATTATTCGTCATTGCCATTTTAATTGCACGATACTGTACATTTGTAAATCCTTGTACAATATCCTCTACCCGATCACACCAATAATCAAATTCTTGCTCCGAATATTGCAACGTTTCACGGAAGTATGCAAAGGCATGCTCATAACTATATTTACGAATTGCAAGTACTGGTATTTGTTTTACTGCTGCTACAAGTCCAGAAAGCGCATATCCTTCTTCCTCATTTGCCATTTTTACAATTAATTTTTTCAGTTCCATAGTCAGTTCATTGTCGTTCTTTTTGAATGTTTCTGTGAAATAACTAGCTACTGTTTCTTGCGTTGGCTCCCCAATTCCTTCTATATCAATGAAATACCCTCCACCAAATGGGTTATCTTGAATAGAGTGAAGTACTTTTTCTCTTTCCATATTTCCTTCCCAACGAAAATCTGGATCTAGCATGAACCACTCTTCTTCTTTCTCTGTTTTTGATATCATTAAATAATGTGGAAACGGTTTTTGATGAAATTTATTTTCCCTCTCTGGTAATAGAGACATATCAACCATTACAATGACATAACGATTTTCCGGCTTGTTTTCTACTAATTCTAAAAACGTTTCTACATTGCTATCTTTATCTTTTGCATGATCATACCATTCGTTTACTTTAATACCGTACAATTTTTCAAACCAAAGTAAATAATGATCATGGTTAATGTTTTCAGAGTGATATGAAATAATTCCGCCTTCTGTTATATCAAAATCTCCATCCCATAGTCCAAAATAAAATGGACGAAAATCAATGTCGCTACGCCTTTTTATAATTTCACAAAAACAACTCACTAAACAGTGCACTTTAATTGAAGTCATACTCTCATCCACTTTCCTAAAGGTTAGTTATTCACATTTACTTCCTGTAACGGCTCTAACTCCTCCATAAAATCAAGCAAAGATCCTACAGTAAGAAATGCCTTTGGATCTACCTCATCCTCTGGAACGCATAGCTTTACATCCATTTCTATGTATACAATAAGCTGTAACATCATTACCGAATCTATATATAAATCTTGATTTAAGCGCATCGTTTCTTCTAAATGCGTTACATTTTTCAGTTCCATTTTTTCTATCATAATTTTTAACACGGCATTCTTTAACGCTTCCCGTCTCATGTTGTAACCTCTCCCATCTCTAGTAACTTTCTACTTACTTTTCCAGTTTTATTTTTAGGAATTTCATTTACACTTTCAATTTCATACGGAACTTTATAAGAAGGTAAGTGCTGAATACACCATTCTCTTATTTTCACTGGATCAACATGAGAGATCACTTTCGCTTTAACTATTTCGCCCATCACAGGATGTTTCCCTCGATATACAATTGCCTCTTGCACACCTTCCAATCGAAGCATCGTTTCTTCTACCTCTATAGGAAAGACTTTTAATCCTGAAACATTAATTACATCGTCCATACGCCCCATAAAATGAATGCCACGCTCAGATTTATAACCTAAATCTTTCGTGAAAATTTCCTTATCATTCATTTTCACGACAATTTCTTCCGGTGCATTTTCATCTGAACCTATGCTAATACTTGCATGAGGTAGAGGGTTTCCTAAATCTAAATGGCTTTTCATATCATGACATATACTAATACAACCTGCTTCAGAACAACCGTATTGCTGCATCATATATGTTGTCATTTCTTTTAGTTTATAAAATAGTGCTTCTGGCAAAGGCGATCCTGATGTCATAATTTTATGAAACTGGAACGTTCCTAATGGAAAACTCCCCATAATGTGTAACATAAGTGGTACTGCATATATGATATGTTTTTCTGTATTGCGAACTATATTTAATGCGAATTTAGGATTTTTGTTCGTAATGATTACAGGTTTGCTCCCCCTCGTAATTGCTGATAACGTACCACATATTAGTCCGTATGAATGTGAAACAGGAGCCATAACGATTGGCACTTCATCTACTTCACAGTTTAAAGCTTCATTATAGGCAGTAATTTCTGTATCAACTTCCGTCCATGCTCTACGAATCAGTTTCGGTTCTCCCGTAGTTCCCGAACTATATTGCAATAAAGAAGGCTCTTCTAGTAAAAAGTTCCCTACTTCTAATTTTGTAAAATCGCCATATTCTCCATATAAAACTCCTACACAATTTGCACGCTTTGCCATTTCAATAACCGTTTCTTTTGGCGTATCTTCATGTATAAGTAATACTGATGATTTCTTTTCTTTTAAGAAAAACACAAGCGTAATAATATCGAATGGATCTTTCAGACAAAGTGCAAATCTATTTCCTTCTGCTTCTTGAAATTGTTCCAATTCCTCATAAACTTGTAATCTCAAATTAAAATCACTTTTGCTATACTCTTGTTTATTAACGATTAGCATAATTTCCCCCTGTAACAATTGATTTTTGTTTCATAAGTTTTCTTACTCTATACAATGGATTTGGAACTTCATGAACAAGCGATTCCACATCCATATATAATCGACGTTTCGTTAATTGTTCAGCATAGAATGTAGGTGCATATAATTGAATATTTTTAAATCTACCTTTCAAATGTGGATATATTCTTAAATGATCTTCAATTTCTTCAACAACCATCATCCAAAAATGTTCTTCTTTCAATCCATATTCATCCGCAAGTACGAATGCTAATTCTCCTAAATTAAACAGGAATAGTGCATCTAACACCATCTCTTGCAAACATTCAATGCCATCCATTTCAAAGAAATCATTCATTTTTCCATTCGCATATGTTTTATGCATTTTAGTAAAGTCGGGACATTTGTCAACTTCTTTCAAATATGGACGATAAAACTCAAGCCCTTCATGAAAATCCTTTAACGCAATACGAACAGGCACCCCTTCTTTATGGACTAGAATCATATTTTGTCCATGTGATTCCAGTGCGATGCCATGCTCTACAACAAGATGTATAACTGGTATTATCGCTTTTTGAATAAGTAATTGTAGCCAATCCTTCATTCCATATTTATTCAACCACGCATCAATAATTGGTGTACCATCTTTCTCTTTAGCGTATAAACCATTAAAAGGAATTGCATCCTCTTGTGCATCTAAATACTTATGAACGCTTTCGCGCCAAATACATCCTAATGAACCATATATAGCTTTCTTATTCGTGTCATACGTTACACTTGAAAACTCACTTAACAAGATTAAACGTGCTTCATCCATTAAATAGGCGTCATTACTTACAACATCATTTAACCAATTTGATATTACTGGTGCACTCACAACAGAGTATGGTTTCAGCGTACGAAGTGTTGAAGTGTTGAGTAAATTCATCGATAATTTAACGTACGGTTTCTTTGGACTCGTAATATTTCTTAACGTTCTCATTGACTGTTGCGCGCAATAATCGTCCTCTGATGTTCCTAAATAAATAATAAATTTACCCTGTATATGATCCGCATAATTTGAAATGATGAAATTCTCCCACTGCCATGGGTGAACAGGTATAAACACGTACTGTTTTGGATTACATCCCTTATTACGAATTCGTTCCATAAACTCTTCTAATTTACGATCGCCAATCTCCTCTTTTAAAAGGTTGTTATACATCACTTCATTCTCATAACCTACAGTCGCATAATTCTTATGTGCTGCAATCCATATGAGTTTTATTGGCTGCATAAATTCATAACCATATTGAAAATTGTCACGATATTGAAATCCAACACGTGCTTTATAACTAGGATGGTATGGATGGCCATCTATTAATTGGCTTTCAAACTCATCGTAAGATTTTTGAGTATATTCTCTCTTATTATTTCTTTCATATTGTGCAATCGTGTCTTTAAATATTGTTTGTTCTAATTCGTGCATAAAAGAATCTAATTTAGCTTGTTCTACACTAGTAACCCGAAAAACTTCTTCTAGAAATTGCGAGACAGACTGTATTTCTTGCTGTTCATCTTGAACTCTTACTATTAATGAGTCTAACGAAATACGTCCAAATGTCATCCGTTCCCTGCCATAGCATTTGTACGTGACACTTTTGTCTTCTTCATCAAGTCCTTGTATTAGAAAAAGAAGTTGTTCTTCTTTTTCTATGCGAACCGGTGTAATAATCCCCTCATAAATTAACGATTCTACTAATTGACGTAGCACTCTTCTTCGTACTGAAATGTAATCTTCTGATTCGAGCGCCTTCAATACTTTCGTATGATACATGTCCACTCTCATAAAACCCTCCACCTTATGACAAAATACCATTATTTGTATTACGTGAAATTTTAACGTTATTTATGAACGAACAGCCACTTCTCTAACGAGTGGATTATGTACTTGCACATAAATAGCTTGCTCCAATGGATTACTTAACTCATCGACATCGAAAAATCTCGTTAGTAAATTTGCTTTACACGCTAACTTATCTTCGTCCAATAATTCTCTTAAAAATGTAGAAGGTTCCCGGTTATATGGAAGAAATGATTCAAGTACAGACCTTAATTCCGAGAGAAGAATTTCCTCCTTAATTAATCCTGCTGTGCCAAAACCATTAATGAGGCCAAACATATGATTGAAAATTAAGTAGTAACGAAATCTCTCATCCACAATATAGTCGTCATATAAATTTCCAGTACGTTCTCCAATACCAGCTAATTCATTATTAAGCATCTCTTTCATTGAGTTACAGAAATAAAATCCTTGATTATCACGGAAATAATATTTGATCGGATAACCATCTTTTAGCTGAACAACGCTATTTTGCTGATGAGCTTCTAATGCAACACCATACTGTAAATACATCCATACCATTGGCTTTAAAGAAATATTCATATATCGTCTAAACCACTCTAAGCTTACTTCTTCACAGCTTTTACTTTCTAAATCTGCTAGGCGATGAATAATATTCGATAACCGCGTACGCTCCCCAGGTATAGCGTCTTGAACTAGCCCAGCAATTAATGTTGCGTCGTTTGCATGTTCACTATAAAAAGGATTCTCACGAATAATCACTTCAAATCCAGATTCTTGTGTTCCATAATTTAATGTAATAAAGGCTGGATCACAAATAAAATCAAATCCTGGAAATCTTTCTCGTACTTCACCAATAGCCGTATTTAACATTTCCTTCCCTTCAAGACCACTCTCAAGTTCTTTCAGTTTATTAATACGCATTGAATTCGTTACTTTCACCGGAAATGAAAACTTAAGCATATACTTCGAATTGGGATGATATAGCGTCCTTAGTGATGATGTTGCCATATAATACTTACCTACAGGACCAATATACTCAAGCAATTCTTGAACTATCAAATCTTGTACGTAAGCTTGATGCAAGAGCCATTCTGCCTGAAGCGGATGAATTGGAATTAATGCATATTGATCTTCCTTACAGTACTTCGCTATAAATTCCTTACTAACCATCTCATCATTACTTAATTCTTCTTTTATAATCATTGTTGTAGAATCTGATAATAATGATTTTTCATTTACTATACTTTTATGTGCCCGAAAATAATGAAGCTGACATTCTCCTTTTAATTCTGGAGAATACATTGCACTTTTCCAATCCAATATCCCCTGTCTACTCTTTGGTGTAGGATGAGTTAAATGCCCAAATAATAAAGACTGCTCCGCTTCTATAAAAGTTGTATGAAAACCGTATAATGCGGATGTATCTTCTATTCTCTCTTTTGTAAATTCCTCAATATTTTGACAACTACGGATAACTCGAAGCATAAGTTCCGCAGGATTCGTTCCTTCTCCGTAGTTGATAGACATCTCTTTTATTAAAAATGTAATAACTGTAACATAATCTGCTGTAATAACAGAATGACTATCTCCAATTTGATAATAAAATTGTTCTCCAAACAAATGGCGATCTGTTGATGATTTATATATAACTTCTCCATACAAAGTAACGTTCTGTGCCGATAGCCGACAACATAAATATGTGGGGACTGTATCTCTATTCAACGTATTACTGAAGATACTCTTCATTCTTTCATCCTCTGTAATCCATTCTCCACTCCCTGTTTCTCTTAAATAACAGTTTAAAAAGCTTTGTAATGTTGCATGTTCTGCGATTTGTTTCGCATGCTGCATGTTGGTCCTCCTCTTTATATTAACGCTATGAGAATTTCATATTACAATTGATAATTGAACATCGTTATCAATTATGATTCTAATTGATAATGATATTCAATTCAAGAGTATATTTCAGAATTTTTTTATCAAATTAAATTTTTATTTTTTTCTTTCTTTTCTTTAATCTAGTTAAAAGTACACTAGAAAATTTCTTGCTTTCAAACTAATTACCTACTATTTTTTATTAATCCATTTTTTGATGGATTAATAAAAAGGTACACCAAATGAGGTATACCTTTCCCTATGATATATTTACATAATATTATTATATGTATAAATCTATATAGCTGTTTGTTTTTGTAACAAATTTAAATCTCTCCAACAATACGCTGTTTCTTCTACCCTTACTCTCTCTAAAAATTTCGTATCAATTTTTTCCGGGTTAAATTTTTCATAAAACTTTTTAGAAGGATTATTCGTAACAACCCAAACTAAAAGTGATTGCATATCATTCTTTACACATTCTGATAGTAACGCTTGAAATAACTTTTGTCCTATTTTCATTCCTTGATACTGTTGTAAAAGGTAGATTGCATATAATTCTCCATCACAATTATATGTATCAGTTCTTTCTATCCCCCCATCGATGAATCCAACTATTTCTCCATTTAAATTCTCTGCTACAAATCTAAATTGATGATTACCTTCTTTTTGAAAAATATCTTCCCATTGTTTTTCTCGTTTCTCATATGCTATATTATCTAGAATTTCGTCAGCAAATATCCCTTTATACGTTGCTTTCCAACTATCGACATGCACCTTTGCTATACCTTGTATATCATCCTTTATTGCTCTTCTAATATGTATTCCCATCATTTCTCCCCCTTTATTACTCATCATTATATCAATTTCATTCCTTAAAAATCCAAATAAAAAAGAGTGAATTCACTTCACTCTTTTTTATCACAATTATCTACTTTCCACTTCAACTGAAACTACTCGATCAATCTCTTTCAGGGAACTATATAATTCTGTTGTATATAAATCTTCTGGAGCTAAAATAACCATCTCTAGTTGCTGAAATGCTCCACTATCTATATCTTTAATTTTCACGCGTTTCACATGCATGCCTAAATTTTTAATTTGCTTAAATATACCATCTAACTCATGATGCTCTTTAACAGTAATTTTTATAGATAAATCCTTTTGTCTTAATGAATACGGTCCTGCAATTTTCACAAGTTGCGGAAGTACATTAATCGCTAAAATAATTAAAACCATAGCAACTGTCGCTTGTAAATAAAATCCCGCACCAATTGCGATTCCTAAAGCTGAAGCAGCCCACACCATAGAAGCTGTTGTTAATCCAGAAATAACGTCATTACTTCTTCGTAAAATGACACCTGCGCCAAGAAAACCAATTCCACTAACAATTTGAGCGGCCAGTCGCATCGGATCCATATTTGTATGTCCTGGAACAGAATATACATGCACAGATTCAATTGAAACCATCGTAATTAAACAACTTGCTACAGAAATAACCATACTTGTTTTCACACCAAGTGGTTTATTCTTTAGCTGCCTATCTATCCCGATGAATAATCCTAAAAAGAGTGCTAAACCTAATTTGAGTAAAAATTCATATGACATATTCCTATTCTCCTTACTTTACAATGTTTCCCTTAGAATAACTCACTATAACTCTTTTATGATATCAATTCCAGTCTTTTCTATTCATTTAACGTAAAAAACCGAAAAAACATTTATAACGATGTTTCTCCGGCTTTTTATTACACTTTAGATTCTTCTTTATTTCTGATCTTTAATCTTAATTTCTGCACCTTTGTAGAATGCTAATTTACTGTCATTATACTCTTTTGTAAATTTGTTAAACTGCTCTTTCGACTTTTGTGCTTCCACATTTAATTCATTAACAGTTTTAACTTTTTCACCGATTTCTTTTAATTTCGTTTCTTTTACTTTTAATTTTTCATACAGTTCTTTTTCAGTTGCTAACACTTTCGTGTAATTTTCATTCATCTTTTGGAATGCATCATAACGATTCTTATACGACTCTTCTACTGCTTTTGCTTGTTTTTGTAACTTCTTATCTTCAATCTTCTCTATATTACTTTGAACAGATTTCGTTTCCTTCTGTGCTTTTTCTAGCATTTCTTTCTCACTTTTCAATACTTTTTCACGATCATCTACATTTGCAGTAGCTTGCTCTATTTTCTTCACAACTGCTTCATTATGATCTTTACCTTCTTGCAAAATTTGAGCATATAATTCTTGCCCTTGTTTCTCTAACTGCTCTAATTTTTTTGCTTCATCCACTAAAGATTTTTCTTGTGTTGCTGCTGTTTCAAAAGCTGTATATAGATTTTCTTCTGGCTTTTCACCGAAACAACCTGTTAAAAGTCCTACTGATAATGCTCCAACTACTGCTACTTTTCCATACTTCAACGTTCATTCCTCCATTACATACGGTTATCATGCCAGAAGTTCACTGGGAAGTGACTCTCTTCATGATAAGCTTCAAACTCATAACCTTTTTCTTTTAGCCCCTTTAAAATTGCTGGCACAGCAGCAACTGATTGCGGGTGAATATCATGCATTAAAATTACTTCTTGTGGTTTTGTTGCGTTTGTTAATACGTTTTGAGCAATTTGTGCTGCAGCTGCATCAACTGGCATTTTATTGTATCTCCAATCTAATGAATCAATTGTCCAATCCCATACTTTAAATCCGCCTTCTACCACTTTATTTCGAAGACCTTCATTCAATCCAGGCATCGAACCATATGGAGGACGTGTTAATTTAGGTGATTTCCCAATAATATTAGCGATTAAACCTTGATCTTCTTTCATCTCATTTACATACTCGCCATTTTTATATAACTTTGCGAAATTATGTGTCATACTATGCATGCCTACATAATGACCCTCAGCATTTTCACGTTTCACTAAATCAGGAAATTCTTTTACATTCGCTCCAATTAAAAAGAACGTCGCCTTCGCATCATGTTGTTTTAGCGTATTTAATAATTCAGCCGTATATTTCCCTGGCCCATCGTCAAATGTAAGATAAGCAACTTTTCTTTCTTTTCCATTAAAACGACTTGGTGCCGTTTTATTCATTTCAACTTTCGGCTGTTCACTTGCAAGCTGCACTACATTTTCTTGTTTCGCAACAGCTTTTGCTGGTGAAGTAATTGATTGAAACATGTAATACCCAATAGCTACTGCGGCAATCGCTATTAAAACGACTACTATTTGTTTAATTTTTAAAGCTTTTTCCATTCTATCGAATTCCTCTCCCTATTAATCTTATATATAAATCGCCCAATATAATTATACATCTATTTATTTTTATTTCACCATATAAATAGATTTTATTTGTATTATAATGGGAGTTTTATCAAAATTGTTGTTCCTATTCCTTCTTTGCTTGTAACACTAAGCACACCGCCATGAAGCTCTACCATTTTTTTAACGATAGCTAAACCAATACCTGCACCTGCAGCATGATTATTAATTTGGTAAAATGATTGCTCAATATATGGTAAATGTTCTTTAGCAATTCCAATCCCTTCGTCTCTTACCTTAATCACTGCTTGTCCTTCTATTTTAGTCGCTTCAATGTGTATTGTACTTTTTTTATGTGAATACTTAATTGCATTTTGAACAATATTCAAGAAAACTTGCTTTAACCTATTTCGATCTCCCATCAATTCAATTCGGTCTATAGTAGTAATAAATTGAATTTCCTTCTCTTCCGATTTAGGAGTTAATTGCCAAATCGTCTCCTCTAGTATATCGTACAACTGCACCTTTTGTTTATATAAATTAAAATGATTTGATTGTAATCTTGAAAAATCTAGCAATTCTTCTACTAAATGAATCAATCTATCTGTCTCACCTGAAATAATGCCCATACCTTGCTTTATTTCTTCTTCTGTTAAATGATCTACTGTTTTTAACGTCTCACTCCAACCTTTAATTCCTGTTAAAGGCGTTCGTATTTCGTGCGAAATAGAAGCAATGAATTCATTTTTCATCTGCTCAGCCTTATCTATTTTATAGGCCATATAATTTAAACTATGTGCCAATTCACCTAATTCTCCAGGATAATCTTCTTTAATTTTTTGCTTTAATGTGCCTTCTGCAATTTGTGAAGAGGCTTGAATAATGGATTCAATTGGCTCAACAAATGAATTTGCCAAACGTCTACTAATTAAGAAGGCGACTCCCGAAATAACAATACCTACAGAAATAGTAAACGTAATAATTTCAATAATCTTTTTATTTACATTTGTTAAAACAGTCGTATATTTTAAAACACCAATAGTTTGTCCTTGATGTATAAGTGGGCTTAGCACCTCTAGTTGTTTTTTATTACCTTTCGTAGTAACTTGATTATACATTTCACCTTCTAATAATGATTGTGGAATATTCACTTTACCTTCTACCTTTTCACCACTTGAAGATTGTATAACCGAGCCGTGACGATCAATTAACTGTAATTCTGTTCCTTCTAATTGAAAGCTACTAATTATGTCACCACTATATTCTTGTAATCGAATAAAGTATAGTGAATTGTATTCTGAAAAAAAACGTGTACTCGTTTTCGCATGAGACTCTATATATTGCACAATACCATTATAATAGTATCGATAAATTGAGACTGAAAATACAACTTCAAATAATACAAGCATAAGTGTAATGACCGTCATAAAATATAAAGTCACTTTCCGTTTCATCTCATACTTTCCTTCCACACATATCCTTTTCCCCACACCGTAAGAATAAATTCAGGTTCTGATGGATTACATTCTATCTTTTGACGTAACCGTCTCATATTTACATCTACTACTTTCGTCTCACCTACGTAATTGGTTCCCCAAATCATATTTAAAATTTCATCACGCGAAACTGGCTTTGAAGCCTGATTCATTAAATACTGTAATATCATATACTCTGTAGGTGTTAAATCGACTAATTGTCCATCTTTATACAATCTTTCTTCTATAATATTTAACGAAAATGGACCTGACGTAACAATATTCGTTTTTTCTTCATGTACTTCTATTCTTCTTAATAAAGACTGTATACGTGCAGTTAATACTACTGGACTAAACGGTTTTGCAATATAATCATCTGCACCTATTCCTAGTCCTTGCACCTTATCTTCATCTTGTACACGTGCGGTTAACATAATAATACCCATTTTTTTATTTTCTTTCCTGATAGCCTTACAAACTTCTAAACCATCAATCCCCGGTAACATTACATCCAGCAGTGCTATATCAACAGTTTGCTCACTCAAAATCTGTAATGCTTCTTCTCCAGTAGTAGCTTCTATTACATAAAATCCAGCACGTTTTAAATTTAAAACAATAAAGCTACGGATCGTTAATTCATCTTCTAAAACTAAAATTTTTGACATAATTCCCACCTCCTACTCTTGTTGATAATCCGCTAGCGGTTTTATATATGCTTTCACTTTTTCAAATTCCGATTGCTTCGGTACTGCATATACGTGAGAAGCCGTTTTAATTGCTGCGCTGTAGCCTTTTATATTGAACCATTCTTTCCGCTTAAAAATATGAACTTCAAGCCATATTTTATTTGTTCTTGTATCCAAAAACTTTTGAGAATTTGATTCTTTTTGCTGATCTGGTATTGTAATTTTCCCTATTAACTCTTTAGGAATTTTCACATAATACCCTTTTTCTATATCTATATATCGTTCTTCAATTGGTTTAATTCCAGATTCACTCCACTGTATGTAACGTTCAAAAAGCGGACTATCACCATGTGATTTATCCTCCCAACCTTTTGGACGTACAGTACGAACAAATTCAATAATGCCATCTTCATTAACATCTTTACTTTCTACAACATATTCATTAAATAAATCTTCTTTCCCACCTATAGGTAATACTTCATAATGATCCTGATCAAATTTTGCTACATAAGTTATACCTGAATGAGCGCCAACTCCTGCATCAATTACTACCGCCTTTAGTGATTTAGATATACGACCCATTTGTATTCTTTGAATACTATTTATAAATGGATCGTATGACACTTCAGATAAAGTCTTAAATTGTTCCATGAACTCAACTGTCAGCTTCTCATCTTTTTCAAATGTAACAAGGCTTATATCTTTCAGTCCATTTTCATTTAGATCCTCTATGAATAACTTCGTATAACTTCGATTATATATTTCCTTCATCTCTTCATTTTCTTCCGAAAAAACATACATAACATGTTCTAACGATTCACGATTTACAGAGATTCCGATTAACAACTCTCTCTTCCCGTTCCCTGTAAAATCACCGACTTCAACGATATCTACATCTCCACCATCAAATTTATGTGTGGACTTTATTCTCCAGCCATTTCCGATTTCTTCATATACGGCTAAATATACGCTATGATCTTCATTCGGCAATTTATAAAATAAGATGGCTTCTTTCTTATTATCTTGTTTAAAATTCATTGACCAAATCATCTGTTTATCTTTGTTAGACATTGGAGTAAGTAAGCGATAATTAACAGGTAAATCTTTATCAATTTGTTCCTTTAATTCATTAATCCATTTTTCATTTGTAGGAGCTTCCATTAGACTTGTTGGAGCTTCAGACATTTTACATCCAGTCAATATAAAGATAATTCCCATCATGCTTAACCATTTCTGCATATGATATCTTTCCTTACCACAAATTTTGAATATGTCCTTTTACTTTTTTACCTATCCATTATACTCATACATATGAGTATAATTTTTCTAAACTAAAAAATCGTTACAGAAAAGTTACAAATACATTCCAAAAAAAAAGATTGGCAAAAGCCAATCTTTTTTTATTATTCGTTTCGGACTGATTTTGGCGTTACACCTAAATGATCATTTAATTTTTTTGAAATATCTTTTACATTTTTTTCATTTGGAATGTAATAATAAATACCACCGATACGTTTATCTGTACCTTCTATTTGCATTTTTTCCATTTCCAAATTAGATCCTGCCATATTTTTTGTAATGGCCAGCATATCGTCAAATGTTAAGTTCGTTTTCATATTTTTATCAACCGCATCCAGTAAAGAGCCCATTTTGCTAATTGATTGAACAGACATCGCTTTTTTAGCAATTGCTTCTATTACAAGTTGCTGTCTCTGTCCACGCATTGCGTCACTATCAATTTTACGCGTTCTTGCAAGTGCAAGTGCTTGTTCTCCATTTAAATGTTGGTAACCTTTTTCTAAATGGATCATACCAGCCTGGTCTTTACTATCTTGTTCAGTGAAAGTAACTGGGACATCAATATCAATACCACCAATTGAATCGACAATTTGTACGAATGATTCAAAGTTAAACTTCACATAATAATCAACAGGTACATTTAAAAATCTTTCCACCGTATCGCGTGTACTTTCTACGCCACCAAATACGTGAGCATGAGTAATTTTATCTAATTTTTTTCTAGTTGGAATGTAAACACGTGAATCACGTGGGATACTTACTAGCTTAACAGACTTATCATCTTTATTAATTGTTGCTAATAAAAGTGCATCTGTTCGAACTGCTTCGCCATATTGGCTTTTTCTCATTTCACTTCCATCTACACCCATGATTAATATTGAAATATTATCCTTTAAAGGTTCGACTTCTTTATCACGCTTTGATGACTTATCAATTTTTGCATACGCATCATTTACAACAGCTTTTGCTTTATTATATATAAACGAACCATATCCTACTCCTCCAAAAATAAGTAGGAAAAATGGAATTAATATGAACCATTTTATTGACTTTCTTTTAGAACGCTTTTTATTACTTCTCGTATTTTGTTCTAATTCAGAGCTCATACCCATTCGCCTCTCTTTCTCTTTACCAAGTATAATGTAAGTCTATTTATCTTCATATTGAATTTCCTTTCACTAACCTTACAATTTTGTAAGGTTACTACTTAAACCCAATACGTATTCCATTTCACATTATACTCTCGTACTTATTTTTGGCAAGTCACTATTTACCAATTTCAAAAATTTAGCACTTCGCAACATGCGGATTTACAAATTTATTAACTCTTTCATTTTAAATTAGAATGTCTTTTTCCTAACAAACGATATGAATAAAGAATCCAGCTAATTATAAAATCTCTATGAATACAGTATATTTAACTTTATTATTTCTCAAACGGCGTATACACACTTTTCTTCCCCTGATTATCAATGTAAGCCGACTTTGCTTTTATTTTCGTTTTTTCTATTTCCATGTCTTCATTTGAGAAGTTCACAATGATTTTAATATCTTTTCCATAAGAAACAGATTGTACTAGCTTATCTTCTGACAAATACGCAAAATTCGTCATCTCTTCTTTTACTGCTTTTTCATGAACTTCATTCCAAACTTTTAGATGCTCTGTAATTTCTTTTTTATGCTTATTCCACTCTACTTCATCTAAATGGTACAACGGAGGAACATTATACAATAATTCAGACAGCATTCGATTTCCAACTTCATCTTTTACCTTTAAACTTCCCCATTCCCAATGATGCGTTGTAATAACGGAATCATTGTATACTAATTTATATAATGGTACCGAATATACTGGGTTTAAATATACTTGTTTATATTCTTCTTTCAATGGTACTTGTTTTGCATATTTTTCAGGCACATTTTGATTTGGTGACCAATATCCACCGACATAATACGGACTTGTTTTATTTTTCCGCATATCTTCATCGTCCCATTTAATAACAGGTGTTTCAATTCCGTGTGCAAATGCAATCGTACTACTAGCAAAATCATTTCCGCCTTCAGAACCAACGACCATACCCTTTTCTTGCGCAATGTAGTCCATTCGTTTTAAACGTGCTTTTAAATCTTGCTCTTGCGTCGTTATATGTTTCGCTGAATAGTCATCGTAAATTTCACCTGTCGCATCACAATCAATAAACCATGAATTATATTTAGGACCATTTTGTAATATATCATTCATGCGTTCCTTTACACTAGGCAGCGATAAAGTCGGGTTTAATTTGCGACCTCTACCTAAAAAGCCTTGCACCTTTTCTCCGTTTTTCTTCGTTACAGTAGCCTCTTCGTATAATGATGGGTCATTAAAGGATGCTGTGTTCCAATTTTTATCACTTTTTTCGTGAATGGAATGATACGAATCATACGGACCAACTAAATACCCCATTTCCTTAGCTTTTGTCACGAAATTAGGTTGCATAAATCCTTGTTCCCAGTTCGGCAGACCAATCCATGCTTTTTCTATTCCTGCCTCTTTCATTTCCTTTAGTATGTCCGTTCCATCTGCATTACCCCATTTACTTACCTCTTCAACCGCATCACCAAGTAGCGACTTTAATAAATGCTTATTTAAGCTATACAATTCTGTATTCGTTAAGTGACCTACACCTTTCTTTAATAGCACACTAGCTTCCTGATTAACGTTTTGAAAAATATCCTCTTTATAAAATTCCTTCATAGATAACACTTCGTTTATATAACGTAAAATAACATTTTTTTGATACTTATCAATAAAATCTTGTTTACTTACTTGATCTAATACATTCAGTTCCCCAGGCTCTGAACTATTCTTTTGAATAAGTTCTTTTATATGACTAAACAGCGGGCTATTTATTTGCTCTCTTAGTTTTGACCAATTTATATTACTTTCTGATAAACCATTTTGATTCCAAAAATAAAAATGCGCCGCTCCATATAACTTTTCGATTTCTTTATTTTTTCTAGCCTTTTCTTGTAATGTTTTAAATTCACCTTTTTGAACAATATCATCCTTATACAGTTTAGTAATGCTTACCGCATCATTATTTGTCACATATAATTGAAATCCATATGTTTTATTTTTATTTATGCTCGGAAATTCATGTGTAAAATCAAATCCTATTTTCGGATCCGAATGAAATTTCAATTCATTATTAAACATATTCTTTGCAATATATACAATTGAATATTTCGAACCATTTAATGCGAAAAACTTCATAGAAAATGATTCAGCAAATGAATATGCATCATCCTTTAAAAACTTCTTCCAATTCTCATCATTGCTCGGAATTTGCTTACCCTCCCATAACGGAAGTGTATAATTTTCAGCTTCTACTTTCGGCCATGTAAAGCTTTCTGCACCAGTCGATTCCACTTCAATGTTTAAGTGGTCTTTTTTCTTTTCTAATTTTATTTTTACTTTTTGATCTGGATATTCCCACGATGTACGATCCTTTTCTTTTTTTACATTCGATACCTTCATTTTCGGTAGGGGTTGTGATGCCTGTTCCTTTACCCCCTCATGTTCTACAGTTAATGTGAATGTTTCTGGATTTACATCATAAGTAAAATCTTTATACGTCGCTTTCTTTATTTTAGACTCTTGTACAGCATTACTACCTTTTACGTCACAACCGACTAAAGTCGAAAACGACATAGTTGTAAGAAGACATATCGCTATCATTTTTTTCATCCTCTGCACCTCCACCAATGAATATACAGGTGCTTTGTTACAGGAATGTGGCAAAAAATAATAGAGCTAGCATTTTGCTAGCTCTATTTGGAGTATTAAAAGTTGATATGAACAACTATAACTTGCTTAGAAGATATGTAATACAGTAACTGCGTTTTTTTCTCAATAATTATGAAACTAAGCAAATCAAAATTTTAACAAGCATTCTTCAACTGAAAAAATAAGTGTATACAATGTATCCTAAAAATAGTACTAAAATGATTATTCCTGTGCCTTTCCAATTCATACCGCCTGCTATATCAACTGGACTACCTGTTTCCGCTCTATTGAGTCCGTCACGTAAAGAACCCGTAGGATTACTTTTTAATTCACTTTGTCTCATACGCTCTCTTTTTTCTTCTGGTGACTCTTTATTCATGTAATCACCTCCAAAATGAATGCACTCTTTACTTACATTATTCAAAATCAACATTTGTTTTATATTTTCTTCCGAAAAAACCTAATTTAAAATAGGTTTGCAACGTAAAGAAAGCTAGCCATGCCAGCTTTCTTTACGATCCAATATGCTCTTCCTTATTTACAATAATACCTTTATGGTCGATTTCAAGCTCACATACTTTCATATCTGTAAATACTCTCGCTAACTGCCCAGCGATTTCTTGACGTTTCTCATATGGTGCTAATATAAAAATAGATGGTCCCGCACCGCTAAGTGCTGTGCCGTACGCACCAAATTCTTTTGCGCATTTACGAATAGATGGTAATAACGGTACGAGTTCTAAACGATATGGCTCGTGAAAATGGTCTCTCTCCATCATTTCACCTACAACTTCCCACCGCTTTTGACATAATGCAGCTACTAATACGTTACTTATCGCACTCGCTTTAACTGCCTCATGAAACGGAAACATCTTTGGTAATACAGATCGACTTTCATCTGTATTTAATTCTTCATTCGGAATGAGAGAAACTACACCTAATTCCTTGCTCTCAATTCTTACGACGGAAACATCCTTTCCATCAAGTGCTCCAATTACAGTTCCACCTAATATAGAAGCAGCAACATTATCAGGATGTCCTTCAAAATTTGTAGCAATTTGAACTTTTTGATCAGCAGTTAAGTTCAAATTGCCTAGTTGATTCGCAAGCTCTATCCCAGCTACAATCGCTGATGCACTACTTCCTAGCCCTCTCGTTAATGGGATATTACTAGTAACTTCTATTATATGGGGTGATATAGAAGGACATACTTTACATGCCGTGCTAACGATTAAATTTTTATCGTCTGCTGGAATTGATTCTTCAAAGGAATGGATTACTTGCCATTTATCAGCTTTTTCTTTAACCACCACATCTAAATACAATGACAAAGCTATTCCAACTGAATCAAATCCAGGACCAACATTCGCCGTACTAGCAGGGACACGAACGCTAAATGGTATCACGACATAATCACCCCTTTAATATGATCTTTAATTTGTTCTATATCATTTGACACATTTGCGATGTCTAGTTGATTTGAAGAAATAGCGATATCAGGATCCTTCAAACCATTTCCAGTTAATACTGCAACAACTGTTTCTCCCTTTTTGATTTTTCCAGATTCAACATGTTTAATTACGCCGGCTAATGAAGCATTTGATCCTGGTTCAGCGAAAACTCCTTCAGTTTTTGCTAATAACCTATACGCATGTAAAATTTCTTCATCTGATACCATATCTATTTCACCACGAGACTGCTCGGCAGCCTCTACTGCATACGACCAACTTGCTGGGTTACCGATGCGAATCGCTGTTGCAATTGTTTCAGGTTCTTCAATTACATGCCCTTTTACAATTGCAGCTGCTCCTTCCGCTTCAAAACCATGGATTCTTGGCTTCTTATAACCTTTTTCTTTCTCATATTCACAGAAACCTTTCCAATATGCTGTAATATTTCCTGCGTTCCCAACAGGGATAGCTAGAACATCTGGTGCATTTTGCAATTGGTCACAAATTTCAAATGCTGCCGTTTTTTGCCCTTCAATTCGATAAGGATTCACTGAATTTACTAACGTAATCGGCTCTTCTGCAGCAATATTTCTTACAGCCTTAAGTGCATCATCGAAATTCCCTTCTATTGAAATAATTTCAGCTCCATAAGCGACCGCTTGCGCTAATTTTCCATGTGCAATCTTTCCTTCTGGTATTACGATAATACATTTCATCCCAAGACGTGCCGCATATGCTGCAGCTGATGCTGATGTATTACCTGTTGATGCACAAATGATTGCTTCTGAACCTTCTTCTTTCGCCTTAGCAACTGCCATGACCATACCACGATCTTTAAAAGAACCTGTCGGATTCGCTCCTTCGTACTTACCGTATAGCTGAATCCCTAATTGTTTTGATATATTTAATAATGGAATAAGTGGCGTGTTTCCTTCCATTAAGCTGACATCAGGTGTATTTTCATTCACTGGTAAATAAGACGCATACTGTTTTAATAGTCCTTTATACATATTGTTTTTCCTCCTCAATAATGTAGTAACTGTTTATTTCACTTGCGACAGCTTCTATCGCTTCTAAAACTCGTTCAAATTGATACTTGGAAGTTCGATGTGTCACAACAACGACTTCTGCCAGTTCACGGTTTAAAGGTAATTGAATAACCTCTTTTAAACTTACAGAATAATTAACGAAACATTCTGTTATTTTTTGTAACATCCCAGGCTCATCTCGTAATGAAATACGTAAGAAATATTTCGAAACTACTTCTTCATCACCTTGTAATTCATAAGGAACTGGTTCTTTTAACGCACTTTTATTTTTCGGAACTTGATTCATATTTTTAACGATTGAAATAATATCACTTACTACAGCAGAACCAGTCGGTAACTTCCCAGCTCCGGGTCCATAAAACATTACTTCTCCTACCGCTTGGCCATGGACATACACCGCATTAAATTCATTATTCACATTTGATAATGGATGCTGGCTCGGTAAAAGCGTCGGTTCTACACTTAAATGAATGGCTGGTCCTTGTTTTTCAGCCTTACCAATTAACTTCATAGTAAATCCTAACTTTTCAGCCATTTGTAAATCTTCTTTTTCGACCTTTCGAATCCCTCTTACTTGCACATCATCTAATGAAACATTCATCGAAAAACCTAAGTTTGCAAGAATTGCTACTTTTCTTGCCGCATCTAGTCCATCTACATCTGCTGTCGGATCCGATTCTGCAAAGCCTAATTTTTGTGCTTCCTGTAAAGCCTCTTCATAAGACCATCCATTTTGACTCATTTTTGTTAACATATAATTTGTTGTACCATTTACAATTCCCATTATTTTTTCAATTTGATCTGATGCTAGCCCATCAGTTAGTCCTCTTAACACTGGAATACCGCCCGCTACACTCGCTTCGTAACATAAATCACAATCATTATCGTTCGCCAGTTGAAGAAGCTCTGCACCATATACAGCCATTAAATCTTTATTTGCTGTTACGACATGCTTTTTATTTCGTAAAGCCTTAACAATATGCTGCTTTGCTTCTTCAATTCCACCCATTACCTCTACTACAATATCAATATTTGAATCATTTAGAACTTCATCTGCATGACTTGTTACTGCAATTCCATCAATACAAACATCGCGTTCTTTTTCCAAATCACGTACAACGACTGTTTTCACTTTCACTTCGTATCCTGTATCAAGTGCGATTTTTTTATAATGTTCTTTCAAAATATGAACAACACCACTTCCGACCGTACCTAAACCTAATACCCCAACATTTATAACGTTATTCATCTTCTAATCTCCTCCTAAAAGTTTAATTGTTACATCTATAAATCACCTTACTCTGCTTTTTTGTCATGCAGGTGGTGGTTATTTCCGTACTTATAAATCGTTTCATATTACCGCACCTCCTTTCAAAGTAATAAAAAAACACACTCTTCCCTAGGAAAGGGACGAATGTGTTTTCGTGGTTCCACCCTTGTTCCAATCTAGACGTACCTCCTCCTAGATTGCTCAAGTTCAGATAACGGCTGATACCGTCAATAATTACTAGATTACTCGTTCACTATTGAAGTTCAAAGGTGGTAAAATCATTTCTCGTGTTAGGAAGCTCACACCCTTGGCTTCCCTCTCTGTAAACCGTAAAAATGATTTCGTGTCCTTATCGTTACTTTTTTCGTTCATGTTTATTTGTTAACTCATTATACTCGCATAAAAAACAAAATCAATAATATTTTTAATTATTTTAAATTTTCAATCTATAATTCTATAAAAAAACACATTCTTCCCTAGGAAAGGGACGAATGTGTTTTCGTGGTTCCACCCTTGTTCCAATCTAGACGTACCTCCTCCTAGATTGCTCAAGTTCAGATAACGGCTGATACCGCCAATAATTACTAGATTACTCGTTCACTATTGAAGTTCAAAGGTGGTAAAACCATTTCTCGTGTTAGGAAGCTCACACCCTTGACTTCCCTCTCTGTAAACCGTAAAAATGATTTCGTGTCCTTATCATTACTTTTTCGTTCATGTCTATTTGTTAACTTATTATAGTTATCAACTTTTTAAAAAGCAAGCCTATTTTTACTAACTATTTTCAAAATAATTTTTTATTATATTTCACAATAACATTATGCAACTGCCACTCAATTTACCTATTTTGTCATTTCTCCAGTTTATAAATCAACGGTTCATATATAAAGTGAAACTTTAATCAGTGGGGATTTTGTTTATCCCCACCTAACTTCTTTGTTTTCGCTGAATTTTGAGGTAGGAATCTTACTGCCCGTTAATGCGGGATAAATTCCCCATTCTAAAACCCGTACATACCCACCTTACAAAACTATATCAATAAAATTTTCAATACAATCTTTTTGTATAACTTTCTTCTAAAGAACGTGCAACATCTTCTTCTGAAGTATTCACTTTCGCATGCTCCAGCAACATTTTTGCTGCTGAAGGTAACTCTTTTTTATTTAACCAAGATTCTGATTCCCACATCTTAGAACGAATAAACGCTTTTGCACAATGAATGTAACACTCTTCTATTTCAACAACAATTCCAAGTAACGGATTGCGTCCATTCGCCTGCATTTCTTTCAAAATTTCTTCGTCGTTTGTAATATATGCTCGGCCATTTATTCTGAGTGTCTCCCCAAGACCTGGAATAAAAAAGATTAGTCCTACACGTGGATTTGAAATAATATTCAAAATGGAGTCTATACGACGATTTCCTGGTCTTTCTGGAATGATAATTTTATTATTATTGAGTACGTATACAAATCCAGGTGCGTCTCCTCTCGGCGAGGCGTCACACTCCCCCAACTTATTTGCAGTAGATAATACTAGAAAAGGAGATTTAGAAAGGAAATCTACACAATGGTGGTCTAATGATGAAATAACTTTTTTCAATGCTCGCTCACTTGGTTGCCCCAATATTTTTCGTAACTCTTCCTCTGTTGAAATAATCGATTTTATTTCCATACGCTCTATCTCCACTTATAATCGCCCCTTTTTCTTTATTTTCCCAAAATTCAATACGAATATTGTATAATAAAATTTGCAGAAAGGGGAATTACAATGACAGAGTGGTTAACAATATTTGATTCTGAAAGAAATACACTTGGGAAGAAATTACGCGATGAAGTGCATCGTGACGGTGATTGGCACGAAACATTTCACTGTTGGTTTGTAGAAAAAGATGCTAAAGATATATTCTTATATTTCCAGTTACGCTCTAAAAATAAAAAAGAAGCTCCATGTATATGGGATATTACTTCAGCTGGACATATTATGCATGATGAAGATGTACAAATTGGTGGTCTTCGTGAAATCGAAGAAGAATTGGGGCTTTCCTTTCAAACTACTGATTTAGTATACAAAGGAATCTTTAAAATAGACTATGAAATTTCAAATCTTACTGATCGTGAATTTTGTCATATGTATTTTCACAATGTCATCAATCCACTTCCATTCGCACCAGGTGAAGAAGTAGACGATGTGATGAAAGTACATGCAACTTCTTTTCTACAACTATTAAATGGAGAGATTTCATCTTTAAAAACGATTTCAGTCTTAAACAATAAACCGATTACGATAACATTTGAAGATATTTATCCGTATGATCTTGCATACTATGAATTTGTTGTTGCACAAGGAAAAGAACTACTAAAAAATAATAGTTTGTAAATATAATAGGACTCCTATCTATCATTGACTGAGAGTCCTATTTTCCTTATCATCATTGTTCAATTGTCTTTAATCTGTTCTCTACTCGTATAAATAAGCGAATGATTAACAATACCATAACCACCATAATCGCTATTATTGTATGTGGATATCTAAACAGTATACTAATAACACTTCCAATTAACATCATGATAAATCCGTTTTGCTTCATCACTTCTACACTATACCTGTTACCCGCATCCCATAATTCCTTATTTTTCATAGATCGTTTCGTACGATAACCATATGCCGCATTAATATCGGTCGGTGGATTTTTTTGAAGAATAATTGCCGCAAGTATAAAAATAATACCAATCAATATGCTTATTCCTATGTTTACGAGTGCATCAATCAATTATACCCCCCTAACTTACACTTTCATTATACGACACAACCTTTATTTTTCCAATTTATAACACATTCACTTTCTTTCTTTCGATGTCTGGAACATACTTGGAAGTGTTACAAAACGTGCCCCTTTCGTTTTTAACTGCGGAATGATTTTGTCTAGTGCATCAACAGATCCTTGTAAATGCCCACCTGGAGTAGAATGCTGCAGTATGACACTACCTGGAAATGAATTCCCTAACACATTATTTGTAATCGTATCGGCACTTACACCTTTCCAATCAACTGTATCAACACTCCACTGTACAATCATAAAATTTTGCTCAGTTGCCCAATTCAATTGATTTTCAAGTATTTCACCATACGGTGGACGTATAAATTTAGGGGCATAGCCGGCTAAACGTTTTAATATTTCTTCCGTTTTTATAATTTGATTACGGTACTCAACGTCATTTACTTTCGCTAAATTCGGATGACTGTACGTATGATTACCAATTACATGCCCTTCATTTGCAATACGCTTTACTACGTTCGGAAATTTTTCTGCGTTTTCACCAAGTAAGAAAAAAGTAGCTTTTACATTATGTTGTTTTAACTTATCTAATATTTTTGGCGTGAATTCTAAATCTGGTCCATCATCAAATGTAAGAGCGACTTCCGCTTTATTATACGGTCCTGAAAATGCGTACGCATATTTTTCAACCCATGAAAATGGTGTCCACGATCCACGATCATATGCTTTCATTTGTACTTCATAATTTTGAGGGATATATGCGTATGGCAATGAGTTTATATAGTCTCCATAATAAAATGAATTATATGGCATATAAGCATACGAAACATCTCGTTCTAGTCCCCATTGATATGGAGCAAACATTTGTGGCGAATAAAAATAATACATGATAAAAAACCTCCCTAAATTTTCATATGTGATTCATCTGCACTTTGTTAGAGAAATTGTTATTCATAAACAAAAATAAGACTGTCCTTAATTAGGACAGTCTTACTACTTTATATTATTAATAAATTGATGTACTATCTTTTGGCAAAGCTTTCACATGTTTTAAATAGTTCGTCACTTTATCATCCTCATCTTGCGGATATTGATATTCATACGTGTTAGCGATTTCGTTCGCCACTTCCCTAAATAAATCACTCATGACAAAGAATGACTCCCATATGTTTTCATATTCAGCATTAGAAAATGTCCTTTTAAATTGCTCCCACATATCTTCTTCAATATATTGCTCGAAATGCTTTCCAAACTTCCCTGTATTAACTGTAAAGTCTGTTTTCATACCAATATGCCATTCTAGCATTACAATGAACATATCTCGCACTGGTCCTTCAAGCATTCCTTTTGCATAAGAAAGTTCCTCTCTCCATAACCCTTTTGCCACATTTGTACTACACCACCAAAATTCATTACAGCAATCCAAAAACTCTTTTTCTGTAGGCTTTTTTATTAAGTAATCCTTATCGCTTGCTGGCGGGAATCCTTCCATACAATTATCTTTATCAAGAAGCAGTTTACTTAAACTATCTTGTCCAACGAACTTTTTTATTAACTCAACTGGAACTAGCGTTAAATCAATCCGATTCCCATCCATGAACTGCATTAAATACGGAAACTTCCCATCTTCATCTGGTTGAACTAACGACATTTCTTCTGGCATTTGTACTATCATTATTTCTCCAAATCTATGAACCCAATTATGATTAGACGTAAAAGATTGTATATCATTTACAACATACATAATATCATAGTCTTGAAAACAATCTCTTTTCACATTTGGATTTACACGCGATCCATTCATGATAACTGCTCGAATTCTTTCATCCTCTTTTGCTATATTTATAATTACGTCTAACATTTCTTTTTCAGTTCTCATCTACTTATATCCTCCAATTTTTTAATATATAATATAGTGTTATGTATATTGGAGGTCCACGAGCTAATCTCGTTATACACGATACATGTTATAATTTTTGAAACTTCTTTTTCATCCTTTTTCCTCCTTACATCACTCTTTTACAACTGCCATCCCTTTCAATTTCCCAATGCTTTCTACCATTCACTTTTAATTATACCGAAAATTCTGTCTCGAATACAAAAAATAAAGAAGGGACATCTACCCCTTACAGAATAGATATCCCTTCTTTTAAAGTTAAATTTAATTCCTATGGATTAGTAGACCAAAGCCCAGCAGATTTAATAAATGTACGTTTATTTAATTTCAGCTGCGCTACGATAAATTCTGCAATATCTTCTGCTTGCATTACTTTATCAGGGTTTCCATCAGTTAATCCTAAATCTACAGCCATATCAGTTGCTACTGTACTTGGAGTTAAAGCTGTTACACGAATGTTATGTTTGCGAACTTCCATCGCTAACGATTCTGTTAAGCCAAGGACACCAAATTTAGAAGCACTATATGCACTTGTTACAGGTGCACCTTTTTGTCCTGCTGTAGATGAAATGTTAATGATATCACCAGATTGTTGTTCAATCATGCTCGGTAAAGCTGCACGAGTTGCATAGTATACACCCATTAAGTTTACTTGAATGATTTTTTCCCAATCAGCAACGTCTAGTTCTAAAAACTTACCGAATTTAGAAATACCAGCGTTATTAATTAAAATATCGATAGATCCTAAACCATTTTTTAACGTTTCAATCGCAGTTGTTACTTCTTCGTATGAAGAAACATCAGCAGTTGCAATAACAGCTTTTACACCTTCTGCTTCTACTTCTTTCGCTACAGCTTTTAAGTTTTCTTCTGAACGAGCTAATAAGCCTACATTTACGCCTTCTTTCGCTAATGCGATTGCTACAGCGCGACCAATCCCTCTACCTGCTCCTGTAATTAAAGCATTTTTACCTTGTAATAATTCTGCCAAGTATAACACTCCTTAATCATCTCAGTTATGTATTATATTAAAATTGTATCTATGTTTATGTAAAAAGGCAATGATGCACTTTCATGTGCGTAGGTTACTTGTAGGTAACTGTAGAAAATTACTATGCATTCATTACACGTATTTATCATTATTCATGCAAAATAAAGACACCCTTCTCATAAGAGAGTGTCTGCGTATGAAATAAAAAATGGTTCTTTATCACTACACTATTTTTCTTCATAATTAGGAATACGCACAATAAATTCAGTACCTTTTCCTTCCTCACTCTCCACTTTTATCTCTCCTTGATGAAGGTCGAGTACTTTCTTTACAATAGCTAAACCTAAGCCACTTCCTCCATAGGCACGATTTCGTGAAGAATCCGCTTTATAAAAACGCTCAAAAATATGTTGTTTCTGTTCTTCTAATATACCAATTCCTGAATCATGGATACGCACTTCCACTACTGTCTCATGTTCCTTTAACTGAATAGTAATCGTACCACCGCTTGGAGTAAATTTAATACTATTATGAATTAAATTAATCCACACTTGACTCATACTTTCTTGGTCAGCAATAACATATACTTTTTCTAAATCTAGTTCTAACTCAATTTCTTTTTCAGCCCAGAGTGGTTCACTATTTAACACAATTTGCTTTAATTGTTGATCTAATCGATAGCTCACTCTTTCTGGTGTATACTCCTCTGATTCTAAAAGAGTTAGCTTTAGTAAATTTTGACTTAGTTTAGATAATCTCGTTGTTTCAGTTTCAATAATGGTAAGATAATGCTTTCTTTTTTCCTCAGAAAGATTATCGTCTTGTAGTGCTCTAGCAAATCCTTTTATAGAAGTTAACGGTGACTGTATTTCATGAGAAACATTCGATACAAACTCTTGTCTCATTTTCTCCATCGTATTCAGTTCATCTGTCATATCATTTATACTTTTTACGAGCACGCCAATTTCACCATCATACTTTTCTTCATTTCTTATTTTTACGGAGAAGTCTCCTTTTGCAATTTTTTGTATCGGTTCAATAATAGTCCAAATCATCGCCTCTCGTTTTGGTCTCATTAATATTCCAATCAATGTCCAAATAAGAATAATAAAGACAAAACCGACCATATCACTAATTAGAAAGGCAACAAACGGCGATACGTTTACGTCAAAAGCATTCAATAAACTAGTTGCTACATAAAATGCGATAGACCAAATGATAGTAAGAATAGAAAAGAGCGCTAATACTGCTCCAAATACTTTCAGCATCTTCAACTTACTCATTCGTTTTCTTTTTCTCATTTACTTACCTCTAAGCGATACCCTAATCCTCTTATTGTTTTAATACTAAATTTCGATTGCTCTTCTTGAAACTTCTCACGTAACCGATTAATATGAACGTCTAGTGTACGTTCATTCCCTTCAAAATCATATCCCCATATTTCTTCAATTAATTGCTCTCTCGAACAAGTTCTTCCCGATTTAGCCCCTAAAGTAAAGAGCAGCTCAAATTCTTTTAACGGTAACGTAACCGTTTGTTCTCCAGATGTAACTTCGAATGTTTTACGATTTAATAATACATTTCCAACTTGAATCGATTGCGAAACTGTAATTTGGTAACGTTTCAATAATGCCTTTACTCTCACTACTAGTTCTATAGGATCAAATGGTTTTACAAGATAATCATCTGTCCCAAGGTGAAATCCTTTTACTTTTTGTGATGTTTCTCCTTTGGCAGTTAGCATCAGAACCGGGATATCATAGTATTTTCTTAATTCAAAACATACATCAAATCCATCCATATTTGGCATCATGATATCAAGAATAACCATATCGACTTTTACGTCATCCATTTTCTGAAGTGCATCTACTCCATCAATTGCCTCATATGTTTGAAAACCTTCTCGTTCTAAAAATACAGAAACGAGTTCTCTAATGTGTGGATCGTCGTCTACTATTAAAATTTTAGGTATCAAAGGAACCATTTCCTTTCTACTTAGCATCTAATATATTTTTTAAAAATGAATCATCAGTGGAGTAAAATCCCACTGATGATTCATTTTATAATGCACCCTCTTTAATTTTCAATTGCTGCGTTGCAAACTCACGATACATATCATGCGTCTGTAATAATTCATCATGCGTACCACTACCTGTAAGATTCCCTTTTTCAATAAAGATAATTTTATCTGCATCTACAACAGTAGAAAGTCTATGTGCAATCACTAATGTTGTTCTGCCTTTCATTAAGTTATTTAATGCTTTTTGAACGACAGACTCAGATTTACTATCTAAGCTTGAAGTTGCCTCATCGAGCATAAGAATTTGCGGATTTCGAAGTAACGCTCGGGCAATAGCAATTCGCTGTCTTTGTCCCCCAGAAAGCTTCACACCGCGTTCTCCAACTTCTGTTGCATAACCGTTTGGTAAGTCATGAATAAACGCATCAACATATGCCATTGCAGCTACTTTTTCAATTTCTTCATCCGTTACTTCGCCTTCAACACCGTAACAAATATTATCACGAATTGTTCCATCAATTAACGGACTATCTTGTGATACGTAACCGATTTGACGTCGCCATGACTCTAATGAATAACTCGTAATTGATTCTTCCCCTAATTTAATGGCGCCACTAGTTGGCTCATAAAAACGTTCCAATAATGAGAATAACGTTGTTTTCCCACTACCACTTGGTCCTACAATCGCTGTCACTTTTCCAGATTCAATTGTGAAATCAATATTTTTCAAAACTTGCTCTTCTTCGTTATACTCAAAATGTACATTTTCAAGAACAATCGGTTGCTTAGCATTTGTCACTTTCACACCAGTTTCATGATCTTCTACTTCATATTCTAAAATCGTACTAATTCTTTCCGTTGCACCAATTGCCTTTTGGAATTGTGTAAAGAACATAGATAATTGACTCATCGGCATTACAATTTGAACTAAATACAAAATAAATGCTACAAGTTCACCGGTTGTTAATGCACCGCTAGAAACTCGCATCCCGCCATATCCTACGATAATAACAAGTAGTGCCATTAAAACAAACGACATAACTGGCGAAATTAATGCTTGCACTTTCCCTTCTTTCAAACCAAATTGTAATAACTTTTGTATACCTGTGTTACCCGTTTCATATTCTCTTTTTTCTGTATTTGAAGATTTCACTAAACGAATTTCTGATAACACTTGCGTTAACACACTTGTAAAAGATGCCGTTTCATCTTGAAGCGCTTTTGAAATCTTATACATTTTTCGTCCAAGTGGAACTAAAATTAATACAGACAACGGAATAACCGTTAAAAGTAACGCAGTCATTTTCCAATCTAAAACAAATAATACAATTAACGATCCAACAATTGAAATACCACCTGTTAATAAGTTTGACAAATGCTCAGAAATTAACGTTTTCACTACACCTGTATCATTCGTCATACGGCTAATTGTATCACCTGTTCTATTTTGATCGTAATAAGATACCGGCAAGATAAGTACCTTTTTCCACAAACGTTCTCTTAGTCCCGCTACAATCTTCTGCCCAATATAATTTAGTAAATATATAGACAACCCTGCCGCAATAGTTTGCATTACAAAGAAAGCAACTAATCCAACAATTTGTCCTGCACTAATTGAAGAAAGCGAAAAATTATCTACTAATCCTTTTGTAAGCATAGGAATAAATAAACTCGCTCCCGTAGAAAGCAAACTCATTAATAACGCAAAAACTAAAATTCCTTTCGGAGGATTTGTATCTTGAATAAGGCGTAAAAACTGCCTCCAACTCCCTTTTTTCTTCATTTCATTTCTAACTTCCATTCCTGTTCATCTCCTCGTGTTAAACCAAACTGTTCTTTCTAAAATTAGAATACGATACAAATGTAAACTGAATGTAAACACACTTTTTCTATTTTTACAAAATATACATAAAAACTCATCTTTACAACAGGTATAAACATCTGATATTATTACCTGGTACTTAATATTATTCTATGTAAATTATAGATAAATAATTTACAACACGATATAAATCTCCAGTTAGTGAAAGGAGTATCCTTTTTGCAAACAAATATACATTCTGAAAAGGAAACAATTATTTTTATTCATGGATTAGTTGGCAATCGTCGCGCCTTCAAAAAGGAGCAAAAACGTTTTTCTTCCTCCTACAACATTATAACTTATGACTTATTAGGTCACGGTGATGATAAAGGAGAAGCAATCGACTTTTCATTACAGCGCCTCGTAGATCAATTATTAAACTTATATGAGCATGAAGGTATTAAAAAAGCACATATTTGTGCGCTAAGTTACGGCTGTTACATCTCTACAATTTTTGCACAAATGCATCCAGAAAAAGTATTAAGTATTTGTCATATTGGAGGACATTACAATAACCCTTCTCGTTTATATAATGTATTTCAAAATTTTTGGGAGAAGCGAGGAGATGAATACTCTAAATGGCTCTCTCAATACGCAAATACTATTTTTCCAAGTGGTATACTAAAAGCAAATCCGTTCGCAGTCATTTCAAGAAATATTTACTACCGTTTCGGATTACAATTACATTCCTCCATAATTGCCCAGTCATTACGACATAGGTTAGAATTCGATTTAAAATCTAAATTAAAATCACTTCCTCACCCTATACTATGGGTAATGGGAGAGCATGATCATCTCTATAAATCTTGTCTATTTGATTTGAAATCTATTTTGCCTAACGTTCTATATAGGGAAATACCTTTAGCAGGACATGCAGCGAACTTATTTCGTCCTAACTATTTCCATGACTTATATGATCGATTTTTAAATGGAAAGTTAAAATAAAAACTATTAAACTTCCAATTTATTCAACTATAAAAAGGCTTCCCAAGTTTCCTTGGAAAGCCTTTTCTCTATACGAAAAGTATATAAAACTACTTTTTCTTAGTATGCTTTTGTGTAACCTAATAGGTGCTTGCTCCAGTAAGAGTTACTTACAGAACTAATACGTACACCAGTTGCATCTGTTTCTGCACTAATGAACTGACCGTTTCCTAAGTAAACACCCATGTGAGAAGGACCTGATTTATAAGTATTTTGGAAGTATACTAAATCACCTGGTTGTGGATTGCTAGTTTTTGTTTTAGAGCTCCAGTATCCAGCAACTGTTTGACGAGCGCCTTTATGACCAGTTTGATTTAATACGTAGTGAATGAATCCACTGCAGTCAAAACCAGCAGGTGTTGTACCAGCAGTTCTGTATGGTGAACCATTTAAAGATCTAGCGAATCCAGCGATTGAAGATGTATCTCCACCTGTTGTTGGTTTTTGTACGTCTTTACCTGGTTGTTGAACGTTATTTGTAACATTATTGTTATTTGTAACGTTGTTTACTCCGCCTTTTACAAACTTAACGAAGTCTGCACTTACGTAACCTGTGCGGCCGTTATGGTTAATTTTGTACCAACCATTTTCAGCACCAGTAACGTTTAATACTTTACCATTTGTTACTCCACCGATTACAGCGTTGTATGTAGCTGGGCCTGTACGTACTTTTAAAGCACCAGTGTTAACAACATAAGAACCACCAGTTTGAACTGTTGTAGTATTGTTGTTTGTAGTTGGTTGTTTTGTTTCGTTAGATACAGCAGAACCACCTTTTGTTACGAAGTCTTTGCTTACGTATCCAGTTCCACCATTGAAGTTGATTTTAAACCAATCTTGTACTTCACCTACAACTTGTACTGTTTTACCTTTGTTTACAGAACCTAATACTGTATGAGATGTACTTGGGCCTGTACGTACGTTAAGTGAAGAAACGTTTACTGTGTAAGTACCTGTTCCTTGTTGAACAGTCGTTCCTGTTTTGCCACCAGTCGTTACGAAGTCACCACTTACATAACCTGTTTGACCATTTACGTTTACTTTGAACCAACCATTTTCTTGTCCAACTACTTGTAGCACTTGGCCTGATTTTACTTTAGAAATAACGTTATGTCCTGTACCAGCACCTGAACGAACATTTAATACATCAGCAGTTACTGTGTATTTTAATTCAGAAGTTGTTTCTACAGTTTTTGTTTCAGTTACAGTCGTTTGAGTTTGAGTTTGAGTTTGAGTTTGTCCATTAATTTCTTTTAGCGCTTCATTTGAAACTTGTGCATGAGCAGAATCCATTCCTGGAACTGCAACGCCAGCTACAGAAGCTGCTGCTAAACCTGCAATTACTTTTTTCATAAGTTGTCTTTACTTCCTTTCCCTACTATCCTCTTAAAAAAAACTAAAACTTTAATACTTTACAATATTATCAAAGTAAAATATTCATCCAGTTCCATTTTTTAGCAAGAGTTTTATTTTTCACACAGAGTTCATTTTAAATGAACAAAGTGAAATCCGTGTGAACTTCATGTGAACTTTATCATTAAACACAGTGTTTCTGCAATGGTTTTTTCAAATTCCTTATATATCGCATGAAAATTCGACATTCTATTTAATATTTTAATATAAAATATCCCTTTTCTATCTATTATAAAAAATTCTATTAACCTAATACAAACTCAAGCATGTATTTCCTTATAAAGCTCCTTACATGAAGTATACTTTCATCATGACAAAAATCACTCTATTTATCAATAGTATAATATTTTTAGAAAACTAAATTTCTATACTATCTACAATTTTGAAATAATTTGACGAATTGTAAGATTTATTTCACAAAAGCCATTTCTCCTTTAAAGAAAACACACACTATACCAACTGTTCTCTTTTTCCGATAATGGAATTTATAGGATGTTTATAGTATTATATACATATCTTAATAAAAAAGAATTTTAGCGAACTGATTAAAGTTTCATTTTATAAAATGAAACTTTAATCAGGAAGGGTTTTATACATCCTCCGCTAATTATTAACCCTCACCACTCGGGCTGCCCATTGATGCGGAGTTTTATTGGAATAAAAAGAGGAGGCATATTTGTGAGAAATATAATAGATGATCCAATACAAAAAAACATAGAGCTATACTATACTTTTATTCAATTCGTTTCAATGATAACATTACAAAAAGTATCAGCTATTGAAACACGTAAAAATGAATTAAAAAATCAGATGAAAAATGCCGGACAAAAAACCCTTATTACGTATAAAAAAAGGTGAACAGGTTATATTCCTGTTCACCTTTTATCAAATTATTTTATTTATAAATTTTCACACGGTTTTCTAACGGTTGGAATTCTTTTTCACCAGCATGTACTACCGGTTTACCAAATGGCATTTGCGCAGTGAGTTTCCAATTTGCTGGAACATCCCACTCTTTTCTCACTTCTTCATCAATTAGTGGATTGTAATGCTGTAACGTAGCACCAAACCCTTCAATTTCTAAAGCTGTCCAAATTGCAAATTGTAACATTCCTGATGATTGCTGAGACCAAGTTGGGAAATTATCTTTATATAATGCAAAGTTAGCTTGAAGGCTTTCCACTACTTCACTGTCTTCAAAATATAAAACCGTTCCATAACCACTTTTAAATGCATTCATTTTTTCTTCAGTAGGTGCAAAGTTATTTTCAGGTACAATTTTTCGTAACGTTTCTTTCGTAATATCCCATAATTTATCATGTTGTTCTCCTAATAAAACAACAACGCGAGCACTTTGAGAATTAAAAGCTGAAGGTGTATGTTTTACAGCATGATAAATCACTTCTTGAATTTTCTCATCAGAAACTACTTGCTCTTTACTAATTGCATAAATAGATCTTCTGTCTTCAATTGCTGAGTAAAAATCTTTTGCCATCATAATTCCCTCCAATTTTCAATTGAGGCTATTTCATATGTATATATCATATTACGCCCCTCAAACTTATTATTAATAAGCTTATAACTTTATAATATCACAGCAACAAATAAACTCAAATGATAACACTTGTATTTAGAAGCTTTTTCCTTTTTAAAATAAAAATAAAAAGACTGTTTGTTGTTATCTAAAATTAGTAACAACAAACAGTCTTACTTATGTAGCGATCTAGATTCGTATTTTACTTACTTAATTAACTAATCCAAATGCATACGACATTAACTTATTTGTCTCTGTAAAACGTTTTGTTTTACTTGATGTCCCCATGACCACTGTAATAATTCGATTATCACCTTGCTTTGCAGTCCCAGTAAAACAGTATCCTGCACTATCTGTAAATCCAGTCTTTAGTCCGTCCATTCCTTCTATATATAAACTTTTATTATTTTTATTTAACATGTCGTTTGTGCTTATAACATTAATATTATTAAATGCTAGCTGACTTTGGCGTAAGTGAGTCACTTCTAATATTTCCGGATAATCTTTTATAAGATGATATGCCAATTGCGCTACATCAGCAGCCGTCATTTTTGTTTCACTTCCATCTGGCTCTTGTAATCCAGAAGCATTTGCAAATTTAGCATGTTCCGACATTTTTAACTGTTTCGCTTTTGCATCCATAAGCTGAACGAAATCTTTCTCCGATTTTGCCATATGTTCTGCTAAAGCCACAGCTGAATTATTAGCTGACTCAATCATTAATGCATGATATAAATCTTTAACAGTTAATGTATCATTAACTTGTACTGGGATTCTCGCTCCCTCTGTTTGTGCCGCCTTCGCACTCATTTTTACTGGATCTTCCCAGCGAACTTTCCCGTTATGTATACTCTCTAGTAAGAGATACGCTGTCATCATCTTAGACATACTAGCCGGTGCAAAAGCTTCATTTTCATTATATTGATAAATAATATCTCCATCACTCGCATCGATAATCATAGCTGCTTTTGCGTTAATTTCTGGTGGGATGTACTTTGGCGGGACTACTTTTTCAGTAAATCCTGCTTTAGGTAGTTCTGCCACTTGCAAAGGTTGTCCCTCTACATTCGCTATGCTCTTTTGATTTCCTTGGAATAAGAACCAACATATCCCTAAAATAATGACTAATAGGACTGTCATCCTTCCCCATTTTAACCGATTCATTTCAAAACTCCTTTAGCAAACCTTTTATACACTCACATTTAACCTTATCAACAATTCCTTTATACAGTCAAGGTAAAAGGTATATTTATTCATAGTACAGCAATGATTATTTTAATTTACTTATGTTAAACTTACAATATTGAAACGTAAGAATATTTAATAATAAAATCTCGTAAATAAAGCGAAACTTTAATCAGCCCCACCAATCAGGCTACCCGTCAAATAGCGAGATAAACTATTTAATAGAAGGGTTTCATACAAATGCTACTTCCAAAATCATTAAAATACGGAGACACAGTTGGGATTTACTCCCCTTCTTCACCAGTAACCTACACTTCACCAAAGAGATTTGAACGAGCAAAATCTTACTTACAACAGAAAGGGTTTCATATATTAGAAGGTTCATTAACAGGTCGATATGATTTTTATCGTTCTGGTAGTATACAAGAGCGTGCTGAGGAGCTAAATGTCTTAATAAGAAATCCTAATATTTCTTGTATTATGTCAACAATTGGTGGGATGAATTCAAATTCAATATTACCTTATATTGATTATGATGCTTTTCTAAAGAACCCTAAAATAATGATTGGGTATTCAGATGCAACTGCTTTATTACTAGCAATTTACACCAAAACAGGAATCCCTACATTTTATGGACCAGCTCTCGTCCCTTCCTTTGGCGAATTTGAACCTTTTGTTGATTGCACATACAAATATTTCGCTGAAACTTTACTACATGATCATTCTCTTCCTTATCATATAAAACAACCATTATTTTGGTCAGATGAATTTATTAATTGGGAAGAAAAGACAAAGGAGAAAGAACTTCGACCAAACGATTGGATTTCAGTAATTGATGGAAAAGCTACTGGGCGTATTATTGGCGGGAATTTAAACACGATACAAGGAATTTGGGGTAGCCCCTATATGCCACATATTCAAGAAGGCGACATTCTCTTCATTGAGGACAGTTCAAAAGATGCAGCTACTATTGAAAGAAGCTTTTCATTACTTAAAATTAACGGTGTATTCGATAAAATTTCAGGTATCATTCTTGGAAAACATGAGCAATTTGATGATTGTGGTACAAATCGAAAACCTTTTGAAATACTACTAGAAGTACTTCAAAATCAAAGAATTCCTTTTCTAGCTGACTTCGATTGTTGTCATACACATCCAATGATTACCATGCCTATCGGTGTTCAAGTAGAGTTGGATGCAACAAATAAAACGATACATATTGTAGAACCTTGGAAAAAATGAATGCATAGCTTCTATTGTTTTACAATAAAAGCCATGATACTATATAATTTGGAATGTGAAAGATTAAACAAAATATGTTCCAATATCTAACACTAGAAAAATTAGGTATAAATATATATTTATATGCAAAAGAGAGTGAATAAATGAAACCAACTATTAAAAATTACGTATTTTTACATGTAGCTTTTTTGATATATTCTATCATTATGGTTTACATGAAATGGGCAGCTAAATTCCCCATTGCTTCCATCTCATTTTTTGTTGCTTATTTCGGATTAGTTATACTTTTATTCGGATATGCAATTTTATGGCAACAAGTAATTAAACATTTCGAAATTTCAAAAGCATATTCACATCGCGGGATTATTATACTGTGGTCAATGCTTTGGTCAGTATTTCTATTTGGAGATACGATTCAGTGGAATCATTTACTTGGTGCAGCTATTATTATCGTCGGAATTGTGGTGGTGACAAAAGATGAATAGTTATATGTTATTATTTATTTTCGGGATAATTTTAGCTAATTACTCACAAATATTATTAAAAAAAGCTACTTTGCAACAATACGATTCTAGAATAAAAGAATATGTGAATCCTTATGTTATTATCGGCTACTCTTTATTTGTAATTAACGCCGGATTAAATGTTATCGCCATGAAGGGCATGGCATTAAAACAAGCATCAGCATTAGAATCCTTAAGTTATATCATCATATTAATTTTCGGTTGGTATTTCCTAGGAGAAAAAATAACGAAACGTAAACTCATCGGCAACATGATTATTATCGTTGGTGTAATCGTTTATTGTATCCAATAGTAAAAAGCTCCGTTTATCACAAACGGAGCTTTTTACTATTGACCTAAATTTTGCACTTTATCTTTCAAATCTCGAACTTGATCTACCGTCTGCATAAGCTCGGAGTTTTTAAATTGCTCTACATCCACTTTTCCTTCTTCTATCTTTGTCATCGCCGTATCAATTAACGCATTTAACTTTTCGTTATATCCGACGATTTGTTGATGAATATCCTTTGCTACATCAGGTGGCGTTAATTCATTGAATGCGGGTATATCTTGTTTAATTTCACTAAGCTTCGTTTCTAATTCTTTTCGAGCCTCGCTATCATTAACGGCCTTTTCTGCTAATGCTGGTGCATCATTTGCAAATGCACTTATTTCATTTACATAGTCTGTCGCCTTTTGAGCATAATCTATGGAGTTCTTTCCTTCTTCCACTATTGAACATCCCATTAAACCAATTGAAACTATAAATACTAATAAAATTGATTTTATTTTCATTTTAGACCCCCTTCGTCTTTATCATTGTCTGTAATTTTCTCTATACATAACTTCTAGCTAAATTGTTTATAACCTTTTTCAAATAGCTATTTATCCTCTTACATGCCCTATTATCGTTACAACATCTATTTCTATATGTACGCTTATAATATCTTCAATTATATCCATATATCCTTGTCCTATAGCTGTTCCATAGTGTAATGTAAGCCCCTTCTTTTCATACACTGACTTTGGCACTGAAAAAATAAATCTCCTCAAGTTTCTTTCATCAGCTGGTTCCATAATTAAAACAATCCCATCCTCATCAAACATATACGCTCGCCCTCCAACTTTACATTCACTATGGCTCAGTATTGCCTTGGTCAGCAAAATTTAAAACATAATAAGTTAAGATACACTCTGCTCTATCATAAAGTGAAACTTTAATTAGCCCTCACCAGTCGAATCTTTATCGGCAAATAGCGGGATAAAAATAAAAAGCATTCATTCTTTTTTGTTAAGAATGAATGCTTTTTAAAAAATCAATTTCTAACTCTAGCATCTTTTTTTGACGAGGTTTTACTTTCCTTACGGGAATTCCAGCGTAAATATACCAATCATCTAAACTCTCTTTTACCATACTCATCGCGCCGACTGCCGTACCTTCTCCTACAATTACATTTGGAAAAATAATAGAATTGGCACCAATAATCACATGTTTTTTTAAAATAACTTTTTCTGCTTTCACATTCCTATATTGATTCGGGACGGTTGGCCCCATTAATGTATTTCCACTGAAATCATCAAGTACTGCATATACGATTGTTTTAGCTGAGATGTTTGCAAAATCATGCATTTCAATCCCAACTTCCCCTCCATATAACGCTGTATACGCTGATATGTGCGAATAACTTCCAATTGTGATTTTACCACTTAAAATGCAAAAATCATCAATTCTTACATGATTGCCAACTGATATAGCACTCGGATTATATATACTTGCTTTTTTACTAACCAATACATTTTTCCCAACAGATAAAAATCCAATTTGCTTTAGTTCTTCTTGACTATAAAAACTATTCATCTACCGACACCACCTTCTGCTCTAAACAGATTACAATTTGCTCTACTAGTTCTTTCGTCATTCCTTCCCATAAAGGTAAACTTACGATTCGTTTTGCTATTTTATTCGTCTTTGTTAAATCTGTAGACTTATAGTTTTTAAAAAGAACTTGTTGGTGGCAAGATGGTGAAAAGTATAATCTAGCTTCTATTTTCTGTTTTTTCAGTTCTTCTATTACTTGTATATTGCGAACTTCTTCTGGACAAATGATAGGCATAAATTGGTGAATAACCGCTTCTGTCTTTTGGACTTTCCACCCTTTTTTCATTAACCCAGTATTTTGTAACAACTGTTTATACCATTCAGAAATACGGCTGCGTTCTTTTAATTTTTGATCCCACTTTTTTATAGTCGCTATCCCAATAGCTGCTGCGTATTCAGACATTTTACAATTAAACCCCATCATCGTACATTCACGATTTTTATCAAATCCGAAATTCCCCATTCTTTTAATACGTTGTATATCTTCTTCGTTTTTACTATATATGAGCCCTCCTTCACCAATTCCGAACGGCTTTGTTGCATGAAAGCTATATACAATCATTCCACTAAAATCTTGACCGTAATGCATCCCTCCATTCATTAATCCAAATCCCGGCGCCGCATCTACGACAACCGGAATCCCCTTCTTCTCTAGTTCTTCATATTCTTCTAAGTTCATCCATGATCCAAAAGTGGCGTACGGGATAACAATCGCAACCTCTTCTTTTAATTCTTCTATTTTATCCAAAAGTACGGTTTTATCCATATACCAATCATCTATTGAAATATCAATAAAGTACGGTTCCAATCCACACCAAATAGCGGCTAAGGCAGTCGCAGGGAATGTAAAGCTAGGCATGAGAGCATACTTTCCCTTTCTTCTTTTCTTTAGTTGAATAGCCGCCATTAACCCTAACGTTGCGTTTGCTACTGTTGTAACAGCTCCCCTGTTTTGAAAAAATGACGACATAATTGTTTCCTCAAAACGTTGATTTATAGGTCCATAATTCGTATATATGTGAGATGTATCAATTTCCTTCAATTCGTCCAAATACTCACTTACAGGTACAGTTGAAGCACGTAAAAAAGGAATATTCTCCATATCTATCTATTCCTTCCTATCATTTTCGGACAATATAGAGCATATCTGTTTCAGATAATCCAAACTTCCTAGCACTTTTCATTCCTTGTTTTTCCGCTATGTTATATAATTCTACCTTAAATCCTGCATTCATTAATCGTTGAATAAATCCCGATTGATTGTAAATTCTCACATGATCTTCTTGACCAAAAGCTAATTTCCTCAATTGTGGTGTTACAATTAATTCATTCTCTATAATAAAATCTACATTCATTACGATCGGTACTTGAATAATTCCCCATCCATTTGGCTTTAACACTCTATATAACTCTCGCATTGCTTTGTCATCATCAGGAACGTGTTCTAACACATGGCTACATAATATTACATCAAAAGTATTACTATCATATGTAATCCTTGTAACATCAATTTCCTTCATTAATGGATCCTTTGGTTCTAAGTCACCACATACATACGTAATATTTTTATACTCGTTAAACCAATCTCTTAACTTCGCTTCAGGTGCAATATGAAGCATTGTATAGTTTCTATTTAACAAGTCCGTTTCCGTTTCAATGTACGCACGATACAATCTTTCACGATCCATCGAATTGCAAACTGGGCATATCCCTGTATCTTTATTCCACATCTCAAATTTATATTTCGGAAAATCATAATGCGCTGGCCAAGGTGAAAATTTTTCAAATTGTTGATTGCAATATTGACAATAACAAGATTCTTTCTCAAACATATGAGCAACTAACTTGTTTAACCCTTTTTTTATCTTTTCATTATAAATTTGATCTAGTTCGCCATTTTTTACTGCATCCTTAACTATAAATCCCGCATTTTCTAAACAATAAGATAAACTCTCTTTATACTCACTTTCGGAGCTTAAAAATCCACTATTATATGCATCTATAATTAATTCAATCCACTCTTCAATTGTCATTAAAATAAAATGCATTTGTTTTTGATTTTGTCCACTATGTTGTCTAAAATAACTAAGAGGTTCTTGCATATAAACTACTTTTCCTTTCCTCATCATATCTAGCCAAGTTGCAATGTCATTAATAGCAGAATAAGCCTTTCCTTTAAAATATCCAAACTTCCCGTCAAACAAATCCCGATTAAACAAAACAGTTGTCGGCTCACCAACTACATTTTTTAAGTTTTTTAACATATAATTTCCTAATTCTTTTCCTTCAAAAAGTGTAGTTTCTTTCGCGATTTTCATATTTAATGTTGAAGGTGGTAATATCTCTCCATTCTCATCAATCAGTTCACGATATGACGTCACAAATGAAATATTTTCTAACGTCAAAAAGTATTTCATCATTCTCTCGATCTTTTCATGATGAAATAAATCATCATCTAATAAAAAGTTTATATAGTCCCCGTTCGCAAGTTCTACACACTTATTAAAGTTTTCGGCAACTAACGGCGTTTCATTTTTAACATATGTAATACACTTATATTCACGTAAGTACGGTTGAATCATGGCATTGACTTCATTATTTGTACTATCGTCAGAAATAATAATTTCAATATTTTCATATGTTTGATTCAAAGCGCTGTTGAGTGCTAATTCCAAGTAATAAGGTCTATTGTATGCAGGAATAAGTATACTTACTTTCGGTAATGAAGAATTATTATTTATATGTTGTTTTTTCTTTTCTATGTTTATTTTCTTCGCTCTAATTTTTTGGTAATAGTCTAATGTATATAATATTGATGATGGAACTATCCTTCTTGCATAATCTAGAAAATTAGTTATCGCTTTGTCTAACTCTTTTTCGGTGGATAAGAAACCATATTGTTCTCCTGCTATAATACTGTGTGAAAAATCTTCTAACCCATCCATCATTTTATTAGATTCATTTAACTGTTGATCTGGATGTAATCGAAAGTAACTCAGTGTCTCTGCTATATATACTGCTTTTCCTTTACTTAATAAAGATAACCATGAAGCTATATCTACGTTACATAAATACCGCCTCTTATCAAAAATCCCATATGGTTCTTGTAAATCATTTTTACGAAATAAAACTGTTGTCGGTTCTCCAATATAATTTTTTTGATCCACAATTACCTTATTTCCTAATTCTGTTCCCTCTATAATGGTATCCTCTTCAAATAAACGGACAGTCGAATAAATATGTCGCAGTTCTTTCCCTTTATCATCAATGACTTGACGATGAGATGTTACAAGCTTAATTTCATTATCTAAATCATTGAAAAAATACTTCATCATTTTTTCAATTTTATTCACATGAAATACATCATCATCCATTAAAAAATTTATATACTCACCGTTCGCTTCATTAAATAACATTAACGCATTTTCAAATTGTCCGAGAGTTGACCTATTTTTTATATAAATAATATTTGAATGATCACATAAGTATTTTTGTAACAATTTTTCTGTTTCATCATTCGTGCTGTCATCTCCAACTATAATTTCTATATTAGGGTACGTTTGTTCTAACACACTACATAACGCCTTTTCAAAGTAACTAGGACGATTATACGTAGGAATTAATACACTTACCAACGGAAGTTGCTCTACCATTTCTTCAGTTCTTTCAATACGAGTTCTCATTTTAACTCTCTCACCTCTTCGCATATTATTTATATACGCGACACAAAAATCACATTACTTTAACTGTATGGAGCCTATATACTTTTATGCAAACATGAAACAAAATATCATACTTTTCGTTCCTGAATAAACATATTTAATAATGCGGAAATTTTATTTGCACCTTTTTTATTCATATGATCACTATCATAAAAATCATCGTCACAAAATAATGGCGAATCAAATAGATCTATAATTTGAAAAGAATATTGAGTTTGAAAATCATTTATAACTTTATAAAAATCTTCTTTTAATTTCTTACTACTACAATTGAAATAATGTGAAGTAACAGGGAACACAACAATTAATGGCTTTATATCGTTTTTTAACAGTAATTCTAAATATTTCTTAAAAATCATTTTATTTTCAACTAAAGTATGAGGATACGCCAATTTAGCATGTGAAGCTGCTCTTATTTTCCCGTGTTCTTCAAAAGGAATATGAAGAGAAGTAGTATTCCATTCAGCATTTATCCAAGGCAGCGTCAATGATTCATCTTTTAGTTCGTCTAATAAAATATATTCAAAATGCAAATTAAAAATAGAAAGAAGTGGTTTCGGAGTATTTAGATGTGAGAATCCATCAGTGGGTAGAGGAGAATGAACTACAGTATGATGACCATCTTGAAACAATGGATAATATACTTTGTGAATTCTATATGATTCAGATGATAACGACATATCAAAGTAAAACGAGAAATAGGCTATTCCTATTAAACAATATTGAAATGAATGATTGTTTGATAAAAGTTGTGACGCTATTAAATAATCATAGTATAGATCTTGCGATGGAAGTGTTAATTTTATTGACTTTTTTGAGAGAAGCTCCGTACTTATGCCACAATGTGGATAAGACAAACCGGTAGCAAACAATTCATACGTCGGATCACTCTTTGCTTTTTTCATAGAAATGTATAAAGACATAAGATCCGGATTTATTTGATAGATAGAAATTAATTTATCCTTCCATTCATACATGTATTTTGTTAAATTAATAATTTTTGAACTTTGCACGCCCCTATTTATCAAGTCATTTGTAAGTTTTTCTGCGTCCCCTCTCCAAATGACTATATATTGAAAAGAACTTTCTATACGAACAACATCTGAAACGTCTACAACATGAACTATTGTTTTACATTTATTTTTGTCTAACGTATTTCGAATCCTCTCCCCTGATAACTCATCACTTAAAACAATGATTTTATATTGCTCCTTCATGTACATCCCCTCCATTATATGTATAATATGAAATTCATTTTTAATTCGTAACAATCATATACACCTGCAATCTAACAAAAAAATAGCTCCACCATTAGGCGTAGCTATTTTTACAATTATTGCTTATTCAAATCATATTCCTTTATCTAACTCATAAAGTTTACGATACTTTTCATTTTCTTTCAGAAGTTGTTTATGACTACCTTGCATGACAATTTGGCCACGATCAAGGAATATAACTTCGTCTACATGTTCTATTCCTACAAGATGGTGCGTAATCCAAATAACCGTCTTTTCTTCCGTTGCAGAAAACATTGTTTCGATTAAAGACAATTCTGTTTTTGGATCTAAACCGATAGTCGGTTCATCAAGTACAATAATTGGTGTTTCTTGCATAAGAGTTCTAGCAAAAGCAACCCTTTGTCTTTCCCCACCAGAAAACCGCTTTCCCATTTCATGCATTTTTGTTTGTAATCCGTCTGGAAGAGAAGTAACATGTGAAGCTAATTGTGCTTTCTCTAAAGCTTTCCATATCTCTTCATCCGTCGCCTCCGGTTTGCCAATTCGTACATTATTTCCAATTGTCGTATCAAACAAATGCGGCTTTTGATTTAATACAGAAATATATTTAGATAAAAGATTCGTATGAGCTCGTTCACCATTCAATACAACTTGGCCATTTACTGGGCTTAACGCCCCTGTTAACAATTTTAGTAAAGTAGATTTCCCTGTCCCACTTCTCCCTAAAATAGCAATTTTCTTCCCTGCTTTTATTTGTAATGATACATCTTTTAATACAATCTCATTACTATCTGGATAACTATACGATACGTGATTCAGTTCAATATCTACATGTTTTGGTTCAATATAATCTTTCTCTCCATGCAAATCCGTTTCATCATGTAAAACACTATCACTTTCTACGCCATTAAGACGATGGGTAGATTCTACGTACGACGGTATTCGATCGATGGCATCTGCAATAGGAATAAGCGCGTTTGTTACAGATAAAGTCATTAATACGAAAGCTGCGATAACTGTAGGAGCAATTTGTTCACTTGCCGCTTCATTCCCAGTCCATATGATCATCGAAATAACTACAATACCTACTACTAATTGAATGATACTGTCCCGAATATGATACCAGCGTTTCACTCTCTTTTCGATTTTTAACAACTGATCATTTTGTTTTACATACTCATTAATAAATTCATCTTTACGACCACTTGCTTGCCAATCAGATAATCCAAAAACAGCATCTGTCAGTTGTTGATACAAACGGTTTCTTCCTTGCTTTAAAGTAACATGATGTTTCTTCATCAAAAGTAATGATACAAACGGAAGAAGAAAAACGATAATAGCTAACATACAACCTACAATAAGTGCAAAAACAAAATCAAATGCACCGATAACAAGTACGAAGATACTATAAACAACTAGCGCTAATATGCTAGGAAATATTGTACGTAAATATAGGTTTTGCAAATGCTCTATATCTTCGGATAACACTCCTAACATATCACCCGTTTGAAATCGAGAACGGAAAAATAACGCCTGTGGTTCTACTATTCTATATAGCCTCGTTCTCATTTTTTCTAATATACGTAGTACGACATCATGTCCGACTAGGCGCTCTATATAATGAAATACAGCTTGCCCTATACTAAACGCTCTTGTTGCAACAATAGGAACATATACAGCCATTACATTTTCTGGTCTAAGGGCAGATTTTGAGATCAAATAACCTGAAATAAAAAGTAACATCGCTCCTGAACTAACTCCAAGAAGACCAAGGAAAATAGTTAAAGTCATTCTACCTTTATTTTGTTTTATATAAGGTTTAACCCAGTTACTCATTTCTCTCCCCTCTCTTCCCTATGAAAATGTAATGTCTCATTCTCTAAAAGTTCTTCATACGTCCCACTTTCTTTCATTTCCCCTTTATTTAAAATAAGGATATGGTCCATTTGTTTCATCCAATGTAGACGGTGAGTTGCTAAAAATACTAACTTTCCATTAAATAAACGTAACATCGCTTGCTTTATTTCAAATTCGGTTTCAATATCAAGATGTGCCGTAGGCTCATCTAATAAAATGATTGGTTTTTTACTTAAAAGCGCACGCGCCATAGCAACACGCTGTTCTTGTCCGCCACTTAGCATACGTCCACCTTCTCCAATTCTTTCGTGTATCCCATTTGGAAGTGATGTAACGAGTGAACGAAGGCCGACTTCATTAATAACTCTTTCAACTTCTTCATCTGTTGCATTTGTTTCATAAAAACGAATGTTATCCTTTAATGAAAGCGGAAAAATATAAGGTTGCTGCGGAATATAAGCAATATTTTTTTGCCACTCTTCACGAGTAGATCCATCAACTTCTAGACCATTTACTAACATCTTTCCACTCGAAGGAGATAAAAAACCTGCTAATACGTCGATTAACGTCGATTTCCCTGCACCACTTTCACCAATAACACCAATAGCACCGTTACCTTCCCAAGTAAAATTAATTCCTTCTAATATAGCCTTTTCAGATTCAGTATTATTAACTTTGATATCTTGTAATTTCAAGCTACTAGAGGCATTCCATACTATATCTTCATTTAAATCTTTCTTTTGTATTCCTTTTTGTTGTTGCAAAATCTCTTCTATTTGCTCCATCGCAATTTGTCCATCTAATGTCGCATGATAATTTGCTCCCACTTGTTTAATCGGCAGAAAATATTCCGGAGCTAAAATCAAAATTGTAAGAGCTGGTAATAGTATAATCGTTCCATCTATTAAACGTATCCCTAATCCAACTGCCACAAACGCAATTGATAAACTCGTAAAAAAATCTAATGCAAAAGAAGAAAGAAAAGCAACTCGCAAAGTACGCATCGTTGCTTTTCTATATCTTTTACTTACTTTTTCAATCTTTCCTTCGTGCTGTTCACTTTTCCCTAAATACTTTAATGTTTCTAAACCTTTTAACGTATCTACAAAATGATTCGAAAGTACACGATATATCTCATACTGACTATCTGCCATTTTTTGCGCTGCTAATCCGAGAAGAATCATAAATATGATCACGATAGGAATCGTTACAACTAAAATGATTCCAGACTCAATATCTAGCGTAAAAACATATAGTACAATTAGACCTGGAACGATACTACTTCTAATCATTTTAGGAATCGTTAATTCAATATATGTTTTAAATTTATCAATCCCCTCAATTGATAAGGTAACCAGATGACCAGTTCCAACAGTTTGAACATACCTTGGACCTAATGTGAAATATGCCTCTATCAATTGTTTTCTTAGTAACGACCCTGTTTTTTCAGCAAAACGTTCCACTAATATTTGTGATGTTCGAACTACTATGTTACGCGCTGCAAACGCGATACCAAAATACACAACTTCACTTAATATTGTTTGTACTGTCTCTCCATGAAATAAAAACGTAATAGCTCGTGCTAAAAAGATTGTTTGCGCAATAATACTAAAAGCTTCTAAAATACTAATAATCGTTAACGCTACATATAAAATACGGCTACCGGGATAAGACGGAAGTCCTCTTTTTCTTTTCATTAGTACTCCAAATCGTTGTCTGACTTAACAGGTTGTCTAAATACATAATAACTCCATATTTGACTTCCGATAACGAAAGGCAAAATAGCAATCGCAAAGTAAGTCATAAGTTTTAATGCATAAGCTCCTGATGCTGCGTTGTAAATTGTCAAATCATTCATTGCTCCTAAAGAGCTAATCATAACACGTGGGAACATACCGATAAATACACTCGCACTTAGTAAAATGATTGTTAAACTCGTCATAAAGAAAGCCCAACCATCTCTTCTTCTTTTATTTAATAAAGTGGACACTAATAGTGCTACAAAAGCTCCGATTGGTACCATAATCCATTCTGTTCCATGAGCAGTGAAAATGTCGGTTTTCCATAACCCCACACCAGCAAAAACAAGAAGTGTAATTAATGAAAATGGTGCAATTTTTATTGCAGCAATTCGTGCACGTTCTCTCAATTTACCAGTTGTACGTATCGTAAGAAATTGTAATCCGTGAACAATACATAGTAGGAGAAACATTACTCCTCCAAGTAACGCAAATGGATGAAGTAATTGCAAGAATCCACCTACAACATTTTTACTCTCATCAATAGGTACACCTACCATAAAGTTTGCAATCGCAACTCCCCAAAGGATAGGAGGTAACATACTTCCAATAAACATCCCCCAATCCCATGCACTCTTCCATTTATGATTATCTATTTTCGCACGAAATTTAAAGGAAACACCTCTTAAAATTAAAGCAAGAAGCATAAATACAAATGGAATATAAAAACCACTAAATAAAGTTGCATACCAGTGCGGAAATGCCGCAAACATGGCTCCACCAGCACAAACAAGCCATACTTCATTCGCGTGCCAGAACGGTCCTATTGTATTTAAGTAAACTCGTTTTTCAAAATCATTCTTTCCTAAAAACCTCGAAACCATTCCTACACCAAAATCGAAACCTTCCAGTACGAAGAATCCAACAAACAAGATTGCAATAACTAAAAACCACAACTCATTAAGAGATAACATACTCTTCCTCCTTATCAAATGGATCATGGCTTTGATAATCCTTTTTCGTTTTCTTATTCGTGTGGCCCTTAATGGTACGAACAAATAAGTACACACAAATTCCACCCATAATTAAATACATTGATGTGAATGAAATAAGTGAGAATAATACTTCACCGAATGTTACATTTGGTGATACAGCATCTTCTGTTTTCATTACCCCAAATACTACCCAAGGTTGACGACCCATTTCAGTCATAATCCACCCTACTGTATTACCGATGAATGGAAGAGAAATTGCATACACCATTAATTTTAAATACCACGTTTTTTCAGCTAAACGATCTTTTCTTGATAAGAACCATCCGTAAGCTCCTAGAAGAAGCATGAATGTTCCACTCATTACCATCGCTCTAAAACTCCAAAACATTGTATGCACTGGAGGAATATAATCTCCAGGTCCATATTTTTCCTCATATTGTTTTTGAATTTGATTCATCCCTTCAACTTGACCGCTAAACTTATCATACGATAATAGACTTAGCATATAAGGGATTTGAATTTCAAACGAATTTTCTTTCTTCTCTGTATCAATTTTCGAAAATACTGTAAATGGTGCTGGATCCTCACTTGTATTCCATAGCGCTTCAGCTGCCGCCATCTTCATTGGATGTGTCTTAATTAATTGTTGCGCTTGTGCATGACCAAAGAACAATACAAGCGCCGTTGTAATTGTTCCAACAATGATAGAAATGCGGAAAGATTTTTTAAATACTACAGTTTCTTGTCCTTTTGTAATTTTCCATGCACTTACACCAGCAATAAAGAATGCACCTGTTGCAATTGCCGCTGTAATTGTATGCGGGAATTGTACCCATAGTTGTGGGTTTTGAATAATGGCTAAGAAATCATTCATTTGCGCACGACCATCAGCTGCCATTTCATACCCGACAGGTGACTGCATAAATGCACTTGCAGTTAAAATCCAGAATGCTGATAACATCGTTCCAATTGAAAGGAGCCAAATACACATTAAGTGAATTCGCTTCGGTAATTTGTCCTCACCGAATACCCATAAACCTAGGAATGTAGACTCAATGAAAAATGCCAGTAATCCTTCAATTGCAAGCGAGGGACCAAATACATCACCTACAAAACGTGAATACGTTGACCAGTTCATACCAAACTGAAATTCTTGTAAAATACCTGTTACTACACCTACTGCAAAGTTAATAAGGAATAATTGCGTCCAAAACTTTGCCATCTTCTTATATACCTCTTGCCCTTTTACCACATACAACGTTTGCATGATCGCAATAATAAAAGCTAAACCAATTGACAGCGGAACAAAAAAGTAATGGAAAATCGTTGTTGATGCGAACTGTATTCGTGCCAATTCGAGCGTTTCCATACTAAAATCACTTCCTTCATAGTTTTTATAATAAAAGTTAATTGAGCAATCTTATCAAACTCAATTATTAAGAAATACGAAAAGACAAAAACATTTTGTATGTATTGTCGAAAAATATGAAGTTTCAGTTTTTCAAACTATTGTAATGCTATTTTTTACCTTTTCACTATTTCTGTAGTGTTTTATTCGTTAATCGAATTGTATAATATACCTGCATAGTAAATTCAGGTTATTTTTGACGTATTATTGACATCATTTTGTCTGAAATATGTCTTTTGTCATTTTTTTGAATCAGATTTTTCTCATTAGCAAAATGTGTTTTTTCAATATACTTCTTACTTTTATATCTATAAAACAATCGTTTTTTCTTCATACGCTTGACTTTTACTCGGAAAAATGTCCTCGAAAGCACCCACGATAAATGCTTATTTTTTGTCAAGAGAAAAATGTATTTTCAAAATTCAAACTCGAAATAATGTTATTCAAAAATAGAAAACAGCTTCCCTCTTCCTCGACTAAAAGTTCATTTTTTTGTCATTTTTCCAGAACAAATAAAAAAACTGAGAGTCGATTAAACTCTCAGTTTTTTTATTTATTTTGCTGTATGTTTTCTAACGGCTGGTAAAATTTCAGTAGCAATTAATTCAATATTTTTCTCAATTTTATCAAATGGTACACCGCCAAAATCAATTTGTGCCATAAAGCGTTGTTGGCCAAACAATTCATATTGGTAAAGCATTTTCTCAATGATTTGTTGTGGGCTACCAACCATTAAAGCATCACGGTAATCTATTGCATTTGTAAATTGCTGTTTCGGATACCCATCACCGCGCAGTGTAAGCATACCAGCATTAATGTGAGGGTAATATTCACTAAGTGCATCTTGTGAATTTTTTGCCGTATAAAATAAACTCGTTGTCGCAACTGGTAAACTAGCTGGATCAAATCCGCTTTGCTGAGCAGCCTCGCGGTAAGCATCTACTGACACTTTAAAGTTAATTGCTGGACCACCAAGTGTTGTTATCATCATTGGCACACCTGCACGTCCTGCTTTAATTGCACTAGCTGGTGGACCTCCAACTGCACGCCAAATTGGTAAGTTATTATTTTTCGCTCTTGGAATCACCGATGCATGTGCGAGCGGTGCTCTGAACTGTCCATTCCATGTTACATGTTCCTCGTTATTAATTTTTAATAAAAGATCCATCTTCTCTTCAAATAATTCTTCATAATCATTCACGTCATAACCAAGTAAACTATATCCTCCAATACGAGATCCACGACCAGCCACAATTTCTGCACGTCCATTAGAAATCAAGTCAATGGTAGCGAAATCCTCATATACTCGAACTGGATCAGATGTACTTAATATCGTTGCGGAACTTGCAATTTTTATATTTTTCGTAGCTTGCGCGACCGCACCTAAAATAACTGTATGAGCTTGCGTTGTAAAATGTGTTTGATGACTTTCGCCGACAGCAAACACATCAAGTCCTGCCTCATCTGCTAACTTAGCTGTTTCAATTAGTTCGTGAATTCTTTTCTCTGGCGTAATTTTGTCCCCATTATGTGGATTTAAAACATGATCACCAATTGAATATAATCCAAACTCAATTCCTTTTCTTGTATCTATACGGTATTTTTCCATAGTTACTCTCCCCTTTAATAAAGTAGTATTAGTTTTTTTCTAAAAACGTTGGTAAGTCAAGTTTATCTCCGTATTACCTACACCATCACTTGATTAGTCAATTGATGGTGTAAAAAAAATTACTCTTGCGGTAATTCTTTTTTTTCACTATGCTTATGAACTTTCGTCATCAGCTCATATAATATTTTCTGCTCTTCTTCATTTAATACATCATCAAAAAACGAAGATTGAAATGCAAGTTGCTCTGGCAATGCTCTCTCTAAAGCTGCTTCTCCTTGCTCTGTAAGACTAATTGTTTTCGTTTTCCAATCTTGTTTTCGTACAATATATCCTTCTTTTTCAAGACGAGTTAACATTCGAGAAATGCCACCTTGTGTAACAGTTACCTTTTCAGCTAACTCCATTTGTGTTAGTGGTTGATACGTACGTATTTGCAAAAGCACATCAAATTGAGCTGTCGTTAAATCAAAACGTTTTAAAAACTCATTTGACATTTGATTACTTTGGTTCGTAAATCGTATTAAACGTAACCATATTAATGATCCTATCGTATTATCACGCATGTTTTGTCACTTCCTAGCGTTCATCTTACTATCACTTTACTACGCAAGTGATAAAAAAGCAAGAAAAAATGTAATAAATATATCGATAGAGTATTGCATAAATAATGATAAGTAAGAATTCATATAAACATGAATTCTTACTTATCATTATTCTTAACTTTTCCTTTCATTCATTACTATATTTAAAGCTGCCATAGCTTTTGGCCAACCAACGTAAAAAGCCATATGTGTTATTAATGCAACCAATTCATTCTCCATAACCCCATTTTGTTTAGCTAGCTTCAGATGAAATTGTAATTGTTCTGTATTACCGAGACTGATTAGTGCTGACACAGTACACAAACTTCTTTCTCTTAATGTTAAAGTGGCATCTCGCCACACTTCCTCAAATAATATCTTTTCACTATAATGAGCAAATGCAGGTGCCATTTCTCTCATTTTCTTTTTAATATGTACTTCAATAAGTTCATTTTTCATTTTTCATTTTTTTCTCCCTTTATTTTCACCATTTGTGCTATTCCTTGACCAAATGACCAGTTTTCAGCAGCTGTCTCATTTAGTGTAATAAAAATATCCGAAGTTTTAACGCCGGAATATTCCGTAATTTTTAAGGATACCGATTGATACAAATCTTTTTTCTGTTGCACCGTTCTTCCCGGTCCACATGTAATAGAAACATAAATCATATTCTCTGTTCTCTTTTCTCCTCTTTCCAACAAATAATATGGATTATATAAAAATTTGTTTTGTTGGTAGGGTAAGAACATTTGAAAATAATCATTTTCAGGGATGTTAAAATGTTCAATTAATGAAAGATGGATACATTCACCCATTTTTTCCAACTCTTCTTCATTTAATATGTTTTCAGGATAATAAATCTTCACAAAAGGCATAGATTTTCATTCCTTTTCTTATTTTTTTATATGCAACAAAATTTCATCGTGAAATGTGTAAAATCTCATATACTGTAACACCTTTATTCACTGCAATTTCAGGCTTCTCTTCATAAAAATTAAACCTACTATACCCCCATTTATCCGGATTATAAACGATTACATTCCCTAAACACTTTTCGTTGTTTTGTACATTTTCATTCATCGTTTTTAATTGAGTCCCAATCAGTGTTTTACTTTGAGAAATACTTCCTGCATATTCAACAACATATCTACTTTTCTTAAATCCATCACTTAGATTAACCACTAATGGAACACCTATATTTATTTGTTGCCATCCAAAAGATTGTAAAATGTTATCGTAATACCCTTCAAAGATAAATTTATTCATCCCTTCATGACCATTCCAAATATATAAAGGTGCATAGCAGTTATAAAAATTCCCGTCTTTCTCCGTTTCCGTAATTAAATAAGCTTTAAAATTTAGTGCTTGGAAACCATCAGTTTTATAACCATTATCCTTTACCCTTTTCTTAATAATTCCCATGTCATAATCCTTTGGAAGAATGACCTTATATTGCATTCCAATCATGTTTATCACTCACTTTCTATCCTATATACATAATGATAAACCGATGATTGACTAACGTAAAATAGGTATAAATTATGTTTGGTATCATTTATAATGATAGTGCATAAGGGGCTGAGATATATGGAAATAAATGATCTTATTATATTCAAAACTGTTGCCAGTGAGGCTTCTATTAGTAAAGCTGCTAAAGAGTTAGGATATGTTCAACCGAACGTAACTGAGCGAATCAAAAAATTAGAACAAGAATTAGAAACGCCTTTACTACATAGAGATAACAAAGGTGTTTCCTTGTTACCTGCTGGTGACATTTTATTAGATTACACGAATCAAATATTAACTCTATTAGAAGAAGCGAAAGATAAAATTAAAACAAGTGGGTCTTCTTATATAATCGCGACGTCACAATCGATTTTGACTAATTATTTAAGTAAGCGTATTAAAGAAAATTTCATGAATTATCAAATATATGTAGAAAATAGTAGTCATTTGCCAAAATTACTGCAGCAACAAAAAGTTGATATGGTCATCACTTATGACGATGATTCTGGTGCAGGTTTTAAAAAAGTATTTACTACTTCAATTTCTATAGGCTTACTAAAAGATCAAGAAAAATGTATCATTGACTATTCAAAGGAACTCTTCTTCGTTAGTAATGACAAAAAGTGTCCTTTTAGAAATAAGACGATACAATTTCTAAAAGAAAATAATTTATCTCAGCGTCAACTTCAACAATTAGATTCTTATTCGCTTATGGAAGAGTTTATTCAGGACGGAAAAGGGATAGCCTTTTTGCCGATTAAAAATGATAAATTGGTACCAATTGAAGATGTTCCAGTTGAGAAATTAGCTGTTCATTTTTTTACAATTCAAAACTCTTTCAAACAAATCCCTGATGAACTATTTGGTTAATAAAAAATCCCTCCTTTATGAATCTAAAAGAGGGATTTTCATATTCTATACAATTGATTTTTCACACATTTTGCTCCACTTCTGCACTTTTCTCCTTCTTATTCCGTTTCATATTCTTCAGTCCCTTAACCGTGCCAACTAATCCTTTCGGGAAAACTAGCAATACGATAATGTACAATAAACCAAGAATAATCGTCCATCGTTCAAAGATCGGATACTCTGTAGCTAGTTCTGATAAATAATATTTTAGAGATTCAATAATTCCAGCTCCTGCAATTGCTCCAATTAACGTTCCAACCCCACCAATCATCGTCATCAATAATGCATTTAATGTCATTTCAATTGAAAATACAGTCGTATTAACAAAACGCAATGTGATAACAAATAAACCACCGCTAATCGCAGCTACTACTCCTGCAACAATGCTAGCAATAATTTTATAATGAAGCACTTTATATCCTAGTGCTTCAACACGTTGCTCATTTTGGGAAATTGCCTTTAATACTTTTCCAATAGAAGATTTGGTGAAAAGACGTAACAGAACAAAAATGATAAGTAAACATATAAGTGTTACATAATAAAACGTAAAACGATCACGGAATACGTCTGGTACACCAAATGTAAAACCATCTCCTCCGTGAGTAAGCCCACGCCATTTTTCAGCAAGTACAAAAAATAACTGTGAAATAGCAAGTGTTAACATTGCATAAAAATGACTTTTCAATCGTAAAGAAAGCAAACCAATTATATAACTAACGATTGCTGAAACGATAATTGCAGCTACTATTCCAATTAAAAAGTTCGTTATTGATACGCCTTGTCGATCAAATAAAAGTGCTACCCCATATGCTCCTATCCCAAAGAACATACAATGACCGAACGATACAATTCCTGTATACCCAAGCAATACATCAAAACTCATTGCAAAAATAGCAAAGATGAAGATTTGAGTGAACAAAATTAACAGGCTCCGTGAATCATTTACGAACGGAAATACACTTAAACAAATGAGCATACATACTCCGAAGTATACTTTAATTCGGTCCGATGTGTTGTTCACCATTTCACCCCTTTTCACCAACAAGTCCAGTTGGCTTCACTATTAAGAAAAATAGTAACATTAACATATTAATTGCAAGTGATAAATCTGGTATAAAATACGCTGTAAAAGCACCAGCTAATCCGACAATTAAAGAAGCAATAGCTGAACCTTGAACGCTTCCTAATCCACCGATAATTACTACTATAAAAGCTAAAATTGCATACTGCATGCCCATCTCGGCGAAAATAACGCCCGAATACGGTGCTAATAAGAATCCTCCCAAAGCTGCCATCCCTGCCCCTAATAAAAAGACGAAAGAAAATATCGCTTTTACATTAATACCAAGCGCTTGAACCATTTCTTTATCCATTACACCTGCACGGATCATAAGACCTATCTTCGTCTTTTTGAGTAATAGTAGTAGTGCAATGTAAATAATTATCCCAATCAAAATAACAAATAGACGATATTTAATTAATATAATACCTCCGAATGTAAAACTTCCTTGTAACCATAACGGTAATTTTGCACTAATAGGGTTTGGCCCCCAAAATATTTTAATACACTCACTAAGAACGAGCATTCCTCCAAGCGTAACGAGCAGCTGTCGAACGTGATTTCCATATACCGGCCTAATAAGAAACCTTTCTAAAATAAATCCTAGGAACATTCCCATGGCTACTGCTCCAACTAAAGCTAATATATAACTTCCTGTCACATTAAATAACCAAACACCTGTAAATGCTCCCCATGCAAATAAACCACCGTGTGCAAAGTTTAAAACGCTCATTAAACCGAAAATAAGTGAAAGACCTGATGCTAACAAAAAAATGAGCATCCCTGTTGAAATCCCATTTACAAATAAATTGATTAACACATCCATCCTTTTCACCTCGGATTCATGTTAAGAGATTCCTAAATATTTATGACACATTTCCTTATCCTTTTTTAATTCATTCATAAAACCGTTATGAACAATTCGTCCGTTATCCATAATGTAAAAATAATCGCCAATTTGACTGGCCATCATAAAATTTTGCTCAACAAGTAAAACTGTTGTTTTCTCTTTCATCTTCAAAATAGCTACCATTAATTTCTCCACCATTATCGGGGATAGCCCTTTGCTCGGTTCATCAATAAGTAATAATCCATCACTATTAATAAACGCTCTTGAAATAGCCAACATTTGCTTTTGCCCTCCGCTCAAGAGCCCACTTTTCTTATTCCAAAACTGCTTTAAATCCGGAAATAGTTCCAGCATCCACTCTATTTTCCCTTCTACTTCCTCACCTTTTCCCCTAGCAAGAGCGAAAGTTTCTTCTACTGTCAAATCATGAAAAATACCTTGATTTTCTGGTACATACCCTATTCCTTTCCTTGAAATTAAATGTGTAGGTAATCCACTCACTTTTGCACTATCATAATAAATTTCACCATCTGCAATGCGGTGAAACCCCATCACTGAACGTAATGTCGTTGTTTTCCCTGCCCCATTTCTACCAAACAGTACAGTAATCGTCCCTTTCTCAACAGCAAGAGATACTCCTTGCAAAATATGAAACTGATCTAAATACGTTTCTATATTATTCACTTGTAATAGTGCCACTATATAATCCCCCTAAATAAGCACTTTGTACACGCTCATCTTTCATAATTTCTTCTGGCAATCCTTCAGCCAATAACTCTCCATGAAATAAAACGATAAGATGATCTGACAAACCTAGTATCATATCCATTTTGTGTTCGATAAGTACAATTGTGCTCTCTGGATGTTTCTTAATATTTTCAATCACTTGTAATATAGCAGGGACTTCCTCAACCGAAATACCTGCCGTCGGCTCATCAAGTAATAACACATCCGTTTTTAAAGCTAATAACATCGCAAGTTCTAGCTTCCTTTTCTCTCCATGTGCCAAATCTTTCGCTAATACGTTCTCTTTTTCATGAAGTAATACTGTTTTTAAGAAACGTCTCGCCTCTCCAACTTGTTGCTTTAATTTTGCTGAACTCGGGAAAAAACTATAGTAATCTTGTACGAATGATTGAACACTTAAACGGACATTTTCAAGTACCGTTAATTCTGGGAATATGTTTGTAAGCTGAAAAGAGCGACCGATTCCTAAGCGTGTTCGATCTGAAATCGATAGTTTTGTAATATCTTGCCCTTTAAAATACACTTCACCTGTTGTGGGTGAAATCTGTCCACTTAGTAAATTAAATAACGTTGTCTTCCCCGCACCATTTGGCCCAATAATAGAAATGAGCTTTCCTTTTTGGACAGTTAAATTTACATCTTTAATAACTTGATGTTCACCAAAAGATACACTAAGATTTTTCGTCTCTAGCAAATGTGTCACGAAATCCCTCCCTTTAAAGCCGTGAGTATGAAAGAAATATGTATAAAGAGGGTCCCCCCTCTTTATACTAAAACAACAGAAAATTCAGTCTATTTATTTTGAACTGGTGGTTCTGTTTCTTTCATCGTTAATTCTCGCTCTAACACTGGCACCGGATAATCAACACCGTCTTGCTTTTTCAATGTGATAGAATACAGTGTCTGCATCGCTTGGTGGTCCTTCTCTCTAAACTTCATCTTTCCTTTCGGTGTATCAAATTCCATTCCTTCCATTTTCTTAATCAAGGTATCTACATCTGTATCACCTTTTGTTTTCTTTAAGGCTTCTACAATAGAAATTGCTGCTGACATTCCTCCCGCTGTAAACAAATCTGGCACTGCACCATTAAAACGTTTTTTATGCTCTTCAACTAGCCAATCATTCACTTTATTTTTTGGAAGTGTGTGATAATATACAGAAAAACCTTGCATACCTACTAATGCATCCATTGTTTTTAATGCTGGTATATCTGGCGCACCTGTAGAAATTTTAATACCTTGCGCTTCCACATTCATATCTTTCAACTGTTTCCAAGGTGAATTTGCCCCTGCCCAAACGATAAATAAATAATCTGGTTTTGAACTAATGATATTTTGAATATTCGCTGTAAAATCTGTTGAATTTGTATCCGCGTATTGCTCATTCACAATGTTCGCACCTAATTTTTTCGCACCCGCTTTAAATGCAGCAATCCCTTCACGACCAAAAGCGTTATCTGGGGCAAATGTTGCAATCTTTACATCTTTTTTCGCAATTGCTGCTGCTCCTGCAATCGCATCTTGTGAGGAACTTCTTCCAGTTCTAAAAATATATTTATTCCAGTTCTTCCCGGTAATACTATCCGCAACTGCCGGTTCTACAACCATAATCTTTTCATATTCTTCAGCCAGTGGTAAAACCGCTAACGTATCACTTGAACTAGACGATCCAACTAAAAAATCAACTTTCTCTTCTTCTAATAACTTCGTAGCTTTTTTAACTGCTACATCCGCTTTCGTTTCTGTATCTTCTACAACAAACTTAATCTTTTTCCCATCTACTTTCCCAGTTCCACCAGTTGCATAATCTAACCCTAATTCAAATCCGTTCACTGTTTGTTTTCCATACGATTCTAGCGGTCCTGTTAAAGAAGCAAGGACTCCTACCTTAATCGTTTTTTCATCCTCTGTACTTGTTTTCTTTCCTGAACAAGCTGCCGTTATTAATAACGAACCTAAAACACAACCAGTAAACATTGTTTTTAGCCACTTACGTTTTTTCATCGACATTGTGATCCTCCCCATACTTTACTTTCTGATAGAATCAAACACGCCAAAATCCCCTGTCCGTAATCATGACTAACTAATTCGATAGATAATGGAAAACTCTTGTAGTACCCTCTACATTCGGCACAAATATATAATCACCTTCCTATGTAATGGAAACGGACATACAATCAATATATATTCTGCAATCCAATTGAAAATACTGTTTCATTTCAGTAATGACCATACAAAAAGACTAACTTATTTTTAAGTTAGTCTTTTCCCCTTAATTAGAGTTAAGTTCTACTTTCTCTAACCCTTCAGCCAATTGTTTCTTATCTAGTCCTTCTCCTATTACTACTAAGTTTGTCGGGAAACCGAAGTCTTGTTCTAATAAAGTTGGTACTCCGAACGAATATTGGAATAGGTGAGGGTATTTATCTCCATGGAATTTCACAAAACCTTTCACTCGATAAATACTATCTGGTAAATTCGAAAGCCATTCATATAATTTGTCTTGATCAATCGGTTTCGTAAATTGATATGTCATTGTTTGTATATGTAAATGCTGTTTGACATGTAGTGTCTCGTGTTCCTCATCATTTGGAAATTCTGCTTCTTCTATATCTTTTAAAGATATATTACAATACTTTGTCTCATACATTTTCGCATGATCATTTATTGCCTTTACTTCTTCAAATACTGTATTCTTATCTTCATCTGTTAGTAAATCTGCTTTATTAACAAGAATGTGACTACCAAATTTCAGTTGCTCATGCAATAGCTGTTGTACATTTGCACTTAATATACTTCGATTTAACCACCTTACTGCATCTAAAACGACTACAATTGATTTCACTTCCAGAAAAGGAGCTAAAATTGGCGAGACACACGCGTCTAACACTTCAATTGGATGCGCAACACCTGTCGTTTCTATATAAATTACATCTGGTCTTTCTTGTTGGTATAACGAATGTAATTGTATTTCAAGCTCTTCTTTTAACGTACAACAAATACATCCTTTAAGAAGTTCTCTTAAAACATTCTCTTTTCCAATAATATCTGTATCTACTGAGTATTCACCAATTTCATTCATTAATACTGCAACTTTTCTATTCTTCTTTTTCTCTGCTAACAATAAATTTTGTAATAATGTTGATTTTCCACTACCTAAAAAACCACCTAATATATGAATCTCCACTTTATTCATTCAACCGACCATCCATTTCTTTACTTCAAATGTATTCAAAGCGTAATAATTACGATTTATATTTATCATTTTATTAAAAGAATGACCATTTGTAAATATAAGAGATTCACTGTTCATTTACTTCATATGCAACTCTAACTCCAGACTCAATTGCCCCTTGCATCCATCCATGTGTTAATGTCGTATGCTCTCCTGCAAAATGTACTTTTCCAGATGGTGGTGTAATATACGGAAATAACTCGAGCTCTTGGCCTGGTTCGAAAGCTGTAAATGCACCGCAAGAATACGGATTTTTACTCCAGCTAAAAGATGTTCCAGTGACAAACTCACTATAGACGATGTCCCCGTATATTTCCGCTAAATTTTTTAATGCGTACCGAATACGATCTCTTTGCGGGAGACTATCCCATGTTAACGCCTCATCTGCCCACGTATAACTTGCTATAACGATAGCTGGTCCTGGAGTATGAATGCCATAACTCGGATAGTATGTAAACCGTATCGGTAAATCAGTAATAGATTTACCGCCACACTGTCCCGCTTTCTCCCAAAATCTACTTTTAAACTCTATTGCAATTTTAGTTGCAGCAATATAATTTAATTCACGAATTGCTCTTTTTTTAAAATAAGAGAATAAATAGTATGGCTGAACTTCTACAAATCTTAACGCTGAAAATGGAATTGTAATAATAGCAAAATCACTTGTTATTGTAAATTGCTCTAACGTTTGTTCATGATTTCCTTGTAACATTACTTTATTATCTTCTTGTATAATTTTATCAACCTTATACGGCATTAAAATATGTTCCCTTAATTGTGGTAAGAATGCATTCGATAACTTATCCATTCCACCAGTTATTTCATAATATTTCGTTGTTGAAGTAAAGAAAATCATTTCACGTAATACTTCAATTAAGGACATTCCCATATAAGCTTCCATATCAAGAAGTACCCCAATCATATCTATCGCACCATCTGAATAATACTCCATTAAAAATGAACCAAGCGAATACGTTTTATACTTTTTTTCAACGATAAGCCAGTTTTTATCAGGATCCTTCTTAATGTAATTTAGTATTGGTTCTAATACTTCAATCATTAGCTCTTCTGCCGTTTTTCCTCTTTCTTTATCCAAAACCGGATATTCAAGTACACTTGGATCATTTTCAAACACATTCAATCTCGTTTGAATGTTATTCGTATAAATGATATCTGCAAAAGTTTTATTTATAAAAAGGTTTAAAGGTAGTTTAAATTTATGAATATACGCTAAGGTTAACTTATGGGTGTCAGGGATTCTCATCGGTCCCGCATTAAAATATAAACCCACACTAAATGGTTCCCGAATCGTATACACTCTGCCACCTATTCTGTTATTTCCTTCTATAATCGTTACTTCGTGCCCAGCCTCTTTTAATAAAGAACCTGCAACTAATCCAGAAATCCCTGCACCTGCAATCGTAATCCGTTTTGGGTTATTCTTTTTAACAAGCCCTGCATGAATAATATGAAGCATTTCTTCCATTGCTAATGGATTCCCCATGCCATTTCCCCTTTTACAAAGGATTTTACTGAATTATATTCGGTTCACTGAATTCCTATGTTTTGTTCGCGGATTTGCACGGATACATTTTCAAATACTTGAATATCTTTTATAAAATGTAATAAACTAGATATGACTCTATAGAAGTAAGACGTATTATCTTACATAATAAAATCAATGAAATTGCGAGGAATTTTGAAATGAAAAAAGGTATTAACCGTGTTGTATTAGTAGGAACAGGAGCAGTTGGATGTAGTTATGCTTACTGCATGATTAACCAGGCTGTAGCTGAAGAATTTGTTTTAGTCGATGTAAATGAGGCAAAAGCTGAAGGGGAAGCAATGGACTTAAGTCATGCTGTTCCATTCGCACCAGCTCCAACTAGAGTATGGAAAGGCAGCTACGAAGATTGTAAAGATGCTGACCTTGTAGTTATTACAGCTGGATTACCACAAAAACCAGGCGAAACACGTTTAGATTTAGTTGAGAAAAACGCTAAAATCTTCAAACAAATCGTTCGCAGTATTATGGATAGCGGATTTGATGGCATCTTCTTAATCGCAACAAACCCTGTAGATATTTTAACTTACGTAACTTGGAAAGAATCTGGTTTACCGAAAGAACGTGTAATCGGTTCTGGTACAACGCTTGATTCTGCTCGTTTCCGCTATATGTTAGGTGAGTACTTCGATATTGGTCCACACAACATTCACGCTTATATTATCGGAGAACACGGCGATACTGAACTTCCAGTTTGGAGCCATGTTTCCGTTGGTATCCAAAAACTACAAACACTGCTTGAAAAAGACAACACGTATAATCAAGAAGATTTAGACAAAATTTTCATAAACGTCCGTGATGCAGCTTACCATATTATTGAGCGTAAAGGCGCAACTTATTATGGTATCGGTATGTCACTTCTACGTGTTACAAAAGCAATTTTAAACGACGAAAATAGTGTATTAACTGTATCAGCTTACTTAGAAGGTCAATACGGTCAAAAAGATGTTTATATCGGGGTACCTGCTGTTTTAAATCGCGGCGGTGTTCGTGAAATTTTAGAGGTTGAATTAAGTGAAGATGAAGAATTAAAATTCGACCACTCTGTTCAAGTATTGAAAGAAACAATGGCTCCGGTTCTTTAATTAAGATAAAAAGCAATCCAATTTATTTTGGATTGCTTTTTATTTTCATTATCTCCTATGACTTTTTAGTGATTTTCTATCATTTCTTATTTTTTAGTCGCATCCTCATTATTTATATCAAGTACATCTAATAAAAAGATAAAGATTGGTATCCCGATAATAAGCCCCCATATTCCAAGGAAATGCTCTGAGAAGATAAGAATCATAAATGTGTAGAATATTGGTAAATTTGTTTTTGCAGACATAAACTTCGGATTTAAAAAATAACTTTCAAGAGCATGGATTACTGTTATGAATACGAGTATGTATACTACGTACATAACTCCGCCTACGTTGTAAGCAATGATACAAAGTGGAAACAAAGAAATAATCACACCTGCAACAGGAATCAACCCTAGTAAGAAAATCATAACAGCTAATACAAGTAGCTGTGGAAATCCTAAAACGATTAATGCAATGACAGTAAGAATACAATTTACAACGGCAATTAAAAACTGAGCCTCAATTACTTTGCCGAACGATCTTGCAAATCTTTCACCAAAATATGCAATTTCTCCATAAAAGATTTTTAACTTACTATCTTTAAACTTTGATGTAAATGTAATAATACGCTCTTTTTCTAATAAGAAAAATAAGCTTAAAATTAGAGATAATAATATTTGTAAACTTACCTTTCCTATATTTGCTATTGATTGATATATGACGTCTACACCTTGTTCTATATATTTTGATACTTCCATCCCATTAATTGTCGAAAGTGCATATTTAACGATTTCATTATCAGGTGGATTTTGAAAAAACAGTTTAAATTGATAAATTAATTGTGAAATTTGTATCGTCAGCACAGGTAAATATTTATATAATGTTGTGCCTATAAAGGAAACTAGTATTATATATAAACATGCAATAACAATTTTCCGGTTTACTTTCAATTTTCTTGAAATAAAACGTTGAAATCGATCCATTAAAAACGTCAGTATAAACGTAATTAATATTAAATTAATCATACTTTTTAATGCGTATAATACAAGCGCTACTATTATTAAAACGAGAAACCGTTGAAACCCTCTACTTCGAAAAAAACTCTTTACTTCATTCATTAAGAATTAACCTCCCCCTTCAATGGATGGAAATTGAATATATTACATTTTATGAACTCCTATAGACAATCTTTCTTACTAATTGAGAAGAATCCTTTTTTTCTTTTCATATTGTTAGATTCGTTTAACTGGAATCCACCAACATAATTTCGGTGGCAGTTATTTTTCATATAATCTTTTATAAACTAGGTGATTTTCTATTTTTGGACTGCTGTTCATACGCATATCCAATATTGAAAAGCTCTTTTTCACCAAACTGTTTCCCTACAAACACTACACCGATTGGTTCTCCATTTTTATCATATCCAGCAGGAACCGCTAATTCCGGATAACCAGCTACAGCTGATAGAAGGACTTCATCGTTATTAATCATAACTAGAGCATCCAAACCTTTTTCTACTAAATACCTATCTAGCTCTTTTCTTGCATTTTCTTGACTCGTTTGCACTACGTTTTCAAACTCTTCTTTCGTTATAGCAGATTTTTCAGACCCTTCAATTAATGTTTGTCCGTATTTTATTCGTCTTTTACTATCCTTTTTATTAAACGCTATAATCTCTTCTAACGATTTTACCGGTACATTCTTTTGCTGTGAAAGATAGTCGTTTACATTATGCTTGAACTCATATTCTAATGTTTGCAAATTATCTACACCCTCAGCACTTAACTGGATATTATCAGTTAATATCGCACCTGCATCTTGAAGGTCTTTTCTAATTTTTTCTGCTACTGCTTTTCTATTTTCATCTTGTTGGTCTACAGAAAAAAGAAGCCCTATCTTTTTCCCTTTTAATCCATCTATTGATAAATCCTTTGTATAATCAATCCTTTCTTTATCTTTCATTTTTTCTGTCATAACATCTTTTTCATCATAACCTATCATTACATTAAATAGCGTTGCTGCATCTTTTACTGTTCTTGCCATAGGTCCTGCTGTATCAAGAGTTTCAGCTAATGGAATAATTCCTGTTCTACTTACCATACCTAAAGATGGACGTAACCCAACTACTGATTGCTGCGCCGCTGGTGCAACAATCGATCCCGTCGTTTCTGTTCCAATTGCAAGCGGCGCAAAATCTGCTGCAACTACTGTAGCCGATCCTGAACTTGATCCTGAAGTATCGAATGTAATCGGACCGTACGGATTTAAATTTTGTCCTTTCTTCCCGCTATACCCGCTTGGCATTGTAAAAGATAAATAGTTCGCCCACTCAGACATATTCGCTTTTCCTAAAACAAATGCTCCTTCTTCTTTCAACTGCTTCACAATTGTTGCGTCTTGATCTGCAATCCAATCTTTTAATACATAAGTTCCTGCACTAGTCGGCATCACTTTTTCCGTCTGTACATTATCTTTTACAACGACAGGAATACCATATAAATTCGACTTTTTGTTTCTCCCCCGCTCTTGATCTAACTTTCTTGCTTCTTCCATCGCATTAGGATTTATCTCTGTAACAGAATTTAATGTTATTCCATTTTGATCATGTTCTTGTATTCTAAAGAGATAAATACTCGTTAATTCTTCATATGACAACTTTCCATCATCAATCATTTTTTGAAGCTCATCTATAGTCGCATTTACGACTTCTTTTTCTTTTATCTTTACATTTTCTATATTGATTCCTTTAAGCTGATTATGTATCGGTTGTAGCACTCTTTCTTTATCATATACAATACGCTCAGGTTCCTTTGGAAAATAATTTTTATACACGTAATATCCGCCGGCACACGCTAATAAGACAATGCCTCCAGTGATAGACAGCGTTACCTTTACCCATTTCTTCATGTTGCTTCCTCCACTCTATAAGATGCTTAGCTATACAAAAAAGAGAGTTACCTTTTACTTAACTCTCTCCAATCAAAATGCTAAATGAAAAAATGAAAGATTTCAATCTAATTACTTCTTTTTTTGCATTTGCTTTGCTAACATTTCTTTCACTTGATTATACGTTAACCCTGAATTTTTATTTAAACGCTTTACTTCCTCAACATCAGTACCTACCACTGTATATTTTTTCTCATCATTCATTTTTCTAATTCCCTTCTCACCGTATTATTTCTTATATTTCTTCCCTAAATGCGCATAAATTAACACCACTACAAAAAAGGAAGCTGTTTTTAAGCACAGCTTCCTTCTCGTTACATATTGTATTTCTTAATAAAATTTCACTACATCTTCAGTAGGCAAGAACGTTCTTTCTGCTGGTTGTTCGTTTGGTTCACCAAATGGCATTTGACCTACTAAGCTCCACTCTGCCGGAATGTTCCAAGTTTCTTTCACTTCAGCATCTACGATTGGGTTGTAATGTTGTAATGACGCCCCAATTCCTTCAGCAGATAATAGCATCCACACAGTATGTTGTAACATCGCATTTCCTTGATGAGACCAGAATGGGAACTGATCTTTGTATAATGGGGCATTTTCTTGCATTTTTTCTACAGTTGCTTGATCTTCAAAGAATAGAACTGTTCCTACACCTGCATGGAAGCCTTTTAGTCTTTCTACAGTCGCTTCAAAGTTTTCTGCTGGTACGCGTGCTCTTAGTGTTTCTTTAACGATATCCCAAAACTTTTCATGCTCTCCATCCATTAATACAACCATACGACCACTTTGCATATTGAAAGATGTTGGTGCGTGTAAAGCTGTTTTTAACACTTCTTCAATTCTTTCTTTCGTAATTGCATCGTTTTTTGTTACTTTACGAATTGAACGGCGGTTCACGATTGCTTCTTTTAAGTTTGTTGTAGTTGCTGACATTTTAATTCCTCCAAATGTTTGTTTTATAATTTATTTTGTTATTTCATAACAAGCGAATTAGCAATATCCATCGGTATTACATTGCATACCTTCAAATGAATTTGTTTTATCCTTTTCAATTTCTTTATCAATGACCCTTTCTAGTGTTTCTTTACTAGCAAGCCCTTGAATGACGTCATCTCCAATCATGACAGTTGGAACAGCCATAATATTCGCTTCATCATATGCGTGTTGAATTGCTTCTTGATGCTTTTCTTTATATTTACGAGTTACTAAAGCATCTTTAAATTCCGCCTCAGGAAGTCCTACTTCTACCGCTAATTTTGTTAACACATCAATATCTTCAATGTTTTGCTCTTCTTGGAAAAATGCTGTGAATACGCGGTGATGATACTCATTACCTAGTCCACGTTCTTTCGCAAATTGACATCCTTCGAAAGCTAAATGTGTATATGGATGTGGTGAAACACGTGGCAAGCGCATATCAATTCCAAACTTCTTCGCTGTCGGAAGAATGAAAGCATCCCATGAACCTAATTTTTCTGGTTCATTCCATGGATCTATTTTTGAATATGGACTTGGACGTAATTCAAATGGCATCCATTCAATCTCTACACCTTTCTCTTTCGCTACCTCATCTAATGGACCTTTTGCTAAAAAACAAAACGGACATATAAAATCTGAGTATACTTTCATTTTTACAGTCATAACTTTTACACCTTACCTTATCGTTGTAATCAAACCAGTTACATTGATGATAAAAAAATATAAATATTATTTAAACATTCATTTTTTCTTGCAAAGTTTCAAACAACTGCCCCATCGTAATATTTCTCAAAACTTCTTCCATCGCGGATTGCGCTTGAATTAAAATAATTTCTAACACCGCTTGAATATTCGCCCCAATTGGACAATCTGGATTCGGTTGCTCGTGAATATGAAATAGCTTGTCTTCTTCGACTACGTTCACTGCATGATACACATCTAACAATGTGATTTCATGTAAATCCTTTAGTAATCCCGCGCCACCCGGTCCACGATTTACGTAAACAAAGCCAGCTTGTTTCAAGTACGACATCATTTTACGAATGACTACCGGATTCGTATTTACACTTTCAGCCATATAGTCTGAAGTACAAAGTGAAGATGGATTGTTTTTCAAAATAGATAAAATATGAACAGCTATGGAAAAGCGGCTACTAATTTTCATCGTAATCACCACCTCGATGTAATCATTATAGTTACAACTAAAAAATAAGTCAATCCTTTTCATAGATTTTTTATAAGCAAATTAAAAAGTGCCCCATTATGATATATGAGACACCCCTTTTTATTCTGCAAATAGCGCTTGAAATTCTTCAATAAATAGCTGTACAGCGATTGAAGAATCCTTTAATGAAGGAACAGCTAAAGCAATTTCTCTCCATACTTGCGGTTCCAATTCTCTCGTTTGCACATTATGTGGTAAATTCGTTAAAGATAATTCAGCTAATATTGCAATGCCTAATCCTTCTTGAATCATATTTAAAGCTGTAGTAACGGTAGAAATTACATACTCAGCCCGAAGTGGTACGTTGGCTTGTTTAAACATATCAATGATGGGTGGTTCGTATCCGCCCTTACATAATATGATCGGTTCATTCTCCAAATCACGAATTGTAATAGAGTCCTTCTTACAAAGAGGATGATCCTCTCTTAAGATAGCAACCATTTTCCCCTTCGTTAACGGGACAATCTCCATCTCTTTATTAGGCAAAATAACAATTCCTATATCAACAACCCTCGATATTAACCAATCTTCAACTTCTTTAATTGTTCCTTCGCAAAGAACGACCTCTAAGCTCGGATACTTCTCCTTAAAATGGTTTATCATTTTCGGTAAGAAATGTGCAGAAGCACTCGGAAAACTCCCAATTCGAATCGTCCCCACTTCGTGTCCTTTCTCCATCGCAACTTCTTGTTCAATCTTCGCTACACCGTTCAAAATCTCTCTAATATGTACAAGAATCCTATTTCCTACATCCGTAACGAGTAGCCCTTTTCGTTTATCACGTATAAGAATAGTAACTCCTAACTCTGACTCAATACTTGAAATCGCATGACTAACAGCTGGCTGCGTCATATTTAACACCCTGGCAGCCTTCGTAAAACTACCTAAATCAACAGTTTTTATTAATACTTGCAGTTGTGTAATGGTCATAACTAATCACTTATACTCCTCATAAAAAAGATTCATTTTATTTATTACAGTCGATATCATATCATAGTGAAATGAATAACAACAAGGAGGTCTTTCAGTGACACAGCTTTCTCGAACTAAGACGGCCATCATCCTTACCTTTCTCGTTTTCATGTGGGGAATCAATTGGCCTTTATCAAAGTTTGCCCTGCATTATACACCACCTGTTTTATTTGCAGGCGTTCGAACTTTAATTGGAGGATTCATTTTACTTCTGTTCGCATTACCAAAATACAAAAAGTTACATTTAAAAGAAACGTGGCATTTATACGTTATTTCTTCCTTACTTAACATCATTATATTTTACGGATTACAAACTGTCGGCCTTCAATATATGCCTGCTGGTCTATTTTCCGCTATCGTATTTTTACAACCTGTTTTACTTGGTATTTTCTCATGGATATGGCTTGAAGAAGCAATGTACGGTTTAAAAATTTTCGGGCTTGTACTCGGATTTATTGGTGTAGGTGTTATTAGCTCTAGTAGTTTAACTGGACATATTTCTGTCATTGGCATTCTTCTTGCATTAGGATGTGCGATTGGCTGGGCACTTGGAACAGTATTTATTAAGAAAACTGGTCACCGTGTGAATGCCATTTGGATGGTAACAATTCAGCTTCTTATTGGTGGTCTTTGTTTAATCGGATTTGGCTCAGAATTTGAAAGTTGGTCTAGTATTGCTTGGAGTATGCCATTTGTTAGTGTACTACTCTTTATTTCATTCTTTGTTATTGCAATGGGGTGGCTTGCATACTTCACACTCGTTGGAGCTGGTGAAGCGAGTAAAGTAGGGGCTTATACATTCCTTATTCCCCTTATCGCTATTATTGTAAGTTCAATCTTCTTACATGAAGCCATTACAATGAGCTTATTTATTGGCCTATTATTTATTGTTGTGAGCATTTGTTTTGTAAATATAAAACCGAAAACACTTGCTGTAAGGCAGCAGGTTGAAGTGAAATAAATATGAGAAAGAGCCTACTATTTGTAGACTCTTTTTTATATCTTATTTTTTACGACGCACTACAAAAACACACGCACCTACCGAAGATACAATTGCCAAAATAGATAAAACAATCGCTATCAATTGCATATTACTAGTACCTTCATTCTTTTCTACATTAGATACTTCACCATGTTCTCCTGTTAATGACGTACCTTTTGCAATTGTAGTAAGTGAATGCGGTTTTTCAGCTTTCTCATCGCCTGTCCATTCAACAATTTCTCCGTCTTTATATTGTTGATATGCATCCCAAGCTATTTTTTGTTCTTTATCCGGATTTTTAGCGACGAAAGTAAATCGTTGGAACTGACCGGGTAAAATCCCTTCTCCTATTGCTTCCCATACTACAGTTTTCACTTTTCCGGCATTATCTTTTTGCTCTTCCATTTTCCACCCTGGCACTGGTTCATACTGTTGGAATTCCACACCAGACGGTATTTTCAGTGTAACTTTTGTTGTTGCTATATTCTTTTCAACTGGTACTTTTATCGTGTAAGTCTCCCAAGAACCGATGTCAGAAGTTGCTGGCTTCACAGTAACGTGCGCACTAACAGGTAACGAAAACATTCCCATTGCAATTACTGTTGCGATCATTGTTGTTCCTAATTTTTTTATGCGTTTCATTTTCAATTAGCTCCTTTTTATCTATACCTACTCTTTATCCCGCTATTCGCCGGGTAGCCCAATTGATGAGGGCTGCTTAAAGTTTCACTTTATCTGCCACCTACAATAAATTTATAATCCGTATCGAAGCTATCAAGCGATTTCGTTAATCCATGTACTTGTATATTCCAGTTTCCTGTCATGTTAATATACATACCTTCTGCTTCATATTCTCCCGGTGAAACTGCCGAAACTTTAAATGATCCTTTTCCCATATTCATATCTAACGATTGAGTCGTTAATATAATTTGTTCCATATCAGTAACGGGTTGTCCGTTCTCATCATTTAAAGTAATATGGAATATATTTTGTCCTACTCTATTAGGACTTACATTTAGCGTCATTTCATATCCATTATCTAATTGTTTACTCTCTGTAAAAGGTCCAGTAGGAGGCATCGGTGGTGTTTGTACGTTTGTCATAAAAGCTACGATTACGAAAATGATAATTCCAATGATAAACTCTACTTTCACCGTAGCACCTAATCCTTGCTTCGCTCGCATTCTCCCTTTCATATAATGAATAATTCCCAATATCCCCATGAAAATGAATAAAAGTATCTTTGTTAATAAAGCCAATCCATACTTCGTATCAAATAACGAGTGGATTGTTGGAATAAAAAATGTACTGTTAAAAAGGCCTGTTATTAAAATCACGATAACAGCACCTGTTGCCCACGGTGAAAAACGCTTAATCATATCCCAATACATATGCCACTTGTTATCCTCTTTACGTAAAAGAAGAATAATAGATGATAAACCACCAACCCATAATGAAGCTGCGAATAAATGTAGAAAATCCATAACGACAGCAATGTCTTTAAACTTTAAACCGTATGCGTGACTATTAAAGGCTTTCATAACAAGTAACCCTATAAACAATAGTATTGGAATACTCCATACTTTAAACGACGAAAACTTCTCATGCTTCACCGCAAAATACGTAACAATTATAAGCGTACTAATGAGAACCATTTGAGTAATCCATACATAACCAAAAACAGAAAGCTGTAATGTTTCTTTTAATAGTAAAGGATTGAATGCTTCTAGCCATGAAACATCAGCATTTATTTTCGCTTGCAATGGTAGGTTGAATAACAAGCTATTAAATATCCCAAATAAGGAGATCCATATTATGTTCTTACTCCTTGATCGAACCGAGGTTGCATTCCCTTTATACATAATAAGATTAAAGAAGAGAACTCCTAAAAATAGCGAGAAACTCGCATATAAAATTCCACGTTCCATAATCATATCGATTTGCGGGACATACCCCATCTCTTCCACTTGTACATCGTCTGTTCCCGCTTCTGCTAATCCAATACGGAATGGAATAACCCCTTGAATTGGATGTCCATCAGCTGAAATAGCTTTCCACTGAATAGAGTAGAGACCATTTTTGAGGTTTTCTTTTAATCCGGCTTCTAATAGTTTTTTATTTTTTTTATCAATATGAGCATCTTTTAAATCGACCCTTTTACCTGATGTATCTCTCACGTACAATGTATTAAAACGTGAAACTTGTATGTCCTCATCGAATTCAATTTTTACAACAGATGGTGCTCTCTTCAACGTTTCATTTTCCATAGGGTTTGATTTCACAACGTACGCATGAGCAGATGCACTTTTCGGTATCAATATGATAAGCACACATGCAAGTAATAACCATGTCCCTAATCTTCTCATTACTTTCACACTCATTTCACTTCTTTCTTCCTCATTGCTCTATTTTCATTCCTTTAACTTCCAAAGTTTGATTCTCCGTAGAAATATTAACCTGATTAAATATAAATTTCTATAAAGTATAACTCTTTATTTCTCTTCCACCTCTAAACTTCCAATATAATAGTAACTATTATGATAGATACAACTTACATTTTTAAAGTCGATTGTTATTATATCATAAAATATATTTATGTAAGTTATCAAAGAAGAAAAGTTATCGTGAATCATTTGTGAAGAAAATGTGAAATACATAAATAAAAAGGTATTACGTTATTACGTAACACCTTTAAAAAAATATCCCTCTCCTATTTCTCTTCCGGATAATCACAATACTCGATAATCGTTCCTTCAGTATCCGCTGGGTTAAGATAAATTAACCTTCTACCGTGCTTATTAATGCGTAGTGTATGCTCTAATGTCCGAATACCTTGTTCTTTTAACTCTTCTAGAGCCACATCTAAATCATCGACACGATACGCAACGTGATGAACACCTTTACCTTTTTGTTTAATAAAACGGGCAATTGGAGATGTCGTATTATTCGTCGGTGCAAGTAATTCAATTCTATCTCCAGCCACTTCAAGAATGGCTACTTCACTTTCCACACCAGGAGCTTCACTTACGTAACGATCTATTAATTCTCCTGATAGAACCTGTTCATAAAAACGTATCGTACTATCTATATCACGAACTGCGATTCCGATATGATCAATTGTTTTTTTCATTTTATTTCCCCTACTACTTTATTTTTTCTCATTATTAATAGTAACAAAAAAAGCTATAGAAACAAGTTCTATAACTTTTTTTATTTAACCTATTTTTTTATCCGCTCTAGTTGCTGGTTGAACTTGGTTTTTCACTTTTAAAATACTAAGTCCATATCCGATAAATCCACCGATAATCGCTGGGAAGATCCAGCCTAATCCTACTTCCTGCATCGGAAGGAATTTAGTGAACACTTGGCTTACTACTTCAATGTTAACTCCAGCTGCACTTAATCCATCGAATAAGCTGATGATAAATGTTACGATTAAGCTCACTTGATAAACTTCAGCTCTTCCTTTGAATAATGAATGGAAGAATGTTAAGAAAATCAATACGATTGCTAGTGGATAAATTGCTGTTAATACTGGAACAGAAACTGCGATTAACTGTGTTAATCCTACATTTGCAACAATTGCACTAAATACACATAGCGTGATTGCAATTGCTTTGTAAGGAACATTTGGGAATAACTTATGGAAGAATGAAGAACATGCTGATACAAGTCCCACACTAGTTGTTAAACAAGCTACTGTAATCATTAATCCTAATAATACTCCGCCATATGATCCGAAATAGTAGTTAGAAACTTTCGCTAATACTTCTCCGCCGTTCTCTAAATGTCCAAGCTTTGCAACACTTGAAGCACCCATATAAGAAAGTGCTGTATAGATAATTGCTAAAATAGATGCTGCAATAATTGTCGCTTTTGCACAAACGACCATAATTTGTGTTTTCGTTTTCGCACCTTTTTCTTTAATAGCATTGATAATGATAATCCCGAATACGAATGATGCAAGCGTATCCATCGTTAAATATCCTTCTTGGAATCCTTTAAAGAATGCATGTGATGTATAAGCTTCCACTGGTGCTTGCATATCTCCAATCGGATGTATAAAAGCAACGATTACTAAAATACCGATGAAAGTCAACTTAATTGGTGTTAAGATTTTTCCAACAATATCGACAATTTTCGCGGGATTTAGCGAAAAAAAACAAGTGATACTAAAGAATATAATTGTGAAAAGAATTAAAGGTGTAGAACCTACTCCTTCTGGCATAAACGGTTTAAGACCAATTTCATAAGAAACATTTCCTGTTCTCGGTATTGCAAATAACGGACCAATCGCTAAGTATAAAACTGTTGTAAACACAATCCCAAACACTGGGTGAGCACGACTAGCTAACGACTGCAAATCATCTTTACCTGAAAAACCAAATGCTAGCACACCTAGTAATGGTAATCCAACACCAGTTACTAAAAATCCAGCGTTAGCAATCCATACATTCTCTCCTGCTGATTGACCAAGCATCGCTGGGAAAATTAAATTTCCCGCTCCAAAAAATAGTGCAAATAACATTAATCCAATAACTACTATGAACGAAAACGGTACTTTATTCGCCATAATATAACCCCCATTCAAGTTTCCTTATCTCATTTTCCAATTTTAACTAATTGAATTTTCTGAATATTTAATTTAAGTATCAACTATTCTTGAACTCATTATAATTTGCTATATAATATTTTGCAATACTATTTTCGAACTTTTCTTTTATTTTATAAATATACATTTTTTAACATGAAAAATAGACTAAAAAACCAACATGGTCATCCATGTTGGTTTTTCCATTTACTATCATGAATTAAAATTTTGCTGCTACTTTTTTAACGTTTTCTAGACCTTCTTCAACAATTTGTTGTGAACGATCTGGATATTGATTGTGTCCTTCAATTACAACTGTCTCTGGATTTGTAATTCCCCAGAATCCAAGTACCGTTGTTACGTAATTAACTGCCATTTCCATAGGAGCCATTTGCTCTGAAGAGTAATCTGAACCACGAGCACCTAACACAACTACTTTTTTACCACCAACTAAACCTTCTGGGCCATTTGCTGTATATTTAAACGTTTTTCCAGCTTGAGATAAGTATGAAATATATGTGATTAATGGCGCTGGTACTGTAAAGTTCCATAATGGGAATGCAAATACAACCTTATCAGCTTCTAAAAACTGATTTAAATATTGATCTACTGTAGCAACTGCCTTCTCTTCTTCAGCAGTTAACTCCATGCCTTGGCTACGTTTATATCCACCTGAAATCGCGATATTTCCGTAATAAGGAAGATCTAATGCAAATAAATCTAATTCCGTAATTTCTGTATTTGGATTTGCTTCTTTATAAGTACTTACAAATGTTTCATACATTTTTGAACTAACTGCTTGCTCCGCTGGACGATCGTTTGCTTTTACAAATAATACTTTTGACATTTTTTTATTCCCCTCTACATTCGTATTTTCTTCTTTTTTACCAAATAATGAGCTAAATAGTCCCATTTTCTTCACCTAATCTTTCTTTTCATATTCATTATTCATCATCATAAAAATTCTTATTCTAAGAAAAAGTTCCAATAGATACCTTAAGTTACGCTATCACAACTTTTTGTTATTTAATTACCTTATGTAAGTGATTGTAATATAGTCACTTACTTTAGTCAAGTAACTTTTAATAAAAAATAAAATCTCAAATTAAAAATATTAACTAAAATACAATTGAACACCAAATACATCTTTATTACTTGTATAATAAACTTTGAGAGGAAAATTCATATATAGAAAGGATTTATTCATGAGCACTATAGAAAAGATTCAAACTTTTATTATTCTTTTTGCTGTTACATGCGGCATCGTACTCGGACAATTTAATATGATACATACGTATTCAGACAAATTTATTGTCCCCTTCTTATTTTTCATGCTATATGGATTATTCCTCAGCATTCCATTAAAAGAAATAAAAAACGGATTTCGCAATTTAAAATTTGCTGGAACAAGTCTTACTATTAACTTCTTATGGACACCTTTACTCGCTTGGGGGTTAGGAGCACTATTTCTTTCCGATCATCCAGCACTTTGGGTTGGATTTATAATGTTAATGGTTACTCCATGTACAGATTGGTACTTAATCTTTACTGAAATAGCGAAAGGTAATGTAGCACTTTCTACTGCAATTTTACCTGTAAATTTAATTTTGCAAGTACTGCTCCTTCCCATTTATTTATTTTTATTTGCTGGTGTCATGAAAACTGTAGCGATTTCTGTTTTAGTAGAAAGTATTGTTATCGTAATCGTCTTACCATTTATACTTGCACACGCTACAAAGTTCATTATGAATAAAATGAAAAAAGCTGAAACTCTCGAGAATAAACTCATTCCGTTTTTCAGCTCTGCTCAAATTGTATTTTTAAGTTTAGCAATAGTAGCGATGTTTGCATCACAAGGTAAATATTTACTGCAAAATATGAATGTCGTTTTATTATTACTCGTTCCTGTTCTATTGTTCTTCATCATTAATTTCTTACTAGGACAATTTATCGGGCGCATCATGCATTTATCTTACAAAGATACAGTAAGTCTAAGCTTAACAACGTTAGCAAGAAACTCACCTGTTGCACTCGCTATCGCTGTAACAGCTTTTCCAGACGAGCCTCTTATCGCACTTGCACTCGTTATTGGACCGTTGATTGAGTTACCGGTACTAGCTTTTGTTTCACAAGTTTTGTTGCTTATTAAGAAAAAACGGCAATACGCATAATAAAAACCGTCCCATTTTGGGACGGTTTTTATTATGGAAAGATTACATACAACACTTGCTTCTTATTTATCAATACAAATGAAATTACCGAAACTACAAACGTAATAATACCAATTGTAATAAAGTGAAACTTTAATCATTGGGGGTTTTGTTCATCCCCCAATGATTATTAGCCCTCACCACTCCCGCATTAACAGATCCTTTCTAATTAAAAATGATAGGAAACGTAAATATAACGAAAGCTGCCCAAAGTCCGTATATTGGCAAATACTTCGTAACGGCATCTTGGATAGCTTTTAGTCCTGATTTATTTTGCAAGAAACGCATATAGGCAAACATAATCCAAATGAGATTTGCCCAAATCAGTATGTTTACTCCTAAAACAGCAAGTCTATTAGGTGTAATCCCGTAAGAAGAAAGTCTGAATACTATGGCTGACAATGCGACAGTGTCAATAATAAGCGCCAGAACAATTAAGGAAAAATTTATATAATCTGAAATGTTCTTTTTCTCGTCCGAGTCACTCTCAACGATAGAAAATATAGTAACAGCCAATACGCCAAGCAGTATTCCGTTGAAGGCCATTAGGAAATTGCGATCCAAGAATGGATTTTTCCCGACCCAAATTACCGTTATAAGATAGATAAGCAAGGTAATCAGGACGAGAGGACTAAAAATTTTAGATATGTATGGTGTAATATTTTTAGCAAGCTTAAGATTCATTGATACTAAGTATGCAGTCACAATAGCGAGAGCCGCTGCTCCAAATAAAACAACATTACTAAAATAGAATTCTCCTATATCTAAGTCAACAAAGCTAAATAAACGCATGGTGAATACCGCAAGTATCATTCCGCTCACTGCCATGCTCCCGTAGAGAAGACAATATTCTAAATTAAATTTAATATAGGCTAATCTTGTACTGCCTTTTGAATATTCATTTCCTGTAAATGCAAGCCCTACTAAGACCCATAAAAATATAGGAAGATGTAAATACGCAAGTATGGTACTGTCTTTATAATTTACTGGCAGCGTATTAAGATAATACCCGGAAATTAGGAACAACGCTGCAAGGGAATAAATAATACTTTTTTTCGGAGTATTATTGTAAACAAAATAAGCAGCAATAAAGGGAATTACACCAAAAGCCAAGTTAATTGGAGCAATTGCTTCCTGCTCAACAAAGTGGAAAATGATCCTGGTGCTTATGCCGGCCAGAATAGCTAAAAGGCCCATGAATAAGAAACCTTTTTGAAACAAAGATGTTTTTTCTTTATTTACTTTCTCCTTGAAATGCAACCTTTCATACCAAGCAGCTAGAACCTGGGAATCAGGGTTTTGGTCCCATGCTTGTGAGAATGCTTTTTTAAAAGCTTTCGGATCTTTTCTATACATCTTCTCCAACTCATGGGGGTTATCCATATTTTTAACAATTAAATTGTTACTGTTCATAGTTATACCTCCTCTAATTAAAATAATAAGATTGTTACCTTTTAACAAAAGTACTTCACTCATTTATTATGATTTTGATTTTAATATAAAATTTATTGTTTTACAATAAAAAAATATCATTTAAAGACTTTTTTTTATCGTTAAATTTTATATTAAAGAAAAACAAAAGAGCATGACAATTTTATGTCATGCTCTTTTAACAAATTAATTCTCAAATACAAAGTTAATCTTATTATCTTTCCACTCTAATTTCGCATCAAACGTTTTCTCGCCCTTTTTAAAGCCTTTAATTAAATCCGTCTTTTCACCTTTTAAGAGCTTTGTCATATTCTTTTGCGAAATTGTTTTACTTAATATCTTCTTTGAAATGGTGAAATCACATTGCGTTGTATTATAGTTAGAACAACCGTAAAACGTTGACTTATCAATTACATCGCCATCACATTTTTTACAGCTACCAACCTTTTTACCCGTTGTAAATTTCGATCCTTTTCGTTCAATCGATTCAACATGTAGTCCAGTGAAATCCCACTTCTCAGACATTTCCACTGCATCTTCAATAATTTTAGCTGATAGCTTTTTCGTCTGTTCCATAAATGTAGCTGGTGAAGCTGTACCTTCACCAATTTCCGCAAGACGTTGTTCCCATTTCGCAGTCATTTCTGGTGAAGCTAGTATTTTATCACCAATTGCGGTAATTAATACTTTTCCTTTATCAGTCGCATACACTTGGTTTTTCTTTACATCTATATACTTACGGTCTTTCAGCATCGTAATAATACCTGCGCGAGTCGCTTCCGTACCTAAACCTTCTGTTTTCTTTAATACTTTCTCCAGCTCTTCATTCTCTAAATACTTACCAGCTGTTTTCATTAACGTAATAAGTTGTCCTTCTGTATAGCGCTTCGGTGGCTGTGTTTTTCCTTCTTTCACTTTCACCTTTACAACTTTTCCTTCTTCGCCTTCAGCTACAATTGGAAGAATGGTTTCGTCATCTTTATCGTCTTGGAAAATAACTTTACGCCAACCTTCTTGAATTTGCTGTTTTCCTTTTGAAATGAATTCAGCACGTTCATCTACAAGCGTTACAATCGTTGTATAGTCAAAGATTGCAACTTCATAATGAGCTGCAATAAGCCTTCTTACGATCATATCGTATATTTTCTTTTCATCACCTGAGAGTCTGCTTGGGTTTGTAACTTGCTCTGTCGGAATAATTGCGTAGTGATCTGTTACTTTCTTTTCATTTACATAACGCTTGTTATTCATAATGGATTCAACCGGAGCCGGTAATAAGCCTTTATATTCATCAAACTGACTTAACTTCTGTAAAATATCAGGGAACGTCGCTGCTTCTCCTTGTGTAACATAGTTAGAATCTGAACGTGGATAAGAAACAATCCCTTTTTGATATAGTGCTTGCGTTATATCAAGCGTCTTTTTCGGTGAAAACTTAAAGGCTTTATTTGCCGTTGCTTGCAGTGATGATAAGTTAAATAAAAGCGGCGGCTGAAACTCTTTACGCTCCGTTTTCATTTCCTTCACAACAGCCGGTTTCCCTTGGCAAAATGCCGCAATTTTATTCGCCATATCAGGGTCTTTTAAGCGGGATTCATTATCCTTTTCCCATTTTCCGTCATATTTCTTTCCTTCTATATTAAAGGTTGCAAACACTTCCCAGAAAGGCTCTGACTTAAAGTTTTCAATTTCTTTCTCTCGCTTTACAATCAATGCTAACGTTGGTGTCTGGACACGACCAGCAGAAAATACATCATTCATTCCTTTTTTCTTTAGCAAAATACTAAAGACACGTGATGCATTCATACCAACAACCCAGTCAGCACAAGATCTTGTGTATGCTTCGTAATACGTATTAATTGTATCTGATTCATCAAGTAGATTTTTAAACCCTTGGTAAATAGCTTGCTTCGTTAAAGACGAAATCCATAGACGCTTCATCGGCTTTTGCACGTTACAAAGATTAATAATATTTCGTACGATCAGTTCCCCTTCACGCCCAGCATCGCCTGCGTGAATAATTTCTGTTACCTGTGGATTATGTAACAGCTGTTTCACAACGTTAAACTGTTTATACTTCGACTTTGTTACTTCAAATTGAAAACGCTCTGGAATCATCGGTAACGTATTAAGTGACCATTTTTTCCACTCTGCGTGATAATGCTCTGGATTACATAACTGCGTCAAATGACCAATTGCCCATGTACAGTACGCTCCATTTGGAAATAACTCATTCGCTTCTACCTCTAAATATCCATCTTTCCGGCGATATTTAAACTGTGAAACAAGAGCCAACCCTTGATCTGGTTTCTCGGCAATAATTAATTTCATTTTATAACTCCCTATCTGTATTCCAGTGTTACTTTCATTGTCTATATGTTTAGAAGCGATGATAAAACAACAATCTTATTTATCATTCGCGGTTTGTCTCGCAAATGTGAGACCTATAATATTATACGCTTATTCTTTATGGCTTCACAATAGAAACTCATAATATAACAATTTCTTTCACATGCTTATAATTAAAAAAGACGCCCTAAAAAATCAAACGTCTCTTTGCCTACATCTATGAAATTGTGCAGATAATATGCAGATATTAATAAGCATAAGTACCCTCCATATAAACATATGATGAAATGAACGATAGGACAAGGAGGTATCATAATGTTTGCTTATACGTTAACTACCTTAACACTTTGCTGTACTTCGATTCTTATTACATCCTATATTTCCAAACGTAAGGGTACCCTAATGGAGTATATGGTATTTATTATGTCTTTTAGTATGAGTATCGGTTTAAGTATTGGTTTTTACTTAGGCATTCTCTTTAAGGAGGAATTACTATATTCTACTTTGCTTGCTATTTCAATTAGTGGTTTTATCGGCTTTTTAATCGGTCTACGTTTTCACCTATATACCGCTTTAGAAGGAATGTTCTCTGGATTAATGGCAAGTATGATGGGAGCAATGATTACAGAAATGTTAAACGCTCAACAAGCTCATAGTATATTGTTCATTAGCCTTTTACTTACTATAACGATTACTATGTCCTGTGTGATTCAATTATTATCGGAGAACTTTTCTACTTTTATCCAACAGCGTTTTTTGTCATTACTTTCAATTAGTGTAGTAATTATCGTTGCCGTATTCGCGACATTCCCAGATCATACTCCCTCACCTACATCCGGGCATGATCAACACATACATTAGTACTTGCAACAAAAATGAATAAGCAGTTATCCATAGGATAACTGCTTAATATTACTCTGGCTTATTAGGAATGTTTCGGTTTGGAACATAATCCGATTTGTAATCTGTATATTTTACTTCTGTTACCATCCCAGCTGAAGCATGGTGTAAATCATGACAGTGGAACATCCAATCGCCCGGATTATCTGCTACAAAGGCTACTTCATATTCTTCTCCCGGTTTTAAGTTCAATGTATCTTTCACAATTGGAGAACCTTCTATCGGTTTTCCATCTTTACTCAATAACTGGAAGAAGTGACCATGTAAATGCATTGGATGATCGTCCATTTTAGAACCATTTACTAATTTTACTTTTACTAAATCACCCTTTTTTACTTGAATTGGGTCAATATCTGGAAATACCTTTCCGTTAATTGTATATACCATTTCATTTCCATTCATTTGCGTATTTAAGTCCATATTATATGTGGCAGTATACTCTTGATTTAACGTGAAACTACCTAATTTTTTAGTACCATATTTCATTATATCTACTTTCGGTAATTTTTCTTTTTCGTCTGTTTTATCTTTCATCTCTTTGCTGCCATCATACTCAATAACAGCTTTCATTCCTTTTGCACCTTTATTTTTCGAATGGTCTTCAACATACCATTTCCCAGGATTATTAGCAGTAAATTCAATATCATAACGTTCACCCGGTGCGATTGAAATTACTTTATCCTTTATAACTTTTGGATCGTTTATTGGTTGACCATCTGTCGCAATTACTTTTATATCATGGCCATGAACATGTATATCATGTGATAGATAACCAGCATTGACGAGTCTAAGACGAACGTTATCTCCCTTATTCACTTTTAATGGCGCTACTAAATCACCGCTTTTTCCATTGATTGTGAATAAATCGTACATACTCATATCATGACCTTCCATCTTCATATTTCCATGGTCCATTCCTTCCATATTACTAGAGTCTTTTTTATCACTGCCCATGTTCATATCAGAATGAGCCATGCCGTTCTTATCATCATTCTTTTCCCCATTTTCATTACCTTTAGATTTATTACCTATTTGCCCTTTTGTCATTTCTTTTAACTGCTTATTCATTTCTTCTTTATCTGTAACCCATTCATCCAACATTAATGTGTAATCTTTATCATATTTTTCCTTTGTATCTTCTACAATGAGCGCTCCATACAAACCTCTATCTAATTGATTTACAGAATCTTGATGCGAGTGATACCAGTACGTTCCTGGTACGTTCGCTTCAAATTCGTAAGTGAAACTTTTTCCTGGTTCAACTGCATCTTGTGTCACGCCTGGAATTCCATCCATGTTATTTGGGACAGGATATCCATGCCAATGAATAGATACTGGTGCAGATAATTCATTTTTTAATGTCACTTTCACCTTTTCACCTTTTTTCACCCGAATTTCTGAACCAGGAGATGAGCCATTAAATGTCCAGACTGGAACAATAACACCGTTACTTAATTTTTGCTTTTCTTCTTTCGCTATTAAAGTAACTTCTGGTCCTTTTTCAACTTTCAATGGTGTTGTAGCTGTTTCAGTCTGTAGTGTTTTTTTATCATTCATATTTTTATGATCATTTGTTATATTTGTCGTCACAGAACAGGCAGCAATTAAAAATATTACAGAGACTGTAACGGCTATTAATACAAATCGCTTCATGGAAAATCCCTCCTTTTTCTTTTTCAAAATCATTATAGAAGTTGATTTTCAAGAAAATAAGGAGATGTAATTAGATCTTACGTAAGCTAATTGGAAGATTACTAAAAGCGGAGACATTACAAGAGGCGAATATTTTAGAAATACAAAATATTTTCCTTGTAGCGACTATACTAGCCGTTCTCGTATTTGTTTTGACGTTATTTCTTAAGAAACAATAACACTGCTATTATTAAATAAGAAAAATGTAGCTAAAATGCTCTTCACAAAAGAACTTACATTTTTGTATAATAAGAACTAATGTTCCTTACAAGAAGACAATAGACTCAAATTACACAAATATATCAAATAGAAGAGGATTGATATACGATGAAAATTGATAGACCAAAAATTTCACCAGAGTTATCTTCAAAGAATTTTCAAGATATTTTTTATGAAGAAGATCCAACATTGGAAGTGTGTGAAATTATAGACTCCACTTTCGAAAATGAATCTGTAGATAGAGTGCGATTATATGATGCGGTGATAAAAAACTGTAAGTTTACTAATACAGACTTTAGCAATATTGATATTACAGATGTTTGTTTTGAAAACTGTGATTTATCAAATGTTAATTTAAGCAATTCTTCTGTTCACAGAGTCGAATTTAAAAACAGTAAATTAATCGGAGTAAATTTCACAGAATCTAGCTTAGGAAATGTTAAATTTGAGAATTCAATTTTGAATTTAGCGGCATTTGGAAATTCCAAACTAGAAAAAATCATCTTCAATGAAACTTCATTAAATAATGCAGATTTTTTTGACTGTAAACTTAAAAAAGTTGAATTCCAATTATGTAGTCTTGATGAAGCTAATTTTGATCAGACATCACTGAAGGGGATAGATATTAGTTCTTCTACCTTTGATACACTTACAGTTTCAGTGAACGATTTAAGAGGATGTAAAGTATCAACATATCAAGCTGTTCAGTTTGCTACTTTATTAGGATTAATAATTAAAGATTAGTATTTCGAAGAAAAGAACCCTATCCCGAATCATGGATTTTTTAATTGTCCACGGTTCGAGATAAAGTTCAAATAAATTAGTGATGACTCTTTTATTATTTAACTACAGCTTGGTTTCCTTTTACATGTTCATTATTTACACTCATAAATTCTTCAATTTCTTCAACTTCCCTAATGATATCTTTTGATAAGTTTTCATACCCGTCTTTCGTTACAAGAATGTCATCTTCAATACGAATTCCAATTGATTCTCCTTCAATATAAAGACCAGGTTCAATTGTTATAACCATACCTTCTTCTAACACTCTATCTTTATATGTTCCTACATCATGTGTATCTAAACCAAGGAAATGGCTGACACCATGATAATAGTATTTTGATAACTCTTCATCTTCTTGAATTAAACCAATTGCTTTACACTCTTCTGCCAGTACCTTTTTTGTATGCTCATTTAATGCAGCGAACTTTAATCCTGGCTTAATAAGCGCTGTTGTTTCTTTTAATGCTTTTAATACAATATTATAAATTTGTTTTTGACGACTAGAGAATGTTCCATTTGCCGGGAATGTATAACTAATATCAGCGTTATAGTAGTCTTTTTGAGCACCTAAATCTAGTAATACTAAGTCACCATTTTGAATTTGTGCATCATTATCTTCATAATGAAGAACTGTAGCATTTTTCCCACTCGCCAAAATTGTATTGAACGCATGGTGCTTAATGCCAGATGATTTCAGTGTAAAATCAAATTGAGCTTCTAATTCATACTCCATCATGCCTGCTTTTGCATTTTTTAACACATTGTAAATACCATCTTTCGTTACAGCAATCGCTTCTTTAATAATTTCAATTTCTTCCTCTGTTTTAAATACTCGTAATTCACAAATGTTCGGATATACATTACCAATTGTTACGTGTGGGTATTTTTCTCTTACATGTTTAGCAAATGCTAATGTTTTTGTCTCCGTACCATTCCAATCACGACGTTCTATATCTAAATATAGATGCTTCGCATTTTCTGTAAAAAGTATATTTGACATTGTCTTTTCAAAGCTATCTAAATATACAACTTTCTTTATACCTGAAATTCCCTCTGCTTCTTCGCTAGAAACTGTCTTCCCAACCCATTTTTCCATTACTGGATCTGATTTTTCAATGAAAAGTGTCTCTTCTACACTATTCCCAAACTTTTTCAGCATAAAAATAACATTTGGTTCATCGATTCCCGTTAAGTAGTAAAAATTACGATTCGGTACAAATTTATAATGTGCATCAGCTGACATATGCGGTGCTTGTCCCGCAAATAAAATCGTAACGGATTCATCAGGTAATGTTTTCGTTAGTCTTTCTCTATTTTGAGCAAAAAATGTTGATTTCATAATACTCCCCCTAGTGTTCTATGTATGCTTGTAAAGCTAATTGTCCTCTGTTATTCATTTTATTATTGTTATAATTTTTCGTCAATTTTTAACCTTTTAGATGGTGTTGACATAATAAAAATTAAGCGTTAAAATAACTATATATTAGTAAGTAACTAATATAATTAAATCTAACTAGAGGTGAATCAAATGAAAAACATTTTATTCCGTATTAACGAATTGTCAAAAAAAGAAAAAGCAACTGGATTAACAGTTGATGAAAAACAAGAACAACAAATGTTACGTCAAAACTATACAGAAACATTTCGTGGAAGCCTAGATTCCATTTTATTAAACACAAAAATTGTTGATCAAAATGGTCTTAACGTTACACCTGCTGCATTACAAGATGCTCAAATACGTTTAAAATTAAGCAAATGAGTTCCGAGCTAAAGAATTCTAATAAAACATAAAAAGAGCTGGATTTCCTATATAGAAATTCCAGCTCTTTTTATTGTCTTTTTTAATTTAGTAAACGAGCGATACATCGCAATTCTCCACGACACAATCATCGCAAATGCAAGTAAGAAAAACATTCCGCTTAACTCTGCCAAATCAATTGATTGGCTTAAATATGACTTTAATGCCACGCGTACAGCTAATAAGCCTACTAAAATAAATATGAATGCTTTTGACGGTTTCATAAATATATGTTCGCCTTTTATTTCGAACTTAGTTGTTTTAATAAGAAAAATAGAGAAAATAAGCCCTATACTAATTGCCTCGACTATTTCTAACGATGTTAATCGAAACTCTGGTAAAAAGTACATCATTGCGCCTGTACTCATAAAAATTGGCGGCAATATAATTTTCTTTTTCGTTACCGGCTTTTTCGCTGCTTTAAAACGTAGAAACATTACCCCAACAGCCATACAAACTGCTACGACACTTGATAAAAGTGCTATCATACTTTCCACTCCTATCTATTTAAATGACTTTTTTAACAAAATCATAAACCAATAAGTAACTACATGCTGCATTATAGAATTTCTTCATTATATTCCTCCTGCTGTAAACTTTCCATATTCGCTGCAATCATTTTACGCAAAGTTTATGAACGGAATATGAACAAAAAAGCCATTCTGCAATTAATAATTGCAAAATGGCTTTTTAACTTATTTTAAATCGTCAATTGTGAAAGCACCTGGAAGTAATTGCTCAACAGTCACTTCTTTTTCATCACCTTTTACATTCGTTAGTAATACAGGCATTTTCGGATCACAGAATTCAGCAATTACTTGTCTACACGCACCACATGGTGAAATCGGTCCATCAGTTTCTCCTGTAATAACTAAGTAACTAAAATCGCGCTCCCCTTCTGATACCGCTTTAAATATTGCTGTTCTTTCTGCACAGTTACATAAACCATAAGAAGCATTTTCTATATTACAACCAGTATAGATTTTCCCTTCTTTCGTAACTAACGCTGCGCCAACAGGAAATTTAGAATACGGAATATACGCTTTCGATAACATCTTGTTTGCTTCTTCAATATATTTTTTCTTATCCATATTATTTCCCCCTCAAAGTAAATGAAATGATGATTAGTCAGTAATAACTGTATGAACTAATTTAGGAGCCACTGCTGTTTCAGCTATAGAAATATTCTCATAAATTTTTGCTTTTACATCTTCTACATTTTCACGGTTTGCGTAGATTGTTACGAAAGGCTCGCCTTCTTTTACTGCATCGCCAACTTTTTTACGTAACATTAATCCTACTGCTAAATCGATTTCATCTTCCTTCGTTGCACGACCTGCACCAAGTAACATAGCTGCAATACCAATCTCATCTGCAACAATGTTAGAAATAACACCTGAAGTTTTTGCAGGTACATCAATTACATACTTCGCTTGTGGCATTTTTTCTGGATTGTCTACAATTGAGCTATCTCCGCCTTGATTGCTTAAGAACTCTTTAAATTTCGCAGTTGCTTTTCCGTTTTTCATCACTTCAATTAGCATTTCACGAGCTTCTTCTAACGTATTTGCTTTTTTCGCAAGTACGACCATTTGACTTCCTAATACAAGTACTAATTCTGTTAAATCTTCTGGACCTTCACCTTTTAACGTATCAATCGCTTCTTTCACTTCTAGAGCATTACCAATCGCAAATCCAAGAGGTTGTGACATATCTGAAATAACTGCCATTGTTTGACGTCCTACGTTATTTCCGATACGTACCATTGCATGTGCTAATTCTTTTGCATCTTCTTCTGTTTTCATAAATGCACCAGCACCTGTTTTTACATCAAGTACGATTGCGTCAGCACCAGCTGCAATTTTTTTACTCATAATTGAACTTGCGATTAAAGGAATTGAGTTAACAGTTCCTGTTACGTCGCGTAATGCATAAATCTTTTTATCTGCAGGTGTTAAGTTTCCTGTTTGTCCAATAACAGCTACTTTGTCACGGTTTACAATATCAATGAATTGTTCTTTCGTAATTTCAACGTGGAATCCTTCTACCGCTTCTAATTTATCAATTGTTCCGCCTGTATGTCCTAAACCACGACCAGACATTTTTGCTACTGGTACATCTAAAGCAGCTACTAACGGTCCTAATACTAATGTTGTTGTATCACCAACACCGCCAGTTGAATGTTTGTCTACTTTAATTCCTTCAATTGCTGATAAGTCGATCGTTTCTCCAGACTCAACCATCGCCATCGTTAAATCTGCACGTTCGCGATCTGTCATATCTTTAAAGAAGATTGCCATTGCAAGCGCACTCACTTGATAATCAGGAATACTTCCGTCTGTATATCCATTAATAAAGAATTTGATTTCTTCAGTCGTTAATTCTTTGCCGTCACGTTTTTTTGCAATAATATCTACCATTCTCATTACAATCACCATTCCTTTTTATATTATATAAATCTATTAAAATAATAAGCCAACGATTGTTGCTGATAAGAAACTTACTAATGTTGCACCGAATAGTAATTTCAAACCAAATCTTGCGACTACATTCCCTTGCTTTTCATTTAAGCTCTTAACTGCCCCTGCAATAATCCCAATTGAAGAGAAGTTTGCAAATGAAACTAAAAATACAGAGATAATCGCTGTCGTTCTATCTGAGAAATTAAAGTTTCCTTGTGCTAAATCTGTCATAGCGACAAATTCATTTGATACTAATTTTGTTGCCATAATATTTCCGGCATTAACTGCTTCATGCCAAGGTACACCCATAATAAATGCAAATGGTGCAAATGCATAACCAAGAATTTCTTGGAATGAAATACCGATTACACCTTTAAATACTGCATTAATGAATGCGATAAGAGCAACGAAACCGACTAACATAGCTGCTACTGTAATCGCAACTTTAAATCCATCAATAATGTATTCCCCTAATACTTCAAAGAAGGTCTTCTTCTCTTCTTCTTGTACTTCTAACATATCTTCTTCCTCAGTAACTTCATATGGGTTAATGATAGAAGCAATGATGAAACCACCGAATAAGTTAAGCACTAAAGCGGTTACAACATATTGTGGTTTTAATAACACCATATATGATCCAACGATAGACATAGAAACTGTAGACATTGCTGATGCACATAATGTATACATTCTTTTCTCTGGCAATAACCCTAGTTGTTTCTTAACTGAAATAAATACTTCAGATTGTCCTAAAATCGCAGATGCAACAGCGTTATATGATTCTAGTTTCCCCATTCCATTTACTTTACTTAATGCTAGACCGATAGATTTCACAATAATAGGTAATACTTTAATATGTTGCAAAATACCTATTAAGGCTGATATAAATACGATTGGCATTAATACACTTAAAAAGAACGAAAACTCTTTTTGATTTACTAATCCACCAAATACGAAATTCACACCGTCAGCGGCATATTTTAATAACTCTCCAAAACCATCTGCTATTCCGCTAATTAATATATTCCCTACACTTGTATTTAATAATAGAAACCCCAAAATGAATTGTAATATAACCATCGTTATGATTGGACGATATTTGACTTTCTTTCTATCATTACTAGCAAGCCAAGCGATACCTAAAATCAATACGAGGCCAAAAACACCGATTAAGTATTTCATAAGCCGTTTCCTCCCATTCGTATCCGCTTACATTTTTTTCAATTATTAAAGCAATAGATATACTTTAAACGTATATCTATTGCTTTAACCTTTTATCGATTAGTAGTTATCTGTAGCACCTTTTGCATCATTTAATACGATTGCAACACTAGCACTTGCTCCAACGCGAGAAGCTCCAGCAGCTACCATTTTGTCTGCATCTTCACGTGTACGAACACCGCCAGATGCTTTTACACCAACGTTTGGTCCTACTGTTTTACGCATTAATGCGATATCTTCAGCAGTTGCTCCGCCAGTTGAGAATCCAGTTGAAGTTTTTACGAAATCAGCACCAGCTTTTACTGATAATTCACAAGCACGTACTTTCTCTTCATCTGTTAATAGGCAAGTTTCAATGATTACTTTTACAAGAGCTTTTCCTTTTGCTGCTTGTACTACTTCATAAATGTCTTTTTCAACAAGTTCGTTGTCGCCATCTTTCAAAGCGCCTACGTTGATTACCATATCAACTTCAGTTGCACCTTTTGCAATAGCATCTTTTGTTTCAAATGCTTTTGTTTCAGTAGTGCTTGCTCCTAATGGGAAACCGATTACAGTACAAACGTCTACATCATGTCCAGCTAGTTCATCAGCCGCTAATTTTACCCATGTTGGGTTAATACAAACAGAAGCGAATTTATATTCCTTTGCTTCTTCGATTACTTTCATAACATCTTCTTTAGTAGTATTAGCTTTTAAAATTGTATGGTCAATTAACTTTGCAATGTTCATTATCTTCACTCCTCATATCTTTTAACAACTTCATTCTAACTCTTAGTTGAACAAATGTAAATACACTTTTGAAATTTTGTTCATTCTTTTTTAAAAGGAATTTTCTTGTAGTAAATAAAGCGCATTCTAACAAAGAACACTTCCTATATAATCAAATTTTCTATGTTAACAATGGTAGTATGTATCTCCATATCCATAATTATTTTTAAAAAGGCAATTTGTGTTCAAAAAAGACTCCTATCATTCATACATAACAAAATAAAAGGAGTTCTCAATATGTTAATTTTGAGAACTCCTTTTATTTCTAACCTTTTTGATAATGTAACAGTTCTTTTGCTGTATGCTGATCGATAATTAATACATTTGCATACCCGCCACGTAACGCACCATCAATTGCTTTTATTTTTCTATTACCACCTGCAACTAAAATAGAGCGTTTCTTTAATTTCAGTTCCTCTAACTCAATTCCAATGGTACGCTTATTGATTTCTTCACTACTAATATTTCCGTCACCATCAAAGAAACGTGAACAAATGTCACCGACCGATTGTTTTTTGAGTAAATTTGTTTCATCCTTATCGAAATAACCTAATCGGAATAATAGCGCTTCGTCTCGCACTGTTCCTACAGTGAAAATTGCAATATTCGCTTGTTTTCCCATTTCGATAATGTGATGAATATGTCGATCCTGCTCCACTAATTCTTTTGTCACTGCATTATCAAATATAACCGGAAGAGGTAGATTTCTTGGCGTCGTTTGAAAAGCATCTGCAAATAAAGCTATCGTCTCATTCGCATATGTATTTACACTTGAATGACTAATACCACCTTTTAGCTGGACAACCTCTACCCCTTTTACATGTTGCGGTACGATTTTTCTAGCGATTTCATACATCGTCATTCCCCAGCTTACACCAACAATATCACCGTTTTTAACCGTCTTTTCCATATACTCAGCAGCATATTTACTTATATACTCTGTAATCGTTGCATATTCCGGTACTGGAGAAAACACAACATGTGCCTCTAACAAGTTGTACTTTTCTTTCAGTAAATTCCCAACGTTATCTAAATCCGCAAATGGATCGGCGATGCTAATTTGAACAAACCCTTTTTCTTTCGCGTACTTTAACAATCTAGAAATCGTCGGTCTTGAAATATTTAATTTGTTAGCAATTTCTTGCTGACTATAATCTGATTGATAATATAATCTTGCAACTTCAACGCTTAATTGTTGTTTATCTTTTTCCATAGTAACTCATTACAAATCCCTTCCTGTATTTCCCTTTCGTTACAAGCATTATACAGCTTTATGCAAAAAAATTCGACTACCGAATTTTATCTAACTGAACTTCTATTCCACTTATTATATACAATGAAACCTTATTGTGTAGATTTACAAACCCAATATAGAAACACTTACAACATATAAATCAGTTTATATGTAATTCATTCTTTATTGCTTTTCCTGTAGTAACGATAACAAAGCCGTTCAATAAGAAACATGAAACATCGTCTAAAAGCTATTCAAATACCCCTCATAAACAAAAGATACTGTTCATAAGGGGTATGTATTCAATTTAAGTTTATAAAAATCGGATGGAAACACTGCAAGTTCTCACTTATTTAGAATAAGAGAAAAGATGATGTTTTATTTGTTCAATAAAATAATGATGGTGTATATTATCGTTAGATACGCGACTTGCCATAATAGCTCCCTCCATTGAAGATGCAAGAAAAGAAGCGAGCGATATAATATCTATATCTTCTTTAAGTTCTTGTTTCTCTATTCCTTCTTTTATGAGAGAAGCCATTAACATTACTGTATCATCATAACCTTTTGCTGCTGCTTTTTGTAATTCTGGAAATACTCCAGTACTTTCAATTGCGCTATTAAGTAATGGACAGCCTCCAGCAATAGGAGGATTATTAGCTGCATCTTGATATACAAGGAAAATTGCAAGGATTTTATCGATTGCTGTCTTTTTATTTTCCATTGCTTTATGAAAATGACTCCACATAATCTCACCACTTTTGTCATAGGCAGCAAGGACAATTTCTTCTTTACTTTTGAATCTACGATAAATAGATCCTTTAGGTAGTTCAGTAGCTGTCATTATATCCTGTATGGATGTGCGAGTTATCCCATTAGTATTAAATAAATATAAAGATGTTTCAATAATTTTTTCTTTAATCTTATCAACTTTAGTCATACTTTGTAATCCTCCTAATAAAAACGAGCTTAATATTCCAGGTGATATTTACCATCTATTTTCTTGAATTTTTTTGTAAGTATAAATAAGTTTGGAACAAAAATATATTATCCATCCCTATATTATGTGAACCTCAAACCATACAGTTTGAAAAGAGGTAATCAAATTGTATTACCTATATCATTAAAATGAATTTTCTGTCAAAATTAACATGTCCAATTATTTAATTCAGTCCTGTTATACAACTAATTTCACCTACAATTGTAGAAGGTGTAAAAATATATAGTTAATTTTAACGTATAGACTATGATTATTATATATAATTTTTATTAATATGTTTAGCTAAAGTGTTTGAACTACTCCCACTTTCACTTCGTATATTAGGATATCTCCCGCAGTCCTTGCAGTTAAAAGCCTTATCACTTCATTCTATAAAAAGCTAATTGTCAAAAATTAATGAGTACTGAAATTTGCTTGTAAATAAGCAACTGAGATATAAATATATTTGTTATTTACCATTTTTATTTTATTAATAATTTATAAAAGGGGTTTAAAAAACTAGAAACTTATAGTATCATTAGTTTCCGAACCGAACGGTCCGGTTCGGTATTAAATAAATATATTTTAGAAGGAGAACCTAATGCAACAAGAAAAATCAAAGATTCTAAGTAATTTCATTATGGAGGCAATAAAGTGAACTTTATAAAAATGAATAAAAAAGAAATTATTATGTTAATAGTTTATACAATGTTTGCACTACTCCAAATTGGCTTGTTCATATTATTTGGCCTATCACTTTTAACTAACAGTAATTTAGTTGAATCAGAATTTGCTCTTAGTGCCATCGGTTTGACTGTACCTGCTATTGTAGGAATAATTTTCTTTAGGAAAGAAATTATTGAAAGTTTTACTTATTTTAAAGAGAAAACAATTTTGAAAATAGTAAGCATTCCTATGGTGGTTTTACTTATGGTAATTGTGGAAAATTCTATTATGCATTTTCTAAACATAGGTCAGCCAGAGAACCAAGAACAGGTCCTTACAAGGGGCGCAGAGGTGCCTATTATATTCACATTACTTCTATTTGGGATTATAGGGCCAATAATTGAAGAAATCATATTTCGTCATATATTAGTGAATCGTTTTTCGGAATATGTTGGTACTGCTATTGCATCCATCGTTTCGATTATAATTTTTGCAGGTCTTCATTCAAATCAACTTTCGGATCTTGCTATATATTTACCTGGCACGGTGATGCTTACTGCGGCTTATCTTATTTCTAATAGATCCCTTGCATATGTTATAGCGATACATATGTTAAACAATTTTATTCCTTTTATTTAATTGCATATGTCATAACAAGACATATGTAATTGAAGGTTTTGATGCAAAAATACTCTATGTTTCTATCGAGTATTTTTGGTACCAGAACCACTTTTTCTAAGGCATAAGAAATCTTATCAAAACTACAACTTATTAGGAGAGTGTCGGTCATGATTGTAACAACAACTTCTGGAATTCAAGGTAAAGAAATTATTGAGTATATTGATATTGTAAATGGTGAAGCTATTATGGGTGCAAACATTGTCCGCGATTTATTCGCTTCAGTTCGTGATGTTGTCGGTGGCCGTGCTGGTGCTTATGAAAGTAAGCTAAAAGACGCTCGTGATATTGCAATGGACGAAATGAAAGAACTTGCAAAACAAAAAGGTGCGAACGCTATCGTTGGTATTGACGTAGATTACGAAGTTGTACGTGATGGAATGTTAATGGTTGCTGTCAGTGGTACAGCTGTACGTATATAAGTAAATAAAAAAACGGTTCCTCCCTTGGAATTTATACTTTGAGGAGGGGCCTGGTTCTGTTGCAGATTTTAAAGAATAAAAAGAGATGTTGATAAAGCATTATACGTCGAAAAAACACAGTTTGAGTGTAAACTGTGTTTTTTTATATAGAAGCCTCATCCCATCACTATCAAGCTAAAATTTTGTGTTAACTTGTAAAAAATGTACATTTTTTACTTTGGGGTAATTTTGAATCCTTAAGCTTATGGGCATGTGCTGGTACCCTCTAATACTGTACAAATTTTTTATAAATGGTTGTAAGGTTCTACGTTTTTGACCATTCTGTACAACGATAACTTTGGTTTATTGATTTCACCTGTAATCTGGTAGCCTATCCTCTGATACAATTTAATGGCAAGTTGGTTCTCTTTCTTTACCGTCAGAGAGCATTTGGCAAAGCCTTGCAGCGAAGCCTGTTCCTCAGCAAACTCAATTAATCTGGTACCTATCCCTAGTCCTCGACTTTCGGGCAGTAAGGCAATTGTTCCGATGTGAAACTCGTCATCTTCTCCCTCCTTCAAGGTAAACATGGAATAAAGCATTTTGATATTCAGAATGTTATAAACAACAAAACCCAGCTTTCGGAACGAAAGCAGCTGTTTAAAAGTGGGCCAGGCAAGACGATTTAAAACGGGTATGGGATAGCAAGTAATCATCCCTAAAGTTTTCCCGTCCATTTGAGCTTCATAGGCGTATTGATGACTAAAACGGTTGTTCTCCTGCCGCCATAGCTTACAAAATGTCCAATCGACTGTGTTCTTCTCCTCAGATCCTGCAAGTGGAAACGCCATGTATTCCAATGCCATTACATTTAGCTGGGCGCCGACCATGGATTGATGAACAGCCTTTACAATAGAGATTTTATTCATTATCCTATTGCTCCTTTTCACTTTCTATATTATTAATATTAATTATCATGGATTTGAATCAGTTCACTTCCCTCTCAATTCATCCTTAGCTTTGAAACCATAATAAAATGTATTTAAAACAAGCTCTGCAGCAGATTTTTTAGCCACATTTCCTTCATGTACCTGTTCCCAGGTATGGAAAAGCAGAGCATAAAGCGTATTCAAAATCCATTCACTGCTAACTGTTTGCTGAAAGTAACCTCTTTGTTGTAGCAATTCAATAACGCGTCTTAAGGGTTCCCTCAGCTTCTCTTCTGCTTCACCTAATTCTTTGTTGTTAAATACAGATGCATCATGACCTAGAAAATAGATTTTGTCACCTAAAGGGATTAACGCTTCAATGAGTTCCGGGATATAGTTTTCGCTTCTTTCCTCATCCAGTGGAATCTGGTTTACAGTATCACTTACCAGTTGTATAGCCCGATGGCCCAAGAACAGCATCAATTTCTCCCTGCTTTCGACGTAGCGATGGAGTGTAGCAATTCCAATTCCCGCATATTCCGCAATTTCATTCATCGAAGCAGTAGGATTTTCAACAAGCAATATAGTAGCTGAATCAAGAATTGCATTAAATCTCGCTTCCTTCAACGCTGACAAGTCTTTCTTCATCGTCAATCTCTCCCTTTTTCTATATAAAGTCGTCATTTTTGATAGATAAATATATCATTTGATATTATAATAAACAATCTCAAATAAAGTGTCCAGCTGCTTAATGTAGCTTTTCAAAAAGAATTATATTCCTGAAACTGATAGTACTTTGAATGTTTCATTTTTAGTATTTCATTATTTAGATAACGATGAAGAAATTGAATTCTTTAATGTAATAAATACAAGAGCCAAAGGAAATGGTACGAGTTACTTTCTGCATAAAGTTATCGGTTTATTTTAAAATTCACTTCCGGGTATTGGGTTATCAGCCTTTTAAGGGTTGAGCCGTCATCCTTCTGTTTTACATACTGGTCAAAAAATGCCAGGCTGAATTCGTTAATAATACGATGAACTTCCTTTGGATTTTCACCTGGGCTTTGCAACAGAGGTGAGAACAAATGTAAATCGGTAAAGCTTGTATGATCCGTATGAGGAATGACCATTGACATACCACCGCCAGCTAACCCGCGTCCGTATCGCTCCCTCACTTCAAAGGGATCTGCTTCATCAGGCTCTTCTGCATTCATGAGCAGAAATGGTTTTCCAATGCCACTTTCAGGCAAGATTTCACCATACAATGTACCATCCATATTGATAGCTGCTTTGACACGAGAATCTTTTGCAAGTATTTGTGCTGCGGTAGCTCCACCGTAAGAGTGGCCAAACATTCCAATTCGCGAGGTATCCAGTCTTCCTGTAAAGAAACCGGTCTCATCGTTTTCGTTAAGTTTCTCTATCTGATTAAGGACAAAGCTGACATCTTCCTCCCATAATTTTATGTGACTATCTCCTTCATCAGTTAAATTGATGGGCTGTACGTAAGCAGTTCGACCACCTGGAAAGACGGTAGCTGCAGCATCAAAGGTATGATCGATACTTAGAACAATATATCCTTGACTAGCCAACTCCTCAACTTGAAACGTGTTTTGATTACGAAAACCATTAAAACCATGAGAGAAGAGTAATATGGGATAGTGATTCTCTGAGTCTGAGAGTTGTAAATCCATAAACGAATGAGACTTTACCAATTCCATGTGGCTGAATGCAAATGCAGGAATAGACAATGTTTTTTCCAATCCCTTGGAGAGCTCATTTATGTTACGAATATAAGGTTCTGGATCCCCCTTGCTTTTTTCAGCTGCAGGATACCAAATTTGCACCATCAGTTCGCGCCGATCGTTTGGATTTTTTGAATATGGTTCATTTCTCTGATGATCAACCCAATGATATAGCTTCGTACCGACCCTATGTGGACCAGTTGGTTCTTCAAATGAAAATACTGGCATAAGTAAGGGTAGCGCAACTGCTACAAACAAATAGATACATAGTAACGAAGTCTTAACTATGAATATACCCGAACTTCTAAAGCCCTTTTTCCGCCCAGCTAATAAATAGCATAAAATTAAGATAACCGGGGATACATATGCCGGAATCATCTGCCACCTAAAACCTTCTGCCAATAACTGAACTGTAACCATTACAACGGCAATCAAAGTAGCTAATTTAGACCACTTTTTCGTTTCTCTGCCTATTAACAGTATCCAACTCAATAGACTAAAATTCACTACTATCAAAACAACTTCCCAGAAATTCATTGGCCTATCTCCTTTGCATGCATTTTACTTCTAATTAAAGAGGTAGTTTTCAGCCTAAGCAAAAGCAGATGAAACACCTATATAGTTGCACCAATTATGCTTAGTAACCGTTTCATCCACTCTACTCCTTTATTCAAATTAAAAACTTAAAATGCCCAGCTACCTTTACGAAAAATTGGTTCTACAGTTCCATCTGGTAGAATACCGTCAATGTCCATCTCACTGCTGCCAATCATAAAGTCCTCATGTGTTACAGAAATATTTGCCCCTAACGTTTCAAGCTGATCGTTTTCTAAATCTCTTCCATCCTCTAAGCAAGTTGGATAAGCTTTACCAATCGCTAAATGGTTCGATGCATTTTCATCAAACAATGTATTAAAATATAAAATTCCCGATGCTGAAATTGGTGATTCATGTGGTACAAGTGCTACTTCACCTAAATAGCAAGAGCCTTCATCCACATTAATAAGCTCCTGTAATAAATCATGTCCTACCTGTGCTTCAGCTTTAACAATTTTTCCTTCTTCAAATGTCAGTTTAAAGCCATCGATAATATTCCCTTGATAAACTAATGGTTTTGTATTGCTTACATAGCCATTTACACCTTGTTTCATCGGTAACGTATAAACCTCTTCTGTCGGCATATTAGCCATAAAGATAGTATCATCAGGAGTTTTACCACCTCCAGTAACCCATTTATGCTGTGGTGCTAATACAATTGTTAAATCAGTACCTGGCGCTGTATAGTGAAGCTTCATATATTTTTTATTGTTCAGTAGGACCGCACGAGATTCTAAATTTGTTACATGTTCACGCCATTTTTCAATAGTACTGCCTTCACCAATACGAACAGCTTTAAAAATAGCCTCCCATAATGCTGGTACTTGATCCTCTGCTGCTAAATCCGGGAACACCTTCGATGCCCACTTTGGTGAAGGAACTGCTACCATCGACCAAGCTATTGAATCCTTCATTACGGCGTTGCGATTGTTTCTCAGAGCAGCTCCTGCTACCTTTTGATAGGTAGCTAGACGATCAGATGAAATACCTGTAAATTTATCAGGATCTGTAGCATCTATCATTAATAGTGCTCCTTTACGTTCGATCAGCTCATCATTCATTTTGACTATCCACTCTGGGAAGCGATTAAATTCTTCATCTGAGGCATAATCAAAGTACGCACGTTCCATTTCTTCATCCGAAAAATTAACATGAACACGCGCTGCCCCAGCCTTATAAGCCTCTTTCACAACTATACGGGCGAAATCCAGTGCAACTACTGATGTATTGACTAATAAGTATTGCCCTGGTTGAATATTGACACCGATTTTCACCGTAAGTTCTGCATATGCTTGTAATTTTTCTTCAAAAGTCATATTATTTACCTCGCTTTTATCAAATTGGTTTTGAATTCCCCTCACTAACCTGCTTTCATACCATACTTTCTAAACTTTGATTCAATTAATATTGGTTTGTTTTTCAAAAAATCTAATCGAAAGGTATCAAACACTACATCAAATTATAGAGTTCTTTATTGTGAAAGCTCACTCATTTCTTCCCAATCTTTTCAATGCTGCTGCACCTAAAGGTTTACCATCAATGGGGCGTTTAACATTCTCAATCACTTCTTTATCTTTACAAAAGTATTTTTGATAGATAAATATATCATTTGACATAAGATTAAATCATTTTAAACGAATTATCAAGTCGTAAAATTTAATTTTTAAAAAATTCGGTAAAAAAACTATATGAACATGGATTCTATCAAAGGGAGCGATAACGAAAAGATTTTTACGCACACATGGATAAAACACATGACAAACTTATATATAATTGCAAGTTCAACCCTTACAAAAAACAGGATAAAAAAATAAACAGCAGAACTAGTCCACTGTTTACTTCGCCACGCCTTCATGTAATTTTTCTGTATAATCTTTTACATCTTTCCAGCTATCTTTCGCTGTATGTAAATCTTCTTTTATAAACGTAAACTCTTCCGGACTAATTCCTTTTACGTTTTGTAGTAAATTATTATATTTTGCACCTACTGTATACCATTGATTTGATATGTTTTGTAGTGCTGTAATTGCTGCATCAATTGTTTCTGTCATGTTTGTTGTTTTATTTTTTACATCAGTCAAAATTAAGACTTCTGCTTGCGCTCCTGAAATTCTATCTTTTAAATTAGCGATTTCTCTTTCTGCATTTGCGATATCTTTTTTCGCAACCGCAATCATCGGCCCGCCAGCAAGACATGTTATTAGAGCTACGCAAAGTACGCCACCAGCAATGACCATATCATTACTCTTTTTAATCGAATCGTTATATGTATTTATTTGTTGCTCTAGAGCTGGAATACCAGCATTCGTACTTGCCAATATCGCTGTTAACTGATTTGTATCTTCTTTGAAACTATTTGTATCTTTCGCCATTCTATTGCGAAAAGCTTTCAAATTTCCTAATAATCCATCTACCTCATTTTGATTCTTTACAATATCTGCATACAACTTTTCTAAATCCGCTTTTAATTTTCCGCTATCCTTTTGATCAATCGCTATTAACATGTCATTATAATACGATTGAAAAGTATTATTGTAATTTATAATATTTTGATCTGTTTTCATAATTTGAGGCTTCATATTATTTAACCAATATGCTGCATTAATTTTTGCATCTCTTTGATGCTGAATCATATTTCCTTTAAATTCACTATTAATCGAACTTATTTTACTTAAATCCGTCTCTTGTTGATTTTGAATTAATTTTGCATATGAATCCATTGCAAATATGCTTGATGTCGTTTGTGCCATTACATCTTGGAATCCTGCTGGTCCAAGAGAATAGTTTTTCACATTTTCTTGTAGCACCGTTACATTTTGTTCTGCTGCAAAAGGATGTAAAGGAAATGCGTTACTCGTTGCCACCCCAGCAATCATTACCGCTAAAAGACATTTTTTATAAAATCGTTTCTGCATATTTTTCACCTATTCTCTTTATAAGGATATCAAAAGCTCCTGCTCACAACTGAACAGGAGCTTCAACTCATTCATCAACACTTAACGCCCTAACGATTCGTATTCGATTATGCTTTTTTCGTATCTACTACTTTAATATCTTCAGCATAAATCTTTTCTGCATAGTCTTTAATGTTTTTCCAGCTATCTTTCGCAATGTTTAAATCTTCTTTAATGAAAACAAGATCGTTTGGACTAATTGAATCCACATTTTGAAGTAAAGAATTGTATTTTGATCCCATTGTGTACCATTGGTTTGAAATATTTTGTAACGCTGTAATTGCAGTATCAATTGTATTTGTTAAATACTCTGTTTGTGTTTTAATGTTCGTTAATCCTGCTACTTCTAATTGCGCAGTTGTAACTTGTCCTGTTATCTTTTGAATTTCTGCTTGTGCATTATCAAGCTCTTTCTTCGCTAATACGATTCCAGCTGTACCACCGCCTACAGCTGCTGCACCACCTGCAATTAATGCTACTCCTAGCGGTGTTCCTGCACCCGTAGCAATAACTACTGCACCACCGATAATTGCAATTGGTCCTAGAGCTGTCGCAACAGATGAACCGATAATAATTGCATTATATTTACTAATCGCTTCATTGTACGTTGTAATTTGATTTTGCAGAAGCGGAATTCCTGCATCTTGACTAGCTAATATAGATGTAATTTGATTTGCATCACCCTTGAAGTTTTGCGTATCCGAAGTCATTTTATTTCGGAATTTCTTCAAGTCTTCTACTAACTGATCCACTTGCGCTTTATTTTCATTAATACTACTTGATAATCTAGTTAAGCCTTTCGTAAGAGTCGCTTTATCCTTTGCATCAACTGCAGCAACTAAAGTATCATAATAGTTTTGGAATTTCGTATTGTAGTTAATGATATTTTGATTCGTTGAAATAAGCTGTGGTTTTAATACATCTAACCATTGCTTCGCATTTCCTCTAGCTGTATCTTGGTGCTGAATTACTTTCCCTTTTAAAGCCGCATCAACAGACGATACATTTCCAAAGTTAACATTACCTTGTTTAATAATTGTTAAAGCGTACAGATCCATTACTAAAGCATTTGAACCTGTTCTTTCCATTGCATCTTTCAAGCCTTCTGGTCCTAATGAGTATTCTTCATAGTCATTATAAGCTTTTGCTACCGCATGAACTGGAGCTTGTTTCACTGTACTTTCAGCTGCATACGTATGAGCCGGCATAATATTTCCTGCTGCAAATACTGCCATCAGTGCTGATAGAGCCATTACTTTATAAGGTTTTTTTGTCATTTTTCTTCTCTCCCTATATCGCTAATTATTTTTCTGTTTAATGTACTTCAACGTTTGTAACGTAATCTTCAAATTGATTTGTTTGCTTATTCATTTCATCACTTACTTTTTTAATTTGATTGAAATGTTTTTGAAGTAAACTACTGTCTGTATACGTACCTTCTTCAACATTTGTTTGAATTTGAATCATATTATTATTTACAACTTTCCAATCCGTTAATAACGTTTCTAAAGTTGTAATTTGACGATCAATTAATTCTGTAAAGCTATTTACTTGATCTTCAACGAATGTAATTTGAGTCGCCTCTGCTTCAGTTTGTGATAACTTTTGAATAAGTGGTAATAGCTCTTTTTGCTTTTGTTGAATGCGAAGAGCTGCTTCTCTCGTTTGACTATCTGCAGCATTTACAATTTCATTACTTAAAGTACCGATAGAAACAAAATCGATTGTTTTCGTTTGTGCAGTTTGATTTGTGATTGTAAATACTTGTTTACCGATATTAATAGAACCTTTAATGATTTCTTGAGGTCTATTCAAAATAGTAGTTAGTTCAGCTTGAATTTCCCCTTGAATTCTTTTAATATCTTCTCTTAATTTCACAATATCTCCACTTGATCCTTGCAGTGTTTTTATTGCTTCATCGGCTTTAATTGATAAGTTGTTACTATCTTTGTCTAATACTGTTTTAAATCGATTTAACTCTAATAAATCTTGCTCCATACTCTCTTGGATGCTTTGTACTTGCAATTGTAATTTTCCATATGCACTCATAAAATCTGCTTTTGCTTGCTGATCTTCATTTACGTTTCCTGCTAGTTCATAGAGCTTACTATAATAGCTATTAAATCTAGTGCTGTATCTCATCATTTCTTGATTTAAGTCAATTAGCTTCGGATTATATTCATCAATCCATTCTCGTACATTCGCCTTTGCAAACTTTTGATGATTCGTTAAGCTACTCATCGCATTTACCTTAATGTCTGGCTGTTGCAAGATAATTAATCCGTATGCTTGAATAAGCGGTGATTGTGATCCTAACATTCTAATTGAATTGGATAATGTATTTGGAGCAATTACATTTTGCGCATATACTGTTTTCACTTCTGTTTGCCCCTCCTTAGCGTAAGCGCTTACAGGAATGAAGCAACTCGTAGATACTGCTGTAACCAATAACCCTGTAATTAAAGTCTTTTTCACTTTAACTCCTCCTATGTATTAGCAACTATTACTATCGCATTTTATTATTCTATTTTCTTGCCCATAATTTGAGATGATTAAAATAGAGAACGTTCTCACCGTGATCCATGTATGAACCACCTCTCTCGTATTGCTACAGTACTTACTTATCGTCACAAAACATTTTATTATTTTTCATATGTGTTTAGTATGAATAATATTGTATAAATTTTCTATTTTATAGAAATTCCCACATTCACATAGTGAATATATTACGTAAAAATATTATTCATTTCAAACTAAACAACATGCGTAAATATGAAATTTCGTTTTGTTTTCATATATGTTTTGTACTGTAAGGTCATTTAAACACAGCTGTTTATATAACGTAAAGAAGTATTTTCATTCCCTTTATTTTCAAGCTTTCATGTCCTTATTTCAAAATATAATCCGATTCACTTTATTGATTGAAATATCTACATATCACAACAGAAAACACTACTTGAAAATAACCGATAAAATTATATCGATATAATTTTTAAACTCATATGCAATTATGCATAGCATATACACAAAAAGGATAGCTTCATTTTCACGAAGCTATCCTTCAAAAATCTTCTTATTTTTTCAAATGATATGGAACTGTCGTAATAACAACATTTCTTTTATAAAGTAAATACGCACGTATGAGTAAACTGGATTGATTATGAAGAATGTTATGCCAACCTTTTTTCGGAATGAACTGTGGTATAACGACCGTAACGCGGTAATTCGATTCACTTGCCTTATATTGCACTGTATCAATGAACTTCGTTAACGGCTGAATAATACTTCTATAATGAGAATGTAATGTAACAAGCCTTACTTCAGGTTGCCACACCTTCCATTTCTCTTCAAATTTCTTTTCCTCTTCTCTGTCAAAAGCAACATATACAGCGATAACTTGATCTGCAGAAAGAGATTTCGCATAGTTCAATGAATTTTCTACTACATGCGTCATACCTGCTACAGGAACGACAATTACATTCCCCTCAATTGGAATAAGAGGTTCACAAGTTTTTAAACTTAATTGATCACCCACTGCATCATAATGCTTCTTAATTCGATGAAACAAGAAGATAATAGCAGGTAAGAAAATAAGAATCGACCAAACTTGTGCAAATTTAGTTAAAAAGAACATGCTCATTACGATAAAACTAATAACTGCACCAATTAAATTAACCGTTAATTTTAAAACCCATCCTTCAGGTTTTTCGCGAAGCCACTTTAATACCATCCCTGTTTGAGAAAGTGTAAATGGAATAAATACCCCTACTGCATATAACGGAATTAAATGTTCTGTTTGTCCTTGGAAAGCTACAATTAAAATAATCGAAGCAACTCCAAGTATTATAATACCGTTTGAGTAACCTAGACGGTCTCCTCTAATCGTAAACATTCTCGGTATGAATTTATCTTTTGCGAGGTTAACCGCTAATAAAGGAAATGCAGAATAGCCTGTATTAGCTGCGAGAATTAATATTAAAGCTGTTGTACCTTGTATGAAATAGTACATGAAATTACGTCCAAATGTTTGTTCAGCAATTTGAGAAACAACTGTTACTTCTTTACTCGGCGTCACTCCGTAATAATAAGCTAAAAATACAATTCCTGAAAATAACACAGCAAGTAATGCACCCATTGCAAGCAATGTTTTTGCAGCATTGTTTGGCGCAGGATCTTTAAAGTTCGGAATTGCGTTTGAAATTGCTTCAACACCTGTTAAAGCAGAACTACCTGATGCAAATGCTCTTAACAGTAAAAACAAACTAATACCCGCAACCGGCGTTCCGATCGGCGTGTGTAAAGTTGGTGAAACGTGACCAGTCAAAATATTATATATGCCTACACCAATTAATATAAATAGGGCTAAAACAAATAAATAAACAGGATATGCTAAAACAGAAGCTGATTCCGTTACTCCTCTTAAATTTAAGATCGTAATAAATATAACAAATATAATCGCAATGATTACATTATGTGCATGTAAACTAGGAAAAGCAGATGTTAGCGCATCTGTACCTGCAGATACACTTACCGCAACAGTTAAAATATAGTCGACTAATAAAGATCCTCCAGCAATTAAGCCTGGATTCATCCCTAAATTTTCTTTTGATACAACATACGCTCCCCCGCCATGCGGATAAGCAAAAATAATTTGACGATAAGATAAAATAAGGGCTGTCAATAATACTAATACCCCAACAGCGATCGGAATGGAATACCAATAAGCGATCGCTCCCACACCTGCTAAAGCAATTAAAATTTGTTCTGGACCGTAAGCAACTGATGACAATGCGTCAGAAGATAAAATAGCTAAAGCTTTCGTTTTATTAAGCTTTTGTTCTCCAAGCTCTGTTGATTTTAACGGTCTTCCAATTAAAAATCTTTTAATAGATGAAACCAATGCTGTCCACTCTCCAATAATTTTGTACGAACTTTTCTGCTTGTTACAGCCAGTAAACTATTTCTTCAGAAAACAAAAAATGTCTACAAGCCATAGCGAAATAGACTTGTAGACATTATTTTTTTTGTCGCACAAGCTCCACCTTCCTTCTCAATATAACGCTTACGAGGTTAGCTGTCGGATTCGGGCCTATGAGTAGCCCTACCTTTTTCAAGGATTCACCCCATCGGATTATGTACTAATCCGTAAAAACGGGTCCCCCGTACCATGCGGTTTCAGCGATTTAGAAAATTGAAACTGTGGATTATAATACTCCTTTATTTTCAAAAAGTAAACAAAAATTTTTAATAAGAAAAAAATTAAAATGATTGCGCATAATCCGCTGAGAAATATACATAATGAATATTAAAAATCCGCAAAGGAGACCCATATGTCTAAAGAAAAGAAGCCTATTTTTTCCGATTCATATTTAGATGCAGTAGCAAATGAAATTAATCAGTTATATGGTAAACGTGAACAGGAAATAAATTTGACAGATAGAACGAAAAGAAATAAATAATTTGTCATACAAAAAAATAAAAAAGATAGCAATACACTTATATATTGCTATCTTTTTTATTTTTTCATACATCTAATTCTATTACAGATTTGTTAAAGGTCATCTCTTCATACACCTTTAAATTTTGATATATAGATTCTAATAATGGTGCCGCTATAGAAAATTTCTCTGCTACATCCAGTAAATATCCTTGCAAGTGCTTCCCTTCAATAAACGAACCCTTTTCCATATCACGTTGCATTGATGACTTCATATCATACGAAATTTTATCAATCGTTTTCATATGTTCCTGGGCAATATTAGCCTTTACTGGAGCTCCTAATACTCTCATGATTTGTACAGATTCCTCAAACACATTACGGATAAAATCACGGCCGCCTTCACTTTCACGGATTGGTCCAATTGGTGCACGCATTAACGTTGTCACACCTGACATTACAGTAATAAATAAATATTTATGCCACATATCTTGCGTAATATTTTCACTTAAAACAAAACTAGATTTCGTACCTGAAAATGCTTTAGAAATATGCTTTACTCTCTCTGAATTTTGAGACTTAATTTCTCCAAACACAAGTCTGTTGGCAGCGCTAGTTTGTACAATTTCTCCTTGATCGTTTAACGTCGTCTCGATAAAGCATAAACCGCCAATTACTTTTTCTTCGCCGAATTCTTTTTGTAATAGCGATAAATGAGCGATACCATTTAACAATGGAATGATTACAGTATTTTCGCCAACAAACGGCTTCAAATCTTGAATTGCCTCGTTTAAGTGATACGCTTTTATTGAAAATAAAATAACATCAAATGGAGAAGCTCGCTCTTCTTTCGTTATTAATTTCGGTCGGAAGGAAAAATCCCCGTTAACACTTCGGATTACAAGTCCTCTTTCCTCTAATTGTTTTTTCCGTTTACTACGAACAAGAAACGTGACATCTTCTCCCTTCTCGACTAATCTGCCACCAAAAAATCCTCCGACTCCACCAGCGCCTAATACTAAAATCCGCATACAGCATCCCCCTTTTCAAAATACAATTTTATAACTTTTAGTATACATAACATTATACATGTTCCCTGCTAAATAAGCTGAATTTTCACTCTCAATTGAGTATAAAAGAGTGGTTATTTTCAAATAAATTTGGGCATGTTGTTTCTATAGCATATATGGAAAGGACACAATGTAGATGGAGGCAATACAATCAATTGAGGAAAAAGGTGTAGCAACAGCTATATTTCAATTTATATTCCCGTTTTCTTTTAAAACTGGATATGAACAAAATATGTTCCCTTTCTTACAAAAAAACGATTTTCGTCCTTTTCGGCTCGATCATCTCGATGATGAAAATACATATTATGGGGAGTTTAAAGTTTCACATCAAAATATGGAAGCATACTATCTTTCATTTACCAATAAAATTCTCTTTCCTCACTCAGAGCATCAAAAGGGCTTGCAACGTTATTCAAAGGACCTTAACTTAACTGGACATTTAACAACAAACCTTATTTCAATCCCATTCAAGATACACTCTATTGATGTAACACTTTGTCCTTATGAACTTGGCTTCTTAACAATTCGAACAGAAGTAAACACTGCTCCAAACATGACTTTATCTGAAGCAATCGAATTCGCTGCTCGCTTCCGTGTACTTGAAACTAAAAATGATACAAATGAGACTATTTGTATTGAATGTAACGGAAAAAAGTATTCCCAAGTGGAAAAATTCATTTTTGGTTATTTATTTCATGGTGTAACTGATTTCTTTGAAAAGAAGAGATTAAGAAGTTCATACTTTCAAACCTTCCCTTTCTTCGAAGACCAAAGAATGTACGTCCAAACTTTATTGTCACTAAAAGAAGGTATGGAACTTAATGAAGTGGATGTTTATCGTACTTCTAGTCTTTCCGGATTAACAAGTGATGGTAAGCCATATGTGAGTGCAAATAACCTTCCTTACATTCATGACTATTTAAAAAAACACGCTTACCAGAGATGGGCTCCAAATCGTTATTTCATAATGGAAGAACATATTTTTACATGTGTAACAAGTGAAGGAGAACGCGAAATCGCTAAACTTGCTAGTCAAATGTACGGGGAATTTTATTACGCTTTATTATTAAACCTATTCCATAAAATTGTTTTATTAAAAATGGCGAACGCCTATGCTGAGCTAAATATTGAACAAGATACTAATGAAATAGAGAAATTAATTTATTCGATCAATTCGTTCACTGCTAATTATTTTTCTTTAGAATTAGTATCCCAATCACAGAGTGAAGATATTTTCTTCCGCTTAAGAAAACTTTTTAATATTGAGGTTCTATACTCGAACGCGAAACAAAATCTTGATAGTTTGTTTAAATATCAAGAAAATGTCGCCTCTAAAAAAGATAGCCTTTTATTATTAATTTTAACGCTCTACTCTGTAGTGGGCCAAATGTTAGGGTTTACTATGATTGACCTTTTAAGAAACACCGATTCAAACAAAATATCGTCACCTCTTGAATTTTTCGCTCTATTAATTGCGATTAGCGGCATTGTCATTTCACTTATTTTAGGAGCCCAAAGTTTATACCAATGGGGTCTACAACATAAACGAAGAAAAGCTTGGGTAAAACAAACTGTACTTTCTGCCGTTAAAGAGAAAGAAGATAAAAATTAAAGAAGATTATTTTCAAATTCTTGGCCCGCTGCAGTAAGTGAATTTTTATCAGCGATTTTCCCATTATATCGGCGCAACTCGAAATATATCAGCGATTTTTTTAATATATCGACTTACCGACAAATAACAGGACCGGATAATAAAAAAAGGGTGCTCCAAAATTAAACTTGGAGTACCCCTTTTATTATACGAATTCAGTTTACTTCCCTGCTTCGATTTGCTCTAATGCAGCAGCTACTTGCTCTTCCGTTAATTCATGTTGTATTACGTAGCGGTTACGTGGACTTACACGACATTCATGAGAACATGCACGTAAATATTTCGCTTCGTTTTCTTCAGAACATAAAATTTTCTTATTACATTCTGGATTTGAACAGTTTACATAGCGCTCACAAGGTTCACCTGTAAAGTGGTCTTTACCAACGATAACATGTTCTTTTTGGTTTACTGGTACAGCAATACGCTCATCGAACACGTAACATTGTCCATCCCAAAGCTCACCTTGTACCTCTGGGTCTTTTCCGTACGTTACAATTCCGCCGTGAAGCTGACTTACATCTTCATAGCCTTCACGAACTAACCAACCAGAAAACTTCTCACAACGAATTCCGCCTGTACAATAAGTTAAAATCTTTTTACCTTCAAGTACTTCTTTATTTTCACGAATCCAATCTGGTAATTCACGGAATGATTCGATATCAGGTTTAATCGCACCTTTGAAGTGACCTAAATCAAACTCATAATCATTTCGTGCATCAATGATAACTGTATCTTCTTGTTTCATTGCTTCATAAAAATCTTTTGGTTCTAAATACTTGCCAGTTATTTCGTGTGGGTTAATGTCATCTTCTAGACGAAGTGTAACTAACTCTGGACGAGGACGCACGTGCATTTTCTTGAATGCATGACCATCAGCTTCATCTATTTTAAATACGATACCGTCAAAACGTGGATCATTGTTCATTGCTTCCATGTATTTCTCTGTTTGTTCTACAGTTCCAGAACAAGTTCCGTTAATACCTTCTTTCGCTACAAGAATTCTTCCTTTTAATTCAAGTGAATTACAAAATTCTAAATGCTCTGCCGCGAATTCTTCTGGGTTTTCAATTGTTGTGTACATGTAATATAGTAATACTCTGTATGGTTTTGTAGTTGCCAATGTATTTCTACCACCTATCTAATTTTTAAAATCATGTATAAGTTAACGTTCATATCAAAACATATATAATAAGAAAATGAATCCCATTTTCTTTTCTTTATACTATTTTCTATCAGTTAACAAAAATAAAAAACAAGATTACACATCAAAACACTATGGTTATGTTGTAATCCCAATATATTATATATCATACAAATGCAATTCCATCAATTAATATGCTGGATTATCGGCTTTATGTTCACATAAATTTCAAAATTGACCCTTTAATTTATTATGTTTCCCCACGTCATCACACCATAAACTCCCAATTTATTTTACGTTATCACACCATCCATTGCATAAAGGCATATAATTTGCATTAAGGAAACTTTCGTGTTCAAATGAAATTATCATATAACATATTTAAATGTATTGAAATAATGAGTAAGAATAAATACAATAATTTCATCAAGTTAACATTTTAAAGGGGAAAACTACTATGAATAAAGATATAACAAAAGATGAACATCTCCCTTCTGAAAGTACAACCGTACAATCAGCTCACTTAGCTTTAAGTGGAGAAACAAAAGGCTGGAAAAGACTGTTACCATTTTTAGGGCCCGCTTTTATCGCGTCCGTTGCTTATATTGATCCTGGCAACTTTGCTACAAATATCGCAGCTGGTTCACAATATGGATATTTACTATTATGGGTTATACTCGCTTCTAACTTAATGGCTGTATTAATCCAAACTTTATCGGCTAAATTAGGAATTGCTACAGGAAACAATTTACCCGAAATAGCTCGTGAAAACTTTCCAAAGCCTGTGTCTATCGGCTTATGGATACAAGGTGAACTAGTTATTATGGCTACAGATTTAGCGGAATTTATTGGAGCTGCATTGGGGCTTTACTTACTATTTGGAATCCCCATGCTACCTGCCGCTTTAATTACAGCAGCCGGATCATTTATTATCCTTGAATTTCAACGTAGAGGATTTCGTCCACTAGAAGCTATTATTACAGGAATGATTTTCATTGTAGTAATTGCTTTTGGGATTCAAGTTTTTTATGCAAAACCAGAATTAAGTCCCCTTCTTTCAGGACTATTTATTCCAAAATTCCAAGGTGTAGACAGTATATTACTTGCAGCAGGGATTTTAGGTGCGACAGTTATGCCGCATGCAATATACTTGCATTCTGCATTAACACAACGCCGTGTGGTCGGAACAACTGACGAACAAAAGAAAAAGATTTTTCGTTTCGAATTTATCGATATTATTATTGCAATGGTTATTGCTGGAGCAATTAATGCAAGTATGTTAATTGTAGCAGCTGCACTATTTTTTAAAAATGGCTTGCACGTTGAAGATTTAGATGTTGCTTACACTCAATTTACCAATTTAGTAGGTCCTGTATCGGCTGCATTATTTGGGATTGGACTTTTATCAGCAGGACTATCTAGCTCTTCTGTCGGTACAATGTCGGGTGATATTATTATGCAAGGTTTCATTCGCATGCATATTCCGTTATATTTACGCCGATTTATTACAATGATTCCACCACTAGTAATTATCGCTTTAGGTGTAAATCCAACATACGCTCTAGTCATGAGCCAAGTCGTCTTATCATTCGGTATTGCATTTGCATTAGTGCCACTTATTATGTTTACAAGTAATAAAAAGATTATGGGTGCACTCGTTAACCACCGCATAACAACATTTATCGCATGGATAATTGCTGCTCTCGTTATCGTTTTAAATATCTTCTTACTGTATCAAACATTTGTAGGGTAATGAAAAAGGGTATTCCAATTTTAATTTGGAATACCCTTTTTGGATGAAATGATTTTCTTCTAGTTACCACTTATGTATGCCCCTCTTTCCGGCATCATCACACCATTTTCAGTTCGAAAGTAAAGTGGCAATCCTTCCGCAAAAAACATACTTACTTTGGACGGATCTTGCCTTTGATGATGAATATGTAAATGCGGCTCACTTGAACTTCCTGAGTTACCAACTTGCGCAAGAATATCCCCTTCATTTACACGTTGCCCTTCTTTTACTTTAATTGAGCCTTTCTTTAAATGACCAAGGAACAAAAATGTGCCCGTTTCATCTAGTCGTAAATAAATATGATTACCAGCCATTGACTGAAAATTATCCGATCCCGGAACTAAATCTTGTTCATTATTATTAATTGATACAACCGTCCCAGAAGCTGGCGCCATTACTTTTGCTCCATATATTCCGTAATCCTCTAACTTACTACTTTTCACTTCAGCAGGTGGAATGAGAATATCATATGCCCACCTTTCATTTGGTTTTATAACGTGATAGTTCGTTTCTAACCGATCACCACCCCAACCGATTAATGCTCGTTCCTTCAAAGGAAGACGAACTACTACTTTAGGACTCATAGATTGTATATCTGCTGGGTAAGCAATTCTACCTATATTAGCAAACCAACCGAAAGGCCAAGCTCCAATTATAGAAAACAGAATGATTAAAAATAGAGTTCTATCTATCCGCTTTCTAAAAATGCCTTTCCAAAAAAATATTATTATTGATCCTATTAAGAGAAAAACGGAAATTACACTAAAAGCCTGTATACTCCACCAAACAAAGACTGATGTAACACCATTAGCTACATAAACTAAGATCCAACTTATAATTAAAAAAGAAACTATAATTACTAATAAAAATTTCTTCCACATGTCGCATCCCTACTCTCATATCCTTTTTCTCAATGATACAAAGTAAAAATTACGACATATAAAAGAAATACTTACGACTTTCTTACTTTTTTATACTGCGGTAATTTCACAGTAAAAACTGTTTCTTTATCATTACTACGTACAGTGATATCCCCTTGATGGAGCTCGGCTATACTTTTTGAAATTGCAAGTCCTATTCCTTTACCGCCCGTATGAGAACTACGTGATTTTTCACTACGATAAAACTTCTCAAAAATGTAAGGAAGGTCCTCTTTCGGAATACATTGTCCAAAATTTTTAATTTCTACTTCAACATTCATTGTTTTATTGAAAATTTCAATTGCAATTCCCTTTCCATCTCTCCCGTACATAATACTATTACCTATTACATTTTCAAATAGTCTCACTATAAGTGTCACATCAACTTCTACATGTAGCACTTCATCACTTTTAATATAAAAGCTCATATTGGCATCATCTAATTGTGGTACAAAGTCAATCATGATTTGTTCAATTAATGCTTTCATATCTACTTCATCTTTATGTAATTCAATCTCTCTATAATTTATTTGACAGTATTCTAATAAATCATCTACTTGATTTTTTAATTCATAACTTTTTCGCTTTAATATACTTACATACTGTTCACATTCTTCTCCATTCGAATGAAGTTTATTTCCTAACAGGTCCGCATAACCGATTAAAGATGTTACTGGCGTTCGTAAGTCATGAGAAATATTACTAATCATTTCATTTTTCATTTCCTGTGATTTTTTTTCATTCTCGATAGACTCTTTTAAACTTTTCGCCATTCTATTAACATTTGCCGCTAGTTCACCAATCTCGTCATTTTTCAAAATAGGTATATGTATTTCAAAATTACCGTCACTTATTTCCTTCACGTTCTTGTTAATTTGAGATAACCTTTTCATCAGTGTTTTTGTCATTAATGCAAAGTATGTTGTAGTAAAAATCAAAAAAACTATAAAATATAAAAATGAATATTTTTCCTCTAAAACATTAACCTGACTATATATATTTCCAACCAAAATTTGAAACACTATTATACTTACAGTCGCTAACAAGATGCTACATATGAATGCGATAAAAAACTTAGCTCTAATGCCTTGTAATGATTTAATCTTCAATTTTATATCCGACTCCCCAAACATTTTGTATAAACTTCGGTTCTTTTGGATTCTCTTCAATTTTATTTCTCAATCTTGCAATATGAACCATTACTGTATTATTACTTTCATAGGCTCTTTCGTTCCAAACGCTCTCATATATTTCTTCAATTGTGAACACACGATTCCTTGCAGCTGCCATTAAGTGTAAAATATCATATTCAGTTTTCGTAAGATTGATTCTCTCTCCATATAACATTACTGTTCTCGACACTTCATCTATTTCTAAACCTCTAATATTTATTTTCTTTTCCATTACTTGGGGAGCATTTTGATTGAAATATGTATACCTTCTTAATTGAGCTTTCACTCTTGCTATAAATTCAATTGTACTGAACGGCTTCACAATATAATCATCTGCCCCAGTACTAAATCCAATTACCTTATCTACATCCGATGATTTCGCGCTTAAAAACATAATTGGTAAACTATGTTTCTCTCTAATCCTTCTACAAAGTTCTATACCATCCATTTGAGGCATCATAATATCCAAAATAGCAAGTTGAATACTGTTATTATTTATTATTTCTAAAGCCTCTTCTCCGTTATGAGCACTAAAAACTTTAAAACCTTCTTGTTTTAAATTCACATTAATAAATTGAATAATATCTTTATCGTCATCTACAATTAATATCGAATTTTTTTCCATTTCCAAACCTCTTTTTTGAAATATATTCCACATCTAAGTTTATCATAAATCAAATCTACCCTTACACCTTGAATAATCTTTATTTTCAGATTAAATTATATAATAACAAATACATTCTATTTTCATGTGCAAAGGAGCGAAAATATGTTTCCTTTATTAAAAACTGAAAGACTTATTTTAAGAGAACTTACCGAAGAAGATGCACCGCGTATACTACAATGCTTTTCTAATACTAATGTACTGCGCTATTATGGCCAAAAACCGTTACAAGATGTTGATCAAGTGAAACAAATCATTCATAACTTTAAGTTGAGTTACAATGCAAGAAGCGGTATAAAATGGGGAATCGAATTAAAAGACAAGAAAGAACTCATCGGTACCATTGGTTTTCACGATTGGTCTTCTGAGCATAAACGAGCCAATATAAGTTATGCCTTTTTGCCTGAACACTGGGGAAAAGGATATGCGACTGAAGCTGTTTCTGAGGTTATATCATACGGTTTCCATACGATTCATTTAAAGCGGATTGGAGCAATTGTATTTCTTGAAAATGAAGCTTCCAATAAAGTACTATTAAAATTAGGTTTTGAAAAAGAAGGCGTTCTAAAAAATTATATGTATCAAGATGATATCCCATATGATACGAATTTTTACGCTTTATTAAAATCAGTTTAATAGAATTTATGTGTAAAAAACCTTACTTTTAAAAAGTAAGGTTTTTTGTATTTATTCATTAGCAATATAAGCATTCTTATAAGTATAAATACCACCAAATTGATGCTTTTCAATTCCTTTTACATAATCCTTTTGTACATATGCTGAGCCAATATGATAAAGCGGCGCCACCGCAGCATCTTCTAATAATACCTGCTCGGCTTTTCGCAACGCTTCCCATCGTTTTTCCGTATCTAGTACAAAATCCGTTTTCGCTTTCTTTATTAATTCATCGTAACGAACATTAGAATAATTCATTTTATTATTCGGATTCCCTGTCGTAAATAACTCTAAATAACTAATTGGGTCTTTATAGTCAGGTCCCCAATTTGCCATAGTTATATCGTAATCACCTATTTGTTCTAACTGTAATTTTTGCTTAAATGGCTGTTGTTTAATTTGTATCGCGAGTCCTTGCAAATTCTTCTCTAAATCACCTTTTATATATTCTGCCATACGTATTGCGTTATCTTGTTCGAACGTTAAGAACCCTAGGTTTACTTGTTCTACCCCAAGCTCTTTTTTCGCTTCTTCCCAAAGTTTTTTCGCATTTTGCAAATCATATGAGGAAATATCTCCATTTTCTTTTCTAAAATCTTTACCAGTCACTTCATTTACATGACCAACTGGTACAAGTCCACTTGCAGGTTTTGCTCCGTTATTAATAAAGTGAGCAACGAAATCATCTTTATTTAACGCTAATGAAATAGATTGACGCACCTTTTTATTTGCTAACGCGTTATTTTTTTCATTAAAACGAAGCATAGCAATTCCAGGATCACTCGACATATGTAATTCCTTATTCCCTTTATACTTGTCTACAACTTGCGAATTAATAGGTACTCGATCCAAATCTCCGGCTTCATATAAATTTACAGCTGTCATTGTATCCTTTAGGATATGAAAGTTTATTTCATCTAATTTCACTTTCTTTCGATCCCAATATGTAGTATTTTTCTTTAATTGAAACTCTTGTTCATGCTTCCATTTTTCTAATACAAATGGACCGTTATATATGAGATTACTAGGTTCCAATGCATAATTGTTTCCTTGTTCTTTCAAAAATGATTCATGCTGTGGTAAGTATATAGGTAGTGCTAACAACTGTAAAAAATACGGAACTGGCTGTTCGAGTTCAACTTCTAACGTATAATTATTTATCGCTTTAACCCCAAGTGCATCAAGAGGCATTGTTCCCTTATTGATCTCTTTCGCATTTTTTACATAAAAGAGCATGGACGCATATTGAGAGGCTGTTTCAGGGTTAATTGCACGTTTCCAAGCAAATATAAAATCATTTGCTGTTACATTATCCCCATTTGACCATTTTGCATCTTTACGCAAGTCAAATGTATATTTCTTACCATCTTCACTTCTTTTAAACGATTTTGCTATGGCTGGAGTAGGCTGATCTTGATCGTTTAATACATATAACCCTTCAAATATATTCTGCATAATGTGTGCTGATGTACCATCTGTTGTTTTCACAGTGTCCAGAGAAGGAATTTCTTCTGATACTGTTACATTTAACACTTGTTTTTTAACCTCTATGTCACTTTTATCCGCTTTATTATTACAAGCTGTTAATAATAAAGATGTAACAAGTGCCATTACCATTAAATGGCTCTTTTTTCGCTTCATGAGTTGTTCTCCTTAAATATAAAATATTATAAAGCGTAATATATTATAGCAGAAATACTAACAGAAAGATGCGACATTCTTTTGAATATTTATTCGTTCAAGAAAAAAGCTATCCTTTTAAAAGGATAGCTTTTTCAACTGCCACATAATTATCTATCTTTGCAGACCTCGTTTATAACGACTTGCTTCAAATATAATACGCTCTTCATCTAACGTTTTACATTCGCCATTCCAAACGACACGTTTTCCGTTAATAATTACATCGCTTATATCTTTTCCACTAGCAGCATATACAAGGTGTGATAACACTTCATCCGCTGGTTGTAAATGCGGCTTATTAGACGGGTCAATCGTAATAAAATCAGCACACTTACCAGCTTCTAGTGACCCTGTTTGTTTCATCCCGATTACTTCAGCAGCCCCTTTAGTCGCAAGTGTAAGAGCTGTTTCAACTGGTAATGCTGTTGCATCTTGGTGAATACCTTTTTGTAATAAAGTCGCTATGCGCATTTCTTCAAACATGTCTAAATTATTGTTAGATGCAACACTATCTGTTGCAATTCCTACTTTTATTCCTGCTTCTAGCATCGCTTTTACATTCGCTATACCAGAACCTAGTTTTAAATTACTATTTGGGTTATGTGCTACTCGAACATCATGTTCTGCTAAAAATGCACGCTCATCATCATTTAATACTACACCGTGTGCAATAACTGTTGGGCGTTTAAACAATCCGCAGCTCGCTGCATATTCTACTGGACGTTTTCCGTACTGTGCTTCAATATCACGTACTTCACGCTCTGTTTCAGAAAGGTGGATATGAACCATTGTTTGATTCTCTACTGCAATCCGTGCGCACTCTTCTAACAATTCTGTACTACATGTATATGGACTATGTGGTGCAACCATCGTAGTTAACATGCCACTTTCGTTATAGTAACGCTTCACATATTTCTCAGCTTCTTCAATCGCTTTCTTTTCATCGTCTTTCGTTCCGAAGCTAAATAAAGTCCTTGAAACAGCAGCTCGCATCCCGCTCCTTGATACCGTTTCCATAATTGCGTCTTGATCTACTCCAATTGGATTAAACATGTCAGAGAATGATGTTGTACCACTTTTCACCATCTCAAGTAATCCTAATTCCGTACTAGCGACCGCAATTTGGGGAGTAAATTGACTTTCCAGTGGCCAAATTCTCGTCTCAAGCCACGGCTGTAATAACATATCATCGCCAATACCTCTTAGGAGACTCATTACAACGTGTGTATGTGTATTTACAAGCCCTGGTAAAACCCACTTTCCTTTCATGTCAATTACTTCATCTACTTCAAAATCATTAGCGAATTCTCCGCTCTTTACATCTATAATTTGATCATTTTCTACAATGATATATCCATTTTCTATCACTTCGTTTTGTTCATTCATCGTTACAATTGTAGCGTTTACATAAGTTGTTTTCAAAAGTATTTCCCCTTTCAACTCTATGAAGTTCCCTTTAATAAGTTACCACCATTATAGTAACTTATTAAAGATTAAGAGTCAAAAGATAATTTTAATTCTTTCGTTATTTTTCCCTTCAAAATGCTATATTGTTTTTCATTTGTATCTGCAAATGCTTCTTCCCGATTTGACTTTTCATCCATATAATTCAATTTCCCATTGAATTGAGTCTCTGTAAAATCAAATCTCTGCCCATCTATAAAGTTATAAAAGTGCCATACCTCTCTTACTTTTGTCTTTTTAATTTCTCCTCCATATATGTCTTGAACGACAAGAGCTGTAACACCACATTGTCCCTTTGCTGGGTTTTCAATTATCCACTTTGAACTTGTTTCAATCGACCACGATTTTATTAGTGCTTCATATATTCTTTTTTCCTTTACATCATCCATTCTAATCTTCCCCTACTATTAATAGTTTTACACATCATATTTCAAAAGAGGCAGTACACGACCCTTAAAGACAGTTGATGGTGTCTCTCCTATTAACTGTGCTCCCATTTTCAAGTAATATCCTTTTGCATTCGGATCACTATCAATCGTAAAACTTTTTAATCCTAGTTCATTGGCTTTTTCTATTACATACTCCCAAAGTATTTTCCCGTAACCTTTTCCTTTGTAATCAGGATGAATGTACAAGAAATCGAGAGCTTTATCATTACGTAAAAATGAGAAAAAACCAATCTTCGCATTATCGTTTTCTAAAACATATACAAAATTATTTTTTATGTATTCTTCTGTAATTGTTAAATCTTCCTTACAAGCAAGTATGAATTCTTCACTATAATCCCACGTTGCTTTTGATTGTAGTGCGAGTTCACTTAATTCATTTGCTTCACTTAATAACGCTTCTCTTATCTTCATGATTCTTTTTCCTCACCTTCGATATGTAAACTACTAAATTGATTCGGAAAGCACTTCAAAAAACCTTTTATTTTCATAAATTAGAGATTATTTTTATAAATCTTTATTATAACCAGTACAATTTTCAACAATTTTTTTAAAGAAAAAGAACGCCATCCCTAAAAGTTGGCGTTCTCTTTTTCTAAAATTTAATCTTCAAACTCACTCATTCATTTTACTATTTTGTACGATACAAACCTATACAGTTTCTACTACCACTTCAAGCATTGTTCCATTTTTAGCATAATTCGTATGCCAAGAAAAAGCTTTTTCTAAAATATGAGGAGTTTGTCCACCTCTTGTTTTTGCTTCTTCGTAATAAGCACGTAGTTGATCACGATACATTGGATGTGCGCAATTCTCAATAATAAGTTCCACTCTTTCTCTTGGCGCAAGTCCCCTTAAGTCGGCATACCCCTGTTCAGTGACGATAACATCTACATCATGTTCAGTATGGTCTACATGAGAAACGAAAGGAACAATACTTGAAATGTTACCACCTTTCGCAATCGATTTAGTAACAAAGATAGCTAAGCGTGCATTTCTTGCAAAATCACCAGACCCACCAATACCATTCATCATTTTTGTACCTAAAACGTGAGTAGAGTTAACATTTCCGTATATATCTAATTCTAATGCAGTATTAATTGAGATTAATCCAAGGCGACGAATGATTTCAGGATGATTGGAAATCTCTTGCGGACGCATCATTAATTTGTCACGATATTTTTCAAAGTTAGAAAATACTTGTTGCATTTTCTCTTCAGAAAGCGTGATAGAACAACAAGAAGCAAAATTGACTTTTCCAGCATCCATAAGATCAAAAACTGCATCTTGTAAAACCTCGGAATATACTTCTAAATCTTCAAATTCTGAATCTAACATTCCATGCAATACGGCGTTAGCCACTGAACCAATTCCTGATTGTAACGGCGCTAAACGATTTGTTAATCGGCCTACTTTAACTTCTTCTCGAAGGAATTCTATTAAATGCTGTGCCATAATAACAGTTTCTTCATCCGGAGGAACAATTGTCGATGGCGAATCCAATTGATTCGTAAACACAATTCCCTTTACTTTTTCAGGATCAATTGGAATACCGATTGTTCCAATTCGGTCATCTGTTTTCACAAGCGGAATTGGAAGCCTCTCCCCTTGTTTACCTGGTTCATATAGATCATGTAGCCCCTCTAATTGCGCGGATTGAGCCATATTCATTTCAATAATAATAGACTTAGCATTTAAGGAAAACGCTAAGGAATTTCCAATTGAAGTGGTTGGAATAATCATTCCGTCCTCTGTAATCGCAACCGCTTCCAAAATAGCGAAATCTATATCCAGAACGTCAGCGCGGAGTAACTCTGCTGTATGAGACAAGTGTTGATCCACAAATAAAAAGTCTCCGTTATTAATTCCTTTTCGCATAGTCGCGTCAGCTTGGAAAGGTAATCTTTTCCCTAAAATTCCTGCCTCAGCAAATAATTTGTCTACATCCGAGCCTAAAGAAGCCCCAGTATAAACATTTACTTTAAAAGATTCATCATTCTTAACTCGGTTTACAAGCGCAAATGGGACTGCTTTTACATCACCTGCACGTGTAAACCCACTTAAGCCTAAAGTCATTCCACTTTGAATCCAGGTGGCTGCTTCTTCAGGTGTAACTACCCGATCTTTTAGACGTTGATCTCTGATTCTATCTAAATTATTCTCCATATGTAATCCCTCTCTCATTGAATATTCATAATTATTTTACACATTAACACTATCAAAATAGGGATTTTAGTATACAATGCCGAAAATTCAGACAGAACAGCAAATCTAGGTTCTAAAGCAGAAAAATTTAGAATCCTAGAAGCTTACGGAAATAACTAGCGTATGATTGACTAACTGGTACTCTCTCACCATTATCCATCGAAAGTACAAAAGTAGAATGGGTATCAGGATAAATCGCTTTAATATGATTAACATTTACAATAAACGAACGGTGACATCTAATAAATGAATCTTTCGGAAGCAAGTATTCGAATTCTTGCAGAGAGTATTTATGTGTTCCTGATAACTCTTCTGAATTCACGTACGTCTTTTTATCTTTAGCCTCTAAATACATAACCTTTGAAAAAGGAACCGGAATCCAGCCGTCTGTTGTTTTTAAAGTAACGACTGACTTCCCATCCGTTAAAGCTGGATAAATTGCCGTTACGCACCCTTCAAGCTTTCCATTGTTTGAAAATGGTACAGCCATTCCATGATAAGGAATACCAAAAACATCCCGATTCATAAACTCAGATGTTTTTTGATTCATCACCATCGCTTTATGAGCAATCGTTCCTTCCTTTATAGGATCCCCGACACTAATCTTTAAATCAATTCGTTTACTTGGCCGATAGTAAATATATTCTTTCGTATTCGAAACAGCAATTGAAATTTCATCTGAAAATAATTCCCCAACAACATCTAGTAATAAACCTAATGTTCTATCTTCCATTCTATTAACACCTCATTCACTATTATACTACTATTATGAACGAGCATCTGTTGCTTTATAAAAAGTTTGATTTTAGGTTACTTTTAAAATTAGTTTTATTCACTATTACTTCGTTACTACAAAAAACCTCACTTCAGAAAAGTGAGGTTTCCTCTCATACAATATTTCTTTATTTTTTGAACGACTATAGAATAAGATTTATTTTTTATTAAGTAAAGTGAATTTAAGAATTTATTGCCCCTATTTCTGTATAATAAATAATCCCAAATTACAAACAGTTTGGGATTATCTTTCTCATTTATTATGCGCATCTAACCACGAAATTAAATCTTTAAATACTTCATCCTTATTTACTTCATGAAACATTTCATGTCTACCATTTTCATATAAACGTAGTGTCACGTCTTTCACACCACATTTTTTATAGTTTTCATATACTTCTTTTACACCTTTCCCCATATCGCCAACAGGATCACGATCACCAGAGAATATATGTATTGGAAGATTCTTTGGCGTCTTCTTGTATTCTTCTAGTTTATTTACTTCTAATACTCCAGAAAATAATTCTCGGTAAAAACTCGTCGTACAAATGAAACCACATAACGGATCCGCAATATATTTATCAACTTGATTATTATCTGAAGATAACCAATCAAATTTTGTACGATTTGGCTTAAAGTTCGAATTGAAGTTTCCGAAAGATAAAAAGTTTAACATTGGACTTTTCGTTTTTGCCCCGCGCAATTTCATTTCGATTGTTGCTACTTTATGACCAATAGCTCCTAAAAGCCCTGGATTTCCACCTGTTCCTGAAATCAGAAATCCATCGTATAGTTCACCCCTAAGTTGTACAGCACGTCTTGATAAAAAAGAACCCATACTATGTCCAAGTAAAAACAAAGGACTTGACTGCTCTTCTTTTATCCTTTCTGAAACAAAGATAACATCCGATACAACTTGATTCCACCCTATATTTGGTTCAAAGTGACCATAATCTTCTTCTTTTTTTACTGTTTTCCCATGTCCTTTATGATCATGCGCATAAACACCATACCCTGCTTCCAATAAAGCATCTACAAATTCTGTATACACCCCTGCATGCTCTGTCATGCCATGTGCAATTTGAATAATTCCTCTCGGATCTCCTTCTGGTAACCACTTACGCAAATAAATTTCCGATCCATCCAATGCCGTAACGAAACTTTCCTGTACATTCATTTCGTCAGCCCCCAACTCTATTATGTATAGCTTTAAGAAAATGAATATCCATTCACTTTTCTTATTTTATATTATATGTAATTGCTTTCATTATGACAAATGATGTATTTTTCAGACTTGCTTTTAAACTAATTTCTTGACGAATTCAAAATAAAATTATATAGTTACTTACATAAAGTAACTATATAATTTTTAGGAGGTTCCTACTATTATGATGCCATCATTATTTTTAGCACATGGTTCGCCTATGCTCGCTATTCAAGATACAGACTATACACGATTTTTAAAAACACTTGGAGAAACATATAAACCGAAAGCAATTGTTATTTTCACTGCTCATTGGGAAAGTGAAGTATTAACGATTTCCTCATCAGATAACGAGTATGAAACAATTTATGATTTTGGAGGTTTTCCCCCTGAGTTATACGAAATCAAATATCGTGCGAAAGGCTCTTCTCATATTGCATCTATTTTAGAAACAAAATTTAAGAACAAAGGTATTTCAGTCCATCATAATATGACGAGAGGTTTAGATCATGGTTCATGGACACTCCTGCACCGCATGTATCCAGAAGCAAATATTCCTGTCGTGCAAATATCAGTCAATCCATTCCTTTCTGCAAAAGAACAATTTGAAATTGGAGAAGCACTTAAAGGACTCGGACAAGAAGATATTTTAGTAATCGGGAGTGGCGTTACCGTTCATAATTTACGAGCACTGAAATGGAATCAAACTACACCTAAAAAATGGGCAATTGAATTTGATGATTGGATTATTAAACATATGCAGAATAACGATAAAGATGCATTGTTTAATTGGGAGAAAAATGCTCCTCATGCACAATTAGCAGTACCAAGAGCAGAACATTTTGTTCCTTTATTTATCGCTATGGGAAGTGGTGAAAATAGCGGTGAAGTCATTCACCGTAGTTACGAGCTTGGTACATTAAGCTATCTATGTCTTAAATTTTAAAGAAAAGGATGAAGCATTCATTGCTTCATCCTTTTTTATTCACTTAGTTAACTAACTTCCAAACGTTGTTTCTCTGATACTTCTTCGTTCTTATTATGAAAATAAACCCAAATACACGCAATAAATAATAGTGAAGATGTAGAGAGGAAAACATATTGGAAACCTGCATGCGCTGCAATTTGTCCCCCGAGCACTGGACCAATCATATTTCCTAAAAACTGAAATGATTGATTATATCCAAATATTCGTCCCGTAACATGGGTTGGTGTATGTTGTTTTAGTAGAGTTTGTACGGAAGGTAATAATCCTGCTTGTGCGATACCTAATAAAAATCGAAGAATTAATAGTTGCCAAGCTGACGTTACAAATGCTTGCGGGATAAAAATAATTCCTGCAGCAAATAACGCTACAACTAACGTTTTTTGAGGACCGATATGATCTGATAATCTTCCTAGTCTTGGTGCTGCCAAAATAACTGCTAATCCTGTCGCTGACATAACTGCACCCGCAATTGTTTCAATATGTGCAGTATGAGGACCTACTAAATTTTTCACGTACAATGTAACAATTGGTTGAACTGACATATTAGCAAGTTGAATAATAAATGTTGTTACAAATAAACTAATAATTAAATGCTTCGCTGGGACCATCGTCCATACTTTTTTCGGCTGTGTTTTTTTTGCTTGAGCAGAGTGATTTTCTTCATGCAGGAAGAAAAAAACGATAAGAAAGGAAAGGAATAAAAAAGCTCCCGTAACAAGAAAGACATGACGCATTCCAATTAACTCAGACAAATAACCGCCAAGTAACGGGCCAAGTAACGAACCGCTCACACCACCAGTTGAAATTGTGGAAATCGCCCAACCTGAATGTTCTTTCGGAGTTTCTGCTGCAATAAATGTCATCGCTGTTGAAAGGAAACCAGATACTGCTCCCATTAAAAATCTTAGTGCGACTAGTTGATACACATCCGTTACAAACCCCATAAGCGTCATAATAATCGCCATACCGAGGCTAGCACGAATAAGCATCAATTTCCGTCCATGTATATCACCAAGCTTTCCCCATATTGGCGATACGATCGCACCCATTAAAAATGTTACACCAAATGCAAGTCCCGACCACTGTGCAATGCTTGAAGTGCCAGTTACTCCTAATTCCTCAATATAAAAAGATAAGAAAGGAATTACTAAACTCATACCGGCTGCAGTGGTAAAACAACCTAGCCAACAAATCATTAAATTCCGTTTCCAGCTGGCCATTTTCACACCTTCTTTCTTTAGATACCCATTCTACACCCTTTCTTGTAAAAAGTTTAGTAATTTGCTTTATATGCAAGATTTACTACAAAACCCGCTATTTTCTAGTAAAAAACACTACATCTCTACATCATTTTCATAATAAAACCAACTCCTCTATATGAAGTTGGTTACTTATTATCTATCGGTATTAAACGAGCATTACAATTTCTCTCGTAAAACTCAATGGGACCTGCTTGTCCAATAATCGCATATTCATATCCATCTTGCTTCATATTATATAAACAATGATGCAATAATTCTTTTCCTACACCTTTCACACGATTTTGTTTCGCTATGCCCATTGGACCAAACAAGCCTTTCTTTCCTCTCACTACATCGTAACAGGCGAAACCAACTATTACTTCCTCCTGCTGTGCAATATAGATAGGTAACTTTTCGTTATATGTCCGAAATCCATAATCAACCGACTGTAACCACCGTTCACCAAATTCATCCACTACAAATCGTGATAACTTATCAAAATCAGAAGGACTAACTCTTCTTACATGACAAAATAATGTATTATAAATAGATTTAAAACTATTTAAATCAACCGCTAAGTCTCTCGGTGCAGCTGTAATACGTAATATATCTTCTTGCATTTGTGTATGTATAAATCCACCAATATTTGTATCTACACGAAATAATGCATACATAACATGTCCTTCATTTACTACTACTTGCTGAAAGCGTTCCATACGTTTCTTCGCTATTTGTAAAATTTCTATCGCCTTATAAGATAGTTTATATTGCCCTATTTTTTTATACTCTTGATTATGTAAATCGAATTGTTTTCGTAACGAAAGTTTTTCTAAAAAATCTGGACCGACTTTGTGAAACAAATACATAAATAACTCAGCGCAAACTCCTGTACCTTCTTTACACATACCTATAAACAGATGGACTGGGTGAATTATGTTATACTCACTCTCTTTTGCTGCAATCTCCAATATTTTATGCACACGTTTTGTAAATTGAAATTCCTCCATATGTGTTTCCATCCTCTACTAATTTACTAACAAACCGTAACCATAAATAATTGAAACAATTACACCCACTACCAATATACCTGGAAGTAAATTTGCCACCTTGATTTTAATAATACTAAGCAAGTTCAATCCAATAGCAGATATCATAATGCCGCCCGTAGCCGTCATCTCCACTATAAATTTGTTCATTAATTCTTTCGGGACAAAACTATTAATTTGTGTTGCAAAAACTGCAATACCACCTTCATATAAAACAACTGGAATCGCCGAAAATACTACGCCAATTCCTAGAGTTGTCGTTAATATAATAGAAATAAATCCATCGATAATCGCCTTTGTAAATAAAATATCATGATTTCCGCGAATCCCACTGTCAAGTGCACCAAGTATCCCCATCGCGCCAATTGCAAAAATTAAAGTAGCTGTTACAAAACCTTCTGATATGCTACCTTTCCCTTTCGATCCAACTTTATTTTCTAGCCAATCCCCTAAATGTTTTAACTTTTCTTCTAATTGTAACCATTCTCCAATTACCGTACCAATCACTAAACTCAGTATGACAACAAGAAAGTTTTCACTTTTTAATGCCATTTGAAGCCCAAGCACAGTAACCGCTAAACCGATTGCGTGCATTATCGTCCCTTTCATACTTTCTGGAATCCTACTAAATAATTTACCAAGTAAAGTACCAAATATAATACAAATTCCATTTACAACTGCTCCTAATATAACCATTTCTCATTCTTCACCCTTCGAATTCTTTATTTCTATATTTTGGTTTATACATTGATTTACAGGTTATCTATATGTTAACTTAATATTGAGAATATTAACAAATGTTTTCCACTACATAACCCGCTATTTTTTGTAACTTTAATTACCTTTAATAGATTCAGTGTTAATTTAATTGCGGGATAATATTAAAAGGGAAGGTATATATGAAAACTTTACTAAAACGATTTTTGTTAATAGCCTTTTTCATTACACCGATTGTTTTATTAATCAATTACTCTTTTATTTCAAAAGCAAAAGACAAACCCGATTTGCAAAACAAATCTAGTAAAACCGCTTCAAAAAGCGAAAAGAAAATAGAAGACCAAGAAATCACACTCACCTTCTCTGGTGATACAATGTTTGATTGGCAATTACGTCCTATAATCGAAAAGAATGGGGCTGATTACCCATTCCAACATGTAAAAGAAGAAATAAAAAAAGCTGATATTTCTTTTGTGAATTTAGAGTCGGCATTTACAACGAAAGAAAAGAAAGCACCTGGGCAACTGTTTTGGATTAAAAGTGATCCATCTACACTACAAGCTATTAAAAACACTGGATATGACATCGTAAATATTGGGAATAACCACACACTTGATTATGGGCAAGATGGATTATTAGATACGATTTCTCACGTAGAAAAATTAAAGTTCCCTTACATTGGAGCCGGAAAAAATGCGAAAGATGCATATACAGCACGAGAAATGACCGTAAAAGGGAAAAAGTTTAAATTTCTTTCCTTCGTTCGATTTATGCCTGATTCTAATTGGGTAGCTGGTGAGAATAAACCTGGCGTTGCGAATGGCTATGATTTAAATCTTGTAACAAAAACAATTAAAGAGCAAAAACAAGATGCAGACTATTTAATCGTCTATATGCATTGGGGCGTTGAAAAATCAAATCGTCCGGTAGAATACCAAAAGCAATATGTACCTAAAATGGTTGAAGCAGGAGCTAACGCAATTGTCGGAAGCCATCCACATTGGTTACAAGGGTTTGAGTATTATAATAAAGTCCCTATCGCTTACTCATTAGGTAACTTTTTATTCCCGAGTTATGTGAATGGGAAAAGCGCTGAAACTGGCGTATTAACTTTAACTTTTAAAGGAAAGGATGTCCAAATGTCATTCAATCCTTATACCATTCGCAACAACCAAGTTTCCCCTGTAAATGAGGGAGAAAAGAAAAAAGCTCTTCAATATTTACAAACAATTTCAACTGATGTAGAAATTGATGATACAGGGAAAATAAAAAACAAACGAAACTAGACAGCTCGAGATCTATTTCTCTGTAATATACTTTACAGAATAGGTGATAAACATGCTGAAAGACTTATTAGAAAATGTAAGTTTGTTAGAAAACGTTTATAAAATGTCTATAGCAGTTCTACTTTTATGTTCCTTTTATTCTGTGAGACTATTTAAAAAAATAAAGCGAGAGAGAAATCTTACTCCTTTTGAATTTACAATGTATGTAATCATTCGTATTGCGATACTCTTTTGGTTAGCTAGCTTTATTCTTCTTGAATTTAATGAGTACCTAGTTTAACTATAAAAAAGATAGAACAAGCACTATATTCCCTCGCTTGTATCTATCTTTTTTATTTAGATGCTAACTCTTCCCTTCTATTAAATAAGCAAATCAAACAAAACAGGGTTTTTATTAAGCTCCATAAATTGAATATTATTTTCTTTAAAGCGAGTAATTAATTGCTCATAATCTCCTTTATGTTTTAATTCTACTCCGACTAATGCTGGACCATTTTCTTTATTATGTTTCTTAATATACTCAAAGCGCGTAATGTCATCTTCTGGTCCTAATCCTTTATCAAGAAATTCTCTTAGCGCACCTGAACGTTGCGGAAATTCAATGATAAAGTAATGTTTCAGTCCTTCATAAATGAGCGAACGCTCTTTCATTTCTTGCATTCTATCAATATCATTATTTCCACCACTTAGCGTACATACAACTGTTTTACCTTTTATTTCATCCCTGTATAAATCAAGTGCTGCAATAGAGAGTGCACCAGCCGGTTCAGCTACAATCGCATTTTTCTTATACAGTTCTAAAATCGTCGTACAAACTTTTCCCTCTGGTACTAAAACAATGTCATCAATTACATCTTTACAAGTTTCAAAAGTTAACTTTCCTACCTTTTTAACCGCTGCCCCATCAACAAAACTATCTATTTTCTCTAATGCGACATTATCATTTTGAAGAAAAGCCTCTTTCATAGATGCAGCTCCCATCGGTTCTACACCAATAACCTTTGTAGTAGGACTAACACCTTTTACATATGTACCAACACCTGATGCTAATCCACCACCACCGATTGCTGTAAAGATATAATCAACCGGTTTCTCCATATCATGCATAATTTCAACTGCCACTGTCCCTTGACCAGCAACGACATACGGATCATCAAACGGATGAACAAATGTCATTCTATTTTCTTCACAATAACACTGTGCTTCTTGGAAAGAGCTATCGAATGTATCACCAACTAATACAATCTCTGCGAAATCACCACCGAAAAATTGTACTTGTGATACTTTTTGTTTCGGTGTTGTTGTGGGCATAAATATTTTCGACGGAATCTTCAATAAATTACATGTATAAGCAACTCCTTGCGCATGATTACCAGCACTTGCACAAACAACACCGTTTTGTAACTTTTCTTTCGGTAAACTTTGAATCAAATTGTATGCACCACGAATTTTGAAAGAGCGAATTAATTGTAAGTCTTCTCGTTTTACATAAACGTCACAATCATATTTCTCAGATAAAACTGTATCACGTTGTAACGGTGTTTTAATAACGATATCTTTCATGCAATTATGAGCCATTAAGATATCTTCAATTTTCACTCTCTCCTTTACCTTTTGCACCATTATATATCATCCTTATCTCTTTTAAATTGGCTCAATCAAAATTTGGGATTTTCAGAACAGCCCCTGTATTCGCCGATGTTACCATTTGTGCATAACGTCCAAGCCAGCCAGTTTTCACTTTCGGTTCTGGTCGTTTCCATTCTTTTTTACGCTTTTCTAATTCCTCATCACTCACTCTTACTTCTAACAAACGTTCTTCAACATCAATACATACAATATCCCCTTGTTCAAGAAGTGCAATCATCCCGCCCGCTGCTGCTTCTGGTGAAATATGTCCTACTGAAATTCCACGTGAAGCTCCAGAGAAACGTCCATCCGTTAATAATGCAACCTCAGCACCTAATCCCATTCCAGCAATTGCTGATGTTGGTGCTAACATTTCTGGCATACCAGGGCCACCTCTTGGTCCTTCATAACGAATGACAACTACATCTCCTTTTTTCACTTTCCCAAGCATAATGCCAGCAAGTGCCTCATCTTGTGAATTAAAAATAACGCAAGGTCCTTCAAAACGCTTTACTTCTGTTGCACCGCTTTTAATAACCGCTCCATCTTTCGCAAGGTTGCCTTTTAATATACGCAATCCTCCTTCCTCACTATGAGGGTTTTCAAGAGAGTGAATAACTTCCTTATCTTTAATCTCTGCCTCAGCAATATTTTCTCTTAATGTTTGCCCCGTAGCAGTTATTCGATCAAGATGAAGTACTCCTTCTTTCCGGCTCATCTCTTTCAAAATTGCACTAATCCCGCCCGCACGATCAATATCTTCCATATGCCAATTGGAAGCAGGGCTTACTTTACATAAATGTGGTACACGTCTTGAAACGGCATCAATACGGTTCATATCGTAATCTAATCCAGCCTCTTGCGCGAGCGCCAATGTATGCAACACTGTATTTGTTGAACCGCCCATCGCCATATCAAGCGCAAACGCATCATCAATTGCTTCTTCCGTTACAATGTCTCTTGGTTTAATATCTCTTTCAATTAAAATTTTCAATTTCTCTGCTGCTTGTTTAATTAACTCTTCACGTCTTGGATCAATTGCTAAAATACTCCCGTTACCAGGAAGAGCTAAACCTAACACTTCACATAAACAATTCATAGAGTTCGCGGTAAACATACCCGAACAAGATCCACAAGATGGACAGCCATGATCTTCAATATCTTTTAATTCTTCTTCTGAAATTTTCCCAGATTGATAAGCTCCTACTCCTTCAAAAACGGAACTCAGATCAACAACTTCTCCTTTAGATGTTTTTCCTGCTGCCATCGGGCCGCCTGAAACAAACACAGTCGGAATATTAATACGTAGTGCAGCCATCATCATACCTGGTGTAATTTTGTCACAGTTTGGGATACAAATCATGCCGTCAAACCAGTGTGCATTTACAACCGTTTCTACTGAATCTGCAATTATTTCACGACTCGGAAGAGAATAACGCATACCAATATGCCCCATCGCAATACCATCGTCAACTCCAATTGTATTGAATTCGAATGGTACCATACCTGCCGCACGAACTGCCTCTTTTACAAGTTTCCCAAACTCGTTCAAGTGTTTATGCCCTGGAATAATTTCAATAAAAGAATTACAAATCGCTATAAAAGGTTTATCAAAATCTTCATCTTTCAAACCAGTTGCTTTTAATAAACTACGGTGCGGCGCTTTATCAAAACCTTTTTTAATCATGTCACTTCTCATCTTGTCAAATCCCCTCTTACATATTTTTCATTTATACTCTCTTACTCTATTTCTTTACTAATTCTTTCGGTGCATGAATCCAACTCATCATTTCACGAAGCTCTGCTCCCACTTTTTCTAATTGATGATTTTGCTCTGCTTTTTTCATTGCGTTATACGTCGGACGCCCTGCTTGATTTTCTAAAATCCATTTCTTCGCAAATTCACCTTGCTGAATTTCTGTCAAAACACGCTTCATTTCCTTCTTCGTTTCATCTGTAACAATTCTCGATCCTGTTACATAATCTCCAAACTCTGCCGTATCTGAAATAGAATGGCGCATAGTCGTTAATCCACCTTCGTACATTAAGTCAACAATTAGCTTTAATTCATGCAAACATTCAAAGTATGCAATTTCAGGGCGATATCCACCTTCCGTTAACGTTTCGAACCCGGCCTTCACAAGTGCAGTTACCCCGCCGCAAAGTACAGCTTGCTCACCGAATAAATCCGTTTCGGTTTCTTCTTGGAATGTCGTTTCAATTACACCCGCCCGTGTACAACCTACACCTTTTGCATACGCTAATGCTACATGTAGCGCTGTTCCCGTCGCATCTTGATGCACTGCGACTAATGCCGGAACACCATTTCCTTCTTGGAATACACGGCGAACGAGATGTCCTGGACTTTTTGGTGCGACCATCGCTACATCTACGTAACTTGGCGGATTAATTTGTCCGAAGTGAATGTTAAATCCATGTGAGAAAAGTAACATTTGTCCTTCACGAAGATTCTCTTCTACCTCTGCTTTATACACATGAGCTTGCTGTTCATCTGGCAATAACATTTGTACAACTTGTGCGGTTCGAACCGCTTCTGAAACAGACATTACTTCAAATCCATCCGCTTTCGCTACTTCATACGACTTACCAGGACGAACACCAACTACAACCTCTACACCAGAATCACGTAAATTTTGTGCTTGCGCATGACCTTGTGATCCATAACCAACTACTGCAACAGTTTTTCCTTGTAATAACTCTACATTTGCATCTTTTTCATAATATGTTTTCATATTCCATACACTCCTTATAATTTATTTACTTGCAGAACATCAATTAATTTTTTCAACTGACTAACAAGTAATGTCGCTTCATTTTCAGTACAAACTGCTGTGAGTTTCATTTCAGAAACACCACTAGTATCTCTTTCTTTTAAATGTAAAGAAGAAATATAATAACCACGCCGAGCAAAAATCCCACTTATACGTAATAAGACGCTTGGCTCGTTATGAATAACGAGTGAAAAAGTATGACTCATTCTTCCCACCTCTTCATAATCATTTCGTTATTCCCTTTGTTTGGCGGAACCATCGGAAATACGTTTTCACCTTCTTCTACACAAAAATCAACTACGACAGGACCTTCATGAGCAAATGCTTCTAACATCACTTGTTTTGCCTCGGTTGAATTTGTTGCTCTTAATCCCTTTACTCCATAAGCTTCTGCTACTTTCACAAAATCTGGTGATCCAATTTTTGATTCTGATAAACGATTTTCATAAAACATTTCTTGCCATTGCCTTACCATCCCTAAAAATTTGTTATTTATGATAAATACTTTTACAGGGATGTTATTTTCAGCAATTGTTTGTAGTTCTTGAATGTTCATTTGAAAAGAAGCGTCACCTGCAATACAAATGACAAGTTCTTCTTTTTTAGCTAGCTGAGCACCAATTGCCGCTGGAAAACCAAACCCCATTGTTCCTAATCCTCCAGAGGTAAGGAACGTCCGAGGTTTTCTTGCTTTATAGAAGTGAGCAGCCCACATTTGATGCTGACCTACTTCTGTTGTGACAATCGCTTCACCATTCGTTAATTCACTTACTAAGTTGATCACATGCTGTGGTTTTAACTCAGATTCTTTTTGCTTATAAGAAAGTGGATATTCTTCTTTCCATGTCTTTACTTTCTGAAGCCATTCGTCTGTTTGTGTATAAATAGACATATGTAACAGCATGTGTAACGCTTTTTTTACATCACCAACAATCGGATGTTCTACAGTTACATTTTTATGAAACTCAGAAGAATCAATATCAATATGTACTTTTTTCGAGTTTGGAGAAAAAAGTTCTAATTTTCCTGTTACACGATCATCGAAGCGAACACCTAATGCAAGTAGTAAATCACATTCTGTTACCGCCATATTAGCAGCGTATGTCCCATGCATACCAAGCATCCCTAGAAACAATGAATCATCCGGTGGATATGCACCAAGTCCCATTAAAGTTGAAACGACTGGAATACGGTTCTCCCTTGCGAATTCTAAGAGTTCATCGGATCCACCTGAATGAATGACACCTCCTCCAATATAAAGAAGTGGACGCTTAGATTTTGAAATTGCTTTAGCCACCTCTCTAAGTTTCATGCTGTCTGGTACAAGTTCTGGTTTGTACCCCGGAATATCAACTTCTTCATTAAAGAAACTGGTGACTTTTGCATTTTGAACATCTTTTGGAATATCAATTAATACTGGTCCCGGGCGCCCGCTTTTGGCGATGTAAAAAGCTTCTTGCACAATTCGTGATACATGATTCACATCACGAACCTGGTAATTATGCTTCGTAACAGGTACTGTAATTCCGACAACATCCGCTTCTTGAAATCCATCTTTACCAATTAAAGGCGTTGCAACTTGCCCGGTAATGACAACTAAAGGAATCGAATCCATATAAGCGTCTGCTAAACCCGTAACTAAATTTGTCGCCCCTGGGCCAGAGGTAGCAAAGACTACCCCGACCTTTCCAGAAGCTCTCGCATATCCTTCAGCCGCATGAATAGCAGCTTGTTCATGACGAGTTAAAACATGTTTCAAACCACTTTCGTATAAAGCATCGTATATTGGCAAGATTGCTCCGCCCGGATAGCCGAAAACGGTCGTTACACCTAATCTCTTTAAACATTGAATCACATGCCCAGCGCCTGTCATTTCTTCATACTGTAATTTCTCATACGCTGTATACTGCTGCTTCATTTCCATTAACTCCTCTCCTTATTTACGCTAAGCTTTCCGTCAGCCCGGGAACACGTACTCCTCTTTCTCTCGTTAATTTTTTAAATTCTTCGGTCAATTGTTTCGTTACACTTCCTGGTTTCCCATCTCCAATTTCTCTGGAATCAACTTTTACAACTGGAATTAACTCCGCTGCTGTTCCTGTTAAAAATACTTCATCCGCTACATATACATCATGGCGAGTGAACGGTCTTTCCTCACACGGAATACTCAGTCGCTCACATAGCTCGATAACACTATTTCTCGTAATACCTTCTAATGCTCCTAAATAGGATGGCGGGGTTAATACTTTTCCATCTTTCACAACGAAAACATTATCACCAGAACCTTCACAAACATATCCTTGTTGATTTAACATAAGAGCCTCTAACACTCCTGCTTGTGCTGCTTCAATTTTTACAAGTACGTTATTTAAATAATTCATTGACTTAATACGTGGATCTAACGCATCTGGCGTATTACGTCTTGATGCAACAGATACAACGCTTAGCCCATTATCATAAAATTCTTGTGGGAATAACTTTAATTGTTCTGCAATGATAATTACGCTCGGCTTCACACAACTTCTCGGATCGAGCCCTAAGTCACCTTTTCCTCTTGAGACAATTAAGCGAATGTAAGCATCAGTATATTCGTTTTTTTGGAGTGTATGTAAAACTGCTTCTTCCATTTCTTCTACCGTCATTGGAATTGTTAGTAAAATAGATTTCGCTGATTCATACAATCGTTTCACATGTTCTTTTAAACAAAATACATTTCCTCCGTAACTACGAATCCCTTCAAATACACCGTCTCCGTATAAAAAACCGTGATCATATACTGAAACAACTGCCTTTTCTTTTTCTACAAATTCCCCATTCATGTAAATGTACTGGTTTCCCATCTCACATCGCTCCTCTTTTTTTCTCTATTTTTTGCAATCTATTTCTACATCGATTGCTGAGATGAGTATTTTTAACAGAATATTCAGTATATAAACCTTAAAAATATACTCGTCTCAACAATCGATTACTTACATACTTGTAGCAATCCATTGCTGAGACGAGGGAATCGTGGTACCACTCAGCTTCCTTATACTTCTCACGAAATATAAGCTCTGCAAGTCCAATTAGACTTTTGTTTTTCTATCGGGAACAACCCCGCTACTTTTTACTAGTTTTCAAAAGTAGTGCTCCAAGGTGATTTTCAATGAGTGAATTGTTACCACCCTCACAGCCTCGGGGCAGCTCTCTGAAACAATCTTTATCATTTACTCTCCTCTTCTACGCATTCTCTTCTTCTATTTTTAAAAATAAAAACTCTCGCCTCAGCAATCAACTACTACAATTTAGTAGCTTTGATTGCTGAGGCGAGAGTTTCGCGTTACCACTCAGCTTCCTTATACTTCTCACGAAATATAAGCTTTGTAGGTCCAATCAGACCTCCGTCCTTTTACCGGAGACGATGCCGCCGCCCTCTACTCAGTTTCCCTTTCGCAAGCGATGCTCCGAGGTGATCTTCAATGATTCGATTGTTACTACCCTCACAGCCTTGGAGTAGCTCTCTGAAACGATCATAATCATCTACTTTCCTCTTCTTTGCATATACAACATATAAAGTTAGAAAATTCTTAATTAACTTTTATTTGTTACACGTATTATAGGACGTTGTTCTTTTCATTGTCAATATGTTTTTTCAAAAAAATCAAAATTCATTCTATTTATTTTTTCTCAAATCAAAATTGGAATGCATTACTTACATACACTCATATATTACTTAAGTATGTTTGCATTACTACATAAAGAAAAGCTTATAAAGTTTATGAGGAGATGAGGAAACTATGTTAAAAGGGAAAGTAGCGTTAGTTACAGGAGCAAGCCGAGGAATTGGACGAGCGATCGCTAAACGTTTAGCAAATGACGGTGCATTGGTTGCTGTTCATTACGGTAGTCGAAAAGATGACGCTGAAGAAACTGTTCATGAAATTCGATCAGATGGTGGCCAAGCTTTTTCTATCGGCGCAAATCTAGAATCCTTACACGGTGTAGAAAACCTTTATAACGCTTTAGATACTGAATTACAAAAGCGCACTGGTGAAACACAATTTGATATTTTAATAAACAATGCTGGCATTGGTCCTGGTGCTTTTATTGAAGAAACGACTGAACAGTTTTTTGATAGAATGGTTTCAGTAAATGCAAAAGCTCCATTCTTTATCATTCAACTAGCACTACCACGTTTACGTGACAATAGCCGAATTATTAATATTTCATCCGCTGCCACCCGCATTTCTTTACCTGATTTTGTTGCATATAGTATGACGAAAGGCGCTATTAATACAATGACTTTTACGCTAGCAAAACAGCTTGGAGCACGAGGAATAACGGTGAATGCAATACTTCCAGGATTTATTAAAACAGATATGAATGCAGAACTCTTGAGCGACCCAATGATGAAGCAGTACGCTACTACTATTTCCGCTTTCAATCGCTTAGGTGAAGTAGAGGACATTGCCGATACTGCTGCATTTCTTGCTTCTCCAGACAGCCGCTGGGTTACTGGACAATTAATTGATGTGAGCGGAGGATCTTGTTTATAAAAAACATATATTTTCAAATCTTTTTTATTGCGCAATAAAACAATTTATATAATACTATATAAAACATATACATTTAGGAGGATTACAGCAATGTCCGAAAAAACATACGAACTCGCAACCTTCGCAGGCGGTTGCTTTTGGTGCATGGTAAAACCATTTGATGAACTTCCTGGTATTCATAAAGTACTTTCTGGCTATGCAGGAGGTCATGTAGAAAATCCAACATATGAACAAGTAAAAGCTGGAACATCTGGACATTTAGAAGTTGTTCAAATTACATTCGATCCTTCTATTTTTCCTTATCAGAAATTACTAGACTTATATTGGCCACAAATCGATCCAACTGACGATGGCGGACAATTTTTTGACCGTGGTCCATCTTATCGTACCGCTATTTTTTACCATAACGAAACACAAAAAGGGCTTGCTGAAAAATCAAAACAAGCTCTTGCAGAAAGCGGTATGTTTAAAGATCCAATCGTGACTGAAATTCGTCCTGCTGCACCTTTTTACGAAGCAGAGGAATACCACCAACATTTCTATAAAAAGAATCCAGAGAAATATGCTACTGAGCAAAAAGAATCTGGGCGTGAAGACTTTATAAAAGAAAATTGGCAAAAAAAATAATAAAAACGCATCGTGCGTTTTTAGTACGTTGCGTTTTTAGTACGTTGCGTTTTTATTTTTGATAAAAGTACCATACAATTAACAGAACAATTGCTGTTAGTGACCAAAGTATTATCTCGTTTTTCACTCTATTCTTTTTCTTAGTCATTTCATTCCCTCCTAATAACTATTAAACATATTCAATTTTTTCTTTGTTTAATTGTCCATCTTATATACGTGAATACATCCTTACAAATTCTAATAGCAAGACCACCAATAATTCCGATTGCAATGGAAATTACTAGCATCTGTCCAAAACTAAAAGAATTTGTGTACATTATGTAGAGAACGATACATATAAGTAAAACATCCGGTAAAGAAAGTAAAAACCTTTTAAGCATTCCTTTATCTCCTCTATACTTTTTAATTTATATCTTCTACTGTAATTTTGAAATAAAATTTGTTCAAAAATTCCATTTACACCCTCATTTTATGAAAAATAATAAGAATCCCTTTTCAAAAGAGATTCTTATTCAGCAGATTTAAGTTTAATTATTTTCTACATATCCTATTCCATAATTACTCCTAAAATAGAATAATATTACTAATGATTTATTGTAAATTGACTATTTGCCAGGTAACCGAATGTCGCGCCAGCTAACTACATCGCATTGGCCAAATTCATTATTACCTACCGCGATCACCGTGCCGTCTGATTTTAGTCCGACTGTATGTGCACAACCAGCCGCTATCGCTACAATATCTCTCCAATCACTTACGTTACATTGACCATACTCATTCCAACCCACTGCCACCACGGTACCGTTTGATTTAAGTCCGATTGTATGATTCGTACCAGCCGCTATTGCTACAATATCTCGCCAGCCACTTACATCACACTGGTTATGTTTATCATTCCCCACTGCTGTCACCGTACCGTCTCGTTTAAGACCAACAGTATGAAGATACCCAGCCTTGACCGCTACAATACCTCGCCAGCTACTTACATTGCATTGACCATATCGATTATTCCCCACAGTCGTCAATGTGCCGTCCAATTTAAGACCGACTGTATGCCAGTCACCCGCTGTGACTGCCACAATACCTTGCCAACTGCTTACATTGCATTCTCCTTCTTTATTTCGGCCCACCGCTACTACCGTGCCATCCGATTTCAGGCCAATAGTACGACGCCACCCTGCCGCAACCGCTACAATATTATGCCAATCGTTTACATCACATTGTTCATGCTTATTCCAACCCACTGCTACCGCAGTACTGTCACATGTAAGACCGATTGTATGAGCATTACCCGTGTTCGTTGCCATATGAACATTGCCCACTGCGACTGCTTCAATATCTCGCCAGCCACTTACATTACATTCCCCTTCTTTATTCCGGCCCACCGCTACTACCGTGCCATCCGATTTCAGGCCAACTGTATGACAACGCCCCGCCGCTATCATATCTTTGGGCCATCGCTTCACTTTTTCTTTCGATAAAAGGTAATCCATGTTTTACCTCCTTGCATATAAGCAACTGTATCATAATAGATATTTTTATCAAATTTCATTATAAATCTACATTTACAAAGAAAGCTTATTGTACTTCTTCAAAAAATAAAAACCTCCAGTTTAAATACTAGAGGTTTTCTCGTTATTTCTTCAAGCGTTCAATAAAATCGTTCAATTTATCTAGCGATTTCATATTCTGATTGCAAGCTACACCATCTTTGCAAATGTAGTTTCCCTTTTTAACGAAAGTTCCTGGTACATCGCCTTTAATTTCAACTAAAAACATTCCTACTTCTTCATGTCCATGACATAACGAACAAATGCTTTTTTTATTTAAACTTTGGAACGTTCCTTGCAGACCAACAAATTTATTTTTATCATTTTTCGCTATAATAAATTTCCTGCTTGACCCCTTATCAATCCAGCTTAAATAAGATATTTCTTTCATATCCATTTCTTCCATATCAGGAAGTTTTAACTTTTTCGCTTTAGGAAATAATTTTTTTAATGTTTGTGCTGTAACTTCTTGAAACGGAATTACATACGGATTTATTTTCATTAAAAATGATTCTGCATCTTCTCTATTTTGAACTGTTAATACCGTATCAATTAACTCTTTCTGTTCATCCGTTAAATTCTCAAATACATGTATTATCTTTTCAATCGCAAGCGATTTTAACGCTTGAATTACACCTCTATCATTTGCCGTTGCATGCCCGTTTGCTAAAATATAAGCTTGTGATTTTATAAAATTATATTGATCACTTCTAATAAACGCTTCCATCTTTATCACTCCATACAAATTGTTGATCTAGTTTTATTGTATACAATGATTACATTTTTTGATATGTAAAAGATAACTTAGAAACAAACATTACATATATCACTTATTCTCTACCGCTGCATTTCCTGACAAAAGAAGCCATCATCTGTTTTCCATTCCGCATATAATACGTCTTCAAATTTAGTAATTCCTTTTTGCTTTATTTGTTTATAAAGCCATCCTTCATCAAATCCCGCTTCCCTCAAATTATCCTTAACTACTTTTCCATCACTAATTAATGAAATTGGTAAGTATACAGGCTTATGTTTTAAACTTAAATCATTTATAGTAGGAGATTCGTATTTACTTTTTTTCAGAACGCTTATGTTTCCGTTCGGTTCCAATATCATATATTCAACTTCTCGGATTGAAAATATATCTTTTTGTTGCCTAAGCATTTGTTGTAATTGGTTTATATCCAAATGATTTACGCTTAATTGTTCACGATCAATCTTTCCGTTACGAATAATAATTGAAGGATACCCTTCAAAAAACCTTCTTGTTCCTCTTACTTTTTGTGTTATCACTTCTATAGTATAAATTAAAATTACCCAAACAAATACTGAATATAAAATAGACCATACTTTAATTTTAGGATCATATATTGAATTTCCAACGAGCTCACCTAGGACGATTGCAGAAATAAAATCAAATGGCGTTAGCTGAGATATTTGTGTTTTCCCTAATATTTTTGTAGCAATTAATAGAACAAAAAAACCAACTAAAAGCTCTATCGTTATTTGTCCAATATGATTCATATATGTTCACCTTTCTACTTTTCAAGTGCTCTGTATACCATTTAGTAAAAAAACGGCACATTTTTTCTATTATCATGCCCGTTCACACCTCATATATCCAATACATATAAAACAAAAAGAGTCTGATTCAAAGTAATATATGAATCAGACTCTTTTCCTCTTATTTAGAATACACAATCTTTTTAATCGTTTCCCCAGAAAGAAAATATTCTTCTGCAAGTTGATGAATAGCAATCCCACTTTTAAACGCTTCTTTAATTGCTTTATTTCTTTCATCTAGTTGTTTTCTTCCGCCAGATCGTGTACCCCATTTATAATGTTTCGTTTCTTGTTTCGGAATGTAAATTGTTTCACCTTGTATATACTTTTGAATTTCAGTAATTAAACTCTCTGGTAAAACAGCATTAGCTTTTACGTATTTCATTTCTGCTCGCCCCTTATTTTTTATGGTTCATTTCAATAAGGTGCAAAGCCAAATATAAAAAATGATACGAGCTCATATAGGCGATTGTATATTACTTGTCTACCTCACGCAAAGTATCGCCATTTCCATACTTGGCTTTGCATGAGACGTTGCAGTGTCTGGCAATTGAATTATAATCGCCATATAAACACCTCCTAATATACCTTTTGCATTTTATTATATGATAAATTCCTTCTCCTTGCATCCACACCCTTCTTAAAGCACGAAATTACTTAGTTTGATATAATACTTTTTAACTGAATTAAAAATCATTGTGAGGTTACATTATGAAGAAAAAAATTATCATTACAATCGTTACACTATTCTTTATTATCACGGCATTATTCGGAACATACAAATTGATGAACGCAAGAAGCTTTCAATTATTTGGAGATTTAACACAACGCGTAGAAACAAATGAAAAAGTGATTGCTTTAACTTTTGATGATGGCCCTACTAACAATGTAAAACAAATATTACCGCTACTAGATAAATACAACGCTAAAGCTACTTTCTTTTTAATTGGAAATGAATTAGAGCAAAATTTATCGTTAGGAGAAGCTATCGCGCAATCTGGACACCAACTTGGAAACCATACATATTCTCATAATAGAATGGTTTTCAAAACACCTTCTTTTATTAAAGATGAAATAGAAAAAACGAATTCATTAATCCGCCAAACAGGATTTACAGACGAAATTGATTTTAGGCCCCCTAACGGTAAGAAGTTAATAGGGCTGCCATATTATTTAAATAAAAACAATATCGAAACAATCACATGGGATCTTGAGCCCGATACTTTTTATAAATCTGCGGCTGATAAAATTAAATACGTTAATAAAAATGTAAAACCAGGTTCTATCATTTTACTGCACTCTATGTATGATGAGTCTAATGAAAATTTACAAACGATTGAAGGTATTTTAGATTCTTTATCTAAGAAGGGCTATCAGTTCGTAACAGTAAATGAATTGCAAAAAAGAGCAAAATAAAAAGGTAGCGTATCTTTGTATGATACGCTACCTTTCTTTTTATATAATGCCAAGTACATTTAAGAATACGATAATAATCGCAATTGGTGCGATATAACGTAGTAAGAATAACCATAATACGAATAGTTTATAACCTTTATTTTTACTTACACCTAGCTCTTTCATTAATACATCTTTCTTCATTTTTAAAGGAACAAAGATAGAAACTAATAATACACCAAGTGGCATTAATACGTTACTTACTGCATAGTCCGCTAAATCAAAGACTGTCTTCCCGAAAATCTTCAGATCACTTAATATACCGAATGATAATGCTGATGGTACCCCAACAACGAAGATTAATAACCCTACGATTAAGGCCATTTTTTCACGTTTCCCTTTACCTTTTGATGTTAACGATGCAACACTAATTTCTAACATCGAAATTGCTGATGTAATCGTAGCGAAGAAGAATAGTAATAAGAAAACGATGAAGAATAATTTTCCGAATGCCATTTTACTGAAAATAGCTGGCAATACGATAAATAATAGTCCTGGTCCTTGAGATGGTTCCATCCCAAATGCGAACACAACTGGGAAAATTGCAAGTCCTGCAAGTAATGTAATAACAAGAGTTAAGGCTACGATAGAAAATGCTGAACGTGGTAAGCTTTCTTCTTTCGGTAAGTATGAGCTATACGTTACCATAACGGCTACCCCAACAGATAATGAGAAGAACGATTGCCCCATTGCGTATAAAATGACTTCTGATGTTACATGTGAGAAATCAGGTTGTAAGAAGAAACGAACGCCTTCTCCAGCACCATCTAACGTAAGTGCACGAACGATTAATACAAAGAATAAAACGAATAGTGCTGGCATGAAATATTTATTTACTTTTTCAACACCATTTTGTACACCTTTACTTACGATGAAAATAGTAATAAGGATGAATAATAGCTGTGATCCAACTGCTAAATATGGATTGGAAATGATTTCACCAAACGTAGCTTCGTATGCTCCATTTCCTTCCCATAGTCTACCTGTAATTGCATTCCATAAATATAATAAAATCCAGCCTCCTACAACACTGTAGAAAGAAAGTAATATGAAACATGTTACAATTCCTAATTTACCTAACCAAGGCCATAACGTTTTAGGAGCAATCTCTCTATATGCATCGACAGCCTCTTTTTGTGTACTTCTTCCAATAACAAATTCAGCTAATAATAGCGGTAAACCAATTAATAATGTGAAACCGATGAAAATTAGGAAGAACGCTCCGCCTCCTCCAATGCCGGCCATATATGGGAATTTCCAAATCGCCCCAAGACCAATTGCCGAACCTGCTGCAGCTAATACGAAACCTAATTTCGATGTCCATTGCTGTGAATTCATTTGTTAATCTCCTCTCTATCTCTTTTTCTTTGTTACAATTCGGTATTTATATTGTTCTATCAATACTCTTTTCTAATACGTTCACTTCCTCCCTAATAATAAAAAAACGCCCCTACGTAAATACGTAGGGACGACAAAATTATCGCGGTACCACCCTAGTTGTGAAGAACACTAAGAAACCACCTAAATAAAAACGCCCCTACGCAAAAACGTAGGGACGATAAAATATCGCGGTACCACCCTAGTTATGAAGCCACACCAAAGTTAGGACCTAAATAAAAAACGTCCCTACGTAAATACGTAGGGACGATAAATATCGCGGTACCACCCTAGTTGTGAAAAAATCTTCACCACTTTATTTGATAACGGTATAAACTACCGTCTTTCATTTCCTCAAAATATGAGATTTATGAAAGATGCTCCAGGACGAACTTCACGAATAATCTATATACTGATTCACACCAACCATCAGCTCTCTGAAATAGGGAGATATTCACTACTATACCCTTTCATTGCCCAAATATTATTTTCCGAATTGATTACTATCATTTTTATCACACATTAAAAATAGTGTCAACTTATATTTCGAATTTTTATGTATTACAATCTATTTAAAAATTCGAAATATAAGTTTTAGTTTAGAAAACAAGTAGCTTAGTACATAACGAATTCTAACAGGCAATAGAAAAAGAATTACGTATTATTGATACTTATTCAATAATACAAATCATCTAGAAACATAACCTGTCTCTCTGTATTCATTTTTTAAGAGTTTGATGGATACCAAGAAAATTTCGCATCACTATCCAGTGGTCTATTTTTCGTTTCTTCTTTACTTACACGAAACCATTCATTTAGAATTTGAGTTTTGGGCAATTGAGCAGCAAGGCTATCTTCCCAAATTACATGTGAGAACCAGGCTTTCGTTTCCCATTCAAACTGCAATTGTGCGAACGAAATTATAGGGTGATCAGCTCCACGAAATTGCTCATTTACTGCATTTGAAACTTCTGGAGCTTGCGGTAACAACTCGTTCTGAATTCTATTTCTTATCGTCTCATTTTCTAGCTGATCCCAGAAATACAATTGCCCATTTATTTGATAAAAAATATCAAATGAAGCCTCACCTTTCTTCAAATTCAATAACACGAAGGCACGTTCCACATCATTGTCAGCCGCTTTTACAGCATTAACAATTATATTTTGTGCCATTGATACCCAGTAACTAGTCGCTTCCTCTACCGGTGATTCAACATACAATTCTTCACTTAATTCATGAAGAGTAGCTTCTTGCTCATTTACTTTTTCAACTTTTTTAAAAAACCTATTAAAAAACCCCATAACTTCCCCCTTATTACTATTTTCTATTCCACAAAATAAAAAATAGATTTTTCTTGCTCATCCACATTTACTCCTGGCGCGTATGTATGAACTTGTTGCAACACTTCTTCTATTAGCAACTCTAACTCCTGCACACTTTTTTCTGGATTCCCTATTAATGTGTCCACCATACGTTCATATAATTTTTCAGGTTTAATAGTCATTCGTTCCACATTATTAGGCATCCATTTAAACGCTGGATGATGTACGTACATTTTATTCAAACCAAATAAAACACCGAATATGTTCCTTTGTACTTCGCAAATAACGTCATAAAGCATAAGCCAATCTTTCCGTTTTAAAAGCGCCTTTCGATTGTGCCAACGATTACTTAACCATAGATTTTCTGAAATCATCCGTTTTGCTAGTTCATCTGGATATGCCGCTACTTTTTCTTTTAATTCATTCACTTTCCCTTCTCCATACAAACTAACACCATCATGAATGGATGATACAATACATTGTTTTTCATAACTTATATCATATTGATCCACCACATCCGAAATCACTTTCTCTACTGTCTCTGTTAAAAAGTTACTAATCTCTAATTTAATTCCCTCTTTCGTTAAATACGTTTCCGACCATTCTTCTTCCTCATACGGATGATACGATAATATTGTCCCATCAATATGATGAATAGGGGCCCTACGATCCTCATCTTCTGGCGGTGTTGACCATAAAATATGTAATTCTATATCTGAATGTTCATCTTCAAGCTTTCTAGCTACTGAACCCGCTAAAATAATAGCTTCTACTTTCGGATTTTTCCTATAAATCTCTGAAATCTCTATCGCTTTCTCTTTTAATCCCATTTCATTTCCCCCTAAAATTGCAGTAATCCCCTATATTTCATTTATCTATTTCGATATTACAGCTTGCATTACCTTTTCAAATTCCTACTTAATCATATTTCTATCCAATAGCGCTGAATAACTTCACCAGTACGAGAAGAAACTACTTCATTTTCTAACACACCTCCAACCTTTTGAATCGTTTTAGCAGAACCGATATTGGATTTATCGCAAGTTATTAATACTTTCTGCAATCCTAATTTTTGCGCTTCAGCTAATGCAAGTTGTAGTTGTTTCGTAGCGTAACCGTGGCGACGTTTATTCGGATGGACACTATATCCAATATGACCGCTTTCCCGTAATAATTCTGGATTTAATCTATGTCTAATATTCACAAAACCTATAAGTTCCCCTTTTTCAAAACTTAAAAACTGACTAGATGGCACTCGATTAGCTAGTAAATTTTCTCCTAGTTCTTGTTTACTCACTTTTTCAAACCATTCATCAAGAGAATCAAAGTTTTGTAAAGAACTACTTCCATTTGGTTGTTCCCCTGAGTGTAAAAACGCTTGTCTATACGCCGTAATATGCTCACTATATTCATGGATTGGTTTTAATAGTTTCATTGTTCTTCTCCCCCTCTTCATTCCATAAAACAAACACCTTAATAGCAGCTACTCACTATTAAGGTGTTTCTATCCTTTTTATTCAAATAACCCCATGCTTAAATAACGTTCACCTGTATCAGGCGCAATACATAAAACTTTTTTACCAACGCCTAGGCGTTTCGCTATCATGATTGCAGCGTAAACAGATGCTCCAGAAGATGGCCCAACTAATAATCCTTCTTGTCTAGCTAAGTTTCTCATTGTCGTTAAAGCCTCTTCATCTGCAATTTGAATAATTTCGTTATACACTTCTGTATTTAAGTTTTTCGGAATAAATCCTGGGCTTGTTCCTACTAGTTTATGAGGACCTGGTACACCACCGGATAAAACGGGAGATCCTTTCGGTTCCACTACTGCAATATATAAGTTTGGCAATTTCTCTTTTAACGTTTCACCAGTCCCTGTAATCGTTCCGCCTGTTCCTGCCGTTGCAACAAAAGCATCAAGCTCTCCATCCATTTGTTCATAAATTTCAAGTGCAGTCGTATAACGGTGAATATTCGGATTAGCTGGATTTTCAAATTGTTGCGGGATAAAACTATTAGGTATTTGTTTTTGCAGTTCTAACGCCTTCACAATTGCTCCTGGCATTCTTTGTTCTGCTGGTGTTAAAACTACTTCTGCTCCGTATGCTTTCAATAAATTAATACGCTCTTTTGACATATTATCTGGCATAATTAAAATCGCTTTATACCCTTTAGCTGCTGCATTCATCGCTAAACCAATCCCTGTATTCCCGCTTGTCGGTTCAATAATTGTATCTCCTGGTTTGATGAGACCATTTTCTTCTGCAACGTGAAGTAAATTATAAGCAGCACGGTCTTTCACACTGCGCGATGGATTAAACATTTCTAGTTTCACATACACATCTGCTGCGTCTTCCGGAATAAATTTAGATAATCGGACGACAGGTGTATCTCCTATTAATTCCGTAACGTTTTCACACAATTTCATAGCGCATCCCCTATTCTATCGTTTTCTTATCACTTGGCAGTAACCATGAAGTGAGTCCAATTAATGGTAGACAACTACATAATAGCATAATAAATTGCAGGCTATATATATCTGCTAATTTCCCAAGAACTACAGCACCTAATGCTCCAAGTCCAAATGCAAGACCTACGATTAATCCTGACACCATTCCCACTTTTCCAGGCACAAGCTCTTGTGCATATACAACAATTACACTAAAACTACTTGAACTAATAAAACCGATACATAAAAATAACGGTACGACCCACACAAGTGAGACATGTGGTAATAACAGTGCAAGTGGCGCTGAACCTAACATTGAAAATACGATGATATTTTTCTTACCAAATCGATCTGCTAACGGTCCTCCGAAGAAAGTGCCTAACACACCAGCAATCATAAATGCGAATACGAAATACTGGGCATTTTTTATAGATAAACCGTAATGCTCTATTAAGTAAAATTGATAGAAATTCCCGATACCAGCACCGTACCAAGAGCGTACAAAAGTAAGAAAAACAAGAAGTATAATAACGAATTTAATGTGTGTACTTACAATTGCATTTTCCGCCTCAAGTGCAGCCCTCTTCTTCCTTCTTACAGCACCGGTTGCTAATTCATTTTTGTACCAATTCGATACGAAAATTAATAATGCAATTCCTACTGCTGCAAATGCTGTAAAACCTAATGAACCAATTTGACCGAGTGGAACGAAAATTAGCGCTGTAAAAATAGGAGCTAGAGAATTCCCCGTGTTTCCCCCAACTTGATAAATTGCTTGCGCTAACCCTCGTTTTGCACCTGCCGCCATATACGCAACACGAGCGCCTTCTGGATGAAAGACTGCGGAACCTAAACCAATAAATAAAACAGAAATAATAACAATAATAAAGTTTGGTGCAAACGCGAGTCCAATCATTCCAAGCATACTTGAAAACATGCCGAGTGGTAATAAAAATGGTGACGGCTTCTTATCTGAATACATACCAAACACCGGTTGCATAATCGATGACGTCATATTTAATGCAAACGCAATCCACCCTACTTGCATATAGGATAAATTCATCGTTTTTTCCAAAATAGGAAACAACGCCGGCACAACTGCTTGCATCGAATCATTTAAAAAATGCCCAAAGCTAATCGCAAATAAAATTCGATATATTGTCGGTGTTTCTACAGTTTTTTTGTGTGAAACTGCCTGCATATGTGAATCTCCCCTTTCTGTACAAAATATATATTTATTACAGTAGGTGTAATAAATTCTGACTTTTGAAACATTTCTATTCTATACTGCTTTCATTTCTTTTTCCAGAAATATAACTTAACTCCCGTCATTGACTTGCATCCTTGTAACTTTCAGCGGTAAAACAGTACAAAAAAAAGACAACCCAATCACATACTGGGTTGCCTCTTACATTAAATTGCAAAATGCTTATACTTCTCGTAATCACTCGTCTTACATTCTATTTGTAATTTGGTACCTTCGTTTTCGTAACTCGTAGATAAAACGTGTGCATGATTATTGAAATACGAAACTACCTGTCCTTGATCATATGGAATTAACATTTCACACTTCGTATATTCTTTATAGATGTGTGAGCGAATCATTTCTACAAGTTCTTCAATTCCAACATGTTTCTTCGCTGATAAATAAACGCGATCTTCTTGCACTTTCGGAATTTCAACATCTACCATATCTGATTTATTATAAGCATAGATCGTTGGAATATTTTCTACTCCAATTTTCTTTAACGTTTCATTTGTAATATCAATTAATTGTTCATAATTTGGATTTGCGTAATCTACAACGTGAATAAGTAGGTCTGCTTCCGCTACTTCTTCTAACGTTGAACGGAACGCCTTCACAAGATGATGTGGTAATTTACTTACAAATCCAACTGTATCTGTTAATAAAAATGATTTATTATCTGGCAAATCAATATTTCGTACAGATGTTTCTAACGTCGCGAATAACATATCTTTTTCAAATACTTGTTTTTCTTCTGTACCATTATAAATTTCAAGCATTGCATTCATCGTCGTTGACTTTCCTGCATTCGTATAACCTACTAATGCTACAACAGGTATTTCATTTTTCTTACGCTGCTTTCGTTGCGTTTGACGCTGGGCAACGAGCGCTTCTAAATCTTTATTCAAAACTGAAATTTGTTCTTCAATTTTACGACGGTCTAACTCTAACTTCTTTTCACCGACACCTTTATTTTTCGTACCAACGCCGCCGCTCTGTCTCCCTAACGATTCACGAAGACCGATTAAACGAGGCATCATGTACTGAAGGTGTGCTACTTCTACTTGTAGCTGTGCTTCTTTCGTTTTCGCACGTTGCGCAAAAATATCTAAAATTAAAATGGTACGATCAATTACCTTACAATCTAAATCCTCTTCTAAATTTCGAATTTGTGAAGGAGATAATTCATCATTAAAGATAACCATATTCGCATCTATTTCTTGTACATACGCTGCAACTTCTTCAATCTTTCCTTTTCCGATATAATGCGATGGATTTACTCGTTGTAAATTTTGCGTTACTTGCCCAATTACCTCTACATCACAAGCTTCCGCAAGATTTGTTAACTCTTCCATCGAATATGCAAAATCATCTTCATTACCTACATTTACTCCAACTAAAACTGCTCTTTGTAATACTTCTTCCATATATTTATTCCTCCATTTCGATTACGTAAAATAAAAAACACAGGTCGCTGCCTGTGTTTTCGTAAACGGATAAGGGTTCACCAAAGAAATAGAAGAAAGCTATGCTTTCATCCTATTTTATAGTCAAAAAGTCCCAAGATTGTATACGTATCCACAGTAAGTGTTCACTTATACAATCCCATTCTATTTATAAAGGCAAAACAAAAAGAGGGCGTATTCGTCCCTCCCTCTTTTTCACATATAAGCTTAATAAAGGGTTCCTTTAAAATAGGCAGACCAATCCCGTTCACTCTGTACACAGACAGAGCCTTTGAGCGCTATTCAATTATTGGCACAAAGTATTGAGACGTAATCTGATTAAGATCAAAGGAAGCCCCTCCGTTCATTTTAAGTTACATAAAGTGTAGCATAAGTAATTCGCTTTCACAAGTTTTAACAACCTATATCACACGAAAGAAAATCTTTATATTTTTACTTTAATCGTCATTTTTTGCGAGTTTTTCTCACAATAAAAATAACAAAAACAATCATCAATAACAAACCAATGGAAATAATAGCAACTTGCCGCCAATTTAAACCGCTCACCATCTCACCTTTTAAATCCACTTTCTTCGTCGGAACAGACTCTTTTGCAATTTGACTTAAAGCCGCTTTGTCCGCCCCTGCCTCATCCAATCTCTTCGTTCCACTACAACTATTTGTGTGTAATTGTTTTTCTGATCCTCTTTGAGTAGAAAATACTAAGTACTCTCCTCCTTCTACAAAGCGAAACATACAATCACCACCCTTTGTATATACGATAATTTGCGAAGAAGTTGTCCCTTTCCAAATTTTCTTCACTTCAAATAACACTTCAGTTCCAACCCCTGCTTTCCTTCCAACCTCAATTACTTTTCCCTCAAACACTACATCGTTTTTTTGAAATGCATCTTCTGTTGATACTTTAATACAATCACAAGCATAAGATTTCTCTGGAAAAATAATAAGAATAAAGCTACAAATGATGACGACAGGAAACATGTGTAAAATCCTTTTCAAGGAGCTCAACTCCCTTCATTATCAATTTTAGAAACTTCTCGTATATTATTTTTACAGCACTCGCCAAATTCCTTCATAGTAAGTTAAGTATTATCGTTTTAATACAACAAAAATCTTTATTGACATTTTTATAACCTAATATTAGTATCAGGTTATAAAAATAAAAGTTAGGAGATGTTCCTATGCATTCTAAATCTCGTATTATTGCAATTGGTACTTATGTTCCAGATCAAATATTGTCTAATAACGATTTAGAAAAGATGGTCCATACGAATGATGAATGGATTGTACAAAGAACAGGAATGAAGGAAAGAAGAATCGCTAGCGGCGAAGAATACTCCTCAAACTTAGCCATTAAAGCAATTGAAAATTTATGTACAACATATAAGAAAAACTTAGAAGATGTCGACTGTATCATTGTCGCTACTACTACTGCTGATTACGTTTTCCCTAGTGTTGCTTGCCAAATACAACAATACTTCAACATACCTCATACACTAGCTTTTGATTTAAATGCAACTTGTGCTGGTTTTACATATGGACTACACGTCGGTAATAGCTTAATCACTTCTGGATCACATGAAAAAGTACTTGTCGTAGCGACAGAGACATTATCTAAAGTTACTGATTATACCGATAGAACGACCTGTATTTTATTCGGTGATGGTGCTGGAGCTATTTTATTAGAAAGAGATGAAAACACCCCAAGCTTTATCGCTGCTCACATGGGAACAAACGGTGATGGCGGCATTCATCTATATAGAACAAACTTATCTACTACTATGAATGGCACACCACTGCAAACAAATGAAAAAATCGTTCAAAATGGAAGAGAAGTATATAAATGGGCAACACGCACAGTACCAAAAGGCATAAAAAATTTATTACATACCGTAAATATGCAAGTAGATGATATAGACTGGTTCATACCCCACAGCGCTAACTTACGAATGATCGAATCTATTTGCGAAAAATCTCAAATTCCAATACAAAAAACATTAACGAGCGTGGAATATATGGGGAATACCTCTTCAGTCACCATTCCAATCGCTTTAAATTTAGCTATAAAAGAAGGGAAATTAAATAACGGAGACACACTTTTACTATACGGATTTGGTGGCGGACTTACGCATTTAGGGCTTATTGTAGAGTGGAATTTAATTTAAGTGTATAAAAAGAGGTTCTAGTCAGTAACTAGAACCTCTTTTTCATTTAATTTCTTGCCCCTTTTCGAGACCATATCACAACAGGAATAAGTAATAACGCTAACACGCCTCCAGCCAATGACAATGCCGCATAACTTGAATTCGCTACTACCATACCTGACATTGCTCCACCAGCAGCTCCAGCTAGCGCAATAAAAACATCTATTTTCCCTTGTGTTTTAGCACGTGTAGACGGTGTTGTGGAATCAACGATTTGTGCTGTACCACTTATCAATCCGAGGTTCCATCCTAGCCCAAGTAAAGACAGAGCAACGATTAATAATAATAAAGAATCACTTGGCGCTATCGCAGCTATGACACCCGCTGCAAGTAAAATCACTCCACCAGCTATGCTCATTGTAGTTCGGCCAATTTTATCAATTAACATTCCTGTAACGAGAGATGGAAGATACATTGCACCTACATGAAAACCTATCACAAGTCCTACTGCACTTAAACCGTGACCGTGGTGTCCCATATGAACTGGCGTCATCGTCATAATCGCAACCATCACTATTTGCGTAAGTATCATTACGATTGCTCCAACTGTAATACCTCGTTTATTTTCTTTCGCTTCTTCTATTATTGGTTGTCCTTTATATGTATGTTCCTGTTTATATCTTTCTATTATGTTAGCAATAATCAAAGGATCTGGACGAAGCATAACAAAAAGAACTAGACCCGCCAGTATAAATGCTGCTGCCGATAGTATGAACGGACCTGCAAGTTTAGGAACTCCAATTGAATGAGCAAAACTTCCCATTACCCCTACTAAATTTGGTCCTGCAACTGCACCGAAAGTCGTCATTACCATCGTAATACTAACAGCCGTTGCTCTCTGCTTCTTATCTGCTAAATCTGTACCTGCATAACGAGCTTGTAGATTCGTGGCTGTACCAGCACCATATATAAGTAAAGAAATAAGTAAAAGAATAATACTATTTGTTAAAGCTGCCATTACAACACCAATTGCTCCAAATCCACCTACTATAAACCCTGTTGCAAGACCTATCCGGCGTCCATATCGTTGCGAAAGCTTCCCTACTATGAAAGCTGCTAATGCCGATCCTAATGTAAACATAGCAGTTGGTAATCCTGCAAACGCATCTGTTCCAAGCATTTGCTGCGCAAGAAGTGCGCCCACTGTAATACCAGCAGCTAGTCCTGCACCGCCAAACATTTGTGAAATGCTGACGATTATTAACGTTCGTTTGTATAGTTTTTGTTGCTCTTCTTCTGTGTACACATGATTATCTATTAAAGCCCCTGCCTTATCTAGCAATTCCCCATCCTCCTTTTAAAATTAATCCCTCTTGTTAATGTACTATGTATAACGTTACATATTCAATGGCATTTTCCATTCCTTCCTTTCATTCTAAAAAACTTTCTAATCATACTCGACTTATCCCATGCTATATTAAAAATACTACTATTCACAATAGGCAAGGAGGAAACAATGAAAAAAACAGTAGAATTATGTGAAGCTTGCAAACATGATCCAGTATATAAAATAGAAGAATCCGATCAAGCAAATCAACCTTATAAATTATGTAACCAATGTCATGAGCGTCTTATTTCGTTATCTTTACATCCTAAAGAATGGTACCACCTTGTAATGATTCACTCACCTTATAAATATTATTTGCATGATAGTTTTTATGAAGAAGATGGTAAAGCGAAGCAACCAAAATTAGAGATGAATGAGCACAAACTTACACCCGTGCCCACTTTAGAAGAAGTTCGCTCTAGTTTAGAGGAATTACTTGATTACACCATGACTAGATGGTTTCTTCAAGAAGCAGAAATTGAAGCTCTTAATAGGTACGATCAAAACGAAGTACTAGATGCTGTTATAAACCGCTTTTCAAACACAATGAATGGTGTAATTAAAACTAGATTACTTGAGATTGTTATATGTATACTAGGAGAATTCGCCTCAGATTGGATAAGAAAACTGTGGAAGGCATTTGATGAAGATTTACTTGCACCTCTTTCTCACGCTGCAGCTTATTGTTTACCATTTGAAGAAGCCTTTCCTTTAGTAATAGAAAGGCTAAAAACAGTATTAAAAAGTGAGCTTCCGACCACTTCCTTCATTTGTCTGCATTCTTTTCAATCCTCAGAAACATTAGATTGGATAGAGGAACATGCAGTATCATTTCATAACGATTGGGCGCGATTAGCTGCAGTATCACAACTAACTTGGAGACGAATTAAGTCTTGGCTAACAAAAGGACACCCTTTAAGTTTAATAGCACTTGATGCAATGGTTAGCTGTATACCTGCAAATGAAGATGTACTATATGAAATTGCTCCAAAAATTTTATTAGCAGATCCGTCAGAAATAAAGTCAACCTTAATAGCTTACAAACAAAGAGACAATGTTCCAACTGTCAAAAGAAGTGTTGAAACTATTTTAGAAAACAAGACAGAAATATTTCAATACATGAATCCTTTACAAATATCTATCAAAAAGAAACCACAAAACTTTTTAGTTATGGATGGCACAGTACAAATCCATGAAAACAGACTGGATGAATACGTAGACTTCATTAATACAAACAACTTTACTGATGTTTACATTAATGATCTTAGGTATAGTTTGCACCATATTAATTTTCTTGAACACTGCCCGCAAATTGAAAGCTTACACATTAGTAGTATATATATTACTGATTATTCAGCCCTATATAAATTAAAAAACTTAAAATCTTTATCACTAGAAGAACCACAAGTTCCACTAAACTTAACAGAGCTAGAAAGCTTTACAAATTTAGAGGAACTTCACATAAAGTGTAATAAAAACATTAAAGGCTTCGAATCTTGTCCTAACTTAAAAGAACTATACATTTGGAAATACAAACCGAAACAAAAGAACCTTGAAGAATTAATGTCTTTACAAAAAATTGAAAAACTAAGCATTACACAAGGGAACATTAATTCATTAAAAGGATGTAGGTCATTACCTAAATTAAAGCATTTAGAACTCAATTATTTAAGAAATTTAGAGCATATTGATGAAATTGAAAACAATGCTTCAACTTTAAAACACATCGAATTCGACCATTGCAGTAAGCTTAAAAACCACGAATATTTGCGCTATTTAACGGAATTAGAAACTCTCATCTTATCAAGTTGTGGTAACATACGAAATCTACAATTCATTAAAGAACTACAAAAATTAAAACATTTAAGCTTCGTGGATTCTACGATTGTAGACGGAAATTTAGAATCTTGTGTCGGAATTGATTTTGTTGGTTTTAATAATAAAAGGCATTATAGTCATAAATTTAAAGAATTAAATCCAGATTTTTCATACTAACGTAAGGAAAACAGGCTAATAGCAGCCTGTTTTCCTTTACGCTTCTTCTACTAATCTTCCCCTTCTCTTTTTACTCAAAGCTTTCCCTTCCCAAAACAACAAACTTACGAAAGCACAAATTAAAATAATTGGCACACTTGCTTTATATAAATCTGTAAAACTCATAGCCATCTGATTCTTGGCATAATGATTCACATCATTCGAAAATGTGAGTACCTCTTTCTTTATACTTTCCTCTTGTTTTTCAACTTCTTTTGTCACTTGCCTCATAACTTCTTCTCTTTTTACATCTCTATATTCTACTGGAACTTCTCTTAATATTTCATCCGTCTTGTCGCGAATCAATTCTTCCTTTTTCTCTTTACTTAATCCCATTGTCATTGCATTTTGTTTCTTATTTATATTCGACTCTAAACTTTGATTCTCTATTTTTTCTTTAGTCATTTGTAAAATTTCAGTTTGCTCAGTACTATTCACATGAATATTACGCACCTTTTCTTCTGCATAACGATATACTTTTTCTTTATTTACAGTTAAATTGTGAGTTAAGTTCGAGACAAATATTGCGACCGCCAATACAATTCCGACTTGTCGTAACATTGATACAACACTTTGAGAAGCAGTTAACAATTCTCCTTCAAACGAAGACGCACTTAAAACTGTAATTGGCCCCACTACTAAACCATATCCAACACCTAATATCATACATGGAATAATAATTTCTATATTTGTTGAATGAACATCAATCATTTGCAACCAATAGTAGGAAAGCCCCATAATAAGAAATCCTGACAAAATAATAGTTACTTTTCCGAGTTTTTTAATTAAAGTTGCTGCAACTGGTGAGACAAAAAATATCATTGCTGAAATAGGTGTCACTAAAAAAGCCGCTTCAATTTCCGTTCGACCTTGTAGTTTCGTCAAGAACGTTGGAAGCAATACAGTAACTCCAATTAAAAATAAATTACTTAATATAACAACGATAGACGCTCCGACAAACATTCGATCTTGAAATAACTTTAAATTCACCATTGGATTATGAATCTTTCGTTCTACTAAAACAAATAGAATAAGAGAAATAGTGCTAATTGCATAACAAGACAAAGCAATATTACTTTGCCATCCCCATGTATTACCTTTTACTAATATGAGAGTAAATGAAAAAATTGCTGTGCTACTTAATAGTAGTCCTATCCAATCTATTTTTGAGATAATACGTTCTTCATTTTTTATTTGTAGCATGATGCAACATAACACGATTCCTATTATACAAACCGGAACATTAACGAAGAACACCCATCTCCATCCTAAATTTTGTGTAATAATTCCACCTATTACTGGTCCCATAGCAGCTGACAATCCTTGTGTTACTCCTAAAATCGCAAGCGCAACATGCCTCTTAGCTAATGGCATAGCTGATACACCAATTACCATACTTGTTGGAAATAAAATCGCTGCCCCAATACTTTGTATAAAACGAGAAAAAATAAGAAAATCACCTGTATTAGCAAAAGCGCAAAGTACCGATCCACCACCAAAAATCACCAGACCCAGAATATACATCTTTGCTTTTCCAAAGATATCAGCTATCCGCCCTAACGGAATGGCAAGTACTGCAATCGTCATTGTATAAACATTTAATACCCAAGACATCTTTTCTAATGAAGTATTTACACTCGATTGTATTGCCGGTAAAGCTATATTCATAATTGTCGTATCAATCATACAAAGAAAGATACCTAGACACATTAAAAAGACAATCTTAATACCCTTTGATTGCTCCATCTTTATATACCCCTTTATTTATTGTGAATGCGTTTTTCATTCTTCTGTTTTATTGTTTTCTTTTGCCTCTAACTCTTCTAATTTTCTCTTCAAAGTCTCCACTTGTGCACTATACGATGCAATACCTACATCTAGTGAAATTTCTTCGACGAAAGTAATACCTACTCTCCACTTTTCATATTTCAATCGAAGATCTGCAATGTACGCTTCTTTTCTTTCAATTTCATCTTTAATCCATTTTTTTATTGTCACATCATCACTATAGTTGCCAAAATACATTCTCATTAAAAAATCCGAACGTAAAACATCCTTCTCTACAGGCGTCTGCATGTATTGATAAAACTCTTCACGTCCTTCATCTGTAATAAAGTACATTTTCTTATTCGGTTTCCCCTCTTGCATGACAACCTCTTTTTTTATTTTCCCTTCATTCTCCAATTGTCGTAACGTTGGATAAATCATTCCAAAACTTCCATCAAAAAAATGAGTAAATACGTCTTCAAACACAATTTTAATATCGTAACCAGACAATTCCTTTTCCATTAATAAACCTAAAACAACATCTCTTCCCTTCAAAGTAAAACCCCCACATAGTATATAATCAATAATCATATTAACAATGTTAATACGATTATTGATTATATACCTTATTCTGTTAATTGTAAAATGTTTCTAAATAAAAAAGTCCCATAATTTGGTTTCACCAATTCACAGGACCATTTTCTTTTTTACTCTTTAACACCTACATCTTGCAAAACTTCAATATCCTCTTTCATTTCATAATAATAAGAAGGCAATTCTATACCATGTTCTAAGAAATAATCCTCTATGAATGAAATAATGATTTTTAACGTTTTCACACGGGCATACAATTTATCGTTACTTTCAATAATATGCCACTTCGCATTTGGCTTACTTGTTCTTTCAAACATGTCTTCCATCGCTTCAACATACTCATCCCATTTTTCACGATTACGCCAATCTTCGTCTGTAATTTTCCATCTTTTCAAAGGATTTTTCTCTCTATCTTTAAATCTCTTTAACTGTTCCTCTTTACTTATATGGTAGAAGAACTTCCCTATTATGTAATGGTCATCTGTTAGTAGTTTTTCAAAATCATTAATCTCATCATATGCTCTCATCCACTCTTCCTTTGTAGCAAATCCTTCAACACGCTCAACTAACACACGACCGTACCATGAGCGATCAAAAATGGTGATTTGCCCGTACTGTGGAATTTTGCGCCAGAAACGTTGCAAATAATGGTAACGTTTTTCATGAGGTGCAGGCGCTCCAATTGGATTTACTTGGAACCCACGCGGGTCAAGATGTTCCGTCACCCGCTTAATTGCCCCACCTTTACCAGCCGCATCCCATCCTTCCATAACAAGCATAACCGCGATTTTTTCTTCTTTCAAAATTTGCTGTAATGCTAATAAGCGCCTTTGATATTTTTCGAGTTTCTTGTTGTACTTAGATTTTGATTCAATTTTTTTCGTTAAGTCTACTTTAGCAAGATGTCCATTTTCCATAAAACAAATCCCCCTTGTTGTATGACAATGTTATTTTAACATATTTTTGGGAATTTTTTCATATCCTAAATAGCTGTGTAGAAACATCTTTACACAGCTTCCTTCTCTAATTTCACATATACAAGCACATTTAACTACATTAAAATAAATAATTTATACGGAACTCTTAGTATTTTTTTATTAAAACGTAAAAATAACCCTTTTAAAAAGGGCAGCAATCTAAGTATAGAAAAAACAAATTTATTCTTTCTTACTACATAGGTAATGATGCTAGCTATAAGAGTAGTGAATAAGATATTGATTCACCACTCACAACAACCACTTTACATTATATGGTATATTTACTCGTAAAAAGAAGATAATAACAAGTAAATCCATTAAAGAATGGGAGCTCTAAAAAATGAAACGAAAAATATTAACTCTCTTTACGCTTATATGTTTAGCACTACCAATGCAAGCTAATGCTTACACATTTCAGTCACTACCGATTGCGTCAAAGTCTAAACAATGGTATGTCGAAATTGATAAATCTCATAACTCAAACAAGCAAGCAATTCAGCCAAAACAAGGTGTATTTGATACGTATAGTTTACTCGTAAAAAACATCGGTCATGATGTATCAAATGTATCTGTGGAAATACTTGATAACAATCCTACCTCTAAGGCTACCTTTAAACCTACTACACCTAATGAAAATATTTCTAAAAGTCATACAAGCTTTGACTACATGGTATTCCCATTAGACTTTAATAGTCATAATTTTAAAGTTGTAATCACTTGGGAAGAAAAGAATTTCTCTTATAACGGCCATCCGGTAAATGAAGGTAAAAAAATGAAACAAACATTTGTATTTAATGAAGACTAAGTCCTAATTTCTTTAGGGCTTAGTCTTCTTTTTTGAAACCTGCTTGTATCGCTTCCGTCACTTCTTTTGTGATTTCTAATTTTGTTGCTTCCATACTAATTTTTTTGTGCCAAATGTGTATGGAAGGCTTTTCATTACAAAGATGTTTTATTAATACTAGTTGATTATATGCTAAGTTATTTTCTATATAGGTCTAGCCCTCTTTTCCCATATAATCAATTAAATCGACGAATACTCGGTACAGACAATGCTATTCCAATTGTTAAAATTACTAAACTAGCTAGTGTTATAATAGTTATCTCGCCACCTATGACAGTAGCTAACCAGCCTACAACTACGTATCCTAATGGCAATAAAGCAAAAGAACCCAACATATCAAGGCTTGCCACTCTTCCGAATGCTTCTTCTGGTACAAGCTCCTGTAAACTCGTTTCCCAAATGAGTCCAAATATCATCATGCCAAATCCTTCAATTGCCATTAAGAATATTAAAGCGGGTGCCCAAGAAATGAATGGCATAATTAATAAAGCAATGCCACTCATTAAAACACCTCCATAAGCCAGTAATCCTCTCTTATGCCACAGCTCTTTCCCACCAAATATTAATGCGGCAATTACAGCCCCACCACCAGAAAAGGCCATGCCAAGTCCATACACGTAAGCTTCAAAATGATGATGAACATTAAATAACCATGGAATTAATACGACGATAATGCCGGCATAACAAATATTTATAAAAGAAAAAACTAAAATTGTAATCCACAGCCACGGATGACTTTTTAAAACTAAAACACCTTCCATAAACTCTTGTTTGTAATTAAGCTTACTCTTTTCAATGGGTTTTACTTTTTTAAACTTAATTTCTTTTAAAAATAATAAACATAAAAATGATAATAAGTACGTTGCTGCATCTAGTCCGAAACCTATCCCTGCAGATGCAACCGATACGATTAACCCACCAAGTGCTGGCCCAATTAATCGTATACCTTGATTACTCATTTGAGTGAGTGCGTTAGCTGCATTACGAATTTCAGGGACGAATACTTTCGCCCTTACAGCAGAATATGCTGGCTGGAATATCCCTTCCATAAGTCCGTATATGGCAACGAGAATATATAAAATCGTAATTGTTAATAAATCCATAAATATAAGCGATGCAAGTAATAGCATTAATATACAGCGGATTATATCCGTAAATAACATTAACCTAACCCGATCAATTCGGTCTACAATTAAACCCGCAAACGGTAAAGCAAGAATATTAGGTAGCATGTACATTGCCATCGTCATCCCCATTACAACTGTTGAACCAGTTAATGAATACACAACAACTGGAAGTATGACCATAGTTATCGAACTACCTAAGGCCGAGAGTAATTGTCCAATCCATAAAAACTTAAAGTGCGTTGATACTTTAACTGGTAATAATAATTTTCCAATATAACCTAAACTTTTCTCCTTTTGTATTTCTCCTTGCATGTCTCTCCCCTCTTTTCGAATGACTATAGAATTTATAATATATAACTGAAAATTTATAACATTCCATTTCTAATTATATAAGAAACAATTATGTTATGGTAAAATTATCAAAAAAATATAAAGGAGAATACATCATTATGCCTCCAAATTCACATAACATCGAACATCAGATCTATACAATGTGTATGATCCAACGTAACAATGAAATTTTACTCATAAAACGCCCCAGCCATCGAGGTTTCCCTGGCTACATCGCTCCTGGCGGCAAAGTAGATTTCCCCGAAAGTATCGTTCAAGCCGCTATAAGAGAAGTAAAAGAAGAAACCGGATTACTTGTTTCGGATTTAATTTTTAAGGGATTAGATGAATATGTAAATCCGAAAGGGAATGTTCGGTACATGGTATTCAACTATTGGACAGACTCATTTGAAGGTGAACTTCTTTTGAACCCTCCTGAGGGTGAATTATTATGGATACCAATCGATACAGCACTAAAGCTACCTATGCAAACTTGGTTTAAAGAAAGATTCCCATTATTTTTTGAAACAGGCACATTTGAAATTCAACGTGTTTGGGATAATGAGCTAAATAAACAAATTTCTATGACAATTACCCATACATAAAAAAGCTTGGAAACCCATCCAAGCCTTTCTTACTTCTGTGCAATTTTTTCAATCTTATAATGAATATGTAAAAATTCAAGTCCAAATAGCCACATGATATGATGAGCTGTTAACATTTTATCCTTACCCTCTGTAATGATGAAAGTCTCTGCTAACGGTAAACGGATTGTTAAGAACCGAGTATGTAAATAAATCCCCTCATCTCCCTGACCATTTTCTCTTAACTTACTAGTAATGATTAAATCATGACTATCATTATATAGTTTCAAAATACCAGTCATATTCGAATAAGGTAAAGGTAAGGCGATATTCATATATGTCTCATTCTTATTTGTATGCTTTGAATAAAGAGCTACAAAAATAGATTCACCTGCTTCATTTTTCCTTATCCAAGCCCTTACATTCTCTCTTCCATCTTTCTCATCTATTACACTAATGATAGAGCCATGCATCGTTTCCCAATTGCCGCCCATCCCTAAATGTATTTGTTCCACACGCTTGCTCATTTTCTCATAGCAAAGTGCGAACGGACGGAACCAACGAGCCCATTTAATATTCGATTGCAATTCATACTCTGCTGTATTTTCATAAAAATGAATCATACTTAAAGGAACCTTCGTCACATCAAATGCCTCACTATGAAAGTCATTTACTTTATCGACTAAACCGTTGTATTCCTTACTGTCTACTAAATTGTTGCTATATAAATAAGCCTCACCAATTGCCACATTTCCTCTTAACTTACTCATTGGTTTCCCATAGTATTTATAATTCGGAACACTCTTTTCAATCACCCAGCCGATAAATGCCGGTAAAGCTACTCCAATTCCATTGACAACACCATGAATCCAAACCATTTGAGCAATTGTAATCGTCATTACATGCTTCAAATTTCCGTATGAATATATAAGTGAGAACATAATTGTAACCATGAGTGTACTAGACGAAACGATTAGAAGAATCTTTGCACTGATAGCATTAAATTTTGCTCTCCAAACGTAAAATCCATACCCATAAATTGCACATAAATATAGGAACACTGCAAAAAATTCAAATATTCTTGAGTATGTAATTCCTATTGCAACTGTCATAGGTGAAATCATGATGATAAACATAATAGCATCATACACTTTACTTCTCTTTTCTCTTTTTCTCCCTATTAAACCAGCTGATAATGGCAATAGAAACGCCGAATAATGAAAATGTGCAGCTGTGAGTAAAACAATGTCAGAGCTAAAATGCATAATTGAAAGTTTTGCTACTGAAGCAAAAAACCAAAAACCACCTAAAAACAAATAAATAAACGCACTATCTATGACGGTCTCCTCTAACAGCTTCCATCCTCTTTCTAGCAATCTACTTACACCAAATAACGCAACAATTCCTGTATATACAAACCAAACTAGCGCAAATACATATTGATTTGTGACGAAAGCTAGCATTGCACAAATTGCTGCGATTGGATATAAAAATGATACGGATTTATAAAATAATAATTGCGATCCATCTCTTTTTCTTTTATCAATAATACAAAGTGACATTGGTATAAATAATAAAACAGATAATAATATAATTGCTTCAACAGGATTTATATTTGACCACTCACATATTAGAAAAATAACATAACAAGCAAGCCCAAATATTATATTTTTCATATCGTTTATTCCCTTTCCACAAATGTTCCCTTATATGAAAAAAGCGAACCAATTAACGGGTTTCGTACTTGTACATGAATTCGAAAACACTGAAGTGTTTCATCATAACTTTCAACAATTTTTGCCTCACCATACAAAAATTTTGGTAACGGCATTTTTCTTCCAAACATATAAAACCATTGTTTCTTTGAAGAAATATGCATTGCACCTAACTCATCGATATGAAAATGCAGTGTAGAAACGAGTAAATGTGGTTCACCAAAATAATCTAAAATTTCATTTTCGTTTTCATCCAATTGCATAACTGCATTAAAATATCTTTTCTTATTTCACCTATTGATTCCCCTTCTCCAGCTATTTCAAGCCCAAATCCAATCTTTGTTTTATACAAAAACTTCTGTGGTTCTCCTTCTTTTTTCTCTAAATACGAAATTTCAGTAAAGCGAGCATCCCACTCTGTATGTATATGTGGTTCTTGCGTATATTCCCATAATTTTTCCATCGTCGTGTTCATTTTTGTCGCAACATAAATAGGCTGTTTCCTTTTCATTCTCCCCACCTCCTATGCACTATAAGTTTAATGTACATGCAATGAATTTATTTTGCTACATTTTTCACAAACTTCCTCAGAAAAAAGAAAGAATTTTTAAAATATATATAAAACACTTGATTCCCCGAAAAATTTAAATTATTATAAAACAAATGTTACCAACAACTTCATAAATCAAACACTCTCGCCTAAAACGTGAGATAGAGGTTGCGATACTTATGAGTATTCTAATGGAGACACAGAGATGTCTATGAACTTAGATGAAAGGAAGTATTGCCGAAATTGATAAATTTCTCTGCATTTATCAATTGGGGCTGTTTTCGAATAGAAACAGAACTGTCATATGTACAAACGTGTACGTATGAAGAGCTATCTACAAAAAAGAGATATCATTTTTTATGATATTCCTTTTTTGGCGGTTTTTTTATTAGCTCCGTTTTCTGTTTCCCTTTTCCTGTAACAGCACCATCCTCACTTATTTGAGATGGTGTTTTTTGTTTGTCTTTCTGGTAACTACAGGAGTATTGGGATTGATATATTTCCTAATCTATTCTTAAAAATAGACGAAAGAAGGAATTTGTAATGGAAACAATTGTTCAAAAATTTGGTGGCACTTCTGTCGGAAGCGTCGAACGCATTCAACATGTAGCAAATTTAATTATTGAAGAATATGAACGAGGTCATAGCATTGTCTCTGTCGTTTCAGCAATGGGAAAAAGCACAGATGAACTTGTCGCACTCGCTAACGCTATCACAGAAAATCCAAGTAAACGTGAAATGGATATGCTTCTATCTACAGGAGAACAAGTAACTATTTCATTATTAACAATGGCACTGCAAGCAAAAGGCTATCATGCAATTTCATTAACAGGGTGGCAAGCAGGTATTACGACAGAATCTGTACATAGTAGTGCACGGATTACTGACATTCATACAGATCGTATTCAATCTTATCTTGCTGAAGGTACGATTGTTATTGTAGCTGGTTTCCAAGGAGTCAGTGAAGATTTTGAAATTACAACGCTTGGACGAGGCGGTTCTGATACAACTGCTGTCGCATTAGCCGCTGCACTTAAAGCAAAAAAATGTGATATTTATACGGATGTTACAGGCGTATATACGACGGACCCACGAGTTGTAAAAGATGCTTACAAATTAGACGAAATTTCTTATGACGAAATGTTAGAGCTTGCTAATCTCGGTGCTGGCGTATTACACCCGCGCGCCGTTGAGTTTGCTAAAAATCATAACGTAGTTTTAGAAGTTCGCTCAAGTATGGAACAAGAAAACGGAACAATTGTAAAAGGAGAATGTAACATGGAACAACAATCAATCGTTAAAGGTATTGCATTTGAGGATAATATTACACGTGTCACAATTAAAGGACTAGAACAAGGCTCGCTTTCAACAGTTTTCTCTACATTAGCAGCAGCACACATTAATGTAGATATCATCATTCAAAGTATTACAAATGAAGGAACTGTACATCTCTCCTTCTCCATTCACTCGAATGATTTAAGGGCAACTTTAGAAGTTTTGGAACAAAATCAAGAAACTCTTCACTATGAATCTGTAGAACATGAAAATCACTTAGCAAAAGTATCAATCGTAGGATCTGGCATGGTATCTAACCCAGGTGTCGCTGCAAATATGTTCACTACTTTAAAAGAAGAAGATATTCATATTAAAATGGTAAGTACATCAGAAATTAAAGTGTCTGTCGTTATTGACCGTCTTCATTTAGTAACAGGCGTTGAGGCGCTGCATCAATCATTTATGGCGAAAATTGAGCCTTTCGTGCAAATGAGCTAATTTGATATGTTTAGTAACGCTTATAAAAAAAACATATTAATCTACTTCCTTCCTATTAAATAAAAAGCTATTCGTTAACAAGATGCTATATGATATATTAAAAAACACCTTGTCACATTTTCCTATACTGTGACAAGGTGTTTTTGACTGAAAGGAATTTGTAACTACTTAGTAGTATAATTATGAGGATAATTAAATAATAAACTTTTATACATAAGGAGATAAGACTATGGCAAAAAACAAATTACTACGAATGGACAATGTCAGCATCGTTGTAGAATCCCTTGATAACGCAATCTCTTTCTTTGAGGAGATTGGCTTGAATCTCGAAGGTCGAGCAAATGTCGAAGGTGAATGGGCTGGTCGCGTAACTGGACTCGGTTCTCAGTGCGTAGAAATCGCTATGATGGTCACTCCAGATGGCCACAGCCGAATTGAACTTTCGCGATTTCTCACCCCTCCTACTATAGCAGATCACCGAAAAGCTCCTGTAAACGCCCTCGGTTATCTACGCGTCATGTTCACTGTCGAGGATATTGACGAAATGGTATCGAGACTCACTAAGCATGGTGCAGAGCTCGTTGGCGAAGTAGTTCAGTACGAGAACTCGTATCGTCTCTGCTACATTCGTGGAGTCGAAGGAATTTTAATCGGTTTAGCAGAAGAACTCGGTAATAAATAAGTAATGTTTTATAAAAAAGAGGGAATAGCTCTATATTTAAGCTATTCCCTTACTTCTATTAAAACAGATGAATGTTTTCTTTCTTGCAAGCTTCACGTAAATCGTCAGGCCATACAGAAGATTGAACTTCACCGATATGTGCTTTACGTAAGAAGTACATGCACATTCTTGATTGTCCAATGCCACCGCCGATTGTTAATGGTAGTACGTCTTCTAGTATACCTTTATGGAAATCATACTCACGTTTGAAGTCTTCACCAGTTTTCGTTAACTGCTCATCAAGTGATTTACTATCAACACGAATTCCCATTGATGATAACTCAAATGAAGATTGTAGTACTGGGTGCCAGAATAAAATGTCACCGTTTAATTTCCAATCGTCATAATCAGCTGCGCGTCCGTCATGCTTTTCACCTGAACGAAGTGCATCACCAATTCCGATAATGAAGACTGCACCGTGTTCTTTTGCAATTGCATGTTCACGATCTTTCGGTGTTAATTCTGGATATTTATCTTCTAATTCTTGAGAAGTAACGAAAACAATTTCTTCCGGTAAATACTTTCCAAGGAACGGATATTTTTCAAATAAGTGATCTTCTAAATCTTTGAATATTCCATAAATTGTTTGTACTGTTTTTTGTAAGTATTCAACAGTACGCCATTCTTTTTGAACGATTTTTTCCCAATCCCATTGGTCAACATAAATGGAATGCGTTGCATCAAGTTCTTCATCACGACGAATCGCGTTCATGTTTGTATATAAACCTTCACCAGCTTCATATCCGTATTCATGTAATGCAAATCGTTTCCATTTCGCTAGTGAATGAACAATTTCTAATTCTTCTCCTGAATGTAACATATCAAATTCAATTGGACGTTCTACACCGTTTAGGTGATCGTTTAATCCTGATTTTTTCGTTACGAATAATGGTGCAGATACGCGGAATAGTTCAAGGCGTTTTGCTAATTGGTCCTCGAAAAATGTTTTAACTTCCTTAATTGCGATTTGAGTCTCTCTTACTGTCATTAATGATTGATACATGGTGGTTTCCTCCTAAAATGTTTGGATGTTGTGAAAAGAAGCCAACAAAAAAAGCCCTTCTTTCCCAAAAAACTGGGACGAAAGGCTTTGGTTCCGCGGTACCACCCAAATTAGCAACAGAGGTTGCTCACTTATACAATACGGAGATGAAATATCTCGATACTGTTCTTCTTGTAACGGCGAAGTTCCCGGCTAAGTCTACTTTCCTATAAAGGATTTCGGTTAGCAACTCCAGGAGGTTCTTCATAATAGGCTTCGTATCAGGCTCACACCACCCCTGACTCGCTTAAACTACGTCCTACTACTACTCGTCCTTTCATAGTCGTTTTGTTGTCACATCTCTGAAACATTTTATTAATGATTATTCTATACAAAAAATAAAGAAAGTCAACAAAAAGTTTTAAAATATTTTTCAATTCTTTATTTTACGGCTTTATTGATTGTTGTTAATTTAACATCTTTACTTTTTCTGCCTCGTCAATCCAAAAAATGTTTCACTGACCGAAACTAACGTATACACAATAATTAATGTGATCGTTCGGAATATAGAATCCGCAGTATTTCTTATTATTTTCATTTTCTTTATAATTCCTTTCAGTTTACTTGCAATTTCATGATATACTATAGCATTCAAGCAGTTTGTTTTTACTTAAAACAAACATAGTCATTTATCCAGAATATTTTTCTAAAACATTGGCTATTATTAAATAAGATTTTTTATATAACGGAGTGATCATATGAGTAAAACGAAAGCAAAACCGAAAAAAGGTGTAGGACAAGGTACAGGAAGTAAAGGATGGAACCGTTGGCAATCAAGTGCAAAGAAAAAGGCAGCTGCCAAACCCTACAAAAGTAAAGGTACAAAGAAGTAATTTAAATAACATTTGATTTCTTTACTTTGTACAAAACAAAATATAATTATTACAACAAAAAAGCTATGCCCTCATAAATTTGAAGGCATAGCTTTTTTATATTAAATCATTAAAATATCTCGAATTTCTTCCTCTGTGATTGAGGACAATTTCTCTTCTCCCGGCTCAATCACTTCAGCGATTAAATTTTTCTTACTTTCTTGCAGTTCATGCATTTTCTCCTCAATTGTTCCCTGAGCTACTAGCTTTATAACTTGCACTGTATTTTTTTGTCCCATTCGATACGCCCTATCGGCCGCTTGTTGTTCAACAGCTGGATTCCACCATAAATCATATAATATTACTGTATCTGCACCAGTTAAATTAAGTCCGGTACCACCAGCTTTTAAAGAAATGAGAAATAGATCTCCTTCTCCTTCGTTAAACCGATCGCACAGCTCTACACGATCCTGCGCTGGTGTACTCCCGTCTAAATAAAAGTATGGAATTGCTTGTCGATTTAACTCACGACCAATAATGGAAAGCATCTTCGTAAATTGAGAAAAAATTAATATTCTCTTCCCTGTACTTCTACATTCCTCTAAAATCTCTAACAGTTGTTCAAATTTAGCTGAACTTCCTTTGTAATCATCAACAAATAAAGCGGGATGACAACAAATTTGTCGCAATCTCGTTAAACCAGCTAAAATTCTAATTTTATTTTTACGTAACGTGTCTTTGTCTAAATGCTTTAACGTTTCTTCCCTTAACTTCGCTAAATAAGCAGCATAGAGACTCTTTTGATCGGGTAATAACTCCGATGATTGTAAGTGCTCTATTTTCTCTGGCAACTCATTTAATACGTCCCCTTTTAATCGTCTTAATACGAATGGTTTCACTCGCTTCGCTATATCTTCACGCCTTAAATCACCGAACTCTTTTCTTCCTGGTAATAATTCCGGGAAGACGACATGGAAGATAGACCATAGCTCTTCTAATGAATTTTCTACAGGTGTACCAGTTAGTCCGAAACGGTATTCAGCTTGAATTGTTTTCACAGCTCTTGCCGTTTGCGTTGTAGGGTTTTTAAACGCCTGTGCTTCATCAAGAAATAGTGTATGAAATGGTCTTGCATATAATCTTATATCTCTTCTCAGTAATGGATATGACGTGATTACGACATCAAATTCCGTTATATCTTTCAAAATTTTCCGGCGCTCTGCTTGGTTTCCATCTGCAATAACTGCTCTAATATGCGGGGCGAATTTTTTCAATTCACTAAACCAATTATAAACAAGAGATGATGGTGAAACGACTAATATAGGCAGTTTCTTTTCTCGAATCTCAGGCAAAACAGAATCTATAAAAGCAATGCTTTGCAACGTTTTTCCAAGTCCCATATCATCTGCTAAAATACCGCCAAAACGGTAATGAGCAAGTGTTTTCATCCATTCGAACCCATATACTTGATACTTTCTCATTTCTGCATTTAAAGTATTTGGCACAGCAAACTTTAATTTTTTCGGGTTTTGAATGTTTTCTACTAACTCTTGAACAGAATCATCCAAACTTAAAACATTGCCTTCATGAAGTCCGTTCATCCATTTTACACTCCGAATAAGCGGAACATTTACCTCTTCTCCATGTAAAAATTCTTTCCGAATACCTGATTCTTTTATAAACTGATTAATTTCATTAAACTCTTTACTCTCTAGCGATAAAAACGAACCATTCGCCAATCGATAATATTTACGTTTCTCTTCAAGGGCCGCTAATACACCTTTAATTTCTGCTTCTGGTATTCCTTTTATATCAAAACGAAATGACAACCAATCAATTCTTTCTTTTCTTCTCACTCTAATAAGAGGAACTGCATCCCCTTTACTAATTCGCAATTTGATTGCTGTTGTCGCATAAATATCAACTAAACCTTTTAATGTTGGCACAACGTGATATAAAAAGTTATACTCAGCTTCTTCATTATGCATAAAGTAACCGCCTTCTGTTTTTGCAAAAGCACTTTCACTCATAATGTCTAAAATCTCTTTTTCCTTTTTCTCATCACGATTAAAAACAGACGGCTGTCCATCCTCTTCTAGCGGATTAATCATGACGTTCCCATAGTGAAATTCAAGACCTGCTAATAAGCGATTTTTCACGCGGTCTAAATACAATTTCGCTTTTAGCGAAGGTGTTTCAACACGATCCGATATTACTTCATCAATGTGTACAGTTCCGAGCTTCATTAATCCTGGTACAACTTTCGCGACGAAATGTTCCATCTTACTTTCTGGAATATAAAACTGATTACTATTTGAGCGACTCATCATCTTTTGTAATTCAATAAGTCGCATACAATCTTCAATGTGTAAGTGATATAATTTCCCATCGTAAAGTGCATTGTTATACATATCCATAACTTGTACACGATTTAAACCCTCTATATGAAGTGTAAATCCGCCATTATTTCCCTTCGTAAATTCAAAGTGTAACGGCAACAACCCTTTTGAAACTTGTAATCCCTGAAACAGTTGTTCATTTTGTTTCAGCTGTACATATTCAGCTTTAGAAAGTGAAAAGAGCATATCTTTCCATGAAGCTGGTGGTATAAATATCATACTTTCATCTTGTTTCGCATGTACTTCTAGCGTATCTTCATACATTTTTTCGTTATGATACATTTTAATGAGCTGCTGAATAATCGCATCCGTTTCTTGTTTAAAACTATGTACATCTGGTGTATATGTAAATTCATTTGAACAATGAAAAGACTCTCTTTTCTCCACCTTAAAAAGAAATTCTCTAATATGATTTATGAAATACACTTTGGCAAGTTTCAATTGAATTCCAAGAAGAGCCCCACCACTTCTCGTAGCAACTGGTGTACATATAAACTCAATATCTAATATTTCACGTGTATCAAAACGGTGTTGTTTACTTTTTGGCCTCAGTGGTTTGTCTGCAAACAGCTGAAACATACCACTTGTCAATTGATCATTTCTGCTACTAGTGGAGCTCATTCCACCTGTTTGTTGATTATAGTTTATTTGTATTAATACTGCTGCAACATGTTGACAGTACGTTTGAAAAGACGCTAATGAAGGACAACTACATTTTGCAACAACATCACCCTTTTTAGCTTTTGCTACTGTAACATGGAAATCCTCGTTCCCTTTTACTGTCGCCTCACAAATTTCTTTATTTTCATCGTAATGATCTATTATCACTTTATTTGATTTATAATAGGCTTCACCTCTTTTATATGAGGTCTCTCCGCACACTTCTTTAATAATCGATTTATTCAATGTGAAACTCATCGCTTTGACACTTCCTTAATATAAAACCATTTTCTCTTACTTAACATTTTACATGCTCCACGAGAAAATATAAAATGTTGATTTAACAAAAGAAGATGCTTATTTATAAGCATCTTCTTCACTCTATCTCCATCAACCTCTTCGCCTCAAAATACAACACTTGAATAAACTTCTTCGTATTAATTCGCGTATGACCAGAAGATGCGAGTTCATCTTTCGTCATTTCTGTCATCCGTTTTCTAACTACGGTAAAATCGAAAAATTTTGGAGCATAGCTTTCAAATTTTGGATTTGAAAAGTCTGTTAATCCTAAAGAAGCCAAATGATTTAACGACTGATAAATAGCTCGACGTACTCTTTGTTCAGACGCTTTTTTCTCTTTATCAATATCCGCCTCTAAAGCTAGATCCCCTAATTTCCTTATCGTAATATGATGAAAAATTTCTTTTAACGCAGGAAAGCCAAACTCAAATGTCTGTGCCTTTTCTTGACCATATAAATATTCCAGCATACTAAGTAAATCTTTACTTCCATTCTCTCCGGCAATACCGAGTTCTGATAGTAAAAAGCGCCCTAAATCCCCTATCTTTTTTCCTTCTTGCACTGGTTCAGTACGCAATTGCGGCTTTTCCCACTGAAACACGTTATTCAATGATTTTTGAATATCATGTATAGAACGCTCCAATCTAATACGCTCCATCACTTTGCGTACAACAGATACAACTTCGATTTTGTTTAATGGTTTTGTAATATAATATTCTACACCAAGTGTATATGCCTCACCTATAAGCTGCTTCGATTCCACTTGAGAAATCATAATGATTTTCCCCGTGAAAGTTGACGCAATGTGACGAACTGTTTCAATTCCGTCCCTCATCGGCATCAACAAATCAATAAATAAAATATCTACTTTTTTAAAATTTAGTTGATCCGCTTCAATAAAAGCTCCGTCATCCGCCTCACCAATTACTTCTCCAAGATCTCCATCTTCAATAATTTGCGAAAGCATCGAACGGAAAACTTCATCATCGTCTACGATATAATAAAACAAATCTATTCCCCTTCCTGCTTTAAACTATCCTCTGGTAAACAAACGATAAACTTACATCCTCTTTTATTTTCTCGGTCTTCTAATTTCACTTCTCCGCCTAGCTCTGTTACCATTTCATTTATGTAAGAAAGCCCAATACCAGTTGACGGTGTTCCCGTTTGATCATACTTGGAAGTAAATCCTGGCTTAAATACTAATTTCTTATACTTTTGTGTAATACCAGGCCCATCGTCAATTACTTCAAAAAATATATGCTGATTTCTTTTATATAGCTTAATAATAACGAAACCTTTATCTTCAATTGCTTCAACTGCATTTGCAACTAAGTTATTAAAAATTGATAGCACTGTATACACGTGGTATGCAGCATGCTCACCTTCTATATGTTTAGAAAAACGTATATCCTTTTCTAGCATTTCAGCATACTTCTCGTTTATTCTAACAATCATCTCTGCTAACTCATGTCCTTCTACATATTCAGCCACATTTTTATCTAATAACAGTTTAGATAATCCTGCAAATATCCTTTGATTATCCTTTTTTATTTCATGCACTTCCCCCGCTATTTTCAATGCTGTTTTACTACTTGAATCAGCGCTTACTTGTAAATTTCGATATAGTTGATATGCTTCTTGTGTAATTAACTCCGCATTTTGTAACGTCTTTTTCAAATGAACAGATTCCACATATAAATTAGAAAGATGCATTAACATATTTTCATTTTCTTTTCGAACTTGCGATTCTTTTAATTTCGTTTCATATAAATTCATCATATTTAAAAAACCAAGTGCAAAGAAACTACGAAAAATAGCAATAATAATAAGTTTATTCACTTCAGAAATCGTTATTGTTGTACCTAGTACTAACATGTGATAAAACGCAAGTTCTGACATACTTGCAACAATTTCAATTGAAATTCCAAGGCATCCAATAATGATTGGTTTCTGATGGAACTTATTTACCCTACAAAGCGAAAAAAAACTGCCATAAATAAAATAATAGAAGAACACAGGATAACGCAAATAAAATGATTCTGTCATATGAAATGAACCTTGCATGATCCAGTCAAGACATACTCGGAATAAGACTACAGATATACCAACAAGAATACCTGCAACTCCTGCTGGTACTCTTCTTAAAAATAATAATAAAAAGAAGAATAGCGGTGTACCGAAGCTAACTCGAAACGTATCATTAAAGGGATGAAAGTTCAGCTCCCCAGCAATCGGAACAACGACCATTAATATAATTAAAAGGGACATATCTTTCTTCCATAATTGATTCCAATTCAAAGGTGACACTTCCTATACTTTTTTTCAGTAGTAAAAGTGAAAGCCCGCTTATTGTTATAAACGGGCTTTTTTTCTATATTCTAACCTTTTCTACCGCTTTTATTTGGCGATACTCTGGCTTCCACATTGCTTCTTGCACTGCCATCTTGATATCGTTATCACTTAAGTTCACTCTTGCAACACCTTCTGCAACTGCAACTTTCGCTACTTCAATTGCAACCATTTCTGAGATATTACGTAATTCTTCGACCTCTGGTAAAATAGGTGCTCCTGGCTGACTTGTATCTACCATACTTGCAACTGCTTCAGCAGCCGCTGCGAACATTCCATCCGTCATGACGCTTGCTCGTACTACAATTGTTCCAAGACCAAGCCCTGGGAAAATAAGTGCATTATTTGATTGTCCAATCACATACGTTACACCGTTATATGTAACTGGTTCAAATGGACTTCCTGTTGCAACTAACGCTCTTCCTTCTGTCCACTCGATTAAATCTGCTGGTTTTGCTTCAGCAAGTGGCGTTGGATTCGACATTGGTAAAATGATTGGTCTTTCTACGTGAGAAGCCATTTCTTTAATAATCTCTTCTTTAAATGCACCTGCAACAGTAGATGTACCAATTAAAATTGTCGGTTTTACATGTTTCACAACTTCAGCAAGTCCGATCACATCATTTTCTTTCCACTCACTTACTTCTGCTTCTTTTCTTGCGTACTTAATTTGGAAATCAAGAAGATCTTCCATATTATCTGTAACTAACCCGTTACGATCAATACACCAGAAACGCTTATATGATTCTTCTTCAGATACGCCTACGCGGACCATCGCATCTCTAACTTGATCTGCGATACCGATTCCAGCCGTACCAGCACCAAATACAACAACGCGGTGTTCACTTAGCGGTACACCAGAAGCTTTCACTGCCGATAATACTGCCGCAAGTGAAACTGCACCTGTACCTTGAATATCATCATTAAACGTACAAACGTCATGACGATATTTATCTAAAATTTTTCGTGCGTTACGAGAGCTAAAGTCTTCCCAATGTAAAAGTGCTTTCGGGAATTGTTTGTTTACCGCTTGTACAAACGTATCAATAAATTCATCGTAAGCTTCACCTGTTATACGAGGGTGACGATTTCCAATATAAAATGGATTGTTTAATAGCTCCTCACGGTTTGTACCTACATCTAAAATTACCGGTAATACACGACTAGGATCGATTCCAACTGCAGCAGTGTAAACAGCTAATTTTCCGATTGCGATGTTAATACCACCAACGCCCCAGTCACCAATTCCTAATATGCCTTCTCCATCTGTTACAACGACTAAATCAATGTTCTCAGCTGTTGCACCGATATTCGTGAATGCTTCTTCGATACCTGATGGATCGTTAATTGATAAATAAACACCACGTGGTTTACGATATTCATGACTATATCTTTGAATTGCTACACCGACAGTTGGTGTATATACAATCGGTAACATTTCACGTAAATGATCTGTTAATATACGATAAAATAATACTTCATTTCGATCATGTAACGCAGTTAAGTATACATTCTTTAATAAATCATCCGGCTGAGAACTAAATTGTTCGTATGCTCGGCGTGCCTGTTCTTCTAACGTTAAAACCGCTGGCGGTAATAACCCTTTTAAACCTAACTCTTCTCTTTCATTTTGTGTGAAAGCTACCCCTTTATTTAAAAGTGGTGTTGATAATACTTCTGCTCCTCTTAATGTTGTTTCTAATGCACCATTAGAAGCTACTGTAAACTTGCTCATAACATCCCTACCTCTATTCATATATAGCATTTCTATATTGTAAACAAAAAAGAGGGGATTGTCCCCCTCTTCTTTTAATTTTTCTTTAAAAGAGTTGCTCCTGCAATCCCTGGGTGTGTCATCTCGAATGGATCTAGAATTAACTCTAAGTCTTCTTGTGACAATACACCATTTTTCACACAAAGTTCTCGAACGGATTGGCCTGTTGCAATTGCTTCTTTCGCAACGCGAGCTGCTGCTTCATAACCGATATGAGGGTTCACGGCTGTAATAATTCCTACACTTTTCTCAACATACTCTTTTAAGCGATCTTCATTCGCTTCAATTCCTTTTAAGCAATTATCTGTAAAGGCACGGAAACCGTTATTCATAATGCTAATCGATTGCAGTAAGTTGAAAACAAGTACTGGTTCCATCACGTTTAATTCTAATTGTCCTGCTTCTGAAGCAAGGCAAATTGTATGATCATTACCTATTACTTGGAACGCAATTTGATTAATAACTTCTGGCATAACAGGGTTTACTTTCCCTGGCATAATAGAAGAACCTGGTTGACGAGCTGGTAACATAATTTCCGCTAAACCAACACGTGGACCTGATGCCATTAAGCGAAGGTCATTTGCAATTTTAGACATATTCATCATACATACTTTAAGCGCTGCAGATACTTCAGTATAAGCATCCGTATTTTGCGTTGCATCTACTAAATCTTCTGCACCAACAAGCGGTAATTCACTAATTGCAGCTAAATGTTTTACAACTGCTTCAATATATTCTGGATCTGCATTTAAGCCTGTACCAACTGCAGTTGCCCCCATATTTACTTCATATAAATGTTGACGCGATTGTTGAATTCGTTTCATATCACGTTCAAGTACGCGAGAGTATGCTTTAAATTCTTGTCCAAGACGGATTGGCACCGCATCTTGTAAATGTGTACGACCCATTTTAATAACATGGTCAAACTGTTCTGCTTTTAATTCAAATACATCATGCATATAACCCATCGTTTGTAATAAGCCTTCTAATGCATTTAATGTTGCGATATGAATCGCCGTTGGGAATGCATCATTTGTTGATTGGGCCATATTTACATGACTATTTGGACTAATATAATGATAGTCTCCCTTTTCCATTCCTAATAATTCAAGAGCACGATTGGCAATGACTTCATTTGCATTCATGTTCATTGAAGTACCTGCTCCGCCCTGAATTGGATCTACGATGAAATGATCATGCCATTTTCCATCAAGAATTTCTTGAGCAGCTTCTGCGATTACACCGCCCTTGTTTAATTCCAATCTTCCTACATCTGTATTCGCAAGCGCTGCTGCTTTTTTTACAATTGCGAACGCTTTAATTAAACCTTCATGGATTTTGTATCCTGTAATTGGGAAGTTTTCAACTGCACGCATTGTTTGTACGCCGTAGTATGCATAGTTTGGTACTTCTTTTTCACCTAAAAAATCTTTTTCAATTCGAACACCATTTTTAACTTCAGTTAATGTTGCCATGATTATTCACTCCTTAACGATTTCTTATGCTGCTTTTGTTTCTTTGACTGTTTCTACATATTGTTTTGCTTTCTCATTATCGAATTCGCCTTCCCACTTCGACATAACAATGGCCGCTAATGCATTTCCTAATACATTGACAGATGAGCGAATCATATCTAAAATGCGGTCAATTCCCGCAATTAATGCGATACCTTCTAGTGGTAACCCCATTGAACCTAACGTTGCTAATACAACAACGAACGATGCACCTGGAACTCCCGCCATACCTTTGGATGTTAACATGAGAACGAATAATAACGTTATTTGCTCCGTTAGTGACATGTGCACACCGTACATTTGTGCAACAAACAATGCCGCTAACGCTTGATAAATAGCCGATCCAGTCAAGTTAAATGTATAACCTGTCGGAATTACGAAAGAGGCAACTGCCTTTGGACAACCGAACTCTTCCATTTTTCTCATTATATTAGGTAAAACAGCTTCTGAACTTGCTGTTGTAAACGAAAGAATCAGTTCTTCTTTTAAAATTTTCATTAATGTAAAAATGTTTACTCCAACCATTCGTGCATTAATACCTAATACAATCACAACGAATAGTATAACAGTTACGTATACAGCTAGCACTAGTTTTCCTAGCGGAAGTAATGTTGCTACACCAAATTTTGCAACCGTAACGGCAATTAATGCGAATACACCAAATGGTGCAAATTTCATAACTTGATTTGTAACCCAAAACATGGCTTCGAGTACGCCTTCAAAGAAGTTAAAGACTGGCTTTCCTTTTTCTCCAATTGCCGCAACTCCTAAGCCGAATAATACTGAGAAGAATATAATCGGTAATAGGTCACCTTGTGCAATCGATTCAAATACGTTTTTCGGTACAATGTGAACAATTGTCTCAGCAAAACCTTTCTTCTCTGTTGCATCTGCAGTCTGTTTATAAGAAGAAATATCACTTTGCTGTAAATTACTCATATCAACGCCAGTACCTGGTTGGAATATATTCGCTGCAAGTAATCCCATTAAAATAGCAATCGTCGTAATAATTTCGAAATAAAGAATTGTCTTACCACCCAGTTTCCCAAGCTTCTTCATATCTCCTACACCAGCTACTGCAACAATTAATGCTGAAATAACAATTGGTACTACAATCATCTTAATTAAGTGAATAAATATATCCCCAATTGGTGTGATATAAGAAATCGCCGTTTTATTGCCATAAAAGACTGCCCCTACTACAATCCCTAAAACAAGCGCGACAAAAATTTGTGTTGCCAATCCGAATTTTTTCATTTATGTTCATCCCCTTCATGCGAACGCTTTCAATTTGAATTTATAAAAGCTACTCACACATCTTATAAGCGAACCTACAAAATCATACAAAAACCTACAAGTTCGTCACAAAAAATTCAAATATTTTTCTTCTTTTTTTCATTGACACCATTTTGTTAAAAAACGATAAAATAAACTTGATAAGTAATCAGATTGTTTCGTATAATCAAAAAGATATATACTTAAAACAAATCAAAATGAAAAGGAGTGGATGTTATGAAAAACTATACAAAGCACTTCGTCCTATCTTCTTCTTTTCTTTTTCATTTTCTTAAAAAGGAACAAAGGCATTCGCCTTTGTTCCTTTTTTATTGCGATCTATATAGGGGGAATTGTTATGAGACCATATAAACGTGTCTTAATTAAATTAAGCGGCGGTGCACTTGCCGATCAAACTGGAAATAGCTTTAACTCCAAACGATTAGAACATATCGCAAACGAAATTTTATCCATTGTTGATTTAGGTATCGAAGTATCCATCGTCATCGGTGGCGGTAACATTTTTAGGGGGCATCTAGCTGAAGAATGGGGAATCGATCGCGTAGAAGCTGATAATATCGGTACGTTAGGTACAATCATTAACAGCTTAATGCTTCGCGGTGTTTTAACAAGTAAAACAAATAGAGAAGTACGTGTTATGACGTCCATTCCATTTAATGCAGTAGCTGAACCATACATTCGCTTGCGTGCAGTCCACCATTTAGATAACGGTTATATCGTTATCTTTGGAGGCGGAAACGGGCAACCGTTCGTGACGACAGATTATCCAAGTGTACAAAGAGCCATTGAAATGAATAGTGATGCCATATTAGTCGCAAAACAGGGTGTCGATGGCGTTTTTACAAGTGATCCGAAGCATAACAAATCAGCAAAAATGTACAGCAAACTAAACTATAATGATGTCGTTAGACAAAATATACAAGTTATGGATCAAGCGGCATTACTGCTTGCCCGGGACTACAATTTACCAGCACATGTCTTTAACTTTGATGAGCCTGGAGTCATGAAAAAAATATGTTTAGGCGAACATGTGGGGACGTTGATTAATGATGATGTTACGATGTTGGTGCATGAAAAATAATGATTTCCCACCAAAAAAGGGTGTCTTTTGTAGGCACCCTTTCCTAATTCATCATCACAAATAGAAGTCAACCAATCCCGCCACTTTCTCCTTACAACGCTCCCAAAAAGATAACTTTTCAAAAAACTCTTTCGTCATTTCTTTCGAATCATGAAAATCCTCTGTTAACGCCTTATTAACTTGTCCTACAATAGGACCACCATAAATATAAAAATTCATTTCATCATTTATATTGAAGCTACGCGAAGTAAAGTTTGTTGTACCAATAACGGTTAATTCATTATCAATAAGCATTAATTTGCCATGGAACATTCCTTTTTTATACCCATATACAGTAATCCCATTATTAACAGCTTGACGTATGTATGGATACGCCGCTTCTTTTATAAGAGGTAGATCTGGTTTATATGACCAAAGTATTTTTACTGTAACACCACGCTTTTGTGCTGCGATTAAAGCATTCATGGATTCTTTATTTTTTGCTATAAAATACGGCGTTGCAATTACAATGGAGTGCTGAGCTTGTTTTATGAGCTCTATATACTTTTCAGCAACGTAATGCCCATTGTAACTAGTCATAGTATGTAATGTATTCCCTTTACTAGCTTTATTCGTACTTCTCTTTATCTCTTCTTTCGTATCTCGTTTCCAGTCTAAAGCGAATTGCTGTTCTAAATCTTTTGCTCCTTCTCCTTTAAGTCGTACATGATAATCACGCCAATATCCAAATCGCTTATCTTTCCCTAAGTACTCATCTCCTATATTAAATCCGCCTGTATAGCCAATCTCCCCATCAATCGTCGTAATACGGCGATGATTACGATGGTGAAGTGAATAAAATCCGAATGGCAATGTAGGTTTTCTACTATATGTAAAATGTACACCACTTTTCCGCAATTCATTTATCACCTTTCTTTCAAATGATAAATCATTAATGCGATCAACTGATAAATAGACGTTTACTCCTTCTTTTGCCTTCTCTTTTAATAAGTTTAAAAAAGTATGACTACTTTTATCATCCGACAAAATGAAGAAATAAGTGTAGATGGAGCTTTTCGCTTCTCTTATATCAGTAAATAATTGTTTATAAAAAGGCTTCCCTTCTACATATAATTGAAAGTCACTATAATGAGGCGCATACTCTGTCGGCATGTTTTTCCCAGCTTCCATTTTCCTACCTAAGGTAACATCGATATGCATCCATATTAAAATAAAAACGAAAATAGCAATAGCAATAGAAGTAACTCGCAATATTTTTTTAATCATTTTGATTTCCTTCCAATCATATTCCTTACTATTTCGTAGTGTTTCATTTAAATATGTTTTCATACGAAATGTATTTCTTATTTTTATTGATACTAAACAGTTAAAGGAGATACGAATATGAGAAAAGGAAAAACTCCTATTGTTTTTATCCCAGGTCTTTTCGGTTCAATGAGCAATATTATTATTCCCGGCACTGGTAATTGGAGTTTTGGACTTTCTGCATTTGTTTACGAACCATTCATCATGATGCTAGAAAGTATGGGGTACGAACGAAATAAAGATTTGTTCATCTGTTTTTATGACTGGCGGCAGCGTATTGTTTTTTCTACACAAAAATATTTATTACAAACGATTGCTTATGCTAAAAAGATTACAGGTTGCGATAAACTAAATCTAATTTGTCATAGTATGGGCGGCCTTCTTGGACGTTCTTACGTTCAAAGTGCAACATATAAAAATGATGTGAATCAGCTTATAATACTCTGCACACCAAACGCTGGATCTTCACCAAATTATAGTTATTGGACTGGAGGTACTCTCCCTATCCATGCCTCTTCTAAAATAAATATCGTTCATTTTTATGTGGAACAATATATTTGTTACTTAAGCATCTTACATAAAATGAATAAAGTTGAGGCGATACACATTTACTTTCCAGGATTACAAGATGTTATTCCTTGTAAAGATTACGGAAATTATTTATTTATAAGATCCGGCTCTTCTATTACATTTCTTCCTTATAGTAAGATGAAAACGAAAAACCCTTTCCTCGATACATTAAATGAAAATAGATTTATTATACAAAAAAGAAATATTGAAACGACACTCATTGCCGGAGATGGAGAGGAAACAATTCAATATTTACAAGTCGTCCCTTCACATTCCAAACTGAAATGGACAGACGGCAAAGTCGTCGGTGATTTACTTACAAAACATGGTGACGGTAACGCTGTTCTACATAGCGTTTTTCTTCTAGAGGGAAATAAATATGTTTTGCATGCTTCACATAACGAAGTGCTCTACAAAAGCATTCCTATACTACAAAAGATACTCTAAATTCCAAAAAAAGGTATGGCATTAAGCCACACCTTTTCACATTAAACAAAATTCCTCGCATCATTATTTCTTCCAAACTTATAAATAGCAATTAAGAAGAATGCAATTGCGAAAGCGAATAAAATTAAAATGTTTAAATACAACTCCGAGAATGGTATTCCTTGTTGTAGTTTCGATACTGTGTCTAACAACCAGCGCTGTGGAAGAAAATTAGCTACTTTTTGTACTGCACTTGGCATAATGTCATATGGGAAATAACAACCCGCTAGTAAGCATGTTGGTACAATGACCATGTTTTGCATCGCATTTGCCGATGCTGAGTTTTTCGAAAAAGCTACAAGGACTAATGATATTCCAATTGCGATTAATGCAAATAGCATTAGTACGCCCATCATCACTATGAAAGGCATATTGATATTCGTATGAAAAACATTCGTTAGGAATAGGATTGTAATCAAAATTTGTACTGTTAGTATTATCATATTTACCCCGACATTAGATAATATGAACTTCTTCCCATCTATCGGCGTTGATAATAGTCTAAAGTACGTTCTATTCTCTTTTTCTTTTAAAATATGACCTGATAAGTTCGCTGCTGAAAACAGCATAAACATAATAAGGTAACCCATCGTTTGATTTGTCATATCTTTATTTTTCGAAGTATCTTCTAGCGTCTCAGTTTTCATTTTAAATGAACTTTTTTGATACCCTGCGTACATATTGTCGAATGTACTTTGATCTGTTCCTGCTACTTTACTAATAGCTGCTATATTATCAATATAATTATATAAATATGATTTTATAAATCCTGTTACTTGATCACCTTTAATCGATGAAATTTCAATATGCTCTGGTTTCCCTTCTCGAACACTTTTTGAAAAACCAGAATCTAATGTAATAACTCCATCAAGTTTTTTGGAAGTGAGTTTATCTTCTACTTCAGACTCCTTAACCTTACTCACATTCACATGATTTAATCCTTCTAAAAACTTTATCGTATCATTTGCTATTGGCTCATTTTCTTTATTTACAATCCCGATATTTAACGTTCCTTGCCCTGCATTTCCGTATATCGAAAAGGAAATGAGCGTCCCTATTATCGGCAAGCTAATTATAATGAGTAAACTTTTTTTATTTTTCAAAAGCACAGATAACGTTTTTTGTATGAGCCATAAAATATCCTTCATGCTATAGCCCCTCCCGTCTACGTAATGCAATAATTGCAATTAATAAAAAGAGTGCTGAAATTCCAATGTTTAAAGAAATGACTGGTAGTGCTGCCCCTACATCATTTGCATAAATAATTTTCATAACAGCTGTATTTGCCCAAGTTAATGGCGATAAATTCGTAACGAAATTTTCTTCTACTACGAAATATGCACCTCCAAAAATAGAAGCTAATTGCACAACAACCATAATAATTGCCCTAGACGCTTCAGCTGTTTTCGTGATATATCCGATTCCTAAACCGAAGCTAATTGCTAGAAAGACTTGTGTTAATAAAATAAGAAATATAATTCCAAGATGGTCGCCCCAATTCGCTTGAAAAACAAATTTACTAAATAACATGACGAGTAATATGCACAGGGCATTTGCTACTAGGCTACCAAGTACTTTTCCAATGAATATTTCAGCTTTACTTATAGGTGCAGCAATGAGACGATCTCCTGTTTTACGTATTCGTTCTCCTCGAATTAAAGAACTCGCTCCCATCGCAGCATATAGTGCAATCATCGTTGTCATTACAACCGCATAGTAATCCATAGAACCTGGTTTTTTCGCAGCTTGTAAAGATGTTTCTTTTATATAATCATTATGATTTCCGTTTGAAATAACCGTACTAACCTTAGTAGGATCTACTTTTGCAACTTCGACCGCTACATTGTACTTATCAACAAATGTTGTAAGCATTCCTTCCACAATACTTCCCTCAATACTACTTTTGTCACTCCCATAAAATTTTGCACCATCTTTATTTAACTCTACATAAGCGGCATATTTATTTTGCTTCACTTCTTCTTTCCCATCTATACTACCGGAAGCTTTTTTAAAATGAATACCTGATTTATCCACTTCTTTCGTAAATGCTTCAAATGATTGAGAAAACGTGCTACTCGCTTCATCTTTATATAGCACTTGTATATCTTTAATCGAATGACTATCACTATTAAATGCGTTGGTTAACGCTGTTCCTAACACAAGCATAAGCACAATCGGAAATGCTAACATAAAAACTAAAGTTCTTACGTCTCTGAAATCTCTTTTAATATGCATAATTGCAATATTGAAGATGTTCAATTGATGAACCTCCCTTTACCTTTTCTTCATTTACTTTTTATTTATCTCGTAAGTTTCTTCCTGTCAATGTAAGGAATACTGTTTCTAAGTTGGGAGCCTGCTCCTCTAATGAACGAATTTCAATATCATGATTGATACAGTGTTGAATGATTTTATTTAAATTATTTAATCCCGCATCAGAATTCACTTTAATTACGTTTTCTTCAATTTGAACTGCTTTCACACCGTTTATCTCTTTTAATTTTTCTACATCTAAATTCTCTACCGATTTCACTTCAATCCAAATATCTTTCGTGTCAGTAATAATTGCTTTTAACTGTTCTTTCGTACCTTCTGCAATTACTTTACCGTGATCTACTATCGCTATTTTCGTACAAATCTCTTCTACCTCTTCCATGTAATGACTCGTATAAATAATTGTACTTCCCATTTCATTTAATTTACGTACTGACTGCAAAATGTAGTTTCTTGACTGTGGATCAATTCCTACTGTCGGCTCATCCATAATAATTAATTTCGGTCTATGTGCAATTGCACAAGCAATATTCAATCTTCTTTTCATCCCGCCAGAAAAGTTCTTCGGATAGCTTTTCTGTTTATCACTAAGTCCTACAAATTGAAGAGCTTCCTCTACCCTAGCTTTTAATTCGGCTCCTCGTAATCCGTACAACCCAGCAAAGAATTTCACATTTTCATAGGCAGTTAGCTCTTCATAAATCGCAATATCTTGCGGAACAATACCGATATTCATTTTCGCAAATCGATTATGTTTCTTTATATTTTTTCCTAATATGCTAATTTCACCTTCATTACTTCTTAACAAACCAGCAATCATATTTATCGTTGTACTCTTACCAGCACCATTTGATCCTAAAAAGCCAAATATTTCTCCTTCTTTAATAGATAAAGACATATTATCAACTGCGATGAAATCACCAAATTTTTTCGTTAAATTTTTAATTTCTAATGTATTCATCATTTCACCCCTATTTCGGTTTCTCTGCTGTTATTATAAACAAAAAGAATGAACCTGCTCAGTGCAGAAATTCATTCTTTTCACATGAGAATATTCACTTTTTTCATATGAGATGGTTCATCTTCATCCCATTCTCTTATATCGGAAACAACATTGTCACTGAAAAACCACTTGTTCCATCTACAATAATTTTTCCGTTTACTGATGCTGTTCGCTCCTCCATCCCCATAATACCGAGACCTTTCTTAACAAAAGCTGCGCCTTTCCCGTTATCCTTCACTTGCACCTTAACCATCTTGTTAAGCACATGAATATCTATAGAAATAACTGTCGCATCAGCATATTTCATTGCATTTGTTAGTGCTTCTGTAACATTTTCACCGATAATTTTCCACTGAATGGGAGAAATCATATCTAAGTTCCCTTTGTATACAAAAGGAATATTCACATCATTCTTACCGGCAAATTCCTCTATGAATAATTTCATACGATGAATGCCAATTTGCTCAGTTGGTGGCTTCATATTTTTTAATGTAATGCGAATACTTTCAATTCCATCTTTTGAAATGTGAATTGCATTTTGTAATAACTCCGCAGATTTTTCTTTATCTATTTCCATTAATCTTTTTGCTGCTTCCATTTGAATAAGTGCACCCGTCATCGAGTGACCAATTTTATCATGAATTTCTTGCGATAACCGATTTCTCTCTTCTAGCTTAAATGTGTATTCAGATTGTCTTATGTACTCTTTATTTTCATGTAAGCTTTTCGTAAGTCGTTGCATATCTTTTCGCATCTTATCATTTTGCGATTCAAGCTTTACTACACGCGATATATATCGATCTGCCATAGTTAAAACGAGAAAAGAAAATGCAACAATTAATCCATAAGTCATTCGAATACTTTCATCTGCAATCGTAATTGGGAGCATCATAACGACAAAGCGTGGCCAATTCTTTTCTATGTAATGGAATGTAATTTCGTATAAGTTCAAAGGTAAAAACAAAATAAAAAATGGATGAACCCTCCATGTAAATAACATAACTATGCCAATGGACATACAGATTAATATTTTTTTATACATATCTTTTTTAAATATAGAAATCATTACGTTTACAGAGAGGTAAATAAGTAATGTAAATATAACCCATGGTAAATTTGCTACATTTGCGTAAATATAACTAAACACAATATATAAAAAGACAATTAATTTACTTACAGTTAACCAAAACTCCATATCATTAATCTACTTTCCCTGTTAAGTAATAAATCGCAATTTGTGTGCGATGTTCAAGTCCAGTTTTCCCTAAAACTGACGTAATATAATTTGCAATTGTTCCCTCAGATATAAAAAGCTGTTTCGAAATTTCTTTATTTGAGAAACCTTTTGCAATTAATGCGATAATACTAAGCTCCCTTTCTGTGAAAAGACTCTTATCAATTTTACATTCTTCCTCTTTACTTTCCATTAAATTAGACTTAATTTTATCGAGGACAACATCTTGCATAACAGTTTGACCGTTATATACTCCTTTTATCGCATCACGAATACGCTCCGGATCGTTATTTTTTAATAAATAACCTTTCGCTCCGTTTTTTACTGCATCCAAAATATACTCATCATCATCAAACGTCGTTAAAATAAGCGGTTTTGTTTTCGTCTCTTCACAAATGAACTTCGTCGCCTCTACACCGTTCATATTTGGCATACGAACATCTAAAAGAGCAATATCAACTTCATGCTTTTTACAATATGCTACAGCTTCTTCCCCATCATTTACAGTATCTACCACTTCGAACTCTTCGTATGTATTTAAAATAATTTTCATGCCTTCTCTAATAAAAGAGTTATCATCCGCTATTAATATTTTAATTTTCATGTTTGTTAGTATGGCCCTTCCCCTACTAACATTCACATCCTTTCTTCCCGTAACATTTCCTACTTGCTCATTATATACTTCTCTTTACCATTTTTTCACACCTTTTTTCATCTAGCTCTCCTACAAAAAATATATTATTCTTTTTTTACAATATGTGTAGGGTGACTTATCATTCTTTACGTCTATATAATAGAATGCGTCAAAAAGGAGGGAGAGACCGATTGAGGAAAAACAATTAATTGAAAAAGCAAAGCAAGGAAGCGAGCATGCTTTTCGTATCCTTGTACAAACATATCGTCATTATATTTTTCAAGTTATCTTTTCTATTTTAAGACATGAAGAAGATGCGAAAGATGTTACACAAGAAGTATTCGTAAAAATTCACACCTCTCTCCCAAATTATCAATTTCGCGGATTAAAAACGTGGATGGCACGTATTGCCACCAATCACGCTATTGATTATAAGAGAAAGAAAGCTAGAGAAAACGAAGAACTCTCCTTATGTAAAGAAACAGAGGAAAATATAAAATCCTCTCATAACATTGAAGCTTTACTATTGACGAAAGAGCAAAAATTACTCATTGCTCAAAAACTGAGAGAACTTCCCGAAAATTACCGTGACGTCGTTCTCGCACATTACTTAGAAGAAAAAAGTTATCAAGAAATTGCTTTACAGGAAAACATCGAAGTAAAAACAGTCGAAATGAAACTGTATCGGGCACGAAAATGGATTAAAAAACATTGGAAGGAGGAAGAGTTTCTATGATGCATTATTCAAAAGAAGATTGGCGCAATTATACATTAGATTTTATAGAAAGCAATGAACGTGAATCTATGGAAGAACATCTTTATGAATGTGATGATTGTTTAGCACTTTATATGGAAAGTATTGATGAACAACATGAAAACCTTCCAATGATAAATGATGATTCATTTACGAACGAAGTTATGACGCAAATTAATTTTGAAACACTACAGTCTAATAAAAATATAAAAACAAACTCACTAAAGCGCACAATCATTCACTACATAATTGCGACTGCGGCTACAATTATTTTTATGGTAAGTGGTTTATTCCAATATATTTTTACAGCGACATCAAATTTCGAGAAATCTTCAAAACATAACGAGTCTTCTATTTCACAACAAATTGTAAACAAATCGGTAGACACATCCAAAAAGAACGGAGGTTCAAAGCATGAATAAAAATCCCTTTTTAGCACTTGTATTAGGGCTAATTCCTGGGCTTGGACATTTATACTTAAAAAAGCTAGGACGGTTTATTTTATATAGCGGAGGATCTTTATTTCTATTCTCCTTTGCAGTATTTTGTACAATAGTAGTAAGAGAACGTGATATTGCTTTTCTTTCTCTATTTTTACTAGCCGTTCTATGGGCAATTAACTTACTAGATTTAGTTATCACCATTATAAAACAAACGAAAAAACAAGAAGCTGGAGAATTGATAAATTCCTCTAAAGAGAGCGAACGATTTTATATCATTCTCCTATCTATCATCCCTGGACTTGGCCATTTCCAATTAGGACTTATGCAACGCGGTCTTACGTTTTTAGTCGCTTGCGCTGGCTTAGGCAGCATGATTATATTTGTGACTTTATTAACATCTCAAGGAAGTTTCCTTATCTTCCTTATTACGTTACCTGTTTTATGGATTTATAATTTCTTTGACGTTGTTCAGCAACTACAGAAAAAAGAACGCGACGAGCAATTAATTGACCGTACTATTTTCGAAGATTTTGAAGAACATCAAGAGCAGGGAAAGAAAAGTAAAACATTTGCTTCTATTTTAGCGATGTTCCCTGGAGCAGGTCATATGTATTTAGGCTTACAACGCCGTGGTCTTCAGCTTATGGCAGCCTTCTTACTATCTATTTATTTACTCGACTTATTAAGACTTTCTGCATTTTTGTTTTTAGTACCAATCATTTGGTTCTATAGCTTTTTTGATGCGTTACAGCAAACAGCAAAATACGGAAAAGAACGAGTTCAAGACGAACCCATTATCGATTATTTTATAAATCATCAAAGATGGATCGGTATCGGATTAATTACACTCGGTGGTTATTATTTATTAAATCAAACAGTCCTTCCTATTTTGAATGATTATTTTGCAACTATATTTAATATTCATCTTAGTGAACTATATTATCGCTATTTCCAAACATCTATCGTTGCGTTCCTTTTAATTGGCGGCGGCTTTAAATTGTTACTTGGAAATAAAGAAAACAAAGGTGGGACAAGCGAATGAGGACTTGGCGTGTTGGAACATTCTCAATGGGGCTTTCTATTATATCGTTAGGATGCTTTTTACTATTTTCAGTCGTAAAAGGAATTCAAGTATTAGATACACTAACTGCATGGTGGCCAGTTTTACTTATCATACTTGGAGCCGAAGTTTTACTATATCTTCTATTTTCTAAGAAGGAACAATCATTTATTAAATATGATATTTTTAGTATTTTCTTTATCGGCGTTTTAGGAAGCGTCGGAATTGCTTTTTACTGTTTATTATCAACTGGATTACTAGAAGAAGTTCGTCATTCTATTAACACAACGAGGCAAACGAGTAATATTCCAGACGGACAATTTGATATACCTGAATCTATCAAAAAAATCGTAGTAGATGCAGGACATCAACCTCTAACGATAGAGGGAAATAATACAAATCAAATTCATCTTTTGGGAACTTATGAAATGACAACGAAAGCAAATGAAAAACTCAATTTAAAACGAGATGATTTCCTTTCAGTTCAAACGGCTGGAGAAACGATGTATATCACTTTAAAATCATTACCTGTTCAGCATACGTTATTTAATTCAGCACCACAGGTGAAACCAACGCTTGTTCTTCCGCAAAATAAAAATGTGGAAATCCGCGCTTCAAATAACGAACTATCTCTTTATCCAGGTCAATTACAAAATAATTGGTTTGTACAGGAAAGCTCAAGAGTGTCTGTCCATCTTGCAAAAGAAAGTGATATATCTTTAACAGCAGTAACGAATCAAAAAGAAACACATGGAAGTACACCTTGGGAACAAGTAGAAGATTTAACGAAAAACGAAAATACTTCTTCAGAAGAACATCCAGAATTAAACAACCAAGAACATTGGTATAAAAATTCGATTAAAACTGGAAATGGGACGTACAAGTTAAATATTGAGAAAGCTTATAATTTGAATATGAGTGTTCTCGAAAAATAAAAAACCTTCCGCAATTGCGGAAGGTTTTTCTCATATAATCGCTTTAATTCCTTCTAACACTAATCCAATCATAAATCCGCAAACAGCCCCGTTTACTCGGATCCACTGTAAATCTTTACCGACGTTATTTTCAATCATTTCGATTAACGTCTTATCATCTAACTTATCAAGGTTTTCTTGTACAAGCTTACCAATTTTCGAATGGTTCTTCTCAACAAGACTTACAACTTGTTTTTGTAACCAATCTTCTATTTTTTGAACTGTCTGTTCATCTTCTTTTATTTTATTCATTTGTTTTTGTAAAAATGGAATAACATATTTATCAGCAAATTCTTCATTATTTACAAAAGCAACTGCTCTTTGCTGTATTTGCTCTAGCATCTCTTTTATTTTGTCAGTAGCATTCCAATTGGCAATCCATTTTTCTTTCCAATTTTCTAATTCTTGTAGTAACGCTTCATTTTCTTTTACATTTATAATTTCTTGACGAATTTTCGCTAATATAAGTTGTCTCGTGCTATTATCTGCATCTTGTAAGCTGTTAATATTGCTAATAATAAACTTCTGCAAAATGCCGCCAATTTTATCTTCATCTACAATATTCATAAACGATTTCAATGTAAACTGTAAGAATCCATCTACTTTTATATTTTCCATCGCCTTCATACCTAAACTTCCAAGCTGGTAGCGTGCTTCATCTTGCGCTGTCCAATCTTTCACTTTTACTAAAATGTAATCAAGTGTCTTCTCATCATATTCTTGCACAACTAATTGATCAACAAGCACTTGTAAGATGTTACTTGTATTAATTATATGTAAATACGTCTTTAATTCTTTTTCAATAATAACCGCTAATTTTTCTGTATCGATTGAAACTATCGCCTTCTCAGCAATCGTTACAATGCCTTTTTTCACAGCATCAGACTGTATTTCTCTCTCTGCAATTTGTAGCACCATTTGTGCTAGCTGCATTTCTTTTACTTTATTCGTAATACTTTCTTTCGTTAGCCACTCATTTTCTAACGTATTGATGAGCCCTTTCGTTACTCGTTTACGGTTTTTAGGTAACAAAGCTGTATGCGGAATTGGAATTCCCATCGGGTGACGGAATAATGCTGTAACTGCGAACCAATCTGCAAGCCCGCCAACTAACCCAGCTTCAAATCCCCCTTGTATAATCTCTCCAGCTATCGTTCCTTGAAAAGGGATAGAAGCCGCAAAGCCTACACCCATAACCCCAAGCGAAATACCCGCTATATATTTAGTCTGTAATGACATCGTATACACATCCTCTTATTATGTAAAATAAAGCTTTTTGTTGTATTTATTCAATATTAGTTATCCTTTATATATACTATAAAGAACTATTGTGAAAATAACAAAGATTTTTATGTACATGAAAAAATGAGGCTACAACTAGCCTCATTTTTCTTATACCGTTAATTCCAAACCTTTCCTATAATATTCATTCATTACATCTTTTGGAACCATACTTCCACCCGTTCCCCACACAATATGAGTACCTTTTTTCACCTTCTCTGTTAACTGTTGCTTTTGTAAATACTCATCTTCTTTACATACTTTCACTGGCCCTATCATACCTGCTAGTGCAGAGGGCTCTAAATAAATATTCTCCGTATCAGCTAGTTCTTTTAACAATCTATATAACTCTTCATCGCTTACTGTGTAATTCCCACTCAAAAATGGTTCCATCGTTTTCCCGACAAATCCAGACGGTCTTCCTACCGCTAGTCCGTCCGCGTCTGTTACATTATCAATCCCGATATCTTGAACAGCAATTTTATCATGAAGTCCTGTCATTAAGCCGAGTAACATACATGGAGAGTGCGTAGGCTCTGCAAAGAAACAATGAACATTGTCTTTATACAATAACTTTAAACCGAATGCTACTCCACCCGGTCCTCCTCCTACTCCGCACGGAAGGTAAACAAATAAAGGATGGTCTTTATCTACTACAACCTCTAACTCTTCTAATTGCTTTTGTAATCGTGATGCTGCTACTGCGTATCCTAAAAATAAATCATGTGAGTTTTCATCGTCTACAAAATAACAGCTAGGATCCGCATCCGCTTGTCTTCTTCCTTCTTCTACTGCTTTACTATAATCATCTTCATATTCAATAACGTTTACACCTTTACTTCTTAATAAATCTTTCTTCCATTCTTTTGCGTCTGCTGACATATGAACAGTTACATTAAAACCTAGATTCGCACTCATAATCCCTATGCTAAGTCCTAAATTCCCTGTAGAACCTACTGCAATTGAATGTTTGGCAAAAAACTCTCTACATGTATCACTATCTAAAATGGAATAATCATCTTCTTCTGTTAACATACCGTGCTGCAATGCTAGTTGTTCAGCATGTTTCAACACTTCATAAATGCCGCCCCTAGCTTTAATTGATCCTGATATCGGAAGATGACTATCACATTTTAATAATAATTCTCCTAAAATAGGTTGCTTGTAAGTTGTCTCTAAAGCTTCTTTCATAGAAGGTATTTTTACTAAAGGTGATTCGATTATGCCGTTCGTCCCTTTCGTTTCAGGAAAAACTTTCGCAATATATGGTGCAAAACGCTTTAATCTCTCTTCCGCATCTTTTACATTCTCTTCATTAAGTGGTGAATCTTTTATTGCCCTTTCATACTTTTCTATGTGTGGGTTTATCCAAAATACTTCTTCTGTTGCAATAAGTTTATTCACTAATGGGTATTCTGCTTGTAATGCCCCTATTTCTTTCATTTTGTTTCCTCCTTATATCCTTGTAGCTCACCATATAATAAATTATAATTAAATTAATTTTAATATAGTTTAACACAAATCGTTCACTTTAGTTAATTTTAATTTAATTTATTTAAATATAATTTAATAATCCTTAAGGAGATTTTCATTATGGAAAATATAGATATTGGTAAAAAAATTGAAAAACAAAGAAAAGAAAAAGGTTTAACTAGTAAAGAACTAGCAAAGATGGCCAATATTACACCATCTATGTTAAGTCAAATTGAACGTGGGTCCGCTAACCCTTCTATTCAAACATTAAAAGTGCTTGCTAAAGCTCTTGATGTACCAACATTTAGCTTTTTACTTGAAGATACAAATACAGACGATTTAATTGTACGTTCCCATAAACGAAAGAAAATGATTATCGATAATTTATCATATGAAATGCTTTCACCTGATTTCACTGGAAATTTAGCAACAGCAATTATGACCGTCCCGCCTAATACAGCTTCATCAGAAAATGTGCTAGAACATAAAGGAGAAGAATTAGCATTTGTCTTAGAAGGGAAAATCACATTATATTTAAATGAGGAAGAATACGTATTAGAAACTGGTGACAGTGTAAAAATACCTGCTTATTTAAAGCATAAATGGGTGAATCATTTTGAGAAAAATGCGGTAGTCTTATTTTCTGTTACCCCGCCGATTTTTTAATATATGTAATAAAAAAATAGCCATGTACGGGGAATATCCGTTAATGGCTATTTTTTATTTTTTAGGCACCAACAAAATCCCTAAACTAATAATACAAAAGCTCATTATTTGCTGTACTGATAGACCAAACAGAACCGAATTTTGTTCACTAACAAGCGAAATAATAATATGAGCAAACCCCTCAACAATTAGAAAAATACTTATATTCCTTCCATTTCCGAGCCTTTCATTTTTCATCCATAACAAGCCCATTATACAAAGAGCAAGGATGATCTCGTATACGAAAATAGGGTGATATAATAGTTTAGATTCATATATTTTCATTCCCCATGGTAGTGTCGTTTGTGCACCTACTTCATGATGAAATAGAAAATAAAAGATAATGCTCACACACAATCCAAAAGGCAGTACATCAAGTAAAATACGAAGCGAAAATTCTTCCTTCTTACTTTTCCAAACAATGTATACACTAGCAATTACGCATCCTACTACAATATGTTGCATACTTCCAACAGCTAATAATGCTTGCACTGGCGATTCAAAAGCCCATACAGGATTTAAAATTACTGGTGCAAACTTCCATACAAATACGATGATAAGAAACGCATTTGTTACGGCATCCATCATTTTTTCATATGATACATTTTGATGCCTCATCTTTCGTTTCATCAACATCAATCCAAATAGACTTCCAATTATAAGAGATACGGGTTGTAATCTCACGATCCACTCCATCATCACGAAATCCCCTTTTAGCTCTCAATCAATTTCTTAAATTTCTTTTCTAATTGATCTGGTGGCAATACACCTCGTACATGATCTACTATAATTCCATCCTTATTAACAAAAAATGTCGTCGGTAAAGAGAATACTTTATAATCTAGTCCAGCTACTCCGTCCATATCTAGTAGAACCGGAAACTCAAATCCATAGCGATTAGCAAATGCGCTTGCTTCTTGTACTGGGTCACTAACAGTTGCATTCACCGCAAAAATTTCAACATCCTTTTTATATTTATCATACATATGAACTAAGTCAGGTGCCTCCATTTCACACGGCCCACACCATGATGCCCAAAAATTAATAATATATGGTTTTCCCTTGGCATCATTTAACGACTGCAACTTTCCGTCTAATCCTTTTAATGTGATGCCAGGTGCTTTAAAACCTACTTGTGGTAATACTTCTTTCTCTTGTAACTCTGCTTGCTTTGCTTTTCTTTCCTTTTCTTCTTTCTTTGAATTATAAAAGTTAACCCCCGCCCAAGCGAGAGCACCTACTAGTATAATAGCAATTAGTTTCTTCACTTTTCTTCCTCCTCATTTTTAAAAACCTGTAAATCCACCGAATAGACGAATAAAGAATGCTGTAATTTTCGTCATTTGATTTGTATACAATAAAATACCTGTTACAATCATCATTCCACCGCCAATTTTCATCATGACATTGGCATATGTAACAATCCATTTTACCTTCCCAATAAAGAATGCCATCACGAAAAATGGAACCGCAAACCCAAGAGTATACGCTGTAATATAAAGAAGCGCCCCTTCAGGATTCGTCGCGCCAAGCATGAGTACAGCTGAAAATATCGGTCCAACACATGGCGTCCAACCGGCTGCATATGTCATACCGACTAAAATCGAGCGAATATATCCAGTCGATTTACTTCTATACTGCACCTTTTTCTCTGCCATAAGCCACTTAGGCTGAAACAAGCCCGTCATAAATAGCCCCATTAAAACAATAAAAATCCCACCAATTTGTTGAATCAATTTTTGGTTAGATGAAAATGTTATTCCAATCCAACTTACCGATAAACCTAACGCGTAAAATATAACCGAAAATCCGATCATAAAAAATACTGTATGTATAATCGCTGATTTTTGCATAATCCCACGATTTTCTTTTAAATCTTGAATAGACACACCTGTAATATAAGATAAATAAGATGGATATAGCGGTAAAGAGCACGGTGATATAAATGACAACACTCCCGCCCCAGCCACAAGCCAAATTGTTAAATCTGCTGCATTCATTTTATTCCCCCTAAAACACTACAATGAGTAGTGTTTATTCTTAAAAAAAGAGGCTATATGCACTCTCCGACAATAAGTACAACCGACATACAGAATAAACCTACTGTTACATATACCGAATTCGTATGTAACGGAATAGTAAGCTTAACAACCTTTTCATTTAACACTTGCTCGATTCGTAAATTTATTGCTGTTTTTGCAAATGAAGCTGTAACACATCGATTTTCCATTGTCTTTATTTTAATTAATTTTAATAACGCGCTACCTAACTCAAATGAAGATTCCATTTTTTGCATCGCATATTTATCAGCAGCTAGCTCCTGATACGTATGATATCGCTGTAACAACCCTTTTAATATCGGTATGTACATCATTCCTTCTGCTAATAGCGTAAAACAAAATAATTTTAGCGGATCCCAATTCTTTTGATGATATTCTTCATGGAAAATAATCGCATCAATTTCTTCATTTGAAAATATTTGAAGCAACCCTTCCGATATGACAACTTTCGGACGAAATAGCCCAATTGTAAATGCCGCAACTTCCGTAGTCGGCAATATATATATTTGTTTTCTTTTTCGGACGAAAGGGATAAGTACTTTTTGTAATTTTTTACTATAGAAAAATTGTCGCCAAATTCTTTTGCACACGATTAATACAGTAAGTAATAATAATCCAGCGATTATAATACGAATCAGCGATAATTCTTTCATATGTTTTTCTAACTGGAACAAGCAAAAATTTGAAAGAAGGAACATCTTATTTTGAAACAGAAATGGATATGTAACGTAATACACTAACATACTGAAAAAGAGGATACTAACAATTACTGCTAACAATACGATTTTACGCATTTGCCATTTCATTTCATTAATCCTCTCTTTTTAACTGACTCAATTTGTCTTCTAACTTTTTTATTAAAGTCGGATCAGCCTGCTCTAACTCATCTAACATATGATTTACAACTAAATCTCCAAATTCCCCCATCAATTCCTGTGTCATTTTCTTCGTTTGATTGGATAAGAATTCTTCTTTTGTTTGTACAGCACGATATATACCACTTCTTTTCACAGTCTGTTTTTCTAAGTGTAATTTCTCTACTAACCTGTTCATAACTGTCATAACAGTGTTAAAATTCACAGGTGATTCTTCACTTAATTTCTGCTGCACTTCTTTAATAGTAATACCATCGCTAGACCAAACAATCTCCATAATTTTCGCTTCAAGCGGTCCAAAGAAATGATTTAACCCGTGCTCATTTAACTTATAGTTTTGAGTAAACATTGTACAACTCCTTTCACACTACGAATTGTAGTATAAATTAAATGAAAGGTCAAACGTAAATGATATATATGAAAATTAACTATCCATAAATACATAGGCTATTCCATTCATTTTAAACCTAATTTTTCTCCAAATGTATCAAAAAGATACTGCTCTAATATTTGTACACTAAACTTCTCATTACGTCCAAGTGCAAATAATTCCCGATCTTTCGCTACGATAGTATCTAACGGAATAGCTACATTATCCACTATTTTTGTAATTTCAATTATATTACTTTTTACATTTACTTCTGTTTTAAATTCAACGTTTTCTAACACTATATGTGAACGTCTTCCTGATGCAAAAAAAGTAAAATTAGGATTTTTAACAACGCCAATTTCAGTCTCTAACGCATATAAATAGTGAAAAATTACATCTCTGTGTCCATCTTTTATTATTTTTTCATCCTTCTCATCGTCTAAGTATTCTTTCAGCTTCGTTGTAAATTCAAATCGAAAATCCACTTTTTTCACGCTCCTTCTTTGTATTTCATATTAAATAAATATATTGAAATAATTTTAACATATTGTAATACAACTTCCTATTAAAAGTAAAAACTGTTTTAAAAAATCGCTATTATTTCCGATACCCTTTTAAAATATAAGTATAAATTCAATATGAATCAATGCGTCATTATATCTATTTAAACATATTTTTTCCATATTTTGAAACATTAGTATGAAATATTATATATCAATGTATGGTTTCTAATGCATTGGTATATATAGTCAGTAGTTTCTTTACTATTCCGATATACTTAAGCTACATTTTCTAATTATTGATTACATTACGGAAGGAATGTAACTCTCTTCTATCGAATTTTTATATAACAAAAATAATTAGGTGGTGCTTTACTATGAAATTAGCTGTCATTGGTGGCGGTGATTTACAAGATTCAAATCACTTGCCTATTAATGAACGCCTTATAGAATTAACAAATAAACAGTACCCAAAAATATTGTTTATTCCAACGGCTAGTCATGATGATGAAAGCTATATAAAATTATTTTTAGACACGTTTGAAAAACAATTACATTGTGAAGTACAAATTTTACGCATTACAACAGATTCACCTTCTAAGTATGAAATAGACGAGATGATTCATTCAGCCGATTTAATTTATCTAGGTGGCGGGAACTATATTCACATGCTTACGCAATGGAAAGAACATAGACTCGATGAAAAATTATTATTGGCTCTGCAACAAGGAACACTTATTGCTGGTTATAGCGCTGGTGCTATGTGTTGGTTCACGTCTAGTATCCGATCAGATTATGAGGGTTCTGGTTATATAGAGAGTAACGGTTGGGGAATTGTTAATAAAAGATTCTGTCCACATTATAATCAATTAAACAGAATGAACGCCTTCCATTCCTTTTTACAAAATCATCAAGGGAATATAGAAGGAATTGCACTGGAGGATAATTGCGCTTTATATATTACAGAGGAATCCTTTGAGATTATCGGTGAATCGGAAAAAGCATGGGAGTTTTATATGAGTGATAAAACACTCATTAGACAACATTTTGATATAACTTTAAAAAGCTATTTGTAAACCTGCACTTACGAAAAAATGTCCCTAAGTCTAATAACTTAGGGACATTTTTCTATTTAACTAACTAATCGTGTAATTCGTTTCTTTTGCCATGAAAGCTTATAATATGCATACTGCAATAGTAAGCTGACAATAAATGCTGCTGGATACCCGATCCAAATGCCTTCTATTCCAAGACTTGTATGGTAAGAAAGATAATATGCTACGGGTACTTCTACAAGCCAAATTGAAACAACTCCAATAACAGTTGGCCAAAGTACTGTACCGCTCGCTCGCATTGTCGCACTAATAATTTGTGCATGACCGAAAATTAAATAACTCCATAACGTAATCATAACTAAACTATGAGCAATTTCAATTGTAGTTTGACTCGTTAAAAATAGTGATAAAATGTCTCTTGAGAATAAGTAAATAAGAGATATTAACACACCACCGATGACGTAGTTCATAATAATTCCGGCCTTCACAACTTTTTGCAATCTATCAAATTGATTCGCACCAATCGATTGTGCCGCAAAAATAGAAACTGTAATACCAAGGCTAACTGCTGGCATTTGTACATAACTTGCAACTTGATTCACAACGCCGTAAGCAGCTGTTGCATCCGAACCGTAACGATTTACAAATGCGATTACGGCAATTTCAGATAATGAAACTAATATCATATTAATACTCGCTGGAATACCGAGCCTTAGTAATAGCTTTAATAACTCCCCATCCATTCGAAGGTATTTTCTAACTGTTCCATCTAGTTGTAATGGGTGATTTTTCTTCTTTAAATACACAAGCATGACAATAAACGTAATAACTGTAGATATAACAGATGCATAGGCCGCTCCATACACATCTAATTTCGGAGCTCCTAACCATCCAAAAATAAGAATCGGTAATAAGATCATATTTAGCGCTGTACTTACAATTAAAAAGTAAAATGGCGTTTTAGAATCTCCTGTACCTCTCATAAATGTTGTATATGCGAAATATAAAAATAATACTGGCATCGATATAAATAAAATCCGTGCATAATGTACACTTATTTCAATAATATTTTCTGGCGTTCCCATTAGACGCATAATATCCATCGCAAAAATACTGCCTATTATCGCCAACACAACTCCAATAATAAAGGTAAACGTCAACGTCGTACCAACGATAGCTTTTAAACGATCTTCGTTTTTAGCACCAAACGCCTGACCAATTAAAATAGAGCTTCCTGAACCGATACCAATTACAAATGAAACGAGCAAGAAAAATAATGGGAAGAATGCTGATATAGCCGCTAAATCATTAACTCCAAGCCATCTTCCTACTACTACCATACCAAATAATTGTCCAACTGATTGTAGTACATTACTTAATAATAACGGTACTAAAAACATCGACATCGATTTCCAAATCGGTTTACTCTCACTTTCCAACTTATGTGACTCCGCACCTTCTTTATTGTTATCTGCAGGTGGTTTCAAATTTCATTTCTCCTTTTATTAAACATCTATTTTCAATCTCTATCTCTTTGTATAGTTGTTATAATACTGTGCTTCTATTCATTTTCTTTTCGTATGATTATAACTTCACCCAATATTGACTTCCATCGGCTGTTCGATCTAAAAATCCATATTCGATTAAATATCTTCTTAAAGTTACAAAATCAGGGTATACATTTTCTATCACTGTATTTACTTCTTTTTCAGTATACTTTTTATTACTATCAAACTTCTTCACTAAATGGCGCAATATAATTAATTTACGCTTTTGTTTCTTCGGAAATTTAGAGAGAGGTCCATCTAATCCTTCTGTAAAATGAGCTTTTAATACTTCATCATTTTCTTCTTCCGTAATATTGTATCGATCATCCACCATCGTTGCTGTTCTATGAATTGGCACAAATTTCGTTTGTACTTTTGATTTTTCTTCTGATAATTCCATTAGCGCTAAAAATACTTTTGCTTGCTTCATTTTCTCTCGCAGTGTAAATCGATGATTACGAATTGTTGATGTACTTCCGCCATCCATCTCTTTTACAATTTCTTTATCATTCAGTCCCATATGGAAAAACTGAACCATTTTCTTTTGTAAATCCGTTAAACCAGTAAATTTCTTATCCATATTTAACAAATAATCAAACATAGACGTATGCTCATTTTGAATATGCAATTGGACGAACTTCTCTGCTTCATACAAAACTTGATTATCTTGATAAATAACACCTTTAATAAATGTTTCACCACAAGCTAAGCAAATGTACCCCTCTTTTTCTTCATCAAACACATACCCTTTCTTTAATTCCTCTATTGACGCATCCCAAAACTTCTCTGAAATATCGCTCATACTAAACACTCCTTCAAAATGTTTATTTAAAAACCAAACAAATCACTATATCGTTTATTATCACTTCATCATCTTATCACAACACAAACAAACATTTCAACGTTTCGTTTGCCCATTTTATAAACTTTTATAAAAACATCTATCGAAAGGATTTAATACAACGAAAAGCGAATATGTTTATACAAATTCATTTTATAGGATGTAAAATAGAACATGAATATTCTTCAAGACCTATGGTTTACCGTTAAGTAAATTGCACAGAATACATATGCGATTAGTGAATATGAAACCGGTATTCACTCATTCCAAAACTTCAGTATTCAATTTTAACTACAAAAAAGATGTTTCCGTATAAGAAAACACCTTTTACTTTTTATCCCGCTATTTACCGGGCAGTAAGCCTCCCACTGATTAACGTTTCACTTTATATATTCTATTTACAGTCTCTACTAAAACCTTACTTGCTTGTACAAATGTATGCTTTCGATTTCTATCTTCAACAAATTTATTAGCACAACTACTCATAATCATCATACAACTAATTATGACTAACGCTATCTTTCTATTCTTGTAAGTCACTTTATGCCACTCCACTATTACAAAACTTCTTTTGAATTTATCCCATCAAGAAATTTTACATGAATAATAAAATGTATGAATATGCAATTCTGCATATTCACACGTTTTATCACAATGTTATGATTTAATTTAGTTAAAGGACAAGTATACTGAGGTGACTAACTTGAAGTTTAAAGCGAAAAAAAATCCATTCCACGTCATTTTCATTACATTATTTATAATTATTTTTTTCATTTCGCTATTCTTCCAAAATGAAAATTCTATTTTTTTCACCCTCATGATGCTATTAAACATCGTGAATCTTTCTTCATTCTATTTCTCTCACTACAACATAACGGAATCATCTCTTGTTGTAAAACACGGTTTCATTTTTCATACTGAAATTCCATTTGAAGATATTCGTCACGTTAAATACTCTGGTAAAAAACTTCATTCAAAAAAATGGACTAGACAACAATTAGAAATCCATTACAATTTATTTGACTCAGTGACCACTTTCGTACCACTAGAAGAAGAAAAATTCATTTCACTCTTAAAAGACAACTGCCCACAGATGAAAGTAATGAATACGCCTGCTAACAAATAATATATTTTGAAGCTTGTAGTATTGCAAGTAGATGAAACATAAAAATGAACATCAAAAAAGCCAAGATTCTATAATAAGAACCTTGGCTTTCTCTATTACTCTTTTGGAGCAATCATTTTCTTTGGATCTACAATTTCATCAAATTGCTCTTCTGTTAGTAGCCCAGATTGCAATGCTGCTTCTTTTAAAGTTAACCCTTCTTTATGAGCATGCTTCGCAATTTTCGCTGCATTTTCATATCCGATATGTGGGTTTAGCGCTGTTACAAGCATTAGTGAACGATTCACATTTTCATTAATTACTTCTTCATCTGCTTCAATACCAACTGCACAATTGTCATTAAACGAAACAATTGCATCCGCTAATAAGTGAGCTGATTGTAAGAAGTTATAAGCAATAACAGGTTTAAATACATTTAACTCAAAGTTACCTTGGCTCGCAGCAAATCCGATTGTTGCATCATTCCCCATCACTTGCGCTACAATCATCGTTAATGCTTCACTTTGCGTTGGATTTACTTTCCCTGGCATAATAGAGCTTCCCGGTTCATTTGCTGGAATAATAATTTCTCCAAGACCACTACGTGGACCACTTGCAAGCCAACGTACATCGTTAGCGATTTTCATTAAATCCGCAGCTAATGCTTTTAATGCACCGTGAGTATATACAACTTCATCATGGCTCGTTAATGCATGGAACTTATTTGGTGCAGAAACAAATTGTTTACCTGTAAATTGACTAATTTCCTCTGATACCATCTCACCAAATTTAGGATGAGCATTGATACCTGTTCCAACCGCAGTTCCACCAATTGCTAACTCTTTCATATATGTATTACTCTCTGCAATCATACGCTCTGTTTTTTCAAGCATACGGTGCCATCCGCTAATTTCTTGCCCTAAAGTTAACGGCGTTGCATCTTGTAAATGTGTACGACCAATTTTTATAATATGTTCAAATGCAGTTACTTTTTCTGCTAAAGTTTCTTTTAATTTCGTAATTGCTGGTAATACGTGATTTTCTACTGCGATTACACAAGCTACATGAAGCGCCGTTGGAAATGTATCATTTGAACTTTGTGACATGTTCACATCATCATTCGGATGAATATGTACCTCAGATCCCTTCTCTTTCAAAATGTGATTCCCACGATTTGCAATTACTTCATTCACATTCATATTTGACTGCGTACCACTACCTGTTTGCCATACGACAAGCGGAAAATGTTCATTCCATTTCCCTGCAATGACTTCGTCAGCTGCTGCAACAATTGCTTCTGCTTTTTCTTCTGATAGCTTTCCTAATTTTTGATTGGTAAGTGCTGCACTCTTCTTTAAAATTGCAAATGCTTTTACAATTTCAAGCGGCATTTGCTCTGTTCCAATTGGAAAGTTTTCTTTACTACGTTGTGTTTGTGCTGCCCATAATTTATCAGCTGGAACTTTTATTTCTCCTAATGTATCTCTTTCAATTCTGTACTCCATGTTTTCATCCCCTTGAAAATATAATACCTACATCTCTTATAATAACAGACTTTCTCTTAAATGATAAGAATTCTCACTCTTATATATAGATATTCTATATTTATTTTAAAAAATTCCTCTTGACCTAAACTTAAGTTTAGGCTGTATCCTTTCCATTGTAACCTACTATAACACTACTGGAGGAATTCAATATGAAAAAATATGCTTTTATAACAGGTGCAAATAAAGGAATTGGATATGAACTTGTTCGTCAATTAGCAGAAAAAGATTATCACGTATTTTTAGGTGCTCGCAATGAACAACTTGGACAACAAGCCGTAGAATCTTTAAATGTTTCAAACGTTTCCTATATTCAAGTAGATATTTCAAATTCACAATCCATTCAAGAAGCAACAAAGAAAATTTACGAAACGACTGACCACTTACATTTATTAATTAATAACGCAGGCATAGCGCTAGACTTCAATATACTACCTAGTGAATTAAATATTGAAACTTTACGCCAAGGATTTGAAGTTAATTTTTTTGGAACTTTCCAAATGATGCAAGCCTTTTTACCATTATTAAAGAATTCGAGCAACAGTAAAATACTAAATGTAACAACTGACATGGCCTCACTAACAATGTTTGCTAATGGTGAAACACATCCAATTAATACACTAGGATATAATTCTTCCAAAACAGCTATTAATGCTTTAACATTAGCTTTTAGTAAAGAATTTGCCACTAACGGTCCAGAAGTATTTGGGGTAACTCCTGGTTTTACAACTACGGATCTTAATGGAAATTCCCCCGGTGGCCATACAACCACTGAAAGTGCTAAAATTATTATTAAATATGCATTAAGTGAAACAAACTATAATGGTAAAATACTTAACAAAGATGGCATTATACCTTGGTAATAAAAGGATGAATGATATGTATTATACAATTGGGCAAGTCGCCAAAATGCAACATTTAACTATTTCTCAAATACGTTATTACGATAAACAAGGACTGTTTCCTTTTCTGCAAAGAAACGAAAAAGGAGATCGAGTTTTTGATGAAGAAGCACTGAAATATTTAGAAATGATTTTGTGTTTAAAAAACACCAGTATGCCAATTCAAAAAATAAAACAATTTATCGACTGGTCTATGGAAGGAGAATCTACCATCCTTCAAAGGTTAGAATTAATGAAACAACAGGAGACCAATGTCTTACAGCTCATGCAAGACACTGAAAAAAACTTAAAAAAGATACAACAAAAAATTGCTAAATATGAGAATGAAATTACTTTAGCAAATGCTATTAAAAAATAAAAAAATCACCTTCTACATATTGTAGAAGGTGATTTTTATTTTATGATGCTTGCTTTCCTTTATCTGCATCATCTACATACCAGATGAATTTGCCTGTATATCCGTAAATAACTGCTAAAATTAACGATACGAAGCTTAACCACATAAACGGAACGTATGAGAACGTTGCTACACCTAAAATACCAGCCATAAAAATACCATTATCAGACCATGGAACCATACCTGAAGTTAACGTTCCACCTACTTCTGAGTTACGCGCTAATACACGACGGTCTATTTTTAATTTATCATAGCTATCTTCCATAATTTTTGGTGTTAAAATTAGTGATACATACATCGCACAACCAAATATATTAGCTAAGAATGCCACGATTAATGTAGACAATGTTACATTACCTGCAGAATTTAATTTCTTCTCAAATTTTGATACGATTACTTTTAAAACACCTAGTTTTTCAAGTAATCCACCAAATCCTAAACCGAAAATAATAACGGCTACTGAGCCAAGCATGCCGTTAATTCCACCACGGTTTAATAACTTGTCAACAAACTCAACACCAGATTGAATTGAGAATCCGTTATAAGCTGTTCCAATCGCCTCTCCAAAGTTCATCCCTTGGAAAAGAGTTGCCCAAATTGTACCAATTAAAGCTCCCATTGCAATTGTTGGCATAGACGGTTTCTTCATCGCTAATAGAACGATAACAATGACCGCCGGAACAAGCATCCATATTTTAATATCAAATTGCTTTAATAAAGCTTCTTTTAAAAATTCTACTCGATTCAAATCTACATTATCGCCGCCATACATCCAACCAGCTACAGTAAACATAATACTAGTAATAATATAAGCCGGAACATCTAATACGAGCATAGCTCGAACGTGAGCAATAACATCTACTTTCGCCATAGAAGCTGCAAGAACTGTGCTATCAGAAAGTGGTGATAATTTGTCGCCGAAATAAGCTCCTGAAAGAACTGCACCAGCAACAAGCGGAAGTGGTAAACCAAGTCCTTCACCAATCGCCATCATAGCAATACCTGCTGTTCCCACTGTTCCCCAAGACGTTCCTGTTGCGATAGAAGTTATAGAACAAATAATTAATGTTGCTAATAGGAATATGCTAGGGTGAATAAATTCTAATCCATAATAGATTAATGTTGGTACTACCCCACCAGCAATCCATGTTCCAATTAAAGCACCTACTGCAACTAAAATCAGTATCGCTTCTAATCCGTTAGAAATCCCTTTCGTAATTGCATCTTGCAATTCTTGATAACGAAATCCTAATCTTAATCCAAGCGCAATTACTAAAAACCATGAAATAAATAGCGCTAATTGAATTGGGAGATCAAAAATCGTTTGGAAGGAAAAGACAACAGCAAGAAATAGTAATAAAAGAACTATGATTTCTAGCATCGATGGTAATCTTACACTTTTCATTTTTTTCTCTCCTTACAAGTCGATAACATGACGTATGTCGTCTTACATGTATGTAATATACAATTAGCGAAGACAAAACAAAATTTTCATATTATTTCGATTTATTTTTCCAGTATAATATATTCACAACCCTTTCTATTGTAAAAGTAGATTACGTTTTTCGCAATGAAAAATATAAAAAATGTTGTATTTTTATTTATCCCGATATTTCCGGCCAATAAGACCTCCGCCTTAAAATTCAGTAAGTACAAAGCAATTAGTTAAGAAATTAACTACTGTAAAATCCCGGATTGACATGAACGTATTAAAGCTTCACTTTATTTACAAAGAACAATCCCATACTAACTTTTTTAATATTTGCTGCAACAAAACTTTTTACAACTATCTTAACTTTTTAATTAACACCATAATTTCCCACACAAAAATAGGGCACACATCATTAAAATGATGCATGCCCTACCTTTATTTATACATATTTTGTATTTCTTCTTTATTTTTAAGTATTTCCTCAAACTTATCACTACAACCCTTCGGAAATAACACTCCCAGTCCATATGAATGCGCAAATTGAAAATGAGGGTACTTCGCTTTTACCTCATCCCAAAACTTATACACGCCGAAATCACTACTTCTAACTTCAATATCATGAAATAATACAATACCGTTTTTCGCGACTTTCGGTATCCATGTATTATAATCGTGAGAAACAGCTTCATACGTATGATAGCCATCAATATGCAAAAGATTTATCGTTTCATCTTGAAACCGGTCTACAGCATCATCAAAAGTAGATCGAATTAAATTTCCTATATTAAGGTAGTTATCGCTCACTACTTTCTCTACTATTTGAAAAACCCCTTCTCCATATGGACCTGTATGCCCATCTCCAGCCCAAGTATCTACTGCAAAGCATTTAGTCGATAACCCTCCATCTTTTACTCCCTGGCAAAAACTAAAAAAGGAGGCTCCTAAATGTGTACCTAACTCAACTAAAGTTTCTGGTTTTTCAAATCGTACTAAGTCATATGCAAAATCTAAATGTCCACTCCAAGCAGATTGTGACCGAATAATAGGACTAAATGTTTCAAATTCAAATGATGGTTTATGAGTAACCCAGTTCATCGCATAACTCCTTCTGCACATATTTTTAACAAACCAAATTACTCTTATCTTTATTTTTTTATCGCCATGATTATGATTCTATTTCATGAAAATATGAAAAATTTATTCTTTTCTATTGAGGTAAAGCATCATATACATATGGATCAGTTGGCTTATTAATTTTCTCGATTTTGTTTACTTTTACAAGTGGAAAGACTGTTCCTTTATATGTCGTTTCATCTAATAATCCTGTTATTTTCACCCATGTTTCTTCTGGAATTTTTTCAATATTTTTCCCGGTAACAATCATCCCCCAGACTGATGCATCCGCAATACAACAAGTTATGCCATATCGAGCCACTACTACTTTATTACCCGTCACATCTTTATCCTTATATATAAACCCTAAGAATGTAATTTCTTTCCCTTTAAACCAATTAACATTTTGACCAATTACATTCATTGTTTGAACATAGTCCTTATCCTTTACTTGTAGTTTACGCTGTCCTAACATACTTTTTACTACTTGCTCTTCCGTTTTATAAGTCGTTGATAAATTTGATGTTTCTTCTGGATCAACGGATACTTCTCGCCCATCAAAATTAACCTGTTCCCCCTCTTTTTCATTCCTTTCCAGACTTCTCGACTGTACACTTTGATTCATACCCCTTTTTCCTGCTAAACTTCCATCAATTGTTACACTTCCAAAGAGAAAAGCACTAACTATCGGAACAACAAATAAAACATATACAAAGAAACTTTTTATCCCTGATTTTGATGTTGTATGATGTTTACAACAATTACAATCATGCTGTTTTTCTCTTCCATCTCCCCAAACTTGTACAATACCAAAAATTAAAATTACTACAAAAGCTATATACGTAAATTTAATCATTTTTGGAGCGATAAAATTATAAATATTCCCTGTTACAAGTAGTTTAAATAAGAGCATTGCTAAACCAATTAAAATAATGCCACGTATATAGCGATGATACGCCTTCTGCTCCTCTTTCTCCATTCTTTCTCACCTCCTATAACATTATGATTTGCAGAATGGTATACACAGATACAATGACAATTCCTATCAAAAAGAATACAAATCTCTTTTGAAAATACGCAAATAGCATTAACGTATTTTTCATATCAAGCATAGGCCCAAACACAAGAAATGCGAGAAGTGCCTTTACCGAGAAAACATGTCCAAAAGATGCGGCTATAAAAGCATCGGCTGCAGAACAAATTGATAAAACATAACCAAATCCCATCATAATAACGGGAGCAATTACTTCGTTATGTGCTACTACATCCAGTACATTCCGATCAAAAAACGTTTGAAATACACTTGCTAAAAAAGCACCTATCAATAAATACTTACCAGTATCAAAAAACTCATCTACAGTGTGATTCATAACATCTTTCCAACTCTTTTTTTTGCTTGTTTGAACTGAAACCTCTACGTCTTTTAAAACATTTCTTTCGCGATAGCAATAATACACAATTAGACCTATGAATAGAGCAACTAGAATTGTTATCCCAAAGCGTGCATATACAACGTAATCATTTTTTGGAAACGCATATACAGTAGATAAAAGAACGACTGGATTCATAATGGGTGCACTCATTAAAATAACAATGCCTACATGAAGTGGTAACCCCTTTTGAATGAGCCTTCTTACAATTGGTATAATGACACATTCACACATTGGAAAAAGAACTCCCACAAATACTGCTGGAATCATTGCAACAATTGGAGATTTCGGCATTACTTTTTGAATCATATCTTCCGTCACAAACACTTGAATACATGAAGAAACAATGACCCCTAATAAAATAAAAGGTATTGCTTCAAAAATGATACTTAAAAATACCGTATTCACATTCAACCATTCCTGCGGCATATTTTTATGCAAATTTACTAGACTTGTAAAATCTACAAAAAATAATAAAAAGAGAAACATAGCGATAAGAGCTATGCCTACTACTTCTTTTGAAACTCTATTAAAGACCAAGCTTCTCGCCTCCATTTTATTTATATGTAAACATGTGCTTGTCCAAATGCTTCATACTACAGCACAAATTTTATAGTCTATTTCTATTCTTAAATCGTAATCATTATGATTTATTATTGATTTTTCTTTTCCCATCGTTTAATATAAAACGTAATCATTACGATTTAAAGGAGAGATCATTTCATGAAAAAAGTACCTATCACTGTATTAAGTGGTTTTTTAGGATCTGGAAAAACTACCTTACTACATCACATTTTGACTAATAAGAATAACTTAAAAGTAGCTGTTATCGTTAATGATATGAGCGAAGTAAACATTGATGCATCTCTTATAAAAAAGGGTGGTTTTTCACGTACGGAGGAAAAACTAGTAGAAATTCAAAATGGCTGTATTTGTTGTACACTACGAGAAGATTTAATGATAGAAGTGAATCGTCTTGTGGAAAATGGTGATATTGACTATATTATTATTGAATCTTCTGGTATAAGTGAGCCTATTCCAGTTGCTCAAACGTTTACTTATACAGACGAAGTTCTTAACATTGATTTAACGAAAAATTGTCGCCTCGATACGATGGTTACAGTTGTAGATGCAAATAGATTTTGGGATGATTTTGCAGATGGAGAAAGTTTATTAGACCGAAAACAAGCAATCGATGAGAATGATACCCGGGAAGTTATTGATTTATTAATAGATCAAATTGAGTTTGCAAACGTAATTATTCTTAATAAGATAGATTTGCTAGAAAAAGAAGATGTGATAGAGCTTCATCATTTACTAAAAAAATTAAATCCTAATGCAAAAGTTCTTGAATCTTCGTTTAGCAAAGTACCATTACAAGAAATTTTAAACACAAATCTATTTAATTATGAAGAAGCCAGTCAATCGGCCGGCTGGATACAAGAATTAAATAGTGACCATCATACACCGGAAACGGAAGAATACGGTATCAATTCCTTTGTTTACCGCCGCAAATATCCTTTCCATCCCAAGCGCCTTATGAATTGGCTAGAAAAATGGCCTTTAGATGTTGTAAGAGCGAAAGGATTCTTCTGGCTGGCATCTCGTAATAATATGATAGGGCTTCTATCTCAAGCAGGTTCCTCTATTACAATTCAAGGAGCCGGTGAGTGGATAGCGGCATTACCTGAAACTGAAAGAAATCAAATGATTACAGAAGAACCAGAAGTATTGAAAAACTGGGATAAACAATATGGAGATCGAATAACCGAACTCGTATTTATCGGAATTGATATGAACCGTTCTTTAATTGAACAATCATTAGATAGTTGTCTATTAACAGAGAAAGAAATGAAACAAAACTGGAATACATTTATTGATCCTATCCCGGCTTTTACTTATACTTCATAATAATTAATAAAAGGCTTCAGTAGAATGAAGCCTTTTTACTTTATAGCACTCTTATTTAATAGGTTTGCTTTAATTATAAATACAATTGTACCTAAAACAATTAATATAGCATATACGATACCAACTACCCCCCCTATTTTTTCTAAGCCAAGCGGTAATATTATAGTAGCAACTCCAACTATATAAGAAAATGCTCCTGAAAGCTTCGCTAATTTATTTTTATCTCCAACAAACGTTTCTTCTTGATATCCTGCTAACAAAAACAACCTCTTTTTCACATGTATTTGATACCCTAAAAAAATGATAAGTAACCCAACAAATAAACAAACTAAAAATCCAGCTAACATATCCTCCCCCTCCTCTACAATATTTTACTATACATAAAAAAATAAAATTAGAAATTTCAGTTTATTAACGAGTCATTCTGTGATATATTGCATATTGTATTCAATTTGTATTTTTAGAAAGGAGAATTTTAGATCATATGGATTCAAATCGATTAAAAGGAATTATAATGGTCATAATCGGGGCTTGTTTATGGGGCTTGTCTGGTACAGCTGCACAACAACTTTTTCAATATGACAATGTTTCAACCGAATGGTTAGTTACGATCCGTTTACTTATATCTGGAATTATTTTGCTCATTATTTCCTCATTCGGAACGAGAAAAAAAGAGATATTTGGCATTTGGAAACAAAAATCTGATGCTATTAAAATGATTTTGTTTGGTCTATTCGGTATGCTTGCTGTACAGTATACGTATTTCGCTTCAATTAAAGAAGGAAATGCTGCCGTGGCAACATTATTACAATATTTAGCTCCTATATTCATCACTGTATACTTACTTTTCAAATGGAACGTTCGTCCATCAAAAATTGATTTCATTTCAATTACCCTTTCATTAGTAGGCACTTTTCTCTTACTAACAAACGGGTCTGTTCATAACTTGGCTGTTTCTACACCAGCTATTATTTGGGGTATTTTATCTGGATTATCTCTCGCTTTTTATAGTTTATATTCAAAGGAATTGTTAGAAAAATGGTCTTCCTCCGTTATCGTTGGATGGGGCATGATTATTGGGGGTATTGGTGTAACGATTGTACACTTTATTTCTACAAACGAATTCATTTTATTATCAACTATGAAATATGTAAAACTAAGTACCCTACCGCTCATCACATTTGTCGTCATTTTCGGGACACTTATTGCCTTTTATTTATACTTAGACAGCATACGATACCTGACTCCGAAAGAAACAACATTATTTGGTTGCACAGAACCACTCGCAGCTATTATTTCTTCTGTACTTATATTGCACGTGCCATTTCAATCTTTTCAGTTATTAGGCGCTTTTTGTGTCATTGTAATGGTGCTCATCTTAAGCCAAAAGCCGGATGAAGGGAAACAAAAATTAAAGCTTGTTCATGCAAAAAAGGAAAATATACAATGAAAGGATTGAATTCACTATGCCTGTCCCTCAAAATTATAAAAAACCAGGAAGAATTTCAGCAAAATCACTCGTTTTAAATCAACTACAAAATTGGATTATTGAAGGTGTACTGAAGCCCAATGAAAAAATTAATGATGGGGAATTGGCTGAGGCACTAGGAGTAAGCAGAACACCTGTAAGAGAAGCACTTCAAATATTAGAGCTTTCTGGATTAGTGGAAATGGTACCAGGGCAAAAAACAAAAATTGCTCCTATTAAGTTAGACGACGTATCTATCATTTATGAAACGATGGCTGGTCTTCACTCTATTATAGGAAAGCAAGCTCTTCAAAACATTACAGACGCTGATATTCAACTACTTTCTGAAATAAATGATCATTTTCAGCACTCTATAGAGAAAAAAAACGCAAAACAAGCTTTAGAATTAGATATACAATTCCACAATACAATTTCTTCTATTGCTAAAAACCAATATATTGAACCCTTTTTAGAAAATATGCAACTTCACGTTTTACGTCTTGAATATTTGTTTTTCCAAAACTTTGTTCCAGCAAGTCAATCTATTGAAGAACATCACTCTATCATTCAAGCATTACAGAAGCAGGACGAAAAACAAATGGAACAAATAATGACCCAAAACTGGCTCCGTCCCATGAAAGAAATACAAAAAATAATTTCTACGAAATAAAAGGAGAGCTGGTTACACAAAATCGTAACCAGCTCTCCTTTTACTAATCTATATAGCTATGCCTGAACATTTGCATAATCTTCCATATCTTCGTACTCTTTTTCCAATTCCTCTAAAGACAGCTCGTATAATTGTCGGTCGCGAATCTTAAACACACCTGCCCCAATTAACTCATCAATTAAATGCCTCTTACGATTTTCAACAGCAAAACGGAGTTGACTACTCATCTTTTAAAAAACTCCTTTCTACAATCATTGAAAATGATAATCTTTATCAATTACCACTTTTGATTATAAAAGATGACTCTTTATAAGTAAAGTAATTTCATGAAATATTTACCTTGCAAAGTATTTGTGGCCACATTATATATATGTATGCCGTGCGAAAAATGTTATGACACTTTTTCTTATCCTTTTTCTTTCATACTTTGCAAGTTGTCTCATCGTGATGAAATTCACCATCTATTTCTACTTGAATGGTGACATGTTCTACATGAAATTTCTCCTTTAATACATACGTAGCCTCTTTTAATACACTTTGCGTTTCATTACCTTTAATAATAAGATGACATGTTAATACTTGAAAATCTGATGTGACAGACCATATGTGCAAATCATGAACTTCTTTGACAATCGGAATATTTAATAACGTACTTTTTACCTCTTCAACATTTATGTGCTGTGGTGCACCTTCCATTAATATATGAACCGTATCACGTGTTACACGCCATCCACTAATAATGACTAAAATAGACACAAGAATACTAGCAACCGCATCTGCAGCAGTCCATCCGAAAAATTTAATAAGTAACGCAGCAATAATCGCTCCGACGGAACCCAATAGATCGCCTAGTACGTGCAGGAAAGCACTTCTTAAATTCAAATTACCTTTTACATCTCCGCCCCTCATTAATATCCAAGCTGATAAAATATTAATAAGCAGACCAAGGACTGCAATAATGAGCATCCCATTACTAGCAATCTCAACTGGTTCTTTAAAACGACGGATTGCTTCAATAAAAATGTATACCGAAATGACAATAAGAACGACACCGTTACATAATGCTGCTAACATTTCGACTCGCTTATACCCGTATGTTTTCGCAGTTGTTGCTGTTTTTTCTCCGAGTTTAAACGCAAGTAAACTTAAAGCTAAAGATACTGCATCACTTAGCATATGCCCCGCGTCAGATAGTAGTGCTAAGCTATTTGTTACAAATCCACCAACAACTTCTGCAATCATAAAACTTGTTGTTAGTAGGAAGGCAATTAGTAACGCCTTTTTATTTTTTGAATGACCATGATCATGCGAATGTCCCATACTTATACTCCTTTAAGTACAATATCTGTATGTTAGTATGAAACAAACTCCCCATCTTTATCCCGAATTGACTGATTGTAAACGCCCGCTTCCTCTGTATACACACTTCGCTATTTTTTAAACAATCCCTTTTTCTCAAATAAAACAAGACTACTTCTTTTTTATTTTCATATTGTTTACTAATGAAAGAATTTTTAAGGAGGTTACTTAAATGAAACGTTTATTTCTCTGTATGGAACGTGAACTTGTTGTAGTGAAAGAACACAATGATAACTATGAAACGACTTATCACTTACAAAATATGCAACCTACCTGTATCGCTGTTGATCCATTTCAAAAGAATCGTGTATATTGCGGAACATTTGGACGAGGTCTATGGTTCAGTGACGATAGCGGGGATTCATGGAGACCAATTGGAGATTCTTATCGTTACTTTGATTTCCCTAAAGAAGATGGTATTTTGCACTCCTCTATCACTTCCATAACAATAAGCTCAAATGAACAAGTTAACGGATATGGTGTCGTTTATGTCGGCACAGAACCGAGCGCTTTATTTCGCTCTGAAAATGGTGGTGAAACGTGGACTGAACTTAAAAATATGAAATCATTATTATCTTCTTATACGTGGGCATTTCCGCCTAGACCTTTTACCCATCACGTACGCTGGATTACAGTTGACCCAAATAACCCTAATACAATACACGTTTCAATCGAAGCTGGTGCTGTTATTCAAAGTAACGATAAAGGGCATACATGGATTGATAAAAAATTCGGTGCCCCTATCGATGCACATCAATTGCTTATGCACCCTGAAGCACCAAATCGCCTTTATGCATCATGTGGTGACGGATTTATGGGCGGACCTGATCGTGCATATCTTGAAAGTTATAACAATGGAAACAGCTGGATCTCATGTAGTGAAGGACTTGAACATCATTATTTATACAGCATGGCAATTGATCCAGCTGATTGTGATACGATTCTCGTTTCTGCCGCGCCAAGTGCTGATCTCGCTCATCATCGTATCCCTTATGAATCTTATATTTATCGAAAAACGAAAGATACTCCGTTCCAGCAAGTACAACAAGGACTACCATCTGCAATCGGTACAGTCATTTCGATGTTTGCTACAAACAAGGTAGAACCACATACGTTTTACACGTTAAATAACAATGGCGTCTTTCAATCCAATGATAGCGGCGAATCGTGGGAACAACTAAATATTTCGTGGAAAGATGAATATAAAACGCAGCATCCGCATGCATTGCTCGTTACTAGTTCTTAACAAAAAAAAGACTGCCTAAATGATTTTAGGCAGTCTCTCTTTTATTTCTTTAAATCAATGACAATATCATCTAATACAATACCCTTATTGCCTCCCAATCTTCGAGGTACAAAACGCTCCTTTACTTGTCCTTCAACTATTGTTACCGATCCATAATTTTCAGGATTGTGGATTCTTAAATTAACGTGAGGTGTTATTATTAACTTAGTAGCGTTCTCATTAAGTTGTTGGAATGTTTTACTCCAATTAAAATTATAAGAATCTTCACCTGAACCTCCATTTCCTTCTCCATAATACTGATTACCTAAATCATCTCTCACTTCTAAATCGACATCCACTCCATCCCATACACCCCTTATCTTTTGAGATACTTCTTGGTTGTAATATAGAATAAACGAAATTGGTGTTATTTCCATTCTCTCCATATTTACTTTGACACCATCTTTTTCTGTACTACCTCCAATCAATGTCTCTTTATTTTCTATTCCTTTTAGATTAATATTAAAATTCCAATCCCCTTTTATCTCTTCTTCAGTTTCTAAAATGGCTATACTTTGTACATTCCATTCAACATTCACTATAGTTTCTTTACTACCAACTAGATCGCTACTTGTTTTTATTAAACCTGTATATTTTCTATCTGCGACTTTAGTAATTTTATTGCTACCTGATTGGGTACCTGCTCCTTTAATAGTTAAAAAATCCAACGTACTTGGATTTTCGCCTAGATCTCTGTTACTTTCTATAGAATAGTTTATTGATACTGTCTTCCCATCAAAAATGGCATCATTAATCGTTATCTTTATTCCCTTGCTTTCTTTTGTCATATTTAGTACTGTAGTGTATTGTTTATAATTATAATGAGGCTCCATTATCTTCCCTGCGTCAGTTTTAGAGTTTTCATATAACCCCGTTCTACCATTATCTAAAAATCGGAATATGTCACCTACAATTGGCAACCCTCCAGCATATGTAGGAAAACCGATACCAAGAGTTGCAACTGATAATCCTACTAAAATAGATGCAGCAGCGACACCTTTTTTCCAACTTTTCATCTTTTTCTTCGTACGTATCGATTGTTTTACATTTCGTTTTACTTTTTCCTTTTCAATTTCAGAAGCCTCAATTTCTTCTAGTTCTTTTTCATCTATATCAATATCATTTAATAGTTCATAAATGTCTTTCATATTGCACTACCTCCAAAACTAATATTCGTAGCATTTTGTTGTAGTTTCTTTTTCCCCCGGTACACTCGATTATCAATTGCTGCCCGAGTTAATCCTAACTTGCCACCTATTTCCTCTGTCTTCATACCAAGTAAATATTTCATAATGAACACCTTTTGATCTAGCGGTTCTAATTGATTAATGAGCTTCAATAATTCTTCCCTATCTTCCATAACGATTAATTCGTCTTCTGCTGATTTTTCTGTACTGATATGAAACTCATCTGAAATGATTTCTACTGTTTTAGTCGATTTCCGGTAATAATCAATTGCTTTAAACTTCGCAATCGCTGCAATCCACTTTTTAAAATCACTCGGCTCTCCATGAAATTTATTTGCGTTATTCCAAATGGAAAGAAATATATCGTTTATACATTCCTCTATGAGTCCATCATTTTGAATTGGGAGTAGAACTTTATGCGTGATCCCCTTTATGAGTGGTAAGTATGTATCGACAACAAATTCTAACGCGTCTTCTTTTTGCCGCTGTAATCTTTTTATAAAATTTTTCTCATTTGATTTCATGTAGCGATTCCCCTTATTGTTTTGTAAAAGCTTTTACATCCTATATAACGTCTGAAAAAATTTTTTCTCTCATCTTTTTTATTTTTTGTATGTAATGGAATACTTTCCCTTAGCCATTGTCTCACATAACTATGCGTTCAAAGAAAATTTTCTCAAGTCTGTAATTTAATTCATGTAGTACACTATTTATATAGTCATTTTTTAACTTGATGTACATTTTATTTCGTTAATCTACTATTTTAATTTAGGAGATGAGATGTGTATGTGTGGAATTACAGGTTGGGTAGATTGGAAGGAAGACCTTTCAAATCAACATGTTATTTTAAAAAAGATGGCAAATCGTATTCAGCATCGTGGTCCAGATGCTGAAGGATTTTGGTTTTCACCTCATGCGGCCTTTGCACACCGGCGTTTAATTGTAATTGATCCAGAAGGCGGTACACAGCCGAAGACATTCCGTGCTGGTGATTATACGTATGCTCTTACTTATAATGGAGAAATTTATAATTTCCGTGAACTTAAAGAGCAGCTTCAAAAATGTGGGCATGCATTTGAAACCCATTCAGATACAGAAGTGTTACTACATGCTTATCTAGAATGGAAAGAAGACTGCGTACAACATTTAAACGGAATTTTCGCTCTCGCCTTATGGGATGATCAGAAGCAACAATTATTTTTAGCGCGTGATCATTTAGGTGTAAAACCACTCTTTTACACAGAAAGAAATGACAGCATTATTTTCGGATCTGAAATAAAAGCGTTATTAGCGCATCCATCTGTTCCTGCTGAAATTGATGCGGATGGCATAAATGAAATATTTGGATTAGGCTTATTTCGAACTCCTGGATGTGGCGTCTTTAAACATATTCAAGAAGTGCGTGCTGGACATTGTATAACGTTTACACGTCATAAAAAAGTAGTTACGAAGTATTGGAATTTAGAAAGTAAGTTCCATACAGACTCTATAGAAGATACATCTTCGCATATTTTATCTATTTTACAAGATACAGTAAAAAGACAATTAATTGCCGATGTTCCTCTCGTTTGTATGTTATCAGGCGGATTAGACTCTAGCGGTATTACTGCACTTGCGGGTAAAGAATTTGCTGCGGAAAATAAAACACTTCATACGTATTCCGTTGACTTTGTAAATAGTGCAAAAGATTTCGAGCTGACATTTGCTCGCACTGGTTTAGACGCTCCTTGGGTAAAACGCGTTTCTGAACATGTCGGGACAGCGCATCATGATATTATTGTGAATGCTGAAGAATTAGCAAATCACTTATTCGTTCCCCTTCATGCGAAAGATTTACCGAGTGCTGGTGAAATGGAAACTTCACTATATTTACTATTTTGCGAAATGAAAAAAGATGCGACCGTAGCTTTATCCGGTGAATCGGCTGATGAAGTATTCGGTGGATACCCTTGGTTTCATCAAGAAGAATTACTATATGTAGATAAGTTTCCTTGGCTAACAAATTGGAAAAATACATCTCCTCTTCTACTAAATGAAGTAAGTAACCAATGTAATCTAGAAAACTATATTGATACACGATTCCAAGAAGCGATACTTGAAGTACCTACTCTTGAAGGGGAAAGTAAAAAATCCGCGAAACAACGTCAAATGTTTTATTTATTTTTAACAAGATTCCTTCCTTTCTTACTTGACCGTAAAGATCGCATGAGTATGGCTGTTGGATTTGAAGTTCGTGTACCGTTTTGTGATTATAGATTAGTTGAATATTTATGGAATGTTCCTTTCAACATAAAAAGTATTGATAATATTGAAAAAGGCATTTTACGTAGAGCACTACAACCAGCTTTACCTGACGATGTACGCAATAGAAGAAAAAGCGCTTATCCAACTTCACAAGATCCACTCTACTTACAAACAATCCGTAATGTAACACTTGATATGTGTAGCAATAAAAACAATCCTATTTTCTCACTTATTAACCATTCCATCTTACTTTCAATTGCTGATCAAAGTAATAAAGAGATTAACAATTTTGAGGCAAGAAGTGCCATGGAGTATATGCTACAAGTAAATGAATGGTTAAAAACATATCATATTCATATTGCTTAACAAAAAGGAGTTCAAGGATAAAAGCCTTGAACTCCTTTTATATTAATTAGCACATTGTTTATTATCAGTATCAATAGACCACCCAATAATCGTGGCACAATCTCTACCTTTCCACTGCAGTACATTTGTTAATACTGGCTCAATCTGCAAGCTATTCCCGTCATGTAATATTTCTACTAAAGATTGATCATCATCAAACCTTCGTTTATCACACTCTAAAATACCGTCCGTTGCCATTACAATGTGATTCATTCCTTTTTCTAATCCTCTTACACCTGACGTAAAGCAAGGTGTATTTGCTGCAAAAATATTTTTCCTGCCAATATATTCGTAATTTTTCCGTTTATTTAATCGTCCTTTTCCATTTTTCGTTTTCTCAGAATGGAATAAATACGCGAAACAATCACCAACTGATAACCAATATAAAAATTCGCCTTTTCGTAAACAAATTAAGCAAGCGAGTTCCTCATCATCTTGATCACACTTTTTAATAAATAACTCATCTGTAAATAACGCTAATAAGTACATATGTGTATGATGAAAAGCTAAATGTATTGGATATGAGAATAACTCTTTTAGTTTTTCTTTTCTTTCCGAAATCGCTTCTATTATATAATCTATATTTTTTGTTTTGTGATGTGTATCAAAAATCATAACAAATTCAAAGTGTAATTCAGGATCCCACCAAGCCAGCACCGCATCTCCTCGTTCGTATGCATCACTCTCTTGATTTCCCCCATATACGCCGACTGAAAGAGGACCACATTTTTCAACATGTATTTCATCTACATACATCTGTTCATGACTAATCCATTTGAATGTATTCACAGCTATCATCCTCTCTCTTGCTAAATGTATACCTTTACACATAGATTACCTTATATTTCAATAAAAATAAACTTTTTCAACATTTTTTATCCAAATAAAAGGGTTTTATTTCTAAAATGACGAATATATCTTACTATACGATATAAAAAGGGGATTTATTATTATGAACAACATTAATCAACATTGGGAGAGCATTTATTATCACTTACGATACGAATACGAGGACAATCTTTCCCACCAAGCAATTCGTATTTTACAAATCGTTTCTCGTGAGAAAGATATAACAATTGGAAATGTCGCTACTGAGCTTAGTCTTTCTCATAACACAGCATCTGAACATATAAAACGCCTTATTCAAAAGGGTTTCATCGTTAAAGAGAGAAATAAAAAAGATGAAAGAGTGGTAAACCTTACATTAACAATTGAAGGAATTGAAGTATTAGAAAAACATACTTTACTAGATAAAGAAAAGATAAAAATATTAGAATCACAGTTATCAAAAGAAGAACAACAATTAATTGAAAAAGCATTTTCCTTATTAGCGAAGGAGGCAAAATATGCATTTCCTCGTTAAAGTAATCGTTTCGGCACTTATTATCGGCGTTATCACTGAAGTCGCTAAACACTACAGTACGATAGGTGGCTTTATTGCTGCCCTTCCTCTCGTGAGTTTACTTAGTCTATTTTGGATTTCATTCGAAGGCGGAAATAAACAAGAATTGAGTCAATTTGCTTTAGGGGTATTATATGGATTCCCCGCATCAGCACTACTATTATTTATTGTCTATATTGGTTTAAAAAATTCATTTACACTTAGTACATCTGTCCTACTTGGTATAGGTGTTTGGTGTATCGTTTTTGCTTGTCAAAAATTATTTCAAGCTTAGGAGGAATTAACATTCATAAATTTGTAGAAATAATGGGGCAAAATATAGAAGTACATATAAAAGGAGATGGTAAACAAACTGTAGTCATTCAAACCGGAATGACTTGCTCATTTTATGATTGGTTTCCTATTATAGAAAAGCTTTCAGAGCACTTTACAGTTGTTTCATACCATCGCCCAGGTTACGGAAAAAGTGATTTAGGCAATCAGCCGCGTACAATAAGGCAAGTTACAAAAGAGCTACATATGTTACTAAACAAACTAGCTATTCAAGAACCATTTATTCTAATCGGTCATTCCTATGGAGGATTATGTGCACAACATTTTGCGATGTTACATGAAGATAAGCTGCAAGCACTTATTTTAGTTGATTCTACTTCGATGAACTTACACCGTTTAGATGAACTTCATTTACCAATTTCTGATCAAACTGATTCTGATGATGTTTGGTTTCAAAAATATAATATATATTCCAAAATGGATGTAGACACACTTTATAATGAACTAAAACCTATTCTCACCGATCAATCAAAACAGCAAATTGAATTCTCTACCTCGCCTTCATTATATAAAGCGACAGCTTCTGAACTATCGGCGTGGAAAAACTGTGCTCTCTCACTAAAAGAGCTATGTAAAACATTAGAAATACCATTAATCGTTATCGGTAGAGATCCTCAATATTCTATTACTCAATTGACTAATGGTGGCATGCCAAAAGAGGAAGCAACACGACTTGAAGCAATGTGGCAAGAACTAATTCACGAACAATTACACCTCTCAACTAACAGCCAATATATTCTTGCCGAACATGCTAGTCACGGTATAGAAAATGATCGACCAGATATTATTATTGAGGCGATTCATTTCTTACAAATAAAAAAAGGAAGCAACTAAAGCTGCTTCCTTACTTATCTATTCATAATCTTCTTCATCATCGATTTCTTCGTAATATGAACTTCCATTACTTACATATATAGGGCCATTCGCAACATCAATACGTAGTACCCACGCCCATGGCACAGCTAAACGTTTATGTATCGCTCGCCAAAAGCTCATTGATTTTCTTTCGTACTCCTGGAACTCCTGAAGTAACTCTTTGTAGGAGGAACCGTCTAACTGAATATTTGCTTCTAACAAACGAGAATGGGCATAGTACTGTAACTCTAGTTCAGCAGCAATTTCCATTTCTTCTTCCGTTGCCATACCAATGATTGTTCCATCTTCTGGTGCAATTTCATATACGTTTTGAACTTCAATAAGCCCTTCTTTCTCTTTCTCAAACATGTAAACAGCCTCCTTTAACATATATTTTTTATGTTACAAAGTCATACTTCTACAATAACTTCTCTCTTTCCTCTTTTTTTGATAAACTTTTACAAAATATTTAACCGATGACCTGTTTTCTCTATTCTTTCAGCAGAAATGAAACGATTTTTATCAAAATTTAATTTATACACATCAGGCATATGAAGTGTTTTCCAAAACTCAAAATCATATTTCGAATTAAAATAATTCATGAGTAATACCATAATATTTCCATGCGTACCTATTACAATATTCTTACCTTCATATTGTTTTAATATATTTTGCATACATATTACAGCGCGCCTTTGTGCGATATCATTCGATTCTCCGCCTTCGTATGCAAAACTCCAATCTTCCCACACATTCTGCATAGCATCATTAAAATTTGATACCGGCTCTGTGCTCAATAATCTTTCACGCAAATCTTCTTCTGTTTGTATTGATAATTTATATGTATTCGCAATTCCTTGTACAGTTTGGATTGCTCTTTTGTACGGACTAGAAATAACAACAGCAATATGTGCATCTTTTAATAAGCTTGTAACGTTTTCTGCATCCAATTGTCCTTTTTCAGATAAAGGTCGCTCCCGTTCTTCTTTTGTATAGGTAGAATGAGCATGGCGAACGAAATATATTGTTGTCATTTTTCAATCTCCTTTCTTATTTTCAATTTATATTCAATAATAAGATTGGAAAATCCTGTATTACAAAAGAGCACTTTTCATAAGTGCCCCTTTGTTTACATAATAAAATTATTTCATTATAATTTATTTCTGAATTCCTCACTTATGACAATATCTCGAATAAAGTAATCCATATTACTTAGAAGTTTTTCAAATGCTTTTTCACTCAAATTGTTCATCATAAAGACAATCTCAATCTTATTCCCTTTTTTATCAGTACCATAGAAACTATTTGTTAATACAAATGCAGTAGAACCACCTTTCTGTCCAGCAAATTCGAACATACCCTCTCCTACGGTTCCTTTAAATATATTCTCAATCTCACCTTGCATTTGTGGTGTAAAATAATTTCTGCTATTTATCTTTTCCAGTAAACTCATGTAATCCTTCGCATTTGCACTTATAAACCGATCTGACCAAATACGCTGAAAGTCCATATCGGCTTTTAAAGATATCTCGCGTTTTGTCCATTCTTTCTCGTCTTTCATCCATTCATGTATTTGCCATACATGCTTAACATATTCATCATTAGACATATTACGTAGCTTGTCCAATGCTTTATTTTGAGGAATATGCAGTTCTTTTTCAACATAGCCCCTCATATATAATGCCCCTGTATACGTTGGATAAAATTCATCGTGACTATTTAAGCCTAACTCTTTCAAACTTTCATTTATCCGCGCTGCTCCAAGCTTGTCCAATAAATATGATGCATTCGCATTCGAACTATAATGGATCATTCCTTTCACTACTTCTTCTAAAGAAGTTTGACCACCCTTCACTAACTCTTTAACTTTTACATCATCTAGCCATGCAGGGTGTGCACCACCATCAGTATTTTTCACATAGTATTTTTCTAATTCTTTCAATGAAATTTGCTCGTCTTTTCTTATTTTCCCTTCAGCTACTTGCTTAGCATATTCAATTGCTATAACGATTTTCGACATACTTGCTAGCGGTAGTTTTTCTTTTTCATTTATTGATGTCAATGTTTCACCATTTCTTTTAACAATTAAAGAAGTTGTTTTATCATCCTTATGTTCTTTTATGTAATTTAGCACATAATTAGAGTCTTCTTTGGAATTGACATATTCCTTCACTGAAAAGAAAGCTATACAGCCTACTATAGTAATTCCAGCTATAATTCCAACAACTTTTAATCCCCTCATGATACTCCCCCTAAAATAAACATATTATATATTATACTAAATAAATTTCCCTTTTTAAGTAATAATTAGATCATTTATACAAAAACACTTCTTTTCTTAAACAACAAAAAAACATGCCTTCATTAGGAAAGCATGTTTTGTGATATCCTTCACATTGTTTAGTTAAAAAATAAATGTTTACTTACCATGATGTAACATTAAATCACTAAGTTCTTCTTCAATGTGATTTAATTTCGCAACGCCTTCTTTCCATTTATGAATATAACGTGAAACCCCAACAAAAAACAAAACAATAATTGTGGAAAGAATAATACCATATACGATTGCTACAGTACTCATAGTTACACTTCCTTATAATTAGTAATGTGGTTATTAGTTATATTTTTATTATAAACCTTTTTCTTTTAAAATACTTCGATTTCAACTTTTTGTAACAAAATTGATTTTTCTAACATTTCGTTCGTGAAAATGGCATATTTTTCACAAATTATACAAAACTTCACCATATGTACTATTACCATATGAGTTATATTATTAAATAGAATAAAGGGGATGATATACTATGACGACTTGGTTTATTGTAATGTTAGTTGTATTTGGAGCATTTAAAATTATCGTTTCTAGCCTTCCTAACTCTGTTATTGAATCCATTATTAGTCGCTTTGAAACACATCCACAACTCGAAGAAGAGAATGTGACTGTTACAATGAACGGAAATAACTTAGTAGGCGAACAGAAATCAAAAATTATTCATGATTTTAACGAAGGTTTATTTTTAGATCGCTATTATGCACCACCCCATAATGAAGGCACTCCTTTAATTATCAATGCAAAACGTGGTAAAAAAGATTTTACATTTTATATTTATAGTCATGAAGAGCATGTTGATGTTGTAAAACAATATAAAAAGAAGGTAGTTGCTTATAGTTTACGCTCTAAAAACCTTCAAAATAGTGATATGTTCGTGTCAGCTGATTTAGCTTAATACTCATATATAAAAAGGAATCCACGGCATATGGATTCCTTTTTACTATTTACTGAAAAATAAGCTCTGTCTTCAAACTATCTTTCGGTAACAACCAGCCTTTTTTCTCTAAATTCGCCATTAATAATTCCCTTTGCTTTGTCGCAATACTTTCTTCATTTGTTTTAAATGACACTTCTATTACGAAGTCATCTTCTACTTTTCCGGTATTACTTAATGGCCAAATTTCAATATTTGCTTTTATGTTTTCAAAATCTCCTGTATATCGTTTCATTAATACAGGACCGTAAATATGGGAATTCTTTAACATCTCTTCTCCCCAATTTGTATACAACCATTTGTTCATTTTCCCTGGTAATTTTTCTATTAACATGTTTTGAGCAGCTTGTTTATTTGGTAAATCAAGTATTCCATATCCTTTAGCACTGTAACTTTTCTTATTTGAAATGCTTAATGTTTTCTTCTCAAATCCCCAATCTATTTCCGCCTCATAACTATCCGTATTACTATCGAATCCTTCTTTTTCAGCTACTTCTAGTGCATCTTGAATTACACCATTTTGAATAGGATATCTTTTTTTATATGTTAGTTCAAAATCTTTACTAAATTCTTTCTTTCGAATTCTAGCAAACCAACCTTCCTCGCTTAAACTTTTATTCGCAGTATCTAAAAATTGCACTTGTATTCTTTCATATTTTGTACCAGCCTGGAAATGTTCTAACACCTCTTGCTTCATCTCTTTGTTATCACCTAATACTTGTTCTGGCTTCAATAATAACTTTACTTCAAAACTAGGTTTCATTGGACTAGCAGCAACCCCTTCCTTAACGTTATAAAGGAAACAACAAAAGAAAATGCTTACGAATACAAATACTTTTTTCATATACCTATCCCCTTTGCATTTCAAATGACTTCTATACGTTCCATTGCAAGTGAATATACATTTTCATATCCTGCTGAACTTAGCTTTTGTTGTAATCGATCCGTATCCTCTTTCAAAGCGTGCACTAGCACCGTATGTTCTGGTAATAATGTATTTAACATCTCTTTAACGTCTCTTATACTTTGGTGAACTTTATATGGAACTCGCTTCACCCTACATTCTTTACCTACATGCTCTTTCATAACTTTTTCTGCAAAACTCCCTTTCGCAATATGCCCAGTAAAAATAACGGCATTTCGCTTTTCATTCCGAAGTTGTTCATAATATAACTGCGCTCGTTTCGTTTGCATATTCGCATCACTCATTACAACTATTCCGTAACTATTTTGCATACTAATGTCATTATCCATCACTATTATGTTTCTTTTTAAACTCTCCATAATCCATTTAAATTCTTCATTATTTTTTATCCAATCTTTATATACGAACATCTCTTCAAATCCAGCCAAAATTTCTTTATCTACTATAAGCGGAAATGCTTTATATCGTTCATATAAATACAATACTATATCTTGCGCCCTACCAAGTTGTGGAAGCGGTAATAATGCTATTCCTTTATTTTGCATAACTCGTTCAATTTCTGCACATAGTTCGTTTACACGTTCATTTTGCGAAACATCATCTGTGTGATAAGCGGCATCCACAATTGCGATTTTTATATTGTGGCCCAATTTCTCAGGTAAATTAGCTCGTAGTATATTAGACTCTGCTGAATAGTCACCTGAATAAAATACGTATGTATTACACATATCAACTAAAAACCAAACAGCTCCCAATACATGGCCACTATATCCCCATTGAAACCGCAATGAAGGAGTAATTTGTATCCATTCATTCGGATTACTAATCTCATCAATATATACATAATTTAAATCTTTTATGTTTTGGTCACTATAAGGTACATTCCATCCTCGCGTCACATTGTAGTTTCTCCATTTTTCATAATAAGTTGGAAGTTGCTCCTTCGTATAACGAGTTGTCCAAATTTTTTTCTTATATCCATACTTCGCTAATAAAGGTAAACCCATCGTATGATCTTCATGAATATGTGATAAAAATACTGCATCTAAAAACGGTACAACTTCCCTCTCTATTTTTGGATAACTATCCTCATATGATCGATTAATACCACAATCAAATACTATTTTCGTTTCTTTATTTTTTACGAAGTAGCAGGAACGACCGTATTCTCCCGCTCCTCCCCACACTTCTATTCTCATCATGCTACCCCTTTTCGTTTTTGCTCCATATGCTGCAGAAATAATAAACATAGTGTTGTAAGTCCAACTGAAACGACAGCCATCGCCATTCCAATAGATACTTCTCCTTGTTCAAATTGAGCAAAAATAAATGTTGCTGACGTTTCTACTGATGGAGGTAGTACGAGAAGCGATGCTACTAACTCCCTTATCGAAATTGTAAATGTCATCGCCCATCCGGCAAGAATACCTGGGATAATAAGAGGCAATATTATTTTTCTAAAAATATAAATATAATTTCCAGAAAAAACACTTCCTGCCTGCATGAGAGAATCATCAATTTGTCCGAGTGATGATTTTACATATTGCACCGTGTAAGGTAAAAACAGAACAACATACGTTACGATAACCATGATTGGTGTATTATAAATTGACATAGGCATATATGGTGAATTCCAAAATAGAATAAGACCTACAACCATAACGATTCCTGGTACCATGTTCGGTAACATACCGCACATATCAAGACATTTTTCAGAGGTTTTTTTCCCCTTTCGAATCATAAGTGCCAAAAAGACTCCAATCATTACCGCGATAATCGCTGTTACGAGTGAAAAAAGAAAACTATTCCATAAAGCCTCTAATCCCGGAGATCCTATTGTAAACAATGCCTCATAATGGCTTGTTGTAAAGTTATTTACATGTAAACCGCCGCCTCTTAATTTTGACAAAGAAGCAATAAGTATAGAAAAGTATGGAATTCCAATTGATACGATTAATAAACCAATTACATACATCCATGCTACAACGCGCATAAATATAGACAAAGTATATCTTTTAGATTTCACACCTTTTCCACTAACCATTGCATATGAATACTTTCGATTCAATACATTTTGCATATACCAAATAAGCATACAAGCACTAAGTAATAAAGAAGATAATGCTGTTGCACTACTAAAATCAATTGGCCAACTCGAAATAAATTTATGGATTTCTGATGTTAACACGTGGAATCCTATTCTACGTCCGAATGTAGCCGGTGTTCCAAATTCAGCAATCGTCTTTACAAAAATGAGTAAAGCACCCATTACATAACTTGATACTAATAACGGCAATATTATTTTTCTTAAACGATAGAAAAAACTTCCGCCATGAACTGCTGCAGCTTCTTCTTTACTACTCCCAATCTGAAGTAACGTGTTTTTCAGCATGAAATAAAGGAATGGGAATAAATGCAGACTCATAATTAAGACCATACCTCCTAAACTAAAAAACGATGATGAAACTGTCTTTAGCATCGGAAAAAATTGTTCAAAATAGCCGTTAGGTTGCATGAACAAAATCCAGCCCATTGATCCAATATACGGCGGTGTCATAAATGGAATCATAAAAACAATATCTAACTTACTATACTTTCCTACATCTGTTTTGCTCATAATAAACGCCAATGGAAATGCAAATATTGTAGCTCCTATTACAACGAGTACACCTAGAAGCATCGAATTCAGAAAAATCCCAGCTAATCCACCACTCTGCATCACTTCAAAAGGCTTTAAAAAATTCCAACTGCTATTTTCATATACACTAGAAAATAAAATAAGAAAAAGTGGAATGACGATTAACATCGCCACAAGTAATAACGCTACCGTCATTCCAACTTGTCTTACTGATACGAATCGATTTACCATGGAATCACCATCTTATTGAAATACTTTCTTAAATTGTTTCCCTATTTCATCTTGCTCTTTCTCAACTGTTTTCCAATCAATATTTAATACTGGAATCTCTTCTACATTTGGTCTATTTTCAGCTTTTATATCTGTTCTACCAGGCAATAAATACGCTTTAGAAACTTGTTTTTGTACATCATCGGATAATAAATAATCAATAAACTCTTTTGCACCTTCAACATTTTTACTATCCTTCATAATCCCCACTGCACGTGGGCTAATAACTGTTCCGCTTTTTGGATATACGATATCAACAGGTTCACCCTTTGCTTTTGCGCTATACGTCATATAATCAACACCCGCAATGACCATATCTTTCGCACCTGTTACAACTGGGTCTAACGCTTCCTGGTTTGCTCCTGCTACTGTAACTTCATTTTTCTTAAGCTGCTCAAATAAATTCCATCCATCTTGTCCATTCTTTTTCACGTATCCTGTTACAAAGTCTAAAGCTGAACCTGAAAGTGCTGGATCTGGAAGATTCACTTTCCCTTTCCATTCTCCTTTCGTTATATCGCTCCAATCTTCAGGCGCTGTCTTCACATTTTTTGTATTGTACACAATCCCTAATGCTGAAGCACTATACCCGAAATAATGTCCTTTTTCATCTGACCATTCAGAACGCAGCTTATCAGCTTGTTTCGCCTCTTTATAAGCTAACGTTTGACCCTCTTTCTTTAATCCTTCCATCGCTGGTAAGGAAGCGAGTACGACAACGTCAACGACTGGATTTTTCTTTTCAGCTTCCATTCTCGCTAAAATTTTACCAGTTGTCCCTTGAAACATTTCCACCTTTATACCAGTTTTCTTTTCAAAGTCTTTTTGAATTTTTTCTGCTAATCCTTTTGGCCCTGCACTATATACAACAATTTTCTTTTCATTCGTATTTTTACTTTTTGCATCTGCATTACCTGTCTTTGAACTACAACCCGTTACTACAGTAGAAAATAGTAAAGTACATACAAATAAAGACTTAAGCGAACTGAATTTCTTCATACGATTCTCCCCCTATATGATGAATACATTTTTTTGGTACATATAACGATACTGGTTTCCCGATGCTTAGCTTACTATTGTGATAGGCTGTCCAGATGCCTAAAGTCCCCATATTTACTTTCACTTCATAACGTTCTCCTACATATGTAACGTGCTGAATTTCACCTGTATACATTTCGCACACATCATTTTTTGTCCAACTCACATGCTCTGGACGAATCATTTTTTCACCCTCTACAAGCCAATTCGCCTTACCAACAAATTTGGCAACAAATTCATGAGACGGTTTCACATAAATATCTTCCGGTGTTCCTTTTTGTAATACTTCTCCTTGTTTCATGACAATAATTTGGTCTGACATTGACATTGCTTCTGTTTGATCGTGAGTGACATACAGTGCAGTTAAACCAATGGAATGAACGATATCCATAAGCTCTATTCTCATTTCTTCTCGCAAAATTGCATCGAGTGCACTTAGCGGTTCATCAAACAAAATAAAATGAGGTTTTGTTACAATTGCTCTAGCGAATGCGACACGTTGTTGCTGTCCACCAGAAAGTTCGTGTGGATACCGTTTCTCCATACCTTGCAGGCGAACTCGCTTTATCGCATCTTCTACTTTTTCTCTTAAATGATTCGTTTGCTTTGTAGCTCTTAAACCAAATGCAACATTTTCAAAAACAGTCATGTGCGGCCATAAAGCAAAATCTTGAAATACCATACCGATATTCCGTTCATGAGGAGATGTCTTTATCTTTTTTGTAGCAGAATACATGCACTGGTCTCCAAAATATATTTCTCCCTTATCCGGTTCTTCAAGTCCTGCTATCATTCTAAGTAAAGTCGTTTTCCCACATCCCGAAGGTCCTAAAAGTGTAGTGAATTCCCCTTGTTTCATTACAATCTGCAACGGCTTTAACGCCTGTGTTTTTCCAAATGTCTTTTCTAATCCACTAATTTTAATATCCACCGTTTCACCTCTCTCCCCTCATTCTTAACCTGCTTTCATTCTATATGGAAGATTTATACTGAATGTTAATGTACTGTAAAGATTAAATTAAAAAACTTCTAATAAACTATTTATTTCTATAGATTTTTTCTATAGTTAAAATAAAAAAGGCGGCAATTCATAATGAATCTCTTAAAATTAGAAATTGTAGTACTTATTAAGAAATACAAAAAGCTTACAATCGTTGCAGAAAAACTTGGCGTTAAACAACCAACTATTACTTTTCATATAAAAAGCTTAGAAGAAGAACTCGGTGTGTCTTTATTCGAATTACGTTCTGGAAGGTATTTCTTAACAGAGGCTGGTGAGGCTTTGCACCATTATGCTTGTAAAATAGATGCACTTATGAAAGAAGCTAGACGTGTCACGCAAGAGTTTAGAGATTTTCATAAAGGTGCTATAACAATCGGCGCTAGTTATGTACCAGCGACTTATCTTTTGCCAGAAGTCGTTCATCAATTTCAATGCGAATTTCCCAATATAAAAATAACGCTACTAGTGAAAACAGCCCCTGAAATTCGAATGATGCTACAAAATCACGAAATCGATCTTGGGATAATTTCCGCTGCTCCATTTGATGAACCTCTTTTAAAACAAACGAATATAATGCCCGATACACTTGTTCTTGCCTTTTCCAAAGAACATCATTTTTCAAAGAAAGACAATGTATCGTTACAAAATATCGAAAAGGAACGCATACTATTGCATCGTAATCCATCTACAACGAGAGATTTACTTACACAATGGACGTTGGCGCACAACATTACATTCCAATCTGAAATTGAATTAGACTCATTAGAAACGATGAAACAAATTTTAAAATATGGTAATGGAATTGCCTTTATTTCTAAACTTGCTATCGAGCAAGAAATACAACGAAATGAGCTATGCTATATACCAATCCCTGAATTTGAATTTCAGCGTAATATTTATACGATTCATCATGAGGACAGATGGAATTCTAAAATCATTTCTTTTTTACTACAGAGCATCACTTCATTTGCAACAAAAAATTAAAAGGCTGTCGTTATGCACGACAGCCTTTTAAACTATAAATCTATTTATTTTTCTTTGCCTCAATTTTTGCTTGCGCCTCTTCAGCCTTATCTAATGCTTCTGATACTTTCTTCTCTTTTTCTTTCACTTCATCTATACTATCGACAGCTTTAATAATTTTATCGATTCCTTCTTCTTCTACCTTTCTACGCTTTACCACTCTTTCATTTACTTTCTCTTCCACATCTTTTGCTTTTTGAAGCATATTCTCTGCATTTGATGTTACAGCTTTTTCAAGTTCATCATCTTTTTTCTTTTGTAACACTTCATTTGCAATGTCTTTCGCTTCTAAATACTTAGCGTCTTTTAAGGCTGTTGCTCCGTGATCCATTTTCTCAGCAACTTCTTTATATGATTTCGCTTCGTTTCCTGATTTCTCTTTTTCTGCTTTTTCGAACCACATTGTTGCATCACTATACTTTTCATCTTTCAATGATTGCATACCTGTTTCAATATATGTGTCATAATTGCTACATCCAGCCATTACGACTAATAGAAAAAGCATAACAAAACTTAATTTTTTCATGCCGTTGTCTCCTTTTCTTTGCAAGCTCACTTTACTTTAACATACATGAAAAAGAGTTTCAAAAACTAAAATACTAATTCGGTCACTTTTATAATGATAAGTCGAATTTTCATTATTTTCTTATTTTTAAGCGGACACATCTACTTGTTTTTTCGCCATATGTTGCTTTACTCCAACTAATACAACTAACAATAACCCTCCGCCTATTGTCATCATAACAATGCTAGTTGGCAACATATCTAATAGTAGTCCATATACAATCATACCAAGTGGTGCGATTGCAGTCGCAATTGTTTCAAGTAGGCCAAACACACGCCCTAGGTAGCTCGGATCTGTCGTTTTTTGCATATGTACTTGCATTGGAATGTTTACAATCATAATTGCTATACCAGTTAACATCATAAAAGCAATATAGTAAATAAAACTTGCTACTTTTGGAATGATAACTAACAACGGAAAGACTGTACATAAACTTAAACCTGCAAACAAAAACAGTCCAGTATAAATAGAACGAAACGGAGTATTCACTTCTTTACGCACTGATAAAGCAATCGCTCCCATTAGCATCCCGACTGCTAACATTCCTTCTACAGTACCGAGTTGCTTTGAAGATAAATGCAATGTATGGACGATAATGTAAGGAAGTGCAACTGTTAGACCACACGCAAAAAAGTTTACCCACAATGCTATTTTCATTAAACCATATATTTCATGTTGTCTTTTTACATATAAAAAACCTTCTTTTATACTCGTCAAGAAATGCTCTGTACTCTCAGCCACTTCTTTTTTATATAAATCAAATACGATAAATAATTGCAAAATAACCGCTAAAAAGAACGTAATACTATTTAATAGGAAAAACGATTTAATTGAAAAGAAACCATATACAACTCCGCCAATAATCGGTCCTAAAATATTTGATAAAGAAGCCGCCGTTTGATTTAAAGCACTCGCTTTTTGAATACGTCCTTCATCTACTAAACTCGGAATAGACGAAGTTAATGCAACAGAATAAAAACTTGCACAAATTGATAATAATGCTGCTGAAATATAAATAAAAAGAAGTGATGGTCCAAATATAGTAGCAAGAATAAACATACTAAGCATCGTTAAGCTACTTAATAAATCAGTACCAATGACAAGCCATTTTCGATTCACACGGTCTGCTACAGCACCAGCAATTGGGCCACAGATCATCCTTGGAAGTGATCCGCAAACGAGCGTAGTTGCAAACCCCATCCCTGAACCAGTAGTCTTTAATACATATAACCCCATTGCGAACGTATAAATACCTGCGCCTAATAAAGACGTCATTTTTCCAATCATCATTAAAATGATATTTCTCGTTGCAATCTTCATTCTTGAATCATGTTGTCCTATACTTATATCTTCCATTTTTGACTCTCTCCCCTTAAAAGTTAAATTGTGTTAAACTTATTATATAATCAACTTTCCAATTTTCACAACAAAAAGTTAAATGCAATTAAACTTTTTAAATATAAAGGAGCAACAATATGGCAACTCTCGGCGAAAAAATTAAAGCATTACGAAAAGAAAAAAAGCTTACGCAAACAGCACTGGCAGGTTCGGAACTGACAAAAAGTATGCTTAGTCAAATTGAAAATGGAAAAGCTACACCTTCTATGAAAACATTACAATATATTGCGGAAAAACTTGAATGTGAAACGAGCTTTTTATTAGAAGAAGATGAAGGAGAAATTGTAGAACTCATTCAAAAAATGGAGCAACTAATAAAGGCAAATAAATGCGATGAAGTATATAAGACTTTACTACCTATCGTTCAAACAGAGCTACCTTCTACTTTAAATACAGCTCGCTTATATAAACAGTTCCTAACAGGAGCAACTATTATGAACGATTATCATATTGAATATTACGTTGAAACTGCTGTTTCTATATTTGAAAAATATACTTTATATCGAGAAAGCACTGAAACGAAACTACTGTTTTACTATATGCTCTTCAAACGTAAAAAATATAAAGAATGTTTACAGATGATTGCTACAATTCGTGATGAATATAAAGCGAAGAATTTAGAAATGGATCTCATTACACATATACAATTATACTTAAAAGAAGCCATTATTTTACTCGCATACGGCAATTATGAAAAATGTGAAAAAGTCATTTTAGATGCACTTGCATTTTCAAAAAAACATCAAGTGTATTATAAAACAGATGAATTTTATCGCATTTTATCTTACCAAAAAGTCATTACAGCTGATAAAGAACAGTATTTATATTACATAAAAAAATCGGAGCAATTTGCCATTTTTACAGAAGATATTCTATCCATTGCGATTATTGATATTTTAAAAGCTTACTACTACAACACAATTACTAATGAATATACAATCGCATTAGAACATCTAGAACAATTCCGAGAAAAACTAAAAGATGAACCAATCTTTCAAGACGATGGATTATATTATCTTGAAAAAGGAAAATCTTTGTATGGCTTAAAACGTTATAAGGAAGCTTTGGCAATATTAAAACACGCTACCATACCAGATTATATGAGTCATCCACTTGATCAATCGTGGGTATTAACAGCTGGGTCTTATCGTGCCCTGTGTCATATAAAACTTCAAGATAAACCAGCTGCTCTGAAAGAAGCAAAAGAAGCAGTTCAAACGATAGATGGTTATCCTGATTCCATCTTTTCTTCATTTATTAAAGAAACATTACAAATAATACAAAAACTTTAAGAATGTCTCTAAATGGTATATTATTCCTCTTTTTTAGCAAAGATAATAATGATGGGAGGAATATAAATGAATATACAACGTGCAAAAGAGCTTTCTATGTCAGCAGAACAAGCCAATGTCAATTTTCAAGGCATGCCTGTTATGATTCAACACGTCGATGAAAGCAATGAAACCGCCCGCATATATGAAGTAAAAAACCCAGGACGCGAATTAACTGTTCCAGTTAATAGCTTAGAGGAAATATAAGAAATGCCACTTCTCTTTTGAAGTGGCATTTTTCTTCTTTCAGATTACTTATTATAAATTTCTTCAACCCTTTATTTTACATGAGCTGAAAAAATAAGAATTTTCTACTTCTTTTCTTTTTGTGACCTGCTAAAATACAAACTATGGATTAATTATTCGTACTATACATTAAGGAGGAAAAATAATGGCATCTACTTTAGAAAAAAACAAGCCTTATTATGCAGTTATATTCACTTCTAATTTATCAAATGATACAACAGACTATAATACCGTTGCCGAAGAAATGGAGAAACTTGCAAAGCAACAACCTGGATTTTTAGGTGTAGAAAGTGCAAGAGGTAATTCTGGACTCGGAATAACAATTTCTTATTGGGAATCACTTGATGCGATTGAAAATTGGAAAAAGAACACCTTACATAAAGAAGCGAAAAAAAGAGGTCGTGAGCAATGGTATGAAAACTTCCACCTGCGTATTTGTCTTGTTGAGAAAGAAATTAAGTTTCATAGAGGTACTTTATAACTATGAAGGAAAAATTAGCTCTCGTTATTGTTCATGAAATATATGGTGTGAACGACCATATGCATCACGTTACCCAGCACTTTACTTCATCTCATATAGATGTATTCTGTCCTAATCTGCTACAATCGCAACCTGCATTTCATTATATTGATGAAGAAAAAGCATATCATTTTTTTATGAATCATATTGGATTTGAAGATGGAAAAAAGCAAATTGAAACATTCATTACTCATCTTTCTAGTCGTTACACACATATTGGACTTATCGGCTTTAGTGTTGGAGCTACCATCTCATGGCTATGTAGTAACAATCCGAAAATAGATTTTATTATCGGATGCTACGGTTCCCGTATACGTGACTATGTTCACATAAAGCCTACATGCGCTACACTACTTATATTCCCTGAAAAAGAAGCTAGTTTTTCAGTATCCGCTTTCATTCAAACATTGCAGCAACAGAATAACCCTTTATTAGAAATAAAACAACTACACGGTGAACATGGATTTCTAAATCCGTACACTGAAAAATATAACGGGCACTCTACAAAACAAGCATATAATGTAATAGATTCATTTCTTGTAAAAAACACTCTTATACAGGAGATGTAAATGACACTTACATTACTCTTACTTATTTTCATATTCATTGCCTTTTTCTCAGTGCTAACTATTATTTTCGTAACCGTAAAAAAGGGGGAGTTTTCCAAACGGCCCTACTTACAATCTATTATCGTTTGCATTTTTTTTTACAAATTGGATTTTATATTTATCAACTTTTTATTCGTTACTTCCCGAGAAAATTAGTGAGTTCCTATTCCTACCCATTTGGTTTTTCCTTTGTATTTTAGGTTTTATAACTTTCTTGCGCGAATGGAGAAATAATCGTGTATTTTCCATATGTATCGTTCTTCTTTCCTTTATTAGTTTTTTATTTGGGTTATTGTTGTTAGTTCTTTTGGGGATGTAATAGAAGAAGGAAGAAAAGCCAACTTTCAACTTTTCTTCCTTCTATGTTTACCTTTAGTTTTCACTGTCACTGATTCACAAGGTGTATAATATATTTGAGGTGTCGCCTTATCAACAAACATCATAAACGTAACGAAACCGATAATAAAGAAAATAAACAACGTTAACAAAATTGCTCCTATCGTTAAAAGTATCATAACACCACCCCTATATTTTCATGTTATTACACCTTTCGCTATTATATGAGCGTAATCCTTTTTAGAAAAAGAAACGTAACAAAATAATCACAACCACTCCTGTTAATACTGTACCTAATAAACTACGAGTATATATGGCTACAAGAAATGTTGGAATTGCTGCGATCAGGTAATCCCATTGCACCGTCTCATGCATAAATAATACTTGTGCTAAAAGTGCTGCTAATATTGCAATTGGTATGTAATTTAACCATTTTAAACCCCAGTCTGGAATTTGTAGTTTGCTAAATACGAGTAGAGGTAAAATACGTGGCACGAGTGTAACAGCTCCTGCTGCTAGTAAAAGTAATAATACATCTAATCTCATTTCCATTTTTCAATCACCACTCCAATCGTCGCAGCTAGTAAGGTTGCGATAATAACCGCTATACTATCTGGCATAAATAGGTGTGAAACGTATGCAAGTATAATCGCTACAATTGCAACACTTAAATGAATTGCTAGCTTTGGTTTACTACTTATGAGCTGAAGTACAAATAATCCGATAAACATCGCTGGTAATGCATAATCCATCCCGTATGTATGTGGATCTGGTATCCACTCACCAAACAGACCACCAATAATGGTAGCAAGAATCCAGTTTAAATAAGCCGTTACATTTAGCCCAATCATCCATCTTTCGCCTAAATATCCTTTTTGCGCTGCATGCTGCACTGCGACGCCGAACGTTTCATCTGTAATTTGCGAACCAATAATGACGTTTTTTAATAGAGGTAGTTTCGTAAAGTACGGTGCGAGGGCAGCACTCATTAATAAATGGCGTAAATTAACAAAAAACACAGTAAAAATAATTGCGGAAGCAGGAGCACCGGCTGCATACATACCAGCTAATATAAATTGGGCAGAACCTGCATAAATTAAAGTCGACATAAATGCAATTTCAATGATAGAAAAACCTGCTGTTTTTGCAATTACACCAGCTGCTATACCGATGCTCAAATAACCAAATACAGTTGGTAAACAATCTTTTACTCCTTGCTGAAATGTATCATCGCTCTGCAAAGCTACATGTGCCTGAGCTTTACTCATCTCTATCATCCTCCATTCCTTCTAAAGTTCGTTTTCCTGTTACGACATGGACTAAATCTATATTTTCACGCCATAACGTATCTAACTTATCAGCTCCAAATTCCTTCGTGATTTCTTCAACCATAATATCGTGCCGCACATACTCTGTAGCAACGAGAACTAGCGCTGGGTCATACGTTGTAACGGCCCATGAAGTGCTATCATTTGAAAAGTTCGCAATTAATACCTCCTCTCCATCACGAGCAATAACAGTTAAATGACCACCCATTCTCTTTTCAACAACGTGGGGCGTCATATAATTATGGTGAAACGTCGCTCCTATTTTTGTTTCTGGGGCTCCAAATAAGATTGAAAATATATGTACGCCTTCCTCTTCCTTTTGATGAATGTATGGCTCAATTTCATGCACTTGATCTTCCCATACAGAAATCCATAACTCTTCCTTTGCCCTATTAATTATATTGCATATCTCTTTTAAAACACGATCATTTGAACGAATATGCGAAATTACATCTATTTGTCGCTCTTGTTCTAAACAATTTAATTTCTCATCTAAAAATTCAAAGGACTTTTCAAAGTCTTTTCGCATTCGATTCATTAATTCGGTAGCTGGTACTGGTACATATTTAACTGGTTCAGAGGGTACAATATGCACCGCTCCTTTATCCATTAACTTACCGAGTACCTCGTAAATCATAGAACGAGGTACTCCTGTTTGTTTACTCACTTCATAGCCTGTTACTGGGGAGTGTTTTAACAATCCAATATACGCTTTACATTCATACTGGGAAAATCCCAACTTTTGTAATTCCTTTATAATTTCATCCATCGGTAATCCCTCACAATCTAAATCGCCCTTACTTCAAAACGACGATTTTGCTTCCCTTTACTTTTTACTTTATCAATAACAAGTGTTCCTATTTCACTCGTATTTTTCACATGTGTGCCTCCACAAGCTTGTTTGTCTAAATTTTCAATTGTAACAATGCGGATTTCTTGGATAGTAATTGGCAGGAGATTTATTGCTGTTTTAATCATTCCTACAGCATTTTCTGCTTCTTCGCGGCTCATATAACGAGTGGAAATTTCTTTATTTTGCTTAATAAGTTTATTCACTTCCTCAACAATTTCTTCTACTTCCACGCTCGATAACTCTTGTAACTCATTAAAATCGATACGTGCTTTATCAGGATAAATTTGATTTCCGGTGCATAGAGCTCCATACTTTTCATAAACGACAGCTCCGATAAGATGCAGTAAAGAGTGATGACGCATTAAATTATGACGTCTTTCCCAATTCATCTCTAATTTAACTGGACCTAATTTTACTTGAGCTTCATCTTTTATATAGTGAACTATTTCTCCCTGCTCCTTCTTTACTTTTTCAACCTCAAATACAGACCCATCTTGTACAATGACACCCGTATCACATTCCTGCCCTCCACCAGTTGGATAAAAAACTGTTTCTTTTACAAATACTTTATTCCCTTCTACTTTTATCACTTCTGTTTCACAACTCGTTTTGTATGCATCTTCTAAATATAATGCCGTTGTCATACTCTCACCTCTTTAGTAGTTATAGTTATACCTACTAATATAAAAAAGAAGCTCGGTAAAGTCAATTGATAATTCTGAAATTTAAAATTAATAAAAGACTCCTTTATTAGGAGTCCACTATCTCAATATTTCATTCGCTTCTTTTTCATAAATTTTATCAAATGACGTCATAACACGCTGTGATGCTTGAATCATCTTTTGATCTGTCATAAGATCTGCCATCTCTTTCGTCATATCTACATTTGAATTTTCTAGCATATGATTTTTTACTATTCCTGTTCCGTTCGGTAAATTAGCAATGTTTCCTTCTGCTAGTGTAAAGCTTTTGTTTTCACGTTGCACGAGACGAGCATTCGTTTCTGCATCTACTGTTTTTGTTTGTAACTGTGCAATTACTATTCTCTTAATATCTGGTTTTTGCAAAGTTCCATCGTTAACTTCTCTATAAATTTCTCCATTATTAGATACGAAGAACTCAACATTTTCAGGAATACGAATACGCTCATTATTGACATCCATAACATAAGCACCTGAAGATGTTTGTAAATATCGATCACTATTTAATGTGAAACTACCATCTCTCGTTAAAAACGTTTCATCATTTTTAGAAGTAACAAAAAATGATGTTGTACCGGCCGCGCCGTCATCTAAAAAGAAATCTGTAGCGCTATTTGTCATTTGTATATTTCCTTGTACTAAATTCACATGCGTTGCAGCTGGTACTACAGCGTAATCGACCGAACCGATATTTGTTACCGCCCCATCTCCGCGGCGATATGTGTCTTGTACATCAAATACTTTAGACGTCATATTTTCTGCTTTAAATCCTGTCGTTTGAGCATTTGCAACGTTATTCGAATGAACATTAATGCGCTGCATGTAATTCATCATGCCCATAGAACCTATATAAAGACCGTTCATATTCGTTTGAATAAGGCAAGCGCCTTATTCTTCACCTCTTTTCTACGATGTTTGTAACATTTGTTTTGCTAAATGTTCAGCTGTAGCGATATGTATATTTTTCTTTATGTCTTGGCCATCTGTCATTAATACAATAGGAGCTGATGATACTGCTGGAATTTTCAACAATTCGCCACTACTTGCTGTTTCATCAAATTTCGTAAACACAATACCATCTATATGAATATCTTTAAAGTTTGTAATAATTTCAATCATATCTTTACTTTTCATTGAAGCTGATAACGTTAAACAAATATAATCTGGTTCTACTTGTCCCATCGTTTCAATCATTTCTTCCACTGTTTCTGACGTACGATAATTTTTCCCTGCTGTATCAATTAAAATATAATCGACGCGTGCTTCTTCTTTAAAATACGTAAGCGCTCTTGTCATTGCAGCTTCATCACGTACAGCAATTACTTCCGATCCAATTGTCTTTACGTTATCTTGCAATTGCTGCACTGTCCCTATGCGCGAATGATCTGTCGTTATAAAACCAACTGTTTTGTTCTTACCGTGAAATTGCCATGCCATTTTCGCCAGTGTCGTCGTTTTACCAACGCCAGTTGGACCGATTAATGCAATTGTTTGTACTTCTTTTTCAAAGACGTTTTCCGTATTGAAATGAGATTTCATATCTTCCAATATGTACCTGATAACTTCTTCTTCCGTAATCATCGTTGCATTTTCAAACTTTATTTTTAACTTTTCAGCATATGCATGAATGAAATATTGTTCCACATCGTTTTGTTCTAGCATCCGAATTACTTTTTGAATAATAAACGGTACAGATTCTTGGTTTTCTTTCTTTGTAACCACTTCTTCTTTCTTTAGTGGAACGACTTGTTTCACAACTTTTTTCTTTTTCGTTACTTCCGTTTCTTTCGTCTGTTTCACCACAACAATTCCTTTTTCAAACAGCTTTAATAGTTTCTCTTTTTTTCTTGCCCATTCTTCACTATTTCCTGTTTGCATCGCCGCGTATGACATAGGAGTCGTTACATTTTCTAAATTGTGCAGTACTGATTGAATTCCATTCGCCTTCACAATTTGTTCTGAAGGATCATTCACAACATCCATTAACTGTTCATGAAATTGAGCTGTACCTTCATTCACTTCTTCCTGTTTTTCTTCTGGAAAAGCAACTAACATTTCATAATCCTTTTTCCAAAAAAACGGTATATTTCGTTTTACACTTTCATCGACAACGTAATAATAATCTGTACCATATTGGTCAAATAACTTTCGATACAATTCATTTTTCGAAGCTGCTTTTATTCGCATTAACGCTTCTTTCTTTTCTGTACTTTCCATTACTTCACCCCCTACTATTCAATATAGGCAATTTGATCCACAACAATTTCTGGTGCTAATTCGCTAATACAAAGTACTTGTGCTTCCACTTGATAACGTTCTAGCAGTCTTACAATCGCAAATCTAAAATCTTTTCTACGTGTTAATAACACTGGTTCTCTTCCCATTAAACGTGCTTGTTTAAAGACGCGCTGCACTTGCTCAACGACACGTGTTTCTAAATCTAAATCCCAGTTTAATAAGTAACCTTGATATGAATTATTCACAACATCCGCATCTAACTCGATTGAATCAGAGAAGAGCGCTGCATATATTTTTCCGTCTGGATTTTTCGCATTTTCACAAATAACTTTTGAAATACATTCACGAACAAATGATGTCACACCGTCAACGTGGTTTTGATAAATTTCTTTGCCGTCAATAATACCTTCAATAATTGTTGGTAAATCACGAATAGAAATACCTTCTTTTAGAAGTTGTTTAATAACATTTTGAACGAGTGATAAATCAATTTCTTTCTTCTTAATCTCTTCTAATAGAACGCCATTATCATTTTCAAGCGAATTAATTAAATCTTTTACATGTTGGCGCTGAATTAATTCGTGAAGATTACGTCTAACGACAACATCTAAATGTGTAATTAATATGCTAAGTGGCTCTAACACTTGATAGCCTTTCATTTGTGCATCTTGCACCATATGCTCTAAAATCCAATATCCATCTTCACCGAAAATTGGATCTTTCGCTGGCTCTGCATCTAAATCAGCCATTACGTTTGGCGTTTTCAATGCTAATAAATAACCTGATTTTAAAACACCCTCAGCCGCCTTCGCACCTTTAATACGAATAATGTAACGTCCGCGTGGTCTAAAACTAGTATTATCTTTAAAGTTAATTCCAGGAACATTAATACCGAGGTCAGTAATAATCGACTTCCTCATAAGAACAACTTTATCACGAGCTGTTTCCCCGTTAATTTTCTGCTTTACAAGTGCTGCTAAATCTAAACCGAGTTCTACTATAATTGGATATTTATCCGTAAATACTCCAAATGAATCTTCCACTTGTTGCAGTTGCTCATCTTCGCCTTGAATCATTTCTATTTCTTTTTGAAGCTCGTCTTCTTTTTCTTTCTTTATTCGATTTTTATTACGAATGCCCAAGAAGATAATCGTTCCGCCAACGAGTGCGAATGGTAGAAACGGTAGCGGAGTAAAAATACCCATTGCGATAAACAAACCACCGAGCGCATATACAACAACTTCATGTGCTAATAACTCTTTAAAGATTCCTTCCGTTACCGTATCCGGTGAACCATCAAATACACGCGTTACGATAATACCTGTTGAAATCGCAAGCATTAACGAACCGATTTGGTTTACGATTCCGTCACCGACAGTTAACTGTGTATAATGAAGAGCCGCATCTGCAAAGCTCATTCCTTGCTGCATCATTCCGACAATTAAACCGAAAATAATGTTTACGAATAAAATGACAATCCCGAAAATAACGTCCCCTTTAATGAACTTCCCGGCACCATCCATCGCTCCGTAAAACTCTGTTTCCATATTTAATTTTTTTCGTTTTGCTTGTGCATCTTTTTCTGAAATAATACGCTGGTTTAAATCAGCATCGATAGACATTTGTTTCCCTGGTAAAGAATCAAGTGTAAAACGAGCTGCTACTTCAGCTGTACGCGATGCACCGTTTGCAACGATAAACTGGAATATGATTAATACTGTAAAAATAACGATACCAATTAATAAGTTTCCGCCAATTACGAACTGGCCGAACTCTTCAATAACATGACCGGCATTTCCGTCTGTCAAAATCGCTCGCGTCGTCGAAACGTTAATCGATACGCGGAAAATCCCGATTAATAACAACATCGTTGGAAATGACTTTAATTCATCCCACTCGTTAATACTTGTCGCTCGCATATAAATAAGCACTGACATACTTAGTAGAAAAACGATAATGATATCAAGTATAAATGGTGGAAGTGGAATTAAGAGCGCCACTACGAATGACGCTGCTAAAAAGATAGAAAAATAGGTTCTTGCAGAATCTATCTTAAACAAAGAGATCTCCTCCAAACGCGCTATTATACTTCAAGTTCATTCGTCTGAATTAAATAGCGCATAACTTCAATTACAGCTACATATAAATCTTCTGGAATCGTCTCATCTTCCTCGACTTGATAATATAAAGAACGAGCAAGCGGACGGTTTTCCACCATTGGTATTTCTTGTTCACGGGCAAGCGTTCGTATATATAACGCGAGCTCATCTTCCCCTTTTGCAACGACAATTGGTGCTGCATCAACGTGTTTATTGTAACGAAGTACGACCGAAATATGAGTCGGGTTGTTTACAATAAACGTTGCGCCATCCATCTTCTTCGCAATTGTTCCTTGCAAGATTGCATGCATAAAGTTTTTTCGTTTCCCTTTAACTTGCGGGTCCCCTTCATTATCTTTATGCTCTTGTTTCACTTCTTCTTTTTTCATCTTAATATCTTGCTCGTACTCCCATTTTTGATAAATGAAATCAATAATAGAAAGAACGATTAAAATAATTAAAATTGCTAAGAAAATAAATTTAATTTCCCTAATAATTTCAGTAAGTGATGCAGTCCAGTTAAATCCAATCATACTGACAATTTTCTCTAAATTCTTTTTAAAGAGAACGTAAGCGACGTAACCGATTAATCCCATATAAAACAGTGATTTCAAAATATCTACTAAACTTTTACGACTAAACAGTCTCGTAAAATAGTTTTTCGGATTAATACGTGACGCTTTCGGTTTAATGACTTTAGAAGAAAATAGGAAGCCGACTTGAATCATATAATTGAATAAATGAAAAGCGTATACGAGTATTAATATCGGAGCTGATACTTTCAGTAATAAAATCCCCATTAAATAAAAATACTCGGTTGAATCTGTATTTTTTCCAATTTGATCAAACAGCACCGCTACGGAATTTGCAATCTCATACCCTAGCCAATCTCCGAAGAAATAAACGACAACTGCTAATACGAGAATGGAAAATAAATTATTTAAATCTTTACTCCGGGCAATATTCCCTTCTTCACGCGATTTTTTACGCTTCTGCGGGGTGGCCTTTTCTGTTTTATTATCCTTTGCCATGCGCGTCCCCCTACTTCGTTAAGAAAAAGTTAAATAGTTTCGTATATTCTTCAAGTAATACATCCGTCATATTTTTAAACACATAACCGAGCATCGGTACACTCATCGCAATAAACAAAATACCACATGTAATTTTAATTACGTATGCATTCATAAAAACGTTTAATTGCGGAGCGTTTTTTGCAATTAAAATTAGAACAAAGTTAATGATGAATAAACTTCCCATAAGCGGAAGAGCAATTTCAACCGCTGATGTGATCGCAAATAATAGCGTTGCGAGTAGACTATCTAAGAAACTAGTCGTCAGCAATTTTGAAATCGCCTCTGTATATTGAAACGACTTTAAAATCGTGGCAACGAAATAATTAATGCCGCCAAGTGAAATAAAAATAATGAGAAAAAATATATCAAAAATGGTTGATAGTAAAGTAGACTGTGAGCCCGCATTTACATCAAACAAACTTGCTTGTGATAAACCGATATCAAAGTCTAAAATATGCCCGGCCATTTTCGGAATGTTCCACAGCATTTCTACAATTTTTGAAAGTGATAATCCAATTACAATTTGCGTTCCTGCATAAGCTGCAACGTCCCAAACTGTCTTGATGTGAGAGACATCCACTTGATCAGCCACTGTAATTGAAAGAGCAAGTCCAACTGTAACCTTCGCCATTGCTGGAATGGATCGTCCTGAGAAAAACGGTAAAAAATATAAAAATGAAGTAATGCGGCAAAACGCAAAAAACGTCGCCGCCCATAATTCCATATTCATTTCAGTTCACCTATCTTAGTACGAACGCAATAGCGATGGGATTTTATCAAATAAATCTAGAATAAGCGTCGTTAACTCTTGAAACATCCACGGTCCTAAAATGATAATAACGAGGACAATACTCGCCATTTTCGGTAAAAATGTCAGCGTTTGCTCTTGAATTTGCATCATCGCCATAATGACAGCGATAATAATAACGACAATCATACTTACGCCGGCAACCGGCATTAAAATCATAACCCCTTTATAAAAAAAGGTTTGAAAAATATCTATAATTGGTGACGTATTCATTTATATGACTCCTATCACATAGCATCAAACGCTTCAGGCGACCGTCTTAAACATAATATCGACAATTTTTGTATATCCACCTAAATATACGAAAACGAGTATTTTAAACGGTAAACTTAAAATCATCGGCGGTACCATCATCATCCCGAGGTACATTAAAAGTGTACTAATAATCAAATCTATAAATACAAACGCTAAATAAATGAACATCCCTGTTAGTAAACCTTTTTGAATTTGCGTTAACGTAAAGGATGGTACAAGTGTAAATAAGGAAAGATCTTTCAAATCTTTCGGCAACTCTTCTCCGCGTACTTTCAGCATCATTTTCAAATCATGCTTATACGTATGCTTTGACATATATTCTTTCATAATAGGAGCTGTCGTTTCCGCAGCTTGGCTTACTGTTATTTTCTCTTTCGTCATCGGATCCCACACATCGCTCTTCAGTTGCCCGAGTACAGGCTGCATCGTAAAGAGTGATAAAAATAATGCAAGTCCAACAAGCACTTGGTTTGGTGGTAAATTCATTACCCCAAGTCCTTGACGTGTAATCCCAAGAACGATCATAAAATAAGTAAAATGTGTAAATAATAGAACGATAGAAGAAGATAATGATAAAAGGGTAACGAGCGCAAATAGTTGTACACTTGAATTACTCGTAAACTCTTTTCCATTTTCGAAATTAATAAAACCGTTCGGGGCCGCATACGCTGGATTTACAAAAATAATTGAAAAAACGATAGAAAATACGAAAATAACGGCTAATAATGATAACTGTTTCTTTATTCTCATGATGGATCCTCTACTTTTTTCGTTTCAGTCTTCACCGCGTCTTCTAGTGCTTGTTGAAACTGATTTCCTGTTCCGGTTAATTGCACAGACTGCACACCGTTATTACTAATAACAGTGAACACTTGCTTTCCGTCCACTTCAAATAAAAAGGCACTCGTTTGATGATTTAAATACACGCCGTCTTTTACTTGAATATGGCCATTTTCACCCTGCTTAAAAAACTGCTGTTTGCGCGTCTTTTTCGTCATATAATATGCACCGTAACCGAGCGCACCAAACAGTAAAACGACTTGAAATAAGGTCGTCATATACGACATATGACTCCTCCTCTACTCTTTATCTTGCATTTGACTTTGGGCTTTCATAAGCGCCGCTTGTTTCTTATCAGCTTCAATTTCAGAAATGATAATACCGAATTTCTCGTCCATTACGATTGCTTCACCGATGCCGACTTTCATATTACTTAAATACACATCTACTTTATGTCCTAAGTTTTTCTCTACTTCCAGAACATCGCCAACTTTTAACTGCTTTACATCACCAAGTGTAATAGATGACTTTCCAAGCTTTACACCGAGTTCAATCGAAATATCTGAAACAGTATCAATATGTGCCTTACCTGCTTCATTTCGCTTTCCTGCAAAATCTTCTAATCCCATTAATGACACGGGAGATACTTCATGCTTCATATGGATCCTCCTACTCTACAAAACTTTTAAATAGGAGCGCCTTACGCGTTCCATCTTTTCCAATAAAACAATTAAATTTATGCTTTCCATCTACATAACCAAGTAATTCATCCGAAACTTTCGTATGAAGCGGAATAATATCGCCTTCTTCAATTTGTTCAATCTCACTCATTGTCATTTTCTGCTCACCAATTGCAACGTGAACAGGTTTGTACACTTGATTTACTTTCACTTCCACTTCAGACGTATACTTTTTACGTTTATCTGAAGAATGTTCGACAATATTTTCAGACGTTAACTTATCCATAATTTCTTCAACAGATAAGAATGGAATTCCGATACGCACCGTCGTATTCCAAAAATCTGTTTTCATATTTACGTTAAGTAATGAAATAATATCGCTCGCTGTCGTAATCTTTAGTGCATTCGGATCTGTTTCTGTCGTTACAAATTTCGGTTCAATCGCAACAACACTTTCAAATGATTGCTCTAAATTTTTACAAAGAAGCAAGAATATATTATCAAGCGTTAAAAACTCAAACGCTGTTAACGGTCTACGCATCGTAAAGTTACGTTTACTATCTCCGCCAAGCCAACATTCATGAATATAAATAACGAATGCTAAATCAATCTCAATAACAATTTCTCCAAGCTCTGGTAAACCGAGATCAATTACGCAATATAAATAATAATCTTTCGGCATCTTCTCCACATACTCACTCGTAAATGGAACTTGCTCAACTGTTGAAGGTTCTAGTTCAATCGGAATACGCATACGCGCTGATAACGTCTGTGACGTCTGCTTTCCAAACGTAGAAGCAATCGCTTGCAAACTACGTAAATGCTCAACACCGAACTTCTCTGGTCTATTAAAATCATACTCTTGAAATTTCTCTTGCTTTCCTGCTTCTTGTGCGAAAGCTGGCATTTCCTCGCCTTCATTTACCGCCTTCAGCAGGGCATCAATTTGCTCTTGGCTTAATTTTTCGCCACTCATGACAATCCCCTTCCCTACCTTTTCAATTCAACGATTTCAACGTACATCTTTCCATTCTTCGTCAAAATCTTTCCGGTTCCAATCTCTTCATTCTCAAGCATAAGACGCACCGTATTTTTCGTTGAATTTTCAAGACGATACAATGTACCTTTCGTAATATGAAGCAGATCTTCAATTTTCTTTTTCGTATTTCCGATTTCAAAATAAATTGTTAACGGAATATCATCTTGTAATTTCAAATCTAGCCAACTCCCATATCATGTTCACGAAAATTTCATGTTCTCTCTATATATGAAACTTCTTATTTTGAAACGTCGATATTTAATATTTTTTTAATATATCCTTGCGTTTCTTTAAATGGCGGTACGCCTCCGTACTTTCTCACATTACCAGGACCAGCATTATAAGAAGCAAGCGCCAATACTAAGTCGCCGTTATTTTTCTTTAAATAACCGCTTAACTCTTTCACGCCACCTTCAATACTTTCAGCTGGTGAAAAGGGATTCTTCACACCCATCTCCTTCACATTCGCTGGCATAAGCTGCATAAGACCCATCGCACCGGCATGTGACACCGTTTTCGGATTAAAATTAGACTCTACTTCAATCATTTTTTGAATTAACGTTTTTGGAATTCCATATGTACGACTTACTCGATCAATAATATCCTCATACTTCCCTTCATTGGAAGAACGTATTTTTTGAATATTATACTTCTTCGTTAATTCCCACGTATCAGCGGCCTCATTTTTCGTTTCTGGGAAACGTCGTTCAAACTCTTTTTGCGCAACTTGCACTTCATCTGCTTTCTTCGTTTCAGCCTTTTCTTCAGGCTTACTCGCTTCCTCTACTTTATTAATAGTTTCTGCCGGTTTATTAACAACCGCTTCTATTTTCGTAGATTGTACCGGCTGACTCATATCTTCTACTTTTGCCGGCTGCGTAGTTTCTTTCGTCTCCTTCGCAGGTTCACTCTGCAACTTCTCTTGAAAACGGCTACTAACGAATGCTTGTGGACTACTTAGCTTTTGCTGAATTTGCCCTTTCTTATATGCAAGCACTTCTTTTACTATATTTCCAACTATCATAATATCACCTTTTCGGTAAACAAAGATAATCTAATATTAGAGTTTTTTTTTAAAGTTTGCAATAATCCTTTTAATAATTATGTAATAAAAAAATGAATATATTGTTAAACTGTTATTTTTTTATATTTATTAATTCGAATTTTTAGTTGACACCCGTTGTAGCAAGGATTACAATAAATCTCGAAATTGATTTTTTCGCATATTACCGTTTTTCAATTTGCAGAAAAGTCAATATAAAAAAATGGGGGTTTCTTAACATGAGAATTAATACAAACATTAACAGCATGCGTACGCAAGAGTACATGCGCCAAAACCAAGCAAAAATGAGCAACGCTATGGACCGTTTATCAAGCGGTAAACGTATCAACAACGCTTCTGACGATGCAGCAGGTCTTGCAATCGCAACTCGTATGCGTGCTCGTGAAAGCGGATTAGGAGTAGCTGCTAACAACACACAAGACGGTATTTCTTTAATTCGTACAACTGACTCAGCAATGAACTCAGTATCTAACATCTTACTTCGTATGCGTGACCTTGCAAACCAATCTGCAAACGGTACAAATACAGATAAAAACCAAGCTGCATTAGACAAAGAGTTTTCTGCATTAAAAGAACAAATCGATTACATCTCTAAAAACACAGAATTCAATGACAAAAAACTTTTAGATGGTTCTAATAAATCTATCGCAATTCAAACATTAGACTCATTCGACAAATCTAAACAAATTCAAATTAACTTAGCTGATACTTCTACAACAGCTTTAAAAATTGCTAACTTAACAATTGCTGACACTGGTTCTACTGCTGGAAGCGGAACAGCACTAACAGGTGCAGTAGCTGCTGACATTACTAAAGCAGCTACTGAAGCAGGCAAGTTGGTGGCACTTGATGGTTCTACTGGTAAAGGGGACACTAAAGGCTCATTAGTTACTTCTGTAGAGGCTTTTAAAACAGAATTTGATAAAGTAAAAAATAGCATGAATTCTTCTGATGTTGAAAAGATTTCAGCTGCTATCGAAAAATTTGAAACTGGTTCTGGTACTACATTAGATAACGCAAAAGAAATTGGAAAAATCTACGAAGCAGCTGTTGCCCAAAATGCACCTGTAGCAACTACTGACGTTAATGGAGCAAAAACTGCTGCAGATGCTTTATCTAACTTAGCTCTTAATGCAGCAGATGCAGATACAAAAATGGATACATTTGTTACTAATTTCAACACAATTAAACATGCTATGAATGCTGATGACGTAGAGAAAATTTCAGCTGCTATCGATAACTACAACAAAGTTGATGGATCTGGAAAAACAATTGAGAACGCTCGTGCAGTAGGTGCACTATTCTCAGCTGCTATCGCAGGTAAATCTACTAGTGGTGCTACTGCTGGAACAGGCAATGCATCTGCTGCAGTTAAAGCAATCGATGCTGCATTAGAAGCTATAGCTTCTAACCGTGCAACTCTAGGTGCTACATTAAACCGTCTAGACTTTAACGTAAACAACCTAAAGAGCCAAGCATCTAGTATGGCATCTGCTGCTTCTCAAGTAGAAGACGCTGACATGGCGAAAGAAATGTCTGAAATGACTAAGTTCAAAATCTTGAACGAAGCTGGTATCAGCATGCTTTCTCAAGCAAACCAAACTCCACAAATGGTTTCTAAATTATTACAATAAGCCATTTGAGTTAGTTTCCTGAATAAACCTCTCTGCTTGCAGAGAGGTTTATTTTTTCTATATAGATAGATTATTTATAAAAGCTTTCTTTTTTTCTTTTTATGTGGAAGAGAGCATCTGCGGTGCATAGAAGCGGTTAGTGCTTATCTTGATCCCCTCTTATGCTAAAACACAAATAGCAAATAAGCATAAGCCTTTTTATCTTTTCATGACCTTTTATTAACTTTAGAACACTAACTATATCAATCTATAAGGGGTGTCTATTATGCGTATTGGTACGAATGTTTTAAGTATGAATGCTAGGCAGTCGTTGTATGAGAATGAGAAACGTATGAATGTGGCAATGGAGCATTTGGCGACTGGTACGAAGTTGAACAACGCTTCGGATAATCCCGCTAATATTGCAATTGTGACTCGTATGCATGCGAGAGCGAGTGGTATGCGCGTGGCGATTCGTAATAATGAGGATGCGATATCGATGCTTCGCACGGCAGAAGCTGCCCTTCAAACTGTGACAAATATTTTACAGCGTATGCGTGATCTAGCCGTTCAATCTGCGAACGGTACGAATTCAAATAAAAACCGTGATTCACTGAATAAAGAGTTTCAGTCTTTAACAGAACAAATTGGCTATATTGGCGAGACAACTGAATTTAATGATTTATCCGTATTTGACGGTCAAAACCGCCCTATTACATTAGACGATATCGGTCATACAATAAATATGACGAAACATATTCCCCCTTCCCCTACACAACATAACATCAAGATTTCAACAGAACAAGAAGCAAGAGCGGCGATTCTTAAAATTGAAGAGGCTTTACAAAATGTATCACTTCATCGTGCCGACCTTGGCTCTATGATAAATCGTTTACAGTTCAATATTGAAAATTTAAATAGCCAAGGTATGGCGTTAACAGATGCTGCATCTCGAATTGAAGATGCAGACATGGCGCAGGAGATGAGTGATTTTTTAAAGTTCAAATTATTAACTGAAATTGCGCTTAGTATGGTTTCACAAGCGAATCAAATTCCGCAAATGGTTTCTAAACTACTACAATCGTAAAAGTTCATTTTCCATCTTTGGAACGATTCCATATAAAATAAAAGGGAAATACATATAAACTATGTATTTCCCTTTTATTTTGTACCCAAATTTTATTACTGTGTTACGGTCATAACTTGTCCACTACGATCAACCATTATTTTCATTTTACCGTCTTGTGCATTATATAGCCCTAGTTTATGTAATTCCATTTTACAATCTTGTACGAAAGTTGGTAATTTACGAATTTGATCGATATCAGAACTTGTAATGAAATGAATTAAAAGCTGCGTCATACCTTTAATATCTTGTACAAGCTCTTCTTTCTCTCGTTTTAACCTTTCATTTTCTAGTTGTAACGACTGCAATTCACCTTCTAAGCTACGTGTATTCTTTGCTTCTCTAGAACGCCCTGCTGCCATGCTAGAAAGCTTATAAATACCTTCCATAAACTGATGTAGTTCGTCTTCTTTCCTTTCACTACATTGATTAATTGTTTCAAAGTTATCAACGATACCAGATATAACTGTTACAAGATTTTTTTCATCTTCTTTATGCTGGATTTCTTCTTTTAATTCGTACTCATTTTCTTGTTTTCTTGCAACGATTGTCTCTTTTACTGGTATATATTTTCTCTTGCGTCCTGGTTTTTGTTTTTCAATATTTTCAAACGGTATTTCACGTTTTTTCAATTTATAATACGTATTTTGCAATTGACTTTCTGTTTTTGGAAAAAGATTTAGTTCATTTTTACTTACGTATTTTGAAATATTTAAAATGTTTAAACCGTGACGTTGACAAAATTGATACACTTCATACAGTAGCTCTAGTTCAGACTTCAGCCATGTAATTGCTGATTTTTCATATGCTCGCATCCCGCCATTTTTTTCTATATCTATTTGAAATAATACCATTCTATTATGTAAATCAACTAATTCTTCATACTTTACTTGGAATTCTTTTTCTATTTTTTTAAATTCCACCTCTAGTTGCATATCGTTCATTTTATTATTTGACATGTTTTGTAAAAGACCTAATACATTAATTGCTGTGTGGTGATACATAATCTGTGCCACTCCCCCTCATCCTTTCACAATTCTCATCTGACTCCCATGTCTTTTAAGAAAATAGCAATTTTTACATATCCATATTATAACAGTTCGAAATTATCTGTCAAATAATAAACATACAAAAATGTATAGAAAGTATAAAAATTTGGAAAATGTTTTTTTATTAATATGCAAAATTGCATATTAATTACATTTAATTATATTATATGGTATTTTGAATATTTTTTCACCGAAAAAATTTGCGTTACCACGAAATATTAATAAAATAACCATTGAAAATACGTTCTTTTATATTTTCAAATCAAAAATCTTCAAATGAAGATTTTTTCATACATACAGCAGCAAACACCCCCAGAAACCTTTCATTTTTCTGCCAGCTTAAAGTATAGAATACTAAAAAGGAATTAGCCATATGTAGCATTGGCTAATTCCTTCCTCTCTCTAACAAAATAGAGTTATAAACCCAGTCTTCAAATCCTCAATCGAAGTCTCACTTCTTCTTACCTAAAACTACTTCATACCTCTGAACTCACATCGCATGAGACTCTATTAAGCACTGAAAAATTCCTTACATAAGTAGTTCCTCTATTCCTACTAAATAGAAAAATGTTATACACCAGCTCTTCTAGTTACCTATATCTCAACATCGCATAGGGCTCTATTAAGCACTGACCGCTCAACACTTGGCTAGAGCTTCTATTCCGGCTAAATAGAAACTTTTAAAGTACTAACTTATCAACTAAACCAATTAGCTCTTGAATATCTGGCTTACTTACTTGAGCATTTGCTCCTACAGCTTCACCTTTATGGAATAATTCATTTGTAATTAATGAAGAGAAAATAATGACTGGTAAACGATTCATTACTTCACTATCCTTAACCACTTTCGTTAAATGATGTCCATCCATTTTTGGCATTTCAATATCCGTAATTAGCAAGTGAATATGTTCAAACATTTTTTCGCCTTGCTCTTTCGCTAATTTTTCAATTTGTGCTAACGCTTCTGCACCATTGCTGAAGAAGTTCATTTTCGTATATCCAGCTGATGATAATGTTTCTTCTAATATTTGGCGAAGCATCGCTGAATCTTCTGCAATGTAAATTACTTTTTCAGCTCGATCTGTTTTTTGTTCTAATCCTGCAATTGATTTATTGTCATAACCAGTGCCGCTAATTTCACATACAATTTTTTCATAATCTAATAGTAAGATGATTTTTCCATCTAGTTTTACAATACCAGATGTCGTTTCTTCTAGTCCCATAGATAATGAAGCAGGTTCATCAATTTGTTCCCACGAAATACGTTGAATACGATGCACTTCATCAACGCGGAAAATAACTTTCATTTGGTTTAATTCTGAGATGATAAATTTCGTTTGATCAAGTGGCTTTGTTGACTTTAAATTAAGAGCCATTGCCAAGTTAATAACAGGTAAAATTTCACCACGTACTTGAACAACACCTTCAACTGCATGATGAGATTCTGGCACAGTTGTAACAGGGAATGGATTAATGATTTCACGTACTTTCATTACATTAATACTAAATAGGTTTTCACCAACAGTGTACGTAACAATCTCTAATTCATTTGTTCCGCTTTCTAATAAAATACTTTGTGCTTGTGACATAAAGGTGTCGCTCCCCTTCCATTAATTCCGTATATCTAATTATTAAGCTTTATAAAAGCGAAAAAGTCAACTACCTATATAAAAAATATAGATAGTCGAACGATTCATTTTATTAAAAAACAATTAATCTTGTATAAACGAAGCAAGTGCCTCTAATAACACTTCTTGTGCTCCTACAATTTCGGTCGGCATTGCTTCCCATTTTTTCGAAAGCTCCGTCTCTACTCTTATTCTCAGCTCAGAATTCATTTCTGCTAGCACATATTCTTTCGTTGCTATATCAACATCAAGTAGCGCAAGTGCATATAATTCCGGGTCATTTATTTCTTCGAATAATCGTTTTAATACTACCGGTGCTATATGTTTTAATTTTTCAATATGAATTTCCTTATCCGAAAATAGTAACTCATATTGAATAAACGTAACATTTTCTTTAATCACTTTAAAATAACAATTATTTTTTTTATCATTCACAAAATAACCGTTTGGATCTGCGATAATACTTTCTACTTTACGAATTAAATCTGGCAAACTATTCGCCGCCATTACAGTCCGCTGCTCAACCTCACTCGGCGAAATGAATGTAACGCGATACTTATTTTGCGCCATCCTCCTCACCTCTCCTTTTATAAAAATCTATCGTCACATACTATCCAGAAGGCACTTGCCTACTATGAAATGATTATCTCAGTACGCCTCCATAGCTCTATTCTTACAACTAGGAGCTCTTCTGGACCATAACTGTTTATCAACACTAAACTTTGCTTACCTCTTCTTATACTACCCTAGTAACTCTCCATACCTCTATCCTTACACATCAGTCGAGGCCCTATTAGGCACTAACCGCTCCAAAACATCGCCAGGTCCTCTCTCAAAACCTAAAAAGTGCTTTTAAGAACCTTTCAATAACTCTATGTTATTAAACCAAAACGCTATTTGCTGATCCGTAATATTTGGCAACATAACAAAAAACTCACGACACTTCATCTCATCCTTAAACAGTTGATACTTCCAAACGCTATCGCTACCAACACTTATGAAATAAAACTCATGGATACGGCCAATGATTGCTTGTTTTTCACCAAATGAATACGGAGGCACTTGCTTAATTTCAAATTGATCTGGTAAATATACATGCTCTTCTCGTTCTATTTTTAATACTTGCTCGGCAAGTTCACGTTTATTTTCGAAAAAAGGCAATTGTAAAATTCGCTCTTGTCTTGTCATACGAATAAAAAACCCTTTCTACTCCATTACATTTTTTCCATGCGATATATTATCGAATTAAGTTTACAACTTCATTTAATACTTCATCTGAAACTTTAATTACTTTCGCATTTCCTTGGAATCCGCGTTGGTATAACATTAAGTCAACGAATTCTACAGATAAATCTACGTTTGCACCTTCTTGTGCACCACCGCGTACTTTACCTGCACCGTTTTGACCAGATGCACCAAGAGCTAAAATACCTGTTGTATTCGTTGCTGTATAGTTACCATTACCTGTTTTCATTAGTCCGCCTTCGTTTGGGAACATCGCAACAGCTAATTGACCTGCAGATTTCATACTTCCATCAGAATATTTTACCATTACGTATCCACCGTCAGCAATGAAGCAATCTTTAACCGTCGCTGCTGCTCTACCATCTACGTCTGTTACTGATAATGTTTTATCTGTTGGATGATTTGTTAAATGGCTTAAGTCTAATTTTATAGAACCGCCATCAAATGGAATATTGGCTCCTTGCTCTTTCGGATTTGGATTTCCGACAGCATCAAATGTCATATTACCACCTGCACCTGGAACATCCTTAAACTCTGTTTCTTTTTTCGAGTCATTACGCATTTGTACTTTATATGTATAGTTATGTTCACTCGTTTGTTTAAACTCTACACGCATTGTCCATGTATTCCCCGCATTATCATATACAGGTAAATCTTGTGTAATTTGTTTTTCACCAGTTGGAATATTCCCTTTAATTGTCCCTTTCGATGTTCGAATACCACCAATTGCTGTTCCCATTGGAATTTGCAACGGTCCTGGAATTCCAGATAAATCAACTTCACCAGTTGCCTCATTTGCAGGGTATGCAAATACGTATTGACCTTCAGTATTCGTAATATAGTAATCTGAAGATATCCCAAACGTACCTTTACGAGTAAATTCCATATTTCCGCCTTTTGAATCACCCACAACGAAGAAACCATTACCTTCCATTGCGGCTTGTGTTTTACCACCTGTTAACGTAATTGTACCATCACTATAATCCGTAACCGTACCACTCATTTTCACACCGTTACCAATACTTTTCGGATTTGTTCCGGCGTATTTACCGTCACCTTTTGCACCAATCGAATTGTTATATAGTAAATCATCAAACATTGCTTTTTGTTTTTTATAACCTACTGTTTGTGCATTGGCAATATTATTTGAAGTTACACTTAATGCATTTTGTGTTGCATTCATTCCTGTAATACTTGTATATAACGCTTTAATCATAACGTATGGACACTCCTTATGAATTTGTAGTTTTTACTTCTTCAGTTACTTTTTGATCGTCTTTCTTTGCGTCTTCTGGATTCGTTTCTCCAATCGGTTTATCAGACACTCTCTCAACGAAACGAAGAGATACAACTTTATTATTAATAACGAGCTGCACATCGTTATTTTCTGCAAGGCGAACTGTCTCTACTTGACCAGTTACTTTGTTTCCTTCGCCGTCAACACCTCTTACGTATTTCCCTAAAAACTTCATTCCACCATCAAGTGCTGTTGAATACATCGTTGATTGCAGCTTATCTACTGCTTTCGTCATATTCTGTACTTGTTCCATAAGAGATAACTGCGCTGTCTGATTCATCATTTGATTCATATCCATCGCATTAAATGGATCTTGATGTTGGAAACTTGATAAAAATAATTTTAGGAAATCATCTTTCCCCATTACCCCAGGAGTCTTTTGCGCTCCTGCCGAAACTCCATTACTTTGTTGCACTGGCGATTGTACACCATTAACAGGTACATTACTTTTTTGCGCTCCTGCTTGTAACGGAATATGATTTGTACTCGTTGTATTTAATCCAACTGTTGGCACGCTTTATTCCTCCAATAATCCCGCAAATTCTGTTGATTGTTGTTTTTCATGATTTGTATTTGCTAATTTTTGTTTTTGCCTTTGCTCTTGTTCTCGCTGTTCTTTACGATTTTCATCTTTATCTGAATAGCTAATTTGAATATTGATTTCTTTTTCTTTTAACTTTAATCTCAATTCATCAAAAATGATTTCAACACGTTTTTTCGCATCGTGTTTTTCCATTTCTACGTGAACGTCAATTTGATCTCCGTGTTTTTTCATAAACACTGTTAATGTACCAAGTTTTTCTGGATTTAACTGGAATAAAACACGTTCTTGTTTCACTACAAATTTTTGCAGCGCTTCTACTTGCGCTTCCATTTTCTTTCCTAAGTCAGGTAATGAAACTTTCTCAGCACCACTATTTGATTTCCCTACTTGTTCGGTACTCGTCGTTTTATTTAATAATTCTGCACCTGCAGAGCTCGAATCGTTTAATGCATCAACTTCTGGCAACTCTACCTTTGCATCATCGCTCTCAAGTTTCGGAAGATCTACCTCTTTAGACTCTTCTTGTTCCTTTGCAATATTACAAGTTTCTGTTTCTACAACCTTCAATGCTTGCATCGTTTGCTCTGGCATCTTCATTTTGTCTAATACCATTTGCATTGTATCTTCTAAACATATAGCATTTTTGATATTCATATTTGAAAGAAGTTCTTGTAATTGTTGTAATTCAGCTGCAGGTAATTCATTAAGTTTAATATTGCCATATTCTTTATATAGCTCTTGTATTTTTTGTATGTATTGATATAACAATTCCGGCTGCACATGTAATTGCTCAATTGCAACCATTTGCTCAGATACAGCTAATAACAACTGTTCTGTCTCTTTTTTTTCTTCTTTCTTTACAATTGGTTCTTCTTTCGTTACCGATGGTTTAGAAAGGTTATATTCTTTTTTCTCTTCTTTTGGTGCTTCTTCTCGTTTCGTTTTCTCCGTTTTCGGCTGCTTTTTATTTTCGATTCTCATCGTACGATCGAATGAAGAATCTTCATTTTTCGATTGTACTTCTAGCCCTTTTTCTTTTTGCGGAGGTAAACTTTGTTGCACCGGTAATACAGACTGTATCACTACATTCACCTCATCCATTCATACACATTTTCAAATCCAGAAGCATTTTTTCTTCCAGCTTTTCTTGTGCTTTCGCAAGCTTTCTGCAATCTTCTTGATACATCTCATCAATGACACGTTCTTTTTCTTTTACTTGCTCTAAAAGGCTTTCATTTTTTTGAATAAAACCTTCTGTTTTTTTAATTTTTCGATTCCATTCTTCTATTCTTTCAGGTGAAAACGTATGTGAAGAAAGCATGCCAGCCATAATACGTTGCCCAGTTTGTACGACTTTACTACGCGATTTCACAACATATAAATCATATTCTTTTTTTTGTTCTATTTTTCTTTTTTCAGCTGTTAATTCATACACTTCTTTTAAAATATGCTCTTTTTCTTGATTTATTTGCAATTTTATTGTGTCGTACTGCTGTTTATCCACCTGTTTTCATAGCCCCTTCCTATTATAACGTTCTCTTTTTCTATTATATAGTTTTTTTCCAAAAAAATCTGTGAAATATTAAAAAACAAAAAAATAAGACCTCTTGGGCAGAGGCCTTATACTATATGGTGTATCGCTTCAACGATATCATCAAATGGGAAACTATCCGATCGGCCTTGCTTTAAAAATGTATTTATGCCTTCTACTTTATTTTTACATTCAAAAATATAAGCATTTTCTTCATTTTCTTGAATCGTTCCTAACTTAAAATACAATTCATTTTCTTTATAAATTGATAAAATCTTTCTCATTTCATTTGCAAGTTGCCAATGATGTGGTGAAACGATTTCTTCCATAATCCTACTTACTGAATCTAATACTGAAATTGCAGGATAATGACTAAGCGTTGCAAGCTCACGCTTTAATACGATATGTCCATCTAAAATACCACGTGCTAAATCTGGTACAGGACCATTTAAATCATCCCCATCAACAAGTACCGTATAAATACCTGTTATAGATCCCTTTTGTGTTTTTCCAGACCGCTCTAACAACTTCTTCATATAACTTTCCATTAACAGTGTTTTACCACCAATCGGTAACTCTTTAACAGCAATATCAACACTTCTTCGTGCATCGGCAAAACGAGTAACAGAGTCCATCATAAGTAATACGTTATTGCCTTGATCACGGAAGTATTCAGCAATAGACGTTGCGAGTTTCGCTGCACGAAGTTGCATAAGGTGACTTTCATCTGACGTCGCTACAACAACGACGCTTTTTCGCATCCCTTCCTCGCCTAACTCTTTTCGAATAAAGTCTTTTACTTCCCGGCCACGTTCTCCTACTAAACTAATAACGTTTATATCAGCTTTTGCATTTTTTGCTATCATTCCAAGTAAAGTTGATTTACCAACACCTGACCCAGCAAAAATACCAATCTTTTGACCGATACCAATTGTTAGCATAGAATCAATTGATTTTATTCCTGTTTCAAATACATCGGTAATCTCTTCACGTTCAAATGCATGTATAGGCGGTGCATCTAGTTTTATTTTCTGTAATGGAATGTTTTCAGCTTCCTCATTTAACACTTCACCATTTGCACTTAACACTTTTCCGAGCAAGTGATTACCACGTGGTACAACAACATCTTCTGAAACTAGTGTCACTGAATCTCCATAACATACTTTTTCTGTCTGTTCAAATGGAAGTAGCATATTATTTTCTTTTTCAATGGCAATCACTTCACATAAGACGTTATGTTCTCCAACGAAGCAAACATCTCCGATCTTCGCTTTCGGCCCTTTTGCTACGAAAAACTGTTCTTGTACACTATGAACTTTGCCTACTTTCGTATACAGCGGTGTTTCAATGAACTTATTCCATTTTTCGTTCTCATTCATTAACAGGCGGCTCATACATTTTGCTCCTCAAATAACTTCTCTTCTTCCCATTTCTGACGAAGTTTCGCAAATATAGGTGCAAATTTAAATTCAAAGAACTCTTTCTCTTCTTCCAGAACAAATTCACCAAACTGCAGGGAGAAATCATATTTCCATTCTACTAATTGTAGTAACCAATATTCTTTCGTATTCTCCTTCTCTTCTTGAATACGTTCAAACGTTTCTGGATGTACTGTAATGATTAATTTTTCAAACGAAGTTGGCAATGTTTGCACGATGCCAGTTAAAATAGGTAGCACATCAAGCAATCGTGAATCTACCGCTTGATTCACAATTTTTTCTGCTAAATGAAATGATTGATCCCATAATAACTCTGTCCATTCATATGCTATTTCTTGTTGTTCTTTTTGAAACTGCACACGCGCTGCTTCCATCTGTTCCATTTGTTCATGAATATGCATTTGAAATTGTTCTTTATCTTGTAATAACTGCTGACGCTCTCGTTCTAGCATTTGCTGCTCTTGCCTTAGCTGATTCATTTCCATATGTAATGATTCTTGCTGGGCGCGAAGCTGTGCATGATCTGCTTGTAATTCTTCCTCTTCTATTTGGACTGAAGCTGGTTTTGGAAATTGTAATTCATACGTTTCTTCAGAAAAAGAAACAGAATTCTTCGGAATTCTGTTTTTAAATAAGGACATCCTCTTCACCTCTTTGAACGATAATTCTTCCTTCTTTCTCTAGCTTTTTCACTGTACCAGTGATCGTTTGCTGCGCTTTTTCAGCATCCGTCATCTTAAGCGGTCCTAAGCCATCTAATTCTTCTAGAATCATCTCTTTACGGTTTGAAGACATACATGTAAATAATTTCTCTTTAATTTCTTCTTTTGCAATTTTAAGTGCTTTCGCAAGAACACCGTTATCTGTAATTTCTTCTAATACACGGCGAAGCGCAAGATCTTCAAGACCAAGTAAGTCTTCAAAGACAAACATATTTTCTTTAATTTTCTCAGATAACTCATAATCGACTTCATCCAGTTTTTGAAAGACTGTTTTTTCAACACCTCGTGAAACATTATTTAAAATGTTTACGATTGTTTTCAAGCCATCAGTTTTATTAATTGCACTAAATGCCATATTATTTAATTTCGTTTTTAACAACTCACCAATTTGATTAATTAATTCACCATCAACTTGTTCTAGTTTCGCAATACCCATTACCGTTTCTACTCGCTTATGATCTGGCAATCTCTCAATTAATTGAGACGCAAGTTGCGGTTTAATATAAGAAGCGATAATTGCAATTGTTTGTGGTGACTCATCATTAAGCACTGTAAGAAGTGGTTCTAAATCTGTAAGTGAATTTAAGAATTCAAATGGATTATCTTTGTTATACCAAAGGTCTTCCAATAATTTTTCCAGTTCGTCTTCTGGCATGTTTTTAAATATACGACGAATATACTCTTTATCTGGAGTGACTAAGTTCAATTCTTTTACATTTAGTTCATATAAGAACTCTCCTAGTACATTCTCTAACGTTTCTGGTTTATATACACGAAACTTCGCAATTTCACGAAGTAATACTTCTTTTTCCTCAGCTGTCATATATTCAATGACTTTTGCTGCCACCCCTTCGTCTAATGTACGAATGAGGATGGCAGCTTTTTCTTTGGAGGAGATTTCATCTAACATCGTTGTTCCTCCCTTACTGTCCGTTTAACCATTTTTTAATTACTTTTGCAGTACCTTCTACATGTTCTTTCGTAGCATCCTGCACTTGTTCATCTAACGTTGGTTCTTTCGGTTCTTCTGGTTCAGGTTTTGGCTCTGGCACTATTTTTTCTTCAGGAATTTCCAAGATACTTTCATTACTTGCAGCAATTTCATCTTCTGCTAAGTATTCTTCATATTCCTCTTCTTCTTTCTTTCTCTTACGTCTTGCTAATAAGAACCATACTAGACCACCGATTGCTAATAAGCCAGCTGTAATTCCACCGAATAACCACCAGTTCATACCACTTTTTTCTGGCTCTTTCTCTTTTTCAGCTTTCGGCTGATCGAACTGAACAGTTACAACGTTAACTTGACCATTTATAAAGTTACCGTTCGGATCAGCTTGAAGTCCTGCCGCTGTTCCAATTGCTTCTTTGAAAGTAGTCATATCAATTCTTCGTTTTACTAACGTATCATTATCTACCCATACAACAACATTTGTTTTCGTTAATTCTGGGTGTTTCTTAATTGTTTCAACTGTTTTATCTATTTCATAGTTTTCGATTTTGTTGCCATTTTTATTATCATAGACAACTTTACCATTTTGATTATTGTTCGTACCGTAGTTTGGCACTTCACCGTTCGCTGTAATACCAGCACCTTGCTTCGTATCTGCCCCTTCTTGCGCAGTAGAGCTTTCTTCTTGCTCTTGTTTACTACGAAGTACACCTTTATCACCATACTTCTCTGACTGACGTGTAACTTCATCGTAGTTTACAGATACTTTCGTATTCACTTTATATTCATTCGGTTTAAACATCGTCATTAACGTTGCATCAATATCTTGCTTTAATTTACCTTCAAGTTGGTGCTGCATCTCTACTTCTTTCTCATAAGAAGAGGAACTACTAGAATGTGCTTCATCTGCTCCTTTTGAGATAACACCTTTTTTACTATCAATAACACTTACTTCTTCTGCTTTCACACCAGGAACCGCTGCACTAATCATTTGCTGTATACCTGCAACTTGATCAGCCGTTAACAATTGTCCACGTTTCACTCCAACCGTAATCGCCGCTGTTCCTTTCGCTTTTTCTTCATCAAAAATTGTCTCTTTTTCAGGCAATGTAATTTGAACATTTGCCGTTTCAACTGTCGCAAAGTTTCTTACAATATCTTGTTCCAATTGCTTCTTCGTACCGACAATTTGCTTCATTTTTTTATCTTGTTCACTTGAACCGAGAGAGCTTTCTAATAAAATTTCTTCACCGCTTTTCGAATTAAACGGTAAGCCCATCCCATTCATTTCTTTTCGAACCCATGGAGCATCATTCTTTTGCACACGAATTGAACCATCGGCCGCTAATTGGTAATCGACACCTAACTTCGATAATTCTGCTGTAATCTCTTGTTTATCTGCATCATTTAAATTTTGATATACAACAACATATTTATCTGGCAAGGTGAAGTATAAAAGTGCTCCTGTTACAATCGCTAAAAGCGCAGCACCGATTACTAACTTATGCCACGTTTTTAACGATTGGATAACATTTTTCATCTTTTCCATTTAAACACACCCGTCCACTTTCCTAAATTTGCATATTAATTAGTGACTTATAATTTTCAATAAGATTATCACGTACAAGAGCAGCCGTTTTCATTTGAGACTCAGCTTTCTTTTGCTGAATTAAAACGTCATGTGTTTCTCCTACCCCTTTAGTTAGTAAATCATATACTGCTGTTTGTGCATTGTTTTGCGTTTGATTCATATCTTCCAATAAATCAATAAACTTTTTCTCCGGAGCTACAGATGTTTGAGAAGTTTTCGGTGCACCAATTGACTGAATTGCTCCAAATGGTTGTGTATGTAACATTGGTTGAATTTTCATATTACGATTTTCCCCCTTATCCTCGGCCGATTTCTAAATCTTTATCAAGCATTTTTTTATTCGCATTTAATACACTCGTATTCGCTTCATACATTTTTTGAGCAACCATTACATTCGTCATTTCAGCAGTTACATCAATATTTGGATAACGTACATATCCTTCTTCATTTGCGTGCGGATGCGTCGGATCATACACTAAATTTTCCGTTTTGTCTGCTTCAATACTTTTTATTTTTACTCCATTAGTAGGAGCCCCATCTAACATACTTGCAAAACTATTGTTTGATTCTAACACCACACTACGACGCTCATATAAATCTGCCCCCGGAGCCGCCGTCGTATTTGCATTTACAATATTGTTAGAAGTAACTTCCATCCACTTTCTCGCTGTCGTTAGCCCTGAGCCACTTGCATTAATTGCCTGAAACATCCGTTGTCTCTCCTTCTACTTTTAACGTCCGCGTGCCGCTTGGTTAATTGCATATTGTGTATTAATTGCGTTAATTGAAATACCGTATAACTGATTTGCTTTCATTAAATCTAGCATTTCTGTCGTTACATCCACACTATTTCCGTCTTTATTCGTTTGCATTGATTTTGTTTGAATCTTTGCATATGTATTTTTCGTATTTACTGTCGGTAAGTGCATTTCATTCGTTTGATATAAATCTGGATTGCTCTTTAAATCAGCCGCATTATTTTTATATAAGGCACTACTTTTATTCATCTGCTCAGCAAATGTTACATCTTGTGCTTTATAGCCAGGTGTATTCGCATTTGCAATATTACTAGAAACAGTATTTCGTTTCGTCACTAAATAATTCATATAATGGCTTACATCACTCACTAAATCTGGCATATTCCACACCCTTCCTTTTCTAACGTAATGATCCACTGATAGAAGTTTCACTTCATTATTTATTTTCTTATATGCGTTTATTAAAATATTTACTATTATGTACCCTTACATATTTTATTCCATTTTTTCATTGTTGTCTTTAGAAAAATACAAAAATATAAAAAAGAATGCAAAAAACTGTATACACATAGTAATCTATAGAACATTTCAATAGATAAACTACAAACTAAAGTCCATTTTTCTATTATTTAGATTACTATTATTTTTTCATCACAGTCATAAAATGAAACCTCAATCAGCGGCGTTCTTTATGTAAACGAAGGAATAGACCCCCTTTTAAAAGGGGAATCTGTTTCCAAACGTTATTATTAATATTTACCGTAAAATGAATTAGCCTTCATTCGCCCATCATTTGTCATAATCATTTCTTCCAAAATCTTTTGCCTATCCCGAATATGCTGAGCTGCCTTAATAATGAACGGGCTTACTTCTGCTGCAACTTGCGCACGCGTTTCTTCATCCAATGTCATCATCCAGCGATTTAACATCTCACTCTTCTCAGCAAACTCTCTGTCTGACACTTGCAATTCACCGATTTCATTAAAACAGCTGACAAACGTCCGATAAATATCATTGTTCATTTTCAAGTGCTCCGCGGTAACCGTCTATTAAATCTTGTAACACTTTCACAATTGCATCAATATCTTTCGCTTCACGAGTTACTTTCATCGTTTGAATTTGAATGCTAATCCAATCATATAAACCATAGAGACTATCATATAAATCTTTCGTAATTTCAGGATTTAATTGAAGTTTTAGTTCTTCAAAAATACGTTCTAATTTTTCAAGAAGTGCGTCCCCTTCTTGTAGTTTAAAAGTATGTAAAAGTTCTTCTAAATTACGAAACTCTACAATACATCTTTCATAAATAAAAATTGTATTTTTAATCGGATTACTCGTCATAATATCATTTTGCATATAACGTTGCCATGCTTGCATACGATCACTTCCTCAACTTTCATTAATCATCACTTTTTTGTTTTGTCATTGCTTTAATTGTTTTTAGTTGGCTATCAAGCGCCGCCAATGTACTCTCTAGCTTTTGATACTTCTTCACAATTTCATCTTGCTTTTGCAAGTTTTGCGTCTCAATATCTTTAATCTTTTTATCTAAATCACTTACACGTGAGTCAATGTTTTTAACTCTCTCGCCGACCACACCTTTATCACCGAATAGTTTATCAAGCGGTTCTTCCATCATTTTTCCTAAACCGTTAGAACTAAAGAAAAATTGCTTCGCTGCATCGGGTTTTTCTTTTAATGCTTGTGTTAATTTTTCATCATTAACTTCCATCGTCCCATCTTGCTTTAATTGAATACCAAATGTGAATAAATAATTGCCATCTTGAGAAAATGTTACGACATTGTTCATTGCCTGACGTACACTTTGCATAATAGCTTGACCTTGGAAAGCTCCACCTTTTCCAGCAAAGATATCTACTGTAGAAACAGCTTTATTATAATCAGCTACCATTTTTTTAATAACATTCGATGCATCTGTTACGTTTGAATCACTTACTGTAAATTTCAAATCTATACCTTTTGCTTTTGGATCTGTTGTTGTACCAGCATCTGGCGCTCCTTCTACTTTCGGCTCAGTTACCTTTAACAACTCAATTTTCACACCAGGAAGAGCTTCAATTGTATTAGTAGAACCTTCCCCTTTGATACCATTAATAGTATACATAGCATTTTGTGCTTCATTGATTGTATTGAGCGCTGTGCCATCCGCCTTAGCTAAACCCATATCTTGAAATAGTGTAGATGTGTTCGCCTCAAACTTAATCTGTCCATCTGTTCCCTCTTTTTTCGAGGTCATGAAAATTTTATTTCCAAGTGTATAAGCTGATACGCCATAATCTCCATCATTAATCTTATTAATTAAATCTTTATATGTCATATCAGTTGTTACTTTTAGTTCTTTACCACCTAGTTTTAATGTTTCATCTTTAGGAAGCTTTGCATTTATATCTTTAATTTCATTTGAAGCTATTTGATGACGCTGTGCAAGCTGTGTAATCGTCATATTAAAAGTTCCTGCAATCGCACCACCATCAGCTTTTACATTAATATAACCGTCTTGTGTTGTCGTTACTTTTTTCTCATTTCCTTTAAAAGCCGCTAAGTTTTTAAAAGTTTGTGTAAAAGAACTAAATTCTGATTTTAAACTTGTATATAGTAGCTTATCATTTGTAAGGTCATTCTTTTCTTTCGTATATGGTGTTTTCCTCATATCTAAAGCATTCATTTCTAATTCGACGAAGTTAGAAGTATCGATCATATTATTTCCGAGGTTCCAAATTTGTTGTCTACCACCAATACCTGTCATCGTTGTTCCTGCCATTTTTCTCACTCCTTATAGATTACATGTAGTCTAAAATACTCGTTTTACTCATCGTACTAACCGCTTTAAGCGTCGCTTCATACGTTGCATTTATATATGCCAAGTCAGAAATTGCGACCGCTAAATCAACATCCTCAATTTCTTTACGGTTTTCTTGAAGCGCTAAATTTTGCTCACTTAAAATTGTTTTAAACGTCTCCATTGTGTTCATTGTTGAACCAACTTCAGTCGTACGGTTAATGATGCCATCTAAGTTTTTCTTATTTTCTCCTAATAACGGTTGTAACGCTTTTTGGTCACCTTTTTGCATCGCTTCGCTCATCTGTTTTAACGTTTTTATAACCGGGGATAATAATGCTTCTCCGTTACGAAATGCCTTTAATTCATAACCATCATTTAATTGCCAGTTCACATCATTTTTTCCGCCCTGGTACGTACCATCTTCTGTAAATGGTGACTTTTCTGCACTATCACCACCGAAAATATAACGACCTTGCTCTTTCGTATTCGCTAAATATACAACTTGTTTTAAAATTTGATCAATCTCTGCACCGATGGCTTTCAATTCTTTTTCACCATTTGGCTCATTTAATGCCTGTACCGTTAATTGATCTGCTCTCGTTAAAGATTTAAAAATACCTTGTAAAGTATTTTCAGTTTGTGTTAATACATTTTTTGAGTCAGCTAAATCTTTTTGCATTTGTTCAATATTCGCCAATGAATGTTGAATCGCAAATGATTTACTCGCTGCAAGTGGATCTTCACTCATAAGAAGATTTTTCTTCCCTGAAGTTACTTGATTTCTATGGTATTGTTGTTGCACATTCAAATCCATTAACTGATTCTTTGCCCAGTTTGCATTTTGAAATGTAGATACTCTCATTTCTATCTCCTCCTTATATATTTCCAATCAATTATTATCACTTATCGAATAATCGAAAATAGACTATCAAACACTTCATTCATCGTAGTAATAGCTTTAGAGTTTGCGACGAAATATTTTTGGAAGGCCATTAAATTTACCATTTCCTCTTCCATATTTACACCTTCAACGCTCATTTTTTCTTGTTGAATACCTTCTAGTAAGTCGCCATGAATTTTTTGATAACCATTTACTGCACTTTTATCAGATGCAACACGAACTATAAATTGGTCTAATGCTTGTTTATAAGAAAGACCTTCTTTATAATCGTCATCTGTAACTGCTGCTAGTTTATTTGCTGTTTCAGCAGACATTTTCATTTTCGAAACATCTTTTTGGAATTCTGGATTTAACTTCATATCCTTCGCATAATCTCCAACGAAGAAATCTTTTCCCATCACTGTATTTACTTGATTTTTCATCGAACTCATTAAGTCTTCGAGATTTTTTTTATAATTAACAATCTTCGCTTTCGTATCAATCGCTGATTTTATCGCCCCGCTAGTTACAGAGATCTCTGAACCGTAAATCTCAACTGACATTGGGTCTTTTTCTTTATTTAATTGAAGTGGATATGTATCTTGTCCATTTACTGTTAAAATACCATTCATTCTAACACTCGCGATATTAGGATTCATAGATTCATAAGATACTTCGATGTTTGCATACTTAGACATCTCTGTAACGATGCGATCTCGTTCGTCTAAAAGTTGATTCGGCACTTGTGTACCTGCTTGTCCAATTTTATGATTCGCTTCTGCTAAACTAGCAGCAAGACGATTAAATTCATTAACATGCGCCTCAATATCTTCTGCTGTCTGTGCTTCCACTGTATCTAAGTTTTTCGCAAGACGATTCACTTGACTTGTGAACTTCCCAGTTTCAGAAATTAATGTATCGTAGTAGTTTGGTTGTTCTGGATTTTTTGCCACTTCACGAAAGGCATTAAAGAAACCGTCCATTAAACTAGATAATGAATTCTTTCCTGTCGTTCCAACCATAGACTCTACACGTGATAAAGTCGAATTCATGTAGTTATAGTAAGAGAGTTGAGATAATTGATCATTAAACTGCTTCGTCTTTACCTCATCAGTAATACGGTCAACACCTAGCGTTTGTACACCGTAACCAATCCTCTGTTCTGGCGTATGACCATTGCTTGCTCCAACAGATCCGTAATTCACCATTTGACGCACATAACCCGGTGTATGAATGTTAGACAAGTTTTGTTTCGTTGTTTGTAACCCCATTTGAGCCGCTAACATACCCGATAGCGGTGTATTATAATCAGATAATCTCATAAAGCTTCACTTCTCCTTTACAATAGTTCGTTCATAAAGATTTGCGAATTATTGTTTCGCTCTAAGTTGTATTCAGAAACAGAATCCACAATACTTTCTGTAGTTTTTAATAGTACGTTTAAGTAATATTGATTTTTCAAAAGAATCATTTTTACATTCTCTTCTAATTCAGTTACGTTTTTTTGTAATTCTTCCATTTTTTCAATTTCTTCTTGAGAAAAATACGAAAATAACGCACTTACACGAAACGATTCAACTCCTTGTTCTTTACAGAACTGAACAACCATTTCTTCAAATGAGCTTGATAACCCTTTTAAACCATCAATGTACTGCAATTGCTCTACTTGTAACTTTTGAACTGCATTTACATTTTTATTTTTTAAATTCTCATATATTTGCTCTCCAAGCGCTTGAATATTTTCATACGCTTTTTGTATAATAACAAGCTTTTCATATAATTGTATGTACATATAGCTTCCTTCCTTTTACAAGACTAAATTTACAATTAAGCCATGGATTTCTCCAATTTGATTTAACATTTCTAAATGTCCTGTTTTCGTATTAATTAAATTCATAACATCTTCTAATTCATTCAATCCCATTTCTGCCTGTTTCACAATCGTCATTTTCTGTGAATATCCGTAACGCGGGTGACGAGACATGACATCTTTATACTGCAATACATTATCAACGTAAAAATTCAAAAATGATTTTACTGTATTTTTGTATTCCATTACATTATCAAGCGTTAATTCCATTTCAATTTTCTCTTTAATTTCTCCAATATTATCGACAAACGCTTCCATTTGTTCTAGTAATTTATCTTTTTTCGGATCTGCATGCAAATTATCCGAAAATGCAAGTCCTGTCCTGACATTTGCTTCTTTCGGCATTTGAGTAGCAGGCGGTATATGCGATAAAATTGGATTATGCGAGATAGAACGTAGCATATATATCACCTATTTATTTTTTTATTTCTTCCTAAACTTAATCGTAAAATCCAGTTATTTATAATTATACTCTGAACAGTAATATTTTGCAGTTATTTTTTATAAAAGATATGTTACAATTTAGCATGAGGTGGCACAATTCTATGAATATTTTCCTTTGTGGTTCAAATCAATTAACAGCATTAGATCAAGAAGAAATTAAAAAATTTTTAACTGACTATGCTCACAAACATAAAATTTACATATTATGTTATAAATCTATTGAAAATGAGGTTCTTCGTTTTTTCGTTGAGAATGAAAGACTCGCTCAAAATTTATGCCTTTACACGCTGCAACCATTGCAAGCAATTACAGATGAATTTCAAGAAGTCGTTGATTACTTAAAAAAACACGGAGCCGAATATGTTGCTTTTGATCATCCTTCTGACTCTATTTACCGATCAGATTATATGTTTTTTGTTAAACAAATTATTGAAGACACTGATTTAGTTCTCTGTTTTTATAATGGGGACAAACATACATCTGTCATCCCTGTCGATGTTGCAAAAGAAGCAGGTATTGATGCTGTCATTTATGATTTACCAGGATTACATGAAAAGCAAATGAAAAAAAGCTTTGAACAAAAAATTCGTATGATGTAAAGGGGGAGGCACAATATCATTATTGTGCCCATTGTAAATATGATAATTGAACAAGATTATGATCATTTTATCGCGAGTTTTAAACAACAATTCAATATGGACATCGCTTCATATAAACAAGATAGAATGCGCCGTAGAATCGATGCTTTCATTTCGAGAAAAGGCTTCGAAAACTACACTAATTTTTTAAACAAATTACGCGCTGATCAAAATTTATTTTTAAATTTTATTGACTATATTACAATTAACGTTTCAGAGTTTTTTAGAAATAAAGAACGATGGCAAACTTTAGAGTCGAAAGCACTACCAAAATTACTCGAACAAAATAGCGGAAAATTAAAGGTATGGAGTGCCGCTTGCGCTGCTGGTGAAGAACCGTATACACTCTCTTTAATTTTATCGAAGCATCTTGCTCCATTTCGTTTTGAAATTCAAGCAACAGATCTTGATTTTCATATTTTAGAAACCGCAAAACGCGGTCAATATACAGAACGTTCGTTAAAGGAATTACCTACTGATTTGAAAGAACGTCATTTCACAAAAGAGAATGATCTATATTCATTGCATCAAAACATTAAACAAAACGTCTCGTTTAAACAACATGACCTTTTAATGCAGTCATTCGATACAAATTATGATTTGATTATTTGTCGCAATGTAATGATATATTTCACAGAAGAAGCAAGAGTAAAACTTTACGAAAAATTTAGTCGTTCTTTACGAAAAGGCGGTGTACTATTTGTTGGTAGTACGGAACAAATTTTAACACCCGAACGTTACAATCTTCAGCGATTTGATACATTCTTCTACGAAAAAATATAAAAGAGGTCGTCACAATGGAGTGACGACCTTTTTACATAACTCGAATTAAAATAATACCGACAATCCATACAAAGAGAAAAAGAAGCGTCATAGACCATTTATGTTCTTGCATCGTTTGTTTCAATGCCTGTGATAATTGTGTCATGTTCATTTCCGCAAGCGCTCTCCATACACTTACATCCCGATCTTTAGCAATGCGGTCTGTAACACTAATTAAAATTGTTTCGTTAGACAATTTCGTTATATAAGCAGTAATAACCGTTACCATCAAATTTATATTTCCTTCTGAAGAATCACTTTCCACTCTAGAGATAAGTGCACTCACATCTAGTAACGGAATATGTACTTTTCTACCAAATGATAGTTGTACTTCAGCGAAATCATATGTTCCATCTAACAAAGGAAGTTCTTTTATATGCGCCTGCTTAACAAGCCCTTGTAGGCTTCTAATTACTTGTTCAAATATTTTTTCTGTTTGCTTACCTTCTCCAGATAACGTATGTAACTTTTTAAAAAGTTGTAACACTGTATCCATCTCTTTAGAAAGCATTTCCTTCATAATCTTTCCATCACTTAAACTTGCAAGTAAAATGCCTATTTCATTATTTTTCGAAATAATTTTAGACTGTCCAGTAAACACTAAATTGCTACGCTTTCGTTCTTTCTGGATTTCATGCTCCGAAATAGCTGCAGGCTGTTTTAATGGTTGTAACGCCTTATCTTCAATTGTCGTACGTTTAATCTCCATTTAAGCGCCTCCACTACTATGAAATAATTAGCCCCATTCTTTATTACTCTTTAAAACTAAAAACAGTACGAATAAACCTGACATGATAGTAAACACATCAGAAGCTTGCACTCCCTGTTCACCTTTTTCTTCTTTCTTGTCTTTCGGTTCTTCTTTTTGTTCTTTCTTTTTAGAGGCAACTTGTTTGTTATTTTTCTCTTTTTGGTCCTTCGCCTTATGTACTTCCTTGTTGTCTTCGAACGGCTCTTTTATAACGTAAGTAAATTCCTCTTTCTCTTTCAACGGTTCTTTTATAAACTTATTTACTTTCTCATCTCGCTTCGGAATTTGAACAACTGGCAAATTTTCTTCTGGAACCGGGTTTTTGACTTTGGAATCTTCTTGCTTCTCATTTTCTTTCTTATCTTCTAATTCATTTTCTAGTTTATTATCTAATTTATCTAATTTATCTTCTTTCTCTTCTATCTTTTTATCATCTTCATTTTTTGGCGCCAAAACAGAAATGGTATATTCACTTTCCTCAACAAGTTTATTACCTGCTGCATCTATTATCTCTACAAGTAATTCGTATGGCCCAGCCGGCAATGCTTCTGTTATTTCAAATACTTTTTGCCAATCCATATCATGCTTGTTGTAGTCTAATAAAAACGAAAGCTCTTTATTTTCTTTCCCTTTTAATGTAACGCGCACTTCTTTTACAACCGATTCTATATCTGATGCTTTTACTCGTATATGTATAGAATCTCCCTGTTTTCGTTCAACTAAGTTCTCTTTTACTTCATCAATAGTAACTTTCTGTAACTTTGGCAATTCTTTATCTATAGTTGGCGTTTCATTTTTAATACGAATGAGCGGGACTTTCACTTCATTTTTTATGAGCTCTTCTTTCTCATTCTCTTTGTAACTTTGAACGAGCTGAAGATTCCAATCACCTTGCAAATCAAAATCCCCTGCTTTATAGTTAGCAACCCAGCTCTTCGTTTCTTCATCATACTCAAAAGATAACATTCTTTCTTGCGCATATTGCTCCCCATTTTTTTGTAACTGCAATATACCTTTCATACTTTGAATGTTTTTCCCATTTGGTTCTACAGCAATTCGCACCTCTTCGCCAACTTTAAGCTCCGGCTTATTTACTGTAATAATTCCCTGTTCTGTTTCTATCTTTCTTTCACTCAATTGTTTATTTACTACTTCTTGTTGTTCTGCTTCTTTTTGTTTCTCTTCATCTTGCTTCGTTTCCACTTGCTCTGACGATTCTTGAGATTCCTTATTTTCTTCTTGTACATTCACTTCATTTATTTTTTGATCTGACTCAATTTGTTCCTCAGCCTGACTTTGCAAGGGGAAGAACAAGCATACATGTATGCATAGCCAACTCATTAGAAAAAACTTTACGTTTTTCATCTACTAGTTCAAACTCCTATTTCAATGCCTTATAGTGATTTCGTCACTTTTACTCCGAAAAATCCATCTACATTTACAAGTTCACCATACGCCACTAATACATCATTTACATAAATACGAATTGGTTCATCAATATCCTCATCTAGCACAACTGCTTCATTTTCTTGTAAACTTAATATATCTTGAATCGTTTTCACTGTACTTCCAAATACAAATTTCACGTTCATTTCTACATTTTGTAGAATGGACGTGTCCATATATACTGGTTCCATTTGTTTTACTTCTTTAAATTCAATAGGTTGCACAACTGGTTCTACAATTTTTTCTTCTTCAATTTCTTCTGTGGCAATCTCTTCTTCTTCCACCATCGGATACAGAAGTCGCCTTACCATTTCTTTCGCTTCAGAAATTGGCAAAATTTGATACATTTTCGATTGAAGCAGATCACCAATTTCAAGATTGAACGTAATTTGAACGAGTTCGTCCACTTCCATTGACTCTCCCAAATACTCCATTTCTTCTTTTAACGTTACAAATTTAACATTTGGCGGCGTCATGTCCATTTTTTCTTGGAACATTTCTGACATCGCCGTAGCAGCATGACCCATCATTTGGTTCATAATTTCTTTAATACCGCTCAGTTCTAATTCAGTAAGCTCTTTTTCCGGATCAACTTCCCCTGTTCCCATCATCATTAAATCTACCATTGTTAAGGCGACATCTTTCGTAAATACGAATACATTCTCATTCTTTAGCCCTTCAACAAAGTCGACATTTAAAATAACAAATGGCACTGGTACTCCATCATAATGACGAACATTAATTGCTTCCACATTTGGTGTACTAATTGTAACTGGCTGATTTAAAAGCGTTGACAATACTGTTGAAGCGGAACCAATTGAAATATTTGCAATTTCACCAAGCACATCTTTCTCTTCTTGTGTTAAATGCTCTTTTTCAACTTGTTCTTCTACAATCTCAGTTTCCACTACTTCTGATGGTTCGACTGTTTCTTCTACTTCACCAGATAATTGCATTAATTTATTTACCATTTGTTTCGCATGCTCAACTGAAACAATTTGTACAAGTTTAGAGTTTACAAGATTATCTATCTTTAAATCAAACGACACTTTAACAATCGTATGATTCCCATCGATTTCAGAGATTTTCTCCATTTCTTCTGATAACTTTACAACTTTAATCGTCGGCGGAGACATATCTACTGTATCTTGGAAGAATTCCGACATAGATGTAGCTGCGAATCCCATCATTTGATTCATCGCTTCTTGTACAGCACTTAGCTCTAATTCACCAAGTTCTTTTCCGTCCTCCACTTCACCTGTTCCCATCATCATTAAATCAGCAATGGATAATGCAACATCTTGCTTAAGGACAAGAAGGTTTTCCATATCTAATCCTTTTGTAAAATGAATGTTTAATACAACATGTGGAACTTCGACATCTCTTGAATCATATAAATCTACCAACTCTATGCGAGGAGCAGTAATGCTTACTTGCCTATTTAAAATTGTTGATAATACAGTCGAAGCTGAACCAAATGATATATTTGCAATTTCGCCAAGAATATCGCATTCTTGAGGCGTTAAATGCTCATTTTCTTTTTCTAGCACAATCGTGCTCGTATCCCCTTTTGTGTGTTGCTCAGGCATTTTCCCTGCCTCCTCATTTCTGTTTTTCTATCAAATAATATAAACTCTTATTTTAGCAAACTCATTAGTATAAAACGTTACTATGTATCCCATTATTAGATTCGTAGCAATTAGCCAAAAAGCTCCCCAATTGTATACAAGTGGGGAGCTTTCCTTCATTCCTATTATAAACCTTCTGGGTTTAAAATGAGGACCACTCGTCCATCACCGAGAATCGTCGCACCAGAGAAATAGTTAGAACTCTCTGCAAAGAAGTCACCTAATGACTTTAAGACTATTTCTCTTTGACCGATAATTGTGTTTACAATAAGTCCATAGCTGCGATGTGTATTACGAACAATTAACACAGGAACCATTTGACCATCATATGACGCAAACGCCTCATCTACTGTTTTTTCACCAAATACAGTACTTAAATGTTTCACTTCAATAATTTGATTACGATAATTTAACACATCTTTCCCTTGTAAGGATTGGATGTCTTCTCTCTTAATTCGAATTGCTTCAACGATATTTCCAAGAGGTAAAGCATAACGCTTATCATTCGTTTGAACAAGCATAGATTGAATAATAGACAACGTTAATGGAAGTTCAATTCTAAATGTACTTCCCTTTCCTTCCTCAGAATCAATAATTAAATGTCCACCTAAACTATGAATCGTATGTTTTACAACATCTAATCCGACACCGCGTCCAGAAAGATCTGATACAACTTCAGCTGTACTAAATCCTGGTTGGAAAATAAGATCAAACACTTCACGATCTGTTAATCTATTCGCATCCGCTTCAGTTACAACGCCATTTTTAATCGCTTTTTCTAATACTTTCCCTTTATTAATACCGTTTCCATCATCCGTAATTTGAATAACGACATGATTTCCACTATGAAAGGCTTCTAATTTAATCGTACCTGTCTCATTTTTACCTGCATCACGTCGTTTTTCAACAGTTTCAACACCGTGATCGATTGCATTTCGAATTAAATGAACGAGCGGATCACCGATTTCATCAATAACAATTTTATCTACTTCAGTATCTTCACCTGTAATTTGTAAATCGATTTTTTTCCCTAAATCTTTCGCTAACATACGTACCATACGCGGGAAACGATTGAACACAGTTTCAATCGGCACCATACGCATATTTAATAGTACATTTTGAATATCTTTTGAAATATCGCCTAATCGATTTAAATGTTCAATTAGCTCCTTGTTTTGAATTGTTTGAGCCAATTCATCAATGCGCCCACGTTCAATTACACTTTCTTCAAACATATTCATTAATCTTTCGATTTTCTCTAATTGAACACGAATTGAACGATTCTCCACTTTAGCATTTTTCGTTTTTGTAGTACTTTTAGCTGGCATAGTACTTGAAGGTTGATTCGTTGCCTCTATCGGTGATTTTACTTGCGTAACCACAGCAGGTTGTAGCTTTTCTTCTACTTGCACAACTTCTTGTGTCACGACTTTTTTAGAAGCTACTTCCTTCGATATAGGTTCTCCTTGCTTTACTTCCACTTTCTCAATTTCAGAAACATGAAGTACTACTTGTTTCAACTCTTCTATACTACAATCCGTATCCATAAATACTGTAAATTCAAATCCGAAAGCATCTGCTTCAATTTCTTCAATACTCGGAGCTGTTTTTTGTATATTCCCTACATTTTGCAATGCTTCAATACACATAATGGCACGTACTGCTTTTAAAATCGCTTGCTGTTCAACTGTTATATGCACTTCATGCGAAACTCCATCATCGGTGTCTATATGATTTTGCTCTATATGTTCCGTAGGAGTTTCTACATTGCCGTTCAATAATGCTTCTAATTTCTGTTTAGTTGAGGCTACATCAATATTGCCCATTCCACCTTGTTGCACATCTGCAACCATCTTCTCCAAATTATCAATGCACTCAAAAATCACATCAATAATATCCGCATTTACAACTATATTTCCATGACGAATTTCATCTAACACATTTTCCATCTTATGCGTTAAATCAGCCATTTCCGTAAATTCCATGCTCGCAGACATACCTTTGAATGTATGAGCGGATCGGAATATTTCTCCTACAACATCCATATCAGCAGGATTTTGTTCTAACACTAGCACATTTTCATTTAGCGACTGTAAATGTTCTTCTGACTCTTCGAAAAATATATTTAATAGATCTGTTTGCATTTTTATCCCCTACCTGTCTAACAAACATTTCATTTATGTATAACAATTTAGTGTTTTACAATGAGAAAAAAGGGGGCCACACGTCGATCCGCTATCACTGTTTTGATTCCTTGTGGCACCCCTTCTATATTAACTATTTGCTACTTTTGTTAAAGCTTCAATTACACGATCCGCTTGGAATGGCTTTACAATAAAGTCTTTTGCCCCGCCCTTAATTGCATCTAATACCATACCTTGTTGTCCCATTGCAGAACAAATAACAACCTTTGCACTTGAATCAATTTTAATAATTTCTTTTAATGCTTCAAGCCCGTCCATTTCTGGCATAGTAATATCTAATGTTACAATATCAGGTTGAAGTTCTTTATACTTTTGAATCGCTTCTACCCCATTCTCTGCTTCGCCGATAACTTCAAAGTCAGCATTACTTTTTAATAAGTTTTTAATCATCGTTCGCATAAACATCGCATCGTCTACTACTAAAATTTTATGTGCCATTCTTTTTAATTCTCTCCTTCTATGTATAAATATATCTTAATATTTCACCTTATCATTCTCACTCATTATACAAAATAAAATGATAAAATTTAATATTTTTTTAAAAGAATTTTCGTATTTTTATTATTTTATTATTAAAATAATAATATACTACTCTTTTATATAAATAACAACGCGACGGTTTTTTTCCCAGTTTTGCGGTGAATCATTTGGTACAATTGGCTTTGTGTCTGCATATCCTACCGCAGCTAGCCTTTTATCATCCACATTATACACTTCAATTAAATGGTGAATCATATTTGCCGCTCGTGCTGAAGATAACTCCCAATTAGAAGGGAATTTCTCGTTATGAATAGGTCTACTATCTGTATGTCCCTCTACAACAATTGGGTTAGGTACGGATTGAAAAAATCCAACTAATTGACTTATTATCCCTTTCGCTTCGGGCTTAACGTTTGCATCGCCTGTATCAAATATTAAATTATCTACTATAACGACGCTTACCCCTGTATCCTCCCGATATACATTCACTTGACTAATACCGTTATTATCTACATACGCTTTTAACTTCTTATATAATTCATCCATTCTCTTTTTTGAGATCATTTTTTCATCATTTTTTTCATGTGAAATATCTGGTATTGTATTTTCCATTACTTTTGCATCTACTTGCCCCGTATCACTAAACTTTTCAAGCATCTTTGACAATTTTACTGCATCTTGCTTTGATGTAGCAACTAGTAATACAAAGAAAGTTAATAATAACATCGTTAAATCTGTAAAAGTCGTCATCCAACGAGGTGATCCCTTTTGCGGTCCTTTACTCATCATACCACTCCTTGAAATATTAGGCTGCTCCTTTTACCTTTTTTACCTTTGTTTCGTATACGTATGTATCCAGTTTCAACTTTAATTTAGAAGGGATTTGTCCACGATACAATTCTGAAATTGCTTCTATTATAAACTTCTTCTCTGTATATAAATCTTCAATACCACGATATACTTTTTCCGCAAGAGGGATTACAATCATATTCGCAAGTACAGACCCATATAATGTCGTTAACATCGCAACTGCCATCCCTGTACCAATTTGCGATGTATCTTGTAAGTTTTGGAGCATAATGATAAGACCAATTAAAGTCCCTATCATGCCCCAAGCTGGAGCAAAATCACCAATTTTATCTAATAATGCTGCTCCTTTTCTTAACTCATACACTTCCGTTTCAATATCTTTCAATAACACTTCTTTTAATTCATCTTCATCGTAACCGCTTAACATTAATCGAATTCCTTTTTGAATAAAAGGATTATCCACTTGCTCTCCATCTACCTCTAAAGAAAGCAAGCCGTTCTTTTTAGACTTTTTCGAAAAATCGACAAACAAATCCGTTAACTGTTCTAAATCTTCTTCTCTTCTATGTAAAACAGTAAAAATGCTTTTCGTATATTTTTTTATTTCTCCAAATCGATATGCCACAACAATTGTCGCTGTTGTTCCCCCTATGACAATTAAAATAGATGAAACATCTAAAAAGTTTTTGAAAGCTTTTATTCCACCGCCGCCAAGCATAATTGCCGCTATCACTATAATGAAACCTACTATAATGCCCACTGGGCTAGAAATATCAAACTTCCTTTTTCTTCTTTGTGGTCTAGCTAATACTTGATTTTTCTCTCCCATATTTCTGCCCTTTCCTTTCCATTTTTATATAACATTTTTTTATTTTAATAATACGTTTTGACATATAACATGTATTATACGCTCATCATCTGTTTATCGCAATATACTCATGAAATTGACACATTTCATTTCTATATTAGAATTATATTATGAATAAATGAGGAGGATCACGATGGAACACAACATTTTACAAGTCATTGCATTAGCAGAAAAACTAAAATATGAAATGCGACATAGCTGGCTTTCCAACGGACGTCAAGAAAGTGTTGCCGAACATACATGGCGTATGTCTCTAATGGCCATTTTAGTTGAACCTTATTTGGATCAAAAAGTAAATATTGAGAAATTACTTAAAATGGTTATTATTCACGACCTAGTCGAAGCCGAAGCTGGTGATATCCCTGCATTTGATACAATGAATAGTCATGAATTACAGCTACAAAAACAAAAAAATGAACTAGAAGCTATTTTAAATATTAAACAAACATTAACAGGTTCTCTCGGTGAGGAATTATATGACTTATGGATAGAGTTTGAAGCGAAAGAAACGTACGAAGCAAAAGTTGCTAATGCACTCGATAAACTTGAGGTGAAAATCCAGCATAACGAAGCTGATATTGATACGTGGCTACCAATTGAACATAAAATGACGTTCCAAGTAGCAAAGCATACAAACTTTGATTCTTTCCTATCTAAATTACAAAAAATTATTGAACAAGATGGAGAAAAGAAGTTAATTGCTGCCGGCATTGATGTTGAGGCATGCAAGCAATAATGAAATAAGACACTCAACAAGAGTGTCTTATTTCATTATTGTTGATATAGCCTGCTTATAAATAAGCTGTTGTTTTCCATCCACTAAGATTAAAACTGTAAATTTATCCACTCCAACAATTTCTCCTACTATTCTAACGCCACTCTTTAAGAAAATTGTAACTGTACCTTTTTCTTCTTTTATTTGTTTATACAATTCTTCCTGTAAATGTTCCAATTACTTTCCTCTCCTTCCTGTGAAACATCTTAATATAAAAAACTATAAATTTTATTTATGCACTTTGTCTTTTATGTTCATAAACTTATTAATAAGTATATCTAAATCACGACTAAATAACAAAACTTTATCATGATCCAATCCGTGTCTCGCAACAAGTTGAATTAACTCTTTCTTTTTGTTTTCTATTTTATTTTTTAATTGTCCCATCTCCATCTCTATACTAAAACTCCCTTTTCCCATAATATTACTTGTAAAATTATAGTACATATTCTCTCATAAAAAAATAAGAAAATGGTTTTTTTTACAATTTTTTATTTTTTATGCCTAAATTATGAATTACGTAAAGGTTTATTTACAAATCACTAACATGCAATCCTAATGAATCTACAGGCATTTGTCTAATTATAAATGAGACTGGCTCGTTTTCTATACAAAAAACATACTGTATATAGTAGTCCATGAACCATATAGATTAACTTACTAAAAAGGAGGAAAACATATGAGTTATGGTGGAAGTTGCGCTGGTTTCGGCGGTGGATTTGCTTTGCTTATCGTACTATTCATCCTTCTAATCATCATCGGATGTAGCTGTTGGGGTGGCGGCGGATACGGATATTAATATATCCTATCCTTGAAAAATGAACGAAAAACTATAGAAAAACAGCTCAAATATGAGCTGTTTTTTTCATACTTTCGTATGAATTTACATCCCTCTTATTTGCGATTTCAACTAGCAACATATTGTTTACTATGGAATAAGAAACATTTTTACTAAGGGGGATTACAATGATTAGAGGTCTTTACGAAGCACATTTACCTGTCCGCAACTTAAAAGTATCAATACCTTTTTATGAATCACTAGGGCTAAAATTATATAAAAGAGGAGATAATATTGCTTTCTTTTGGATTAAAGAAAATGAGAGTTGGCTCGGCCTTTGGGAAGGCACAGAATACAAAGTGAATTATCACCCCTCTTTACGACATATCGCCTTTCAAGTAAGTTTACATGATTTAGAAAATGCGATTCATTGGCTAAATCAAAAAGGAATTTCAGCACGAAAAGACTTTGGAATGGAACCAATTGAACCGATTGTTTTTCCGGAATTAGCACATGCAGCCGTATACTTTAACGACCCTGATGGAAATAGTTTAGAATTGATTGCACAATTACCTGTTGGACTTTCTACAGCGGAAAAAGTGTATTTAAGTGAGTGGAAAGAACAAATTCAAACATCGTCATTACATAGGGAGTAATCTATTTATGTCGGTTTCTTATTCCACACTTCTTAAAACAAATAAAAACTTCAATAAACTATTTTATGGGCAAACATTAAGTGTACTTGGGGATTGGTTTCATACTGTAGCTTTATTAACATTTGTCTACAGCATAACGGAATCGCCGTTTATGATCGCACTTACTTTTATAAGTAAAAGTTTACCACAGCTTCTTCTTAGTCCATTCATAGGCGGAATTGTAGATCGTTTCTCTAAAAAGAATATTATGATTTTTACCGATATTACACGGGGAATTCTAGTCCTTACATACTTACTCGCAGGCTATAAAATTGAGATTATTTTCATTGCTAATATATGTTTATCTGTACTTGCTTGTTTATTTGGACCGGCTAAACAAGCAACCCTAAAAAATATCGTACACCAAAATCATTTCGTAACTGCTAACTCTCTTTCTAGTACAATTAATGGTTTTATGTCTATTATGGGGGCTTCTTTGGGCGGAGTAATTGCACAATCTTTACATATTGAGTTCGCTTTTTTAGTAAATAGCCTATCATACTTTCTTTCCGCCTATTTTATTTATAATATGAGTATTCCTGCTCATGATACTTGTAACAAGAACAAAGCATTTTTCACTGATATAAAAGGTGGTTATACATACATATTACAAACAAAAATCATTTTAACATTAATTCTTGTCGGCATTTCATGGGGGATTATTGGAGGCGCTTATCAACTACTTCTAACGATCTATGCCGAAAAAATTTTCCATACGAACATTGGGATTTTATATACGGTTCAAGGGGCTGGGCTTATGATAGGAAGCCTTCTCGTTAATCTTTATATATCCCATAATAAAGAAAAAATGAAAAAAGTATTCGGTTGGGCCTACTTATTACAAGGAATTTTCTTTCTCGGATTCATTCTATCCGATCAACTTATTATCGGTATCATTACTTTATTCTGTATGCGTATAGCAGGAGGAATTATCGTTCCACTTGATACGACATTACTTCAAACTTACACACACGAAAATATGATAGGTAAAGTTTTTTCATTCCATTATTCTATTTACGGATCTCTTATTCAGTTATCGATGTTTTTTACAGGAGGGCTGTTAGAAATTCTTTCTCCTCAAATGATTGGCTGTTTATTAGCTACATGCTGTATTTTTGTAAGTTTTATATGGCTGTTCTTGTTTTACCGCGGGGATCTCAGTGAATAATTTAATGATAATCAATACATTTTGATCCCACTCATTATTTGTTTCCCCATAATAAAATTGTTTAAAAATACAAGTCAGATTTTTTAGTTAAAGAGCCTTATATGGCAACACTATTTGAGAAAAAACTAGATATTTATGTTAAAATACAAATAAGTTTGTGAAATATTGCACTTAAATAATAGACTTTAACTAGTTAAACTTGATTAAATAGGAGGGCTGTTTTGGGTATCACATTCATTTTCATATGTATTATATTAGTGGCTTCTATTTTGCAAGCAAGTACAGGTTTTGGCTTTTCCATAATGGCAACCCCTTTCTTACTTATGTTATTTCTACCACAAGAAGCTATACAAATAAATATTATTTTATCTTTAATTATCTCCATTTCACTCATTTGGAAAATAAGAATGGACGTTGATTTTGTTCTACTGAAAAGGTTTATTTTTGGAAGTATAGTTGGTGTTCCTTTTGGCATTTTAATTTTCATTTCCGTTAACATAAACACTTTTAAATTAGCAGTTAGCATCCTACTCTTACTATTAACATTGTTGCTAATATGCAACGTTAAGGTTAGATCAACACAATCTAGAGATTTCATAGTTGGCGGATTATCTGGTCTTTTAACGACAAGTATCGGTATGCCAGGTCCTCCCCTGTTACTTTATTTTACAGGAACTAATACTGAAAAAGAGAAGTTAAGAGCAACTACATTAGCTTTTTATCTGTTTATATATTTCATTAGTCTAGTAACCCAAATACTCTTTACTGGCACAAACAAAACCATTTGGGAATCAAGTTTTTATGCCATTCCAATTGTATTTTTAGGTTTGTTTATAGGTCAAATTATTTTCAAATGGCTTAATCAACGAATTTTTAAAATATTTACGTATATTCTTTTAAGTTGTACAGGGGGTTATCTTCTTATTGAAAGTTTGAACTTGTTATAGAAGATGCCTTAGATTGTGCCATAACAGATATGTTCAAACAAAATTATTGCTGTATTTTCCGGCAGGGTATTCCATATCAAAACTTAAATAACTTTATTGACAGTTTACAATTAGCAATAATCTTTCTTTCATAAGATAAACATTTCAAATCAAATACTAAATAAAACGATAAACAGCGGCTATTATTCCGCTTTTACTTACTATTGGCATTTCATTCTCATTTTCTATCACTTTTGTAAAAAATTATTAATTTTTATTTCTATGTATATGATAACAAACAAAATACCTAAGTTCAGAAAGAATAAACAACTTTCTGGCCTTAGGTATTTCTCCTTCCCAAAAAGACAAACCTACATCACAGGTTTGCCTCTTTACTCACTTCTTATTTAATCCTTTTTCACTTAAGAACTCTTTCATATGCATTCTTTTTTCTTTAGACATAAACGAACTCATTGATTCCGTCCATGTTACATTTTTCTTGTTTGATGATCTTTCTTTATAATACGCGCTCATCGTTTCATCATATTCATTTAATAATTCATCATATTTCTTTTCATCATATCCATTTTCATGAAGGATTGCTGCTACTGGTAAACGTGGTTTCACTCCATGATCTTCATCTGGTACGCCGACTGTCATTCCGAATACAGGATATACTTTATCAGGTAAATGAAGCAGTTCACTCACTTCTCTCGGATTATTACGAATACCACCAATATAACAAATACCGTATCCTAGCGATTCTGCTGCTAGTGCTAAGTTTTGCGCAAAAAGCGAAGCATCTACCGTCGCAACGATAAAGTCTTCTACTCCCTCATGCTTTATCTCTGTACTATGTTTTTTACATGCAATTTCAAGTCGTTTTAAATCTGCACAACAAACAAAAAATGCTGCACAGTCCTTGACATGACGATTTCCGGATAGCTCTGCTAGTTTAGCCTTTAATTCCTGATCTGTTACATATATAACAGAATACGCCTGTACAAAATGTGATGAAGCTGCATGTTGCGCAGCGTGCACCATCTTTTCTACTACATCTTTCGGAATTGATTCTTCTTTATATTTACGAACTGAAACATGTTGCTCCATCTTATGTATGATCTCATTCATGAAAATCACTCCTTTTTTCTCTTCATAATGAAAAATTAACATATCTTTTTCAATTTTCACAACTTATAAGCACAAAAAGAGCAATTCTTTTTGAACTGCTCTTTTTTAAAACGTTTATCGATACGGTAAATGAAATTACACTTATCATATTACGCCGTTTTCAAAACTTTAATACCTTTTACGATATTCCAAATGAAGTAGTAAATTCCTACAAGAATGAACCCTGCATATGTGATAGCCATTCCAATTCCAGCACCGTCAGATTGATTGAAACCTAAACCGTACATACCTGATACTGCTAGTCCTCCAAATAAGATTGCGTATGGGAAAACATGTGACCAAAATGCTTTTTTCGCGTGATACTTCACTTCATCTTCTGCAACAAAGTACACGATAATTGGTAGTAAAAATGGTGCAAAAAAGATACTAAAGTAACATAACGAAGATAAAATATTATTTCCTTTCATCCGATTCACCTCTAAATAGTTTTTGTTACCTTCATTATGTCAGGAAATCATTCTAGAAACTATCGCTTTACCTTTCACGAACGTGACATATTTGTAAGATTTTCCTCAAACTAAATCCCGCCTGAGTTTCAGACGGGATCACTTTCACTATATTCGATTCATAAACCAATACTCTGTAATTGCTAAATATTCTCGTACATTCGATGGAATGATGATTGGTTTCGGTGTTTTTGCCGGAAGACCTTCTAATTGTAAACCTTGTTTGGCCGCTATTTTTTTCGCTCTAAACATGTGAAAATCGTTTGTTACGATCATACCTTTTTTCATATCGGCTGGAATTAACGGTTTTGAGAATGTAATATTCTCATCTGTACTCGTAGATTTGTCCTCCATTATAATGCGGTCTTCTGCAATATTTTGTTTTATTAGTCCTTGTTTCATTGCTAATGCTTCTGAAATGTCTTCGCCTTTTCCTTGTCCTCCAGATACGATAGCGATTGTTTTCTCATGTGATTTTAAATATTCAGCTGCTTTATCAATACGATATTGCAATGAATAAGATGGTTTCGTCCCATTTACTTTCGATCCTAGTACAATTATGTAATCAGCATCGTAGGTTGCATTCATATGCCCATGCTTATAAATGTGATATTGTAAAAAACCCGCATACACGGCGCAAATCATTATAACAACTAAAATGCCCTTCATTATTTTCTTCTTTCTCATATCCATATACTCCTATGTTCTTTGCTTCTTTCATGATAATATCCATTTATTTGTTTGTATACAGACAAATTCCAATTCAACCTAATTTATCCTCTAGAAAGTAATATTTATATTTCTTTCGGGAACAGTAAGTACAACTTTGCACGAAGGAGTGTCTCTATTGCTTCTCTTTTTATGTAACGTATCGTTCTTTTTTATTTTATTTTTACTATCACTTAAGATGCTCGGTAAATCAGCTTTAGCACAACTAACTCCTCATGATTTTGGTGCTATTATCTTTTTATCTTATTTAGCTTTTCAGGCCATACCAGTCTCTGGTGCTTTGCAAGCTTTTCTCGGTATGCTTGTAATTACATGTTTACATTTAATCCTTACAAAATTAAGCCTATTCAACAAACTAAATCGTTTTATTCTCGGGCACCCTATTATTTTAATTAAACATGGTGACATTATTTTTGAGAATTTACAAAAAAGTAGATATCCAATTGCTGAATTACTTTCTAACCTTCGCGTTGCAGGATATCCAAGTGTTCATGAAATTGAATACGCTATTTTAGAAGCGAACGGCGCTATTAGTATTTTACCAAAAAGAGAACTTGTACCATTAACTCCAAAAGATTTAAACATAGAAGTTAAGTATGCTGGATTACCAATTGCACTTATCGTCGATTCACAAATTCAATATGATAACTTAAAGTTAATACATAAAGATGAAAAATGGTTATATAAAGAATTAAAGGAAAAAGGAATTACAAATATTAAAAACGTTGCCTTTGCTTCTGTTCAAGAAACGGATGGATCTTTTGCGATTAGTTTAAAGGAATAAAAAATCCCCTTAATTGCTTAAGGGGATTTTCTTCATCATATCGCTTCTTTCTCTCCTGCCATATTTAATGGAACAGGATGTTTCATACGATTCATCGTAAATACGATAATCGCTGTCATTACTTCTGCAACTGGCATAACGAGCCAAATTCCGTTTATCCCAAATAATTTCGGCATAATCCATAACAATGGAATAATAAATAGTAATCCTCGGCTCATTATAATAAGTACTGATTTCTTCGTTTGTCGCACTGATTGGAAATACTCTCCATACACAATGTTATAACCTAAAAATACGTATTGGATAAAGAATAAGCTAATACCTGTTAAGGTTAACTCCAATAATTCTGGAGATTGAACATCAAATAAACCAATGATATATTTCCCGAAGAATAATCCGACAATTATCGCAATGCCTCCGAGGACAACTGCAATTTTCACAGCAAACTTCAATCCTTCACGAAGTCTCTCTGATAAATTTGCCCCATAATGGAAACTAGCAATTGGCTGTAATGCTGCTCCAACACCAAAGAATAATAGTAATGTCATTGCATGAATACTATTCACCATCGCATAGGAAGCTACTCCTACTTCTCCTGCATATTGGACGAATGCGATATTAAAACCAATCGTTACGATTGCAACCGTACTTTCTGCTGTAAAACTTGGGAAACCAATCACCATAATTTGTTTGACAGTATCCCATTCAAAATGGAATTTCGTCCACTTTAAAATACTACTTTTTCTAAAGAAATGAGTTAATAATACAAGGAAACCAATCGCTGCCGAAAGAATAGTCGCTGAAGCAGCACCTGTTACGCCCCATCCAAAGATAAAAATAAAGATATAGTCAAACACTATATTTAATACAGCTGTTACAACAAGACCAGCCATTGCTAAATTAGGATTTCCATCATTCCGTATGAATGTACTTAAAATATTTTCTAAAACGTATATCATTCCAAATGTTAATAATACGTGTAAATAGTCTAACGCATATGGTAGAATCACTTCATTTGCACCAAATAAGTATGCTAAATCTTCTATTCTCCATAAGCAAATCGCTGCTAAAATCCCTACGATAACAACTGCTACCGTCATGGATTGAGTAAAAATAGACCTTGCTCTTTCTCGTTTATTTTCGCCTAATGCAATGGAGTATAACGTTGCCCCGCCCATTCCGATCCATAATGAAATAGAGAAGAAAATCGAAAATGCTGGAATAGCCACGTTCACTCCTGCTAAACCGTTCGCCCCAACTCCTCTACTAATCATGACCGCGTCAATTACAATATTCACTGACATTAATACCATTCCAAGAACGGCTGGTATTAAATAAGAAATAAATAAGCTTTTTATCGGTTTTTCTCTTAATTTTTCTGTTGCTTCCATACTCTAATATGCTCCTTTTTTTCAACTCTCTTTTCTTAGTTTAAACCTTCAAGTAACTTGAAGGTCAAGAGAGAATTAAAAAAACAGGTAACTGACTTATACTAATGAATGTAAATTTGTAATCAATTCAAAAGTTTTCATCTTATTTTTTCACTACAGGAATTTGAATTTCTGTTACTTGCTCCTCTGGATTTTCTGTTACAGACCAATCAATCAATCCAATCTCAATCGAATCTCCATGTACTTCGTAACCTTCTTTATCAATGTATGTAAGTAACTCCTTGTACGTTGCATCTGTTTCTTCATACGGTCCATGATGATAAGAGCAAGCATATAAACCTTCTTTAATTTCATCTGAAGTATGCACTTCATACGGCATATAATCCAAAAGAATAAATACACTGCTATATGCTTGAAACTCATTTTGCATTAATCCTTTTTTCGCAACAGTTACACCAATATCTCCAGAAAATAAACTATCATCCATTTGCCTCATATTTTTTTGTAACGAATGAATGTAGTACTCAAACATATCATCCGTCGTATTTGGAGCAACCGCAATTGCTGTAATTTTTCGCTGCGGAATCTCTTTAATTACCATTTGTTCAGCTTTTGCTTTTGTTGCTTTCTTAATTAAATGAATTCTATGCTCCATTTTCGCCAAAGCATACTCAATTTCTCTTTGTTTCTTCAGCATCATCTCTTGTTGTTTTTCCAGTAAATTGAGTGCGTATGCTGGATTTCTTTCATCAATATATTTCTTAATTTCCTTTAACGGAATATTTAACTGGCGTAAAAATTTAATCGTATCTAACAGTGAAAATTGATCGATTGTATAATAACGATAATTCGTTTGAGGATCCACAATGGACGGATGAAAAATTCCTTTTTCATCATAATACCTTAATGTAGATTCTGCGATATTATGCATTTTCGCCATTTCTCCAATTGTAAAACGTTTATTTAATAACATCTTTTATTTCCTTCCATTTCTATTTATTTCATTATATGTTCATTTTCTCTTCAAAACAAAAAAGAATTCCCATACGAGAATTCTTTTTTACTATTAAACCTCTATTATTATAGGAAGAATCATCGGCTTTCGTTTTGTATTTGTATATATATACTTCCCTAACGCTTCTCTTACCTCCCTTTTCAAAATACCCCAGCTATTCACATTCTCTTTCTTTAAATTATTAATCGTAATAACAGCTAATTTATTTAATTCTCTTAGAAATTCTTCTGAATCACGGACATAGACAAATCCACGAGAAATAATATCTGGACCTGAAATTATTTCTCCATCCACTTTATTAAAAGTAATAACTATAACGAGCATTCCATCTTCTGAAAGTTGTTTACGATCACGTAATAATGCATTTCCAACATCTCCAATTCCTAATCCATCTACATATATATTTCCTGCCTGTATTCTTCTAGATTGAATTGCCACTTCATTACTTATATCTACAACATCTCCATTACGTACAATAAAGATATTTTCCTTTTCAATACCAATTGATTCTGCTAACAAACTATGGTGATGTAGCATTCTAAACTCTCCATGAATTGGAATAAAATATTTTGGCTTCATTAATGTAAGCATTAACTTCAACTCTTCTTGATATGCATGACCGGATACATGCACTCCAGTAGAACTACCTGATCCGTAAATCACCTTTGCTCCTAATGCAAATAAATTATCGATAATTCGAGAAACGTTACGTTCATTTCCTGGGATAGGGGTTGCGGCTATAATAACCGTATCTTCTGGTAAAATATCCACTTGTCTATAGTTTCCACTAGCTAAACGCGCTAAAGCTGCCATTGGTTCTCCTTGACTTCCTGTACAAAGTATTGCAACCTGCTTTGGATCTAAACGATTTACCTCATTTGCTTCAATCAACATACCTTCTGGAATATGTAAATAACCTTTCTCTAGAGCAACCTCTACTACATTTACCATACTTCTCCCTAGCAAAGCTAGTTTTCGATTTGTTTTTATACATGCTTCAACTATTTGCTGAACACGATTCACATTAGAAGCAAACGTAGAAATAACTACTTTTCTATTTGCTTTCATAAATATTTCCTCTATCCGTTCTCCTACTGACCTTTCTGATGGAGTAAAACCTGGGCGTTCTGCATTTGTGCTTTCAGATAATAAAGCTAGTACACCTTCACTTCCTATTTTAGCCATTTTATGAATATCAGGATGTTGATTATTTACTGGTGTTAAATCAAATTTAAAATCACCTGTATGTACTACAGTACCTTCTGGTGTATGAAAAACAATACCGAGACAATCCGGAATACTGTGGTTCGTTTTAAAAAAAGTTGCCTTAATAGAACCACAATCAATTTCTGATTCTGAATGAATAACGATTAATTCCGTATCATTTTGAAGATTGTGTTCCTTTAATTTAATTTCAATTAAACCTAACGTTAACTTTGTTGCATAGATTGGTACATTTAGCTGTTTTAAAAAATATGGTATTCCGCCAATATGGTCCTCATGCCCGTGCGTTACTATTAAACCGCGAATTTTTTCTTTATTTTCTTGCAAATATGTGACGTCTGGAATTATTAAATCAATCCCTAATAAACTTTCATCTGGAAATTTAGATCCACAATCAATGACGACAATATCATTTTCATATTGGATAGCATACATATTTTTTCCTATTTCATTTACTCCACCTAAAGCAACAATAGACAAGTTATTTTTTAATGCCTTCAAATTATAAATCCTCCCTTTCACAGTTATAGTTCGTGAAATAGTATGTAGAATTTATTATTTGTAATGGAAAAGGACTTCATACTATTTTATACATATAAAATTCACACACTACTCTTACACCTATATCCCAATAAGGCAGCTTCTTCCTCAAAAAGCTCCCATTTTTTCATTGATTTTTTATAAAATCTATTATATATTAATTACAGGTTCAAATTACGAGTTCAAAAGAACTTGTAATCAGACCCTTTTGTTTAATGGGTTTTACATATTTTCATTAGGCAAATTCCGAGAAATCGTATGATAAAATTAAAAATGACGAGGAGAGGATCAGATGGAATTCGAATTTTTCTTTCAAATTGCACTTATTTTATTAAGTACAAAGCTTGCTGGTGATCTTAGTGTTAGATTAGGTCAACCTTCTGTACTAGGTAAATTAATTGTCGGTATCGTTATCGGTCCAGCTGTATTAGGTTGGATTGAAAATTCAGAGCTTCTAACTCAATTAAGTAATGTCGGGGTTATTCTTTTAATGTTTATGGCTGGACTTGAAACAGACTTAGAAGAATTAAACGCAAATCGTAATTCTTCTTTAGCAGTTGCACTCGGAGGTATCATTCTTCCATTCGTAGGTGGTTACGTTTCCGGCCTTGTTATGGGAATGGAACAAGGAAACGCTGTATTCTTAGGATTACTTCTATGTGCGACAAGTGTTAGTATTTCCGTTCAAACACTTCGCGATTTAGGAAAGATGAAAACACGTGAAAGTACAACTATGCTAGGCGCAGCTGTATTTGATGACATTCTTGTTGTTATTTTATTAGCATTTGCAATGAGCTTCTTAGGTACTGATGATGTTAACTTAACAATGGTTATCTTGAAGAAAGTAGTATTCTTCGCTTCTATTATTTTAATCGGATGGAAAGGTGTTCCTGCGATTATGCGCTGGTTATCACCACTGCGCGTATCTGAGTCTATCGTGAGCGCGGCCCTTATCATCTGTTTCTCATTCGCATATTTCGGCGAATTATTAGGAATTGCTGGTATTATCGGTGCTTTCGCTGCTGGTATTGCAATTTCTCAAACAAACTACAAACATGAAGTAGAAAAGAAAGTAGAACCAATTGCTTACGCTATGTTCGTTCCAGTATTCTTCGTTAGTATCGGTATGAATATTACATTTGACGGTATCGGCAATCAAATTTGGTTCATCTTAGCATTAACTGTTATCGCTGTATTAACGAAATTAATCGGCTGTGGATTCGGTGCACGAATGACTGGATTTGACGCTAAGTCTTCTGCAATTATCGGTGCTGGAATGGTTTCTCGTGGTGAAGTTGCACTTATCATCGCAGGAACAGGACTTTCTTCAGGTCTATTGGCACAAGATTACTTTACAGCAATCGTTATTGTCGTTATTTTAACTACAATGATTACACCACCAATGTTAAAATACACTTTTGGTGCAAAAGATAAAGCAATGAAAGCAAGTAAATAAATTTACTATAATAAAAGGAGATTGCTATTTTATAAGATAGCAATCTCCTTTTTGTTTTATCTTTAAACAATCCCGTTCTTTTTTAACCATTTTTCAAAAATAATTCGTGCTTCATCATCATCAATATCATTCCCAAATGAATACACCATAATGCCATAATCATCTATATATTTACCTAGCTTCATTCCCTCCACTTTCTTATAAAAATCGTCTGCCTCATAGTGCGGAATATAAGCATCCCAAACTGGTTCATTTATTCTTTTGTACGCCATCACTTCTAAATCATATCCGTCTTCATAATATCCGATGTGATAATGTTTGTTCGGATCATATTTATCCATTAAAAGTCCCCTCCTACTAAACAAAAGCGAGCCTTATATTAAAGCTCGCTCCTCTCTCTATTTATTAAATACGTTCCATCGCCGTCTTCAACGTTCCAACAACGAAAGCAATCTCTTCACTTGAAATAACAAGAGGCGGCGCTAATGTTAAAACGTTATTATATCCTGCTGTTGTCATACCGTTTCGTCCTATAATTAAGCCCTTTTCTTTACAAGCATTTACAACACTTGCAATTTTGTCGTTATCAATTGGCTCTTTCGTCTCTTTATCATTTACTAATTCAATTCCAACTAATAGACCTTTTCCTCTAATATTCCCAACAAGCGGATGTTCCCCAATTTCATCTTTTAGTTGCTCTAATAAAAGGGAACCCATTTGCGCAGATCGCTCGATTAAATTTTCATTTTCCATAATCTCTAAGTTTTTAAGTGCTAATGCACAAGCTGCTGGATTTCCACCAAATGTATTAATATGGCGGAAGAATTCATATTCTCCTTTACCTTTAAAAGCCTCATATATTTCTTTTTTCACAGCTGTTGCAGATAATGGTAAATATGCGCTCGTAATACCTTTTGCCATTGTAATAATATCTGGCTTCACATCATAATTCATAAATCCGAATGCTTTTCCTGTACGTCCAAAACCGCAAATCACTTCATCACTAATAAGCAAGGCACCGTGTTTTTGACACGTCTCATGAACAGCTTTCATATAGTCTTGTGGTGGCATTAATATGCCCCCGCCTGTAATAATAGGTTCCATAATAAATGCAGCAATTGTTTCACTTAATTCCCACGTCATAACACGATCGACTTCTTTCACACATTCTACATCATAAATATGCTGCCCTTCAATTTCAGGCATACGGTAACAATCCGGTGGTGTTACATGTAAAAAACCTGAAGCAAACGGCTCATATTGATATCTACGCTGCGCTTGTCCCGTCGCTGCCATTGTCGCCATTGTATTCCCGTGATACCCACGGTAACGTGACATAAATTTATAACGATGTGGTTCACCTTTTTGAGCATAGTATTGTCTTGCTATTTTAAAAGCTGTTTCGTTCGCTTCTGAACCACTATTTGAGAAGAAAATAACATACTCTCCCCCAAGCCACTCATTTAACTTTTCAGCAAGCTTTATAGCTGGCTCATGGGATTGTGACATTGGAAAGTATGATAATGTTTGTAATTGCTTATAAGCCGCTTCTGCGAGCTCTTTTCTTCCATATCCACTATTGACACACCAAAGGCCACTCATACCATCTAAATATCTTTTTCCTTGTATATCTTCAACCCAGCACCCTTCAGCTTTTGCCCCTACCATTGTACTATTTGGACTAAAGGGACGCATTCCGTGCCAAACATATTGCTCATCTTTTGCTAATAATTCATCAGTTTGCTTCGTTTTCATCATTACTTCCACCTTCCATAACAACTTATTTTTCACAAAAGCTGCGCTGGTACCATGATGACTTAAATTTCTCCCTGCTATTTTCATTCCACAAAATTAAGACAAATCCTACTTACAAATCAGTAATATTTACAAGAAAATGACAAAAGAAAAAAGAGCTTTTCTTATCTATCGAAAAGCTCCTCTTTTATTTAATGTGAAGACGCATCGCTAATACCGTGACCAGTATTAGATTTCACGAGAATTTCATCAAATTTCGCTGCATCTTCTTTCTTACTAGATAAAACAGTTCCTAAATATGCTGCAAGAAATCCGAGCGGAATTGAAATAATTCCTGGTGTCGTATATGGGAATAACGCTTCCCCAACAAAAATAGCTTTTCCAGCTACAGGGTTCCAAACATTCGGACTCAACGCTACGAGAACAATAGCTGATACGAGACCTACAATCATACCAGAAATAGCACCCGTTGTATTAAAACGCTTCCAATATATTGTAAATAAAATCACTGGTAGATTTGCACTCGCTGCAACTGCAAATGCTAATGATACTAAAAATGCTACGTTTAATGTTTGGGCAAATAATGCAAGTATGATAGATAGTATCGCTACTCCAATAGATGCATAACGAGCCATGGATACTTGCTCTTTTTCCGTTGATTTTCCTTTACGAATGATTTCATTATAAAAATCATGAGCGAATGCTGATGCTGCTGTTAATACAAGACCTGCCACTACAGCCAAAATCGTTGCAAAAGCAATTGCTGATACGAAAGCAAATAAGAAGTCTCCACCTAACGCTTTGGCTAATAAAGGTGCCGCCATATTACCAGCTGGGTTTGCTTTAATAATTGCTTCATTTCCTACAAACGCTGCCGCACCAAATCCTAAGAAAATCGTCATAATATAAAATGCACCAATTAACCACGTCGCATATACGACAGATTGACGTGCAGTTTTTGCATCACGTACTGTAAAAAAGCGGACAAGTATATGTGGTAATCCAGCTGTACCAAGTACTAGTCCTAAATTTAAAGAAAGTGTATCAAGACCATCCTTATACTTTACACCTGGATTTAAAAATGAATCTTTTAAAGGTGTAGCTGTTTTCATTTGAGCGAACATTTCAGTCACGCTGAAGTTGAATTTTGCGAAAACGATAACAGAAATAATAAACGTACCAGCCATAAGTAATACAGCCTTTACGATTTGTACCCAGCTCGTTGCTGTCATACCTCCAAAAATAACATACACCGTCATAAGTGTTCCAACGATTAATACAGATGTCGTATATTCAATCCCTAATAATAATTTAATAAGTGCACCCGCGCCAACTAATTGTGCAATCATATAAAAGATAGAAATCGTCATCGTATTAAGAGCTGCAACTCCGCGAACTTTTTTCGCATCAAAGCGTGCTGCAATCATATCCGCCAAAGTGTACTTTCCTAAATTTCTAAGCGGTTCTGCAACAAGATATAGTACAACTAGATAAGCAACTAAAAAACCGATACTATAAAAGAATCCATCAAACCCAGTTAATGCGATTGCTCCAGCTATACCGAGAAATGAAGCAGCAGACATGTAATCTCCAGCAATGGCCAGACCATTTTGCCAACCAGTTAATCCCCCTCCAGCCGTATAAAATTCACTCGCATTTTTCGTTTTTTTCGATGCAAAATAGGTTATGACGAGCGTACCAAGAACAATAATTAAAAATAGTGCAAATGCAGTAGTATTCAAGTTCAGCCCCTCCCTTTTTGCATATCTTGCAGAATTTTTCGGGAGATTTCATCAAATGATTCTGCTTTTTTGCTATAAATCATACATAGTGCCCATGTCATGATAAATTGGGAAAAAGCAAATACCCACGCCCATGTAACGTCTCCAAATGCAGGTGTATTAAGCACCTTTGAATACGATGTTAGAATAGGTAATGCGATAAAAAAACTAAAAAAGAAAATACTCATTGGAATGATAAACTTCTTTTTCGTATTTAATAACAATTGAAATTCTTCCGACTGAACGACCTCTGTATAATTCACCTCATTTTGCAACTTACGTGCTGACGTATCGTCTCGTTTCATTAACCGATCCCCTCTCTTACTTGAAATACACTTCCCCCTTGCATACCTAAAGACTAAATCTTATAAATATTCAGAAACTTATATTCATTTTAGACAATCCATGCATTCATGCAAAGATTTTTTGATAGACATTTTTCGGCAATTTCCCCTAAATTTTTAATATACTTTTTCAAAATAAAGTGACACTTTACTTATTTATCCTCATTAAGACAAAAGCAGTGCTTAACGCACTACTTTTGTCTTTTTTTCCTTTTCTAAATTACGAGCCGTTTCGCTTAGCTCAACATCTTTTCCGTCTTTCAGTGTTCCAAATATAAAATCGAATACTGGATTTGAAACACCAAACCAAAACTTTTCATTTTTATAATGGTGTAATATATGTTGTTTTTTTAGCCATCTTCCAAACTTAGTGACAGGACGAATCGGTCTATGAGCAATATAATGTTTCCATTCGTAAACGAGCAGCATAATAATCATTCCGATTCCAAATGAAAGTGTAATAGTAACACTTTTTGTAATACCATATGCTATAAGTAAATATATAGTAAAACTAGGTATACTAAACCATACAGGTAAAAACAAAAGTTTTAAATCATCTGGATATACGTGGTGATCATAATGCAATCTTCTTAACATTTTTAATAGAAATGTGTTTTTAGGTGGCTTTATATGGAATAAAAAACGATGTGTCATATATTCATTAAGTGTATAGAAAACAATCCCAAACATACATGCTAACATGCCAAACCACGTAAAAAATTGCATTTTTAAAATAATAATGAAAACAAATAGAATGCTATACATAATAACGATATCATGTTGTAAAAAGAACTCTTTCCCCACTTTCTTCATCTTGTTTCCCCCTTTTCCCAAAAAACAGCCGCAACATATCGTTACGACTATTTCTTTTCTATTCTTATTCTATTCACTTTACAAATTTGCCTGCTGTTCTATTGTCGAGAAAAAATTGTTTGGTCCAAATATATTTTGCTTCGGAATAATATGTTCCACTGCAAACACTGTTACTTCTCCTCTTTGCACTTCTCCAATAATGAGCCCAAATATTTCATGATTTACTGCAAACGTCGGTTGCTTTGTTTGTAACAATCTTGCAGCATTATGAAATACCGCTTCATATAGTGGATTTCTATCAGTAATTTCTTTTCGGATTTTTGGCGCTAACGTAATTATAATTTCTTTTCCTTCAATAGTGGTTCGATACATAAAAATCTCCCCTTCAATCTTATGTGAACAACTGTAAAGCTTTGTATGCAAAATGTATAGAGTAACCTACTAAAATAATACCTGCTCCGGCTGTTATGTAGCCAAGCGCTTTTGGTTTTAATAAAGTTCTTCCAAAATGTACAGAAAAAGCAATATTTAAATTCCATAAAATAATACCAACAATAATGCAAAGACTGTACAAAAAAGCTTCTTGTTTCGTTACCTTCGTAAGTAATGAGCTAAGTGTACTTCCGTATATACCAAACCAAAAAACAAGATTTAATGGATTGGATATCGCAATTAAAAATCCTGCCATAAACGATTGCTTAAGGCCACCTACCTCTTCTTTTTTATATTCCATATTCGAGTCGAAAATTCCTTGTTTTACACTTTGAAATCCTAAATAAAATAACAAGAAAAAACCCGTGCAATACATGAAGGCTTGTACATATGTATACATAAACACAGAAGATAAACCGAAATAAATGAGAAGCATAAATAAAACATCTGCAGTCATTCCACCAATTCCAACAACCCAAGCGTGCCAAAACCCACGTTCAATTCCTCGTTTTAACATTTCAATATTAATCGGCCCTACTGGCGCAGCTAATGATATACCTAATACGATTTGCTGTATAATTGCTCCAAACATCGCTCTATCCTTTCTACTCTCTTTACTACTAGTTAATGATGTAATTTGAAAAAATAGACTAGCTTTCATAATAAAATACCCTTTTTTATCCAAAATATACAAAAGAGCCATCTAGGTGATGGCTCTTACTTTTCTATCCTATGAAGAAAAGGACATTTCCCTTTTATTGGCTCTACATCGTCTCCTATGAAATATTGTTTCCATTCATGATGTTCCGGGTCACCATAATGACTAATATTAGGATGTTTCGGCAATTGATCCCACTTTTCAACTCGCTCACGGACCATTTGTCTTGAATATGCTCCTTTAGGACGATCTCCCTCTAATCCATCAAAAATAGTGCGTGGCTGAAACCCAATAACGAGAGAATTCCCTAAATGTCTAGTTTTTCGTTGTTTATAAGCTGGCGCATTTCCAAATGCGAATATTGGCTCACCACCAAATGAAAATTCCCATAAATAATGGTCTGGATCTTCAGGAATTTGCTTTGGCCATGCTTGATTATCGTTTTCATGTAAATACTGTAACACTTTCCAAAAGGAATCACGGTAATATTCGAGTGGCTGTTCTTCACATTCCGGTTCTACAAAAAGGAAAAAGCCCCTTCTTACAATCGGCCTCTCTTTCATTAACTCTAAAAAAGATAACATTGTATGTGGCAAATGACTCCAATCATTATGAGAAAGAAATGAATAACGAAGTTCATTCTTTTTCAAAGCTGTTAAACCGAAATAACATGGAAAAGTTGGTTCTAACACAACATTTGAAAAAATCTCAAATTCTTTTGCAACCCAATCCGGTATGTCGGTTCTCGTTCTCATTCCTTCATTATCTAATAAGTAAGACTTATTCATTCTTTCACCTCATTATGTATAGCATTCAATTAAGAATATTACATACTCGGCCTGTCCTATACCTATTTAAAAATTTGACTGAAAAATTATTTAAAAATACAAAAAAATAAAATCGCTTACTTGACTAAATTCTCCCAATTCGTGTATATTTAAATTAATCATTTAGCAGAATATTCAAGAATATAGCATTTTTAGTTTATATTATTTTTTAAAATGAATTTCACTAAATGAAAATAGTAAACGCTTTTAGGAGGAATTGTAACATGCAAGGAAAAGTAAAATGGTTTAACAACGAAAAAGGTTTTGGATTTATCGAAATGGAAGGCGCTGACGATGTATTCGTACATTTCTCTGCTATTCAAGGCGACGGCTACAAAGCTTTAGAAGAAGGTCAAGAAGTATCTTTCGACATTACTGAAGGTAACCGCGGACCTCAAGCTGCTAACGTAGTAAAACTTTAATCCAACATATAACAGGAGGTTACCTTACTTGGTAACCTCCTTTGTTATTCCTTTGTATATTTCCGTTTTACAGAGCAAAAACTATGTGAAATGCGCACTATACAAAGGAGGAATTATTAATGGGATCAGAAGTAAATGATTTTGAAGAAGTGAAATTCCGTGTAGAAACAGCACAAAAAATGGTAGGATCAGCAACAATTTCAATGGATCCAGATACATTAGAGCATGCTACTACTGCTGTAGAAGCAGCTCGCTCTCAGCTTGAAATTATGAAATCTGTTGCGACTGATTTAGATGAACCATTTTTAATGAATGAGGAAAAGAAATTAAATAAATGTGAGCATCAACTAAACGAAGCAAGACACTAAAAAACATCCAGAGAATTTTCTCTGGATGTTTTTCATGACAACTGGTCCCCATACTTTTTCAATGTTTCTCCAACTGTACATTGCCTTATACAAAATGAATGAGCGTAATACTTACTATTTGTCTTTCGATTATGTTCTCGCAAAAAACATCCTTCACAATACGTTTCTAATAAGTCATTTACCTCTGTAATGAGTTGCTTTTTATCCACCTTTGCACCTCTCTATTCAGTTATTTCTTTATGACTATCAATAACTGTTCCTTCCAATGCTTGCGTAGCTAATTGATGTGCTTCTTTATTTTGTTTTCTAGATATCGGCTCACATATAAGTTTTAATTTCATTTGCTTCGCCTTTTGTTCAATTTGATCTAAATAATGATTTAAATGTTCATCATAACAAGGCCATTCTCCGGCTAATTGCTGCAGTACCACTTGTGAGTCTCCGCGAAGTGTAACTGCTTCATACTTAATCCCTAGTTCCTCGAGTATATTCATACCGTATAATAATGATGCATATTCCGCTTCATTATTATCATATATACCTTCTATATATGCATTGCAGCGAATGCGGTAGTTTGTATTTCCTTTTTTATAATACACACATATACCAACGCCAGCTTCTTTCGTTTGCACATCATACCCACCATCAAAATAAACGAGTATTTCTTGGGGCTCTTCCTCTACTTGCTTACTTAACTTTTTCATCTCTTTTAATGACCATTCTGCGTCCATTTCATCATAAAATGAGAATTCTTTTACTCTTCCTGTTTTCTCAAAATCCTCTGCAAATTGAAGTACTTCTTCTATGCTCATATACTCTGTTGTTAATTCCGTCTGCAACCCGCGCTTCGTTTTATACAACCAATGAATTTTATATTTCATACTACATTCCCCTCATATAAGACTTCTTATATGTAGCCAGCTAATGAAAGCCTCACTTTATTTTATTATATTTTATCTAGAGTCACAGCATAATATTCAATATGATTACATACAAAAAGAGCTATCCCATAGGAATAGCTCTTTCATCTATTACATAAATCTTTCAAATTGTACTCGCTTATTAATCCAGTACATTACAGGCATACCGATCGCCATTACTACGAATTCACCTGCTGCACATGTTAACCAAGTCCACATAAATGGTAGATCAAATGCAAGATGAAGTTCAATTGCAATCATAAACATTGTAATCGTAAAGATAACTGTATTAAAAATCATACGAGCCCAAACACCTTTAATAAACCGCATAGAAATAATCGTTGCAACTAATGCAAGAATAGATTGACCTACTCCAAATACTAAATCATAAGCGATCATAGGTGAGAAAAAGAGATTCGTTAAAAATACACCTAATACAATTCCGTAAATTGCTTTCTTGTTAAATACAACGAGATGATTAAACATCTCTGAAATACGAAACTGTACATTCGTAAAGCCAAATGGCTGAATAAGCATAGAAACAGCAATATATAATGCCGCTAAAATACCATTACCGACTAATGTTCTAATATTCATGACAAAATCTCCTTAGTTTTTTTACGTGGGATGGTTTCGAACCACGTTATTCGTTTTTTAGGCAACAAGATTATATTTTACGTGGTAGCCCCTCTTTCGTCAATAGATTCCTATCGTGAACTACCTTTTTTCTTTTAGACAACGTATAATAAAACATATGAAAGATTTAGGAGGTTTCACTTCATGACAGCAACAATTCAAAATGAAAAAGTGATCGTTTCCATTTCTGACAAAGGTGCAGAATTACAGAGCGTTCGCTTAAAAGAAGACAACATAGAATATTTATGGCAAGGTGATTCTACTTATTGGGGACGCCGTGCACCAATTTTGTTCCCAATTGTCGGTCGATTAGTAGATAATACATACTACGTAGACGGTAAACCATATTCATTAACACAACACGGTTTCGCCCGTGATCTTACTTTCTCTGTGAAAGAACAAAGCGAAACAAAGATCACTTATACCGTTACTAGTAATGAAGAAACATTAAAAAAATACCCATACGAATTCGAATTACTTGTTTCTTATGAGCTAGATGGACAAAGTGTTCATGTAACATATGAAGTAAACAATCCTACTTCAAAAGAGATGTTCTTCTCAATTGGAGCACACCCTGGATTCAACTTCCCTTTATTGGACGGTGAATCATTTACAGATTATCACTTATCGTTTAATGGTTTGGAACGCTTAGAAACAAGCGTATTAGAAGGACCTTATCTTTCAAACAAAAAGCAATTAATCGCTGAAAATACGACTGAATTGCCACTTACATATGATTTATTCAAAAATGATGCGCTTATTTTTGAACATATGAATACGAATGAAATTTCGATTCGTTCTCATAAACATAATAAATTTGTAAAAGTAGAATTTGATGGATTTCCCTTTGTCGGCGTATGGACACCAGGGAATAACGCACCTTTCTTATGTATTGAACCTTGGTATGGAATCGCTGATGAAGTAAATCCAGCAAAAGATTTCAAGGACAAAAAGGGAATTCAATCTTTACAAGCGAATGAAACATTTACATGTCGTTACAGCATCACAATCGGATAACTACTCTATCCCCTACTTCAAAAAAATATTTAAGTAGGGGATAATCTTATAATTTGGAGGTTTCTCATTTTGATTGAAGTATATATTGATGGTGCATCAAAAGGAAATCCTGGTCCTTCTGGTGCAGGAGTGTTTATTAAAGGCGTTCAGCCACCTGTACAATTATCAGTACCACTTGGAACAATGTCCAATCATGAAGCAGAATACCGCGCTTTACTTCTAGCATTAAAATATTGCATCGAGCATAATTATAGCACTGTCTCTTTTCGTACAGATTCGCAGCTTGTTGAGCGGGCTGTTGAAAAGGAATACGCAAAAAATAAAATATTTGCACCTCTTTTAGATGAAGCACTGCAGTACATAAAAAACTTCGATCTCTTTTTTATTAAGTGGATTCCAAGTAGTCAAAATAAAGTAGCTGATGAATTAGCTAGAAAAGCTATCTTACAAAATTAACGGGGGTATGAGTGTGAAAAAAGAGTGGATTGCTCCTCTTGCTTTATTATTTGTCTCTTTTATTTGGGGAGCTACGTTTGTTGTCGTTCAAAACGCTATGTCTTTCGTTGGTCCATTTACGTTTAATGGTATTCGCTTTTTATTCGCTGGAATTATTTTATTATTCGTTCAAATTATTTTCTCACAGAAAACTTCAAAACAAGAATTAAAACATAGTAGTTTAGCTGGATTAATGGTTGGGTTCTTCTTATTTGTCGGCTATTTATTACAAACATTTGGCTTACTCTATACAACTTCTTCAAAAGCAGGTTTCTTAACTGGGCTAAGCATTGTTATGGTCCCAATCTTATCATTTATCTTTTTAAAACAAAAAGCCACCATTTTCATCGTACTTGGTATTGCTGTAGCTACAACAGGTTTGTACTTATTAACAGCTGCTGATTCTTTCCAATTAAATATAGGAGATATACTTGTTCTTGGTTGTGCAGTCGCTTTCGCTGCCCATATTCTTATTAACGGCTTCTTTTCTAAAAAAATATCACCTTTATTATTAAGCACATCTCAAGTATTAGCTGTTGGTATATTTTCTTCTATTTGCGCTTTTTTGTTTGAAGATTGGGAAAAGTTATTTTCAGTATCACTATGGACGAATCAATCCTTTTTATTCGCACTCTTTCTAACTGCCCTGTTTGCAACATCTATTGCTTTTTTCATTCAAACATCGGCACAAAAACACACTTCTCCAACGAGGGTAGCAATTATTTTCGCAATGGAGCCCGTTTTTGCTGCATTAACAGGCGTTCTCGTTGCAAATGAACAACTTTCTATTTCTGCTATTATCGGATGTCTATGTATTTTTCTAGGCATGATTTTTGTTGAATTACCTTCCAAAACAAAAAAAGAAGCGCAGGCTGCGTGAAGTTACGCTTGTAACTTCCGCATAAAAGCCTTAGCGCTTTTTTTATCTGTAATTTCTTCCTCTTTCAATCGTTCTAATAACGCAACGAAATAACTACCATCAAACTGCAATTGATGTTTAATTGTGGCTTCTATTGCTGCGTTCACAATCCCATCAGATGCACCAGTATATCCTTGTCCAAACATAATAAACCCTTGTGCTTCCTCTGATAATTTAAATCCTTTCGTATGTAAGAATGAAAGATAATCTTCTACTGTTTGCATGTTATTCCCACCTACTCAAAAATTCTCCATCTCCTATCATACATGTTTTTACACGCTATGAGAATGAAATTTCTTTGACAACTTTGTAAATCAATCTTCTACTTCGCTTACAATGGAGGATTTTCTAACAATCTGAAGGAATATGTACAGTGGAACTTATTTCATATTAAAGGGGAGACACGATGAAACAAGCACTATTAATTATCGACGCTCAGCAAGAATTAATTGATGGAAATGAGCAAGAAAATGAAGTTTTTCGTAAAACTGAGCTATTATCTACACTAAATATAGCCCTGCAGAAAGCAATAGATTCAAATGCCCTTATTGTTTTCGTAAGAGATATCGATGTTGCTTCTGGTAGTGGCGAAGGATTTGAAGTACATAATCAAATTCAAATACCTCAGTCTGCAATCTTTATTAATAAAGCAGCAACCAATTCATTCTACGGCACTTCTTTACTTGAACTTTTAAAAGAAGAAAACATTAATCATATTGTTATAGGCGGATGTAAAACAGAACATTGCATTGACACTGCAGTTAGAGCAGCAACTGTACAAGGATTTGACGTTACATTAATTAAAAACGGTCATTCAACAACTGATTCTAATGTATTGTCTGCAGAACAAATTATTGGTCATCACAATAAAACTTTACACGGTCATTATAACGTTGATCATTTTTCTATGGTGAGAGATATCGAGGAAGACCTCTTTCAGCCGACTCATGATCAATATCGTGATTAGCGAAAAAGAATCCTTCATTCAGAAGGATTCTTTTTCACCCAAAAATTTGTGCTGCAATGCTATATAACTCATTATTCCTTTTTAATAATTGACCGCTATTTTTCATCATAATTGGTGGTGTATTCACCTTTTTAAAACCAGCAATCTCTAATACTTTCATGAAATCTTTCTTTCCTTCTAGTACATCAATTCTTAATTTACCATTATGCCCTTTTGCTAAATCATGTACAATTCTCATTGCCATCTCATCATTTTTAGCAACAACCGGCCCTATTATCTTATTTTCTGGTGTTTGTATGCTTAAACCGTAACCTAATACATTTTGTTCCTTGTCCCTTACAACGATACACTGTTCACTTTGCATAATTCTTTTCTTTAAAAACTCTTTTCTATTTGTTCCAAACGCATATTCATCTATTTTTATTATTTTTTCTAAATCACCCTCTTCATAATTCATCACATAATCTTCATTTCTTACACAATAATCTTTCGCATTGTATGAGTTACATATGTATTTAGAAACATAGCTTACTTCCCTGAATCCTAACTTTTCGTATAAAGGCTTTCCCTCATCCGTAGCAATCAACATAATGGGAGTATGAGCTAGTACACTCTTAATACATGAATCTGTTATCATCTTTCCAATTCCTCTTCCCTTATAATCTGGATGTACAATTACCATTCCGATAGATGCTAACGCCTCCCCATATAATATTATTGCTGCGCTAGCAATAAGTTCCTTTCGCTCATTCCATACACCGTATACAATACCTGCGTTAAAAATTGTTTCAACTTCTTCTCTGTTATAATCCCAACCAATATAAGAAGATAATGCTACAATGTCCTCTATTTTTTCTTGCCTAAGACGTTCCACGCTAATTTCCAATTCAATCATACTCCATCCCCTTATCTAGACATTTAAATCATTATTACGAAATCAACTTGTACATGTTTCCCTTTATTTGTCACACACATATGTTATTTTGACCAAGACTATATTGTAAATGAGGTGACAACATGCCCATTACGAATCGATTTTCTACCACCACTAACGGCGCACTCGCTATTACAGGCAATACTTTAGGCTTAAGTAAAATTAGTAATCAAAACCGTGCTGGTACAATCGGGGCAATTGGTGCATTCGTAACTACGAATACTGCTTTACAAGTAACTACTTTTCCTGCTGGTACAACGTTAAACTATACACAAAATAGTTCTACCGCTATTTTAAATATCCCTGCTGGTAGTACTATTCTTTACGCAGAACTCGTTTGGGGTGGAAACTATTTATCTCGTGATCAAAACATTACGAGTGTATTAGGAAACCCAGTTTCTTTTACAACACCTGTTTCAACATACTCGATTACTCCTTCAGCTGTTACAGCTTCAAATCAAACATTCGTTTCAAACTCTATTACATTTGGCTTTTACACTCGTTCAGCAGACGTAACAACTCTTATTCAAGCGGGAGGTTCTGGTTCCTATACTACAGGAGCGGTTCCTGGACTTGTAGATCCTATAGATGCTTCTAATGGAACAATTAATTCGGCTGGATGGACGCTTATCGTCGCTTATCAAAACGGGACATTGCCAGCAAGAAACTTAACCATTTATGTAGCTGGTAACCGTGTTTCTGCAGAAACTGGTAGTGCTGATGTCTCTGTTTCTGGATTTTTAACACCTTCAGGTGGACCAGTAAGCGGGAGATTATTTTTAAGTTCTACTGAAGGAGATGCAGATTTAACCGGGGATCAAGCTTTATTTGGACCAAATTTCAGTTCATTAAATGCTTTATCTGGACCAAACAATGCTATAAATAATTTCTTCGGTTCTCAAGTTAATAATGCTGCAGGAAACTTAGATACAACAGGGACATTTGGAACGCGAAATCAAAGTGCTTCTACAAGTACAAACATCTCCGCAGGAAGACAGGGCTGGGACATTACTTCTATTGATATTTCTCCTTATTTAACAAACTCACAAGTATCCGCCGCAATCCGTTTAACTACTAACGGAGACGCATATATGTTAAATACAGTAGGCTTACAAATTAATATAAACTCACCAAATATACAAGCGACGAAAAGCGTGAATAAAAGTGTTGCTGCAATTGGAGATATTCTCACTTATACAGTTACTATCCCTAACACCGGGCTTCTTCCTGCCAATAACGCTATTTTTATAGATAGTCTCCCTAACGGTACTTCTTTTATACCCGGCACTGTAACAGTAGATAACGTACCACAAACAAATGCAAATCCTGCGGCTGGTATATCTCTTGGAACAATTAATAATGGTGCTTCTCGTATAGTAACTTTCCAAGCTACTGTCGTTTCTCTTCCAAGTCAAAATCCTATCTCTAACACTGCTAATATTACATTTCAATATACACCAATCGCCGGAGGAACAACTTTTAATGGTCTTGCAACAAGTAACTCTGCTGGAACACAAATTAACCTTGCAGATATTAATGGAACAAAATCAGTTAACAAACTTTTTACCGATATTGGTGAAACATTAACTTACAGTATAGCCTTAGCTAATATAGGAAATATCGCTGCAACGAATGTGATATATACGGATCCGATTCCTAGCGGGACTACTTTCATTCCAGGGAGTGTAACTGTGAACGGAGTTACTCAAGCTGGCGCAAATCCCGCTAATGGTATAACAATTGGTTCAATTGCCGCAAATTCCACTACTACTATTTCATTCCAAGTGCTCGTTCCTTCTATCCCTCAAACAAACCCAATATTAAATAGTGGAACAACAACATATCAATACATTCCTGTACCTAATCAACCAGCAGTAAGTGGGACTGATACGACAAATATTGTCTCCACTCAAGTGAATAACGCCACTGTAACAATGGCAAAAGCAGTAGATAAAAATTTCGCAGATATTGGTGATACACTAACGTACACCGTTTCCTTTACAGGTACAGGTAATACAAATGCGAACAATGTTATTTTTACAGATATCATTCCTACTGGAACAACTTTGGTTCTAAACAGTTTAACAATAGATGGCACAACACAAGTGGGCGCAAATCCCGCTACCGGCGTGAACATTGGATCCATAACAAGCGGCACAACAAAAAATGTTGCATTTCAAGTAGTAGTAAACACAATACCCACGTCAAATGTCGTATCTAACGGATCAAGCGCTTCTTATCAATATACTGTCAATCCTAGCCAATCACCTGTTACAAAAAATATTTCTTCGAATCTCGTTTCCACTCAAATTAACAATGCGAATGTAACATTAACAAAATCAACAAATAAACAATTTGCTACAATTGGTGAAACAATAAGTTATACAATCCTTATTACAAACAGTGGAAATGCAGCCGCTAATAACGTTCAACTAACAGATCCACTTCCAAACGGTACGATATTGACTCTTGGTACTGTAACACTAAACGGAGTTTTGCAGAATGTAGATTCTCTCGTTGCTTTACCTATCGGCACAATTCCTGGTGGAGCTACTTTTACCTTATCCTTTCAAGTAACAGTCATTAACATTACTGCCCAAAACCCTATTATTAATAACGCTTTCGCCTCTTATATTTACACTGTAAATCCAAGTTTGCCACCGACTTCAAAAACAGCAAATTCTAATTCTGTTACATCAACAATTAGACTAGCAAATCTCCATGTTAATAAATCTGTAGATAAAACGTTTGCGGAAGTTGGCGATGTATTAACTTACACCTTTGCTCTTACTAACGATGGAAATGTTGCAGCGAACAATATATTACTATCTGATTCAATTGCGAATGGAACCGCCTTTATCCCAAACAGCGTTATAGTTAACAGTGTTACTCAGCCAGGCGTTACACCAGCTAGCATCAATATTGGTAGCATCAATGCTAATACTACAATTACAGCTTCATTCCAAGTAGTAATAACTAGCATTCCAAATCCAAACCCTATTTCAAATAGCGCTTCCATCTCCTATAACTTTATCGTTGATCCAAACGCTTCACCTGTAAGTAAGAACACTACTTCAACTACTACATTTACTCAAGTAAACGATGCAAATGTCATTTCAGCCAAAACAGTGGATCGAGCGTTCGCTACCGTAGGGGATACATTAACTTATACTGTTACTTTGACGAATGCAGGAAGTGTTTCTGCTGATAGCCCTACTTTCGTAGATACGAATCCAGACGGTACTACCTTTATTCCAAACACTTTTCTTATTAATGGTGTACTTCAAAATAACGCAAATCCAAATATAGGTGTTCCACTACCTTCCATTGCTGCTAACGGTTCACTTACCGTCTCTTATCAAGTAACCGTCACCTCTTTACCAACACAAAATCCAACATTAAATTCATCTAGTACACAGTATAGCTTTATTCTAAATCCGGGTGATCCACCAACTATAGAAACATCTGTAAGTAACACTGTAAGTACACAAATTAATTTAGCAAATGTTGTTATTGTCAAAGAAGTAGATTTAACTATCACCGACGTCGGGCAACCAATCACATATACAATTTCTTTAGCTAATCTTGGCAATACTACAGCAAATAATGTTATTGTTACCGATATAATCCCTAATGGCTCCACTATCGTACCAAATAGTATTTTTATAGGTGGTACTTTACAACAAGGTGCAGACCCTAGTAACGGTCTTCAAGTCGGCTCCATTCCTTCAGGTGGTTTTACAACGATTGTTTTTCAAATAAGTGCAAATGGGCTACCTTCACCAAACCCAATTCAAAACAGCGCTTCACTTCAATATAGCTTTATCGCTGATCCTAACTTACCTGCTCTCGTTAGAAACGCTGCTAGCAATATAGTAACTACACAAATTAATACTGCTAATATCGTTGCTACAAAACTCACAAGCACAAACTTCGCTGATGTTGGTGATGTCATACTATATGCAACTATTTTAACAAATAACGGGAATATCTCTGCTGCTAATGTAACGTTTACAGATATCATTCCAGCGGGTACCCTCTTCATTCCTAATACTGTAACGATTAATAATGTCCCTGTAGCTAACGCAAATCCTGCCACTGGCATTTCAATTGGTACGATAGGAGCGAATTCATCACGCACCGTTGCATTTCAAGTTTTTGTACCAACTATCCCTGCTGTAAACCCAATTACAAATCAATCAAGCACAACATTCCAATATACGTATGATCCATCCAAACCTGCTGTGATGCAGATGGTTGCTTCTAACACTGTACAGACAACTATTAATAACGCCTCAATTGCCGCTACTAAATCTGCAGATAAACAGTTTGCTAACGTAAATGATATTATTACGTACACGACTACTTTAACGAATAACGGGAACACACTTGCATCAAATGTAATATTTACAGATGTAATTCCAAACGGAACATCGTTTATTCCTAATAGTGTTACTGTAAATGGGAATACACTGCCTAATGTCAATCCAGCAAGCGGAATTGCAATCGACCCAATAAATCCGAATGCAAATACAATCATCTCATTCCAAGTACAAGTAAATTCTATCCCGAATCCAAATCCAATCCCGAACCAAAATAATACAACGTACCAGTATGTCGTAGATCCTAACTTACCTCCAGCATCCGCCAATACGTTAAGTAACGTAATAACAACTCAAATTAATAACGCTACTATTGTCGCTACTAAGTCTGTGAATACACCGACAGCTGCAATTGGTGATATTGTTACTTATACGATTGCAGTAACAAATACAGGTAATATCCCTGCTAGTGCAACTGTTTTAACAGATGGGCTTGGCGCAGGAGCTTCATTTATCCAAAACTCCGTAACGATCAATAATGTTCCACAACCAGGATTAGATCCATCACTTGGTGTTCACTTGGCAGATATTTCGCCAGGAGATACTATATTCATTACTTTTCAAGCACAAATTTTAGCGATACCACCTAGTAGCACATTAACAAATAATGCTCTTGTAAATTATGAATATACCGTGAATCCAAACCAATCTCCTGCTGTTGGTAGCACCGTAACAAATACAACAGTTACACCAATTATTGACGCTACTTTAGTAATAAATAAAAGCGCCAGTACAACTTTTGCTACAATCGGTGATACAATTACATTCACTTCAGCTGTTACAAACAACGGAAATACTACTGCGAACAACATTATTTTTACTGATACAATTCCAAACGGTACTACCTTTATCCCAAATAGCTTTAAGATAAATGGTGTAACCGTTCCGAATGCAAATCCACAAAACGGTATCAATATTGGTAACTTGAATTCAAATGCATCTGCTACACTCAGTTTTCAAGTAAACATTACAACACTTCCAAACCCTAATCCAATCCCGAATAAATCATCGCTTCAATATAGCTTTATTGTAGATATAAATGAACCGCCAGTTTCACGAACAGTTCAATCTAATAAAACCTTTACACAAGTAAATACTGCTTCTGTTATCGCAACAAAAACTGCAAGCAGTGCTTTTGCTGCTGTTGGAGATACAATTACGTATACAACTACCCTCATCAATAGCGGCAATACTACCGCAAACACACCTGTTTTTATCGATATATTACCACCTGAACTTTCATTCGTTCCTGATAGCGTACAAATTAATACCATCCCACAACTTGGATTTAGACCAGATAGCGGGATTTCTTTAGACTCAATTCCAGTTGGAGGAACGACAACAATTAGCTTTCAAGCTATCGTTGGCTCAATACCAATTACAAATCCAACTTTGAACCAGTCTAGCACGACATACTCGATCATTGTTGATCCTACCCAGCCGCCGGTGACAGAAACAGCTACAAGTAATCCAACTTTAGTTCAAATTAACGAAGCGATTATTCAAGCAACGAAAAGTGTGGATCGGCTATTTTCTGACATAGCACCTGGAAATTCATTTTTAACGTATACAGTTTTATTAGAAAATGTAGGAAACACAACTGCTACGAATATCATTTTTACAGATCCGATTCCAAATAACGCAGTATTTATAGAAGATAGCGTTCGAGTAGGCGGAGTTTTATTACCTGGAGTAAATCCAGCGAACGGGATACCAATTGGGGATATTATTGCAGGAGATTTTATAAATGTTACCTTCCGTGTGCAAGTAGTTAGCATTCCAAATCCAATTTTCACAATTGGACCAGGCGGACCAAACTCACCGGTTGTAAACGGCGCTTCTATTGATTATAAATTTATGACAGGACCTAATTTACCACTTGTTTCACGAAATACGACATCTAATTCTGTTTCGACACAAATAAATTCTGGAGAAATTGTGGCAATCAAATCTGTAGATAAAATTTTCGCAACGATTGGTGATACAATTTCTTATACAATTACATTAAGTAACCCTGGAAATGTCACTTCACAAAATATAATTTTCACGGATACTTTACCTGATGGGACGACATTCATATCTGGCACTCTTACAAACGATTCTGGTACACAGCAAATCGGAAATCCATCTAACGGGATTCAGATTGGAAATATAAACCCAAATGGAACGGCCGTGATTACTCTCAACGTACTTGTTACAAACATTCCAAGTATAAATCCAATTTCTAATTTTAGTTCTGTACAATTTGCACATGTAGTTGATCCTAGCCAACCTGCCGTAACACAAACGAACGTATCTAATGCTGTTTCGACAACAATTAATAGTGCAATATTAACGACCAAAAAAAGCGTTGATAAATCTATCATTTCTGTTGGAGATACGATTACGTATACAACAACTATTACAAATACAGGAAATACGACTGCAACGAATATAACGTTCACGAGCGCAATTCCAGCTAACACTACCTTTATACCAAACTCAGTCAAAATAAATGGGGTTCAGCAATCTGGTGCGCAACCAGCACTTGGAGTAACTATACCAAATATCGCTCCTGGTGAAACAGTAACCGTTACTTTCCAAGCAAATGTTCTTTCTGTTCCCCCTTCAAGTTCAATTATGGGTAATGACACAATTTTATATTCTTATTCTGTCGATCCAAACGGAACTCCTATTACAACTTCTACTTCAACGAATATCGTTACAAATCCGGTACTAGATGCTATGATAACGATGGCAAAATCGGTCGATCAAACAATTGTTACACTAGGTGATACCATTACCTATACAACCATTTTAACGAATAATGGCAATACAAATGCAACGAATATTACTTTCACTGATCTTATTCCAGACGGCACAACGTTCATTCCGAATAGTGTCACAATCAATGGCAGTACACACATCGGACTCGATCCTAATACAGGTATAACAGTCGGATCAATTGCTCCTAACAACTCAATATCTATCGCATTTCAAGTTACTGCTACTTCTACACCAAACCAAAATCCTGTAGCCAATTCCGCTACTGCTTCTTACACATTTATCGCTGATCCAAATGCACCGATTGTTTCAAGAAACGTTACTTCAAACACAGTGTTTACTACGATTAATACAGCTAACATTCTTTCATTAAAACAAGTCGATAAATCCTTTAGTCGTATTGGAGACACACTCACTTATACTGTCATTTTAACAAATAATGGAAACTCATCTGCACAAAATGTTATATTTACAGATACAGTGCCAAGCGTCACTACATTTATTGCAAACACATTTTCTATTAACGGAGTTCCTCAAAGTGGGGCGGATCCATCGAACGGTGTGAATATTGGGACAATAACAGCCGGGACTACAGTAACAGTTTCGTTCCAAGTTACTGTAACATCATTACCAAACCAAAACCCAATTGTAAATTTCTCATCAACATCGTATCAATTAGTCTCACCACCTGATGCAGAAACTTCAATTAGTAATCCTGTTTCAACCCAAATTAACGAAGCAATATTGTCTATGACGAAAAATGAAAGTGTATCCTTTGCAGATATCGGGCAAACTGCTTTTTATACTACTTCTATTACCAATGTAGGCAATACCGATGCAACTAATATTGTATTCACAGATACATTACCAAGTGGACTCACATTTGTTCCTAACACATTAACTGTCGATGGCGTTTTACAACCTAACGCGGATCCAAATACAGGTGTATTACTTGCAACACTTCCACCAAATGAAATATATAGTATCGTCTTTCAAGTTACAGTAAACAATATTCCCCCTAGTAACCCAGCACCAAATACAGCATCAACGACGTATGAATTTACTGTTGATCCTGTTAATCCTCCCGTTTCAAGTGCAGCTACTTCCAACACTACACTCCTTCAAATAAACAACGCAACTATTATTAGCACCAAAACAGCAGATCTTACTTTTGCGGATGTTGGTAATACAATAACATTTACACTTAACCTTCCTAATACCGGAAATGTGACCGCAACTGATGTAACTATTATCGATATTCTTGATAGCAATTTAAGTTTCGTTCCAAATAGTTTCACAGCTAATGGGCAAACCATTCCAAACGCCGATTTATCAACTGGTGTAAATATTGGTTCCATTAATGGTGGTAATACGGCAATCGTTACATTCCAAGCAACTGTTATTACACTTCCAACACTTAATCCCATTTCTAACTCTGCTTCTACCACATATCATTATGTCGTTGATCCTAGCCAGCCACTTATTACAACTTCCAATCAATCTAATACAACGACAACACAAATTAATAGCGCTATCCTTACTGCACAAAAAAATTCAAATGTATCTACGGTAGATATCGGGCAGGATATTACCTACACCGTTACAATTACAAATAGCGGAAATGTAAGTGCAACGAATGTTATTTTTACCGACCTTATTCCAGACGGAACTTCCTTTGAACCGAATAGCTTTACACTGAACGGAACTAGCATCCCAAATGCAGATATCATTACAGGCGTTCCAATCGGTGATATCGCGCCAAACGAATCTGTCATCGTAGCATTTAACATTATCGCCAATGAAATTCCGCCTATAAATCCAATTACTAATCAAGCTAGCGTTAGCTTTCAACATATCGTTAATCCAGCTAATCCCCCAGTTTCAAAAAATATTATTTCTAACAACGTTACAACAAAAATTGAAAGTGCTATTTTAAATACTATTAAAATAGGAGATAAAACTTTTGCAACGATTGGTGATACGATTACGTATACAACGACTATTACGAACACAGGCAATATTCCTGCTAACAACGCTATATTCTCAGACCCTTTACCATCGTGGACACAATTTGTTGCAGGATCAGTTATTGTTGATGGCACTCCATTACCATCCGCTTCGATTATTAACGGTGTTGGCATAAATACAATCAATCCAAATCAAACTGTTACAATCATATTCCAAGTACAAATCGTAAGTAATCCAACAACGTTCACACCTGAACTCCAAAACTTAGGATTTGTTAACTTCCAATATAACGTAGGCAATGCATTACTGGCTCAACCTGGCAATGTGGAAACGAATGTCTTCGTTACTTCTATTAATACAGCAATACTTTCAGCTGTAAAAACTGCTAATACAGCCTTTGCAAATATTGGAGATACGATCACTTATACAGTTTTGATTCAAAATAGCGGCAATACAAACGCTACGAATGTAAATTTCTCAGACCCAGTTCCAGCAGGAACAACCTTTGTTGAAAATAGTTTTGCTGTAAATGGAAGTACCATTCCAGGTGCAAATCCAAATAACGGAGTGAATATCGGAACAATTAGCTCGGATAGTTCCTTAACCGTTACTTTCCAAGTCATAGTTACATCAACTCCACCTTCAAATCCGATTACAAACGTAGCATCTATTCAATACACATTCATCGTTGATCCGGCCTCTCCTCCTGTTACAGGCACGATAAATTCTAATAGCGCTTCAACACAAATTAATAACGCGACTGTTACAACTGTTTTACAAGCAAATCGTTCAATTGTGTCTATCGGGGATATAATTACGTATACAGCAACATTAACGAATACTGGAAACTTCCCTGCAAACTCTGTATTACTCATTAATGGAGTTCCTGAAGGAGCATTATTTGTTCCAAATAGTGTTACGCTCAACGGGATTTCACTTCCAGATGCAAGTCCAACTCTCGGTATTCCCGTTGGTATTATCGCACCAGGTGATTCCGCTACTATTACGTTCCAATTTCTTGCAAGTTCTATTCCACCACAAGGAGCAATTATAAATCAAGCACTTACAAGTTACACGTATATTGTCGATCCAAGTCAACCTCCTGTTACAGCAACATCCTCGTCTAATACGGTTAATACAGCTGTTGTTGATGCATCGTTATCCGTAATTAAAAGTACAGATTCTCTCGTACAATCTACTGACGGTACAATCACTTACACAGTAGTCGTTCAAAATAACGGAAATACTACTGCAAATACAGTTACTTTAACAGATTTGGTCCCCGAAGGAACTGCCTTTATTCCGAATAGCGTAACTATTAATAGCGTTTCCGTTCCAGATGCTGATCCTAACGTAGGAATACCATTAAACTCCATCACACCGTCAGAAATCGTCACTGTAACATTCCAGGTTATCGTTCAATCTATTCCAAGCGTAAACCCAATTTCTAATACAGCCCGTATTGACTATACTTTTATCGCCGATCCAACTGCTCCTATCATCTCTCGAACAATTACGTCTAATCCTGCTTTCACACAAATTTCGGATGCGACTATCCTTTCTTTAAAAGCAGTCAATGCACAGCAAGCAACAACAGGTGATATTTTGACTTACACAATAACACTAGAAAATACCGGAAATATTCCAGCTACGAATCTCATATTTTCAGATACGATCCCCCAAGATACTACATTCGTAGAAAATAGTTTTACACTTAACGGAACAACTATACTTGATGCCAATCCAAATGTAGGTGTTACTTTACCTACTTTAGCAGCAAACGCTACTCACCTTATTTCGTTCCAAATTCTTATTAACGATTCATTCTCCCAAGAATCGATTACAAATCAATCCAATACAACATATACAATCCAACCAGACCCAGGGCAACCGCCTATTACTGAAATATCTACTAGTAATATCGTTATTACAAATTTCGTGCAAGCACAATTGGCAATTACAAAAACATCCAATCCAACAACTGTAGATATCGGTGGAACTATACTTTATATTTCTGAAGTGAAAAATATCGGTAATGTTGACGCAATAAATATTAATTTCACAGATTCTATCCCTGCTGGGACTACATTCGTTCCCGATAGTGTCACAATTAATGGTGTCCTTCAGCCAGGTGTAAATCCTGAAAACGGAATACCGATTGGAACAATTCCAGCAAACAGTTCCAAAACGATACTATTTCAAGTGCAAACAAATAATCCACCGAATGAAACTGAAATTGTAAATCAATCTTCAGCAACTTACCAATATGTAAGTATTCCTACAGCCCCACCAGTAAATCGCTCTGCAAATTCTAACATTGTTACAACATCACTTCAAAATGCAAATATTATTTCTGTTAAAAGTGCGGATGTAAATTTCGTATCAATCGGGCAAATGATTACCTACACAAATACACTTCAAAATATAGGAACCGTTCCGGCTAACAATATCGTGTTCATTGATAACATTCCAGAAGGTACTATATTCATTGAAGATAGCTTAGCAATAAATAATGTAATTCAGCCTGGCGTGAATCCTGAAAACGGAGTAACTCTCGGCACGATACAACCAAATGAAACAGTCACTATTTCATTCCAAGTACAACTTACAAATATATCAGAGGGCAATACAGTCATTAATATTTCAGACACTTCGTACGAATACCAAATTGACCCTAGTTCTCCAATTATTCAGCGTAGATCGTTATCAAATGCAGTAAATACTGAAGTGCGAACGGCAAATGTTAGTGCAATTAAATCCGCTAACAGATCCATTACACGTATCGGTCAAATCATCACATATACAGTCGCAGTTACAAACGCCGGTACAATACCTATTACAAATACTCTCCTACTTGACGCAATTGCTTCTGGCACCACATTCGTTCCAAATAGCATTCTTGTAGATGGCGTACCAAGACCTAACGAAAATCCAATTACCGGTATCAATCTTGATATAATTCTTCCAAATAATACGATTATTGTTACGTTCCAAGTAAGCGTAGTTTCTATACCGCCACAAAATAACATTAATAATATCGCCGTCATTCACTATGAGTATCGACCAGACCCAAGCACACCACCAATTTCAGAAACGACCTCTTCCAATGCTACAAACATACAATTTATTGATGCTATTCTTATTACTACAAAATCTGCTAATACTGTATTAGCTACTATTGATGAAACCATTGAATATACAGTATTCATTCAAAATAATGGATCGGCTACAACTAACTCCATCTTTTTTACAGATACTATAGCAGATGGAACAGTATTTATTCCAGGAAGTGTAATAGTTAATAATACTGTACTTCCTGCAGCAGATCCGAATATCGGCTTTTCCATTCCTAATGTCGCAGCAGGTCAAATGACTACAATAACATTCCAAGTTTCCGTTACGAATTTACCTACTGTAAATCCAAAACCTAATACTGCAAACATTGTCTACGACTTTATTTTCAATCCTGACTTTGCACCAATTCAAAAATCTACTACTTCCAATACTACTTTCGTTCAAATTAATGATGCTGATATCGTTTCACTTAAAACCGTTGATTTAACCTCTGTAACGATTGGTGACATTTTAACTTATACAACAACTTTAACGAATACAGGGAATACGGATGCCACTGCTGTTGTATTTACAGACAATATACCTGATGGAACAACCTTTATTGACGGTAGCGTTTTAGTAAATAACATTCCTCAGCTTAACGCCAATCCAAGTGTAGGTATACTTGTAGGAACGATTGCTCCTAACATTTCTATCCCAGTCACATTTTCTGTTACCGTCGTAGCTCTTCCTGCTAGCGGTCATGTTCAAAATCAATCAACTTCTCGTTATACAATTAACGTGGAAGAACAAATATCGACTAGCAATATTACCTTCACTGAAGTTATTTCCGCTAATGTAATTGCGACAAAAACAACACCTATCCAATATGCTGACTTACAAACTATCATCCCTTATACAATTTCCATCATAAATAACGGAAATATACAAGTCGAAAACATTATTGTTACAGATATTATCCCAGCAAATACGAGCTTTATAGAGAATAGTGTTATCGTGAACGGCAACGCTCGGCCAAATGACAATCCTCTTAACGGTATACAAATTGATACCATTCCACCTAATACGACAGCAACTGTTCTATTCCAAGTACGGGTTACTTCGATTCCACAAACAAATCCAATCTCTAACACGAGTACAATTGAATATGAATACACGGTACCAAATCGACCACCTATTACCGAAACTATTATTTCATCAGCTGCTTTAACAGAAATTAATCATGCGAATTTGAATAGTAATAAAGCTGTTGACCTTGCATTTGCAACGGTTGGTGATACGTTAACGTATACGATTACACTAAATCAAACCGGTAATGTTACAGTAAATGATGTAATCATTCAAGATATTATTCCTCAAGGTACTACGTTTATAGAAAATAGCGTCATTGTAAACGGAGAAACTCTTCCAGGAGTAAATCCAGTAAGCGGCATACCAATTGGTACTATAACTATTGGTGGAGATGCTATCGTTTCATTCCAAGTAACTGTGACTTCTATTCCAACACCAAATGAACTAAACAACAACGCAATTACTACTTTTAACTATATAGTCAACCCAAATAACGTACCTGTTACAAATACGACTACAACAAATACTGTCAAAACTACTGTCCAAAATGATAATGTCATTGCTTTTAAGTCTGCTGATGTAACAAACGCCTTACCTGGTCAAACTTTAACGTATACAATTACGATTACGAATAGCGGTAATGTAACGATTGAAGACCTTCTTGCCATAGACGCCGTACCAATAGATACGACTTTTGTTGCTGGTAGTGTTACGATTAACGGAATCAATCAGCCTAATGAGAATCCTGAAAATGGTATTACGTTAGGAAATCTTGCTCCTAATGAATTTGTTATTATTACGTTCCAAGTGACAATATCTTCTTCTACTCTTCAATCTACAATTAATAATGATGCTTCTGTTTCCTATACCGTTATCATTGATCCAACAAAACCACCTATTACAATTACAAAACAAACAAATACCGTTACAACGACAGTTATTGATCCGATGGTTCGCATTGAAAAAACAGCTGACAAATCTATTGTCGTTATAGGAGATATCATTACATTCACATTAGCGGTATTCAATCATTCCCCAATTCCTACAATCAGTACTTCTGTTATAGACACAATTCCAGCTGGTACAACATTTATAGAAAACAGCGTAACCATTAACGGCACTCCCGTTCCAAATGTTCGTCCAGACACTGGTATTAATATCGGCTCTTTACCTGCAGATTCAGTAGCAACTATAACATTTCAAGTTCTCGCAACTTCTATTCCTTCAAACAGTACAATTATAAATTCTGCAACAGTTACCGCTGCTTTTCAGTTGACACCACAGGATCCAATTATTACTTTCATTGTTAATTCAAATATCGTTCGTATACCAGTTCAATTTATAACTGCAACAGTCACGAAAAATGCTTCCGTCAGCTCAGCTTATTTAAATCAATATTTTGATTACACGGTACGCATTACAAATACTTCTGAAATTTCACTCTCAAATATTTCGTTACAAGATACTATTCCAGCAGGTTTACAATTTATAAATGGCACTGTCTTTATTAACGGTGAACGCTCTCCACTAGCGAATCCGAATATCGGTTTCCTAGTCGCTACTAATTTGGAACCAAACGAAACAATTATCGTGTTATTCACAGTACAAGTGATAAGCCCCCCTGTTAATAATCCCTTTAAAAATACGGCCAATATTTCGTTACAACTTCAAGTCTCGCCTACCGACCCACCAATTACAGTAACCGTTACAAGTAACGAAAACATCGTCACCTTTGTTCCAGAAAATCCAGATGAAGCACTTCCAAATTTAAATTGCTTCTTTGACGGTGAACGCTTCATTCGCATTACTCCTCGAAATGTACGAAATTACCTTTGGACTTGGATTTGGTGGAAGTAATTGAAACAAAAAAGAGATTGTTGTTTGGTTGAAACCAAATTACAATCTCTTTTTCATTACCTATATCCCACTACGTTGTAACTCGTCCAAGGATATACAATTAAACAACATCTCAAGTTATCTTAGTCGTAATAAGTTGGCCAGCTTCATTAATAGTAACTTTCCATTTCACTCCACTAGCAGTCTTCATGATTATACCTTTACTTGCCTCTATTTCAATATCTCCAAACATTCTTCCGCCAGTCGTCGCTAACCAAGCACTCCCATTTTCCATAGAAGATCTTGCAAAGATACGATTAATTCGAAAACGTTTATGATCTTGAGAATAACCACTTAATGTAATTCTAACTTTATATAACTGACCCGCCTTCATATTCGATATAATTGTATCGCCAACATTTAATGGAACATCCAACGCGATAACCCAACTTCCAGTTGCACTTAATGCATATTCAATTTTAATTTTCTTTGGGCTCTCTCCCCATCCAAAATACATTCCAAAACAATTTAACATTTGTATTGGTTTTTTCGTAAAATCCATTTCAATTACAACTGGATTACTATCTGGAACGTCAATATAGTTTACACTTTGTTCATCTATTAAATTAAAGCAATTTGTGAGATTTCCCCCGTACGGCACTTTTCCACTTACTTGCTTAACGTTATATTTCTGCTGAGCATTTACTAAAATATCATCTTGATTTCCTATTAAATGAGGTCTATTTAACGTCAAAGGTAACTGAATTCGTAGGGATTCTTCATAAGTAGACTTACAAACATTGTATTGTCCTTTATCTACAATAGTTGTCGAAAGCAGATTTGAAAAAAGGTAGTTACGATGAGAATTGGAAGAAAATTCAATAACAATTTGTTCACTACTCATCCGGTACGTATCCCAGATCATACAATCAAATGTATTATACGCACCTGAACAACGAATTACTTTTTCCGTTTGTTGTCTACATTGCACTTGAATATCATGAAACGTATTTCCTGAACTTTCATTTGGCAAATCACTATTTCCATCTACTTCAATCCCATACACACATCCATCAATAAATATAGATTGAAATACATTGGCGTTAATCCAGCAAGGTGTATTGATATCATTTATATATTCTGTCTTCAAATGTATTGCAGTTTGAAAGTTTTTAATTTGAATAAATTTAACTTGAAAGAAACTAATAAAATCCCATGCCTTTTGACAATAAAAATGTATAGCTTTTCCTTTATACGATGGAGTTGTATTTATTATATTTATATTTGATATAACAGATTGATTAGGTACTTCGATTTGTTGTGAACCAGAAACATAAATAACAGCAGATTGAAACAATGGATTTATAACTTGAAGAGTACCACCAACTATCGAAGCGTTACTTTGTAGCTCAAATGCATTAAAATCCCCATCAATTTGCAGTGTTACGGTAGGATCCAACTCTAATCTTACGTTTGATTTAATAACAATCGGCTTTACAATTTTGTACGTATTTACCCCTGTAATTCTAACCGTCGAAATTCGATTCGCTACACAATAATCAATAGCTTGCTGAATTGCTAATGAGCTATCATTTCCCGAGTTTGGAACTGCGCCAAAACAATCAATATGAACGCTACTTTCTGGCGCACAATCTTCTTGGGATGAAATATATTCTGACAAAATAAATTCACTCCTCATATTACCTTTTTCATATAATATGTGAGTTGTCTCTTAAAAGTTTCTATAATAAAAAAAACAAACGACCTACCCGGTCATTTGTTTTTTTTATATATATTTTTCGTTTCCTCTATCATTTTAGTTAACGAGAAATATCTCATTGCTTTCTCTCGTGCTTTCAATCTAATAGCAGTTACCTTTTCTTCATTCCCTTGTAGTTCCTCAAGCGCACTTGCGAATTCCGATTCGCAATATTCAGATATCAAAACACCTGACTCTCCATCTATTACCGCTTCATGTATTCCACCAACATCTATTGAAACAATTGGTGTCCCTGTAGCCATCGCTTCAATTACTACCATTGGAAACACTTCACGAAAAGATAATAAAAGTAAGGCGTCCATATTCCCTATAAACTCATGCGGCTCTGAAATATTCCCTAGCATCTTCACCCTTTGCTGCAATCCATATTTTTCTATTTCTTTCATAATCGATTCTTTCTCTGGTCCATCACCAGCAATATAAAACATAAAATCATTTCTCTTTTTCAACACATTTGCAATTTTGACAAATAGTTGATGGTTTTTCTCTTTGGATAATCTAGCTAATATCCCTATTTTATATGTAGATTCTTTCTTTTTCTGCTGGAATAAAAACTTTTCAATATCAACACCGTTATAAATTGTATTTATTTTTTCTTCTGCTACATGAATTGAAATTAAATTGTTCTTTTCAAACTCACTTACTGTAATAATATTGTTCACATATTTATTCATGAAATACCGAAAAAGCGTTGGCATTTTCTTTTCTAATATCGTTACATTGTGTTTCGTATAAACAATTTTCATCTTTTTTTTAATAAACTTTTGAAGTAGAAAAGCATATAATACCATTCGCAAACTATTTGCATGAATAAGTTCTATCTTTCGTTTACAAATTTCGTTTCGTAAATAATAAATATTTCTCAAATGATTCCATCGACTAAGTAATATAAAATTTTCTTTTCTAGTAAGGGATTCATATAGTTCTCCATCACCTGCAGCTGTATAAATCTTAAAATCCTCATAATGCAAATTTTTTTCTAATTTACAGAAATAATTTTCGGCTCCGCCAGTTATCAATTTATCAGTCATCAACAGTATATTCATAATTGCGTCTTCCCAACTACATTGATTTTATTTTTTTTATAAGCATGATAAGCATACTTACTAAAATAGTAAAAGCTTTGCACTGCATTAAGACTTTTTTGGTCCCTTAATAATTTCCAATACCGAAAAGCTGCTCTAACTTTATTTCTCGAAACAGAATTTGCTACAATTCGATACTTCGCTAATACTTGCTGTATCCCTTTTGCTTCATGCCCTTCATGTAATAAGTTCAGCCATAACGCTGTATCTTCCGGCTGTACACTAGGCATTTCGACATACGGAATTTTTTCACGATCAATCATCACCGTTAAACACCCGATAATTGTATTTCCTACTAAATAATGATAGTCAACAGATTTTGGTACACTCACTTCGCGATTTAATTCATTACCATTTTCATCAATTAAACTATACGACGCATATGAAAAAGCAATATTCATTTCTTCCATAAATAACAATTGTGTCTTCAATTTATGCGGCAACCATATATCATCACTATCTAAAAAGGCAATGTACCTTCCTCTCGCCTCTCGAATCGCTAAATTCCGAGCTTTAGCAGCACCAACATTTTCTTTTAATGATAATAACCTAATACGTGAGTCTCCTTCTATTATCTCTTTAATTTTTGCGGCAGATTGGTCGGTTGAACAGTCATCAACGATAATCATTTCCCAGTTTTCATACGATTGATTCTGTACAGATAAAATTGTCTCACCTATAAATCGTCTACTATTATAAGAAGGTGTTATTACAGAAACATGAGGCGCCTTATTATGTGCTGATAGACATTTTACCATCTATCTTTCCCCTTCCTTCATATATTGAAATATACTTCACAACAACTGCTAAAAATAAAAAGAACGCTTCGTTAATAATGAGTGACAATGACATCATCTGAAATAAAAATGCAATCATAGTCAATAGAAGGTATGGTTTTTCACGAAACAAAGTATGCTGCGCTAACTTAAACATTAATATGAATAAAAACGCACTATATAGAAGAAAACCAATTGTACCCGACTCAGACAAAATTTCTAAAAATGTATTGTGTACATATAATTTTTCATTAAATTGATACTCATAATAATTCGAGAAGTTAAACGCACCAATTCCGATATATGGATTGGATAAATAATATTTAAAAGCAGCTTCCCATAATGTAAATCTACCACTTCCATTATCATGGGAAAAATCAGAAATTCGTTTATTTAATATGTCATCTAATTGGCCCCCCATTACACTATTCGATAAACTAAAAATAACTACACTAAACAATACTAAACTCATAATTATTTTTATTTTTTTAGCGAAACTAGACATACATATATATACAAAAATGACAAGCACAAGCGCTAATATTCCCCCTCTTGAAAAGGTTAATAGACTCGTCGTAACACATAAAATTAACCCTAGAATGTTAGTGATATTTTGTAAATTCGTCATATAGTACATAAAAAATATTGTATTATAGAAAATAAAAATGTTAGGATCATCTAGCAATCCAATTAACCGTGGATATCCTCTATCAACTAATAATCCAGCAAAAATTTCTCTCTCTTCTCCACCGTATAAACTAAAGTATTGTAAACCGATTATATAGAGTAGTAGACTTACAACATTAAATACTATTCCTACATAAGCAATAGATGATTCAAGTACCACTATTTCAGTATTCCCCAATAAATTTCTCATTATAAAATAGCATCCTAAAACGAGTAGCACGCCAAAAATCATACGAATACTAGCATTTAAATACATAGAAAGAATTCCGCTTAAACAATAAATGAAATAAAACAGTAAAAATATAACTTCATGAAAATATAACTTTTGAATATGAAAGTCTTTAATTGTTAAACAAAAATATATGACTAAAAAAATCATATATATTTTCAATGAAAATCCAATATATAAATTGTATTTACTTAACATGACAAATAATATTAGAAGAATAATCCATCCCATTGATACTTTCATATTATTTTCCATAGGCTATATCCCCTGTTTCGTAATATAATCCTTTTTGCGTATTTTTCTTATAAAAGAAAGAAGAAGTTTTTTTAGCTCATAATCATATAGGAATATGGCAGCTACTACAATTAGTATATTAAGAACAAGCGCAATTAAATGATATGTATGCAATATATATTGCACTCCAATAAAGGTTACACCAAAATAAATTGTATACGGTATTACAATTTGGAATACAATTTTTTTCTTCACTACACTTACCGCTATATATCCCACTAAAGCGACTATTTCAAATAAAACCATAGCGTATGCCGCTCCTATCACTCCACCAAGACTACTAAAGCTATAAAGCATAACCCCACCTATCACCAATGCTACACACTGCACAACAGTCCTCTTATTTTGACAACCACTCGTCGTTAAACCGTCAGCAATGGCAATATTTAAACTTTGTAGCACAATAAGAAATGATAATATTTGGATTGGTTCTACTGCATTCCTCCATTCTTCATGAAAAAATATAGAAATAAAGTATGGTGCTAAATGATATAAACCGATCGCCATACATATTCCTACAATCGCCATTGATTTAATTTGAAGTAAATTTAATTTCGTATGCTCTTCTATATTATTCTGGTTATAATGCTTAAAGAGCACCGGAAAAAATGCACCTGCAATTACCCCTGGTACTTGATATAAAGCTGCCGGCATCCGGTACGCCACTGCAAAAACACCTACCATACTTAATGGCAATGTATAGTTAAGCAAGATAGGCGCTAATTGTGGCGTACTCATTATTAAAAAACCGCTAATAATAAAGGGAGTTAATTGCCAAAATAACGCTTTATGAATTACGACTTTCATATTCATTTTCGTCTTTCTTCTCATGATATATATACTGAATAAACCACCAATCATATACCCAAAAGCATATAAGCGAGCTGTTACATACACCGGTAACTCTCCGAAAATACAAAAACATGTAATTATAATGACAACTGATGCTGATACAACTTTTATGAGCGCTATATACTTCATACGTTCCGTCAGTTGAAAATAGGCAATCCCTATGTTTTGCCAAGTTAATCCTATTAACATGAAAAACATTACGTTTATCATCATATAAATTAAATTTTTATCCGCATACATATAATGAATAGCAATATAACCGATGATAGAAATAAAAATAAGTAGAATCATCCTTATTTTTATATACGATGATAAAATCTTCTCTAAATCTGCTCCATCCTTTGCCCCTTCTCGAAGAAACGTATTACTAAGTCCTAAGTCTGTAAAAAATAACATAACAAACGTCACTGCTATGGCAACACTAAACATCCCATAATGTTGTGCGTTAAAAAAGTTTGCTAAAACAATTAAACTGACGGCCTGAAGAAGGTTAGCTAAAATCGTACTATAAAATAGATGGATAATATTGCTTAGAATAGATCTACCCATACAAGTTCTCCTTTGCAAGTAACCTACTTACATATGTTGTTTGTTTACATATATATTTATCTTGCACCATTACCGTTCAATACAATTAAAACGGTTTTACATAAAATACGGATGTCCATCCGAAATGTTTTCATTTCAATATACTCCATGTCCAGCCTCAACTTTTCCTTTGGATCAAGATTATACCCTCCATTTATTTGTGCCCATCCTGTTAATCCTGGTTTTACTATTAAACGTTCCTTAAATTCTGGAATATACGCATCAAATTCATTATAAAAAAACTCTCTCTCTGGTCTAGGGCCTACAAAAGACATATCTCCTCTTAAAATGTTTAAGAGCTGTGGTAATTCATCAATTCTCGTTTTTCTTATAAACAATCCAACTTTTGTAATTCTTTGATCATGTTCTTTTGCCCATTGTGGTCCGTTCATTTCAGCATCCTTTACCATCGACCTTAATTTAAATACATTAAACTTCTTCCCGTTTATACCTAAACGTTCTTGAAAGTATATTGGAGCCCCTGATGTTTCTAAAGTAATCATAATACAAAAGAACAACATAATTGGTATTGTTAATAGTAACAATATGATTGAAAATATAATATCAAACAAGCGTTTTACACTTCGATTCAATATGCTAGGCTTTTCTTGAGCCGGAATCGTATACAACTTGGCTTGATTTGTTTCACGAATCATGGATCGTTACCCCCACATTCAAGAATATAAAATTATACCTATTAATTCACATTCTTTCCTATTTATATCCGCTATTACTTTTTGCACTGTACGTAATGAATCTTTTTGCTTTTTAACTGCTAAAACCACTCCATCGCATTTCCCTGCAATAATGTGCGTAGCAGGAAGTTCAAATACTTCAGAAGAATAAACGAAAATGTAATCAAAATCTTCTTTCCACTTAGCAATCGCATTATCAAATTCATCCATAGCAACTAAAGGCGTCCCTGTATGTACTGTTTTTTTTGCAGGAATACAATATAAGTAATTAGACAAATTACTAGAAAAAGATTCATAATTGCAGGAGGAAGAGCTTATTATATCGTTTACTGTTATCATGTGATCACTTTGTAATAATACATGTAGTTTAGGGTCAGAAAAATTCACATCAATAAGTAACACCTTTTTTTTCATTTCCGCAAACACTAGACCCATATTTACTATAAGCGAGGCAACAACACCTCTGTCCTTCGTTGAACTAACTGTGAACAGTTGTTTTCCGGATTTTTTCAGCTCGTGATACACCGTATAAAACTGCTCTTTCATCAGATCATCATGCAAATTGAATGGAAGCTGCTTCTTTGTCCTAAACATCGACATGTTCACCTCGATATATAGATGATTTTTTATCAACCTCTGTAGGTTTCTTTTTTCTATTTGGTTCCATATTTATGTGACCAATAACAGAGACTGTTGTTATTTTCTCTAAATCTTGTTCCGTGTATATACGTTCATCAAAATAATCTTGAAATACAGCTAAACCTATCCCAACAAAAAAACTAACAATTAAAGAAATAGGAATGATCAGTTGAAATTTCGGAAACAATTTTTCAGCCTGTTCCTGTAACTCAGGATCAGTTAATACTTTCACCCCTTGTACATTTGTGTACTGTTGAAAGCTTTTTTGTGATTGCTCTGCCAATGTCTTTACAATGTCTTTCACGATTTTCGGATTGGAATCTTTTACTGTAACAGTTACAATTTGTGAGTTGTCCGTATTCACAACCGAGATTTTTTGTGCTAATTCATAACTTGATTGCTCTAATTTCAAAGTTTTTTTGACTGTTGATATAATTAATGGGCTTTTTAAAATATCAACATACGATGTTACTAGTTGCTTATTTTCTTGTGTTTTATTTGTTGAATTTTCCTTATTAAACTCATCTAAATTCCCAACAAGAATTTGCGTTGAATATTGATATGACGGCTTTAAAACATACATAGAGATAAGAACTAAAGAAGCGGTTAAACAACACATCGTTAAAATAATCGTTACGAATCTTCTTTTCAGTAATTGTTGAAAATCTTTTATACTCATTTCTTGCTTCAATTATTTCACCGCCCTTTTCTGAATAACATCCTGCAAGTCACTCTTTACAGATAACCCTTTCTCTCTTCTATCCACTTGTTTTGTTACATACTTTCCGACTCCGAATGCAAATTTTTCTACATATACATACGAAAGCATTGCAAGTATAAACGAAAAAACAAGTGAAAAAATTAAAATAATAGGCAACGGTAATATTTCATGGAGCATGTATATAAGGGAAAACAACGATATAATATGGTATAAATAAAGACTGTAAGAAATCTTCCCCAAATATAACAAATATTTATTATGTAGCAAGGACGACAAAGTTGATATTGACAAACTTAATATGACAAATAAACATGCACTTATCGCCACTACGTAGTCTCGAAATATAAAATTATTGAGCAATTTCATTTCTCCAATAAGTCCTTCGTACATAAAAAGTAAAATCGCAAATAAAAACCATGCAATTTTCGTGTTTTTAGTACAATTACTATAAAAAACTATTAATTTATTTTTATACTTCGCAATTAGTGCCCCTAGTAAAAACAGCACCGTATAATGCAATGTTAATGCATAGCTTGTTAATGTTAAGCCCGAGCGAAACAAAAATAATATTACGACAGAACATATACTAAAACTAAACAATAATAGTAATGAACACCTTAACGTTTTTCGTAAGCAAATCATCAAAATTAACGGGAAAATTATTGATATTCGCATTTCATGGACAAGTGACCAAATCACACCGTTATATGCATCTGTATTATATTTCCCAACCAATAAAATATGTTGTGCGATTAAGCTTGAAGAACTTTCAATCGTCCATGAGCGATTAAACCATTCACTTAAATAAGAAATACCATATTCACTAATTGTAATCTGGCATACAATAGCTATAATTATTGCCACAATATAAGGAATATATATTCTGCATATACGTTTTAAAAGGTATGACCCATAGCTACTATAGTTTTTTTGAATAGATTCATACAAAACAAATCCGCTCAAAACAAAAAAGATAATAACTGATTCGTTACCACTACTAAAAATTAGACGAGCAGGCGTTTCTTTTAATAGATACACAACAAATGGTTTATTATCTTCATAACTGTAATTTTGAAATGCTGAAAAAATCATTAAATGATGACCAATCATTACTACTAATGAAGAAATCCCTCTTATAGAGTCCAATTCTTCGTATCTTTTCATCTTTTTACATCAACTCCTAATGAAATGATAATAATCATTTCAAAGCGACATCTTTATTCATATTCCTCTCCTTTCTTTTCATTCCAATTTTTCATATTAAAATGATTTTATAGTATAAATTTGAGTGTATTGTAACATTTTTTGTAATATTTTGAATAGAAAATCTCAAAAATTGGTATATACCAATTTCAACCTCGAAAAATGAGTAATATTGATAGAAAAACGCTATAAAAATATCTTGCATATTTACAAAATTAAAGAGCTAAATAGCGTTTTTTCAATATAAAATAAAAAAGATAGCCTACATAGGCTATCTTTTTTATTTTATTTAATTACTGGCACCACTATATGCTACATGTCGTTTCTCAATTCTCTCTTCAATTTCTTTCATATTTTCTTTATTATTTAATAGTGATTGTTTATTTTCAATTAATAATTGTTTAAACGATTTTCTCACTTTTTTTCTCATTTTCATTGTCCTCCTTGGGGGATGGTTTATATAAAAGATAAAGAATTATCTGTGTGTTCTTATAATAATTGATTGTTGTGAATTCTATTTGAACTTCATATGAAAATCTCGTTTATTTTCTGACAACTTTGTGAACACGAAAAAATGATTATCTAAAACTATGTTGAAATTAATTCACTTCATGATAAAAGTTATTATTTTCATCAACTTTTATCATTATATCTTGTCGAAATATTTATATATTTAAAATTGAGTTCGACATAATTTTATTTATTATCATACTGTTTACAAAAACAAAAAGAAGGTGTCACCAAGTCAAAGTTCGACTTATGCAACATCCCTCTTCCCAAACTATTTATAGCATATTTATTAATATTTCAGGTCTTCCCCAATTCATTTCTTCACAAACAAATCTAAGTTTTTCTTCATCCATTGTGTGTAATCCTTCTTCTAGTGAACATGAAATTGGAACTTCACAGTGAATTTGGGCTAATTGTAACGAAATATTTAAGTTCTCTAAATCACTTTCAATCTTCGTACGCTGCGCTTTTGTTAATGATTCTACATTTTCTAGTACAGCGGATACTGTTCCGTGCTCTTGAATAAGCTTATACGCTGTTTTTTCACCGATACCTTTTACCCCTGGATAATTATCACTTGTATCTCCCATGAAAGCTTTTGCATGGACGATTTGCCACGGCTCTACACCTTTTTCTTCCATGATTTTCTCCGGTGTGTAATATTCGTAATTTCCAATTCCTTTACGCAGAAGCATGACTGTAACGCTCTTATCAACAAGTTGAAGTAAATCCGTATCACCTGTTAAAATATAAACTTCAGCTTCATTGCAATATTGTTTTGCAAGCGTACCGATACAATCATCGGCTTCGTAGCCTTTCATACCGATAACTGGAATGGATAATTTTGCAGTCATTTCTTGCACTAAATCAAATTGAGGAATTAATTCTTCTGGTGGCGCTGCACGATTTGCTTTATAATTCGAGAACGATTCTGTTCTAAATGTCGTACTTCCCATATCCCAGCATGTAACGATATGTGTTGGTTCGATCGCTTGCGTAGCTGTTAATAAGTGTTTCATATAACCATGAATCCCGTTCGTAGGGGTTCCATCTTGTCGTTTCATAAATTGTCCGTAGACACTTGTTGCGTAAAAAGCACGAAATAATAGTGCCATACCATCAACTAATAATACTTTTTTCATAATTCCTCTCCTATTAAAAAAATAATAACCTTACGTTATCACGTAAGGTTATATAAATAGATTACCATTCTACGTTTTTGCTCAACTTTGTCTATTATACATTGTTTTTGTATATTTAGCATCATTAACACATTAAGACGTTCTACTACAACAAGTATGCAAGATGCCTGAATACGTATTTTTTCCAGTAGAAACAACGATAGCTTTTGCATTTCCACTAACAATATGCGAACCTTTAAAACATACATTTTCAAGCTCAAGTGGATTATAATCTTTCATCCGTTTTAATGGAATAAACCGTTTACGTTCAAGGTGATAGCAGCTCTCAAACTTCTCTATATTCGCTTCGTTTCCCGTTAACACAGACTCATTCACTAATAAATCATCTGCATAAATAATACGTACATCAGCTGGCACAGCATCTCCAGCCGAAAGAAAAATCATATCTCCAGGTACAAGTTCTTGCACAGGTATCTCCATCATTTTCAGTTCACTATTTAGCCCTGTACTACTAGAACATTCTACTCTAGATACAGTAATCGTTTCACGTTGTAATTCATCACACACACGTTGTTTTGAAAAACCTGGAATCATGCCACCTAGCTTCATCATTACTTCTGCAAGAAGTGCTCTTTTTGAAGTTAGTTCATTTCGGCCATATACTTGAATACGTTTTTGTGCCTCTTTCATTGATAGTCCGTCTCTTGTTGTTTTAAAATATGCAAATACAGATTTTACATCTCTTGTTGCAATTTCAATTAATAAATCTTTATTTTTTTGGAGCATTGTTTGTTCTTTTATTGATTTTTTACTTAGTTTATATGACGTGTTACCCACAGTTTTGTTTGCATATAACATATTATCGTCTCCTCCTTTACAACATAGGAAGAAACGCTTTGTTTCTCAATTTATCCACTTTACTGTGAAAGTGTCTCGCGCTTTATAAACGCTATATTGTGATAAATATAGAGGGAGGAACAAATCGTTTCCTGCCTACATCATATATTTTTGATTTGAAGTATATGGGTAACGGAACCGAGTCAGAATTTGACATGCTCCTCACCTCCTCGTTTAATTTTATAGTTTATAATATGAAATTACTCATAGCTTGGTAACAAAAAAGACCCCTACCCTTAAGAGAGTAGCGGCCATTACATACACAAATAAACGATTTCTAATATAATTAGAAATCTACGGACCTCTCCCTCACCGAGTTTTAGCACTGTATAGCATAGGTACATTACCAGCTACGTTAAGAAAAACCTTAATTCGATCATTCCTGTTGACCCATTGGCGTCTCTCGACATTTTTGGGCAGTAGCATTTCTCTATACAGGAGCCTCACCTAACAGAGACTTATTTTCATTACATTGAAAATGTTACTCTTATTTAAAATAGATGTCAACCGTAGCCTACAATTTTTTCAAATGGTATGGCAAACTAACGTATATAAAGTGAAACTTTAATCAGTGGGGGTTTTGTTCATCCCCCACTGATTATTAGCCCTCACCAATCGGTCTTTTACGGAATAAAATAAAAAACTTTACGTTTAAACGTAAAGTTTTTAATAAGTTATACAACCAGCAATTACAATCCCAATTGAAAGCGATAAAAACATAAGAAAAAGACCGACTGCTTGATTATCTTCTTCGAGACTTTTGTTTATATTAAAGCGTGGTGTAAGCCACTCAGCTAAATAAAAGACGATAATTTGAGCCAAAATCCCAACTGCTCCCCACGAAATCATATCAAGAAGTGAAATTGAATTAGCTGCTGTCGAATATAAAACGATAGCTAACCCAAGTAATCGCCCTCCAAGCACATAGCTTACCGCCTTATTACCTTGAGCCATTAACTTAAATTCCTTAACTTTCGTTGTCACTTCCATCAAGAACAGACCAATACATAAAAGTCCAAGTGTTACTGCTAAATATAATAAAAAATTAATCATTTTTCCCCCTCCTTTTTATACCTACCGGTAAATAGTACGATTCATTTCCTGTAATCTTTTCTCCCGCGCGAATACCGATACTACTCGCTTTTCCAGCAATTAAAAACGAACCAAACACATATGACAGTTTCTCGATCCCTTTTTCTGTTTCCAAGGATACGACTGGCAGTTCGATATACTTTTGAAATATCGGCAGTGACGCTTTATATGTTTGGTGTGCATTTTGAAGCATAATATTTTCGTCTTTATCGCGAATCGTAATTGTATCTCCTTCTCTCCCAAATGAAGGTTTTTGAACGAAAGAACCTTTTCCTAAAAATAAATCTGGTTCTAAATATGTAGGCAACATATATTCTTTAATCCACTGTTGTTCCTCGTTTGTATAAAAGACCTCTTCTTCTGCTAACCCCCAAATAAGACACTGAATTGATTTTGGCTGAAGTAAAAATGCTGACAAAGGATTTATTATAAAAAGCTTTCCGGCTTTTACAAGTTGCAGCAGTTCCACACCTACCAAATCTCCTGTTTCAGGATCTTGATCCTCAATTAAATCTTCTATCGGATATGTTTGGCGATATAAAACATCAATCTTCGCCCCATCTTTATCAACTAGAGCATCTTTTGTAATTCTAAGTTCTGACATTGGCACTACTTTATTTTCAACATGGCATAGCTGACTTAAATACATAGTGGTATTCCAATCCTCGATATGTTCATGATGTGCTGTAAAAACAACATTTGGATTATCTAATCCCTTTGTCGCTTCCATTACTGCTTTCGTTACACCAGAAGATAGCAATCGTTCTTGATCTGAGTTTGGATCATCATAGCCTAGATTTTCACATACTTTCCCATTCATTTGAAAACATTCCACAATAAAAGTTGGTGTATCACTATTAAACTCAAGCATTTTGATTTTGTTATCCTCTGTTACGGCAAAATCAAATCGCGAAATTACAGATTCAGGATAAAGCCCTTTCATTCTAATGAATGATAAGCTCGCAGGAGGAAAACCAAGCTCAAGAAGCTGTTCGTCACTTAAATTTCGCAAAAGTCTAGCAGTCTTAAAAAATATTTTACCCATTCGTTCAGTCGCTAAGTGTAATTGTTCCAAAGTCTGATTTGTTATAGAAAAAACATGAAACAAACTATACTCACATTCATATAAATCCGACCAAAAATTCGGATATTTTAAATAAAATTCTTTTCTATCCCTTATGTATTGCGACATATTTTAGCCCCCAAATCCTCCCTTTGAACCGCTTCCAATTCCACCTTTAAATTCAGCAGACGATTGATACGATTTAAACGCCGATGAATTTTTAAAAGTGGATTTATTTTGATAGTATCGCCCACCATAGAAGTAATGCCCACGATAACCTGAACTACTATCATCACACTGCCATACCCCAAGTTCATCATCCCAATCCCAATCAGAACAACTATTATCATTCGGTTTTGGGGGAAGATCTTGTGCGCAACCAAATAAAGTGCCAGTCATTAAAGACGTTACGACACCACCTACTAGCCATTTCGTTTTTGTCACCTTCGCACTCCCCTTTTTAAATTCTATTCCTATTATATAGGATGGCATGATAAAGTAGAAGAAAAAGGAAGAAGAGGGATTAAATGCGCTTAGAATATCGACTTAATGATGAAACGAAAGGGTATCCTGCTTTATGGAACTACGCCAATATTTCTAATTCTGAAATTATCGCACGCATGACTTGTGAATATTTTATTAAAGAGAAAAATACTTATATCGTTACTGCAACTTCGGTTGATCCAGACGGAACAGCAGTTATTTATATTCAAAAAGAAGTTTTCGCAAATGACCCTTCAGACCCTACATACTCCTACATCGGTTTTGAAATTAGAGAACTAAGTGAAACGAGTTCAAACATAATAGATAGTCAAGATGTATGGAACTATGAAGAAATTTTACCATCTCTTCATTCAGATATTATATATATTCAGCGAGACGGCATGTCTATGGAGTTCTCCTTAGATTCAAGAGAGATTGATGAAGACAGAAAGTGCTACATTTATTACGGAAACTTCACAGGTGAATCAAGATAATATTGATATATCTATGCAACAAAAAAACCTTACGTATAAAACGTAAGGTTTTTATATAGCCCCACATATGCCGTTCTCTCTAGATGTCCATAAACCTGCTCTCACAGGTGGATGCTCTCACAAATGTTTGTAACTTCCTTCTTAAAAAGATGGCATGTTAGCTACATTTAAATATTGAACTTCCATATTAAACTTATTGGTTTAAGACATGCATAAGCTACGTACACCGTAGGAATTTTATATAAGGTTAGTTGAAATAAGACCCCCGCACGTGCCGCTCCTCGTAAATGTCCAAAAACCCGCTACTCGCAGGTGGATGCCCTCACAGTTACCGTACATCTTCCTCCACAAGGAAGGCTTGATGATGGTCGCTAAATATTGAGCTTCCGTATAACTAACATCGGTTTTAGACATAAATAAGTTACGTACACCGCAGGATGTATTATTTACTTGTCGTTATATTATCACATTGTTTCCAATGTGTAAAATACAAAGTTTTTCGAGCAATCTCTTGCTTGTGACCTTATTTTAATACAAATTATTTTTGCATGCAAGTGATTAATCTTCTTCTTTTGCAATTTGATTTTCTGGATAAGAAATCCAATCACTCCAGCTACCTGCATACAATTTAACATTTTGGAATCCAGCTAATTTTAATGCAACGATATTTGGGCACGCTGTAACACCAGAACCACAATATACAATGGTTTCCTTATCTTTCGAAAGATTTTGGAAGCGTTCTTGTTGCCCAGCTCCATTCTTAAATTGTCCTGATTGCAACATTCCATCCTTCCAAAAATGGTTTACCGCTGTCGGAATATGACCTGCTTTATGATCGACAAGTTCCTCGACACCAGCATAACGCTTTGGCTCTCTAGAATCAATTAATGTAACATCCGCACCTGCACGGATATTCTCTCTGACCGTTTCCATCGTTACAAGCATATGATCTTGTATGTTTGTTTTGAATGTTTTTCGTATAACAACAGGAATTTCCGTTGTTGTCGGTAGTCCATTCTCTTTCCAAGCCGGGAAACCACCATCTAATATATATACTTTCTCATGTCCTACATAGTTACATAACCACCATAAACGAGCAGCATTTGCACCGGCTTGACTGTCATACGCAATTACTTTCGTATGTTCATCAATACCAGCCTCCGAAAGCTTGTCTGCAAACTCCTCAATATTTGGTAAAGGATGGCGGCCACCATGTTCTGCTATAGGACTTGATAAATCTAAATTCAAATCAAAATATAACGCATGAGGAATATGTCCTTCTTCATACTTTTCTCTACCCCAATTAGGATTCGCTAAATCAAAACGACAATCGATTATACGGACATTCTCATCTTCTATATGCTCACGTAACCATTCGACTGTAACTATCATCTTTAAAGACCTTCTTTCTCTTTCAAACGACTTACATACTCCATAACCATTTCTTCTGTAACATATTTACGCTGCAAGGTAACACCATTTTTTGCAAGATCATTAATTTGCTTCGTTACAACATTAATGACATCAACCGAAAATTCTTTCCCATTTGACGCAAGAGATACGGCAGCTTCAATAGCTGCTTCACGCTGTGCATCTAATTGTAAACATGCTTTTACACTTTCATTTTGTTTACGAGAATGTGCTGTAATTGCTTTATGTACTTCCATCTTCTCTTCCCCCTAAATAGTTATACGTTTTTATTCAATTCCATTGCAAGCCGGATCATATCACGACATACAATCCCATTTTCAATAATCTCTTCTTCATAATGCTTCGAAAAGTAATCAAAATCAATAGAAAAAATACGAAATCCACATTTTTGATATAAAGCAAGTTGTGAAACACTAGAATTGCCTGTACCAACTTCAAGTTTTGACATACCGTATCCTTTAGCAGTTTCTACAGCATGCCTTAATAGCTTCTTCCCAATCCCTTTTCCTTGCAAATGCTCTGCAACCGCAATATTCATGATTTCCATCGTCTTTGGCCTTGTTTCCAAAAGAACATATACACCGATAACGCTCCCCCCCTGCTTAGCTACGTATGTTAATCCTCTTTGTACATACGTAGCTATTTGCCGTTCACTTGGATCAGCAAGTAACAATAGAGACTTCGGTATAGCCTCTTTTGGAATACATTCTATTACAACAGACATAAAAAATTCCCCCTTCTCTATTGTTCTAAACCCTCCTTGTCTACCATAAGTAATAGAAAGGAGGGATTCACCATGGACAACAATGAGAAAAAATGCAACGTCATCTCTATTGATGGAAAGAAGAAGAAAAGCGACACGTATTCCTATCCAAAATTAGTAGTTGAAAACAAAACATATGAATTTTCTTCATTCGTCTTATGCGGTGAAACACCAGATGGCAGACGACTCGTTCTTACTCATATGATTTCTACCGATGAATTTGCTGGATTTGTAAAATCTTTAGATACTGTACTGCAAAAGAAAATTGAACGAATCTTTTTCTCATAACGACTATATAACATAAATTTCTTTTTCAATCTCTACTAACTGCTTTTGCAATTGTTCTTTACTTTGTTCATATAGAGATACATCGATCGTTTCAGCCAATGCAAACAATATACTTTCGTAATAGTTCATCACATCTTGCTGCATCACTTTTTGGAATAAGTTCCACTTCATATCCCACTCTTGCTTATAATGATGAACAAATAAATCTTTTTCATCAGCTACATAGTTTGATACGAACGGTTCTAATACAGATTTAGCGTCTTCTTGCATAAAAGCTTTGTCATTCTTTTCAAAAAAGCTTTTCTCATTTTTAAAATGTGCCAGTGCTTTTTTGAAATCTTTTATTTCAACTGAAGGGAACGGTTCTTTATGTGTAATATCTTTATATTCATACTCCACTGTTCCATTCATAGAAATTGATTCATTTTCTACTTTACAGTTCACTGCAATTTCGTCCTTTGCACGCTTCATCGCTTCGTCTATCCATTTTTCAAGGCGTAATGATGTCGCACGCATTTCTTGCAATAAATCATGCTGAATAAATGCTACTAATTCCATAACACACTGTTGCAATTGTGTTTTCACATTTCCATCCGTTCGAAGTGACGCCGGATTAATAAATTCAGTAAACACATCGTTATAGCGTAGGAATAGACGCTGTTGCACGTAATAAAGCAACTCTTTCACTTCATTTTGCATCGCCTGTTCTTCAGCAAGTACACTATATGATGAAATGATATGAAGTAGTTGATCACGCTCTGCTTCATATTTTTTCGTTTGCTTCTCTTTCTCTTCATTCCCCTGTTTTGCACCCTTTATCATGTTTACTAAAAGCTGATCTGCCCCTTGCAAAGCACCATATAGAGCATGCACAGAAACAAGCATTAAATCTCTCATCATAAAGGACGTAAATGATTCCTCAAACTTCGTAATCCCAGAGTTTTGTAAAATACCATACTTCTCTTTTTCAACATTCTTTCCTTGTTTCTCTTCAAGCGCACATAAACTTGAAATTGCAAATAAACGCGGATTTCTAATACCGTATTGCAGCAGCTGATCTGCGATATAACCTTTTACCATTTCAAGTTCTTCTTCAGACTCTGCTAAATCCGCCGCATTAATTAAGAAGAACATTTTATCAAGGGCAAAAGTATCCTTTACACGACCAAGCTGAATTAAAAATTCACGGTCAGCACGAGAGAATACATGGTTATAATATGTTACAAATAAAATAGCATCTGCGTTTTTAATATACTGGAATGCAACATCCGTATGGCGAGCATTAATAGAATCCGCTCCAGGTGTGTCTACAAGCGCTACTCCCTGCCTTGTTAAAGCACAATCATAATAAAGTTCCATATACTCAACGAAGCATGATTTCTCTTCATTCGCTACATAATCAGAGAACTCTTCTAATGTAACTTGTACTTGTTCTCCTAAATAAGTAGAAACTGCATCATACCCTTTTTGTACCGCTCGTAAAAAGCTAAATGTTGTTTTTTGCTTCCCAGTTGGTGAAGGATATTTCATAACTTTATCAATTTGTGCTAACGCTTCATCTAACGTAGCAATCTCATAATGAAACAGCTTATAAACAGCTTTCATATCTTCTAATAACGCTTGCTTTGATTTAAACTGAACAATTACTGTTCCGTGTGGTTTTTCCTCTGTAACCGGCAAAATTTGATTAATCGTTGCCGTCGTCGGGTTTGGTGATACAGGAAGTACTTTCTCACCGAGTAAGGCATTGGCAAATGATGATTTTCCAGCACTAAATGCCCCGAATAACGCTACTGTAAATTGTTTTGTTTCCACACGTCTTCTTTTCTCTATTACCTCTTGCTGTACATGTTTCAGCGCTGGCAATGGCTCTAATATCGTTTCAGCTTTTTTCACTTTCTCTAATATCCGCTGAATATTTAAAGCCGCCGTTCCTTTCAGCTCTTCTTCATGAACCGCTACGTTATCGCTTACGATTTCCTGCTCTTGTAGTGTAAATTTCTCACTAACAATTTGCTTTTCCCTTTGCAATATCTCATCTATTTGCAGCCCTTCAGGCGTAGCAACATGATCGTGCCAAACATTTCGTAAATAGTCTTCATATGCCTCCAAATTGTTACTGTATTGTAATTGTGTTTCTTTCGCCGTTTGCAGCATCGTATATGTTTCAATCTCTTCTTCAATACGAGCAACTGCTTCTCTCACCTTTTGCTTTAAAACGACCGCACTTTTATCAAAAATTTGCTGCGCTTTTATAAAATAACGTTTCTTCAGTTCATTCGCTACATCCGCTGTATAAAGAAGTAAGTAATCACCTGTGAAACCTGCGCCTTGTTTAATTACTTCAGCCAACATTTCTGGTCCGAAAGCAATTTCTAACCCATATATGTCTTTCCCAATTTCCTCCGTGAACAATCCTTCTTCTTTTAAGAAGGCTACAATAAATTCCTTCACATGAAAATCAAGCTGCGTTTCAACAGTCTTTTGAAGGGCAGAATAAAACGCCTCTACACGTCTTTGTTTTTCTTGCTCCGTCTTTCCTTTCGCAAATAGCAAACCGACCTTAAATTTTGTTAATTTCGTTTCTAAATATGCATTTGCCAATTCTCTCATTTCAAACGGCATTAAATATGCGTTATCTAATATAGCTTGTAAACCTTTTATAAATTCATTTCTCACATAAGATTCTTTACTTGCCTCACGATTTTTCGCTTCCGTTAACTCTTCCTTCTTTTCAACTACCTCTGAAATAGAAAGTGGTGATGCTAACTCTTCCTCATATTTCAAGAGAGCTTTTTCATTTTCAGAAACAATAAACGAGAAATGTTCTCCCATTAAATATTCTGTTTCTCGCTCCATTCCAGTCCTTACATACTGCTCTTTTTCTTTCATAATAGAAGTAATTAACGCTTCTAAGCTTCTAATTTCATTATGTGGATGGTTCATCATTCGTAATGACGTATAATAAACACCATCTACTTCAATATCCCAGTTAGAGAATGATTGTTTTACACTATCTTTATAATTCTCAAACGATAATTCATTTTCTTTATGTTTATCTATTTGATTTACAACGAGATAAACCGTTTTATTACGTTGTTTCAATTCTTTAACAAATTGTAAATTCACTTCCGATTGGACGTGATTATAATCCATCATATAAAAAATGACATCTGCCAGATGAAGTGTCGACTCTGTCGCTAATTGATGGGCATCATCTGTTGAATCAATCCCTGGTGTATCAACTAACATAACCCCTTCAGGAATCGGCGCGTCGTTTCGATAAATATGAACACCAATTACTTCATCGCCGTCTTTACAAATTTGTTTTAATTCTTCTGCTGAATATGCACCGTCATATTCGTACTGCTCTCCAGATTTAACCGTTACAACAACACGATCCATTCCTTTTTCAATTTTGACAACGTTAGCGCTTGTCGGAATTGGACTTGTCGGTAACAACTGCGCTTTATATAGATGATTCATCATCGTTGATTTCCCTGCAGAGAAGTGACCGCAGAACGCTATCATAAGCTGTTCTTGTTTATATTTTTGAATTACCTCAAACAACTTTAAACTATTCTCTGCATCGCCGTGTTTTTGCCACTCTTCATAAAAACAAACAAGTTTTTTCATACCGTTTGTCTGTACTATGTTTGTCATCCCCTTGTTCCCCTTTATCCAAGATGTATATACTTTTCCCCGCTATTTGCGAGCTCATAACCAGTGAGAGTTACACCTACCCATTGATTACAGTTTCACTTTACTATCATACTAAATTTTCAGCATATTCTCATTAAAAATAAAAAATCCCTTTCATTCTTTTTACAAATGAAAGGGATTTTATGTCATATCACTCATTTTGCTGTTCCTACTCCATTTAAAACATACTTCGCAATAACTGCATATACAGCGACTGTACCTGCTACTAATGCATATACCATACTTACGCACCAACCTTTTTTGATAATGATTATCACTTTTGAATACAGTTTATCATTAAAGAGAATCATTATCAACACTTTTCATAAAGAAAGCTCCTTATAAGAAGGAGCTTTACTGCCTGTTTTGAAAAAGGTTAAAACTTGTTGTGCACTCTTATTATATCTCATCCTACATAACTTAACAGTTTAAAAAAATGGAAATATCCCCTATCCCCTCCACCTTACATTTCGTATAATAAAAGGGAATTACTTAACAAGGAGGAAAAAAATGACACAAAATCTCACACAAGGCGAGAGGATACACTCCATTGATATTATTAGAGGAATAGCTGTACTAGGTATTTTTCTTGTGAATTGGCCTGTTATCGCCGGGGTTGACTCACGTGATCTTTCAGGAATTTACGAAGGGATAGACAGCTACATTCGCCTATTTTACGATATGTTTATTCAAACGAAATTTTATACAATTTTTTCGTTTTTATTCGGATTAGGTTTTTATATTTTTATGAGTCGTGCTGAAGCGAAAACAGATCATCCAAAAATTTTATTTGTTCGCCGCTTACTTATTTTATTATTATTCGGTTTCTTACATTACGTTCTTTTATGGGACGGAGACATTTTACATACTTATGCGATTGCTGGATTTTTCTTATTTTTATTTTATAAGAGAGAACCTCGTACTATTTTAATATGGGCTATCGTTTTATTGAGTATTTTTCAATTCATTATGCCAATGGCTGGTATTACGGTTGCATTGGTACCAAAGGAAGAGCTAGGTTTTTCCTTACCTATCATGCCATTAGAAGACTGGCTGTCACAAATACAAAATCGTTTCCATGCATTTTACGCTGATGGAATTGGATTAAATTTACTTATGCTTCCAGAAACAGTTGGGCTGTTTTTACTTGGTTTATACGCCGGCAAAAAGGATATTTTCCGCCGCGCGAAAGAGTTAGATCCAAAGCTTAAAAAATGGCAAATTATTATGTTCCTTTTTACATTACCAATGTGGTTCTTCATGGTTCGTTACTTCTTATCAAAACCATTTTATGAACCAATTTATATGCAGGTCTTTACAATGTTTAGCGGAAAAACGTTATTCATATTCTACATTTTCACACTAATGCGTTTATTACAAAAAGAAAAATGGCAAACGTTATTACGTCCATTCCAATACGTTGGACGAATGGCATTAACAAATTACATCTCGCATACAATTGTTACATTACTTGTATTTGGTCTATTTCTTAAAAATTATTATCCTGCTCCATTATGGGTTGGACCAATATTCTGCATTAGTTTCTACACGTTACAAATCTTTATTAGCCGCTGGTGGCTTTCACATTACCAATACGGGCCACTTGAGTACATTTGGCGTCTTGGTACTTACGGGAAAATGATGCCACTTAAAAAGAAAAGCAAGGTCTCATAACGAGACCTTGCTTTTTTACGCTTCTCTTACTGCATTTTGCATAGATACTGGCTCTTCTTCTACTTTCACTTTGCGCTGCGGCACCATATTAAATACGATATTTAAAAGTACTGCTGACGCACTTCCAAGTACAATTCCGTTATCTGTTAAAATACGAATGCTTTCTGGAAGTTGTGAAAATAATGTAGGAACGACTGTTACGCCAAGCCCAATTCCGACAGAACATGCAACGATTAATAAGTTTTCTTGTCTTCCGAAGTCAACGCTACTTAACATTTTAATACCATATGCCATAACCATACCGAACATCGCTAACATCGCACCGCCCAGTACTGATTTCGGAATAATTGTTGTAATAGCTGCGATTTTAGGAATGAAACCAAGTACGATTAACATACCACCGCAAGTATAAATAATAACGCGATTTCTTACTCCAGTTAATTGAACAAGTCCTACGTTTTGAGAGTATGTTGTATATGGGAACGCGTTGAAAATGCCACCTAACACCATCGCTAATCCTTCTGCGCGATAGCCTTTTGTTAATTCTTTTTCACCGATTTTTTTATTGCAAATATCAGATAATGCAAAGTATACACCCGTTGCTTCTACAATCCCTACACAAGCAACGAGAATCATCGTAATAATTGGTGTTAATTCAAATGTTGGTGTACCAAAGTAAAATGGTTGAATACCGTGGAACCAATCCGCCTCTCCAACCGCTTGCAAACTTACTTTCCCCATAAACGCTGCAACGATAGTACCGAACAATAGACCTAGTAAAATAGAGATTGAACGAATAAATCCATCAAAGAAACGATACATAATGATGATAAATAATAACACACCAAATGCTAATGCTAAATTTTCAAGACTACCGAAATCCTTACTTCCTACTCCTCCAGCCATATCATTAATTGCTGCTGGAACAAGTGTAACTCCAATTACAGTAACAACAGATCCTGTTACAACAGGTGGAAACAGTTTTACAAGTTTTCCAAATAATTTCGCAAAAATAACAACGAATAACCCAGCAGCAATAATTGCTCCATAAATTGAAGACACACCGTATTGTTTTCCAATCGCAATCATCGGTCCAACGGCTGTAAATGTACAACCAAGTACAACGGGAAGTCCTATACCGAAAAAGCGATTTGATAATGCTTGTAAAATTGTCGCAACGCCGCACATTAATAAATCAATTGAGACTAAATATGTTAACTCTTTTTGATTTAAACCAAGTCCACCGCCCACAATAAGCGGAACGATAATTGCTCCAGCATACATTGCAAGCATATGCTGCATACCAAGCGATGCAATTTTAAATGGATGCTGCTTCATCGTTTATTTCACCTCCGCAGTTTCTTGCTGTACAAATGTAACTGTGCCGTTATCAAGTGATGCAATTTCTGCTAGTGATTCAACACGAACGCCTTGTTCACGAAGCTTCTTTCCTCCATCTTGAAATGCTTTTTCAATAACAATTCCAATTCCTGCAATACTCGCTCCAGCTTGCTCTACTAAACTCATTAAACCTAAAGCAGCCTGACCGTTTGCTAAAAAGTCATCGATGATTAATACACGATCATTTTCATCGATATGATTTCGAGATAATGAAATTTCATTTGTTTCTTGTTTTGTAAATGAATATACGTTTGCAACGTACATATTATCTTGTAACGTTAACGATTTACGTTTTCGTGCAAAAATTACTTTTACACCAAGCTCTAATGCAGCCATAACTGCTGGTGCAATGCCTGAAGATTCAATCGTCACGATTTTTGTAATGTTCTCTTCTTTAAAACGTTTAGCAAATTCTTTTCCGATTTCTTGCATAAGTACTGGATCAATTTGATGATTTAAAAAAGCATCTACCTTTAATACGTCACCAGATAAAACCTTTCCTTCGTTCAAAATCTTTTCTTGTAATACTTTCATGTTTGTTCCCCCTCTTATGCAATAAAAAAACTCCAAAAGCCACCACCACTCGTTACAAGTGAGAGACGCGCTTTTGGAGTTTCGCAAAAAAAGAATGCTAAACAAGCAATTATATTCGTCCTCACTCATAGTCAAAGTATTTACGGTACTTCGGTAGAAACTTGCAGGCCATATCCCCGCGATTATATGAGTGTAGCTAACTATTTATTTTATAGAAGGATTATAACGTACTTTTTATGCTTTGAAAAGCATTTATCGAAAAAACACGTACAAATTTTTAAAAACTACTATTTTTGTTCGAGTTTTGCAAACTCTTTCATTTCCAATTACAACTTCGTTAAAATGATTGGCCCATCTTTTGTAATCGCAATTGTATGCTCATATTGAGCTGATAATTTCCCGTCCATCGTTCGTGCAGTCCACCCATTTAAATCTACTTTAGAATATCGCATACCTATATTTACAATCGGTTCAATTGTAATTACCATTCCTTCTTGTAACTGAGGTCCTTGTCCTTGTTTCCCAAAATGAAAAATTGCTGGTTCTTCATGAATCTCTTTACCGATTCCATGTCCCGTAAAGTCTCTTGCAACAGAAAAACCTTCATTTGTTACATAACTTTCAATTGCATAGCCAATATCTCCTACATGATTACCAATTACCGCCTGGTCAATTCCTTTATACAAAGCATTCTCAGCTACTAACAACAACTTTTCTGCTTCATCAGAAACTTTTCCAACTCTATACGTCCAAGCAGAATCTGAAAGACCCCCATTTAAGTTTACTACCGTGTCAATTGTTACAATATCACCCTCAGTTAAAGGAACATCGGCCGGAAACGCATGACACATTTCATCGTTTACAGATGCACATATCGCATATGGATATCCGTTGTACCCTTTCTGCTCAGACGTTGCACCATGCTGTTCTAAATATGCTTCAACAAACGTATTAATTTCTTTTGTAGTAATACCTGGTTTCATCATCTTCGCAATTTCTCTATGACATGAAGCAAGTAATTTTCCAGATTCATGCATTAACTCTATTTCATTTTTCGTTTTAATTATACTCATGCTGTCTCTCCTTACTAAACTTGCTATTTACTATTAAACTTCAATCATACACATCCTCTTCCAAAATTTCAAAACTTCCAATTACAAAAAGTATGATTTATTTCTGCATAAAAAAACAGAAGGAGATTCTTCTGTTTTTTAATCATTTTTACATATATAATTCATTTTCAAAAACTCAAAACAACTACCATTTGTTTTCTGTATAAACGTTCCAACTACTTCAAACCCTGCCCTTTTATACACTTTAATCGCTCTCTCATTAAATATAGCTACTGATAGTGTTATATACTTGCATCCATATTTTTCTTTACTAAAAGCTAGTATAGCGTTTAAGAACTGTAAACCAAATCCGTTCCCAGTCATATTAGGTCTCATTCCAAGACCAATATCAACCGTTCCGTCATTTATTTTACAAACAGTAAAATAACCAATGAGAGTGCCATTTTCCTTCACAGAAAATGTATGATCCCCTCTACTTTCATCATGTAAAAATTCAGCTAAATCTTCTTCATCTGCCTCTATATCGTAAAAGGAATATTTCCCTTCATAATGCCAGTTGTATGCAATTTCTTCTGCTTCTTCTTGCGTCATTACTTTATATGTATAGTCCATTCTCCCATCCCCCTTTAAAAAAGAGCTGCAATTAAGCAGCTCTTTTTTTACAACTCATAAATCTCTTTATATTTCGCTTCTAAATAATCGGCTAAGTAGTTTGCATTTAAGCCTTCACCTGTTACATCTTCTAAAATTTCAAGTGGCTTTTTCGTTTTACCGTATTGGTGAATGTTTTCTGTTAACCATTCACGAATTGGTGTTACGTTTCCTTCTTCTAATAATGCATCAAAGTTCGGAATGTCTTTTAACATTCTTTGCTTAAATTGCGCTGCATACATATAACCAAGTGCATAAGATGGGAAGTATCCAAATGAGCCACCAGCCCAGTGAACATCTTGCAATACACCTTGCGCATCATTTTCCGGACGAATTCCTAAATATGCTTCCATCTTATCATTCCAAGCTGCTGGTAAGTCCTTCACTTGTAATGTACCATCAAATAATTCTTTCTCTAATTCATAACGCACCATAACATGAAGCGGGTATGTAAGCTCATCTGCTTCTATACGAATGAATGACGGCTTCGATTCGTTAATTGCATCATAAAATTCATCGACTGACATATCATCAAATTGACCATCGCTATACTCTTTTAATAAATCATAATTTTTCTTCCAGAATGATTTATTACGGCCGATAAAGTTCTCAAAGAATAATGATTGTGATTCGTGAATACCCATAGATGTACCACTGCAAAGTGGTGTACCTTCAAATTGTTCTGCAATATTTTGTTCATATACTGCATGACCACATTCATGGATCGTTCCAAAAACAGCCATACGAAAATCTTTTTCATCATAGCGTGTCGTAATACGAACATCCCCTCTATTTAATGTAATTTCGAAAGGATGCACTGTTTCATCAAGACGACCTGCTTCAAAGTCATAATTCAATTGCTTTAATAGTTCTAATGTAAAGTTCTTTTGTTTTTCTTTTGAAAATTGTTCCGATAAAGCACTTGTTTTTAATCCTTTTTTAGACTCAGAGATTTCTTTTACAAGCGGCACGATGCGCTCACGAAGTTGACCAAATACGTGATCTAAAACTTCTACTGTAATACCTGGCTCATACATGTCTAATAATGTATTATATTTATATGTTTCATAACCCCAATATGTAATAAATTTCTTTTTAAATTCAACAATTTTTTCTAAGTATGGGCGGAACATTTCGAAATCAGATTTTTCGCGAGCTTCTTCCCACACACTCTCTGCTTTCGCTTCTAATTTCACATAAGCCTCATATTCAGCTTGTGGAATTTTTTTATTTCTATCATATTCTTTCCGACACTCTTCAACCATTTTCTTCGTTGTTTCAGAAAGTTTATCTTCACGTATTAAAGCTTCAAGCTCTGTTAAATAGTTTCCCATCTCATCTGAAGTCGACATAGCAAACACTTCTGACGAAAGCATACCAATTACTTCTGAACGCTGATCTACACCTTTTTTTGGTGCACCTGTTCTTAAATCCCAAAACATTAAACTTAATGCTTCTCCGTAATTCTGTATCTTCTTCACGTATGTTAAAAATTGTTTTTCTACCTCATATGTAGCAACTGTCATCGTATAAAAGCCTCCTTTTTCTACCTCAAACTTAATTCGACACGGAAACATAAATTCCTTTTATAATAGAAAAAAAGCTTGGCAAGCGCCAAGCTTTCTCCTTATAATTCTTTACCTTCTACCGGCAGTACATTTTTCACAGCTGCAACTACTTTCTCATCTTCTGAATCAGATAAGAAGATTGATATAGCACCTTTATCTTCACTTGTACGAATTAAACGCCCAATTCCTTGACGAAGTCGTAAAATCATATATGGTACATCTACATCCCAGAATGGATCATTTACGTGCTTACGTTTCGCTTCAAACACAGGATCGTTTGGAGGGAATGGTAATGACCAAATAATAACGTGTGATAATGATGAACCAGGAATATCTAAACCTTCCCATAAATGAACCGCACAAAGTACAGTCTCTTCTTCATTTTGGAAACGAGAAACGAGCTGGCTAATTTCCTGATCTCCTTCATATAAGAACGGAACCGACATTTGCTCCTTACTTACATACTCTTTGAACGCTGCAAGCTCTTGCGTTGTACGGAATAATACAAGCGTACGTCCATTTGTTTTTTGTATATTTTCAAGTGTATATTGACACTTTCTTTCCCATTCATTTTCTTTCGTATGCGATAGTAAGTTTACTGCCATTTGCTCTTCGTAATCAAACGGTGAAGCAACTGAGAATGATAAGTAATCTTTTACCCCTAGGCTATTAGCTGTAAACGCGAATGAATCATTGTTCGATAATGTCGCAGAAGAGAAAATATACGGTATTTTCTTCGAGAACACTTTCTCTTGTAATACTTCTTCAACTGCACGCGGCATAATCACTAATGTGAAGGCACCATCACCTTCTTCACCCCAAGTGATTACATTTTTCTCGTGCATGAACAGACGAAGTGAATGTTCTAATACATCTAAATGCTCATCAACAATATTTAAATCATACGTGTTTACTGTATGCATTTCACTTTCGAATACTAATGCATCTCCAACTTCACCGATTTTTGCATAAAGTCGTTTCGCTTCAGCTGTTACTTTTTCTGTCACAGTAATTTCTAAACGATCAGAACCGGCAATTTCTTTTTTGTTTTCTTGTAACACATCAAAGAATCGCTCTGTTTGCCAAATTGTTTCTTCTACTAAATGTGCAAACTCCTCACGAATATCGTTTTGTAGCAATCTCGTTAAAAGTTGCTCCATCATTGTTTGCTTTAAACGGTATGTTAAAGCTTTTTGAGCTGCATATTCTACAAGATGTCCTTCATCGAATACAACGCAGCTACTTTCTGGTAATAACGGAATTTGCCCTTCACGCTTACGAGCATCGTACGTCCAAATATGATCCATATAGAAATCTTGAGAACAAATAATTAAATCTGCTGCTTTACGATAATGTTCACGAGAAAGAGTTTGTCCACAACGATGACGAGAATCACAAGTAAAACAATCTTGGAAGTAATCCCAATTTACTTTTGACCATTCTTCGTCATTTAAAAGTGGAAATTCTTTTCTGTCACCATAGTGAGTAAAGTTTTGCATCGTACCATGATCGAATACAAACTGTGGTAACTCATAATATACGTCTTCAATTACTTCTGGAGCTCGTCCACTCATAACATCTTCAAGTTTACGTAAGCATAAATAATTATCCATTGATTTTGCAAGCCTTACATCAACAGATAGCCCTAATGCTTCAGATAACTTAGCGATGTCCCCTTCTTCTTTCACAAGCTGCTCAATTAACGTTTCATCTGCACAAGCAATAATAGCTGGTTTCCCAGTATAACGCGCGTAACAAATTGCATATAGAAGATATACAATTGTTTTCCCTGTTCCTACACCAGCTTCTGCGAACATAACTTTCTTTTCTTGGAAAGCGCGTTCTAACTGAAACGCCATAAAAATTTGTTCATCACGCTCTTCAAAGCCTTTTTCCGGAAGGATGTCGTAAAACACATCTCCAATCCACTCATTCAACTTATCATAAAAATTATCTTGTTTTCCTACTTCAAATGGTAATCTCTTCTCAGTAAACATCCTTAGCCTCCAACCAAAAAGTTTTTCTATAAAAAGATAATAGCAACTGCTACGCATATGTATGCATTTGCTTTCCCCTGTTGCAATACATAGAAATTCACGAAAAAAAATTTTCCTTTCGAAAAAGGAAAATTTTCTTCTATATTAATGACTTTAAATACCGTTTATCAATCGCTGTTTCATGTGAAAGAGCTGACAAATATTCTTCTTGTGCTTTTTGTATTTCATCTACAATCGCACCTTGACTATCCACTTCTTTTCCGAGCTCATCATACGTACGGTGAATAGCTTTTTGAATCATTGATAATTGAAAATTATCCATATGACTTCCTCCTTTACGCATTACATAATAGCCAGTATATGCGCGCTGGAGGAGTTTTATACTATGAATTACGCGGTGGACGTTTTCCTAAATATTGGTAGTAATCTGCCACCAAAACAAACTCATAAACCTAGTAATTTAAAGGTTTCCTCTAATTTCTTTTTTCCGAATCATTTGTTACTACTTCCATAATAATATGTCTAGAAAAAAAATACAATGGATTTATGTATTAGACACATCGTTTTATCTTAACATAATTAGATAACATCTTCAATAATTTATTATATCCTAATTATGAGATGACTATTTGATTCAAAACTGGACAATCTCATCGCTTCTCATTAATCATCTGTATTAGCAAAAAGAAATCGCATGATACTAAAGAAAAATAAGAAGACAAAAAAACCAGCAAAATACCCTGCTGTCACTAGCAAATTTGTATATTTCACATTAACATCTAATACATTCAAATAACCCAAAATAAGTAAATAGAAAGTAGATAAATTCACGCTCAATTCTGTTATATACCTTATCACATACCATCTTTCTCCATTTAACTTATAACAAGTAAGTTTCTCCCAATAAAAATGATATATAAGAAGTAAAAAAACTGATATTATCCCTCCTAATATCACTAAGTAGGCTAAAAAGTTCATTATCATTACAAATACTAACAGGACCTTCTTTAAATATTGATGAGCCATCAATCCCATAAATTGATTATTTAAATCTACAAAAAAATTATAATCAAAACTTTTAATAAAGAACAAAAAGGTCAACAATAAAAAAAGAATTACTTGTATTTTCTGTAATGAAATTTCTTTAAATTCCTTTATACTACGAATTGCTTGTGTTTCAAGTGCCATCTATTTACCTCAATTCTTAAACTTGTATTTTACAAAAATCACAGTATTTATACCCCTATATTTCTTACTAAATTCAACAATAACTTCCGGTTATTCGACATCTGCTAATTTAGATATAAAATTCATCAATTATAACTTCTCCTTTTCAAAAAAGAATTCTTTTTTACACTAGCACACTAATCTCACTATTTTATTAACCTGCCAAAATACCAATAAAAACAAAAACTATAACAATAATTATAATTAAAACCACACCACATCCAACTATATCCATGGTTTGCCCTTTATTAAATTGCTCTTTCCTTCTTTTATACTCTTCTGCATCATATTCCATGTTAATGAATTCACTGTTTCCAGAACGTTTATTTTCTGCTACTTGTTGCAAAAGTTTGGTGTACAATTTAATATCACATTCTATCAAATCTACATATCCATTATGATATCTAATTATTACATGAAATGTAGAATCATTCTTTGCAGACAAAGCCCCTGCTAACGCTCCTGCACCACCTAATGCAATATTCCCAATAACGCCACGAACTACAGCACTTTGCACATTTTTCACACTATCTTCACTAACAATTTCAAGCATTGAAATATTCTGTTTCCATTTTTTTGTATCAATATTTATCAATTCACTTTTTACTTTTTGCCCAATGATTAATTCTTGATTACGCCAATTTAATGTATATCCTTCTTTTAGTATCTGCCCTGTTACCGTCACCCCTGTAAATGGTTCTAAATTCCCCATCCCTACGCCCTCTTTCCTTTAATAAAATTTGCACTTTACTAATAAAAATACCATATTTTTCCATACACATAAACTTCCTATTATGTACTATTTAAAACGATTTTATATTACCCTTAACAAAAAACAGAAAATTCAGTTTTTTGTTGAAAAACAATTAAGTATAATATCTATTATATTCTATTCTTGCTATCATTATTTATAAGAATCTATAAAATCCAAAGGAGGATATCATGAACGTTCAAACAAAGGGGAATGAACAGATTACAAAGTTATTAGATAACTGGTATATAGAAATTCGAAAAAGAAATTTAAATAATGCAAAGCAACTAAAAAAGGAACTCGATAAAAACATTACCAGTGTAAAAGACGATAAAAATGTACTTTTATACCACTCTTTATTGAACTTCCGTTATCAATACTTGATGGACAGTTTAAGTATTGGCAAAGATAGTTTTAAAGAAATAGAATCTTTTGATATACCAACAGATGAACCTTTATTATATTATTACCATTTTTTCAAGGCAATGCACTCAAACATAACTGGTGATTATAATTTGGCAAAAGAACATTATGAAAAAGCCGAAATTAAATTAAAACAAATCCCAGATCAACTTGAACAAGCAGAATTTTATTTTAAACTTTCTACCTTCAGTTGCCATAACCAACAATATGTTTTAGCACTTAAACAGGTTTCTAAGGCAAAAGAAATTTTTTCTAAATACAATGGTTATGAATTAAACATTGGTTACTGTAATAATCTTTATGGATTAGCATGTATACATTTGAAAGAATATGAATTAGCAGAAGAATGTCTTATCTCTGCATTGGATATATTCCAAAAACAAAACGAAGAACAAGCAACCTTATACGTTCGACATAACTTAGGTTTTATGTATGCAAATCAAAACCTTTCAGAATTAGCAATTCGCTATTTATCCGAAGTAACTGAAAAAATGCCAGCAAACTATAGAGCGATTTTAATTGAAGCATGCGAACATGCAAAAATTAATAATAAAGAAAAAGCATTAGAACTTTTAAAAACAGGTTTAGAAATCAGTTTAAAATTAAAAAATGAGGAATACCAACATCGCTTTAATATCTTACTAACGATAAACAATGAGGTTTCTGGAGAACAATTAGAATCAATAATACTAGCAGGAATGCTCTATTTTGAAAAAGAAAACCTATACGAGTACATTAATGAATATAATGAAAAATTAGCAGTGAAATTTTATCATGAAGGCAATCATTTAAAGGCAAGTAAATACTTCTATCTAAGTTCAAATGCAAGAGAAAAAATTCATGATAAGGGGGCGTTAAAATGAAAAAAGTAATAATTAGTTTAACGGGAATTATGACTGCACTAACATTAACATTTGGTGTACTGGATTCTAAAGATACACATGAAACAATTTATACTGTAAAACAAATGTCGGATGGTCATACTGGTGGTTAATAGGTTGAATTAAAAGGGTGGTTGTAAAATAGATAACCACCCTTTTTTATTTTCATACTTCTTTAAAATCTTTAATTAAATAATTTATTTCGCTTAAAATATCTTTTAAAGTTCATTTAAAACATTTTTATTATGTAAAAGAAGGGCAAAGCCCCACCGAACGAAGTGAGGTAATGAGCCGAAGGCGAATCAAAGAGCGTTAGTGACCTTCCTTTTATACTATCTATTCTTTTTACTATCTATTTTCTATACCTATCACTTTTTGTCCATTTTTGAGACACTTTTTGTCCGAAAATGTCACCTTATTTCTCATTTTCGGACAAAAAGTGATATCCCATCGCATTTTAAACAAGTAATTTAATATTCCAAAATGTCCAAGAGGGTATCCTTAATTGCAATTTGGTACTTTTGAGACATGATAAATCTCATTGTTATCAAGGGGTTTGAGGATTCTCTAATTTGCCAACTTTATATATATTAAAACGAATTACGAAAACGAAAATCAAAAAGATTCACGACTCAAAAAAACGCCCTCCTAAATTTTGAAGTGAACCCGAATAGTGGTACATGAAAAAGGATGGATATTCCAATCGGACCATTATGGAGCAGTTTGGAATTAAAAATGTTTCCCAAATTAAGACGTGGATGAAGTGGTATCGTACCGGTCAAACGTACCGTTTTCAACAACCTGTAGGAAAACAATATTCTTATGGAAAAGGGCCAAAAGAGTTAAATGAATTGGAACAGCTACGGTTAGAAAATAAACAGTTAAAAACAAAATTACTGATATGGGGAAAGTATCTGGAAATCGAAAGGAATTAAACCCGGAAACTGTAGTTACTTTATGGACCGATTTCAAAACAAAACTAACGGTAAAAGAATTATGTAATGTATTAGAATTACCCTGGTCTACATTTTATCGTTGGTTACAACGAACAGTGGACCTAAGAGATGAGATAGAAGAGAAAATAAAGGATGTTTGTCTTCGGCATAAATTACGATATGGGTACCGAAGAGTGACCGCAACTCTTCGGAAAATGGGGCTGTGTGTATGGAATAGTAGCAACGGTTCTTTTCTTCCCATAAGTCATAATTGTCCTATTTCTCATGTCAATATCAGGCCACTTTAAATTAACTAATTCTTCTCTCCTAAGCCCTGTAGAAATCAATAGGACTATTACCATTTGATTTCTCATTAAAGCATAATTTGTCCCTTTATAATGCCCTCTATCAAAGTGTTCAAGAACACTCTTTACTTACTCATCTGTTAAAACATCTGTTATGGTATCTTCTTTACTAAATTTTATTTTTTTGAATGGGTTTTCTTCGACTATCCCTTCTTCTAGGTACTTAAAATACACCTTTAATGTTCGATTCTTTTCATTTATTGTAGATATACTATTTTTCAACTCATGCTTACAATAAATGAAAAACTCTTTTGCAACTTTTGACGTAACTTTATCAGTGTCAAATATCCCTTTATTTACACAAAAGGACTCAAATCTTTTCAAAATTTCTTTATAAGATTTCAAAGTATGTTTACTTAAATTACGTAATTCCCTATCATCTAAAAATTCTTGCATTACAATTTTATACAACAAAAAACCTCACCCTTTCTTCCTTTTTGAAAAAAGAATGAGGTTTATTTATTGGGCTAATATTTAATAACTTGTTCTAAGCGAACCAATTATGTTTTAGCCCTTCAAATGCCTTTATACTATGAATTACGCGGTGGACGTTTTCCGAAGTATTGGTAGTAATCTGTACGGATAAATCCGTTAAACAGTTTACGCTTCTTCGACGCATCTTTTCCATAACACTTCTCAAATGCTTCGTAGCTTGTTAATACATACGCTGACCATGTATCTAACGGGCGGAATACTTGTCCCATTTCTTTATACAGTTGTTCAACGAGTGCTTTTTCACTTAAACGTTCTCCGTATGGAGGATTCGTTACAACGTAGCCATAATCCTCTTTTGTTGTGAAATCTTTTACTTGCATTTGTTTAAATGTAATTAAATCGCCTAAGCCCACTTCTTCTGCGTTATCTTGAGCAACTCGAATCATACGATGATCAATATCTGATCCAATGATTTGTAATCGTTGATCATAATTCGCTAAATCTTCAGCTTCTTGACGAGCTTCACGCCAGTTTTGTTTACCTACCCAGCCCCACTCGTCAGATGCGAAACCACGGTTAAATCCTGGTGCAATGTTTTGTCCAATTAATGCTGCTTCAATCGGAATTGTACCTGATCCACAGAATGGATCAACAAATGGACGATCTGGCTTCCAGTTTGTTAATTTAATTAAAGATGCAGCTAATGTTTCTTTTAACGGAGCTTCCCCTTGATCCATACGGTATCCACGTTTATGAAGTCCAACACCGCTCGCATCAATTGTTAATGTTGCAATATCCTTGAGCATTGCAATCTCAATACGGAATAACGGACCATCTTCTTCAAACCAAGTTGTACGTTTATATGTTGTTTTTAATTTTTCAACGACAGCTTTTTTAACGATACGTTGGCAATCCGAAACACTGAATAATTCAGATTTTAAAGATTTACCGATAACAGGGAATTCTCCATTCTCTGGAATATAATCTCCCCAGTTTAATGCTTTCGTTTTTTCAAATAGCTCATCAAATGTCGTTGCTTTAAATTCGCCAACTTTAATTTTTACACGGTCCGCAGTACGTAACCATAAATTCGTACGACAAATCGCCTTTTCATCTGCTTCAAATGTTACTTTGCTGTTTTCTACTTGACATTCATAACCAAGATCGCGAACTTCTCGGGCAACTAACGCTTCAATACCCATTGCCGCTGTTGCAATTAAAGTAACTTTTCCCATTTGCATTCACCTCTTATGTATATTCAAACAATAATTAATAGCAATTGGTCCTATTAATTATTACATTTTACGAAAAATATTCTCATTAACCATTTTAACTCATACTTTATAACTTCATACAAATAAAAAGCCCTCCTCTAACAAAGGAGAGCTGAGTTATTTCATAGTTGGTTCATAACGTTCTGTAAGCCATGTTCTGTTCCTTTGTACTACAAACGGCCCACGCCTCGTACTCCGGTGGCAATCATCTATCTACAGGTTATAAAACCTGTCCTTTCCCGTCGTTCATTTCCTTGGAAAAGATTCCCCTACCATTATTTGGGTTTCTCGCTCGTGGGGTTTACCTCGTTCCACTCCTATCATTTCTTCAAGGACTTCGTCACTGTGGCACTTTAAAGGTAGTCAAACCATATCCGAAAGGACTTAGGTTTTTTCCCTGCCGTTAAACCAGCCTTACAGCCAGAATACCCTAGCTTATGAATTGGCTAGGCACGAACACTACAGCCATCTCAGGCCGTGCGAGCATGGACTTTCCTCTACAACGTTGGCGTTGCAGCGATTACCCAAACGTTATGACATCCATTAGTATAGTGGAAACAAAAAGATTTTGCAACGTTTTTTTCTATGTAAAATGCTTAAACCTTTTCCCACCTTACATCATTCGTATAACTTACTTCCAAATACAGCTTTTTCTAAGTTAGATAAGCGTTTTAAAATATCCGTATTCGTGTTGTTATAAACCGGTTGTGCAACTGGTGTTTGTACAGGTTGTTGTGGAACTTGCGTTACTGCTAGTTTTTGTTCCTCTAATTCACGCTTTAAACGAGCATTTTGTTGCTTTAATTGCTCAAACTCTTTGTGGAAAGCTTCATAGTCTTTAATGATCATATCAAGAAACTTGTCTACTTCTTCTTGCTGATAACCTCTCATACCTGTTTTAAATTCTTTTTCTAAAATATCTTTCGCTGTTAATTTAATTTTATCCGAAATCATTTTCTTCACCTCAAATTTTTACCAAAACTTTCATTAACTAAATTTTTTCAGAAACAATGCTTTTTGTCAATCATATATACGAGTACTATATTACATATTACTCTGCATTATTCCACTGTTCCTCTTCTATTATATCTTGTAAATCAGAAAAAAGAATGAAATAACTGTGATAATTTTCTATTTCCCCTTTTTTCTTTGCTGATTCTACAATATATTTGGGACTTCCTGGTTTTTCTTCATCGTATACCGCTAAAAGCGCATCACTTTTTTCAATAAAAAATTGATTTTTTAATTTAAATTGCTCTGGGCTTTCATACTTCCGTTTCGTGATACTATCAACATAGTCTGCTTGAGAAAGAATAAATTCGTAATATTCACGATTATCTTCTTTCCAATTTTCTTCTTGTTCTAAAAACGGAGTGAATACCGCTAATTTTAAATCAGGATATTCTACTTGCATTTCAAAAACAACTTCAGCAGCCCATAATTCTACACCTAATTGGCCGCTTATTATAACCCATTCTAAACCATCTTCTACAAAAGTGATTAATTTACGGTGTAATGCTTTCTTTATACACTCCACTCCTGGATGATCATTTTTAAATATTCCAAGTTCAAATGGCTTATATCCTGTTACTGCAATAACTTTCATATCAACACTCCAATTACAAAAAAAGAACTAGCATTTCGCTAGTTCTAACATATCATTTACTTTTTAAATATTCCACCAACGTTTGGTCCGATATTTGGACCTACTGGTGATACATTGTTTGGTAAAAACGGTGATACATTTGGTCCTGGTCCAAACGGTGATACATTCGGTCCTGGCCCAAATGGAGATATTTGATGACCGTGGTGGTGATGATGATGACCATGGCCACACGGTCCACATCCGCCACCGAATCCTGGGTCGATTGGGTCCACAACATTTACATTTGAATTTGTTTGCGGGAAGAAGTTTTGGTTTTTAATTTGTTGATGATGTACATGTGTTGTATGTGTTGGGAAAATGTGTGGCACCACCGTTGTTGAAAAAGAGTGTGTTACGCATTGTTTCGTCGGATGAATGACAGGAGCAGTCGTACAAATAGGTCCTGTAGGCTTATGCCCTCCAAAGCAAGGATGACAATGATGCATAGTTTTTTCTCTCCTCTCTCGTTAAAAAAATCTGATTACACTTTACAGTATGAGAAAAGAGAGAAAGCCGTTTGTTATATATACCCATTTATTACAAGGAAATTTGTCTAGTCCTTTATTTCATTTACATTGTTTTTATAGACAATCCTTCAACATCACTTACCAAAAAAGCCTCCAACTTGCTTTACAATACCTGTCACTTGATTCATCGCATTCATCATTTGTCCAGCTGTATTCATCATTTTATTTACATCATAGTTACCATCTGATGTTTTAAATTGAGAAACAAAACTAGAAAACTGACTTGGCTGTTGTTGCTTTTGCTTACCCTGCGTCGGGTACGGTTGTTTTGGTGGATAAAACATCGCTTGTTGATTAGCATACGGCGATGGTGGTGGCATATAATATTGCGAATTCATATAAGGCTGCTGCTGTGGTTGATTCATGTATGGTTGCTGAGCTTGTGATTGTTGAGCTTGATTCACATAAGGTTGCTGCTGTTGTGGTTGTTGAGCTTGATTCACATAAGGTTGCTGCTGTTGTGGTTGTTGAGCTTGATTCATAAAGGACACTTCAAACGGTTGATAATAATTTTGATTTCCATAATAAGGCTCGAAAGGATACATATTATACCGTAAATATGTATCCGTATTATATTGGTACATATTTTGCTGTGCATATGGATTCGTTTGCTGATATAAGTTAGGTTGTTGAAACATGCATTCTCTCCTCCTTCACATAAGTTTCTACATATATAATATGTACCTATAAAATAATATGTGTGATGGAGTATCTGTCTATTTTTGTCGGAAGTTTAAATTTTTAAAAAATTAAAAAAGAAAACCCTTCCATGCTATGATAATAAAGAAGAAGATTCTCATGGGGGAGGAATCAACATGGTATTAGGGGATTTAAAACAAGCGTTTTCTCAAAAAAAGGGGTATTGCACAGAGAATGCAAATGAATTATTAGACTTTGCGAGACATTGGTATCTCGAAGGAAAAATATGCATATCAGATTATCGAACATTAATAAAAGAATTAGAAATAAACGGCGCAACAAAACCTACAACAATGACAGAAGCATAAAAATAACAAGAGGGATCTCCCTCTTGTTATTTACATTGCTCAACTATATTTTGCAAAGTATACGAAATGGCTTGGTGTGTTTCAAAGAATCGTTTACCTTTACCTTTATTTACAAAGCATTGCAACACATTCGTTTGTAAATTATCATATACTTGATCAATTTGCTGTACATGTATATATTTTGGCTTTTCTTCTTTAATCCACTTATAAGCTAATTCTTTCCACTTCTTTAATTCCTCATCTACCATATCTACAAACGGTTTCATATCCTTATAAAAGTCGTATTCGGTTAGTTCTCTCTTTTTTACATTCGCTTCATTATTATACTGCATGAGTTTTTCTGAAGACTGTATTAATGCTTCATTCTTCATTTCTTTCCCACCTTATTATGCACTCACTACGACGTTTTGAAATGTCTTTACCCAATTCCCTTTCTCTTCGTGATGCACTAATTTATTTTCCATATGTTCAATATGCATTTCTGTTATTTCTATCTTATTGCATATTTTTTCACTCGCATCCTTTAATGCATGATTCATTCTAATCCCTATATTCATTTCCAGCAAATCGAGAGAACTTAACATTTGATCCATTTTTTTCATTACATCTTCCTTCTGAACCATCGCCATATACAAAACGCCTCCTTCTTTGCTTTTCCTTTGTCATGTAATTTCGCCGAATGATTCACCACTCCTGCCCACATGACAAAACTAGTTGTTATTCGTCAAAGAAATCATTTCGTATGTCATTTATAGAAATGGTAACAATACAAAAAGGAGGTGTATTACAATGGCAAAGAACAAAAATGAAAAAAAGAAAAACCAAAACAAACAACAAAATAAACCCGAGACTGGCAATCCAAAGCTAGATGGTCCAAACTTCCCTGCTACATAAAGCGAGACTTTATTACGAACAGTTAAATTTCAAGTCACCCTTAATCTCCTACTAGCATTACGTTTTGAGATTAAAGTTGTAGCACACATAGCAGGATTGTTTCAAATTAAGAAGTCCCGTCTTCAAAATGGAAGACGGGACTTCTTTTTTATTATATCATGAACTCATCCATCCTTTTAGCAAAACGATTTGCGATAGATAGCCTATAGATTTGTTCTCTCTTTCTTCTATACCATTCTGTTATATTAACTTCCCCTTTAGGTTCTTCAGGTACAAACAGCACATTCATTTTCATATTTGCACAAAACCAATCTCTCATTTTTATTTCTTCATGTAAAATAACAGGATAAATATCTCTAAGTGTTGGCGTATAAGACTTTCGAGTTTCCTTTGCGTAAACTTCATAATCTTCTCTAGACCCAGTATGTGTAGTTTGCAATGCAAACTTATAAAACGAACCATTATAAATTGGATGAAACAATAACCATGCTAATTTTTTTCCTAGTTCTATACGCTGTTGTAACGTTTCAAATTGATAAACCGAAAATCCATACATTCTCCCTTCAATTGTTGGGAAGATAACTGCACTAATATGAAGTCTTTCTTGTACTTTAAAAAGTGCAGTATGGAATACATGTTTTTTAAAATATGTGTTCTCAATGACTGGTTTTTGAATTTTATTTTGTTCATTTATAATAAGCGCTGTCATAAGCCTATTCATATCTCTTCTTTCCCAGAAAAGTAACCATTCTTTTTCCATAAAAATTGATACGTTGAAATATTGCAACAAATGAAAGAGAGGTGCACGTCTCTTCTTACTTTCCTCATACAATAATAGCTGAGGAAATGCATCTAAAAAAATAATCCAATTAGCCTGTTCGTACAGAATAAATAAATGTTTTTTTACCGTTCTAGGTAAAACAGTAGCATAATATCTCCCTTCTAAATCAGTCATATTCCAGCCCGCATTTCTCGAAACCATACTCGCTAAAAAGGCCCACCTGATTTCACTATTTCTTACATAATATTCTTGATAAGATTGTGTCCGAGAAATATTGTCCACATTAGCTATTTCTGTTTTCTTTTTAATATTGTGAATGATTGCTTTTTCTTCCTCTGTACAAAAATTTTTTTCTCGATTTTGTTTCATTTTCATATAATCATTCCATGTAAACATAAATAAGTCATCATACCTTTCATCAAAAAGGTCACATCTTTTTTCATTTTTTGATATAATCACCTTTGTAAGTAATTCTTAGCAAGTTGGGGGTGGACACACTATGACCATTCGTTACCCAAATGGAAAAAGGTATAATCAAGCTTCACAACCTCAAAAAACACCTATAAAAACACATACTTATAGTAATAGAGGTATGTCCCTTGAAGAGGAATTGAATGAAACAAATCAATATTACTTAACCCATAATATTGCATGTGTACATAAAAAGCCTACACCTCTTCAAATTGTAAAAGTAGATTACCCCGCTCGAAGTGCTGCAGTGGTAAAAGAAGCGTATTTTAAACAACCTTCTACAACAGATTACAACGGTGTATACAAAGGGAAATACATCGATTTTGAAGCAAAGGAAACAAAAAATAAAACTAGTTTCCCACTTCAAAACTTCCACCTTCATCAAATTGAACATATGAAGCAAGTGGTTGCTCATAATGGAATTGCATTTGTTATTATTAAATTTACACTTTTTGATGAATTTTATTTACTAGATGCAAAACATATTATTGCATTTTGGAATCGTCAAAATACTGGTGGACGCAAGTCGATTACGAAAGAAGAAATAGAAGAGCATGGATCCTTATTATCATGCGGTTATCACCCTCGGATTGACTATATCCGTGTACTAGACATGGTTTATTTTTCGTGATAGAGTCATCACTAAGGCTCTTTTTTCGACTTTTGGGGGAGAGAATGAAAGGTAGGAGAAAGTATAATGTCAGATAATTATCGTTCTCGTACAGAACGAAATCATGTGAAAAATCAAGAAAAAAAAACACATAAAGAAGAAAAACCAAAGAAAAAAGGCTCCTTTTTCAAGAAATTTCTTATAGGTTGTCTACTTCTTGGTATCGTTGGTCTTGTAGCCGGCGTTTCCGCTTTCTTTGTTATGGTAAAGGATGCTCCAAAATTAGACAAAGCCAAACTTGTTAATCCTTTATCAACAAAGTTTCTTGATAAAAACGGGAATTTCTTCTATGAATACGGTGCTGAAAAACGAACACACGTTACTTATGATCAAATTCCAAAAGTAGTTGAAAATGCATTCCTTGCAACTGAGGATTCGCGTTTCTATGATCATAATGGAATTGATTTTAAACGAACTACAAAAGCAGTTATGGAAAATGTCACTGGTGGTTTCGGTTCCCAAGGTGGTAGTACGATTACACAGCAAGTCGTTAAAAACTACTTTCTAACGATGGACAAAACTGCTAAAAGAAAAGTACAAGAATGGTACTTATCTTACAAATTAGAGCAACAATACTCTAAACATGAGATTTTAGAAATGTACTTAAATAAGATTAATTTGGGTAACCGTTCATACGGTATTGCGACAGCAGCGCAAAAATATTATGGTAAAGATTTAAAAGACTTGCAATTACATGAAGCTGCTATGCTCGCTGGTTTACCCCAAGGTCCAAACATTTATGATCCAACAAAAAAGGAAAATGTTGAACGAGCAACAAATCGTCGTAATGTCGTATTATCATTAATGAATCGACATGGTTATATAACAAAAGAAGAAATGAATAATGCCGTTAAGATCCCAGTAACTGAGGGCCTTCAACCGTCTTCAGAAGTAACTGAGATGAAGTATCAAGCATTTTTAGATGCGGTTGTAAAAGAAGTTGAAAAAGAATATCCTGATGTAAATATCGGTTCAGATGGTTTAACGATTCATACAACACTTGATCAAGATGCTCAAGATTACGCTGAAAAAATTATGGATGGTAATCTTATTAAGTATCCAAACGATCAATTCCAAGGATCATTCGTATTTATGGATACACAATCTGGAGAAGTTCGAGCAATTGGTGCTGGACGTAAAGAAAATAAGTCCACTTTCAAAGGTCATAATATGGCAACTGATTTAAAACGCCAAGTTGGTTCAACAATGAAACCAATTTTCGACTACGGTCCAGCGATTGAGAATCTTCAATGGTCTACTTACCATCAATTAAATGACTCTGAATATACTTATTCGGATGGCACAAAGATTAAAAATGCTACAGGGAGTTTTAAAGGTGACGTTTCACTTCGTGAAGCATTGAAGAAGTCATTAAACATCCCGGCTTTAAAGACAGCTCAAACAGTTGGACTTAATAAATCAAAAGAGTTTGCTGAAGGTTTAGGCATGACATTTGAAAATGGAGTACATGAATCTACTGCAATTGGTAGTAACGATAGTTCTCCATTAGCAGTAGCAGGTGCATATGCAACCTTCGGTAATGGTGGTAACTATAATAAACCACATTTCGTAAAAGAAGTAACCTTCCCGGACGGGAAAAAGAAAAGCTTTAAACCGAAAGAACAACGCGCTATGCAAGACTATACAGCTTACATGGTAACTGACGTTCTTCGTGACGTAGTAAAACCTGGTTCTGGTGGTACAGGACCAACAGCATATGTTTCAGGTGTTGACGTAGCGGGTAAAACTGGAACGCAAAACTTTGATGCAAAAGATTTAAAGAAATACGGCATTCCAGCTGATGCAAACAGGGATAGCTGGTTCGCTGGATATACACCACAATATACGATGGCTGTATGGACGGGTTACGTAAAGAATGGTCCAGAAAACTACATTAGTGATCGTTATACTAAAATTGCACAGCAAATGTTCCAAGTAATGATGAGCAAATTCGCTACAGATAAATCACGCTTTGAACGTCCTTCTTCTGTACAAGAAATAAACGGAGAATTATACGTAAAAGGTGCGAAAAAAGATGCAATTAAACAAATTAAAGTAGATGCCCCTAGTGGTCTGAATGTCACTTTTGATGGCGCTAGCACAGTTACACTAAACTGGTCTGGACCAGCAGAAGTCGATGCATATGCAGCCAGCTATAAAGCAACTGATGGTTCAAGTGGTAGCCTATCAATAAGTGGTACGACAGCTACTCTTGGTGGTATTAAACCAGGTGTTACTTACAGCTTCTCTGTAGTAGCGAAAAAAGGCACTGGAACAAGCCCAGCAGTTGGTGCATCCTTCACTGCGCCTGGCGGAACTCCAGATGCGAAAAAAGCTGAAGAAGAGGCTAAGAAAAAGGCCGATGAAGAAGCTAAGAAAAAAGCTGATGAAGAAGCCCAGAAAAAGGCTAATGAAGATAAAGTAAAACAAGACGAAGCTAAGAAAAAGGCTGAAGAAGAGGCTAAGAAACAACAAGAACAACAGCAAGAACAACAACGTAAACAGCAAGAAGAAGCTCAAAAGAAAGCTGATGAGGAAGCTAGAAGAAAAGCTGATGAAGAAGCTAAGAAAAAAGCTGAAGAAGAAGCTAAGAAGAAAGCTGAAGAAGAGGCCAAGAAAAAAGCTGAAGAAGAGGCTAAGAAACAACAAGAACAGCAACACCAAAATACCGGAGGAGATACACCTCACGCAGACGGTGCTGTTGTTACAACAGAGTCCTAATATACAAAAAAGAAGTCCGTTTCTCTTAACGAGAAGCGGACTTCTTTTTTGTTATCATTTTCTTTACATACAGCTTTTCTATTTCGATATACAACTGCGCTAATTGAATATAAGAATGATAATTACTCGGTTTCTTTATAATGAATGAATATCTTTCCATAAAATTAACAGGTTGCACTTTTAATTTATTCGTATTTATTTGCATTTCATTCAAACTATGAACAGGTTGTTCATTTAGCCAATAGACAACCGATAACAAGTGAGCTGCAAAAAGAATCATTGGTCCCTCAGCCTCTTGCTTATTTCTATTTCGAAACAGTATAGCAATGTCTTCATGCTTATTTTTCCATACATTCAACATCGCTGGAATGCTGTTTTCAATTTCCTTCCACGGCTCATACTGTCTTTCAATATCAAATATAAAGTAAGTATTTTGTATTATCTCTTCAAAAGAATTGTCTGTATGATACTTAACTAAATTTACACTTTCTTTAAAAAATGGTAAACAGTGAAATTCTTTCGGTATTTCTATAACTCGCTCCATCCTTTATTTCACCTTCATTCGCTTCTTTCCTTCACGACATACTTCTAACAGTCTGCACTCCTCACATTGCGGTCGTTGTGCTTTACAGTGATAACGTCCAAAGAAAATCATACGATGATGTGTAACTCCCCACTCATCCATCGGTACTTTCTTCATTAATGTTTTTTCTACTTCTAACACCGAATCTTTCCATCTACAAATCGCTAACCGTTTACTCACTCTTTCTACATGCGTATCAACAGCAATTGCCGGGATGCCATACGCTACCGAAACAACTACATTTGCTGTTTTTCTCCCTACTCCTGGTAATTTCGTCAACTCGTCACGGTCTTCTGGAACTTTTCCATTGTAATCATCCAGCAACATCTGACACAATTTTTGAATGTTTTTTGCTTTATTTCTATACAACCCAATAGAACGTATATCTTGTTGTAACTCTTCCAAAGATACACTTAAATAATCTTCTGGTGTTTTATATTTTTGAAATAAATTTTTCGTCACTTTATTTACAAGTGCATCTGTACATTGTGCAGATAGTGCTACCGCGATTACTAATTCAAAAGGATTCTCATGAATTAATTCACAATGTGCTTCTGGATACATATCTGCCATTGTGTCTAAACAATAGCGAATTTGCGTTTTATTTAACATATACTTCCTCCTATATTACTGCTCCAACCAATTATAAAAAGGCACTTTTCCAGTAAATTTCGTCTCTTGTTTTGTCATTTGTTGTGCTCTTTGTTGATTCGCTCTAAATTTTTGACCTTGATTTTGAGCCTGATCTACCGTTTTAATTCCATTCTTTTTCCATTCAAATAAAATACGATCAATATATCGGAAATTTAGTTTTCCACTCATTACAGCTTCTCTAAGAGCCGCTTGAATTAAATTTGGATGATGTTGATCTTGGTCCTCCCACATTCCTAACGTTTCACATTCGAACGGCGAAAGTGGTCTTCCAAATTCTTTTTCAAATACTGTATATAAATTTACTTGCAGCTGTTTTTTTTCTTTTTGCTCTTCCTCTATCGATTCATCCATTAAGAAATGTAATATTTTTTCCCATAACGGTTGTAAAGAATAACTTTCGCACATCATCGCTTCTGATCTTTGTCCACCTTCTAGTGATAAAAACCCTTTTTGAATCAATGCTTGAATTACTTCCATACATTTCATTTCCGTTATCGTCATCCGTTCAGAAATCTCTGAAGGAGTCGGAAACGAATTACCTGACTCTAAAAATGTGTGTACATGAAGTACGACCATAAATTCCGTCTCATTTAAACCTAATTTTTTATAATGCATCATAAGTAATTTTGGAATTGCAATGCTTCCCTGCTCAAACCACTGTAACATCATTTTCTTTTTCATCACCAAACACCTCGCTCTCTAGTATAACACACCTTTAGCTATTTCTTTTTGCCACAATTCGTCAAAAAAACCTCCCTATTAATGGGGAGGTTTTTTATATTACATGAATGAAATATAAAATTAAGCTTGCACTTTACTTTTCATAAATGTATGGATACGCTCTAATGCTTTCTCTACTTGTTCAAGAGATGTCGCATATGATAAGCGAACATTATTTGGAGCACCAAATCCTGTACCTGGTACAAGAGCCACTTTTTCCTCTTCTAATAGAGCTTTTGCCCAATCATCAACTGTTGCATATCCTGATAAAGCTACAGCTTCTTTTACGTTAGGGAATAAGTAAAATGCACCTTGCGGTTTAATGCAAGTAAAGCCAGGGATTTGAATTAATTTATCATAAATAATGTTTAATCTCTCTTCAAAGGCTTGACGCATTGTTTCCACAGGTTCTTGTGAGCCTGCATATGCCGCAATTGCGCCGTATTGAGCGATTGAAGTAGGGTTTGACGTACTATGACTCGCTAAGTTCGTCATCGCTTTAATAAGCTGCTTATTTCCTGCAGCATATCCAATACGCCATCCTGTCATAGAATGAGATTTAGATACACCATTAATAATAAGTGTTTGTTCTTTTAATGCATTAGAAAGCTGGGCAATTGAAGTATATTCTACGCCACCATAAATTAATTTTTCATAAATTTCATCAGAAACGATTAAAATATCATGTTCTAAACATACTTCTCCAAGCTGTTGTAATTCTTCTTTGCTATAAATCATTCCTGTTGGATTGCTCGGTGAATTAATAATAACTGCTTTCGTTTTCTCTGTAATTGCCTCACGCAGCTGCTTTGCTGTAATTTTGTACTCATTATCTTCTAAACCTTCTACATAAACCGGCTTACCGCCAGCAAGCTTTACTTGCTCTGGATAGCTTACCCAGTAAGGAGTTGGGATGATAACTTCATCTCCCTCATCAAGTAATACTTGGAATAATGTATACAATGCATGCTTTGCACCATTACATACAATAATTTCAGATGGATCATACGCAATACCTTGATCGCGAGTAAATTTCTTCACAATTTCTTGTTTTAACGATTGTAATCCACCTGTTGGTGTATACTTCGTATGCCCTTCTAACATCGCTTTATGTGCAGCATCCATAATATGCTCTGGTGTATTAAAGTCAGGTTCCCCTGCCCCTAATGCAATTACATCATGACCCTCTGCTTTTAATGCTTGTGCCTTTGCTGTAATTTCTAAAGTTGAAGACGGTGTTAAAGCAGCTACTCGCTTTGCTAATTTCATTTGTAGTTCCCCCTACATCTATTTTTCAATGCTATATCGTCTTAAAAATTTTCCATCTTTAAATTCAAGATAGTAATAACTATAACGATTGTCATCATCAATATATGTAACTTCCCATAGTGGTACATCATTTTCAAAGCCTAATTTCACTTTCATAATCTCTTTCGGCTTACTTTTTGATTCCTTACTTTCATTGCCGACTTGCTCTATTGTTCTTTGTATAGCCTCTTTTTCAGAAATACCTTCGCTCTTTTTCCTTACTACAGTATCCCCTTTTTTCTCAGGCACCCAAACGATAAGTTGTTCTCCCTTTTCATCTGTACCTTGCACGACTATATATGCAGATTTTCCGTTGTAATAATCAACAGATTTCACCTTTGTAAGCTTTGCTTTTTCTTTAGCAATTTCTACAAATTTCGACTCTTTTGGAATTTTCTTTCCCATCGCTTTATTATAAACATACGCCCCATATATTCCGCTAGCAACGATAACAATAATGATTGCAAAGATCCACTTTTTCATTGTATCACTACGTTCTGTAAATCGTAAATACAGCTGTTTCTTTATCTTTTTCGTCTAATGCTAGTCCGAACATGAGGTCCTGCTCTTTTAACGTACGATTTAAACTATCAACAATTTTATACAAATCCGACGAATATTTAATACGCGTCGTTGATAGTACTTCGATTTTCTTCTCCATGAAAAAACTCCTCCGTTACACAAAAATTTCTAATTATAGAAGAACGCAATGCGGTTACAATAAGAGTACATTCTTTACAACCCCTGCTTCATCACCCATCTATTATAGCAGGACATGTACAGCAAAAAAAGGTTTCAAGTCGAAAACCAACACATTTTGTATACAAGAAGTAAGAAAAATAAAATTCCTCCTACCCACATTTTTTACGCCTGAAGTTTATAAGTACTTCAGGCGTATTTTTCTTCCATTTTTATTCATTTGGTGGTTCTTCTAATTGTACTAACAATTCTTCTAATGGCCCTTCATAAAGAGGTACGTTAGGAATCGATTGTAGAAATCGTTTTCCATAGGAAGAACTCGTCAAACGACGATCTAACACTACTACCGTTCCTGTATCTGTATTCGTTCGAATTAAGCGGCCGAATCCTTGTTTGAAACGTAATATTGCTTGTGGAAGCGCTAATTTAGCAAATACATCTTCACCTTGATTTTTTAGCCACTCACCTTTCGCTTCCATCATCGGCTGATGAGGAGGTGTAAATGGTAGACGGACTATAACAAGACAACTTAAGGCATCTCCTGGAATATCTATTCCTTCCCAGAAACTGCTCGTCCCTAATAAAATTGATTTGTCGAATTCTTGAAACTTTCGAATTAAGCGGCTTCGACTTCTATTATTCACACTTTGGGTCAGTAATAAATACCCCTCTAATTCATCATTATTTTTTAAATTCGCATACGCTTCTTTTAACATTTCATACGAAGTGAATAAAACGAGCATTCTGCCTTTTGTGGCTTTCGCTATCTTTGCAATATGTTCCGATACAGATTCAATATATCGCTCATTACTTACTTGCTTAATAAAAGGTACATCCGTTGACACCATTAATTTCATCTGTTCATCATAACGAAATGGCGACGGAACCTTTAAAGTATTTGGAGCGAAATCATGTAAACCAAGTTCCTCTTTTATATAATCAAACGTATCGTTAACTGTTAGTGTTGCGGATGTAAAAATAACACTCTTTTTTTCTGTTAAAAATTCATCAGCAAATCTTTCACCAATATGAACAGGCTGTGCATATAGAACTGTTGAATGAATCGTCCCTTTCGTTTCAGTCTCCATCCAAGTTACATACGAATTCTTTTCTAATACGAGTAACTGTAATGATTCTGCCATCTTTCTCAGCAACTCAATTAAATGCATAAATTCACCTGTTACAACATGCATCTCCCATTCTAACTTACTTTGCAATATATCCACTTGCTTCTCAAGAGCAGTTACTACCCTTCTTAATTCATATATAAAACGATTTGTTAATTCGACGATACTATCCCACAACTTACCTTTTTCTAGTTCTGCGTTATACCTATAGATGAGCGGCATATTATTCGTTCCTTGCTCTTGCTTTGTTTGTTTAAATATAAAAGTACGTAACATTTGGAAGAGTTCATCCGCATCAAACTTAAGTTCCTTCAAACTATAACTTATCATACGGAAAGTTGAACGAGATGCTTGCTCTGATTTTTTCATCATTTTATATACTTTGGAGAGCACATCTTCTGTTTCTAGTGTCCCAAGACGAGATATAACCAATTGAAAATACATACAAGAGAACTGTTCACCCAATGTTCTACTCGCGGCTTCTTCAATATGGTGAGCTTCATCAAAAATAATATGTTCGCATGAAGCAAACAACGGTTCTTCACTTGAAAAATCTTGAAATAATAACGCATGATTTGTAATAACGATATCTGCAAATAAAGCTTTATTCTTCGCTCGCTGGTAAAAACAACGACTAAACCAATTACTTTGCATACCGCCTGGACTATACGCATCGCTACAAATACGATTCCAAAGTAACTTTCCGCCCTCAGGAATATTTAATTCGTCTCGATCACCTGTTTCAGTTTGCAATAGCCAAACTAAAATCTTCGCCTTTGTAAGTGCCATATCATAATTTTTTTCTTCCTCTTGCAAAGCATACTCAAATTTATGTAAGCATAAATAATGCTTTCTTCCTTTTAGAAGAGCTGCCTCAAATGAAAATGGCATTATTTTTTGTAATAACGGAATTTCTTTTTCTAATATTTGTTGTTGGAGTTGTACCGTTTGTGTACTTATAATGACAGGTTCTTCTTTTCTCTTTGCAAAATAAAGACTAGGAAGCAAATAAGCGAGAGTCTTTCCTGTTCCTGTACCGGCTTCAATTAGTGAAAAACGAGAATCTCTTAACGCCGTATATATCTCTTTCATCATCAGTTGTTGACTTTCTCTTCTTTCAAACTTTGGCATATGTGATTCCAATTTATCCATCGTTTTATTCAAGAAAGCATCAAACTTTGATGAACACGTTTCTCCAAGGTTTAAGGAATAGTTCCGCTTTTTCAGCGCAATATTTCGATGTATTTCATACTCCGCTATATCTTCTTTACCGTGCATTACTTTCTTTAAAATATTTTCAGAAAGCACATCAGCTATATCGCTTTGGAACACATCACTTAATTCATAAAGCGATTGCAACGTGACAAGTGGTAACTTTTCAATTTCATTTAAAAATTGTAAAAATAATTCCGCTGTTGCAAGAGCATCACTATCCGCACGATGTGGTTGATCGTGCTCTAGTTCATGCTTTTTAGCTAAATCACGTAATTTATAACTATCGGCTGTCGGCAAAAGAATTTGAGCCAATTCAACCGTGTCGATTTTCGGACAATGTATTTCTGTATATCCAGCTTGCCTTAATTCTTCATTTAAAAAATTCCAATCAAAGTGAACATTATGCGCAACGAAAGCCGCACCTTGTAATAGCTCAACAATCATCGGGGCTACATCTTGAAATAACGGGGCTTGTTTTACAAGACTTTCATCAATCCCTGTTAATTCTGTAATAAATGGTGGGATCTCTCTCTTTGGATTAACAAAAGACGAAAAAATCTCCAATATCTCTCCATCTTCTACTACAACAGCTGCAATTTGGGTAATTTTATCCTTCCCATCTTTCCAGGAGTTCCCTGTCGTCTCTAAATCAACAACGACATAACGCTTACTCATATATGTAACACCTCAATTTCTTACCTTTCAAACAACAATAATTTATATAATGTTACTATACCACGTTTTATCTCATCTTAATGAAAAGATGCACAAAAAAGCTATCTCCGCAATGGAGATAGCCTTTCTACTTATAATATCGTACCCGCTTTTTCAGCACCTAACATTTCAATAATTTGATTATTATCGTCTAGTACTGCAATTTTTGGTTCTTGTGTATGAATCTCTTCTTCCGTAACTAGCCCATAACAAATAATAATTACTTTGTCCCCTGGTTGTACAAGTCTTGCCGCCGCACCGTTTAAACAAACAACACCACTACCGCGTTCCCCTTTAATAACGTATGTCTCTAAGCGAGCACCATTATTATTATTTACAATTTGGACTTTTTCGTTTTCTACAATATTTACTGCATCCATTAAGTCTTCATCAATTGTAATACTACCTACATAATTTAAATTTGCCTCCGTTACAGTTGCACGATGTAACTTTGCTCTCATCATTGTGCGAAACATAGATGCTCCCCCTTATTTAACCGTTAATGTTATATTGTCAATTAATCTTACATTTTCAAACTTAACTGCAATAGCTAAAATGATTCTTCCTTCGACTTTCTCTACCATTGTTAATGACGGATATGCATATAAATCCGCATAATCTACAGTGCCTTTCGTATGCGTCTCAATATAATCTTTCACAAGATTTGTAATGATTTCCGGATTACGTTCACCTGCCTCAATTCTTTCTTTCGCTATACATAGGCTGCGGTATAAATGAAGAGCTTCTTCACGTTCATCTTGTGATAGGTACACGTTACGAGAACTTTTCGCTAAACCATCTTCTTCCCTTACAATATCAACTGGTACGATTGTAACTGGAATATTGAAATCAGTTACAAATCCTTCAATTACTGCAACTTGTTGAGCATCTTTCATACCGAAATAAGCACGCGTTGGCACCGTAATATTAAATAGTTTCATCAGTACAGTTGCAACACCAGCGAAATGACCAGGTCTTTGTTGACCGCATAATACGTCCGTGCGCTTCACAACTTCTACTGTTGTTGTTTGTTCTGCTGGATACATTTCTTCTACACTCGGATAAAATAAATAATCTACACCGTTTTCTTTTGCTACATTTTCATCTCTATCAATATCACGAGGATATCGATCTAAATCTTCATTTGGGCCGAATTGTAGTGGGTTTACAAATACACTTAAAACTACAATTTCATTTTCTTCTCTTGCCTTACGTAATAAAGTAGCATGGCCTTCATGTAAATAACCCATTGTTGGAACAAAACCAATACTCTTTCCACTTGCACGAAGTTCGCTTGTAATTTGCTGCATCTCTTGCACTGTAGTTACGATTTTCATTATTGTTTTCCTCCGTATAACGCTAAGCATTCTTCCTCTTTCATTGTGAACGAATGTTTTTCTTCAGGAAATTGCCTTGTCTTTACTTCAGTAACATATTGTGAAATCCCACGCACAATCTCCTCTTGAACAGACGTATATTGCTTCACAAATTTCGGAACACGATTTACGCCGTATGAGATAAGATCATGATAAACAAGCACTTGCCCATCTACTTTTTGTCCTGCACCAATCCCAATTGTTGGTATTGTTAGTTGCTCTGAAATAAGTTCTGCTAACTGCATTGGTACACATTCTAACACAAGCGCTATTGCACCAGCTTCTTCACATTTCTTTGCATCTTCTATTAATTTTTTTGCACTCTCCGCATCTTTTCCTTGCACTTTATATCCACCCAACACTCCTACAGATTGAGGGGTTAAACCTAAATGTGCTACAACAGGAATTCCTGCGTTCGTCAAATATTGAATCGTCGATATAACTTCTCCAGCACCTTCTACCTTCAGTGCGTGTGCCCCGCTCTCTTGAACGATGCGACGTGCATTCACCATCGTTTCTTGTAATGATACGTGATACGACATAAATGGCATATCAGTTACAATAAACGTCTCTTTCGCTCCACGGCGTACAGCTTTCGTATGATGAATCATATCCTCTACTGTTACAGGTACTGTTGAATCGTATCCGAGTACAACCATTCCAAGAGAATCTCCAACTAGAATCATATCAACTTCAGCTTCTTCTGCTAATTTAGCAGATGGATAATCATACGCCGTTAGCATTGTAATCGGCTCACCTTGCTCTTTCATCTTCAAAAAATCTGTTTTTGTTTTCAAAAACTACTCCTCCTTTATGCAGGAGAGAGGAGATGGCCGAAATCATATAAAAAACCCCTCTGACCATAAAAGGGCAGAAGGGTTGTGTGTTAGTCGGCATTATTCATCCCTCTGTCCCAGTCCGTTATTGGATCAAGGCAGAATCCAAGTTATTATTTTTCGTATGACTTCGAATCATGGTGCAGTTCGCTCTGATACTGCCCACATTCGAACTAATTATAGCAAACTACAAAAAGGAATTACTACATTTTTTTGAAAAAATAATTTTTTATTCTTATTACGGTATATGAAATTTAACACGAGAGTATATATGCTATACAGTTTTTATGGAGAATTCAATCCTGAAAAGATACATGTTTTTTCAACGCATGCTAAAAAAGTCCAAGTTAATTTTTTCTATAATCCATTTAACTGTATAGTATAACTCTTAAACTAATGATGCAGGTTAATTGAGGAAAGTACTTAACAAAGGAGAATTGCAGATGTCTATGAACAGGTGGTTATTTCGATTCAGCAGTTTGCTTGTAATGATTGTATGGTGGATGTCTTTAGGATCCTCCCATGTATTTGCCTCAGTTACTGTCGTAACACCCCCCACCGATTTAACGAAAGTGATTGAGGTTGAACTAAATGATGATTACTTTAATCCAAATGTTATCACGATTCCGCTTGAAGGATCAACAACATTACTATTGAAAAATAAAGGTAAAAACGAGCACACCTTTACAGTGAAAAAACTCGGCATTGACGTCGTAATCGAGTCAGGAAAAGAAAAGCATATTACCGTGAAACCTAAAAATACTGGTACATATGAATTAATATGTCGATACCATCTTCTTAAAGGAATGGCAGGCAAAGTAATCGTCAAATAACATGCCCTGCCAACTAGGCGGAAGATATTTTGAAATGAACTTTAAATATGAAAAAAATTTATTATCATGTTACAAATTCAACTCAAAACTATTGAAATAAAAAGAAGTTCCAAAAGAGGAACTTCTTTTACTTAATTTCAATATCTGCAGAATGAATATGATGTACTTTCCCCTCATGATCCTCCAGAAGTAATACACCATCCTCTGTGATTCCTTTTGCTAACCCCGTAATTGTCTCTCTCATCGTTCGAGCGGTAATTTCTTTCCCGATGCTCACAGCGTAACTTTCCCAAAGAATTTTAATGACAGAGAAACCATTTTGTAAATACTCTTCATATAATTTTTCTAGTTGTAAATAGATTTGTTGCATAAGTTCTGCACGAACAATCGGCTTACCTGATTCAATCGCTAATGAAGTAGCAATGTGCTGAATTTCTTCATCAAAATGTTCTTGCTTTTGATTCGCATTAATACCGATGCCCATAATGACAGCATTAATTTTATCAGGATCCGCTTGCATTTCTGTTAATATACCTACAGCCTTTTTACCTTGAATTAAAATATCATTTGGCCATTTTATTCCTACGTTTACACCCGTGCATTTTTCAATTGCCTGTGCAACACTAACGGCCGCTAACAAAGTAAGTTGCGGTGCATGATGAACTGGGATTGATGGGCGTAAAATAATACTCATCCAAATCCCTGTTCCTTTTGGTGAATGCCATTTTCTGCTTAAACGACCTCTTCCCGCTGTTTGTTCTTCTGCTACAACGACTGTTCCTTCTTCTGCACCTTCATAAGCAAGTTTTGCTGCAATGTGCTGCGTTGATTCAACAGTTTCTTCAAAATACACTGTTCTACCAATCCGCTTCGTTTGTAGCCCTAACTGAATTTCATTAGCGGTCACTTTGTCTGGCTTACTTGCAATTCGGTAACCTAATCGACGCACAGCTTCAAGTTCATATCCCTCACTCCGCAGATCCTCCATATGTTTCCACACAGCAGTTCTTGAACAACCAAGTTTATCACTAATTGTTTGGCCGGATACAAACTCGCCATCCGCTTCAGAAAAAACTTGCAATAACTGCTTTCTTATAGTAGATTGCATCCTTGTAGCCACTCCCTTATACGCTCTTTCTCATTAACTACGTTTCCTTGTACGATTGCTTCTTCGATTTTCTGAAGCATCTCAGCAACCCACGGACCAGGCTTTTTGTTTGCCCAGTTTAATAAATCATTACCAGTCACATTCATTTCTTGACGCTCCTGGATTGGCAATGCATGAAACATTGATTGTACTCGTTCAACAGATGTAGGGTCATAGCGTTCAATCATCGCTTCATATACTCTCTCTGCCATTTCAGCGATATGAATTCCCGTTTTATAAAGAAGGACTGTATCCCAATCCTTCTCCTTTCTAGTACGGATTGTCAATAAAACTGCAACAATATCTTTTATTTTTTTATTCGAAAACTTCCATTGACGTAAAAAGACAGATGGATGTTCTTCTCCGATACAATATAAGAAAAATGCCCACGCCTCAATATCCGTTTCGAAAGAATCCCATTTATACTGCGTAGCTTTTAACAGTCTCTCTTCTGACATTTGTAAATATGGCAAATGAGAAAATAGCTTCGTCTCTACTAATTCTTTGAGACCTTTCACACAATATGTACCAGTTAACAGTTTCTCAAACTCTACTGTAATACGCTCAATTGCTATATGTTCTAGCAAATGCCCATACGTTTCAATCGCTTGCTTCGTTTTCATTTCTAATGAAAAACCTAACGTGCTTACAAACCGAATACCACGCATCATTCGCAGGGCATCTTCTTGAAAACGATCCGCAGCATTTCCAACTGTCACAATTTCTCTCTGTTGAATGGCTTCCTGTCCAGCAAATAAATCGACCATTTTGCCTTCTTCTGTCATAGCAATTGCATTCATCGTGAAATCACGACGTTTTAAATCCTCTTCTAATGAACGAACAAATTGAACACTACTAGGTCTTCGAAAATCTTCATATTCGCTTTCTGTTCGAAAAGTAGTTACCTCATAGGGCTCACCATTTTCTACAACAATTACAGTTCCATGCTCAAGACCAACAGGAACATTTCTTGGGAATATAGCCATCACTTCTTCTGGTAGAGCAGATGTCGCAATATCAATATCTCCAATCGGCCTATCGATAATAAGATCTCGTACGCTCCCACCAACAAAGTAAGCCTCATGTCCTTGTTGCTTTAATGTCTCAATAATAGAACTAGCTTTTTTAAATCTTTCCATTTTTGTCATCCCTTAGTACGTCATAGTAAATCGTTTCATATTGTGAAACAATTTTTTCTGAGCGAAATTGCTCATAAACACTTTCTCTTGCTCGTTCTCCCATATTACGGTGAAGTTCCTCGTCCTTTAATAGCTGAATAGCTTGATTTGCCACTCCTGTTGTATCGCCAACTTCACATAAATATCCTGTTTCCCCGTGTTGAATAACCTCTGGAATACCTCCAACCCGTGTTCCGATACAAGGTACACCACACGCCATTGCTTCTAATAAAACAAGACCAAAACTTTCCTTCTCTGATAGAAGCAACATTAAATCACTCATCGCAAGTAGTTCTGCAACATTATCTTGCTTCCCTAGGAATAAAACGCGATCTTCAATATGTAAATTCTTCACTATCTGTAAAATCGTACAGAATTCTGGTCCGTCTCCAACAAGAAGCAACTTCGCATCTACTTCTTTAACAATTTTAGCAAATGCCTGAACAACATCCTGCACACGTTTCACTTTACGGAAATTCGAAATATGAATAAGTACTTTTTCACTCTCACTTATACCATATTCTTTCTTTAATTGAGACATATTACGCTTGAAATATACACGTTCGTCTATAAAGTTATATACCGTTTGAATTTCTTTACTTGGTTTTACAAGCTCATGTGTTTCGTTAATTAATGAATGCGAGACAGCAGTAACAACATCCGATTGCTCAATACCAAAACGAATTAAATTATTTAACGAAGGGTCGGAACCTAACACAGTAATATCTGTTCCATGTAAGGTTGTAACAATTTTAATACGCTCTCCGATCATTTGTTTTGCTAAATATGCACAAATTGCATGTGGTATTGCGTAATGCACATGTAAAATGTCTAAGTTTTCTCTTTGTGCAACCTCGGCCATTTTACTTGCTAACGCTAAATCGTATGGTGGATATTGAAATACAGAGTATTGATTTACCGTCACTTCATGAAAATAAATGTTTGGATATACTTTATTTAACCGGAATGGTAAACCCGATGTAATAAAGTGAATTTCATGCCCACGTTCCGCCAATTGCTTTCCTAATTCTGTTCCAACAACTCCAGAACCACCTACAGAAGGATAACATGTAATACCTATTTTTAATTTCATTTACATCCCCCTAATAAATCAGCATGTAATAAAACCGGTTTCTTACTCATAAATCCCTCGGCATACAAGACTCCAACTTCTTTTCCAAACATCTTCTCACGAGCAATCACAGTTTCAACGTAACCTTCTGTTAACGGTGTCTTAACACCATCACTCCCTGTTGAAAACTGACTTTCATACGCTTCTAATGCTTCCACCTTTATAGAGAGGTACTCACTTATATCTATACAAAAATTCGGTTTATGAAAACCATTAATCATATAATTATAAAAAGACTCCACACGATGTGGTGAAAGTTCCGGCATATATTTACGGATTCCTGCTGAAAAAATAGCCTCTTCCACAAGCTTTGCACAATTTGCATGATCTGGATGGCGATCTTCATAGTACGGCGCAAAAACTAGTTTTGGTTTACATGTACGGATCACCTTGACAATTTCACGTATATACTCTTCTTTCATATACAAACCACGGTCTGGCATCGCTAAATTCAGCCTCGTTTTTACTCCCATTATACGAGCTGCGACCTTCGCTTCTTCTTTTCTCAACTCTATCGTTCCATTTGAAGAAAGATCAGCTTCTGTTAAATCACAAATACCTACTTCATACCCTTGCTTTGTATATTTAGCGATGGTACCAGCCATGCCGATTTCAACATCATCGGCATGAGCACCAAACGCTAATATATGTAATCCACTCATAATTGTTCCCCTCATTTTCTTAACTTACGATAATCTAAATCTCCTCGCTCTAATGCGTGCATTAACATTTCAGCACTTGCCATATTCGTTGCAAGTGGAATCGCATATACATCACATAAACGAAGTAATGCATTCACATCCGGTTCATGCGACTGTGCTGTTAATGGATCGCGGAAGAAAATCACCATATCTAAATCGTTCTTTGCAATCATTGCACCAATTTCTTGATCTCCACCAAGAGGGCCAGATTGATATCTTGTTACAACTAATCCAGTCGCTTCCATAATGCGAAGCCCTGTCGTTCCTGTTGCAAATAATTCATGTTGTTCAAAAATTGGTTTATATGCGTATGCAAACGAAACCATATCATTTTTCTTTTTGTCATGTGCGATTAAGGCAATTTTCATCCGTTGTCTCCCCTTTAGTCGATAATATTTTCTAAACCGTACACAAGATGATCAAGGTTCATTACTGTCTCAATTGATAGTTTTACACCTGACATAAATGATGCACGATTGAATGAATCATGACGAACTGTTAACATTTGTCCATCTCCACCAAACATTACTTCTTGGTGTGCAATAAGCCCTGGCAAACGTACACTATGAATGTGAATACCGTCTACATTTGCACCTCGTGCACCTGCTAGTTGCTCTACTTCATTTGGATGACCTTGCTGCTTTGATTCACGATTTTGGCGAATTAACTCTACCGTTTTTACAGCTGTACCAGATGGTGCGTCTAATTTTTGATCATGATGTAATTCAATTACCTCAACATCTTGGAAATATTTCGCTGCCATTTGTGAGAATTTCATCATAAGAACTGCACCAATTGCAAAGTTTGGAGCAATAATTGTTCCTACTGCTTTTTCTTTTGCATTCTCTGTTAAACGTGTCAATTCTTCTTCTGTAAATCCAGTTGTACCAATAACCGAACGAAGTCCACGCTCAACTGCAAGTGTAACGTGTTGTTTCCCCACTTCTGGTGTTGTTAAATCTAACAACACATCTGCTTCTACTTCATCTAAACAAGTATGTAAATCAGCGTAAATCGGCGCATGTAATGCTGGCATGCCAGGTAAATCAGAAATCTTCTCACCACCATGCTTATAATCCACTGCTGCTACTAAATTAAAATGTTCCGTTCTTTCCATAAGAAGGACTGCTTCATGTCCCATACGTCCTCTTGGTCCGGCGATAATTACTTTAATTTCTTTCATTATTCTTTCTCTCCCTCATCAATACGTGTCCAGCGATCTTTATCACGTGTATTAAATTTATTCATTACAATGTTATGTGCTGTCTCTAAATCAATATTTAAACTATTTGCCATACAAATCATAACAAATAATACATCTCCAAGCTCTTCTTCAATACTTCTTTCTTTTTCAGTTGTTTTCTTCGGTTTCTCACCATAATAATGATTTACCTCTCTTGCAAGCTCTCCCATTTCTTCCGTTAAACGAGCCATCATTGCAAGCGGACTGAAATAACCTTCTTTAAACTGACCAATATATGCATCTACTTCTTTCTGCATATCTTTCATCGTTTTTGCTTCCATACTATTCACCTCTAATCCTTCCTCTTTCATGTTAGCCAATTCATCGCGATTTGACAAATATTATTCCCCGCCAAACACCTATTTGCGACCCATTTTTGGATAGACTATAATAAAGTGAAACTTCTTTTGTGATTTTTTTGCAAAAGATTAGTTGAACTAATCGGGTTCCTACGGCTGGTTTGCCTTTCTTCAGAGGTTTATCTCCTACCAGCCGTTGGTACGGGGTAAAGTGAAACTTCTTTTGCGATTTTTGCAAAAGATCAGCCCACACCAATCGGGTTCCTACGGCTGGTTTGCCCCTCTTCTTTGCTTCATCTCCTATCAGCCTTTAGAGCGGGATAAAGTGAAACTTTCTTTTGCACTTTTCACAAAAAATCAGCCCACATCAATCAGGTTCTTACTATTTTCACTAGCAACTAGAAATTACTTATTATTATGTTTTACCGTTTCAGCGGAGCAATGCAATCATTACATAATTAGGGGGATTTCTATATGACATCAAAATTGAAGATGCGAAATATTATTTTTATTTTAATTGGTTCCGCTATATTTTCTTTCGGTATTGTCAATATCAATATTGAAAACCACCTTGCAGAGGGTGGGTTTACTGGTATTACACTATTATTGTATTTTTTATTTAAGTTTGATCCTTCCTACTCAAACTTAATTTTAAATATCCCTATATTTTTTATTGGCTGGAGGTTACTTGGCAGAACGACATTTTTATATACATTAATTGGAACCTTTAGCGTATCTTTATTTCTATGGATTTTCCAGCGTTACGAAGTACTCAACTTACATTTAAACTTGCAAAATGATATGACACTCGCAGCTTTATTCGCCGGGGCATTTATCGGTATCGGCCTTGGAATAATATTTAAATATGGCGGGACTACTGGCGGTGTAGATATTATCGCACGACTAGCGCACAAATATGTTGGCTGGAGTATGGGGAAAACAATGTTTATGTTTGATGCTGTCGTTATCGTCGTCTCTATTCTTACCTATTTATCATACCGTGAGGGCATGTATACGCTAGTTGCTGTTTTTATCGGTGCTAAAGTCATTGATTTTATGCAAGAAGGAGCTTATGCTGCCAAAGGAGCGACTATTATCTCAGAGAAAAACGATGAAATTGCTGCCAAAATTTTATCTGAAATGGAGCGCGGAGCAACCTTTTTAAAAGCTGTTGGATCGTATACAAAAGTGGAACGTAATGTATTGTATTGCGTTGTTGCTAAAAATGAAATCGTGAAATTAAAGAATATCATTACTTCTGTAGATCCTCATGCTTTTGTCGCTGTAAGTGATGTACATGATGTAGTTGGTGAAGGGTTTACGTTAGATGAAAATAAAAACCCTTTACATAATTAAATGTAACTAGAAAAGCGCCTTAGCTTTTCTAGTTTTTTATTACAAGTCTTTTAAGCTTCTCAAAATCCTCATGAATAAGCTCCAATAAACTCCGATTATAAAAAATGGAAGCTGGATGAAAAGTCGGAAAAACATGATATTCTTTCTCTGACCATGTAAACTCTGCACTTTGCATATCCTTTAATTTTTGAATGGGCTGTTTTAATAATTGCCCGTGTACATCTGTGATTTTTTTATTTTTTCCTGTTAAACGTTGAAGACCGATATTTCCAAGCGTGACAATAAGCTTCGGATGTATTTTCTCTAATTCATAATCTAACAAAGGCGCATGGGCAACTATTTCTCCCTGATTTGGCGTTCTATTATACTTTTTTTGTATGATTTCACCATTTCGTTCTTTTTTCTCTCGCCATTTATAAGGTCTACTCCGAACAGCGCTCGTAATATATACTTCTTCCCTTGTAACGTGAATACGCTCTAAAAAAACCATTAATTGTTTTCCCGCCCTCCCGCTAAACGGAATCCCATTATGAATTTCTGTTTCACCAGGTGCTTCTCCTAACAACATAAATTTGGGATTTTCAGGACCTTGTCCACTTAAAAAACCTTCTAGTTGATAAGGAGCACTACGCTTTTGCACTTGTTTTACTAAATGGTCTGGATATTTCATTTCCCCCACCACCTTTCCGCATTACTTCTATTATTTCTATTTGCAATACATTATATAATTCAATCCACACAACAAAAAAAGACTATCAAAATTGATAGTCTTTAGTCGTCGCTACGCTGCATACCAGTATACATTAATACGAGACGTAATAATTCAAATACAGCTACAGCTGCAGCTGCTACATATGTTAATGCTGCCGCATTTAATACTTTACGAGCTTGCCCATATTCATCTGTTGATACAATACCTAACGCTTCAATTTGTTGCATTGCGCGCTTTGACGCATCAAACTCAACTGGCAATGTAACGAGCTGGAACACAACACCTGCTGCCATTAAAATGATACCTAATAACAATAGTTTTGACATTGTCGCAAATATACCAATCATAATAAATACCCATGATATATTCGATCCAAAATTAGCCACAGGAACTAACGAATGACGAATACGCATAAAGTTATAATCTTGTGCATCTTGAATTGCGTGTCCTACTTCGTGTGCTGCAACTGCTGTACCAGCAACTGAATGTCCATAATAGTTATCCGTTGATAATCGAACCGTCTTAGCGGTTGGATCATAATGGTCTGATAAATGACCTGGTGTTTCTTCTACAGCTACGTTGTATAATCCATTTTCATCTAAAATTTTTCGAGCCACTTCCGCTCCTGTCATACCTGATGTTGAATAAACTTGTGAATACTTGCTATAGGCACTACGTACTCTTGACTGTGCATACAACGGTATGATCATTATGATCGCGAAGTAAATTAAATAAAACATCATGAACCTCCATTGAAGTTTTAATTATAGTACTTCTCATTCTATTTTCTTCTGCCACTATTGTCAATGAATAAACCTTACAATCCATATCTTTATTTATTGCATTATCTATTTTTAGAATGTACATTACTTTTTCTTTTTTCTCTCTCTCCTTTATACTTTCTCCATCCAACATAAGTTAATGTGAATAAAATAAGTCCCCCAGTAATTGTCATAAACCAAATGAGAGAGGGTGCAATTTCATCTTTTTTTACTGTGTGAAATATCTTTTGCAAATCCCCTTTAATAATCCCTAATTGCATTTGGCCGCCTTTCGTTTTTAACATAACGTTACGAAATTCATCTAAATAAGATAAATGAACATTTACACGCTGGACCTCGTTTTCTGGCAAAGCAATCATTAAGCTTGGATAAATAATATTGAATTCATTTAAAAACGTATTTAACGTTTGTTGAAACTGCCCAGCATCTTCTTTTTCCATCGCTTTTTCCATTTGAGAAAAGGCATCCATTACTTTCCTTTCTCTTTCCATCCAAAGTGGTTGATATTTCGATACTTGTGCATCAACAGCAAGTTGTAATGCCAGCACATTATCAATTTTAGCTTGCTTACCTAAACCTTCTTCAGAGAGCGATTGTTGCGCCTTATCGTAAGCTAAAGAAATAACTCTAACTTGATCTGGTGTTACTTCCTGCTTCTTTTCATTCCCCTTTATTAAAAACTGCTCCGAGAAATGTTGTAATACTTGTACCGCTTTTTCATCTTCATTACGCTTCACTAACTGTAACGAGTCGTCTAACAACCCTGTTAGCTCATTCCACTCTTCAGCATATATACGTAACGGAAACATTATAATTAGAAATGCTATCAATCCAATTAATGTTCTCTTCATCCCGGTCCCCCCTTAACTACTAGTACAAAATATGTTAATTTGGACAAGAATAGAACAGAACTAGACCGAAAAATATATTATCGTTTTACAAAGAAAAAAATTCTCTTTAAGCAGAGAATTTTTTCTGTGACATCCTTTTCTTTTTTACAAGATATCTATATAAGCTGTAACAAAGTATACTCCCACCTAAAATGAATAATAAAATAGCACACGCAGCATGCATAAAGAACTCTTCTGGTAACATTAATATAATCGGATCCTTTTCAGGATCAAAAACCCAATAATCATTACTAAATAAAAGTTTATGGAATAATACAAAACTCTTTTCAAAATTAATAGCAATTGGTAACATAAGCGCTATCGGAAAAATGATTGTTAAAATCGATCCGTGCAGTAAAAACTTTTCATTTTTCTTTTTTAATAAATAAATTCCGCCTATCACTGCAATCATAATTGTCGCATACATCACATATTGAATCTTTACTAAAATATTTTTAACATCTACAAAATGAATACGGCCATTTGTGGACATATCTAATGTGGGCAAATGTAATGCTCCGTCATAAAACGGGGATAAATATGTAATAAGCACATCGTAATTTCTTTTAATTTCATCCTTCGTCATATCCGCTAAATCAGGAATATTTAAAAAATCAATTTCAAAATAATACAACCATTTTCCATACACAACTGCCGTTGTTGCTAGTGCAAAAATAGAAAATGCTATGCTATATGAAACAACTAAAGTAATCAATCGATCCAATATTTTTGTACCCCTCTTATTTTTCTCCATGTTCTCCCCCTAAATGTTCTAACCATCATAAAGAAAATTGTTTTCTTTGCTCACGTAAGCAACAATAATATGTAATACATAGTACAGCAATACTTAACCAAAACGTAAAATAACCAATTTCCTCTACAAACAAATGCATAATTCCATATCGCGGCATTTGCCAAAATAAATAATCAATTGCATCGTTATGCAACGTCCACACAGCTGCTACTATAAAATGCCATTTTTTTATACGATAGAATGGAGCATATAAAAATCCTTGTATTGCCATCGCGAAGTGCGAAAGCATTAACATGTAGCCCATAAGGCCTATAGGCCCTTTTACGTAAATCATAATCGCGTTTACAACAACAGCCCAAATACCATATTTTATTAAAGTTACAATCGCTAACGCTTCTATTAATCCCCAGTTTCTCTTTGCCAAAAAAGCAATTAAAACAAAGACAAAAAAGAGAGTCGCCATAGGACTATCTGGTACAAACGGCCAAAATATAGGTGACGTTTCTTTCAATTGATTTCCGTACCATATAAATCCATAAATTGTACCTAATAAGTTAACAATTAATAAAAATAATAATACCGAGCGTTGTCTTAACATTGCATACAAGTACACCAATCCGTATGTCCAACACCTTTCAAGCAAAGTAATTCATTCACTAAATCCTACTCTATTATAACAAACTTCATCCAACTAAATAAAAAAGCTGACTACAAATTTTGTAGTCAGCTTTTTTATTATTTTTTATTATACTTTGCAACGAATTCCGAAAGCTTCTTCAGTTCCTCATCCGTACCTTTAAATACACCTTTAGGCATTGAACCTTTTCCCTCTTTCGCAATTTTAGCAATTTCTTCTGGCTTTAAAGTTAAGTTTTGCAGTGCCGGTGCTGCTGCCCCGCCTTGTAAATTGTCACCATGACATGTTAAACAAGTATTTTTTTGCATTAATTTATAGCCATCATCATTTTTATCAACTGGCGCTGTTTTTACAATTGCTCCTTGTTTTTTTGCAGCTTCCCAGTCGTGGTGTGCTACAGATTCCCAAGTTAAAAAGATAATCGATGCAATTGCTAAAAGCATAAATCCAGTTGCCACAGGACGCTTCAATGGACGTCTTTCTGGACCTCGATCAAGAAATGGAGCTAACAGTAATGCTCCAAACGCAATCCCTGGCATAATAAATGCTCCAATTACAGTAAATGAACCGGAAGCATACGAATACTTTAATAACTGATACAAGAATAAGAAATACCAATCTGGAAGTGGTATATATCCAGCATCTGTTGGGTCCGCCATTCTCTCAAGCGGCGACGGATGCGCCACTGTTAAACATAAATAACCGATTAAAAAAACTGCACCAACCATCCATTCTTTTAACAAGAAGTTCGGCCAAAATGCTTCTGTTTTCCCTGGGTATTCAGAATAGTCTTTTGGAATATTTGGTTTCCGAGCTACTGGTACCCGAGAATCTCCTACAAACTTCATCCCTTTGCCGCGATGCATAATCTCCCTCCTTTAGTTCTTTCCCCTTTAATTTAGCAATCTCTTATAGTGGACCGGAAATACCTTGTTTGCGAATCATGATGAAGTGGAAGGCCATTAAACCTAGAAGTGCTGCTGGTAAGAAGAAGACGTGAATAGCAAAGAAGCGAGTTAATGTTTGAGCGCCAACAATTTCGGAATGACCAGCGAGTAATGTTTTAATATAAGGACCAATGAGCGGTGTTTGCTCTGCAATTTGAATCCCTACTTTTGTAGCAAATAAAGCTTTCATATCCCACGGTAATAAATATCCGGTAAAACCAAGACCTAACATAACAAAGAAAATAAGAACACCAACAATCCAGTTTAACTCACGGGGCTTTTTATACGCACCTTGGAAGAAAACTCTGAGTGTATGTAAAAACATCATTACAATTACGAGACTAGCACCCCAGTGGTGCATACCACGAACAATTTGCCCATAAGCAACTTCATTCTGTAAATAGTAAACTGATTCCCAAGCATTTTTAATATCAGGCACATAATACATCGTCAAAAACATTCCAGATAAAATTTGAATTACAGTAACGAAAAAGGTAAGTCCTCCAAAGCAATAGACGAATGCAGAAAAGTGATGTGCCGGGTTTACATGTTCAGGTACTTCATGATCAGCGATATCACGCCATATTGGTGTAATATCTAATCTTTCATCCACCCAATCATAAATTTTATTTAACATCTACTTTGCACCCCCTCTTGGCTTCGCTTTTCCTAGATACAGCGTTCCATCTTTCACTTTAGACTCGTACACATCAAGCGGAGCAAGAGGTGGCGTACCTTTAATGTTAATCCCATCTTTTGTATAACGACCCCCGTGACATGGGCAAAAGAATTGATTCGGATGTGCTTTGTCCGAATTCCAGTTAACTGTACATCCTAAATGTTTACATACTGGAGAGAACGCAACAATGTCTCCGCTTTCATCTTTATGAACCCAAGCTGATTTTGGTTCTTCAGACTTGTACCAACCATCAACCTGCTTCACTTTAAAATCGAAACGCTTCGGCTCTGTTGTAATATCCTTTACTTGCGCAACAGCAACCATATCTGTTCCCGCTTCTTTTCTTAACACCGGATCAAGCGCAAATCGCGTCATCGGCATTAAAATACCGGCAGCCATAAAGCCTCCTACCCCTGTGAGTGTGTAATTTAAAAATTGTCTTCTTGACACGCGATGTTCTTTCTCGCTCACGAAAATTTCCCCCCTCTATCAGAAATTGTCCCCTCGTGATAAATTATATAAAAAATAAAAACTAGGACACTATCATGATATAATACGCTCATGCACAGGTCAATATCATACTACTCATAATAATAAGAACTTTCTGTTTATTATGAGTTTCCCCATTTCTCTTCCAACATCACCATTATATTTTTTATATGTGCATGAATAACTTCTCTTTTTGCTTGATCACTAAATTGTTCTAATGCTAATGAAGGAAACCAAAACAAATCTCCCTGTAACTCTTGCATATCCTCTTTCCATGAAAAATCACTTGTAACATAAGCAATATGCTTAAAACCTTCACTTCGTAAATGATTTGTCCATTCTTGCAAACGACCTTTTTCATTCTTTTGACTTTCTACCAAATACGTAAACGCAGGCAGTAAAAGCACTCTTCCCTTATACTCTCTTTCCAATTCCGTGCTCAACAATTCGATAAATTCACCTTGTTCTACAACCATTTTCATTTCTTTTGCTGCCGAAATTGATAACAGCGGTATTACTCCTGTATCAACATACTCTCTTGCTTGCTCAAACTGTTCCACATCTTTTACAATCCACTTCAAATTCCTTCCCTCCTTCACTTACAAATGACAGAACTTTCACTTTATATATATTAAACCATACTAAAAGAGGTAAAAAAAGAAAAACTACCCAATATAGGTAGTTTTTCTTGATGAAAGTCTGAAATTTGTAAAAATTTATTAATCCAAATAAATTCTATAAAGTTTTTAACTCTGCCGTTAATCTATGAAACGCTTCCTTATCTTGCTTATCTAACGCTTCATCAATTTGTTTCAAAAGGCGTTCTCTCCTAAACGAAAATACACTTTCTTCCAAAAACCTTTCTGCAAGTAAACGATCTTTTTCATTTACTTCAATATGCTTTGGTAGATATGGGTTTTCTTCTAATACAGCTACATAATTCGCATTTTGAAACGATGATTTAAAGTTGAGTTGAATATAAATATCCTCATCTCGATTTAAACGAATATCATGAAACGATTTTTCAGCATCTGTTGTCATAACATTTTGTTTAAAAAAGTGAAACGGTGTGTCTTTCACACAATTCGCTGACATCACTAAGCCACGCGGACAATATTTTGCATGCTCTACGAAGTGGACTTTATGCATCAATTGGTCGTGACTCATTAAATAATTCAGAATCCATACACATTCACGCTGTTTCAGTTGGTAATTATTCAAAAACCATTTTACAAAATCCTTCTTCTCGTTTACAGAAACAGGGGTATTCATAGCAATTAAGTCCCTCCTCTGTCTTTCTCTTTTCTTTTTAGATTCAAGAAGCGGCATTCAGTTTCCTTCCAACTTATGAAAAATCCTCTAAATTATATAACAACTCTTCAATATGAATTTGTGTCGGGTCTAGTTGTAATAACTGGGTAAATACTTCTTTCGCCTCTTTTCGTTTTCCTTCTTCCAATAAGAAATAACCGTACTCTTCTAAGAAGTCTGGATGATTCTTAAAAGAAGTATATGCACTTTCATAGTGTTTTAATGCATCCGAATACATTTCTAATTGTTTTTTTGCATACGCAAGATCCCAAAGTAGTTGTGTATCTGGTTCTCCACTATCAATAGCACGCTCTACAATTGCAATTAACTCTTCGTACTTTTCTTGTTCTTTTAAGATATATGCATATTTTAATGTTGCACCTAAATGCCCTGGATCTAACTCAAGCGCTTTTTGAAGAACTTCCTCTGCTTCTACTATTTTTCCTAATTTCGCCGCAATGTTCGCTAACTCTACATAAAATGGAACTGAAAGCTCATCTACTTTAATTCCTTCATGAAGCGTTTCATAGCTTTCTTGAAGCATTCCTTCTTTTTCATAGCTTTTCGCTAAATACATGTACAGTGATGCGTACTCAGGGTCTAATTCTTTTAGTTCTTGCCAAGCACCGATTGCTCTCTGATATTCTTCACCTTGGTATAATGTGAAGGCATATCCAAATAATGAGTGAATATCTTTTTGTTCCTCTAGGCCTGCTTCATAATAAGAAATCGCTTCTTCCCAGTTTCCGATCGCGCTTAACGTTTCTGCGAGGCGAAGTGCGATCACAACCCCACCCATTACTTTATGTTCCGCTAATAGCGATTCATAATAAGTAATTGCCTTTTGTTCTTCACCTTTACTACTATATAATTCTGCTAACCCAAACGTAATAACAGGTTCATCAGGCATCATTTCTTTCGCCTTTAATAGTTTTTGCTCTGCTACATCATCAAAACCTTGCATTTGGAATAAATCTGCAACAAGTAATAACGATTGAACATATAAATCGTCATTTTCTGGAATATCATGAAGCACTTCAATCGCTTCATCTTCTTTATCTAGATCAATATATAATTCTGCTAAAAATACAGTGAATTCACTTTCTTCTGGATACAGTAAACGTAAGTCTTCAGTAATTGCTAATGCCTCATCTGTAAATCCAAGTGTATGATAGTAACGAGCGATATCATACTTCTCTTCATCATTCGCAATTTTTAATTGTTCTTTTAATAATTGTAATCCTTTTTCCGCTTCACCATTTTCAATATATGAAACAGCTTGTTCAAACTTTTGCATAAACGTCTCCTTTAATTCTAAAAAATATTCTCTTCTGTTCATTTATCATAAGCAACTCACTGTTAGAACGCAACCTTTAGAATGAGCATGCTTCTTCTTATACTTCTTCCTACAGAGTAGTTAATTGTTCAAAAGGTTCGGATATGACACCGATACCTTATCATCATCTTCTATTGTACCGCTTTCTTTTATGACCGTGCAAATAACTTCTCTCACTAATTATCAAGCCATACAAACCGTGGTTTACAGAATAACTTAATTAGCAGTCTTCAACCTTTATTTTGAATGCGATAAAAAAGGCTCCTATAATAGGAGCCTTCACAATCTCTTAAGAATATGTTTCTTCTTTCTGTACTTGCTCATTTACAAGCTCTTTCAGTAACTCTATAATTTCATCATTTTCTTCCTTCAAACCGACAGTAATACGAATACCATCATCGATACCAAATGCAGCACCAGAACGAACGATATATCCTTTTTTCATTAATCGTTCGAAAGCTTCATTACCTGGTATACCGAGTTTTAAGAAAATGAAATTTGTTTGAGATGGATAATAGAATACGTTATATTCTTTACAAAATGCATAATACTGATTTAAACCTTCAGCATTCTTTTGCACACAATCTTGTAAAAAGGCTTGATCTTCTAATGCAGCAAGTGCTACAGATTGGGCTACAGTTGATGTATTGAATGGTAACCTAGCTACTTCTAGCTGTCCGATTAACTTCGCATCCCCAATCGCATATCCGATACGAAAAGCAGCTAAACCATATGCTTTTGAAAACGTGCGTAAAACCATAAGATTTTCATACTTTTCAAGAAGTGGTAATGTTTGCGGATAGTCTTCTGCTTCCGCGTATTCATAATATGCTTCGTCCATAATAACGAGAGCCGACTTAGGAACTGATTCTAAAAATGAAAGTAATTTTTGTTTCTCAACATATGTACCTGTTGGATTATTCGGATTACAAATCCATACAATTTTCGTTTTCTCATCTACTTGCTCTAGCATTGCATCTAAATCGTGAATACCATCTTTAAGTGATACTTCACGAACTTTTGCTCCTTCAATAACAGCATGGTGATGATATTGTGAAAACGTAGGATTCGCCATTACAACGTTTGTTCCTTCATGTAGTAACGCTCGGCTAATCATTTGAATGACTTCATCTAATCCACTACCAAATAGTAGTTGTTCTGCTTTTACACCTAAATGTTCCGCTACTTTTTTCCGAAGTTCAAAGGCATATCCATCTGGATAAAGGGCATATTGGCTCGCTAAAGAAGTTAATGCTTCTGTCACACGTGCTGAGCAACCGAATGGATTTTCATTGGATGCTAATTTCACAATTTTTGATAAACCATATTCTCTTTTTACTTCTTCAATGTTTTTCCCAGGCACATACGCTCTCAAAGTTAACAATTGCTCTTTCACTCTCATTTTTCTTCCCCCAGTCATTTCATTCAATTTGATTACAATACGGTTATAGCCCCTTACTGTAATCTTTTGTCATAACCATCACTATTACGAGAATACCTCTAAATGAGCACTTCACAGCACTTCGCTATCATTTTAAACCATATCTTTTTGAAATGCCTCTAACGCAATATGAACAGTCTCATCTGAAATAGATACGACATTCACTACCCCATATTCCTGCATAAGCACCATATGAATTGCTCCTGCATTTGCTTTCTTATCTTGTTTCATCAATTGAACGAGGCGCTCTACATTCAAATCGCTTGGCATTTTTGGATAGCCGTATTTCAAGAACCACTGCTTCATATCTTCATAAGCAAGATCAACCTTGTACACTTGCTCACTTAAAAATATGGCGAATAACATTCCAACCGCTACACCGTCACCGTGAGTAATATTTCCATACCCTAGCTCTTTTTCAAGAGCATGTCCTAACGTATGTCCAAAATTCAAATGAGCACGTACACCCTTCTCTGTTTCATCTTGTGACACAACATTTGCCTTTACAGGAATCGCCTTCGTTAATATATGGATTAACTTCTCATCATGAAGATCCGCTAATGTTTGCACTTCTTCTTTTAACCAATGGTATAGCTCCACATCACCGATAAGAGCATGCTTTATCACCTCTGCATAACCTGAACGCCACTCTTTTTCAGGAAGAGACTGTAAAAACGGTGTATGATATACAACTGCTTCTGGCTGATGGAATGCACCAATCATATTTTTACCTAACGGATGGTTAATCGCTACTTTCCCACCCACTGCGCTATCGTGCGCTAATAAAGTTGTCGGAACCTGCACAAAGCGAATACCACGCATAAACGATGCAGCAACAAAACCAGCTAAATCTCCAATCATTCCGCCTCCAAGTGCAAGAATTAAAGAATTTCTATCTAATTTATTTTCAAGAGCTGACGTATGAGCCGCATAGAAATTTTCGAAAGACTTCTCTTTTTCGCCACTTGGTACAACAAACGAAAACACGTGCTGCTCTACTTGTAATGCATCGATAACTGTCTGTAAATGTAGTGATGCAACAGCTTCATCTGAAATAATCATTACGTTAGATACCGCTGGCTGCATATTTTGAACGATCGTTGTTAAGTTTGACAACACTTCTTTACCAACATGTACATCATATTCTTTTGATTTCGTTTGAATATGTATGTTTCCCATTAAAATCCCCTCGCATATTCATTATGTTTCTCAATATTTTCACGAATTAGTTCCATACGATCTAATCCGAATTGTTCTATTAAAGCTGTCGCTAATTCCCAAGCCACAACCGCTTCTGCAACGACACTAGCTGCTGGCACTGCACAACTATCTGAACGTTCAATGCTCGCTGTAAAAGGCTCTTTCGTATCAATATCTACACTTTGAAGAGGTTTATAAAGTGTAGGTATCGGTTTCATCACACCGCGCACAACAATTGGCATTCCAGTCGTCATACCGCCTTCTAATCCCCCTGCATTATTTGTTCTTCGTGTATATCCATGCTCCTCATTCCACAGAATTTCATCATGAACTTCACTTCCTGGTCTATGCGCTGCTTCAAAACCAATTCCAATCTCGACACCTTTAAAAGCATTAATACTCATAATTGCAGCTGCTAATTTCGCATCCAGTTTTCGATCATAATGCACGTAGCTACCTACTCCAATTGGCATCCCTTCCACAATTACTTCAACGATTCCACCAATTGAATCACCATTTGCTTTCGCATCATCAATCGCTTTCATCATTTGGTTACCAGCTTCGTCATCTAAGCAACGTACAGGAGATGCTTCGGTAATACTCTTTAATTCTTCAATTGAACTATACGTAATCTCCTTAGCTTGTACACCGCCAATTTCAATTACATGGCCCGCTACTTTAATACCAAGTTCTGCTAACACCTTTTTAGCAACCGCACCAGCAGCAACACGCACCGTCGTTTCGCGCGCTGACGAACGTTCCAGTACATTCCTCATATCTCTATGACCATATTTAATCGCACCATTTAAATCAGCATGCCCAGGCCTTGGTTTTGTCACTTTCCTTTTCATCTCTTTTTCTTCTTGCTCAGTTAAAGGCTCCGCCCCCATAATTTTTGTCCAGTGTGCAAAATCACGATTTTCAACAACAAGTGCAATAGGGGAACCTAATGTTTCTCCATGTCTAACACCACTTAAAATTTGCACTTGATCCGTTTCAATTTGCATGCGTCTACCGCGCCCATATCCCTTTTGCCTTCTAGCTAACTCTTCGTTTATATCATCTGCTACTAAAGACAATCCTGCCGGAACACCTTCTATAATCGTTGTAAGTTGTGGACCATGAGATTCACCAGCTGTAATATATCGCATACGTTATTCCTCTTTTCGTATATGTATTTATCTCACTATATTAACTTTTATCATTCTAAAAATATTAAAGAAATTATATCATAAATCGACCATTTTCTTATTCTATATTTGCGATAGTCCTAATTTAAATATCAATATATCATAACAGTTCAAACTTCGTAACTAACTGAAAATAAAAAAAGTGCAAGAAGAATACCCCTATTCTCCTTGCACTTTTTACTATTATCACAGTGATTAAAGCGTTTACAAATTATTTCAAAATAATTAGTAAATCCATTCATTCATTAATTTTGAGTAGTCAACTAATTCTTCTTCTTTAAAGAAAATAGCAATCTCGCGCTCTGCGCTTTCTAAAGAATCAGAACCATGGATAATGTTTTTCGCAACAGTTACACCGAAATCTCCACGAATTGTTCCAGGAGCTGCTTCATGTGGTCTTGTTTTCCCCATCATGTTACGAGCTGTATCTACTACACCTTCACCTTGCCATACCATTGCGAATACAGGTCCAGATGTAATAAAGTCTACTAACTCACCAAAGAAAGGTTTTTCCTTATGCTCAGCGTAGTGTTGTCCAGCAATTTCTGGAGTGACTTGCATTAATTTTGCACCAACTAATTGAAAGCCTTTTTTCTCAAAACGAGCTACAATTTCCCCAATGAAGGCACGTTGTACACCGTCTGGTTTTACCATTAGAAATGTTTTTTCCATAAAAAATCTCTCCACTTCTGAATTATGTATGTAATTGTATATCCCCACACACATATTATCACCCTTATCACAATTGTGCAATAGTTTTGAAATAGAGAGATTATTTTATTTTTTAGAATAAACCTTAAAATTTTCGTTTTCCAATATACTTTGCAACATTTTGTAATGCGTACTTTGCTTTTCCACGTGGGAGTGGTTTTATTATTTCTAAAGCTTTATGTAAATAACGTTCACTAAACGCAAATGCTTGATCAATTGCTGTACTATTTTTTACAGCATCAATAATTTCTTGCATTTCACTTGCTGTTGAATTTTCATGTACAGATGTGATTTTCTGACGAAGTACGGGATCTTCCATCGCATATAAAGCAGGAAGTGTAATATTCCCTTGTAGTAAATCTCCACCAGCAGGTTTTCCAAGTTTCTCTTCTGTAGAAACGAAGTCTAAAATGTCATCAATAATTTGATAAGACATTCCTACAAAATACCCATACCAAAATAGACGATTTACCGTATCACGATTAGCACCAGCAGCAATCGCTCCCAATTGACAACTCGCGGCAATTAATAATGCTGTTTTTCGCTTTATTCTTCTTAAATACGTTCTTAAATTTTGGTCATAATTGTATTTATCTTTAATTTGTTCAATTTCACCTTTACAGACTTCTAAAATAGTATGTGATAACGCTTGATGTGCCTCTGGAATTTCGATATTGGTTATACATTCAAGAGACTTAGCGAACAGATAGTCCCCTGTATACATCGCAATACGATCTCCCCATTTCGCATTCACAGTCGCACTGCCGCGTCGTAAAAATGCAGCATCAATAACATCATCGTGAACAAGAGAAGCCATATGAATAAGTTCTAACGCAACAGCAACATGCTTAATCGCATCTAACTTATAATCTCCAAATTTCCCTGCAAGCAACACAAATACAGGACGAATTCGTTTCCCACCAGCTTCAATCAGCTGTAATGCTGCCTCTTCTACTAATGGCTGTTCAGAAGCGACTGTCTTTTTTAATTCTTTTTCTATCACATTAATATCCGATCGTAAAAAAGAGTACATAAGTTGTAACTTCATATTGTTCACCTTAACCTAAAACTTCTTTTTCTATTTTGATTCTGGTTTAATACCTAAATGCATTGCTGCTACCCCAAAAGTAAATGGTTTCACTTGCACACGTTCAAGTCCAGCTTGCTCAAACATTTGAGCCAATTCTTTCATCCCTGGGAACGTACTAGCAGATTCTTGAAGCCATGAATATTCTTTATAACTTTTCGCAAACATCTTTCCAAATAATGGCATGATATATTTAAAGTATAAAATATACCCTTGTCGAAAACCAATCATTGTTGGTTGAGATGTTTCTAAACAGATTACTTTTCCACCTGGTTTTACTACACGCGTCATTTCTTTTAATACGTGCATATAATCCGGTACGTTACGTAAACCAAACCCAATCGTCACATAATCAAACGTATTATCTTCAAACGGAAGTTCCATTGCATTCCCATGTAGAAGTTCTACTTGTTTTAATTGTAACGCCTCTACCTTTTGCTTACCGACAGATAACATATTTTCACTGAAGTCTAAGCCAACAACCTTTCCTTGCTCACCTACGGCTCCAGCTAGCGCAATTGTCCAATCTGCGGTTCCACAGCATACATCAAGCGCTTGACTGCCTGGTTGTACATCCATAATTCGCATCGTTTCTTTCCGCCACGCTTTATGTCTTTGAAAACTAATTACAGAATTCATCACATCGTATTTATCAGAAATCTTTTCAAATACGTCATGTACTCTTTCTTCTTTTGATTGTTGCATGCTCGTACCTTCTTCCAATGTAAAATTGCTTATGTCTTCTATTTATTCCTTAACACAGAATTTATTTCATTTATGTCTGTGTGATTTTCTAAAAATTGTTTTTCTTTCTTTCTCAATTCCTTCATCCAACCATTAATCACTACTTCTGCTTTATCCCCTAAAGCATCTTGCATAGCTTGAAAAACAGGTGAATGTTGCTTATCAGCATACAATTGAATTTCTTTTTGAAGGCGATTTCCACCTAATACGTATGTGATAAATGGCTTCCAATGTGATAACTGAAAATGATCACATGTTTTTTGAAGGAGCGCAGACTCAATCGTTACTATGCTTTTCATTATGTCATCCGTCGTTTCATGCGCTTTTTGGTATAACATAATTTTGTGTTCATTTATCTCTTTAATTCCTTCAGCAAGTGCACGAATTAAAACAATATCACGATTCATAGACAATAAATAATAATATAGTCCACTATAGTAATCGCCTGCAAGTACTGTTAATTGACGACATTTATGGAATCCAATCTCTTCCTCGCCTGCTTTATTCGATACCCTTTCATGCGTATCAAGCGCAATTTGTACAAGCATAATTGTTACTACGTAATGCTCAATTTGTTCTATATGTAAGTTTGCACTCTTTAAAGCACCATATAACAATGCTATCTTTTCTTCATCAATAAATGGTTCTTCAATATAGTTTATAAAATAAGGATGGCGTAATTTCTCCATCAATTTTTCTTTTATACCCGCATACCCTCCGTAGATGTCACACACAAAAAATCACCCTTGTTTTCTAATTCATAAAACTTATTATAACACATACACTCTATTTTCTATAACCAAAACTTGGCTACACCTACCATTCATGTAAGCAATCTTTCTAATCTCACTCTGTCTAGTTAAAACTATATCATTTATTTACTAAAAAAAAAAAAGAAAAGCAGTTTCCCGCTTTTCTTTACTTCGTTTTAATAAACGATAAAATTTCACTGCGCGCTGCAGCATCATTTTCAAGCACACCACGCACTGCTGTCGTTACTGTTTTCGCACCTGGTTTTTTCACACCACGCATCGTCATACACATATGTTCTGCTTCTACTACTACCATTACACCATGAGGCTCTAGTACTTCCATAATAGAGTTCGCTACTGTTGATGTAATACGTTCTTGCAGTTGTGGGCGACGTGCAATTGTATCTACGGTACGAGCTAATTTACTTAACCCTGTTACCTTTCCACCTTGCGGAATATATGCAACGTGAGCAACTCCATAGAATGGTACTAAATGATGCTCACACATCGAATAAAATGGTATATCTTTTACTAGTACAAGCTCTTCGTGATCTTCTCCGAATACTTTATGCAAATGCTCTTTCGGATCTTCATGCATACCTGAGAACACTTCTGCGTACATTTTTGCAACACGCTTTGGTGTATCAAGTACTCCCTCACGATTTGGGTCATCCCCAATCGCCTCTAAAATAAGGCGTACTGCATGTTCAATTTGTTCTAAATTAACTTTTGCCATCCGCTAGCCCTCCCGAAAACCTAAAAGTGATACGAACACATTCTAGCATATTTATGTTTTTAAAAGCAAAAAGAAGAGTTCCCAAAAAGGAAACTCTTCTTCCCTGTTAATATGTAAGGATTATTTAACCGCATCTTTTAACGCTTTACCAGGTTTGAATGCAGGTACTTTACTTGCAGCGATTTCAATCTCCTCACCTGTTTGTGGGTTACGACCTTTACGAGCCGCACGCTCACGAACTTCGAAGTTACCGAATCCGATCAGTTGTACTTTATCACCTTGTTTTAAAGCTTCTAAGATAGAATCAAAAACAGCGTCTACTGCTTTTGTTGCGTCCTTTTTAGAAAGGGAACTTGCTTCTGCAACAGCATTGATTAAATCTGTCTTGTTCATGCCATTCACCTCCTCCCAAAGATAAGACTGTATAATGATCATAAAATGAGTCTTACTTTCATTTGTAGGCAATTTTTGCAAATTCTATACTACAAAGATGTAGATAAATCATTATCAACGCCTATATTATACGATTCTCCTTTATAATTCAATATTTTTAAGGAAATTGTTACTCTTAAAATGTGAAAATCTGATGAAACTTGACAATTTACAACAATGTATTAGATAATGACTGTTTATTTTTCTATTTTATAATAAAAAAAAACAAAAAATCCCTCTACAATGAGAGGGATTTTTTCTTATAGTATAATCGCAATTAATCCGCCAGATCCTTCATTAATAATTCTTTCTAGCGTTTCTTTTAATTTATATCTAGCATTTTCTGGCATTAAAGATAATTTCGCCTGAATTCCTTCTCGAACAATCGAGCTAAGTGAACGTCCAAATATATCAGAATTCCAAATTGATAACGGGTCATCTTCAAAATCTTGCATTAAATAACGAACTAATTCTTCACTTTGCTTTTCAGTACCAATAATCGGCTCAAACGTTGACTCTACATCTACTTTAATCATATGAATAGATGGCGCTACCGCTTTTAACTTCACACCAAACCTTGAACCGTGACGAATAATTTCTGGCTCATCTAAGCTCATATCCGCTAATGCAGGTGCTGCTACACCATATCCTGTTTGCTTAACCATACGCAGTGCATCCGCCACTTGATCGTACTCTATTTTCGCATGAGATAAATCGAGCATAAGCTTTAATAAATGATCTTTCCCTCGAATTTCTACTCCTACTACTTCTTTTAAAATCTGATCATATAATTCATCTGGCGCATATAAATCAATCTCCGCCACACCTTGCCCCATATCAATGCCAGCTAGGCTCGCTCGATCAATAAATTCATATTGACTAAACTGCCAAACAACGCGATCCACATCACGAAGACGTTTTATATCCTTCACAGTTTCTTGAACTGCTTCTTGATAACTTTGACGCAACCAATGCCCTTCATTTAGCACCATTACCCAACTCGGAAGGTTCACATTCACTTCTAATACAGGGAATTCAAATAGCGCTTCACGAAGTACATTATATACATCTGTTTCTCTTAAACTCTCCACACTCATTGCAATAACCGGGATATCATATTCTTCTGATAAACTTTGGCGTAATTGCTCTGTATCTGGATGATACGGCTGTACCGTATTAATTATCATAATGAAAGGTTTTCCTACTTCTTTCAACTCATTTACAACGCGTTCTTCTGCCTCTATATAATCTCTTCTTGGAATTTCACCAATTGTTCCATCTGTTGTAATTACAACACCAATTGTTGAATGTTCTTGAATTACTTTACGCGTGCCGATTTCTGCAGCTTCATGGAATGGAATAGGTTCTTCATACCAAGGGGTATTAATCATACGCGGGCCATTCTCATCTTCATAGCCCTTCGCTCCAGGAACCGTATATCCAACACAATCTACTAATCGAATATTCACTTCAAGTCCTTCATCTACTTCGATAGAAACCGCTTGGTTTGGAACAAACTTCGGTTCCGTCGTCATAATTGTACGACCAGCAGCACTTTGAGGCAATTCATCCTGCGCTCTTTGACGGTCAGACTCATTCTCAATATTTGGAATAACTACAAGTTCCATAAATTTTTTAATGAATGTTGATTTCCCTGTTCGAACAGCTCCTACAACTCCAAAATAAATATCACCGCCTGTTCGTTCTGCAATATCTTTAAAAATATCTACCTTTTCCAAGTGATTCCCTCCCTCAAAATTTTTGGGAATAATTCCGCGTTTATAGTCAACTAATACCTTCTCTAACGTTGCCTATAATATCTGATATAATATAATGGTATTCTAGAAGTTCGGACAATATATCATATAATTTTGTCCAATTTCATATGACTATTAAAAAATATCTTTTGTTTGCATCGTAAGTTGTATAACATAAAAAACCTTTCTTCTAGAACTTATTCACTAAAAGAAAGGTTCATGACTTATCATTTTAAAAAAATTGGTTCTCCGTCCTTTACTGTGTACGGTAAAGAATAAGCTGGTACAAACGGGGAACCTTTCGAAAGTATATTTCGAATATCTTCTCCCTCTGTAAACTGCCCTTCATTTTTTTTCAAAGCGTCATATAAGTCGATTCTATAATCAACAAAAACTTCTCCTTTTTCATTAATTACAAAAGGAAGTCCTTTACCAGAATATGGACTTGTCACTTGTGGCACATCTTTATATCCTAGTTTTTTGAAATCCAATTCATATACACCATCTGAAATTACTTTTTTAAAAGGTGGATATTGATGTTCATCACGATACATCCTAAGCTTTAAAGATAGTTCCTGAATTTGTTCAGCCATCCTAACATCAATTAACTTTACTGTCGGATTTGTTTCAACGTCTATTAATACGTATTGATATACTCCTCCACTTTCATACGCATTCCCTGGCGCTTCTTGTATGTAACGCGGGGCAATCTGTTGAAAATCGATTGGATACTTTTGATAAATAGGTGTACTCATATCCCTCGTCTTAATTGGCAATATCCCATCATTTTGCTCCTTAAATGTCACAACAGCTTTTTGAACAACCTGTAGCTGATCTTCATAAGGAACCGCATTTTGCTTCATATTTTCTTTCGGATACAGACACCCCGTTAAAAGGCTCATACAACAAAATATTAAAATAATATGGAATTTTTTCACTAGCATCACCTTTTCATACTAATCTAATTTGCTCCGTATGTAGTATTTTCGAGACCATTCCATTTACTGCTGTACAGGTCCACTAAATACAACAAGAAAAATAACAATTCCTGACACAATCATAAGGGTGTACGCTACTAACGCTGTAATCCCTTTCAAAAATTTATTCTTTATTCTATGTCTACTTAATAAAATAAAACTTACTGCAAAAAACATAAATCCAATTGCCCCTAAAGCCAACCACATTTTCATAAGCCCTTCTGACATATACACACCCCTTTTTATTAATCTATTTTTATACTATTTTAACAAATTAAAATCTTTAAACAAATACAAAAAGAACATTTTACTACAAATCGCGAGTATGTAACTTTAATCAATAGGTTTTCCAGCATTTCTCACCAATCTAGGCAAAAATAAAACCGAAGCGATTGTATCTCTCGCTTCGGTTGACCAAATATGCCCAAAAACAGCTCTATTCCCATTCTTTCATGGCTATCATATGCAATCTCCAAACTCTTTGTTTCTCATAATTTATTTTTTAAACATTTTGCTTAACGAGCCAAAATCTGTTGGCATATTATTATTAATAATCGCTTTTACAATTTGATCCTCTTGCTCTTTCGGCACTTCACGTCCCGCCATAAGAGCCACTTGATGAATTAATTGACGAAGTACAGTTTCATCACGTAAATTCGCATTTTGCACGGATGATGCTAATTTAAAAATATCCTCTTTATTTACTTTCGCTTCCTTCTCAATATTATTAAAAATATTATTATCCATTCTTTTCACCCTCTCCTCAAGTTACTCTTCATCCTATGCAAAAATGAAAAAATGGTGAAAAGACCCAAAAAATAAAAAAGCGACAGAAGTACAAATGTACTTCTGTCGCTTTTCTTTACAGTAAATCAGGTATAGCTTCCACTTCATGTTTTCGAACACGTCCCATCAATGAGCCTACTGCATCTTTTACGTTATTCCCATTGAACAGCACGTCATATAAAGCAGCTGTAATCGGCATTTCAACTTCCATTTTCTCTGCCAATTCATGAGCAGCTTTCGTTGTTCTTACACCTTCCACAACCATGCCCATGCTTTCTAACACTTCTTCTAAAGAGTGTCCTTTTCCAAGCATATTTCCAGCGCGCCAATTTCGGCTATGAACACTTGTACAAGTTACAATTAAGTCTCCCATACCAGTTAGACCAGCAAACGTTAACGGATTCCCGCCCATTTTTCTTCCTAAACGAGCAATCTCTGTTAAACCACGTGTCATCAATGCCGCCTTTGCATTATCACCTAATCCAAGACCATCAGTTATACCAGCAGCTAATGCGATAATATTTTTTAACGCACCACCAAGTTCAACTCCAACGATATCTGGATTTGTGTATACACGAAAATAACTATTCATAAATAAATCTTGTACTTCCTCAGCCGCTTCCATACGCTTTGCTGCAGACGTAACTGTTGTCGCTTGTCGTAAACCGACTTCTTCAGCATGACTCGGTCCAGACAGTACAACAACATCTTTAATTAAGTGCTCTGGAATTTCTTCCTCAATCACTTCCGAAATACGTTTTGACGTACCAGGTTCAATTCCTTTGCTCGCATGAATCCAAGTAATTGGTTCAGTAACAATTTCTTTCATCTCTTGTAATACATCTCTGTACGCTTTCGTTGGTACTACTAGCAGTACTGTATTTACATCTACTAATGCTTCTTCTAAAGAAGAGTAGGCTACGATTGTGCTTGGCAATGTAATGCCTGGGAGATATCGACTATTCTCATGTTTCGTATTAATTTCATCCATAAGTTCTGGGCGATTTCCCCAAATACGTACATCATGTCCATTGTCAGCTAATACCATCGCTAACGCTGTTCCCCAGCTACCTGCTCCTACTACTGTGATTTTTGTCATAAAATCACATCCTCTCCATTAGTCTCTTGCTCTAGCGATAATGTGAATCGGCGTTCCTACGAAGCCAAATGATTCACGTAAGCGATTCTTTAAGAAACGCTCATATGAGAAGTGCAATAATTCTGGATCGTTTACAAACACAACAAATGTCGGTGGTTTTACCGCAACTTGTGTTGCATAGAAAATTTTCAGACGGCTACCATTATGAGTTGGCGTCGGATTCATCGCTACCGCATCCATAATTACATCGTTTAATACGTTCGTTTGAATACGGATACTATGACTTTCATTTACCTCATCGATAACCGGTATTAATGTTTGTGTACGTTTTCTCGTTTTTGCAGATAAGAACACAATTGGTGCGTATTCTAAGAATTGGAAATGAGCACGGATATTTTCTTCAAATGCTTTCATTGTTTTTTCGTCTTTTTTCACTGCATCCCATTTATTTACAACGATAACAACAGCTCGCCCTGAATCATGAGCATATCCAGCGATTTTTTTATCTTGCTCAATAATTCCTTCTTCACCATCTAAAACGACTAAAACAACGTCAGAACGTTCAATCGCTCTTAGCGCACGAAGTACACTATATTTTTCTGTACTTTCATACACTTTTCCTTTTTTACGCATACCAGCTGTATCAATAATTACATAATCTTTTCCATCTTTACTATATGGTGTATCGACAGCATCACGAGTTGTTCCTGCTACATTACTAACAATTACACGCTCTTGACCAAGAAGAGCATTTACAAGTGATGATTTCCCTACGTTTGGACGTCCAATTAAAGAGAAACGAATTGTGTCTTCATCATATCCGTCTTCTTCAATCTTTGGAAAATGTTGTGCAGCTTCGTCTAGTAAGTCACCTAACCCTAATCCGTGTGTACCTGAAATTGGGAATGGTTCGCCAAATCCTAATGCATAAAAGTCATAAATGTCACTGCGCATTTCCGGATTGTCCACTTTATTTACTGCAAGTACAACCGGTTTATTTGAACGATATAAAATTTTTGCAACTTCTTCATCAGCTGCTGTTACACCGTCACGACCGTTTGTCATAAAAATGATAACATCCGCTTCATCAATTGCTACTTCAGCTTGTTGACGAATTTGTGTCAAAAACGGCTCGTCTCCAATATCAATTCCGCCCGTATCAATAATGTTAAATTCATGATTTAACCATTCTCCAGCGCTATAAATACGATCGCGCGTTACACCTGGAATATCTTCTACGATTGAAACTCTTTCTCCAACAATTCTATTGAAAATAGTAGATTTCCCTACGTTCGGGCGACCTACTATCGCTATTACTGGTTTCGGCATATACTTTCATCCTTTCAACTTGCTTCTGTTTATTATGTAAAAAACCCTTCTTTGTGCAAGAAGGGATTTGCATTCCAGAATATTTCTCAACGTATCAAAACACCTCACATTATAACACACGTTGCTAATGTTTCACAATAATATATACATTCTCTTGTAAGCGATGTGCAATACCATCTAAAATTGCTTCTAAATTATTTGCAACAAATTCTAGTTCCTCCGTCGATTCGCAAACGAATAAAGGAGCACCACCTGCAAATTTTTCTGGAGTCGTTGTTATAACTGCCAGAATAACACTTTCTAACATCATCTCTTATCTCCCCTTCCTTTTGGGGCTTCCGATGACATATGGACAGCACTTTCTAACGTTGGTACATTTCCTATGACACCTATCGCTTTCTCTGCATCTTGATCTTGCGGCAGGACAAAAATCCCAACCCTGCCATCCTCTAAATCACGCTTTGCTAACGGTACAAGCGCTGGTGTACCAGAATCTCTATAAATCCCTAACGCTACTGAAACATCGTGTAAAATAGCTTGTCGTTGCCCTAAATTTGAGATTGTAACCATCGCATCAATTGATTTCGGCTTTAAAATAAAACCCATACCATATTTCATAATTTCTTCTTGTCTTGCTGGCAATCCAATATTCATAATGTAAATATTGTCAATATAAAGCCCTGCTCCTTCAAAACGAAGCGGAACGTGCTCAATTTCAACAAGATCATGTAGCCTTTTACCAGACATTAATTTTTTCGCGATAAAAAATGCGATTATAGCCATAATTACTCCTGCAATCCATGAACGGAATCCTATATACGCAAACGTCGTTGCAAACGACGTTAACATTGCCAAATAGTTGCGACTTTCAAAAACCAATGCAATTCCTTCAATGTATGTATTTCCACGCGGTACGAGCTCATACCCATCTAATTGTTGAAGCGTATTTCTTTCCATATTACGTACATCACGAAATTGTGTCGCTGCTAATGTAAGAAATGTAATGGCAGAAAAATCTTTTTTCAAAATAGACGGGATTGCAATCGCTCCTAAAGCAGCTGCAATTAACCCCATTGCAATATGAATAATTTTCCCATGTAGCCTCGTCGGATATTGCCGCGTATCCGTCCGAAGCATTAGCACCCTTGTAACTGTCCCCGCTATTACGCCGCATAAAATGGCTGGTGTATATTCAGTCATGTATTACCCTCGCCTTTCTTTTACGTGTTTTTCTCTTAAACCGTTCCATGTATACTGATGCTTTTGCAATCCAAAACAATATTGCCATGAATAATGTAGAAATGGCGACGATATCAAAAAATGCTAAACTACCGTAATCATATGGAAAATTCAATTTCCTAAAAATAAATGTCACTAGCAGCTCTCCTTGTAACATCCCTACATATAGAGAACATAATCGTAATATGCGATCCCCATGCAATAACACCGATGCATACACAAGAGCACTACTTAGCAGAAACACTCTATCCACCACAATCCAAATCGGATCATATATTTCTAACAGATGAAAACTTGTATATAACATTGCAATAATAAGTGCCGAAAGTAAGCTATACACTTTTTTCCAGACAGAATATAGCGTGATCCCTATAAAAGAAATAATACAAAGTAAAAGAGCATTTACTGATACCACGAATGAGGCAATCGTTACATGTAACGGAGAGCAAATTATAAAAATCAGTATACAAGCGCCTAACTTCCACCGGATAGGGTCCTTTTTCATAAAAAAGGTTACAATGATCCACCCTATCCAAGCTACAAAATAAAAAGTACTTCCATCCATCAACTTCACCTCCTATGTTTTCCATTATGGGAACTTTTTATGAAAGTTAATCCACTTTATTTACGCATAGTTTTTTCTTATAACAGCAACACTTTTAACAAGGAGGTGTTATTCATTATGGGTAAAGATCGCCAAGAACGAAAACTACGAGAATCACGCCGCGTTGAATCCGATCGTGATCAATCACTACAATATCCAGGTGCAACTGGACTTGATACACCAGAACAGGCTCGAAAACAAAACCAGCACTAATTAATACAAAAAGACGGTTTCTATATTGTACGAAACCGTCTTTTACATAATCAGTTTAATGATTTCTATTTATATTGAAATAATATTTCGCGCACTATATCCTCCCATTACTTCTTTTTACCTTCACCTATTCCCATTAAAAATTAAGTTCTCTCCAGTAATTCGACAACACACCATCTACATTTTTCAACCCTTTTTCAATTACAATTTTTACGAAATGATATTTTTATATAATGCTAATTCCATTCTCCACTTTATATTACGAAAAAGAATAGAACAAAAAAAAATCAACCGAATGGTTGATTTTTTATCTCCTACTATAATGCGCAGTATCAATACCACGCTGCATTAACCAATGATATGTTTCACCCTTTACAACAAGAGGTACAGATTGCAACTCTTCTATCGTCTTCGCACCAAGAGCTGTCATTATAAATTTCAAATCTGTATGTAGAAGCTCAATTTCATCTACTAACTTCTCGATACCATCTTGCATTAAAATACGTAAAAAATAACCAGCAAACGCAGTTGTATTCGCCCCTAATGCGATTGCTTTCGCTACGTCAAGCGCTGTTTGTATACCCCCAGATGCAATAAAAGAGAGGTTATTATTTGTAGAGGTTGCTTCAATAATCGAGGTTGCTGTTTGTATGCCCCAGTTATTAAAATAAGAAAGCATTCGCTGTCTTCTTTCGTTTTCAACAGCAGCAAAATTCGTACCACCTTGCCCACCAATATCAATTGCTGTTACACCTACGTTCACTAACTGTTGCATTGTTTCCTTACTCATCCCAAATCCAACTTCTTTTACAATGATAGGAACTTTACTATTTAAAACAATTTTCTCAATGCGCTGAAGTACTCCAGTAAAATCACGGTCTCCTTCTGGCATCGTTAACTCTTGTATGACATTTAAATGAATTTGTAATGCATTCGCTTCAATCATATCAACGGCGCGCTCTGCCTGCTCGATAGTTGCCTCACTACCTAAATTAGCAAAGAAAATACCATTTGGGTTTACCTTTCTAATCACCTTATAAGAAGCAGCTTCACTTTCATCTTTTAACGCCGCCATTTGCGAACCTACAGCCATAGCAAGGTTATGATGTTTCGCTACATATGCTAATTGCTCATTAATATGTAACGTTTTCTCTCCTCCACCACCAGTCATCGCATTGATAAAAATCGGCGAACTTAGTGAAAGTTCGCCGATTTTTGTTTCACATGTTATTGTGTCATAATTTGAATTTGGCAAGCTTTGATGCACAAAATCAATATCATGAAAGCCATGCGTACGAGACTGACCAGTAGAAAGAGCGTATTCAATATGATCTAATTTACGTTTTGCCCTTACCACTTGTACCCCTCATTATTTCTTTAATTTTTTCAGTTGTTCACCAATAATATCACTTAATTGGAAAGTAGCAGAATCAGCATTTGGCTCATACTGACTATAATCTTCAGTTACATTATTTTCCTCAAGCGCTTCTTTTATACTTAAAGAAATACGTTTCTCTGCTACGTGAACTTCAAGTACTTTCACTTTTACTTCTTGTCCCATTTCCAATACTTCATTCGGATTTTTCACGTGACGATTTGCAATTTGAGATACGTGTACAAGCCCTTCAACGCCCGGTAAAATCTCAACGAATGCACCAAATGTAACAAGGCGTTTTACTACTCCCTCACGAATATCTCCAGCTTTTATTTCGCCAGCAACGTTTTCCCAAGGTCCTGGTTGAGCTGCTTTAATTGATAAAGAAATACGTTGTGTATCAGCATCAACAGATAACACCTTTACCTTAACCTTTTGACCTTGCTCTAACACTTCAGAAGGTTGCTCTACACGTTCGTGTGAAATTTGTGAAATGTGAACTAAACCGTCCACTCCACCAACGTTAACGAATGCGCCAAAGTCAGTTAATCGTTGTACTGTTCCTTCAACAACGTCCCCTTCTTTTAATGAAGAAATTGCTTCTTTTTTCTTAGAATCTAGTTCTAATTCTACTACCGCTTTATGCGAAAGGATTACACGATTTTTTTCACGGTCTAATTCAACAATTTTCACCGCTAATGTTTTACCTTTATAGTCAGTAAAGTCTTCTACATAATGTACTTCTACAAGTGAAGCTGGAATAAAACCGCGAACACCAAGGTCCACAACTAATCCGCCATTCACAATATCTTTTACAGTAACATCAAATACATGACCAGAAGTAAATTTCTCTTGTAGTTCTACCCATGCTTTTTCTGCATCAACAGCACGTTTAGATAAGACAAGATCATCTTCTTCTAATTTAATAATTTTCAACTCTAGTGTTTGATCTAATTCTACAACATCGCTTGCTTTTTCAATATGAACGTTAGCTAATTCACTAATTGGAATTACGCCATCTGTTTTGTATCCAACATTTACAAGCACTTGTTTCTCTTCAACCTTCGTTACAGAACCTGTAACAACGTCACCAACTTGTAATTCTTTTGAATCCATAACTTCTTCATTCATTTTCTCTACCATGGAAATACCTCCCTACAGAATTGACAAAGCATTTTTTATGTATATACGAAATGAAAACAAAGTTTTCATTTGCATGTTTAAGAATTTCTCATCACATACTCTTTTTCAATAACATTCACAAGAAAATATATTAAACCTATATAAATAGTATACAGCAAAACCAGCTTGAAAAAAGTATGTTTTGAAATATAATAGCGAATATATTCTGACAGTTTTATTCCTCTTTAACTAACTTCTTACAAATCAGCTCATTTGTCAAGGAAAGAGACTCACAATTCACGTATCCTTTACATTTCTATTTAAACAAAAAAAGAAAGAGGATTATCCCCTTTCTTTATTTCGCAAACACTCCAGAAACAATGCTCATAATTTTTTGGACAACTTCTTCAATTGATAAAGAAGTCGTATCTAATTCCAATGCATCATCAGCCTTTTTTAGTGGAGAAACTTCGCGTTCTGAATCTAATTTATCACGCTGAGCAATTTCTTCTTTTAGCTGCTCTAAATTAGAATCGAAACCTTTATTTAAATTTTCTAAATGTCTTCTTTCCGCTCTTTCTTCAACAGAAGCAAGCATAAAGATTTTCACTTCAGCATCCGGTAATACATGTGTACCAATATCACGGCCGTCCATTACAACGCCGCCTTTTTTCGCTAACTCTTGCTGACGACGTACCATTTCTTCACGAACAAGGCGATGTTTCGCTACAATAGATACTCGATTCGTCACATCAGGTGTACGAATTACTTCAGAAACATCTTGTCCATTTAAAAATACAAGCTGTGTATTTTCTCCTTGCTGAAACTCAATATTTACATTCTTTACAACTTCCATTAACTGCTCTTCATTTTCAATGTCTACTTTTTGTTCAAGGGCTGCATATGTAAGCGTACGGTACATTGCGCCTGTATCAATATAAACGTAAGAAAGTTCCTTCGCAACAACTTTTGCCACTGTACTTTTCCCAGCAGCTGCTGGACCATCTATAGCAATTGAAATTCGTTTATCCATTGTAACACCTCATTTTTTCACTTATAAAACAAAACGAAAAGCAGGTGTTCACCCTGCTTCTTCTCATTTGCTTCACGTCATTAAATCCTCAATTATTGTAGCATAATCCTTCATAGAAGAAAATGAAAACTACCTATTCACCTGCAAGATTTCCACTTTGTTTTTTACCATGACACCCTCATAATAAACAATTTTAGATAAATATTTCACTGATGACTTATGTATAAATAACAATTGCACAATAGAAAGACAAATGAATTGTATTATTAATATACGAATAAAAATTCTCTCCATCTTTTTCACCGGAATTCTTCCCTCCTATACTATATTTGCACATTTCGTTTCATAATTTTATACATCGTACATATAGCAGTTAATTTTATTGTCATTTTCGAGGCATACTTTTATACATTTCCATTGTCGAATTTACTCAAAACATGTTATGTTCTAAATGTATTTTTTTACTTGAAGGGGGTATAAGCATTGAAAAGAATCCTAGTTTTACACACAGGTGGAACAATTGCAATGGAGGAAGATAAAGAAACTGGGGTCGTACAACCAGGTGAAAAAAATCCTCTTTTAAAATTCATTCCTGATTTAGAAGGCGATGTTGATTTAATCGTTGAAGATGTGTTCCACCTACCATCTCCTCATATGACACCGAGCGAAATGTTACAATTACAAGTCATCATTGATGAAAGAGTAAAACAAGACAACATTCATGGCGTAGTCATTACGCATGGCACGGATACATTAGAAGAAACAGCTTATTTCTTAGATTTAACAGTACAAGCAACTATTCCGATCGTAGTGACAGGTGCAATGCGCTCTAGCAATGAGTTAGGTGCTGATGGTCTATATAACTTCTTATCAGCTGTAAAAGTTGCTAGTTGTGATGAAGCTGCAGAAAAAGGTGTTTTAGTCGTATTAAACGACGAAATTCATTGCGCTACAAATGTAACGAAAACACATACAAGTAATGTTGCAACATTCCAAAGCCCACAATACGGACCAATTGGAATGGTAACAAAACGCGGCGTTGTCTTCCATCACGCTTTAGTACATCACGAAACATATACGATAAACAAAGTGTCTAAAAATGTAGTTGTTCTAAAAGCATATGCTGGCATGGATGATACATTATTAGCAGCAATCGAAAATCTTCCTGTAGACGGCATTGTTATCGAAGCTCTTGGACAAGGTAATCTCCCTCCAAGAACACTACCTAGTCTAGAAAGATTATTAAATAGAGGTATTCCTGTCGTATTAGTTTCTCGCTGTTTCAACGGTATCGTTCAAGACGTATATTCGTATGAAGGTGGCGGTAAACACTTAAAAGATATGGGCATTGTATTCACATACGGCTTAAATGCACAAAAAGCACGCATTAAATTACTTGTTGCATTAGAGAATACAAATTCTCATGAATCCATTCAAAATATGTTTATGCACGAATAAAAAGGAGCTGTCGAGGTTTTCCCGACAGCTCCTTTTTATTTTTCTCTTGATGCAATGGTTTGCGCAATCGCATCTCCATGAAATCTCCCGTTCTCGATAAATATTTCATTTGCATTATTTCCAGCAGCAATGACACCTGCAATGAAAATATTTTCAGCATTCGTTTCCATTCTATCCTCTGTATAAATTGGACGTCCTGTTTCTTCATCAATCTGAACACCCATCTTCGTTAAGAAGCTATGATCAGGATGATAACCAGTCATCGCAAATACAAAATCGTTTTTGATTGTAAGAGCTTCACCATCAACTGTAAACGTTAATGTATGCTCAGTAATTTCTTTCACATGAGCCCCAAAATGCATTTGAATTGTACCATTTCGTACTAACGCCTCAAATTCCGGCAAAATCCAAGGCTTTATGCTTGGTGAATACTCACTTCCACGATACAGTACCGTTACACGCGCACCAGATTTAACAAGTTCTAACGCGGCATCTACACTCGAGTTTTTCCCACCTATAACTACTACATCTCGATCAAAATAAGGATGCCCCTCTTTAAAATAGTGAGCTACTTTCTTCAATTCCTCACCTGGAACATTCATATAATTTGGATTATCATAATATCCAGTTGCTACAACAATATAGTTCGCTATATATATTTCCTTACTTCCGTCACGCTTTGTCGTCTCAACCTGAAAAACTTCTCCATCTTTTTGAACTTTCTCCACTCGCTCAAAAGCATTTACACGTACAGATTTACGTCTTACTACTTCACGATAATACGCAAGCGCTTGATTTCGAACTGGCTTACGATTTTCTGTAATAAAAGCTACATCACCAATTTCTAATTTTTCACTAGAAGAGAAAAATGTTTGATGAGTTGGATAATTATAAATGGCATTTACAATGTTTCCTTTTTCAATTACTAACGGATTTATCCCTACCTTTTGCAACGAAATTGCAGCCGCTAATCCGCACGGACCGCCTCCGATTATAATAACTGTTTCTTTCTGCATACTCGTCCACTCCTAGTCTTCTACCAATACACTATTTATAAAAACAAGAAAAAACCTACTTACAGCAGTAGGCACCTATCTTTATTGTATTCATTTTTCATATATTTGTCATCTAAACGAAACGTACATCCGATAGACATCTGCTAAAAACTGCTGAAATTTAATACCTTGTTTCCCTAATACATTCTCAGGATCAATCTTTCTAGCTGGATCAAGCGTTTTATGTGACACGATATCTTTTTTCGGATTTAAGCCAAAGTTTTGGCATAAATAAGCATGATACCATGTAAAACGATTATATGCTTCCCAAAAGTTAACATCACCACCATAACAAAGTTCCACTCCAATGGCCGCCTTATTCGCGTCATAGCCATATAAGTCATTATCCGTCGGCACACCATATCGAACATGATACGCAACTTCATTTATAGGAATAATCTCCAATATTGTTTTATCATCTATAAATGTATGCGCCGAAGCTTTCGGTTGTAATTCATTAAAGTAATCTCGATTCCCTATCGCATTGCTTCCAGGATTCCCCGTATCATGGCTTACAATAAATCTCACTTTAGTCAGAGGAATCCCCGGTCGTGAACTTCCATATCCAATATAGTTGCGCTCTATAGGAAACATCGCCATTGCTACCAACTCCCGCTCTAGAAGATTACCTTACTTCCTTATATATGTATTCGGTAGCAATGTCCTTATCGCATATTTCTTACGCGAAGAGAAAATCGAAAATATTTGAAGTGAACACCATAAACAACAAGATACTTACAGCCACTCCATAAAAACCGTAAAACCAAACACAATCTTCTTTCGTATCTAAACCGAAAAATTTATTTACCGATTGTAATAATGTGCCACGCTTGCTTTGTTTGTTTCGTAATACTTCCACTCGCTCTACAACATCTGCTGGCATCATAAATCTTTGGTCTACTGTCATTTTCATCATTTATCTCTCCTTAAAATCATTTCCGTTTTGTTTATCTAAGGAGAGTATAGCACGTTTGTTCGTATAGAACAAGCGTTCTTTTTATTTTTATTTTATTTTATTTTTCAGCAAGCCAAGTAAAAATCGAGATTACAACGGCAATAATCGGCCCTACTACAACCACACCAAATACCAAAAACAGTAGCCCTTCCCCGAACATCCGAACGGTACTTATTTTTCGAGCTTTCATCGTTCTTGCAAGTTCTCCCTCTAACCTCTTAACCTTTTCTTCTAATTGTTCTACTCGTTCCAGCATTTCATTCTCCATATACAACACCTCATTTAATACTTCAACAAAAAAACGTGATTCCCTCGAAAGGAAATCACGTTTTCTCAAGATATAATATTTTATACCCAACCTCTGAAGCGGCTTGCTTCAGCCATTTTACGAACACCAACCATGTACGCCGCTAAGCGCATGTTCACTTTACGAACTTGTGCTGTTTCATAAATAGAATCAAATGATCTTACCATTACTTTTTCTAAACGTTGTTCTACTTCTTCTTCAGTCCAGTAGTAACCTTGGTTGTTTTGTACCCACTCAAAGTAAGATACTGTTACACCACCAGCACTTGCTAACACGTCTGGAACAAGCAAAATTCCGCGATCTGTTAAAATTTTAGTCGCTTCTAATGTTGTTGGACCATTTGCAGCTTCAACAACGATTTTTGCTTTAATATCATTAGCATTTTCTTCTGTAATTTGGTTCTCAATTGCAGCTGGTACTAAAATATCGCAATCAAGTTCTAACAATTCTTTGTTTGAAATTGTATTGTTAAATAGCTTTGTTACTGTACCGAAGCTATCACGACGGTCTAATAAATAATCAATATCTAATCCGTTTGGATCATGTAACGCGCCGTAAGCATCTGAGATTGCAATAACTTTCGCACCTGCATCATGCATAAATTTAGCTAAGAAGCTACCAGCATTACCGAATCCTTGAACAACAACGCGTGCACCCTTAATATCAATGCCACGTTTTTTAGCAGCTTCGCGAATACAAATTGTTACACCTTTCGCTGTTGCTGTTTCACGTCCATGTGATCCACCTAATACAAGCGGTTTACCTGTAATAAATCCTGGTGAATTAAATTCATCAATACGGCTATACTCATCCATCATCCACGCCATAATTTGAGAGTTTGTGAATACATCTGGAGCTGGAATATCTTTCGTCGGACCTACGATTTGGCTAATTGCTCGTACATAACCGCGGCTTAATCTTTCTAACTCACGGAATGACATTTCACGTGGATCACAGATAATTCCACCCTTACCTCCACCATATGGTAAATCAACAATACCACATTTTAAACTCATCCAGATTGAAAGTGCTTTCACTTCATTTTCTGTTACATTCGGATGGAAGCGAATTCCACCTTTCGTTGGACCAACAGCATCATTATGTTGCGCACGATATCCTGTAAATATTTTAACAGTCCCGTCATCCATACGAACTGGTATTTTCACTGTCATCATACGAATTGGTTCTTTTAATAATTCATATACTTCGTTTGGATAACCCAATTTTTCTAACGCTTCACTAATAACAATTTGTGTTGAATTCAATAGTTCAAAATGTTGTTCCCTTTGTTGTTGTGTTTTTGTTTGAGTTCCCTTTTCGGCTACCATAGTAAGTAAACCCCCTGTAATTTCACTTGTTTAGTAAACCTTCATTGCCTAGTATACACCCTTAAATTTGGAATGCAATAGAAAACGCTAACAAATATATACAAACTATTTTCTGTTGCAAGCGTTTTCACTATTATTATAGTCCTTTTATTACTTTTAGAAAAGTAAAATACTTAAATATTTAAATATTTTTTATTCTCATCAACCACACTCCCATAAAACTGCATATTTTATTTTCAAAAAGTATGTTCGAGTATTTACAATCCTCCCTTCCCTTCTCCAAATAAAAACAAAACCTCAGCTATGTTGTATTAGCTGAGGTTTTGTTTTTTCACAAAGTAATTGTGTATTTGTTCTATCGCGTTAACATCCATTAATTCTTTACCGTACTCCATGATGCGATAAATGGTTGCTGTAGACGGATTACCGTATTCCGCTAAAATAGCTATAAAATCCGCCTTTAACAATTGAATTTGTTCCTCTTCTTCCACCCAAAGATAGAAGCGCTCATCCCACGTATATAGCTTTCCGCCAGTTACACCAAGGTTATATAAGCGATTCGACAGGTTAATTACGTCATCTAGCGTAGCAAACTCATATAATATATGCTCACTTTCATCTAGAGTCACTTGCATTTCAATAAACTCGTCACGGAACTCATCATCTGTATCCATTTCTTGATTTTCTTTCGTTACAATTACAACCATCCCTTGTGCTTGTAGAGAAAACACTTCAACTGCAATCGGACCATCTGCTTCAAACCCTAATTCCTTATTTGCTTCTTGCATCATATCACGAAATAATTGCTGTACTTTCGGTGCATTTCTCCATAAATCTTCTTTCGTTAATCCTCGTTCAGATAAATCATCAAATGTTAGAAAAATTTTTATCTTATTGTAATTTAATCGTTCCAGCCTCATCTCATACCCTCCCTACGTAACCAATGCATCTAATTTTTATTATATGAAATAGAAAATAGATGGTTCTTTTCGAACAACTATTCCGACATTTTTAACCATCCATCCCATTCTTCTTTCGTATCACCAATTAAGATTGTTTCAATGTCCAACTGGTTTAGAACGCCTAGCTTTCCGATAAATCCAACAGAAAGAGATTCCCTTTTTTCTTGTAATACATTTATAAAGTTCATCGTCTTTTTCATTTCTTGTTCGTCAGCAAAAGATATAAATACATATTTCGGCTGTATTTCCTCTACCGCTGATAACATACCATCTTCAGCTAAGCTTGTCCTAATATATATCGCCTCATATCCTTTTAAGCGTAAATAAGTTGAAAAAATAAATCCTTTCAATGCATCCTTTTCTAACACAATAACTTTGTGTAAAGAGGAAAACATTGAGGCATTGTGATACACCATCCCTAGACGCGTTTGTAAAAATGATAGTGCATATTGAAATTGCACCATTGAAATCTCATTATTATTTTTTGACGTTAATAATTTGTCTGTCACTCGAAGAACGATACTGGCAACAACCTTTTCAGTTGAATATATACTAAAAGCTTCGTTTAATAATGCAGCAATTGTAATTTCATCAAATTTTAACAAAGCTTGTAGCAAATCGTCCACTAAAACAACTTCTTTATCGAAATGTATCTCTTTTTGAACTGTACTCTGCAAACGATTCTCTTCTAATAACTGAACTGCTTGTCCAATCATCATACCGGAAGAAACTTTTTCCATTAACCATTTTAAAATTTGAATATGCTCTTCTGTATATAAGCGATGCCCAGCTTGATTCCGCTTTGGGGCAATAATTTGATATCGTCTTTCCCATGCACGAAGCGTACTCGGCTGAACTCCAATTATATTCGAAACGGCTTTTATATTATATTTCCCACTAAGAGTTGGCATCATTTCCCTCCGCACAATGTAATGATATGTGTTTGAGCAGGTGCTCGGAAACGAAGTGGTATCAATGTTGTTCCATACCCATTACTAACAAAGAGAATCGTATTCAAATGGTTATATACGCCACCTTTTAAATATTTTTTAGATGGGAATAATCGGATTTGTCCTCCATGCGTATGTCCACTTAACACAAGTGAAATCTGTTCATTTCCAGACATTTTTTTTATTATATCAGGGTTGTGACTAACTAGGATACGAAAACCATCTTCTTTACAATCCGCCAATGCCAAATCTAGACGATCACGGTGCAATCCAACATCATCTATACCGAGCAAACAAATTTTCTCTCCTAATTCAGACTCAAATACCACTCTTGTATTATCTAAAACTTTTACGTTATTTTCTAATAATAACGCATCTAATTCATGATATTCTATCTCATAATCATTGTTTCCCCACACAAAATATACAGGACCTATCTCTCTTAACTTTTGAATATTCGCAGAGATTTTTGATAAAGAGACACCTTTCTCTGCTAAATCTCCTCCGATAATTACGAGATCTACTTTTCCTTTTACTTGTTCAATTAACAAATTCGAAATGACCCTTCTATGAATATCAGAAATAAAAAACACATTTACTTTTTGAAAACTTTTCGGAAATTCTTTAAATACTAAAGTATGTTCCAACACCGTATTACGCATCGCTTCTTTATACATCACAAAAAGTAATAAAATCCCCATGCCTATGAGAGTACTGAATAATATAATCCATATCATATTTTTGACTCCCTCCTCATAAAGATAATCCTAGGCTTTTATAACAAACTGTGATCGCTTAACTCGCTAGCTTTCTTGCTTTGTGGACTTATCTTTTATCGGAATTTTTAATTCTTGACCCGCACTCACTTCATCTTCTTGCAAGTTATTATACTTTTTAATTACTTCAATTCCATTTCCATCTGAAAAATATTGCTTCGCTATACTTTCTAAAGTTTCTCCCTCTTTCACAGTATGCGTTATTACTTTTTCAGAATGTTTCTGCGACTCAGATTTAGCTGAATCAAAGAAGATTACTTCAAACGCACTTTTTCCAGCATTATTACTATCACCCTTCACCTGAATATATTTATCCGTGTACCACAAAATACTAATCGGCAGCAGAATGAATAGAAATGTTAAAACCCGGACGAAAATGTGATTTATTTTAAACTTTTGTTTTTTCTCTTTATTTCTATGAATTTCACTACGCGGCGGTAAACTTTCTTTTTCTTCCACTCGCTCAACTTCTAATTCCTCTTCAAAATCAGGAATTCGTTTCCTCATGTTGTTCACCACCACCTTCCATTTATTTTCTTAATTGGAGTCCCATTATAAAATCAACAAGAAAGTGTGCAAAGATTGTTATAAACAAATTTCCTGTCCATTCAAATACATAACCAAAGACAAAACTAATGAAACAGACGAAACAAAACAAAAATGGCTTTGTTATATAACGAATATGTAACACTGCAAATACGAAGCTCGCAATTACAATTCCAAAATGAGTCTGTACTACACCTCTAAATAAAAATTCTTCTGCAAAACCAATCAAGAACGTAATAACGAGTAAGTGTAGAACGGACATTCCTCGAAACATCTTATCGTTAATACCACCATCATCAAACCAAGACTCCGGAAACACTCGCATTGCAACATAATCTAATAACACAATACCAATCGCTAACAAACCACCTATAATAAGTATAGATACTGGTTCCCATTTCCATAAATTAAAGACTTCTTTTACATCTTGAAATAATATATATGCCAGTAAACAGCCAATACCGATAATAATTAACTGTGTTATATATAGATTCAGCCTTATTTCCTGCGGACTCATATCTTCAACATTATGCCTTTGAATGTTCATCATTCCCCCATCTTTTCTAGGCCGAAAAGCTTTTGTAACTCTGTTTCCCAATTATAGTCGAAATCCGATTGTTGCGCTCGTCTTTTTTTATAATCTTCTTTGGTAATACCGCAATAATCGCAGCAATTAATTAACTCTTGCTCTTTCCTATAACCGAACTGTTGCAGCACATATTCACGTCTACACCCTTTAACTTGTATCCATGACTTCATATTTTCTAGCTCACTATATTTATTACGCAACCTTATTTCTACTTCAGCTATTAATCGGTTCATGATTTCATCTGACAAACCTTCTAATAATAATCTTCGTTGTTGTATAATTCCAACCTGTTCGAGATGATAACGAACGAAACGCCAATATTGCTCATTAAATCTTGCTGCATTATAACAAATTTCTTCTACATCTTCTATTGGTAATTCCTTCGTTTGAAACATTCTTTCTTGTAGTAAAGAAAATAAAAATTGTATTTGTGACTTACTTGGCAATTCATCCTCAATGATTGAAATTGGTAAATCATGATCCAACGGACTACATAATAAAATAGCTATACTCGGTTCGCCATCTCTTCCAGCTCTTCCGATTTCTTGTAAGTAAGAGGCTATATTAGTTGGATAATGAAAATGAATAATATATCGCGTATTCGCCTTATTTACCCCCATACCAAATGCACTTGTGCATATTACAAGTTGCAATTGATCGTTCATAAACTGCTGTTGAATTAACATACGCTCTTCATGTTCCATACCACCATGATAAAAAGCTACACCAGTAACACCTTTCCCTCTCAAGTATTCCGTTAACCTTTCTGTCCACGCTCTACTTGAGCAATATACAATCCCCGGCCCTTGTAAATACATCACCTGCTCTAAAAGCGCCTCTTTCTTTTCTTCTATCGTCTCTACAAATTGCACATCCATTGCAATATTAGGACGATCAATAGAGTATACATGTTCCGCGGCATCCTTTAAATTTAAACTATCTGCGATATCCTGCAGTACCCCTTTTGTCGCTGTGGCTGTCAATGCTAATACTGTAGGAGAACCAATATTTTCAATAACTACATTTAGTTTTTTATAGTCCGGTCTAAAATCATAACCCCATTGAGAAATACAATGAGCCTCATCAACAACAAATAATGAAATATGAATTTTCTTCAATTCCCTAATTAATAACTCCGACTGCAACATCTCTGGTGAAACAAAAATAAATTTATATGAAGATAATTTTTTCATCGCTTCTCTTTTTTCATTTAATGTCCGAAAACTATTAAATGCTATCACTCGGTTTTTCACAACATACTTTAATTGTGTCACTTGATCTTCCATTAAAGATAATAACGGTGATACAACAAGCACTGTTCCTTCTCGCATAAGCCCCGGAAACTGATAGCACATAGATTTCCCTCTTCCAGTCGGAAGCATTGCTATCACATCTTTTCCTTCTAATAAATCTGTAATTACTCCTTTTTGACCTGGACGAAATTCAGAATATCCAAACCACTTATATAAATATTCTTCAAGTTTCATTTACACCCTCCATCCGCGCTAATACAAGACGAACTTCAAAATAAGAGATATCTTCTCCAACCGCTTGTTTCAAAACACGTAACTTCCGCGTTTGCAATGCTTCAATTACTTTTATTACTTTGTCTATCTTTTCTTTTTCCATAAACATTTCAATAGAAAAATCTTTTTCTCGCAAAGCAATTTCAACAAAATGATCTTCTATCGTTGCAACCTTTAAATTCCGAATCGTCGCTATTTCTTCTAAAGAACGTCCTTGTCTCCAAAAATTATATGTTTTTTTCGTGGATAAACTAAATAATTCAGCTCTCTCATTTGGATAAGATATAATTTCAGCTAATAGTGGAAATTCATTTTCTTTATCACGAACTTCTTGTATAAAGAAATGTATTGTACCCCAAAATAAAAAATACACCCTGAATATATCTTGTTTCGTAATTTCTGCTAATTGTTGCAATGTACAACCAATGCGTTCATAACCTGTTAATCGATATGTTACAATCGTCGCTTCTATCGCATTACTCTTTTCTAAAAGATTATGTACTTCCGTCCATAGTTTTCTCGCCAACTCACTTCTCTTATATGGCCTTCCTGTTAGAAAACGTTTCACCCACATCATTATTTCTGTATCTTGCTGAATTGGAATAAACCTCGTATTATTCTGTTGTAAATTTGATATGGTTTGAATAATTAATGATAATCTTTTCCAAAATGTTTCACCTAATTCACCATAATGTAAACCATGCAAATGCGCCGGAAAAGCATAAACTTCCTCCCATTTATGTAACTGCATTTTACCCGTAGGTGTTAACACATATGTATTTTCATGTATTTCTTGAATAAAATCCGCTTGCAACAACTTTGCAACTTCACCATCATAGTCATTTCTATTTAATGATTTATATATTCCGAACAAAAAAGAAATTCGGAACATATTTCCATCTTGTAAAGTTTGCGAAGAACGTTTGCCCTTTAGTAAATAATAAATAGAAGAAACGGTTCTTTCACCATTCAATTGTTTTAAACAATGCAACAAAGTATATTGTATTTGCATGACCGCTTCCACCTTCCAATCTTAACTTCATTCTTTTCAGTACAATTACACTATCTACTGTCGCTCATTAAACTTATCATATAAGAACTATATACTTGTATATATTCTATTGTATCAAACGAAATCATATTTACGTATTTTGAAAATCTTATGACATAATTCAAAAATAAGTTGACACTCTAATTGATAAGCATTATCATTATAATTTTATGTTGAAAAGTTTTACAAACCGTTTTACAATAAGGTTATAATTTTTATGGCGAGCTTTTCACATACATATTATCAGGAGGGAAAAAAGATGGCAAAATATACAATCGTTGATAAAGATACTTGTATTGCATGTGGTGCTTGTGGCGCTGCTGCACCAGACATTTATGACTATGATGATGAAGGTATTGCATTTGTAACATTAGATGATAACCAAGGTATCGTTGAAATTCCAGATGTATTAATTGAAGATATGATGGATGCATTCGAAGGCTGTCCAACTGACTCAATTAAAGTTGCTGACGAATCATTCGACGGAGACGCTTTAAAATTCGAATAGTCTTTTATTAACTTCAAAAAATGCCCCTCATATTGATGAGGGGCATTTTTTGTATCTAAACTTTATTTTCCTTAATAAAAAACCATTAGTAGTTTCACACTACTAATGGTTTTAGTATATATTATGCATTTTTCATTTTTGCAAACACCCATACTTTCAGGCGTGAGAATAATGCTACAAATACAATTGTTACAACAATCCCTTTAATTAAATTAAATGGTAAGATTGCCGTTACAACCGTTGTTTTTATAGCTTCGCTAGACATAGCTGGTGAATTTAAAAACCAAGTGTACGCCGGGAATATGATGATGTAGTTTAATACACTCATAATAAGTGCCATTGTAATTGTCCCTAGCATTAATCCTGTAGTTAAACTCTTCACAGTACGATACTTTCTAAATAAGAAAGCTGCTGGCCCAATAAATAAACATCCTGCAATAAAGTTTGCAATTTCTCCAACTGGTACTCCCGTTAGACTTCCTTGAATCCCGTAATGTAAAATGTTCTTTATCGCCTCTACAATCACTCCTGCTACTGGTCCAAAGATAATTGCCGCAATTAGAGCTGGTACATCACTAAAATCAATTTTCAAAAATGGCGGAAGCCCTGGGAACGGGAAATCCAACATCATTAGTAAATATGCAATACTACTTAGCATCGCTACACTCACCATCTGCACTACACTGTTTTTTTGTTTCATCTTTCTCTCTCCTTTTCCATCGATCATCTCATGGAAAGTGGAAAGGTTCTGCTATGCCTATTTTTTCATAGAACGAAAAAACCCTTTGTGTTTTACACAAAGGGAGAATTTAAGGCACATCAAACAGACGTTCAAATCCATATCTTTTTTGAACGCTTGAACCTCCATCTTCTCCCATCCAGACTATACTGTCGGCTTTGGAATCACACCAAATCCTGCCTTAACGGCTCGCGGGCTTAGAACAAAATCATAAATAGTTCATCACCGCCGGTCGGGATTTTCACCCTGCCCCGAAGATAGACCGATATTCTATTTTCCCCTTCATTATACAACAACCTCATAACATTGTGAACTAAAAAATTGTAACTTATTTAAAATTAGTTATTTATTTTTCGTAACAAAAAATAAATTGCGAGATATTTTACAATACAATCCATATTTTTTATTATTCGGCATTTCTCTTTTGAATTACCTAGTCATATATAATTAAAAGTGATAAGATATTGAATTGTTAAGATAAGAACATTTTCTGAGTTATGGAGGAAATGTCATGAAAAAAGACAAGAGACATTCTATTCGAGAAGCAATGAAAAAAAACTTAAGAAAAGAATACTTTTACTTAAAAAAAGAATTACTTTTCTACTGCCCAATTGATTTAGGCACATTCTCAAACGAGACATACTATGCTACTTTCGATGAAGATGGCATCAGTATTTATCAGTATGATAAAAAAACAGAAAGTAAATTAAAATTGTGTGAGCGTCATCCGTGGAAGAGTTGGAATAAAGTGAAGATTGATCACTATTTGACAACTTCTCAATTTATTTTTCAGGGTGAGCGAAATTGGATCTTATCTCTTTTTCAAAAAGGAAAAGAAGCTCAAAAAATTATTGAAGAGCATACATCTTTACAAACAGAAGTTGTTTCCCGCTCTTTCTTAAAAAAACTTCCTGGTTTTCGTTCTAATACACCACTGAATAAATACATCGGTAGTATTTGTTACACTGCACTTATTGCATTTTTATTAAAATGGATGATTCCATTTCAGGCACCACAAATCGCCCTGTATTCTATTTCGATTGGTTGTATGCTTCTTGGCCTACTTTGTTTGACAATCGGTTTAATTGAACCGACTATCGTACTGTTTCGAACAAAAGAGAAAACAAGAACAAAAGTTTTTTACTTATATAGCTATTTAGCTATTTCTGGATTTATATGTGTCTTTATTTTTTGGTAAAAGAAGCCGTCCCAAAATAAATTTTGGGACGGTTTTCTTTTAGATATAGATGCTCTGATTCACTCAATAGTTCTAGCAAAAGCGCCCATATAATTTCATTTACATTGAATCTTATTTAAGAAGAACATAAATTTGTTCAAAGTTTAATTTTTGAGGCGTTTCCTTTACTTAACATATAATTGTTGATTAGGATAAATTAGCTCTTGCTGCAATCCATTTTTTTCTTTAATTTCCTTAAGTGTCATACTAAATTTCCGTGCAATACTAACTAAAGTATCGCCTTTTTGTACGACATATAATGACGAAGAAACAACTTCATTTCTTTGTTCACTTAAAACAAGCAATGGGTTCATCGCATTCTTTTTCGCCATCGTCCATCTTCCTTGATGAAGTTCTAGATGTAAGTGCGCACCTCGCGATTCTCCCGTGTTCCCTACTTCTCCAATTTTTTCTCCTTTGGAAATATAATCTCCTTGATTCACATATCTCTTATTTAAATGTGCATATACAGCCTCATATTCTCCGTGTTTAATAAATACAACATTTCCATAACTACTTGAATAATAAGACCTCGTTACCTTACCATCTTGGATAGCTGCCACAGGCGTTCCAATCGGCGCAGCTACATCAATACCATAGTGTTTTCCATGCCTTGTCCCAAAATAATCACTTATCTGACCTTCAACAGGCCATGTCCATCGATTTTCTTCTGCATAAACATGTAATTGAGATACAAACAGTATACTCAATAACATGACACCGCATTTTAAAACTTTCATATACATCCTCCGTTTTCTAATTACCACCATACCTTCTCTATTTTGGTATATTACAGAAAAAAGTATACAAAAAAAGAAAGTGAATTACTCCACTTCCTTCTCTTTTTTATCACGAAAAACTAATGCACTACGGTTATACTCCACATCTTTCACTTGTAATCGGGCATTTATTACTCGAGCTATCGCAAACAAATAATCAGATAATCTATTTACATACTTTAATACAACTTCATTTATTTTCACTTCTTTTTGCAATGATACTATAGAGCGTTCTGCTCTCCTTACAACAGTACGTGCAATATGAATAGTAGCCGCCGCCTCGCTACCACCTGGCAAAATAAAGCGTTCTAGTGGCGGGGCTTCTTCTATATATAAATCAATCTTTCTTTCTAAACTTTCAACCATCTCAATTGTCACTTTATAAGGAATTTTTTGTTCCACTATTGCCAAGTCTCCTCCACAATCAAATAGTTCATGTTGAATATTTTCGAACTCATTGTAAATATCTATAAAAGCCCCACCTTGAAGCTTAGTCATTGCATATCCAATATGAGAATTTGCCTCGTCTATTGTTCCATACGCTTCCACACGGATATCATCTTTATCAACCCTGCCACCTATTACACTTGTCGTTCCTTTATCTCCTGTTTTTGTATATAATTTCATTTCTTCACAGCACCTCTCTTGTTATTCTTTATTCGAGCAACATAGAAAAAAGTTCTACCATTCTTTATTTAATTGAGTTTACAAAAAAATAAAAAACAGCAGAACTTTATTCATTATCAACTTTAAAAACGCATATCTAAATTATACGATTCGGTAAATATACAGAGAATGTAGTTCCTTCTCCAACAACACTTGATACAGAAATTTTACCATCATGGCCTTGAACAATATTTTTCGCAATCGCAAGCCCGAGTCCTGTTCCACCCTTTTTCCCACGTGTTCTTGCTTTATCAGCTTTATAGAAACGATCAAATAAAAATGGAATATCTTCTTCTGGAATGCCTGCACCCGAATCTTGTACTTCAAAAATAAGACCGTTATTTTTCGTATCAATTACAAGCGTTACATGTCCGCCTGCGTTCGTATGACGTATTGCGTTATCAATTAAATTCGTCAATACTTGTTCCATACGATCTGCATCAAACGGGTATTGTTCAATTGGATCTTTGAAATCAACCGTTAACGCGACCTCTTTATCCTTTGCAATCCCTTGGAATTTACGACCAATTTTTTCAACAAACGGATGTATATCCACTTCACCAATATGTAACTCTACATGACCGCTTTCCATACGAGCTAAATCTAACAATTCATTTACAAGTTTACCTAAACGAACAGATTCATCATAAATAATTTGAACAAACTCATCTATTTCCTCTTTCGTTTGCACAATATCATCTAAAATCGCTTCACTATACCCTTGCAGCATGACCATTGGTGTACGAAGTTCATGTGATACATTCGCAATAAAATCTTGACGCATCTTTTCAAGACGACGTTCTTCCGTCATATCTCGCAGCACTGCTACAGCTCCACGAATTTTCGTTTGATTGTAAAGCGGCGTCATAAGAACTACATAGTTTCCTTTTTGTAAATTAATTTCAACAACTTGTTGTTGTTCGCTTTCTACAACGAGATGGAATAATTCCACAAGTTCAGAAGGTAATTTTTTACTTAACTCTATCTCTTTTTCTTCTTGCCAAACTTGTAAGAAATGTTCGGCCGGCGGATTGATTACAACGACTTCACCTTCTTGATTTAACGTAATAACCCCATCTGCCATACTACTCAAAATACTTGCTAACTGCTCTTTTTCTTGTTGCAAGGCGTTCATATTAAACTTCAACTGTTTTCCCATTTGATTTAAGGCCGTTGCAAGCTCACCAATCTCATCCTGAGATACCATAGGAGCCTTTGCATCAAACTTCCCACGTGACACTTCAAAAGCAACCTCACGCATTTTACGAAGCGGTGCTGTAATCCGAGTAGATAAGAAGAACGCAAAGAAAGTTGTTAATATAATCGCAATTCCAGCCGATAAGAAAATAAAATCAGTTGTTCTTTCCATACCTTGTATCGGTACTTGTAAAGATTCATATACGAACACTGCACTTTGATTTTTTGATTGCACTGGTTTTCCGACGATCATAATATCATTTTCGGTGTTTTTATTCTTCCTACTATTAGACGCTTTTCTAATATTATTCTTAATTTCTTTTTTGTCTGTAAACACAGCCGCTAATTCTTTATCTTCTTTTAAGTCATCCATTGTAAGAGTGACTAACCCTTCTTGTTTCGGTGAAGAAGAGATTTCTTTACCATCTTCTACAATAATAATCCTTGAAAGTGGGTCAGAGAATTTGTAAGCGATATTCTCAATCGTTTTTACATCGGCACCTTCTTCAATTAACTCTGAAACACTTGTTGCAACTTTTTGAAGCCTAGCTTCACTCATATCAACATAATACGTTCTAAAAAACTGTGAAAGTAAAATCGCAACAAATCCAAGAACAAACGAAACGAGAAGTAATATGGTCATCCATAACTTCCCTACTACACTTCTCCAAAGCATCAGTCGTTCACAACCTCAAATTTGTAACCTACACCCCAAACAGTAACGATCATTTTCGCTGCATCTGGTGATTTTTTGCTTAACTTCTCACGTAAACGCTTTACATGTGTATCAACTGTACGTAAATCTCCGAAGAATTCATATTGCCATACTTCTTTTAACAGTTGCTCACGATCGAATACTTTATCAGGAGCTTTCGCTAAAAATAATAGTAACTCATATTCTTTCGGCGTTAAGTTTACTTCATTACCATCTGCAGTAACACGGTGTGCATCGTTATCAATTGTTAAGTGCGGGAATACAGTAACATCTTTTGTCGTTGTATCTTGTGTAAAGAATGTTGTTGGTACAGCACGACGTAATACCGCTTTCACACGTAGTACGACCTCACGTGGACTAAATGGCTTTACAATATAATCATCTGTTCCAACTTCAAATCCTTGTACTCTATTTACTTCTTCACCTTTTGCTGTCAGCATAATAATTGGTGTCGCTTTCTTCTCACGAACCCCTTTACATACTTCAATGCCATCTTTACCAGGCATCATAAGATCTAATAAGATTAAATCGTAATCATTTTGCAACGCCATTTCTAAAGCTGTATCACCATTATCTGCTTCTTCAATCGTATATTGTTCTCTTTCTAAGTACATTTTCAATAAACGACGAATACGATCCTCATCATCTACAATTAAAATTCTTGATTCATTTTCCATCTCTACCCGCTGCGCACTCTCACCTCAGCGGTTCACACCTACCCTTCTTTAACTATTATGTTGCGCTATTCTCGTTTATTTAAGCAATCTTCTAAATGTTTCACTTCCCATATTATGCTTCACAAGAATAATAAATTTTGTTCAATTTTTTTCCAAAACTATGTATTTTTTTTGAACAGCATATAATGTCCTCGACATCATTTTACAAAATCAACCGCTACTTTGTCATGTTTTTCTCAAAAAAGAAGAAAAGTTGACAAAAATAAAATAGGAAAGTGACATGCACTCCCCTATTTTATTTCTCTATGCATATGAATGTAAACCGGCAATAATTAAGTTTACTACAATAAAGTTAAACATAATGATTGCAAAACCAATTACTGCAAGCCAAGCTGACTTCTCTCCATGCCATCCTTTTGATAGGCGTAAATGTAATACTGCCGCATAAAAGAGCCAAGTGATAAGTGCCCAAACCTCTTTTGGATCCCAGCCCCAAAAGCGCGTCCACGCTATTTGAGCCCAAATCATCGCAAAAATTAACGCTCCTAATGTGAACACTGGGAATCCAATTGCAATAGATCGATATCCGATTTCATCTAGTAGATCACTATTCGTATTCTTTACTAACGGCTGAAGTGCCGCCGATACTCGCTTCCGTAAAACAAGTCTTAATACAATATACAGTAATGTTCCAACTAACACTGACCAAATAACAGTATTTAATTTTTTCGCATTTACAATTGCTGGAACTTCAACTGCCGGTTCTAATTTATTTTCTGTCAGTAACTTCCCTTCATGCGGTCCAACTAAAGCCGGAAGATTGTACTTCATTTCCGCTTGCTGTTCATTTTTGTCAATCCATTGAAACTTCGCTTCATATTTCATACTAGAAAATACCGTTGTTACCCCAATAAATCCAACTGTACAAACAAGTGTAAATACTACCGTCTCTAGCCAAAATGTACGTTTACTTCTCGTCGATTGATCTACATTTTTCAATAAATACATAACGCCTGTAATAAAACTAATCGCTAAAATGGCTTGTCCTGCTGCTGCAGTCGTCACGTGAATATGTAACCAATTACTTTTTAAAGATGGAATAAGCGGAGATATTTCCCTCGGAAACATACTTGCATAGGCAATTAATAAAAGCGCAACTGGTAATGCAAATAGTCCGATTATGCTTACACGGTACATAAAATACATAACAATAAATGCTCCTACAAGCATCATGCCGAAAAATGTACCGAATTCAAAAAAGTTACTAACTGGCGCATGCCCTGATGCAATCCACCTTGTAACAAAATATACTGTTTGTGCTATAAACCCTAAAATTGTAATCGTTATTCCTACATTTGCCCATTTATGACCCTTTTCTTTAATGGCTCCCCCAAAAAATAGAGTCGCAATTAAATATAAAATAAATGCGGTAAAGAGAAAGTTACTACTTATTTGCACCATATCGTTTCCCCACCTTAACTAATTTTTTTATCAATTACTTTATCATTTGGCTGTGGAATTGCTGTACCTTCTATTACTCTTTCAATATCTTTCTTTAAACCGAACCAATTTTTATTTGTATGCCCTGCAATCCACCATTCATCATTAACACGTTGTATCCAAATACGGCGATGATTCCAATACATACCTTGAATGACACCAACCATAAATATAAATCCTCCAATGCCGAGAATCCAAAGCGTTAAATCTTTTCTTACAGTAAGTGCTGTTGCATTTTGCATTTCAACACCTGCAAATGACATTTTATATTTGTTGTTTCCATCTGGTTCTATATTTTGCTGAATACCAACAAAACTCACTTCACCATCTGGTGTTTCAGGTGTAAACATTTTAAATACAAATGCAGGATTGTTTGGTAATTTCGTTTTTGTATTTGGTTTTCCATTCTCATCAAAATAAAAATCAGGAAAATAGCTTAATAGTTCTAGAGAATAACCATTTCCTAAATCATATTTTTCCTTAGGATTCGTTAAATCTACTTTAATTGGTCCCCACTTTTGATTATTTTCTTTATTTTGCAAGTTAAAGGACATACTTTTAAATTCACTTTCTTTATAATCCACTTGATACACTGCAAATTGATCAAATTTCAGTGGTTCATTCACTCGAATTTCCGCTTCTTTTACTTTTTCTAATTTCGGTTTTTGTCCTGCTATATTTTCTCCTACTGCTTTATATAATACGGCATTCGTTTGGAAGTTTTTCGCAATCATTTTATCGCCTACACGATCAATCGCTTCATCAAAAACTTCCTTGTCCTTACTTTTATCATAAACTTCTTTTATAAATTTCTCGTTTTTTAAGTAGTATTGTCCATCCGTCCCTGGTATTTCTTTCGTTTCACCGTCACGTAACCAAAGTGCTTCGTCTACGTACATACTCGGTAAAAAACGAAGCATCGCACCGAATAAAAAGATAATAAGACCGATATGATTTACATATGGACCCCAACGCGAGAAGCGTCCCTTTTCTGCTAAAACGTTTCCGTCTTCCACTTTCACGTTATAGTTTCTTTTCTTTAAATTCTCTTGCACTCTTTCCAGGTCACCTTCTTGCGGTGTACCAGTCCCATATAATCTCTGTCTCTTTAAAAAACTAGGATGTCTTTTTACGCCTTGCTTTTTTAAAGCTTTATAAAGTGGAATAACGCGGTCTAAACTACATATCACAAGTGAAATACCGATAGAAGCAATCAAAATCATATACCACCATGAACCGTATAAATTATTAAACCCTAATTGATAATATAATTGTCCTAAAAATCCGTATTCTTGTTTATAATATTCAGCTGGTGCAATACCTGGAGTTATGTACATTTCTTGCGGAAATATAGTTCCTATCGCTGATGCAGCTAAAGTTATTACGATTAGCCATACACCTACTTTTACAGAAGAGAAAAAGCTCCAAATTTTATCGACTATCGTTTTTGTCTGCGTGAGAGATCTCCGTGCACTCCCCTCATAGCGCATATCCAATAGTTTTGCATTTTCATTGCTTTCAAATGGTTTCCCGCAAGCTTCACAAAAAACGGTTCCTATCGGATTAACATGTCCACATTCACATTTAATTTCTTTCAACACTCTCACCGCCCCTGTATCTATATGTACTATTGTATATTCTAACCTCAAGTTACCGCAATACTCAGAATTTTTAAACCAGAGGCACTATAAACACGCACCCCTTATGTAAAGGCTTTCTTTATTACGGAGTAATTTTCTTTAAATACCCTTCTAACTGTTCTTTCGTTTGTTCCCCTATAATTTTCTCCACTACTTTTCCATCTTTATCAATCAAAAAGCTTGTCGGTAAAGGACCTACTCCATATGTTCCTATAATCTTTTGTCCTTTATCAATGGCAACTGGGAATTTCAAACCATATTGGTTCACAAAGTTCTTTACTGCAATATCCGTTTCATCTGCATCTAACGCTATGATTTCAACGCCTTTTTCTTTATACTTTGGATATAATTCATTCATATAAGGCATTTCTTTTTCACAAGGTTTACACCACGTGCCCCAAAAGTTTAAAAATACACCTTTTCCCTTTAAATCTTTTAGTTCAATTTTCTTTCCTTCTAAATCCGTCACAATAAAGTTAGGTGCTTCTTTTCCGATTTGCATTTTCTCTTTATTAGCAAAGAATCCTTGATAAAGAGTAAATCCTACAGCACCACATAAAATGAGTAGAATAATAACGCGAAATAATAAGCGATTTTTCTTCATATTACCTCTCCTCTCCTCGGTAAATGTTATGTATTATCTTCTGTAAATGTTGTATTGAATAAATCACCAGCAGAGCACTCCACTGGTGAATTTTTAACTCTATAGCTTATCTTGGCTTTGTAGAAGCAAGCGCGCGTAATTGTTTCACCTCATGTGGTGTCAATTCTCTCGCATCACCAGGTCGCAGGCTTCCTACTTCTAAGAAAGCATAACGTTCACGTTTTAATTTCACTACTTTACAGTCTAACGCTTCAAACATACGACGTACTTGACGATTACGTCCTTCATGAATTGTTAATTGTACAATAGCCATCTCTTTACGCTTGTCCCAAGAAATAATTTTCACACGTGCTGGTGCTGTTTTACCGTCTTCTAACGTAACACCGCGTTCTAACATGCGAATTTTCTCACCTGTTAATGGCCCTTTTATTTTTGCAACATATGTTTTTTCAACTTTATATCTAGGATGCATTAATACGTTTGCGAAGTCCCCATCGTTTGTCATTAATAATACGCCAGACGTATCATAATCTAAGCGTCCGATTGGGAATAAACGTTGTGTAATTTCCGGGAAAAAGTCCGTTACAACACTTCTTCCTTTATCGTCTGATACACTTGAAATTACGCCAGTTGGTTTATATAGTAAAAAATAAACAGGTTCTTCTTTTTCAAGAGGGATATTATTTACTTCTACTTTATCTTGAGGAGTTACTTTTGTCCCTAACTCTTTCACTATTTTTCCATTAACTTTCACTTTTCCTTGCTGAATTAATTCCTCAGCCTTTCTTCTCGATGCAATACCTGCTTGCGCAATCACTTTTTGTAATCGTTCCATTTCTTTTTTTCACCTCGAATTTATCTTACCTTACATTAGAAAGACTTGGCAACCGCATACGCTTTACGGCTATTCGCTTCATCTTACTTAAACAACATAGCGATGATAATAAACATATAAAGGTCAAATCATGTTTTTACCCTTTATTATTGTCCATATTTTTCATATTTCTCACAATAAAAGTTCATCATTTTGTCAAAAATACCACATAAAAAAACCACTATTAAGCTACACCTTAATAGTGGTCGTATACGTATTATAAGCGAAATAGCGTAAAAAATGAATAGTATTACTGAAACAATAAAGAAACGAACACAATTGAGCATATAATCCCGATTAAATCTGCAAAAAGTCCTACTTTTAGTGCATCCCCCATTTTTCTAATCCCAACCGCTCCAAAATATACAGTTAAAATATAGAAAGTCGTATCTGTGCTCCCTTGCATCGTAGAAGCCAATCTCCCAATAAACGAATCTGGCCCATATGTTGCAATTAAATCGGTCGTAATACTTAAACCAGCAGAGCCTGAAATAGGGCGTATAAGTGCTAAGGGTACAATTTCCGCTGGAACATGGATCAAGTCTAACATTGGCTTCATTACCGATATCATTGCATCTAACGCACCTGAAGACCGGAATATAGAAATAGACACAAGCATTCCAACCATAAACGGTAAGATGGAAATTGCAATTTGAATCCCTTCTTTTCCTCCCTCAACGAACGATTCATACGTCGGCACTTTCTTTATTGTGCCATATAAAAGGATAAAACCAATTACACAAGGGATTACCCATAAGGAAATTGTATTTACAATGCTCATTTTTTCCGCCCCTTTCTACTCCTTCTTCGGTAAAAATAGCGGTCAATCCAAATTGCCCCAATCATAGAAAGTACTTGTGCAATAAATGTTACCCCAACAATTTCAGTAGGATTCGCTGATTCATACGTCATTCGAATGGAAATGACTGTCGTAGGAATTAATGTAATAGCTGATGTATTTAATGCTAGAAACGTCACCATAGAACGGCTCGCCGAATCCTTTCCTCCATTTAACTCTTTCAGTTGTTCCATCGCTTTAATACCAAGAGGGGTCGCTGCATTACCTAGACCAAAAAAGTTTGCCATCATATTTGATAGAATAAATCCCATAGACGGATGATCCTTTGGTATTTCTGGAAACAACCTTTTTACTATCGGCATAAAAAGTGTAACTAATTTTTTTAACAATCCGGCTTCCTCTGCAATTTTCATTAAACCGAGCCAAAAAACTAAAACACTAATAAGTCCTATACAAATCGTTACCGCATCTTTTGCTCCGTCAAATACAGCTTTATTCACTTCTTCCATCGTTCCATTTATCATGGCGTATACAATCCCAATGACAGCCATCGCTACCCATACGAGATTAACCATCGTTCCCAACACCTATCATGTAAGAAAAAATTTCTTTCACATTATTCCAGTAAAGTCCCGTTGTAGCTACTAACTTTCGTTTACTATAAAATAAATTCCGTTCTCCAACTTTTTCATTACCAACATAAATGTCTGTCTTCCCAACCTTTACTCCATCCGTAAGTTTTGTACTTTTATCGAGTTCAACTTTTAATACTACGTTCTTTTTTTCTTCTTCAGTTAACGGTACCGAAAAACTATTTTTCGTATAAACATGGTTGGCATACTTCTTTTCATTTATTTCAGCAATTGCTCCTTGTCCTAAAACTTTCGTTTGTTTGAAACGGTCAAAACCTTTATCAAACAAATTCATATGATCATCCCAATCACTAGAGGCACTCAAAGTTACGACAATTAAATCTAGTCCACCTTTTGATGCCGTTGTAACAAGCGTTCGCCCAGCTTTCTTCGTAAAGCCTGTTTTTCCCCCTGTTGCAAATTCATAATAAGACGTTACCAGCTTATGTTTATTTTTCCACGGGTAATCCCAAGAATCTGATTTATATGTTTTGGTTCCAAAGATTTTCTTAAATGTCTCGTTTCCCATTGCATATTTCGTTAATAATGCCATATCGTAAGCCGACGAATAATGTGATCCATCTCCATCTAAGCCATGAGGGTTTGAGAAGTGCGTATCTTTCATTCCAATTTCTTTCGCTTTTTGATTCATTAAATATACGAATCCATCTATACTCCCACCCACACTTTCAGCAATTACTTGCGCTGCGTCATTACCAGATCTAAGCATGAGTCCGTATACTAAATCTTCTAACTTCACTTTTTGTCCAGGCTTTAAATAGATTGCCGATCCTTCCACCCTCACCGCTTCATTACTAACTGATACCATTTCTTTCATCTTCCCTGATTCAGCAGCTAATAAGGCGGTCATAATTTTTGTTATACTAGCAATTTTTTGAGGCTCATGTTCTGCCTTTCCGTATAATACACGACCAGACTGTTGCTCCATTAATACAGCATTTCGAGCACTAACATTGCTGTTCATCTTTGCATATGTAGGAATCGGCATAACGCTTGCATACATCATAAGAAGCGTAATGATTACACAAATTCGTCTCATATTTCCCCCCACGTCCTTTTGGCACTTTTTGTACAAGTGTATGCTTGGCCTTTTAAAATATGAACGAAATCTTCCTTCTACTTCCATTAAAAAAGACGCAGAGAATTTGCGTCTAATATGGTGTCCATTCAATTTGTTTCGCAGTTTCAAACCTTTTTTCTACATCAGGCCAATTTACAACATTCCACCAGTTTTTAATATATTCATCTTTTCGATTTTGGTATTGTAAATAATACGCATGTTCCCAGACATCTAGTACAAGGAGCGGTATCGTATCCCATTGTGTAAATAATTGATGAAGTGTACTTTGCAAAATTTCTAACCTTCCAGACCGGGGTACCCAAACGAGAATTGCCCAGCCTGAACCTTCTACTTTAGAGGCTGCTTCTGTAAAATGTTTTTGGAAACGTAAAAAGCTCCCAAAATCTTGTTCAATTTGTTGTGAAAAAGTTCCTCTTGGACTTCCACCACCGTCTTTTTTCATGTTATTCCAAAATATCGTGTGTAAGTAATGACCTGACCCATGAAAAGCCGCTTCCCTTTCCCAATGCTTAATTAAATCAAATTTATTTGTTTTTCTCGCTTCTTCCATCATCTTCTCTGCTTTATTTAATCCTTCCACGTAACTCCGATGATGTTTATCATGATGTAACATCATAATTTCTTTAGAAATATACGGTTCTAACGCATTATATGGATAAGGTAATGGCGGGAGTGTATGTCCTCCAATTGGGACAGCTCGTTCACTATCCCCTCTTTCATATAATTCATATTCCTCTTCTTCTTGCATAAATACTTCCTGCAAGTGATGCTGAATATGTTCTACATCATCGCTTATTTCATACATAAACTCTGCATCTGTTTCATACTCATGCTCTTTCATACGCTCTAATAACGTCTGAATTTTATAAGCAAGCATATGGACATCATACACTTCCATTGCGCGACTATCTAATACGTGAAGAACACTTTCACACCAATTTTCTACTTCATGAAAGTAATCTGTAAATACACCTTGCTGATTCATGTTGCACCTCCCTAATGCTATCCACTTAACTATATTCAATGAAAATCCCTTATATAACTGTACAAAAGGAAAAGAAGCTAAGTCACCTTAGCTTCTTTTCCTCAATCAATATTTGTGTAACATCTTTGTCTGATAATCCGTCTCATAATATTCTAGTTCTTCACGCATCAATTGAAATTTACCTTCTAAACTCTTCATCACTTGCTCTAAAGATGCAGGTGGTGTTTGTTGAAAAACGATAGAATTTTTCCCTGTATATGCAGACCGACTATTTTCATACCAATGATCACTCTTCGGTGAAAAAAACTCTGCAATTACTTGATGGTAAATCTTATATAAAATTTTTTCAGCTGCTGTTTTTCGAAATGGCTGGCTATTCAACAAAACAAAACATGCATCCTGTCCTTCTTCGCAAAAAACGAGAAGTCGTCTCATTGATGCTAATAACCCTTTATAATATCGCTCATTCCCTGCTGGTGTTTCCTCTAATAAAGAAGGTAACGTATGATAATTTACATAATTGGTTATCAAATTAATAGCATCTTCTAAAAATATAGAAACTTGTTCTGTTTGATTTTCAACCATCAAATTAGACATTTTTTCTCTCTCCTTTGCCATTTCACGCTATTTCTACTCTTTTATTTTTATGTAATTCAGCCAATATTTCTTGTACTTTCGACACCGTTCCCTCATCAAAATATTGTTGAAATTCTTCCATATTATTTAAATACAAACGTTTTTGCGCACGAAGCTCCTTATCTTTCATTAAACAACATATCGCTACAATATCGCGCAAATATATGTTTTGTTCTTCTACTTTATACACTGGATTTCCTTCAAAAGGAGTAATTTCTTGTAAAACTTCTTCAAAATATCGAACGTATAAAACCGAAAAAGTTTTCTCTTTACCATTTAATATATATGTCACTTCAGATCTGTTAAAAAAATCTTCTGATGTATTAGGTTTCTCTTTTTCTAACTCATATCCTACGTAACCTTTTATAATCATATACTCCCCCCTCACCCTTCTTTCACCTTATTCTAACTTAATTTTCCGATAAACAAAATATTCTTTTAAATATACCTATATAAAAAATAGCTCCCCTATACAGGAAATTACCTTTTTATTTTTCTTGAAGTTTGTCATAATAATATTATTGTCTCAGTTTTCTTATACAAGGAGAGTTGTATTTATGTCGTTTTCATGGAAACGTTTCTTACAAATCGGGAAAATTATCTTCCCATTTGTTGTATTAACAATTGTATTCTTTCAAGCAAAAAAAGAATTAGCGGGCATTTCTTTTTTAGAAGCGATTGATACAATTAAAAACATTCCAACTGGAGGAGTCTTTTTAGCAATTACACTTGGTGCATTCGCTGTATCAACAATGTTCTTTTATGACTATGTTATGCTTCGTTACTTAAAAGCTGATATTCCTGTCCAAAAGATTTTCCGTATCTCGTGGATTGCTAATACTTTAAATGGATTTATCGGGTTTGGTGGTCTTGTTGGAGCCGGCGTACGCACAATGCTTTATCGTCCATATATAAAAGAAAATGGAAAACTTATTAAAAGTATCGCTTGGATGACAACTGCCTTTATTAATGGATTAGCCATTCTTTCATTTCTTGGTCTTATCGGAATATTAGACACGAGATTTATTTTGCATGAAAAACCATGGCTATGGCCTGTTCTTATCTTCTTCGCTCTTTTCGTCCCTATATATATCGGATTTTCTAAATTAAAAAATAGAAAAGCGACGCAAACAGAGGAACAAGAAGAAGAGGAGAAAAACCCAACTGTTTTATACTCATTAGTTTCATTAGTCGAATGGGTATCTGCTGGTATTGTTATGTACGTCATATTACTATTATTTGGCATTGAAATCGAATTCCAAAAGTTTTTAGGCGTATATGTTATTGCTGCTTTAGCTGGTGTCGTTAGTCTTGTTCCTGGTGGCCTTGGATCATTTGATCTTGTCTTCTTAACTGGGCTTGGGCAATACGGCATCGATACAGGTGTTTTACTCCCTGCTATGTTATTATATCGTCTCGTCTATTACATCTTGCCCTTCTGCCTTGGTCTCATTTTTGCAGCTTTTGAAATGACAGGAGTAGCCATTAAAAAGTTTGAAGATAAACCTTTTATTGCGCCTGCATTAGAGACAACTGGTGTTATATGGACTTTGCAGCGTGACTTTCTAGGAAAGTTAGGTTCTTGGGCATCTGCTGCTTTAACAGTATTTGCTGGCTTAATGGTTATTTTATCAACCATTCTACCGACAAGTATAAATCGGGCACACGCCTTACATATTCTAGCTCCAAAACATCTTATTCAATTTTCTTTTAGCTTATCGCTAACATTCGGTATTCTCCTCCTCATTCTTTCGCGGGGGATATATTACGGAACAAAACGTTCTTATTATATGACGATTGTTTCTTTAATTGGAGCGGCTATTTTTAACACACTAAAAGGAATTGATGTTGAAGAAACTTTTATTTTATTAATCGTACTCGCTGTATTGTATATGCTTCGTAAAAGGTTTGTACGTGAGAAAATGGAAGTCTCACTTTCCGATATCGTAAAAGTTTTTATATTCCTACTTGTAACGTTATATTTATATAAAAACTTAGGTATTTTATTTGCAGGTGCAAAAGAAGCTTTCAAACCTGATTTTGTCGTTCGTAATATTACACAAGTGAAACGAAGTGCATTAGCAGCTGCCTTTTTTGTTCCTACTTTTTTACTAATTGGTTCACTCATTGCAAATCGTTATCGAAATGAATTTCCTGGGCAACCAGCTAATGATAAACGATTACAAAACTTCTTAGATGAACATGGTGGAAATGTGCTTAGTCATTTAGGTTTTTTAGGAGATAAACAGTTCTTTTTCAGTAGTGATGGAAAAGCACTCATTCTCTTCTCAATAACTGGAAAACGGCTTATTGTACTAGGTGATCCAATTGGGGACCCTTCCTCCTATCGTACTGTATTGCAAGAGTTTTTAGCTGAGGCTGATCGATTTGGATACATTTGTGTATTCTATCAAATTGAAAGTAAATGGATGAGTTTATACCACGATTTTGGTTATAACTTCTTTAAGCTTGGTGAAGAAGCTGTTGTTGATTTAAATACCTTTACAATAACAGGAAAGAAACGCGCTGGCATGCGAGCTACTTTCAACCGTTTTGAAAGAGAAGGCTATACATTCTCTATTCATGAGCCACCTTTCTCCGACGAATTATATGAAGAGTTAAGAAAAGTTTCAGATGCATGGCTTGGTGGAAAAAAAGAGAAAGGTTTTTCACTCGGATACTTCGATCGTGAATATATTAGTCGCGCTCCTATCGCAACATTATCTGATGCGGATGGAAAAATTATTGCATTCACAACATTCATGCCTGTATATCAAAACGGATCATTATCTGTCGATTTAATGCGATATTATCCAGATGCGCCTAGCGGCATTATGGACGCAATTTTCATCCACTTATTCCAGTGGGCAAAAGAAAATGAATACCACTCCTTTAATATCGGTATGGCACCACTTTCAAATGTTGGTTTATCCACACAGTCTTTCTGGTCTGAACGAGTGGCTGCTGCAATCTTTAATAACGTTCGTTATACGTATAGTTTCAGCGGATTACGACATTTTAAAGAAAAATATAAACCAGCATGGAGCGGTAAATATTTAGCATTTAGGAAGAATCATTCTTTACCAATTACAATGCTCTCTGTAACAAAATTAATAGGAAAAAGAAAAAACAGCTAAATTCTTAGCTGTTTTTTCTTTTTTGAACTTGTACAATAAATTCTTTTTCATACTTCTTACCATTTATATAGAAATTCCCCCACATTTTATACGTGCCCTCGGCAGGAAATGTAATTCGGTATTGTAATTGCTCATCCGTATCTACAGGCATAGCGTATAAAAAATTCTCCTTCGTTTCATCCACTATATAGAGTGACTCTACTTCTCCTCTCTCTGAATGCAATTTCAATTTTTCACCCTTTTTCGCTTGAAACTGAAATGTTAACGTAACTGGTTCATTCGGATGTAATGCGCCAAATAAAAGAGAAACTTCATACTCTCCTATTTTTTTTGTAAGTACACTGTCGATTGGAAATTTCACTTTTTTCTTATTGTTCTCCTCTTTCGTTCTACCAAAATCTTTCTTAGCGAATGACTCTACGGACTTATTTTTGTCTTCGTATAAAAATATTGTATATTCTTCGTCTTTCGCTATTTTGGAAGATAACTTATATGACCCGTTCCCTGCAAATGTGGGTTTAATTTGTTGTATGTTTTTTAACTGTCCATCTACAATCACTGCCCGCATTTGATCATTTACACCACGAATTTCATTATTCTTGTTGTTTAACAACTGAAATACAATATCTACTTTCTCATTTCCCTTTCCATTTGAAACATCCCACTTTACTTCCTGAACATCTCCTACAGTCTCTTCGTTTTCTTGATATTTTTTTATGTAAAATCCTCCTGCCACAATAAGTACTAACGCAATAAGCCCAATGACAAGATTTTTCAAAACATCACCTACCATTTTTATTGTCTCTATTCATACAAAACTTCTTAAGATATATATTCTAGATTATGATTTATGAAATCCTCCTATTTTGTACATATTACAAATAATAAAAAGATTTTAATTGAAAGGATTCGTAGTGTATAATGCAAATGATATTGATTTCTATCAATACATTATAAGGAGGACTTTTTTATGAGTGTACATATCGAAGCAAAACAAGGCGAAATCGCTGAATCTATTCTATTACCTGGTGATCCATTACGTGCAAAATATATCGCTGAAACATTTCTAGAGGACGTTACTTGCTATAATAATGTGCGTGGTATGTTAGGTTTCACTGGAACTTATAAAGGAAAACGTGTATCTGTTCAAGGTACAGGTATGGGTGTTCCTTCTATTTCTATTTATGTAAACGAATTAATCCAAAGCTACGGAGTTAAAAATTTAATTCGCGTTGGAACTTGCGGTGCAATTCAAAAAGATGTAAAAGTTCGTGATGTTATTATCGCAATGACGGCTTGTACTGATTCTAATATGAACCGTTTAACATTCCCAGGATTTGATTTTGCACCAGCTGCAAACTTTGACCTTTTAAAGAAAGCTTATGATGCTGGAACTGAAAAAGGATTACACGTTCGTGTCGGTAACGTTTTAACAGCAGATGTGTTTTATCGTGAAAGCATGGACATGGTTAAAAAACTTGGAGATTACGGTGTATTAGCAGTAGAAATGGAAACAACTGCTCTTTACACATTAGCAGCGAAATACGGTGTAAATGCATTATCTGTATTAACAGTTAGCGATCACATCTTCACTGGCGAAGAAACAACATCTGAAGAGCGTCAAACTACATTTAACGAAATGATTGAAATCGCTTTAGATGCAGCAATTCAACAATAATACACTAAAGAACTTGTCATACGTCTGGCGAGTTCTTTTTATGTGACTTTTTATAAATAACTACTTTATAAAGAGACAGATTTCTCCCCTCTACTTTCTTGTAACGTTTGTTATAATGAAGTGAAACTTTAATCAGTGGAGGTTTTTTCCATCCCCCATTGATTATTAGTTGAACCAATCGGATTTTACGGGCAATTGATCTCCCGCCTAACTCCCTTGTATTCGCCGAATTTTGAAGTGGGAGTCTTATTGCCCGTTAAAGCGGGATAAAGAAATCATTTACAGTATTTCTCATAAGAGGTGACGCAGTGAAAAACAGAAGTATCGTCTTTAAACTATTTTTATTAACATCCACTTTATTTACAATCATATTCCTACTTTTTTTCCTAGGACAATCTCTATTTTTAGAGAAATTTTATATTAATAAGAAAGTAAAAACAGTCCAAACTGCTTTTGAAAAATTCGTAGATAATTATGATAAAAGTGATAAAAGTTATGAGCAGGTTAGAAAATTAAAACAAGAATTTCATGATAAAACAAATGCCGATATGCAGTTTTTGGATTCTAACGGTATTATTAAAAGTGATAACAATTACTATATCGATGTATTTAATCCCAACAATAATAAACAGTATTCCATTCCACTTAATAATCTTTTAACACCAGAAGAATATAATAAATTCGAAAATTTAGGTTTAAAAAAAGATGTAATAATCAATGTTGATGGAGTCGTACAAGAGAATAATATAATCACACCACAAAAATTAGGAACGAATTATAATCAATGGCAGAACGAACATTTCTATTCGGATTTTCAGTCAATTAATGGTAACCCTTCTAAGAACAGACTTGCAAGCCGATACAAATCTACAACTCGAATCGTCTTTACAGGTGTTATAACTAAGTTACAGCTCCCATCCAAAGCGGAGGTTCGTCTTGCAAATGATATTGAAACATTACAAGCCGTTCAATATTTTGCAGATATGATTAGAGAGGGAACTTCTAACTCGAACCAATTAAGTACTTTCATATTAGATGGCGGAGAAAATATAAAAAATAGTATCTTTGTAAAACCGATTATAGAAAATGGAAGGATTACAGAATACGCTTTTGCGATAGCATCTTTGCAGCCTGTTAATGAAGCGATGCTCGTTTTAAAAGATTATTATGTCTATGCCTTAATCATCGTGTTTCTCGTAATTATTTTGTTATCCTTCTACTACTCAAAAATCATTGTTAAGCCATTAATTAAAATAAATCGTGTTACAAAAAAAATGGCTAATTTTGATTTCAGCGAGAAATTACCTGTTACAGCTGACGATGAAATTGGCGGGCTTTCTGGCAGTATCAATACATTATCTGTAAATTTAAAAGATCGAATCGATCGATTAAATGTTGCTAATACAAAGTTACAACAAGATATTGAACGTGAACGTCAATTAGAAAAAACAAGAAAAGAATTCATTTCTGGCGTATCACACGAATTAAAAACACCGCTAAGTGTAATTAGAAGTTTTGCAGAAGGAATTAAAGATGGTGTTAGTAAGGATACTTCGTATTATACTGATGTTATTTTAGAAGAAACAGAAAATATGAACAGGCTGATTGTTGAAATGTTAGAATTAGCAAAGTTGGAATCTGGTACTTACAAACTAGATATGACGACGTTCTCAATCGGTGAATTAACGCAACAAGTCTACACAAAATTATTATTTAGCATGGAAGAAAAACATTTACAAGTGAACATCGATGCAGACCCTTCTATACTTGTTAAAGCAAATCGCAGTCGCATTGAGCAAGTAGTTGTGAACTTACTAAGTAATGCAATCCGTTATACGCCAGAGGGAGAAAAAATACAAGTCTCCATTATAGAAGCAGAAGATACCGTAAAAGTCGAAATCGAGAATACAGGAAACCCTATCCCTGAAGAAAGTCTTGAAAAAATTTGGGATCGCTTCTATCGTCTAGATGCATCACGTAGCCGTCACACTGGAGGTACCGGTCTCGGATTATCTATTGTAAAAAACATTTTAGACCTCCATCATGCCGAATACGGTGTGTATAATACGACTAACAGTGTTGTATTCTATTTCAATTTACAAAAAGTAAAAGAAGTCAAATAATTTGTCTTAATTTCACTAGGAGTTCACATGAAATTCACACTCTCCCTTTATAGTAAGAAACAAGTTAATCCTTTCCTTTACACATATAAAAGAGGAGAGTGCGTGAAATGAAACAAGCAGGACAACCTATTCAAAATGAAAAACAATTAGAAACTATCAAAAATATACTTTTACAATCTTCGAAACGTGATGGCTTATTATTCGTATTAGCTGTAAATTCTGGCTTAAAAGTAAGTGAAATCTTACAATTAAAAGTTAGTGATGTAATCGATGAAAATGAAAATGTTCGCCATTCCATTTTATTTTACAATGAAAAAGTGAAGAAACATAAATGGTTTGCTGTAAATGAAGACTTACAGCACGCAATCGAAGACTACATGAAAGAACGTAAAACTTGGAAACGTAATGAACCATTGTTAAAATCTCAAAAAGGAACAAAATCTATTACGAGACAACATGCATGGTACATTTTAAACAAAGCTGCAAAAGAAGTTGGATTAGAAGGGATTAGCTCACATACACTTCGAAAAACTTGGGGTTATTGTGCATACAAATCAGGTGTTGATATTGCATTTTTACAACACTTCTTTGATCACAGTACTCCATCAAAAACTTTAAAGTATATCGGTATTGCTTAATAACTCTTATACATAAAAAAGGTTACCATTTGAAAATTTGGTAACCTTTTTTATATTTCATATTCTCTTTTCTTGTCTCTCCTATATTGTAGTGGTACTCTAATAATAAGGGGGAGAAATTATGAACACACTTACAATTGAATTACCAAAAGAAACGGCTGAAAAACTTGATTTATTAAAACAAGCTTATGAAAAGAAAACAGGTGCTTCTATCTCTGAGAGCACTCTCGTTCAAACACTTATCTCAAAAGAATTTATCCAGGCGATAACTCCTTTTGATTTACAGCAATTCGTCAACGGAAAAGAACAGCATTAATGCTGTTCTTTTTTTTATCTCTATTTAAAATATACAAAGTTTTTTATATATTTTTAGAAAAACCATTGACAATGATAATGATAACCATTATCATTTATTATGAAGCCAACAATTGATGAATCAACCAAACGCTCAGTAACATTGTTACCCCTCTTTTTCATATAGAAAGGCACTGTACATTCCCCCTGTTTGTACAGTGCCTTTCTTGTTTATTATCATTCAAAAAAATTTAATTGCTCCGGCTTCGGCTCACCATATGTAATGTTCATCATTTTCATAAGCTGTTTCGCATTATCTGCTGCATCCCCACCTGAATTGTTGTTAAACAGTACGTATATATCCTTTGTTTTCTTTTTTAATTGCTCTAGTCGTTCAACCCATTCTTCCAGTTCTTTATTGTTGTAGCGATATAAACAGCGAACCGCTCTCCAATTTTCCCCTTTATCAAGCCAACCATGAACATTTCGACCGTGAAAACGTATTAATGCCATGTCTGAATTCGTAACCTCTAACACGAGTGGCACAGAACCTATCCCAGCCTGTGGTTCATCACAAATTGTATGAACCCATTTCTCCTGTTCTAGAAACTGTAACGTCTTATCTCTCATTTCTGGATAAAACCATGTTTGATTTCGAAATTCTATCGCACACGGCAAACCTTCCATTTTTTCTTTTGTATATCGGAGAAAATCTACATTTTTCTTTTTGCAATCAAACCATGGTGGATATTGAAATAAAATTGTTTTTAATTTATCAGCTTCTATTAAAGGAAGAATAGACTGTTTATACACATCAAACATCTCATCGAACGTAGAAAAAGGAATTTCACCTTTCATATGTCCTGTCATTCCTTGATATGCTTTTACGATAAAAGAAAAATCTTTCGGTGTTTCCATTGCCCATTTTGTATAGTTTCGTGCAGGTTGCATCGCATAAAATGAGCTATCCACTTCTACTATAGGAAAATACTCGCTGTATGTTCGTAATTTATTTCTATTTTCATAGGGATTTATGTATAAAGAATCATGATCTCCCCATCCTGTCACTCCAATAAACAGCACATATACCCCTCCCTTTTTAACTTCATCTTCTATTCACTTTCCAAACACTTTGCATCATGTAGCCTTTTCTTTAAGAGTATCCTTATAAAAATATGATATACTATATGGAAGAATTTTTAAAATGAGGGGTTATTTATTTATGCTTCCAAACGATGCTACTGTATCTCATGAAAAACGAATTGAAGAACTAGAAAATAAAGTACGTTTTTATGAAGAACTTGTGAATCAATTACCACATCATTTCACATACAAAAATCCACATATTGGTTTACGAATAAAGAAAACTAGAACAACCCATTCCATTCAAGAAATACCAAAAGAAAATAAAGAGGCTCATTTTCAACTTACTTGTGATTCATTATTTTTATTTGAACAACTCGAAAAACACTTTGTACATATTTTTGATGCCTTTTCACATCATGTAACCTTTGTCGATAGTAAAGGGAATATTACTTTATGTAATCAAGTTGCTGCAGATGATTTCGGTGTAATACGAAATGATATTATCGGAAAACCGATTCAACAATTACTAAACTTGCCGGAAGAAAAAATTAAAGCGATTGAAACATTAAAAACGGGAACAGAAATATATAATGAAGAAGTTTTAGACAAAAACTATGGCATTATAAATAACCGAATTATTCGCGATTATAACGGGGAGATTTTTAGAGTTATTAGTGTCTTTCATTATTTAAATACAGAACGTGATGCAGAGAAGTTTTCGTTAGCAGGGCGAATCGCAGCTGGAATTGCACACGAAGTACGAAATCCTCTTACAACAGTACGAGGATACTTACAATTTTTACAAGAAAGCGTTTCTCCATCAAATAAAGAGTTATTTAAAAATTTGCTTATCCCTGAATTAGATCGTGCAAATAATATTATTACAAAATTTTTAGCCATTTCAAAAACACGGGAATTTACAAGAGAACCGTTTCCCATTAATACATTTTTACGTGACTATATTCAACAGTTACTAGTTAGTGAAGTTTCCTTGCATAATATTTCAATTGATTATAACTTCTCTAATGAATTAGATGATATTTTAGTCAATATTGATCGACATGAACTTGTTCAAGTGTTTTTAAATCTATTTCAAAATGCCGTCGATGCTCAAGGCGACAAACCTCTTTCTATTCAAATTACTAGTTATCGCCTTGATAACTTCGTTCGGATTACTTTCACAGATAATGGAATTGGTATTCCTCCAGCTATTCAAGAATATATCTTTGATCCATTCTTCTCAACGAAGGATTCGGGAACAGGACTAGGCTTGTCAGTAACAAAAAAAATCATCCAAAATCATAACGGCACGCTCAAAATGACTAGTGCTTCAAACGGTACAACTTTCACTATTTCTATTCCAATCTTACCTAAAACAACCCTTGAAAAATTAAATCAATGTAAATAAAGGACTAATGCACGAACTACATGCCAATTGTTAAACACTCCCAACAATTAGCATGTAGTTTTTTATGTTGCACTTTTCTTCTTTACATTATATAAACCTTTCTCTATATCTTACTTATTTCTTTCTATGTGGGCCAATTTCTTATTTTTTTAGAAATGGTAGTTTGTCCATCACGAATTTAGTATAAATTTCATTTTAATATATAGTAATGACTAATGATTCTATGAAAGAAAAGAATGAAAAGATGAACAATAAAAATAAAGGAAAAGTATTTTATGGTAATGATTGTTGCGAAGTAAGAGCATGTAGCCATATTAACATCCCTAAGTCAGAACTCACAGAATTTGTTAGACTTCTTCAAACTCTTGGTCAAGCTATTCTAGTTCAATATGGATCTGGTTGCCTAGGCGGAGGAACTACGGGGACTACTGGTGCTCAAGGGGCTCAACAAGGACCTGCGGGCGATACAACTGCGACACTATCTGTCTTCCGAATTTACTAACCACAATTTCCGAAAATATTTTGGGAGGACTAAGCACATTTATAAGTAATAGATGTGATTTTGATTGACTATTAAATCTCTCTTTTAATAAAAAGGAGCACTTGTTTGGGAGGATAAGTGCTCCTTCTTTACGTTTCTTTACCTCAAATTTACTCTATCTTAATCCTCATTTTGTATGATAAATAATGAAGTCAAAGATATGAAAGAGGGATGAAAAATGAGAGTTATGTCACCGATACGCATTTGGATTGCTCTTATGATATGCATTATTTTATGTGTAGGATTTTTTTTAACTCTAAAATATTCCACTATTTCAAAAGCAGAGAGAAAAACAGTTCCATACACACTTTTGTATACGAAACAAAACAACATCCTTTATTCCAATTCCACAAATAATGAAAAAAAAGTTATAAAAGGAATGCTTATTACGGAAGCTCCTAGTTACGAAACTCTACTTCAAATTGCTGAAACGATTAAAAATCAATATACAAATAAAGGAATTGATGAAATCACGCTGTCTATCCATAATGAAAATAATGGTAGTTATGAAGAAGAATTACTATACGAACCGATTAGTAAAGGAACAATAATCATCACATACGATTCCCAATCCTTTGGCAGTACGAACATTACTCTTAATGAATAGTAGCATTTACCTCACAAATTATGAGCAAACTTTATTTTTCACATGAGAAAGAGGCGAATAACGAAATTCGCCTCTTTTTTTACCATAATGATGGAATCCACTCTTTCACTTTATTAAACCACTCTTGCTGTTCTTTTTTCCTTTGTTGTTCTTCTTCTTGCCTTTTCTTTTCTTCTTCTTTTCTTCGCTTTTCTTCTTCAATTGTTTGCAATTGTTTTTTATAGTCCGCTTCAGATATTAACGACAATTGGAACGCTTTTTGGGCTGGGTTTGCATTTGCTTTTTTCATGATATCCCGGAACATCGTCGTTGTAATTTGACTACCACCTGGAACATAATGCTCGCTATCTGTTTTGTCATATCCTACCCAAATCGCACCTACTAAATCTGGTGTGTATCCTACAAACCACGAGTCCTTTGCCCCTACGCTCGGACCATTTACAAGTTGAGTAGTCCCTGTCTTTCCTGCTGTATCAACATTAGTAACTTTCGCTTTTCCACCTGTTCCCTTTTCTACAACACCTTTTAATAAATACGTCATCTTTTGAGCAATTTTCTCACTCGTCACTCGTGTCTCTTTCTTATACCATTTCCCTATTATTTCTCCTTCAGCATTTTGAACTTCTCTAATTGCATGAGCCTCTACTTGAACCCCATCATTAGCAAATGTACTATATGCTTGGGCCATTACAAATGGTGATGTCCCTACATGCATCCCACCTAAAGCAATTGGATACGTACGGTCTTCTGGTACTAATGGAATACCAAATCGCTCTAAAGATTTCAATCCTTTATCTAATCCTATTTGTTCTAATAGCCACACAGCGGAAACATTATACGACTTTGCTACCGCTTCATACATTGTCACATTACCATGAAAAGCCTGATCACTATTTTTCGGTTCATATTCTTTAATATGAAATGGTTCATCCTTTAATATATCGTATACTTCATACCCTTGTTCTAAAGCGGGTACATATACAGCTAGAGGCTTTAACGTTGAACCTGGTTGTCTTTTTAATTGCGTAGCATGATTAAATTGTAAAAACTGATATGGTCCTCTACCACCAACTAAAGCTGGAACACCGCCTGTTTTGGGATTTATAAGAACTACACCCGTTTGCATAAGTTGGTCTGAGCCACTATCTTTGAAATAACTATCATTATTCACAACGTCTTCTACAGCCTGTTGTTTTTTCGGGTCAAGCTCTGTATAAATACGATAACCACCCGCTAAAATTTCATTTTGTGTTAATTCGTACTTTTCCATCGCTTCCCTAACTATATAGTCTACATATTGGGAGTATTTACCTTTGTATTTATCATCAACCCCACGTTTTAATACAAGGCCTGACTCTTTTTCTTTATTATACTGTTCGTCAGAAATATACCCTTGCTCTTTCATTAAACTTAATACGACATTACGTCGTTCAATTGATTTATTAAAGTTTTTATAAGGCGAATACGCAGACGGCGCTTTAATTAATCCCGCAATCGTTGCAGCTTCTGAAATTGATAAATCTTTTACCTCTTTATCAAAATAAGATTTAGCTGCCCTCTTTATCCCCCAAGCACCTTCCCCAAAATAAATTTGATTCATATACATTTCAATAATTTCATCTTTTGTATAAGTACGTTCTATTTTTTTTGTTAAAAAGTATTCCTTTATTTTACGAGAAAATGTACGATCTTGTGTCAGAAATACATTCTTCGCAAGCTGCTGTGTAATTGTACTTCCCCCAGCTACAACTTCTCCTGCTGTAATATTTTTAAAAACCGCACTTATAATTCCACTATAATAAATACCATGATGGTTAAAAAATTCCTTATCTTCTACTGCAACAATTGCCTGAACCATAATATCAGGAATATCTTTTCTTTTAACGCCTTCTGTTTTCGAAGAAGCTAATTTAGTTGCGACCTCATTATTTGCATCATAAATTAAAGTCGGTTGTGGAACAGCTTGTTTTAATTCAGATATGTCTTGAATGGAAATTATTATATTTACAGCAATAAATAGAGTAACGAATACACTTCCCAATACAATTAATGAATTACGAAGTTTCTTCCTCTTATTGAACCACTCAAGCATTTTTTTAAAATGAGTGTTCTTCAATTTCATTCGTTCACTTCCTTCATTTATTTACACTCTTCTTTTTAAAAGGAAGAATATACCGCCTTTTAAATTTATTATAATAACGTAGTCATTCCTATAGTGTAAAGCTTTTCTTTTGCATTCATACTTTTTGCAAGAAAAGGACATTCTACAAGTAAGATATTCACTATTGGATATTAATATTATTAATAGAACAACGAGAGTTATGTTAAGTTTTTGTAAACTTTTCGATAAAATGTTTTAAAAAACGACAGTTTTTTGTTAGAATTGATTAGCCAATATATTTTACATATATTACTTTTGTGGGGGTAACAATAATGGTCTTTAAATCAAAAAAAGATAAATTTTCTGAAATGTTAATGAATGTTTCCGAAAATTTAAAAGAAGGCGCGCAGTTTTTCGTGGAGTATAAAATTAAAAATGCTAGCGATTTAAAAGAGTTTTCTATGCGCATGAAAGAGTATGAGTCAAAAGGTGACTCATTTATTCACGAAATCATTATGGAGTTAAACAAAGCGTTTATCACTCCGATTGAGCGTGAGGACATCCTACAACTTGCAATGAGTATGGATGATGTATTAGACGGATTAGATCACAGTGCTGGTCTGTTCGAAATGTATTCTATTACAGAAGCTGATGAATACATGATTAAATTCGTAGAAGCAATTAATCAATGTGCGATTGAGATTGCAAACTCTGTTGAATTAATGTCTAACAAAAAATTAGTCGACATTCGTACAAATGCGATTAAGATTAAGGATTATGAATCACAGTGTGATGATATTCGCCGTCATGCGATTAAGAACTTATTCTCTCGTGAAAAAGATCCGATTAAGATTATTCAATTTAAAGAGATTTACGAAGAGCTTGAAGAAGTAGCTGATAGCTGTCAAAGCGTTGCAAACGTATTAGAAACAATTATTATGAAGAACGCGTAAGGAGTTTGATCATGGATACACTCTTGATACTGACCGTTTTAGTAGTCATTTGCGCTTTAGCTTTTGACTTTATCAATGGATTTCACGATACAGCAAACGCTATTGCAACGGCTGTTTCAACGAAAGCTCTAAAGCCTAGACATGCCATTATTATGGCGGCTATTATGAACTTTTTAGGCGCAATGACATTTACAGGTGTAGCAAAAACGATTACAAAAGATATCGTTGATCCATTCGCCTTACAAAATGGTTCTCTTGTAATTTTAGCTGCTTTGCTTGCGGCAATAGCTTGGAACTTAATTACTTGGTACTACGGTATTCCAAGTAGTTCTTCGCATGCAATTATCGGCTCAATCGCAGGTGCAGCAATTGCGGCCGCTGGGATTAGCTCGCTAAATCTTAAAGGATTTATTAAAATTATTGAAGCTTTAATCATTTCACCGATTATCGCTTTCGTTATTGGTTATACCGTATACAGTATTTTTAAAGTAGTATTTAAAAACTTTAACTTAACAAAAACGAATAAGAACTTCCGTATATTCCAGATTTTCACTGCAGCATTACAAGCCTACACACACGGTACGAATGATGCACAAAAAGCAATGGGAATCATTACGATGGCTCTTATGGCTAATAACTATCATACTTCTAGCGATATCCCGTTCTGGGTACAATTATCTTGTGCTATCGCAATGGGGCTTGGTACTTCTGTCGGCGGATGGAAAATTATTAAAACTGTCGGTGGACAAATTATGAAAATTCGTCCTGTAAATGGTGTAGCTGCCGATTTATCATCATCACTTGTTATTTTCGGTGCAACATTCATTCACTTACCGGTTAGTACGACGCACGTTATCTCTTCTTCTATTTTAGGGGTTGGTGCTTCTCACCGTGTGAAAGGGGTAAAATGGGGAACTGCAAAACGCATGTTAATTACATGGGTTATTACACTTCCTATTTCAGCTTCTTTAGCTGCTCTGTTTTACTACCTATTACATTTTGTTTTCTAATCAAAAGTCGTCTTCCTTATTTTTCTAGGAAGACGACTTTTTTGTGAACAAGCCTATTTCTCATTAAAAAGCGTGTATAATAATTGGTGGATAAGTTATTTAGAGGAGTTGGCAATTTTGGAATACATCATGTTACTTTTCATCGGACTAATCGCCGGAACAGTCGGCAGCCTAGTTGGGCTTGGAGGCGGAATTATTATTGTTCCGTTATTAATTGGATTACACAGTTTATCACCACAACTTGCAGTAGGGACTTCTATGGTAACAGTCGTTTTCACAGGACTATCTTCCACCCTTACTTACATGAAGCATAAGCGAGTAGATTATAAAAGTGGACTTATTTTATTTATCGGAAGCGGCCCTGGTGGTATTATCGGATCATGGGCAAATAAATTTTTAAACCAAGACACATTTTCTTTATACTTTGGGATTTTCCTTATATTCGTCTCAATTCTACTTATGCTTCGAGACAAATTAAAACCTCTTTCCCTCTCAAATACGTCTGTAATTAAGCGTTCTTTTACAGATAATGATGGAAATACTGTACACTACCAATTCCCACCGTTTCTTGCTATCTTTATCGCCTTTATAGTTGGGTTTATATCTGGATTATTTGGAATTGGTGGCGGTGCCTTACTTGTTCCAGCAATGATGCTTCTTTTTGCATTCCCAGCACATATTGCAGTAGCAACTTCAATGTTCATCGTATTTCTATCAGCAATTGTAAGTTCTGCAACTCACATCTCACTTGGAAATGTCAGCTGGATTTATGCATTAATCCTGATTCCGGGTGCATGGATTGGCGGAAAAATCGGGGCTTACATTAATACAAAACTAAGTGGTAACGCCGTAATTAATTTATTACGTATTACGTTGATTATTCTTGGAACTAGATTAATCATTATTTCCCTTTTATAACGTATTCTTTTTAGAATGCGTTTTTCTTATACACATGAATATAAAAATCCTCCGAGGAGAACAAATAAAATTAAACAAACACATAATAACATATAATTTGAAATATGTACTTTCTTCAAGTTGACCACTCCTATAACTGCGACTGTTATCTTTATGATAGCGAAAAAATAGTTCACTTGCAGTTACAGAGTGCTAACAATGCAAAATCAATTATTACAAATTTTATCCTTATATTTCATTTCTTTGTATATTCTATCGATTTAATAAAAAAAGATGTCATATTGACATCTTTTTTAATGAAGAAGTGACCACCCCATGAAGTCTTCATGTACTTGGCACGCCCTCTTATCGTTTCGATCATATAATTCAGCATAGCTATCTGTTTCTTCATCATAAGCCATCGTATAAATAATTTGGCCGTCTACTTCAACGGATAAAACGACTCCACCTTTCATCTCTTCTACATGAATGATAGCATTCGCCGGAATTCTCATATCCGTCATTCTCATCGCATCTAACAATATACTAAACCCCCTACAGCGTATTCATTGCTAGTACTATTACACACTAAATAGTATACTACTGTAATAGCATACATTTCGTCAATGAAATTGCTGTTGAAATAGCATATTGTCTATATACATATACGCTAAAATAGAAGAAATAGAAACATATTAATGGGGGGCTAACATTGATTCTACACAAAGGAGATGTACTATTCCGTCAAGGCGAGGACGGTCCTTTATACTTTATAAAAACAGGCTTATTAAAAGTAGTTCGGCTAGAAGAAGACGGAACACCATTTTTATTCAACATTATCGTTCCAGGTGAAACGATACCTCATCATTCTTTAATTTCACCGAAAGAATATCACGGTACAGCTATCGCTTTAATAAAAACAGAAGTGGAACCGATCACTAGTAGTGAATGGTACGAGAGACTTCAAGCAAATCCCGAATCGTATGCTAACATCGCTATGCAATTGCAATCTAAATTAAGAATGATGCAACAACGAATTGATCAATTGACAACCGTCTCTCCGAAAGAACGTCTTCATCGTTTACAAGAATGGTTCACCCTATATTTAGGTGACATTCCTATATATGAAATATTAACACAAACCGAAATTGGTCAACTGATAGGTATACGTCGTGAAACAGTAAACCGTTTATTACGAGAACAAATAAAAAACGAGGTAAAATAAATACCTCGTTTTTTTGCTTATTGTAAGCTTGTTGCTGGGCCGAAAAATTCATAATGAATATGCTCTTGTTTCACACTTAAATCAGTTAGTGCAGCATTTATATGCTTCATAAATGCTACTGGACCACAGAAATAGAACTCTGCTTCAGTTGTCGGAATAATAGTTTTTAACCATTCACTTTCAATGAAACCTTCTTTATCAAAGTTCTTCATTTCTAAATCTTTTTCAGTCGGTGCAGAATAACAAGTATATGCTTTAACTTGTTCATATTCATTTTCTACTGCCTTAACGTGTTCTTTCATTGCATGTGTATTACTATTTATTGCTGCATGAACAAAATATACATTACGTTTTGAATCTTGTTCAATTAACGTATTTAACATACTCATCATCGGTGTAATCCCTACTCCACCACTAATTAGTACAACTGGTAATGTTGAATCCATATTTAACACGAAATCTCCCGCTGGTGCACTTACTGGTAAAACATCTCCTTCTTTTACATGTTCATGTAAGTAATTAGACACTTTACCGTCTGGTGTATCTACACCTTTTTCTTTTTTTACACTAATACGATAATATTCTTTCCCAGGAGCATCGGATAAACTGTATTGACGATTATGTGTATATGTCTCACCTTCAATATTGATTTGAATCGTTACATATTGACCTGGGATGAATGAAGAAACTTTCCCTCCATCTTCAGGTTTCAAATAAAATGACGTAATAACATCGCTTTCCTTCACTTTTTTAACAATCACAAAGTTGCGGAAGTCTTTCCATCCACCTTCTTTATGTGCAGCTTCTTCATACATCTCTGCTTCAATGCTAATGAATGCATCAGCAATGACACCATATGCTTCTCCCCATGCATTTAAAACTTCATCAGGTGCACCTGCGACCTCTTTAATGGCACGTAGTAAACATGTACCTACAATCGGATAATGCTCTGCTTTAATACCTAAACTTCTATGCTTATGACCAATTTGTTTTACAACTGGAATAATAGCTTCTAAATTATCAATGTACGTTGCAGCTGCATAAACAGCATTCGCTAACGCTTGTTGTTGTCTTCCCTTTTTCTGATTTGTATGGTTGAAAATATTCAATAACTCCGGATGTTCCGAAAATAAAATTTCATAAAATCTCGTTGTAATTTCAACGCCTTTTTCTTGTAATAATGGTACTGTTGACTTTACGATTTCAATTGTTTTTGCACTTAACATTGTATCCCACTCCTCTATTTCCTTAACTGTTTTTAGTTTAACTGAATCTTATAATGCAGATTGTGATTTTAATCACTATTAACACGGTGTTTTTGTGAATAATATATGAACATTATATTTACAAAAGAAAATAAGCTAACTAGAATTCTAGCTAGCTTATTATTTTGTTTGTATAGCTTGTTCAATTACTTTTATATCTTTCCCATCGCCAAACTCCGTATATCCCCAGATATTCGTTTCACCTCTATATTTATTTACGATAATATCCAAGTCATGATATACACGGTGGGCATACACTACATACTCAATATTTTGAAGTTCCACACCTTTTTTTACAATTTCATAGCTTCTATTTACATCGCGTTTTATTTTTTCATTCTTTATTTCTGTATGTATATTTTTTAACGATGATTCTTGTTGTTGAAACCATTGCTTAAATTGATTCCAATCCCCGTCTGTATAATTCTCTGCTTTACCGTAATTTAAGAAATTATTATAGCTTTCATGTGTCATTCGAATAAAATTTAGCACTTTTGTCTCTTCTTGCACATCTTCTATTTGAGCTATTGTATTTACCTCAGCAGGCTTATTCGCATAATGTAACAGCACTTTCATAAGACTATAGCTTGCAATGATCATCACGATAATAATCCCGAATACACTTAACAATTTCTTCATATACAGAACTCCTTCTCTACTAAAAATATTACAATGTATGACTATACTTGTAACTTTCTCTCGTAGAAATATAATTCCTGTATAAATTCTTCCTATCATTTCGACAATATTTTTCTATACATTTCTCGTTGGCAAATGTTCTTGTAAAACAATATATCCTTCATAAGCTGTGTAACCGAGTATAGCCATTAATCCGATATAACAAGCAAATACTGTCCATTTCGTTTTCGCATCCACTTTATAATAGTTTTCTTGTTGTTCCTTTTCTGTTTTCCATTCATTTAATTTTCTTTCTGACGCTTCAAATGCTTCCCTTATGTGAATTGTATACTCATCTTTTTCATCTTCATATGGAACATAATCTAACGGTTCGAACTTCGGTAAAAGATACTCTAACACTTCCATTTTTTGAAGTTCACCTATTTGTAACTCTTTTTCCCGTTCTCTTTGTCTTAATGCATTCATCTCATGATGCATCACGTATATAGTCCGATGTACAGCACCCGTTTCTTTTAATTCCTCTTCAAGCCTAGTAACATATTCTTTCATCCCATCAATTTTATGCCCTAATTCCTTAATCGGCTCATCTCTCTTTATTACTCTATATAACTCCATACAACCGATAATAACAATAAATCCTCCCAAAATACTTTTAAAGTAAATTGAATAGCCAAGTAATAAAATAAGGCCTGCTCCCCAAATTTTAGTACTGACAACTGAAATAATTCGCCCACCATCTAGCGGCGAAACGGGAATTAAATTAAAGAAATTAATCATACTTCCAAGCAAAATAACAAGCGCCCAAAATGGCTCTTTCGTCATTATATAAAGCGGTATCGCTGGTAAAAATGACAGAAGTCCGAAAAGCGGACCCATATAGGCAATGTAAGCTTCATCTTTCGCATTTTTCGGCATCTCTTTCATTCCAATAAGGGCCCCCATAAATGGAATAAAGATTGCTGGCGATGTTGGGATCCCCTTTCTTTTCGCAGCCCATAAATGGCCCATTTCATGAACAAACAACAAATAAATGAGCGCCACTCCAAATTTCCAACCATATAGAACTGCGTATGCGCCAAGCGATAGAAACATACTAAATACCGTTGAAAACTTTGCTAATTTAAAAATTGCAAATACCCACTTTAACTTAGACAGTAAAAATAGACCTATCGCAACAATAATTCCCCATAATCCTTTTTTATTATTTTTCATATTCCTCTCCTTTATCTCTCATTAATGAATCATATCATTCATCAAAGCTTGTTCTTTTCTCTATTATGACATATTTTTTTCTATTGTTAGAAATAATGTTTATATAATCCATTTTCAGCCAAAAATATAAATAAAAGGAGGTGTACACAAATGAATTTACAATCTCTTATAATAGGTGCTCTATCGTTTTTAGCTTCAACTCTTATTTTTTATACCGTTAGTTACGTATTATTATTAGATTTGTTGCCCAATCACGTATTTATTGCCCTTGTCATCCTTTCCGCTCTTATGATTTCTTTTCTTATTACACGAAAATCAATGAATGAGCCATCTACAAAAGCAAAGTAATAGAGAGGGGTGCTTTCCCCTCTCTATTATCATTTCCTAGGAAAGGTCATATAGATTTGACAAGTTTACATTCATTCCAATCCGTAAGGGCTAATTAAAGTCTCACTTTATCTTTGAAAATTCATTTTTTCACCATAATCTTTAACAATCTGAATTATATTTTGAAACACACCTATTTTTTCTTTTTCACTGTTTAATATTTTCAAATCATAATTTTCGTAATATGTTTCTAATGATTTTAATTGTGATTCTGAAGCGCTGTTTATCGGAACAGTAGCATGTAATTCATATTGCTTATACCCTTCCTTTACTTTTTCACCTAAAATCATTTCACTCTCTTTTGCTCCAATTAATTTTTGAACTTTTTCTGGAAAATTGAGTTGCAAATAATATTCTTGCTCCTTCACTAACTTATTGTATAGTGATTGTGAAATCGTATACCGTACCGTATAATTCACGTTTTGATCGCCTGTTTTAATATGAAACGCGGTAATCTGCAAATCTTTTTTTGTTACTTCCGTTAAAGGGCTTACCTGCATCTCATCTTCTTTTTGTTCTGAGACATTTGGAAATATATCCAAAAGCTTTTCCGTATCTTTTTCATTCAACATATACATAGCTTTCTTATATTGCACCCATCCTCGTCTATCTTCTCCCCTTAACCATGCATAATAAGTTTCTTTTTTCCCATCTCTACTAATTTGTATTTCATATTCAGGTTCACCGAAGCTTCCTGTTATTTCTTGTTTCTCAGCTTTATTCAAAATGTCTATTACTAACTTCGCTTCTGATTCCTGCAACTTTTTCTCTTTATGTTTTTTTTGTATAACGGTTACCCCTATTGTTTCTTTCACTTCATTCACCGTCTCTTCTACTTTTTTTGTTTCTTTTTTCGGTTCAACTTGACCACAAGCTGCTAGTAACATAACAAACAACAACACCAATACATATTTCCCTTTCAAATTAATCCTCCTCTTACGATAAGAAATCCTTATAATCTTCATACATAAAACAAAAACGTGACATCCTATTAAATACGCTATACTAATCATTGAAAGGAGGTCTTTATCATGTCCATTAATTTTCATGATGAAAATAATAAGTACACATATGCAACAAGAAACGCTCATATTTCTTGGGCTGAAATGGTAAAAAACATTACAGAAATACAAAACAAGCAAATAATTGATATCGGCTGTGGTGGTGGGATTTATACGAAAGAACTCGCTCTTATGGGAGCCAATAATGTTGTGGGACTTGATTTTTCAAAAGAAATATTACAAGCTGCAAAAGAAAATTGTAACAACTTTTCAAACATTTCATTCATCCACGGTGATGCACATAATATCCCATACCCTAATGAAACATTCGACATAGTTATTTCGCGTGCAGTTATTCATCATTTACAAGACATTCCTACATTTTTACGTGAAGCTTCTCGTATATTAAATAAAAACGGTGTACTTATTTTACAAGATCGAACAATTGAAGATTGTACAATTCCAGGAAGTCCCGAACACATTCGCGGATATTTTTTCTCTCTATTTCCAAAACTTATTGAAATAGAGTCAAAAAGACGTCCAAAAACCAACACTATACAGACAGAATTACAAAAACATTCTCTTCATGTACTTCCCACACAAACACAATGGGAAATACGAAAAATACATGATTCTGTAGAAGCATTATTGCAAGATTTATCTCCTCGAACAGGTCGATCTATTCTATATGAGTTAACAGATGATGAACTTTCTCAACTTCTACAACATATACAGACCGCATTACAAAACGTCTCTCCTATTATTGAAAGAGATCGATGGACAATTTGGAGCGCCATGAAGTTGTAAGGAAGGAAGCCTCACAAAATAATGTGAGGCTTCCTTTCTTTCATAATCTAATTTTGCAACACTCTTGATATCCTCCACTTCTGGCCTGTGCACTTCCACACTTCGGACATACTAAATATCTAGACTGATTTGTCAATAAACTACCTTTTTGAAAGAGTAAAACTTCTGCTTGTTTAAACGAACGCGAATAATATAACCACATAAAACCAATTATAGCAATAATGCCAAATAATACTCCCATCGCAAGCATTTCAGTCACCTCTTTTGGTTTGTTCTTTCCAGCAAGTGGATTGTTGTATTATTCTCTGTAAATTCAAACAATCCCTTCTTTACTCCTATAAATATCAACTTTCTCTATAAATTTTACAATTCTCCGCAAATTTTCACTCCCATTTTACAATTCATCATTTCCTTTACAACAACGAATATCACTTTCGATATTTCCGTATATAAATATATCTTTCAAAAAACATATTGACTTTCTAAAAAAAACATGCAACAATACTGTCAGAATACTTGAATAAAAATTCATTGACGAGAACGAGTACGTTATAGAACTGTTCCCCAGAGAGTTGGCGATTTGCTGAAAGCCAACGTTCAGCGCGTAACCGAAAATCATCTCCGAGAAGTAGAACCGAATGTTACAGTAAGTTCTTACCGGCCGTCCCCCGTTACAAGGAACACGTATCATGTTGTACGTTGCAAAGCCGTATACATATAGATTTATTTCTACATGTGTAAATTAGGGTGGTATCGCGGGTAAATATAACTCGTCCCTTTCTTTAGGGACGAGTTTTTTGTGTTCTTACAAATGAATTTTAAAAAGGAGGAAAAACAATGAACACTGTATCAAAAAAACATATTTTTTTCACGGGTCTTATGCTATTTTCTTTATTTTTTGGGGCAGGTAATTTAATTTTCCCTCCCATGCTTGGCCAAAATGCAGGTGAAAACTTTTGGCCAGCAATGATTGGATTTTTACTAACAGGAGTTGGCTTACCACTACTAACTGTTATCGCAATTTCTCTATCTGGAAATGGAATGCAGCAACTTGCAAGTCATGTTCATCCATTATTCGGAATTTTCTTTACAGTAATTGTATACATTGCTATCGGTCCATCTATGGGCATCCCACGTGTTGCAAATGTCGCTTATGAAATGGGTGTTAGTTCTTTCTTACCAGAAACAATCCGCTCTAGCAGCCTAGTGCTATTTGTATATACAATCATCTTCTTTACTATCGTATTTTGGCTCAGTTTGAATCCATCTAAACTTGTTGATCGTATTGGAAATGTATTAACACCTATTTTATTACTCTCTATTTTCTTATTGTTTGTTAAAAGTGTATTTACACCACTTGGGCAATCAGGACCAGCAATGCAAGAGTATCAAACTTCTCCAATCTTCAAAGGCTTTATGGAAGGCTACTTAACAATGGACACTATTTCAGCACTTGCATTCGGAATTATCGTTGTAAATGCAATTCGCTCTAAAGGTGTGAATGATCGTAAGTCCATTGCCATCGCCACAGCAAAAGCAGGGCTTATTGCCGCTACAGGGCTCGTACTTGTATACGGTGCACTCGGCTGGCTTGGGGCAACTAGCGTCTCGCTCGGATATGCAAAAAATGGCGGACAGCTACTTACTGTTATCGTACAACAATTATTCGGTCCATACGGTTTGCTCCTATTATCTCTTATCGTTACACTCGCTTGTTTAACGACATGCGTTGGACTCGTATCTGCGTGCAGCCAATATTTTTCAACATTATTGACTACATTTTCATACAAAACGTTCGCGAGTATCATTTGCGCATTAGGATTACTAGTTGCCAACTTAGGTTTAACGAAAATTATCGCAATCTCTGTTCCAATTCTACTTGTTGTGTATCCAATTGCGATTGTACTCGTACTACTATCATTACTTCATAAATACTTCGGTGGATATCGCTCTGTTTATGTAGGTGCTTTAATTGGAGCAGCTGTAGTGAGCGTATTTGATGGATTAAAACAAGGTGGTATTTCAGTTTCATTTATCACACCATATTTTGAATTTATCCCTTTATATAATGAAGGAATCGGCTGGCTAATACCAGCATTAGTAGGAGGTCTTATTGGTCTTGCAATGGCTAAGTTAAGCGGTACGAAAAAAGTTCCATTAGTAACCGAATCTCACGAAGTAAAAGCCTCCTAAAAAAACTCCCAAAAGGGAGTTTTTTTACATTTGATACGCAGCATGATTAAAACTGCTTATTTTATAAACCTTCGTATAATATTCAATATTCGTATCAACTGTTTCTACCTTGACAACATCATAGCGCTCTTCTTGCTTTACTAAAAATAAATAGTATTCCTCTGTTGCCTCAATAATCGCAATTTTATCTGTTTCAACATTATATTGTTCACAAAGCGCTTGTAATGCGTTCACATAATCCCCTAATTTTTTAGACTTATCCATTCCGAATATAGTTTGAACTAACATATACATTCTCCCCTTTATATGTACTGTTAACACCTCAATGATAACGCTTACATTATTTGTCGTCAATAAAAACATTCAATTGTTTTAACGCCAAATCTATATTGTATCGAGCCAATAATCAGCGAGGAATTCCCCGCCAATTAAAGTTTTACTTTATCCCGCATTAACTGCCCGTAAAAGTCCGATTGGTGAGGGCTGATAATCAGTGGGAGAGGAACAACCTCCCCACTGATTAAAGTTTCACTTTATCACTTCGTTAATTGATGCCTAAATGCATAAATAACCGCCTGAGTACGGTCACTTACATTCAATTTATTTAATATATTACTCACATGTGTCTTTACCGTTTTCAGTGCAATAAATAACTCGTCCGCAATCTCTTGATTACTTTTTCCCTCTGCAATTAATAACAAAATCTCAAACTCTCTTTCCGTTAAATCATCATGCAAAGGTTGCTCTTTCTTTTGACGCATACGGGACATCATTTTCCCGGTAACTTTCGGCTCTAATACTGTTTCTCCATCATAAGTAGCTCGTACAGCATCAGCAATATCACTTGCTCTTGATGTTTTTAATAAGTAACTGGTCGCCCCAGCCTCAATAACAGGATACAATTTTTCGTCATCTAAAAAGCTTGTTACAACTACAATTTTTGCTTCTGGCCATTCTTGAATAATAGCACGTGTTGCTTCGACACCATCCATCTCATCCATAACAAGGTCCATTAAAATAATATCCGGCCTTAATTGCAATGCTAATTCTGATCCTTTTCTTCCATTCTCAGCTTCCCCTACTACTTCAATATCTGGCTGTGTCGATAAATATGCCGATACACCCATACGAACCATTTCATGATCATCGACAAGCAATACTTTTATCATACTTCTCCCCCTCTCTCAATCATAATCGGTACTTTTACTTCTATTTGTGTACCTTTGGCCGGGAAACTAAGTACCTTAAGTGTCCCACCAATTTCATGAACACGCTCTTGCATCGATCTTAGGCCATATGAACCAGCCTTATTAACCCCTACTTCAAACCCAACGCCGTCATCAATGATTTTTAAAATCGCATATTGATCAATTTTTCGAAGGCGCACTTCTGTTTTCTTTGCCTTCGCGTGTCGCAACGTGTTTGATAGCGCTTCTTGCACAATACGGAATAAATGATCTTCTACACCTTTTTTTAATTCTATTGGCTCAATAAGCCATTCAATTTTCATATGTTGTTTTCGCGATAATTCCGTTAATAATTCCTCTATACCTTCTGTCAGTTTCTTACCTTCCAATTGTACAGGACGTAAATGAAGGAGCAATGCTCTCATTTCTGATTGAGCATTTACAACCATATTTTCAACAAGTTGCAATTGTTTTTTTGTCACATCTGGAAATTCAGTTATTTGTTCATTAATCGCTGACATCATCATCGACATTGCGAAAAGCTGCTGACTTACTGAATCATGCAACTCCCTTGCTAAACGATGCCTTTCTTGAGAAATCGCTTCTTGTCTCATCTCTTCATTCCAATGAGCTCGTTCATTCGTTACTTTTTGAAAGAGTCCAGCTTGCTCCTCTAATCGACGAGCCAGAACGATTACTTTTCGTTCCACTTCATGAAATTCATCATCTGCAGTAAACGAAACATCGCTCGGAAAATTCCCTCGCTCTACTTCAAATAGAAAAGTATTTAATCCTTGTATACGCTGCTCTATATAATAACCGATTGCATATCCTACAATTCCCCCGATAAGTAAACTTGTAGTCATAATAAACAAGCCAATTGGAACAGAAGCGATGGATTCCTTCCATAATAAATCATACACTTGTTGCTCGCTTTTCCATACATATACAATTGTACAAATGAGTGCGATACTAACAGAGGACAACATAGAATAACGAATATACATCCACGAAATATTTTTTTGTTTCTTCATTATACTTTCCTCACTTCCGTGTCGCCTACGACAAGCGAAGAAATAATTTTAATACGTCGAGGAGCCTCTTTATACTGCTCTGTTCTAAATGTAACATTGCGGTTAAACCCTGTCTCTTCATGACCTGGCAAGAGCACACGTCCGACAATAACAGAATGATTTAAAGAAAGTTCAATATCATACGGCACATATAAACGAATATTACCAACGACACCCCGAATAACAATTACCGTTTCCCCTTCTGGAATCATAGCAGTTGTTAAATCTATTTCCACATCACAAGCACCATATTGAACATTAATATCCTCAAGTTCATAAATATGATCCATCATTCGCACATTGCCTACAAACATATTTTTCAAATATGTTTCTGTACGATATATTTGCTTCTCTTCGTCTATAATCCCTTTTTCTTTAATTTCAACCTTCATTGCTTTTTGCTGATGCCCTTGTTGAATCAATTGATAACCAATTAAAGCTAAACAAGCAAATACGACAAGAACAAATGCTGCTGATGAAAATAAGAAAAATAAAAATACGATACCACCAACAAATAAAAATACATTTCCCCGTACATAACGATTCTTTTTACGATAATGCCTTCCAAACATAAGCATAATAAATGCAAAAATGAGACCACCTGGTTCAAAATGTCCAAGTATCATATCAAGAAAAAGACCGAATCCAAATATGATGAGGAGCATCCCCATTAATTGTGTCTTTGAAAAATGTTTCTTCATTTCAGCTCCCCCCTTCTTGTCACATATACATAGAAGAAAAGGCATTGCTTTCCAACACCTTTTCTCCTATCACTATATCATAAGCCTGTTTTATAATATACTACTATTATTTTGTTAACTCTTTCGTTAACGATACATCATTCTTTTCTTTCATTTCACGCTCAAGTTTTGCAATTTTCATATCAAATGTATCACGCTCATGCTCTTCATTCATACGAGTTTCTAAGTCACGAATGTGATCTTCAATTTCTTCAAATCGTAAGAACGGATTATTTTCATCCATTTTATGCATCGCAGTATTCATACGACGATTTGCATGTGCCATATTTTCACGTGCCATTAGTTCCATACGCTTTGCGTGCATTTCTTTTAATTTATTTTTCATTTCAGAAAGACGACGCTCTAACTCATCAATTTGCTCTACAACACCTGCATACATTTCTTCTAATCGAGTTACTTGACCTTCATAATAAGCTACCTCTTCTAACGCACGTTCGTGCAATTGCAATTCGCCTGCTTCTTGAGCAATGATAGCTTGCTTTGATCTTTTATTAACGAAATAACGTGCTTGCTCAAGCTCACGAGCAAAGTTAGATTTTAATGTTTTATGACGCTCAATTAACTTCTCAATTTTTGTTATTTCACGCTCACTATCACGTAAATATTGGTTTAACATCGCAATTGGATTTTTTCTTTCCTTCTCATCTAACACGTTATGAAAATCAGCTAAAATTGCATCGCGTACACGTCCGAATAAAGATTGTTTCATTATAAATCTTCCTCTCTTCTACTTTTTTTATAATTTGATTTATTGTTTTAGTTTTTCATTAATTTGTTCCACTCATCTTCAAAGTTGCTATATGGTTTAGAACTTTCTGGAGCAGATTCAACAACTACATCTTTTTCTTTTTTCCACTCACGGTATCCGTAGTATAAAACCACTAAAGCAGCGATACCGATTAATGCTGGCGAATGAGAAAGTGCAATGGATAAACCGATTAAACCAACAATCCCCCAAGCTAACTTTCCAAAAAATGATTTAGCTCGCACAAATGATTTATAGCTCCAATATACAACTCCTGCTCCGATTGCAAATCCTACAATACCAGCAAGACTACCAAGAGCAATTAAAGCCAAAATACCGGCTGCGATAAACGCTAGAAATTGTTTCATCTTGTGCTTGCCTCCCTTCGATTTGATACTCTTATCTTAACTATTTTTTCATCTTTCCATAACGAGCTTAAGAACCGTTTTTAACTCAGACTTAAGACCGAGTCATATTCAGCCCTTTACGCAAAAAAACGTGCAGAGTCTATCCTCTGCACGTTTTTTAATTACTAACATTCATATTAAATTAAGCTGTTTTATGATACTCTTTTTTCTCAGCTACTTTCGAAAACCTTGGAAACCCAATTAAAATAGAAGCAATCCCACATACTCCAACTAAGATTGGATAAAATGCATATGGCAACAATTCAACCGGAGATAACGCTGCAAATCCTGCTGCCGTTAACATTTGGGCACCGTACGGAATTAATCCTTGCACACAACATGAGAAAAGATCTAATACACTCGCTGATTTACGAGGGTCTATTTCATATTGATCTGCAATATTTTTTGCAAGCGGGCCTGTAAAGATAATTGAAATCGTATTATTCGCTGTACACATATTCGTCATACTCACTAAACCAGCAATACCAAATTCCGCTCCTTTTTTCGAACGAATATTACGTGTTAATACATTCATTAAATATTGAATACCACCATTATATTGGATTAATTCAACCATACCGCCAATTAATATAGCAAGTAATACTAACTCCATCATACCGCCCATTCCAGTCGTTACACTTTTAAAGAAACTTTCTAACGTGTAACTTCCATCTATAAGGCCGATAACACCAGATAGTACAGTTCCACCAGTTAATACAATAAGTACATTCCAGCCAAGTAGCGCTGTAATAAGTACTCCTGCGTACGGTAAAATCTTTATCCAATCAAAGCTATGTGCTTTAATCTGCGTGTCACTTCCTGAAGTAACTATTACTAATAGTACAATTGTAATAATAGCCGCTGGTAACACAATTAAAAAGTTCGTTTTAAACTTATCTTTCATTTCTGTTCCTTGTGAACGAACAGCTGCGATTGTTGTATCTGAAATAAATGATAAATTATCACCAAACATCGCTCCGCCAACAACAGTAGCCATTGCAAGCGCAATTGAGATATCGGTTTGACCACTAATACCTACAGCAATCGGCGCTAATGCTGCAATTGTTCCCATTGAAGTTCCCATCGCTAATGAAATAAATGCACCAATAACAAAGATTCCAGCTACGATAAATCCTGGCGGTAAAATAGTTAACGCTAAATTAACAGTTGAGTCTACTCCGCCCATTCCTTTAGCAGTTTCAGAAAATGCACCTGCAAGCACAAAAATTAATACCATAATCATGATATCCGGATTTCCTGCACCTTTAGCGAACCGCTCTACTTTCACATTAAAACTTTCTTTACGATTCATCACTAAAGCGACTCCTACAGCAATTGAAATCGCTACAAGTATCGGCAATTTATAGAAATCACCTGTAATAATTCCAGAACCAATAAATAGCGCCAAAAATATCCCAAGTGGTAATAAAGCTAAACCATTTCCTCTCGTTTCTTTCAAAGTACCATCTCTCCCTAGTTTCAACCTTTTTCTAATGAATAACAAAAGACCTCTTCCGATGAGAAGAGGTCTTATACATCTATAAGAAACGCTCTTCTCATCTTTCAAGCACATGCTTGCTGGATTTGGCACAGCACTCTGAAATCGAGTCCGCTGCCGAGGCATCGTAGGGCCAGTCCCTCCGCCTCTCTTTATAAGAAGGTTTCATATTTATTTTTTAATAATAATTTCTTCCCTAACTTTACTCGCTTACAAAACAAAAGTCAATTATTTTTTGTATAGATTTTTTTGGTAATTATACAAAAATTCGAATACAACAATCATTTTAACTTTTCGATTTCTTCTTCCAATATTGAAATCCAATAAAATTCACTATTTTTTATTGCTGCTAATATCCATTTCGTAGTGTACCAAGCTAACTCATACTCTTCCTTCGTGACATCGCCACTTTTATAAGCATCCTCTAGCTCTTCTTCATCTAATATATACACCTTACCGCTGGGTAATAATACTACATCTAAATATAAATCATCAAAATACGGTAAACCACGATCGTCTATTTCATATTCTTTCGTCACATCAATATAATATTGCACTAAATTGTGCCTATCATCTAACATAGCTGTAATCGCAAAGTTCTTTCCATTAATGAAATATTGAACCCACGTATACCCATCACTTGCAATACAAATTTCTTTACCATCATATTCTTTACAACTAGGCTCTCTCACCTTTTTTATATCCAGTATTCCGAGCATTCCCTCTTCCACTTGCTTAACCGTATAACTCTTTTCTATTAGTCTCTTCCACGAAGAACCGTCACCATATTTTCGTTTCATTATGTCTGCTCCTCTTCTATATACAGAAAAGCTCCCACATATTATGTGAGAGCTTGTTCATATTATAATTAAGCCGCTTGACCCTTTTCAGAAATCTCTTTTAAATAAGCTTGTCCTTTTTCAGCGTCATATTGACCTTCCCACTTAGACATAACTACAGCTGCTAAAGAGTTTCCTACAACGTTAACTGCTGTACGAGCCATATCTAAAATACGGTCAATACCAGCAATGAACGCTAAGCCTTCAGGTGGAATACCTACTGTACCAAGTGTCGCTAATAATACAACGAATGATACGCCCGGTACACCTGCGATACCTTTTGATGTAACCATTAATACAAGCAACAATGTAATTTGTTGTGTAATAGATAAATCAATACCGTACATTTGCGCTAAGAAAATAGCCGCAATTGCTTGATATAAAGTTGATCCATCTAAGTTAAATGAATAACCTGTCGGAATAACGAAAGATGTAATTGCTTTCGGGCAACCGAATTTCTCCATTTTCTCCATGATTTTTGGTAAAACTGTTTCTGAGCTTGCTGTAGAATACGCTAAGATCAGCTCGTCTTTTAAAATCTTAAAGAATTGGAAAATGTTAATTCCAAATATTTTCGCTGTAAGTCCTAAGACAACTACGACGAAGAAAATCATTGCTCCATATACGACAATTAGTAATTTCCCTAACGGAATTAATGAAGCAAGACCAAATGTAGAAACTGTAACACCAATTAGTGCAAACACACCAAATGGTGCAAATTTCATAACTTGGTTTGTTACGTAAAACATTGCATCAGCTACACCTTGGAAAAATTGAAGAACTGGTCTTCCTCTTTCACCAATCGCTGCTACACCTAAACCAAATAGTACAGAGAAGAAGATAATAGCAAGCATATCTCCGTCAGCTAACGACTTCATAATGTTCGTTGGAACAATATTTACAAATGTATCTGCAAATGAATGACTTTGTACTTGCTCTGTCGTATGTGTATATTTCGAAATATCTGTCTTTGTTAACTGCTCCATATTTACGCCTTTTCCTGGTTGGAAAATATTCGCTATTAATAGACCAACAATAATTGCAATTGTTGTAATAATTTCAAAGTAAAGAATTGTTTTTCCGCCTAGTCGACCTAGTTTTTTAACATCGCCAACACCAGCAACCCCAACAACAATACTTGCTACAACAATCGGTACAACGATCATTTTAATTAATCGGATGAAAATATCACCAATTGGTTGTAAGTACTTCACAACAGCTGGATTATCAAAGAAAATCGCACCAACCGCAATACCAAGCGCAAGTCCTATTAATATTTGCCATGCAAGTCCTATTCTTTTCATATTTGTTGTAACCCCCTCTTCGATGTGTCACTCTATCTCTCATTCTATCTCTATAAAACTAAGAAATTAAGAGTATTACATATTATTCGACAATTCACTACATTTTGTCCCTGTTAAAAATCATAAATCAAAAATTTAAATCTGACAACAAAATAACTTTGCCCGAACACAAATAATTTTCTTGACAAAAAGCAGACCCATGTTAGAAAACCTAACATGAGAACGATTCCTTACTAGTGTTTTATTAGCTTTCAAAGTAATATTTCACCTCATAAAAACGATTACTTTCCTCCTTCATTTCACAGATAAATCCCAAAATTTACCTTTGTTACACATATGAATAAAATGTAAGCACTATGACAATTACAGTTGAAAAATGATAAATTCCGACAAAACTTAGCAATTTTATAAAATTTTCTTTACATTATGATTACAACGATAGACACCCTTCTTCTTATGATATATAACATTCATAGGGAAAGGAGTCAGACAACAATGAAAAAGAAATTTGCAGCGTTTAGCGTTTTAGCAGCAGGAACGATTTTTGCTTCCCCGTTACTTTCACCCGTATACGCTGAAACGAATCAAGATAAATTATCTAACATTCAATCTGAATTAGAAGGCAAACAAAGTGACTTACAAAATAAATCAGTCGAGAAAGAACAAATAGAAAAAGAAATTCAAGAATTACAGAAGAAAATCGATGAATTAACTACTTCCATTAATAAAAATGAGACTGAATTAAACGATACAAAAAAAGAAATTAGCAAAACACAACAAGTAATTACTGACAAAAAGAAACATATAGAACAATTACAAACAAACATAGATACACGTCAGGAAGTTATTAAACAACGATTACAATCTATGCAAGAAAAACCGCGTACAAATATCATTACAGAAGTATTAACAAACTCTACAAACATTGCTGATCTTGTTGATAATATGTACTCCGTAAGTTTAATATTAAACAACGATACAGATATTGTAAAAAAACAAACATCTGATCAAAATGCTGTAACGACAGAAAAAGAGGCTGTTGAGAAAAAAGAACAACAACTGAAAGACTCTGAACAAAAACTAGAACAAAAACAACAAGAATTACAAAATAATCAACAGCAGCAACAAACTCTTATTAACGATCTACATACGAAAGTAGCAAAAGTAGATTCAGAGATTGAAGGATTAGAAGAATCCAAGGGCATTTTAGAAAATCAACGTCAAGCTGTTCAAAAAGCAATTGAAGAAGAAAAACGGGCGGAAGAAGCTCGTAAAGCGGAAGAAGCCCGCCAGGCAGAAGAGGCTCGCAAACAACAAGCTACTAAATCTGCTCAAGCGGCCCCAACACCACATGATACAAATATCGGTGGTTTTATCAAACCAGCAGCTGGATCAAAAACTTCCGGATTTGGTGTACGTTCTTTAGATAACCATAAAGGAATTGACATCGCTGCTTCGGGAACGGTTCCAATTATCGCTGCTGCAGATGGCGTTGTTATTCGCTCAGAATTATCATCTAGTTACGGAAACGTAGTGTATTTATCTCACCGTATAAACGGAAAAACATATACGACAGTATATGCTCATATGAATAGTCGTTCTGTATCGAATGGACAAACTGTAAAACAAGGCGATCAGCTTGGATTTATGGGGAATACGGGCCAATCATACGGACAACATTTACACTTCGAACTTCATCTTGGAGAATGGAATGTCGGCAAGACAAACGCAGTTGACCCATCTCCTTATATCGGATTATAAAAAAACCTCGGTGCCTACCGAGGTTTTTTATTTACACTTCACACAATATAGGCATTCTACATAGACTATAACTAAATGCCTATAGTTTACGAGGTGATCCATATGAATACGCAATTACAACAAAAAATAGAAGAAGCTAGAGGAACGTATATTGGCCGAATATTTACATTTGGCGGCTCAGTTTTATTTTTAATCGGTTCATTCCTCGCAGTCACCACAGCCTATAAAGCGTATAATCGTCTATTACATTCATCAACATAAAAAAAGACGGGAGATCCCCGCCTTTTTTTTATGCAAACATTTTAAATACACCTATCGCATTTAAAAATACAATTATTACAGTTACCGGAATAACATAACGAAGTAAGAAGAACCAAATGTTAAATAACGTTTTCCCTTTCGTTTCCGTCACTTCTAATTCTTTCATCAACAATTCTTTACTCATTTTATTTGGTACAAATAATGAAATAGCTAGTACTCCTAACGGTAGCAATACGTTACTTACCGAAAAGTCGACTAAATCAAAGAACGTTTTCCCAAATATTTTCACGTCACTCATAGTCCCAAATGATAACGCTGATGGAATACCGACTGCAAAAATAAGAATACCAATTAATAATGATGCTGACGGACGCTTCTTCTCATTACCTTTCGCAACAGATGCTACTACAATTTCAAGCATTGAAATTGCTGATGTTAAAGTCGCAAAGAAGAATAAAATTAAAAACATAATAAAGAAAAATTGACCAAATGGTATTTTTGCAAATACTGCTGGAAGGACGATAAACAGTAATCCTGGTCCTTCAGTTGGTTTTACTCCTAATGCGAAAATCGCTGGGAAAATTGCTAATCCTGCAAGTACTGTAACAAAAACAGTTAAACTTACAATAGATGTTGCTGATTTCGCTAAATGTTCCTCTTTCTTTAAATACGAACTATACGTGACCATTACTGAGGCACCTACTGTTAGTGAGAAGAAAGATTGTCCCATCGCGTATAAAATCGTATCTGCTGTAAGCTTTGAAAAATCTGGATTTAAGAAGAACTCTACTCCAGCAAAAGCACCATCGAGTGTTAACGCACGAACAATAATCGCAATAAATAAAATAAATAATAGCGGCATCATGTACTTACTTGCCTTTTCTATCCCTTTCTCTACACCTTTACTTACGACAAAAATCGTACAAAGCATAAAGATAAATTGTGCTCCAATCGCACTTAATGGATTTGAAATCGTTTCACCGAACAATTGTCCATAATCAGCTGCACCATTCCAGAAACTTCCTGTCACACTATAATATAAATAAAGTAAAATCCATCCACCTACAACACTATAAAAAGATAGTACACTAAAACAAGTAACAACTCCCATACGACCAATCCAAGGATATAATTTGCTATTTGGCACTAGTACTTTATAAGCTGTAACCGCCTCTTTTTGCGTGCTACGTCCAATAACAAACTCCGCTATTAGAAGAGGCATACCTATAAATAAAGTTAATAGTAAAAATACAAGGAAGAATGCGCCTCCCCCTCCATTACCTGCAACATATGGAAATTTCCATATCGCACCAAGACCTACTGCGGCTCCGGCTGCTGCGAGTACAAAGCCTATTTTCGACGTCCATTGCTGTGTTTCTTTCATCATAAATTCTCCTTTTCTGAATATTTAAACTTTTGTTAATTATACACTTTCATTTCATACTCGCACACCTCCTTTAGAAAATAAAAAAGTCCCCTACACGCAAATATGCATGTAGAGGACGATATATGTAATGTAAATACCGTGGTACCACCTCAATTGGATTGATAAATCCCACTTGTTCAAGTACAGGAATAATTCCGATACTCTATCCTTTTAACGGCGGAACCCGGGTTGCCTACTACAATGTTCAACATACCTCTCGCAAGCCCATTCTGTATATTTTATCGTACCGGGCTCCCACCTAACCCCAGCTCTCTGAACGCATCAAATATACGTACTCTTCTTGCTCATCGATTTCATCTATTGAAGTTACTTGTGATTATAAATTATATTTTTATATTTGTAAAGCGCACTTTATCTTTTATTATTTTAAAACCTTTTCCTCTAATTCTCGTAAAAAACTTTCTCTTTTCCCCTCATTTTGCACATATACTGATTTCAACACTTCTTGGAGCAATATATTTCGTTCCCTCTTTTCTAACTGTAAATCTTTTAACTTCAACCTTACTTCATATAAAAAATCTAAATACGATTCATATGTCTCATCATATTTATTTGCAATATCATCTCGAATTTTTTTTGCGAGCTTCGGGCTCGCTCCCCCAGTAGAAACTGCTATATTCAGTAAACCACGATGAATCGCTGCCGGAAAATGAACATTACCACTTTCCGGATTTGTAATAACATTTACTAATTGATTCTCAGCGGCATCTTCAGCAACTTGTTCATTTAATATTGAATCACTACTCGCTGCAACAACTAAAAAAGCACTTTTAATATCACTTTTTTCATATTCTCTTTGATACCAACGAATTTTCTTTTCTTCCACAAGTTTTACTAAATTCGCATCTAATTCTGGACTTATCACAACTATATCCGCACCCTGTTTGAGTAAAGGAATAATTTTAAATCCTGCAACTTTTCCCCCGCCAATAACAACAACGCGTTTCTCATTAACTCGCACTGTAAGTGGATACATACTGATCTCCTTTCAATAACTCCATCGTTTTCTGAATTAACATATCTTGAAACGCTTCACTCTTCCCTAAATATGGACTGATTTTTATCTCTTCCACTTCATATTGGCGCACTTCTTTTTCAATATGTTTCATAAGTAAACCTGTAAATAACAAGTAAGGCAGTACAACGATGTTCTTTTCTTTTCGTTCTACAACTTCCTTTAACTTCTCCTCAAATTTTGGCTCTGCAGCCGCTAAATAACAAACTTCTACTTTTTTAACCTTCTCTTTTGTTTGAAATAAAGAAGCAATCCAGTTTATATCTCTTAATACTTCAGGATCACTGCTCCCTCTTGCAACAAGAAGTAACGTCACTTCATTTTTATCTTCCTGTTCGATGCCACTTCCGCTATACACCGATTTAACAAGTGTTTCTGATACACCAAACGGATTACCATAGGTCACTTTAACATCCGAAAATTGATTGGTTAACTTTTCCAATTCGAAAGGGATATCTTTTTTTACATGACCTGCCGCTAATAAAAAAACAGGGATAGCAATAATCTCAGTGGCCCCACGCTTCACACATGTACGAAAACCATCTTCAATAGAAGGATTCGCTAACTCTAAAAAACAAACTTCTTGAATAGTCGCTTCTATACGGCTCATGCACGATGTAATAAATTGAATCGCCTCTTCTTTCGCTGTCTTCAAACGACTTCCATGACATATATATAAGACGGCTTTCATTTTACAACACTCCACTTACTTGATAAGCATTTTCTGTCTGCTTCTCAAACCAATGAATTTTTTCTCTAAAACGGACAACCTCTCCAATTACAATCATACTCGGATTTTGAATTTGCTCTTTTTTCGCAACATCTACAATTGTCCCTAACGTTCCAACAACTGTGCGTTGCATAGACGTCGTCCCCTGCTCAATAATAGCAGCTGGCGTACTTTTATCTTTTCCATGCTTCATAAGTTGCTCACATATGTAGGGCAAATTACTAACCCCCATATATACCGCTAAAGTCTCTACACCTTTCGCTAAACTTTCCCATTTCACTTCTTCTTCAGCACCTTCTTTCCTATGCCCAGTCACAATAGCAAAACTTGCACTTGCATCACGGTGCGTCACTGGAATGCCCGCATAAGCAGGAGCAGCTATTCCAGCTGAAATACCAGGAATGATTTCAAATGGTACACCTTGCTTTGCTAATGCTTCAGCTTCTTCTCCCCCTCTACCAAACACAAATGGATCGCCGCCCTTAAGCCTCGTTACAACTTTTCCTTTTTTCGCATACTTAATAAGAAACGTGTTAATTGTCTCTTGCTTCATCGTGTGATAATTCGGGAGTTTTCCGCAATAAATTAAATCCGCGTCAGGCTTTGCGTATGAAAGCAGCTCTTTATTCACAAGTCGGTCGTATAAAATAACATCTGCCTTCTCAATACATTTCAACCCTTTAACAGTAATTAAATCTGGATCGCCAGGACCCGCTCCAACAATATAAACCTTTCCCATCATCTCTCCTCATTTCTTCTATTAAAATGAAACTTCCATTCGTATATAAGAATGGAAGTTTTTATTTTTTCGTATTACTGATCTCTACTCATGGATAACAAATGCCCCACCTTTTCGAATCTTCTTTTTTTCAAACAAAGAAATCTCTTTTACCTCTGGCAACGGTAAAAAATGCTTTTCAAGCTCAATCTCCGCAAGCTTAAATGCCTGTTCTTCACTTTGAGCAACAACAACAATCGGAACAATACTATTTACTAACACAGCTTCAAATCGATATAAATCCATATCGTCCCTCCTAAGACGCTATTACTTCTTCTAGCACGTTATTTAACGCTATTTGTAATGTATCTACACCAACACGACCTACAAAATCATAAAATGTTTCGGCTGGTAATTTATTCTCTTTGAAATAACTTATAAATGATGCGAGTACATCAGGTAGATCCTCGCCATCTATTTTTCCTTTTAACTTTTGATTGTAGGCACCGCCATCTAACAATGTTCCACCAACGTATATTTCAAACGCTTCAACAATACCTTTTTCCTTCGTTTTCATTTTCACCCCTTGTAACCCAATGTCAGCAATTTGACGTTGACCACATGAATTCGGGCAGCCTACCATATGAATTCGAACTGGAACATCGAGTGCAATTTGTGTATCTAAGTATTCTGCAATTTTTCGTAATCTTTCTTTCGTTTCTACTAGTGCAAGATTACAATATTCAATACCGGTACATGAAACCGCATGACCAATAAATGATTTCGGGCTAGCAGATATCGCTTCAAACAGCGGTTCACTAAGTAATCCTTTTACATTTTCTGGAGGAACGTTTGGAATAATGAAGTTTTGCGAGTTACATGTACGAATTTGTCCATTTCCATATTGCTTTGCGATTCTTGCAATCTCAAACATTTCTTCTGCATGTAAACGACCTACCGGTACATTAAAACCTACATATTTTAATCCCTTTTGTTTTTGGTCTTGAACACCATAAAAATAGCCTGCATTCCATCCTTTGAGTGCACTTTCCCCTTTACTTTGTAAAGGCCCTGTATACTCTATTAGTTTCTCTTTAAATTTCTCTGCTCCCCAGTCCGCAACAAGAAATTTCAACCGAGCTAAATGACGTTTTTCACGATATCCAAAATCACGGAATATAGTAGCAATCGCAATCGCCACCGCCTTCACTTCTTCTGGTAAAACGAATACATCTAATTCATCAGCTAAATACGGTCGAGCTGATAATCCTCCACCTACTTTTATATGAAAACCAACTTTTTTCTCACCATCTATTTCTTTCGTTGCAGGCGTAAATGCAACACAGTTAATTTCTGCGTTTGCTGAATTATAAATATTAGAACTAATAGACATTTTAAATTTACGTGGCAAGTTAGAAAACTCTTCATTATGTTGGAAGTAATCATATACTTCTTTTACAATATGCGTTGTATCGAATAGTTCATTTGCATCAATACCAGCAAGCGGATTACCTGTAATATTCCGCGTTATATCACCACAAGCCCCCGCTGAAGATAACCCAACTCTTGCTAATCTTTTAAAAATATCTGGAATTTGCTGAATTTCTAACCAGTGAAACTGAATCGCCTGTCTCGTCGTAATATCTATTACATTACGTCCATAATCTTCAGCGATAGAAGCAAGTACTTCTGCCTGTGCATTTGTAATAATCCCTGACGGAATATTTACCCGCATCATAAAATAACCAGCTTCTTTCGGTCTTTGTAAATACAAGCCTGCCCATTTAAAGGCATCCCACTCTTCTTTCGGAATAGATTTGAAACCATTTTCCGCATAGTAAGGAATATCATTAAAAATTTCTAAGCCATCTTTTTCTAATTTATTTTTCTCGGTCTGATTTAATTTTTCATTGTTAGCCCATACTTTTTCATAACTCATTGTTTATCCCCCTATATAAAACTACGCTCTTGTAAGTACTTCACGATTTGTTCTGCACATTCTTCAATAGAATATTTGTGCGTTTCTACAATTAATTCCGCCTGCTCTGGCTCTTCATAAGGCGAATCAATACCTGTGAAATCCTTAATATCACCTTTTCTTGCCTTTTTATAAAGTCCTTTCGGATCACGTTTCTCACACTCTTCAATCGGACACTTCACAAAAATTTCAATAAATTCATCTGCCGCTAATAAATCTCTTACTTGTTTGCGGTCTACTCGAAATGGTGAAATAAATGCTGTAAGGACAACTGCTCCTTGGTCTACAAATAACTTTGCCACTTCGCCAATACGTCTTATATTTTCCATGCGATCACTTTCAGAAAATCCTAAGTCTTTATTTAAACCGTGGCGAATGTTATCCCCATCCAGCACATAATTTCCAATATTCTTTTCAAACAGTTTACGAGCGACCGCATTCGCTACTGTAGATTTACCCGAAGCTGATAAACCAGTAAACCAAATTACAAAACTATGATGTCCATTCTTCACTCTTCTCTCATCTTTTGAAACCGAAGCTGTATGCCAAGTAATATTCGTATCCATCTCGTTCTCTCCCTATTCTGTTACTACTTCTTTTTTCAAGCCTTTAATTAGCACTTCCACTACTTCTTTACGACTAAATGTACTTGGCGGAATCTCACCGTTTCTTAATAATTCTCTTACTTTCGTACCCGATAAAATAACATGATCTTCTTTTCCGTGCGGACATGTTTTCGTTGAAGCCATCGCTTCACATTTCGTGCAGTAAAAACTATGCTCAAAGAATAGTGGTGTAATTCCTAACTCTTCTATCGTAAAATTTGTGAAGATTTCTTGCGCTTCATACGTTCCGTAATAATCTCCTACTCCAGCATGATCACGCCCTACTATAAAGTGGGTACATCCAAAATTCTTTCTTACTAACGCATGAAATATCGCTTCCCTTGGTCCTGCGTAACGCATGGCAGCAGGAAATACACTTAAAAAGACACGATTTTTCGGATAATAGTTTTGAAGAAGTACTTCATAGCTTTCCATTCTTACATCAGCAGGAATATCATCCGATTTCGTTTCTCCAACGAGCGGATTTAAAAAGAGACCATCTACAATTTCAAGAGCAGATTTTTGAATATACTCATGGGCACGATGTACCGGGTTTCTCGTTTGAAATCCGACCACTGTTTTCCACCCACGTTTTTTAAATGCTTCCCTCGTTTCAATTGGGTCTAAATGATAAGAAGGAAATTGATTATTTTCAAAGCGTTTTGTTAGAATAATAGTTCCTCCAACGTAAACGTTTGGTCGTTCATATAATTTTTTCACTCCTGGATGAGCCTCATCCGTTGTTTTATATACAAGTAACGCTTCTTTTTCTTTATCTGGTACAAAAATATCTTCTATTTGAATGACACCGTATATATTTCCATTGTTGACAAGCTTTACTTCCTCTCCAGCCTTCAGGCTTTCTGCGACTTTTTCTGTTACCGGTAATGTAATCGGTATACTCCACACACTACCATTTGCTAAACGAAGCGTTTCTACAACAGAATCATAATCTTCCTTCCCTAAAAAACCAGTAAGGGGGCTATATCCACCTGTCGCCAATAGTTCTAAATCACTTAACGCAATATTGTCTAATTTAATTTCTTTTTCAATTTGTGATACATCATATGTCTCATCTATACGGTTTACTAATTCGTTTACTATGCTCATTTTTCTATATCCTCTCTTAGCTTTATTTCAAGATTCATCTTATTGGTAATGAAGACCACATTCAGTTTTCACTTTTCCAGCCCATCTACCATCTCTTGAATCGCCACCATCCCCTACAGGTAACGTACATTTCTCACACCCAATACTTGGATAGCCAACATCATGCAACGGGTTATACGGCAAGCTATGTTTGTATACATATCGCCAAACTTCTTTCCACGTCCAATGAATGAGTGGACAAACTTTAATAGATTGAAAACGATGATCTTGATTTATAAACTTTGTATGCTTACGTGTTTCTGATTGTTCCCTTCTTAAGCCCGATATCCATGCTTTTTCCACGACTAATGATTTTTCTAAAGGTAAAATTTTTCTAATCTTACAACAAAGATTCGGATTGCTCTCCCACAGTTTTTCACCATGCAACTTCGCCTGTTCATCAAGTGTAAGTTCTGGCTGTTTTTCTATAATATTCAATGAAGGAAATCGTTCCCGCACTTTTCGAATTAATTCATACGTTTCTTGAAAATGAACATTTGTATCCAAAAATACAACTTTAGCAGATGGATTTACTTGGTTTATAATGTGCAGCAATACCATACCTTCCACCCCAAAGCTACATGCGTAGACAACCTCATCTTTATATTCTTTATAAGCCCAATTTAATACTGATAACGCACCTTTTGTTTCATCTTCTTCCGAAAACGAAACAACATTTTCTTCCCACGTTTCATACGTCAACATGTTTTTTCCCCCTGTAAAAGCAAAAAGACGGTTTTAACCTAATGAAAATAGGTTAAAACCGCCTCTAGTTTTTCTAGTCAGCGCTTTTCACTTTAAACGTACTTTTTCACTTTTCTCTAACTGAATTACTTTTCCATCTTGCACAACAATTGTAATTGAACCATATTTCATATCAGCAAGCATCGCTTCAATCTTCTCGGATACTTCATCAAAATGTTCCCGTACACTCACGCGAACAGCCCCCCTTTTTATTCATAAAAAAAATCTTTCCCATTTCGAAAAGACTGTTCGGTAATATATTTTACCTTATCTTTCAAAATGGATCCCATTTTGCTGGATTTAGCACCTTGCTTTCTATAAGCAGGTTGCCGAGCTTCTTCGGGCCAGTTCCCTCCGCTTCTCTTGATAAGCTTTGTATTTGTATTTTATCACAATTCTGATTTTTTTCAATCCTAGTTTTCCGATATATTTTAATTATTTTATTTTATAAAAAAGGAATTGTCCATTCGAACAACTCCTTTTCCTATTTAGACAAGCTCTTTAATACGTATGCGATCGTTCCCAATAATATTTTCATATGTTTCGCGTTCCACAACTACTTGCGATGTTCCGCCTTTTGCAAAGACAACGGCTGGTCTTCGAATCCGATTGTAATTATTCGCCATCGAGTACCCGTATGCTCCTGTACAGGAAACTGCTAGTAAATCAGAAGCAGCGACTTTCGGTAAATGAATATCCCAAATCAACATGTCTCCACTCTCACAGCATTTCCCAGCAATCGAAACGAGTTCCTCATTCTCATCATTCCCTCGATTCGCTAACATCGCTTCATAACGCGCACTATATAAAGCAGGTCTTAAATTATCTGTCATTCCACCATCGACTGATACATATTTCCGAATACCAGGAATATCTTTCACAGATCCAACTGTATAAATTGTTGTCCCAGCATCACCTACAATGCTACGGCCTGGCTCAATCCATATTTCTGGCAATGGATATTCACATACAGTAAATTGTTCTCTCACTGCACTTGTTACAGCTCGCACATATGTCTCAAGAGTTAATGGTGTATCTGACTCTGTGTAACGTATTCCAAATCCCCCGCCTACATTTAACACTTTTACTACATAGTTTGTTTGCTCTCTCACTTCTTCTAAAAATTGGCGAAGAACTTCAATTGCTCGAACAAAACCAGCTGTTTCAAATATTTGCGACCCAATATGTGAATGGATCCCTAGCACATTATAATTTGATTTTTGTAAAGCAAATCCAATTGCCTGCATCGCTTGACCGTTTGAAACACCAAATCCAAATTTCGAATCATCTTGACCTGTTGTAATATATTCATGTGTGTGCGCCTCTACTCCAGGCGTTACACGAATTAATATGTTCACAAATTTCCCATGTTGCATCGCTAAATCGTGTAAAACTTCTAATTCAAAGAAATTATCTACGACAAAACAACCGATATTCGCCTGAAGAGCCATCACTATTTCTTCTTCTGTTTTATTATTTCCATGAAAATGAATACGTGATGCCGGAAATCCTGCTTGGAGCGCAGTATATAATTCTCCCCCAGAAACAACGTCTAATGACATACTCTCTTCACGAGCTACTCGGCACATCTCCATGCACAAGAACGCCTTGCTTGCATATGCTACTTGATAAGAGAAACCACTTTCTTTAAAAGCACGATGAAATGCTCGGCATTTTCCTCGAATAGACTCTTCATCGTATACATAAAGTGGTGTTCCGTATTGCTTTGCTAGCTGCGTCGTATCGCACCCTCCAATTTCTAAGTGTCCTTGCCCATTAATTCGGCTTGTGCCGTGTAAATACATTTAAATTCCTCCCTTATTTCCTCTAAAACTCATAACCCCAATCTTCTATTCATTGCAGCACGCTTTTAGATAGACAAAAAACGCGCGGAACAATGTTCACACGCGTTTCTTATTAGGAAAAATATATATTGAAAAAATAAACGAGTTGTTATCTCCTCAAAATAAGAAACCGCATCAACATCTCCAAATAGCTCTCCATAAAATAAATCTTATGACAGTACTACATTTATTCAATGCAGTCCCAATATATGAATAAGATGGTTATTCTTATATTTCGGCAATAGTCCCTTTCAACCTATGATCACAGATTCCATTAAATCTCCCATAGCTTACTCTTTCCTATCGCGGCCTCTACCTTTGAGAGTAGATGAGGTAAGTCTATTTAATTTTCAAACATCTAATTGTTGCTATTAACAATACCAAAGGACCATTTTATTTGTCAAACAATTTTTTATATTGTTTTTTTACAGTTTAGTTTCGTATCATTTGGTAAGCGCTTTACTGAAATCTTTGTCACTTCCCATTCGCCTTCTTCGTTATTAAATGTAATCGTTACCTTCTCAAATGGTGGAGCAATTTTCCCAGCAACACGTTCATACTTTGTCACTTCAATACTTGCTTGAAATAAATATGTACCGCTATACACTTTTTTTAAACTAATAATTTTAGGACATTGATAAGGTTTCAAACTTCCATATTGTTTTTCAATTGCTTTATTTATTTTTGGAAATAAAACAGAATAAAGTGCATCTTCCATAAGAGGTGCATCATATTGGGCTACCGACACACTCGGTGAAGTAAAAAGTATAACACTACTGCATGCTATAAAATATAATAATTTTCGCATTATAACCTCCGTATAATCACGCGATTCTTTCTGCGTACGATAATTATCATACATAGAAATTCTGTTTTATTGTCTCCCACCACTCTTTTTCTACTCGATTATTATAAAAAAGCCCACAACCTTCTTTTATTTTCGTATAATGATACTCATAGTATAATAATCATAATAACAAAGGACTGTTCGTATATATAAAATGAGTCGTTAAGCAAACTGACTCACAAGAACTGTCATGCTTTTTAGGAGAGGAGTATATTATGCTACAACATCTGTTTCCAAAACTGCGATTTGCACTCGTTGCAGTCGTTTTACTATGGATTAAAACATATATTGTGTACAAGCTAGCATTTGATATTAAAATTGATAATTTCTTTGAAGAATTCATGCTTTTTATCAATCCACTAGCTGCGTTACTTTTATTTTTCGGCTTAGCTTTACTTGCATCTAAGCACCGAAACCGAATTATAATTGGAATCAGTTTTATACTGTCATTTATTTTATTTGGAAACGCAATGTTTTATGGGTTCTATAACGATTTCGTTACTTTCCCGGTTTTATTCCAAACAAACAATATGGCTGATTTAGGGACAAGTATAAAAGAACTCTTTACGTACAAAACATTACTTTTATTTGCAGATGCAATTATTTTAATGTTTATTTCACGTAAATTCCCATCATTTGGCGACAAAACACCACTTTCCCGCTCAGAGAAGCGAACTTTCTTTAGCGGTGTAACAGCTTTATTAGCACTACAAATTGTTGTATCAGTTATTTATAAACCACAAATGTTCTCGCGCTCATTTGACCGTCAAACTGTCGTGAAGAATTTAGGTTTATACACATACCATCTATTTGATATTACGCTTCAATCCAAGTCTTCAGCTGAGCGTGTATTTGCAAGTGGGGATGGGTTTTCTGAAATTAAAAACTATACAGACTCAAAAGACAAACAAGTTGATAAAAACTTATTTGGAGCTGCAAAAGGTAAAAATGTAATTTTAATTTCAATGGAATCTACACAAAACTTTGTTATTAATAAAAAAATAAATGGAAAAGAAATTACACCATTTTTAAATGAATTTATTAAGGATAGTTTCTATTTCGATAACTTCTATCATCAAACTGGACAAGGCAAAACTTCTGATGCTGAATTTATCGTTGAAAACTCACTTTATCCGCTAGATCGTGGTTCTGTATTCTTTACTCATGCAACAAATGAATACACAGCGACACCAGAACAATTAAAGAAATACGGATATTCTTCTGCCGTCTTCCATTCAAACGATAAAACGTTTTGGAATCGGGATGTAATGTATCCTGCGCTTGGATATGATCGTTATTTTAATTTAAATGATTACGCAGGAACGGAGCAAATGTCTGTCGGTTGGGGATTAAAAGATAAAGAGTTCTTTGAACAATCTATTCCAAAGTTAAAATCTTTACCGCAACCGTTCTATACAAAATTTATTACATTAACAAATCATTTTCCGTTTCTTCTAAATCCGGAAGATCAATATGTTGATGAATTCAACTCGGAAAGTGGTGTTGTAAACCGCTACTTCCCAACTGTTCGTTACACAGATGAAGCTCTTAAATTATTTATTCAACAATTAAAAGAAGAAGGATTATATGATAATTCCGTTATTGTCATTTATGGTGATCATTACGGTATTTCCGAAAACCATAACGCAGCTATGGCACAGTTCCTAGGAAAAGATACTATTACACCATTCGATTCTATGCAATTACAACGAGTCCCTCTTATTATTCATGTGCCTGGCCAAGAAGGAAAAGTTGTTTCTAAAGTATCCGGTCAAATTGATATTAAGCCAACGCTCCTTCATTTACTTGGTATTAAAACAAATAAATCCGTTGAATTTGGAACTGACTTATTTATTAAAGAGAAAGACCCGCTTATGGTAATGCGTGATGGTAGCTTTGTTTCTGAAGAGTATGTTTATACAAAAAATATGTGCTACAAAAGAAGTACGGGTGAAGAAGCTGACATGACGCTATGTCAGCCGTATATTGAAAAAGCAAAAACAGAATTAAAATTCTCCGACAAATTAATTTATGGAGATTTATTACGCTTCGATCCTAATAATCGATATAAAACTGGAACGATGACAACGAAATTTGAATAGTAAAGGAAGCAACTTTATACAAGTTGCTTCCTCTTTTTATTTTCACTTAATTTTCAAACCATCCTTCTATGAAATCTTTCACAAATTGGTAATTTCTTTCGTATGAGGAATAAATTTATGGTATGATAAAATAAGTAAACTTTCATACACTAATTAAGAATTTATTACAGAAAGCAAGGGATCAGATTTTGTATAGAGCAGCTATTCCAAACTTATTTACGCTCGGAAATTTATATAGCGGATTTTTATCAATCGGCTATGCATCTTTAGGATATTATAAATCAGCTGCTATTTTAGTACTTATCGGGATGATGTTAGATAGTCTTGATGGTCGTGTTGCTCGTTTATTACGTGTTGATTCACAAATGGGAAAAGAGCTCGACTCGCTTGCAGATGTCGTAACATTTGGTGCAGCACCTGCTGTTTTAATGTATTACACATCTTTCTCAAACTACGGAATCATCGGATTATACATAGCGGGATTATTCCCTCTTTTCGGAGCATATCGTTTAGCACGATTTAATGTAACACCATCTTCTACTTCAATGAAATATTTCACCGGAGTACCGATTACAGCAGCGGGAGGGCTTGTTGCTTTCTTAACATTATTTTCACATACCATTCCAAAAATCGTTCTTATTACCGTATTTGTAACGTTCGCATTTTTAATGGTGAGCCGCATTCGTATTCCAAGTTTAAAAGATGTACCAATTCCACGATATAGCATCATTATTACACTATTTTTAGTTGGAATCATTATTACAATGTATCAAACAGGATTTGGCAATTTTTCTGTTTTCTTATTCATTGCCATTCCACTATATATTTTGTACATGTTATCTCAATTCATTAGACAAAGACCGTCTAAAAAAGCGAATAAAGAAAAATAAGAAAACCTTCCGAGTCCGGAAGGTTTCTTTTTATTTTGTGACTAATACCTTTTGATTTACAGGTGTTACTGGCTCTTCGCCGTTTAATACAGCTAAAATATTTCTGACAGCCATTTCAGCCATCGCATCACGAGTTTCAAACGTTGCATTCCCTACATGTGGAGCAAGTACTACATTCTTTAACTCTTTTAGCTCTTCTGTAATTTTCGGTTCAAATTCAAACACATCAAGAGCTGCCCCTTCAATTTCATTCGTTTTTAATGCATAAGCAAGTGCTGCTTCATTCATAATTGGTCCACGTGAAGCATTTACAATATACGCTGTTTTCTTCATCATTTTAAACTGCTCTTCATCAATCATATGATGTAATTTCGGATTATAAGCACAGTTAATTGTAATAAAATCTGCTGTTTGTAATAATTTTTCCAACGTCACATACGTTGCTCCCAGTTCACTTTCAGCTTCAAACTTACGATTTGGCCCTGTATATAAAACATCCATTCCAAATGCTTTCGCACGTTTTGCAACAGCCTTCCCGATTTCTCCAAGACCAATAATTCCGATTGTCTTACCGTGGACTTCTCGTCCTAAGAAAAATAACGGTGCCCATCCGTTAAATCCAGTCGTACGACATAACGTATCCCCTTCAGGAATTCTACGCGCCGCTGCTAAAAGAAGTGCAAATGTTAATTCTGCAGTCGCTTCCGTTGATACTTTCGGTGTATTCGTAACTGCAATTCCTTTTTCGCCCGCATACGTGTAATCAATATTGTCGTAACCAGCACCATAGTTTGCAACAATCTTTAAATGAGGCGCTGCATCAATAACTTCTTTTGGCACCTTTGTCGAAAGTAAACTTAACAATGCATCTTTATCTTTTACACGCTCTGTTAATTCATCTATAGAAATTAACTCCTCTTTATTGTACATTTCTACATTATGATCTTTTAATAGTTCTAATCCAATTTCCGGAATTTTTCCCGCTACTAATATTTTTGCCACTACTAACACCTCTTCTATAGAAAATAAGACATCTCTTATATTTCATTGTAAGAAATCCACATATAAAAACCAAGGAATTTGATTATAGTTTTGAAAATCGACACTTTTCCATGAAAAAAGAGGAGATGCAACTCTCCCCTTTTCTTACGCTTTTTCCTGCGATTCTTTTCCGAGCTTCACATCAATAGTTCCTTCTGCAACCGTATCGCTAATTTGCTCCTCAATAACCGATTGAGATGCAGCATTCGTTTCAGAAGTATAAGCTTGTTGCTGTGCACCTTGTACATTTTGTTTGTTTTGTTGTTTCGCCATTTCTTACCCTCCTTTTCATTCTTTCTTATTTTGAACAAAAAGGACAGTTTTCATCAAAAAATTGCGTTTCATTTTGAATTTGTTACTTCTTCTTCAAGCGACCTCATTACTCTTGCTCGCTTCGTAAATGTTGCAACCTGAGTAACACCGTGAGTTCGTAATGTTTGTATATTTTCTTGTACATAATTCCCTAAATCATTTGGGTAATGGGCATCCGAAGAAATCGTAATTGGAACACCATACTTAGCTAATACTTGTAAATATAGTGGACTTGGGCACATTTCACGAACAGGATAACGATAGTATAATCCTGCATTTATTTCTGTTGCCGTATTCGTTTCTACTAATGCACAGGCAATTTCCTCATAATAAGAAAGCTGTTCATTCTCATCCAATCGATAATTAAATACCTTTATATTATCAAGATGAGCGATAATATCAAATAACTCGGTACGAATCGCACTCTCAACTGTTTTAAAAAACATATCATATAACGCGCGTAGGTCATGCACCTCAAAATATTCTTTCGTATCTGGATTATCAAATCCCCAGCCATTTAGAAAATGAACGGAACCAATTACATAATCAAAGTCTCCTAGCGCTAATAATTCTTTTAACTCTCCTTCACAACCAATAAAATAATCCGCTTCAATTCCAAGTTTAAGTGTGACACCTCTTTTCCCCCATCGTTCTTTCGCCTCTTCAATTGCCTTTGTAAAATCATACAGTGAAACTACCCTTACTTGATCCAACCATTCTTTCTGTATACGACCGAGCTTAGAATCACTAATATCTACATATTTTTCATAATATCCTTTTGCTTCATGAAAACGATATAGATGATCAACAATTCCCACTTCTTTTATTCCTTTTCGTACAGCTTCTTCTAAATATAGATCTATCCATTCTGTTGTAAATGGCCCTTCCTTCACACGCTTTTGCAAACGCTCTTGTGTTTTCATAAGCCAATCAATAGAATGCCTTTCTTGAAGCGGTTCATAACATTCCAACGCTTCATTTATTTTAGCAAGCCATCCTATTGAATACGGTCCTTCTTCTAAGTGAAGATGATAATCTACTTTCATATACATTTCCCCTTATAATGTATCTATTTCCCTTCTATCCCCAACTTTCGAAAGCTTTCCATTTCGTTCTTTCACCTCTCGCATGACATCTTCCAATGCAATATTTTTTTCAGCTAATAAAACGAAACAGTGATAAAATACATCAACCATTTCTTTCACTACTTCTTCTTTATCATTATTTTTACATGCGATAATTACTTCAGCACACTCTTCACCAATCTTCTTTAAAATTTTATCTTCTCCTTTTGAAAATAAATAATTTGTATACGATTCAGGAAGTGGGCTTCCCTTTCGTTCTTCAATTGTTTTATACAGCAACTTAAAGGCATTTTCCATATGTATCCCCCTATATAATTTGATAGTGAAAACATGTCTTCTCTCCCGTATGACAAGCAGGTCCTACTTGTTTCACATTCACAACAATTGAATCTTGATCACAATCTAAATATAAAGATTGCACATATTGAACATTCCCTGATGTTTCCCCCTTATTCCATAACGACTGCCTCGAACGAGAATAAAACCATGTTCTTTTCGTCTCTAACGTTTTTTCATATGCTTCTTCATTCATATAAGCTAGCATTAAAACGTCTTTCGTACCTTCTTCGATGACAATTGCCGGTATTAATCCTTTTGAAAAATTAGGTTTCATAACCGCACCTCAATATTTGCATCTCTTAATTTTCGCTTTACACTATGCACTGTCGCCTCACCATAATGAAAGATGGATGCCGCTAACGCTGCATCAACTGTTGTCTTTTGAAAAACTTCTATAATATGATCCGTATGACCACAGCCCCCTGATGCGATGACTGGAATAGAAACACTTTTTGAAATTTCTTCTGTTAAACGAAGGTCATATCCGCTTTTCGTTCCATCTGCATCCATACTCGTTAACAAAATTTCACCTGCCCCAAGTTTAACAACACGATTCGCCCATTCTATGGCATCCATTCCTGTGTCAACTCTTCCGCCGTTGACGTATACGTTCCATTTATCTTCTGCTACTTTTCTAGCGTCAATTGCCACGACAATACATTGTGATCCAAAGTGTTCTGCGCCCTCTTCTATTAGCTTCGGGTTTCGCACTGCCGCTGAGTTTATTGAAACTTTGTCTGCTCCAGCTCTTAGTAAATTGTACATATCTTTCACACTTGAAATCCCCCCGCCAACCGTAAGAGGAATAAATACTTTAGCTGCTGTTTTTTCTACAACATCTATAATCGTTTTTCTTCCTTCATGAGTCGCTGTAATATCTAAAAATACGATTTCATCTGCCCCTGCCACGTTATATGCTTCAGCTATTTCAACCGGATCACCGACATCTTGTAATCCTATAAAATTTACACCCTTTACGACTCGCCCTTCTTTCACATCTAGACATGGAATAATTCGTTTCGCTAACATAACTTCGTTACCTGTAACACTTCTTCTAAATCAATCGTTTTCTCGTAAAGCGCCTTTCCAATTATGACACCATATATATTCATATCATTTAACTTTTTCACATCTTGAATAGATGCCACTCCTCCAGAGGCAATGAGACGAATGCCCACACTTTTTTGAAGTAACGCCAATTGTTCAAAATTTGGCCCTGCAAGCGTCCCGTCTTTCGAAATGTCTGTAAACACAATCGTTTGAACACCTAAACTTTCCATTTGTTTCGCTAAACTAATATAAGAAATTTCAGACAGATCAAGCCAACCTCTCGTTGCTACGAAACCATTTTTCGCATCAATTCCAACAATGATTTTCTCTTTATATAGACGAACTGCTTCCTCTAAAAATGACTTATCATAAAGAGCTGCTGTTCCTAAAATCACTTTTTCTACACCTACTGACAATAACTTCTCCACCGCTACAAGTGAACGAATTCCTCCTCCCACTTGCACAGGAATACGTACCGCCTTGCAGATTTTTTCAATGACGGGCAAATTTAACGACTCGCCAGCAATTGCACCGTCTAAATCAACAATGTGTAGTATTTCCGCTCCAAGCTTTTCAAATATGATTGCCTGCGCTACCGGATCTTCATTCATCACCGTTTCTTTACTAAACTCTCCTTGATAAAGTCTAACGCATCGTCCTTCTTTTAAATCGATAGCTGGGAAGATTTCCATGCTTCTACCACCCCTTGAAAATTTTTTAATATTTGCATGCCAATTTCACCACTTTTTTCTGGATGAAACTGTGCACCAAATACATTTCCTTTCGCGACAAACCCTGGTACTTGCATTCCATAATCACTTACTCCGCATACAATTTCATCTGGACAATCCGCGTAATATGAGTGAACATAATACACGAAAGAACCATCCACTAATCCATTCCAAAGCGGAAATTCTCTTTCCTTCCTTAATTCATTCCATCCCATATGAGGAATTTTATACGAAACTTTTAACTTACGAATTTCCCCTGGTAGTAAACCTAACCCGCTACAATCTTTTAGTTCCTCACTTCGTTCAAATAAAAGTTGCATACCCAAACATATACCGAGGAGTGGTTTTCCTATGTCACAAACTTCTTTTAGTACACACACTAAATCTCTTTCTTCTAATACGTCCATCGCTTTCGGAAATGCACCTACTCCCGGTAAAATCACGCCATCGCTTCTCAATATCTCTTTTTTATCACTCGTTACAATGTACTCTGCGCCAATATATTTTAATGCTTGCTCTACACTGCGAATATTCCCCATTCCATAATCTATAATGGCAATCAATTACAACATTCCTTTCGTTGAATTTACACCAGTAATGTTGGCATTTTTTTCGACCGCTTCTCTAAGCGCTCTACCAAAAGCTTTAAATAATGCTTCAATTTTGTGATGTGTATTACTTCCGTACAGAACGCGCGCATGTAATGTAATATTGGCAGCATGTGCAACTGCTCTAAAAAATTCTTCCGTCAATTCTGTATCAAAATCCCCGAGCTTCGGATTTGTTAATTCCCCTTGAAATACACAATATGAGCGTCCACTTATATCAATTGCGACAAATCCTAAAGATTCATCCATCGGTACATACGCAGAACCGTAACGATTAATTCCCTCTTTGTTTTGCAATGCTTCTTTCAAGCAATTTCCGAGTACAATTCCAACATCTTCAACGGTGTGATGTGCATCGACAAATACATCACCTTCTGCTTCAACTTGCAATCCAAATCTTCCATGTCTAGCAAATAAAGTAAGCATATGATCGAAAAAACCAACCCTCGTTTGAATAGATACATTTGTACTTTCATCAAGCTGCAAACTTAATTTAATTTTTGTTTCTGTCGTCTCACGTACTTGACTGGACTGACGCATTATTGTTCCTCCTCAAACCTTATTTGGATTGCTCTCGCATGTGCATGTAACCCTTCTTTATTTGCAAGCTCTACAATATGATGCTGTACATTTTTTAATGCTTCCTCCGTATAAGAAATAAAACTTGATTTTTTCACGAAATCATCGACTGATAACGGAGAAAAAAATCTTGCCGTTCCGCTCGTTGGTAATACATGATTCGGTCCCGCTAAATAATCCCCGAGCGGTTCAGGTGAATATGGCCCAAGGAAAATAGAGCCTGCATGTTTCACATAATCTAGAGCATTCATTGGTTCTTTTATATGTAACTCTAAATGTTCTGGAGCAATTTCATTTGATAACTTTAGCGCCTCCTCTAAAGAAGGAACGATAAAGATGGCTCCATTTCTATTTATTGATTCACGTGCAATTTCACTTCTTGGTAACATTTCTAACTGTCTTTCTATCTCTTTTTCTACTTCTTTAGCTAGTTCCATATTCGTTGTAATACAAATCGCCGTTGCTCTCTCATCATGCTCTGCTTGCGATAATAAATCCGCTGCGATATATTTTGCATTACCTGTTTCATCCGCGACAACTACAATTTCTGATGGACCAGCAATCATATCGATATTTACTATTCCGTATACTTCTCGCTTCGCTAGAGCGACATACAAATTTCCCGGTCCAACTATTTTATCCACTTTCGGAATCGATTCCGTCCCGTATGCTAAAGCAGCAATTGCTTGCGCGCCACCTATCGTATAAATTTCATCTACTCCCGCAAGATTTGCAGCAGCTAATATATGCGGATCAATTCCTCCTTTCCTCGGCGGTGTTACCATTACAATCTTTTTCACACCTGCGAGTTTCGCCGGCAATACATTCATTAATACTGAAGAAGGATATGAGGCTGTCCCACCCGGTACATATACACCTACATTTTCTAACGGCCGAATGAGTTGCCCTCTAATTACGCCTTTACTTTCACAATCGAATATTGAGTGCTTCTTTTGCTTTTCGTGATACGAAACAATGTTTTTCTTCGCCTCTTTTAAAGCTTCTAAAAATGAATTCTTTACAAACATACTCGCTTGCTGTATTTCTTCTTCACTTACACGAAAATCTTTCATCTCTACACCATCAAACTTTTTTGTATAGAAAGATAAAGCTTCACCTTTCCCTTCCCTTACATTTCTAATGATTTCTCTTACACTTCTTTGAACAGTTTCTTCTATTATATTAGCGTTTTCTCTTAGCACTTTTACTTTAGATAATGCCTCCTTAAAGTCTTCATAAATGATTTTCATTTTAAGTCCTCCTATTTCCTTGATAAGATTTCTTGCTCCATCATATTTACAATACTGAATATTTCGTCTTTTTTAGTTTTTAAGGCTGCCTTATTTACAATCATCCGAGCCGATATAGAGTGCATTTCCTCAAATACAATAAGTCCATTCTCTTGTAATGTTTTTCCTGTTTCAACAATATCTACAATCGCATCTGCCAATCCAAGAAGAGGAGCGATTTCTACAGAACCTTCTATTTTAATAATTTCTACATCCTCTCCCTTATCATGAAAATAAGTAGAAGTAATATGCGGGTATTTCGTAGCAATTCTTTTCTTCCGGTAACTCTTCGGATTATACGTAGGAATAGAAGCAACACAAAACTTACAAATCCCCACTCCTAAATCCAGCATTTCATAAATATCTTTCTCGTTTTCCATTAAAATATCTTTTCCAACGATGCCAATATCAGCTACCCCATGTTCTACATAAGTAGCAACATCAACCGCTTTTACTAAAATAAATGAAACATTTGTATTTTTACTTTGAAATACAAGCTTCCGACCTTTATTTTTGAGCTCGGAACAATCAATTCCAATCTGCTCAAAAAGTGGAATGACATGTTTTTCTAACCTTCCTTTCGTTAACGCAATTTGAATGTTACGCATGAAGCCTCTCCTTCTTTCTGGACTACCCATTTCTCATTCCATACATATTCCACTAAATATTCATTCTTTGCCTCAACGACCGTTCCTATTTTATTTTTTCTTGCAAATTGAAAGGTATCGCTTAAATTAGAGAATAGAGATAACCAAGCATTTTTCCCATCCTTTCGAAGTAAATTTCGTAGCCTTTCTGCTTCCGCTAATCTATTTAACTCATAATGAATCACAATATCAATTTGATTTCGTTCATATGGTTCTTGCTGCTCTTGCAGCGCCTTCACAATTTGATTTACTTGTACCGCGAGTCCAACAGCTGGCAGCATTTCTCCAAAATTCCCAATTAGCTCATCGTATCTTCCGCCACTAACGATTTCTTCTCCAATTTCATATATATATCCTTTGAAAATAACACCCGTATAGTAATCTAAGTGTTGAATCATACCCAAATCAATTGATATGTAAGAACCATATCCTAACGTTTCAATTGTTTCATACATTTCTTTTACTCTTGCAATTGCCATTTTCATTTCATTACTTGAAGCAAGCTTTTCTGCTTCCTCAATAACTTCTAAATTTCCAAATAGCCTTGGCAATTTCTCAAGTAATCTTACTGTCTCATCGCATCGATCTAATTTCTTTTCTCCGATAAAATTTGAGAGGGCTGCATAATTTTTACTTTCTATATACGTTCTAAGTACCCTTTCTTCTTCATCCTGGATGGAGAGTTTTTTTACAATACATTTATATAACTGTACTTGCCCAATCTCAATTGTAAAAGATTGCACCTTCAACTTTTGAAGTGCTTGAATGACACTTATTACACATTCAATTTCAGCTCTTACATTATCAATCCCGATAACTTCAATACCACTTTGTACGATTTCATTATATTTTCCAGAATGGGATTCATTCGCTCGAAATACATTCCCGCTATACGTCACTTTAAGTGGCGTATCCCATCTCTGTGTTCCAATAACTCTCGCTAAAGGAATTGTCATATCTGGACGTAAAACGATAATCCTTCCCTTTTCATCAAAAAATTTATACATCTTCTCTTCATCTATCGGTCTATTTTGAAATGCAAAAACATCATAAAATTCAATTGTAGGTGTTCTTATTTCCTCATAACCTCTCTCTAAAAAAGTAAGCCTTAATTTTTGTTCTACTTCTTCAATTAACGTACATTCTTCGAATAAATAATCTCTCGTTCCATTCGGGTTTGCTCGTTTCCATTTTGTCATCTAAATTTTCACACCTTTCCCCTTCTAATGTATGCCTATTTCATTCCCCTAAGCCGAAAATAAAAAGAGCCTTGTAGACAAAATACCTACAAGGCTCTTCAGTAGAGTGTAGGTACAACGGGAATAACCCTTGTACCTACACGTTTTCACGCTAGGTTCAAGGGTTTCATGTATGATGATGTAGTTGTGTAAGCATTGTAATAGATTGCACGATATTCATAATACTTACTCCCTTTCTCCTCTGATTTTCACATAGTATATAACAGTTAATTTTGAATGTAAATACATTTTTAATATTCCGTCATTTTTTTAATGTAAAGCCACTTTTCTTTCATACTCTTTTATTTCTTGTTCATATTGCATTGTAATACTAATTTCATCTAAACCATTTAATAACTTCTCTTTCCACATTTTCTCGATCGTAAAATGGAATCTATGCGTATTCGTTGTCATTATTTCATTTTCTAAATCAACTGTAATTTGTTCCCTCGCATCTGTTTTAGCAAGTTGTTCACGCATATCTTTATCCATTACAATCGGTAACATGCCATTCTTCATACAATTCATATAAAAGATATCGGCAAATCCTCCAGCGATAATAACGCGGAAACCATAATCAGCAAGTGCCCATGGAGCATGTTCTCTTGACGAGCCACATCCAAAATTATCACCTGTAATTAATATGCTGGCTCCTTTTCTTTCTTGTGCATTAAGCGGGAAATTAGGGTTTTCTTGGCGATTATTATCATATCGCCACTCATCAAATAAAAACTTCCCAAACCCAGTTCTTTCAATTCTCTTTAAATATTGCTTCGGAATAATTTGATCTGTATCAATGTTATCATTCATCAGTACTGCGGCAGTACCTTTATGAATACGAAATGGCTCCATCATAACTCTCCTTTCTAATATCAACAAAATGACCATATAACGCAGCCGCTGCCGCCATTGCCGGGCTAACTAAATGCGTTCGTGCTCCCTTTCCTTGTCTTCCTTCAAAATTGCGATTGGACGTAGAGGCACAATGTTCTCCTTCAGGCACTTGATCTGGATTCATACCTAGACACATTGAGCATCCGGGCTCTCTCCATTCAAATCCAGCTTCTTCAAATATGCGATGTAATCCTTTATGCATCGCTGCTTCTCTTACCCTTTGAGATCCAGGTACAACAAGTGCTCGCACACCTTCTTTTACTTTTTTACCTTTCACGACAGATGCAGCAATTTCTAAGTCAGAAAGCCTGGAATTTGTACAAGATCCAATGAAAACATGTTGAACTGGAATGTCATACGTACTTTGTCCGGGACTCAATCCCATATAAGAAAACGCTCTTTCATCATTTGCATCATGCTTTTCTGGCAATTTCTCATCGATCCGAACACCCATACTAGGATTTGTTCCCCACGTAACGTACGGCGCTAAATCCGTAACATCTACTAGAATATGTAAATCATAAACTGCATCTAAATCTGTATAAAGTTCTGACCATTTTTTCTTAATAGATTCATAGTCTTTCGGTGCATATTTACGCCCTTTTACGTAAGCAAACGTTTTTTCATCTGGTGCAATAATGCCAGCCTTTGCTCCCCCTTCAATTGCCATATTGCAAAGCGTCATCCTCTCTTCCATATCCATAGCATGAATGGCCTCTCCATAAAATTCCATTACGTAACCTGTTCCAACTGCTACTCCGTACTTTGAAAGAAGGTGTAAAATAATATCTTTCGCATAGACACCTTGCGGTAACTTCCCTTTTAACTCAATGCCCATCGCTTTCGGCTTTCGTTGCCATAACGTTTGCGTTGCCAATACATGTTCCACTTCACTCGTACCAATACCAAACGCTAGTGCGCCAAAAGCACCGTGTGTTGCTGTATGACTATCACCACAAACAATCGTTTTTCCTGGCTGTGTGAGTCCAAGTTCTGGTCCTATTACATGAACGATCCCTTGCTCTTCATCTCCGATATCCGCTAATGGCACCTGAAATTGTTTACAGTTTTGCCGAAGTGTATCTAGTTGCTGCTTCGCAATGCGGTCGGTAATATTCCAAACATCTTTCGTTGGAATATTATGATCCATCGTTGCAAATGTTAAATCTGGTCTGCGGACTGTTCGATTTGTAAGCCGCAAGCCTTCAAAGGCTTGCGGTGACGTTACTTCATGAACAAGATGTAGATCGATATATAATAAATCCAATCCATTTTCATTAGTCGCAACTACATGTCTTTCCCAAAGCTTATCTAGTAACCTTTTTCCCATTATCTCCCTCTCCCTACTAACGCTTGCTCTTCCATTTCTTGAATAACTGCCTTTGTAAATGAAGTTGTCGTTTCAGTCCCCCCGATATCTGCTGTACATTTCCCTGATTTAAGGACTGCAGAAACTGCTTCTTCAATTGCATATCCTTCTCTCGTTAATCCGAACGATTGCCCAAGCATCATTGCAACAGAACGCATCATCGCAATTGGATTCGCCTTATTTTTCCCCGCAATATCCGGTGCTGATCCGTGAATAGGCTCGTATAATGAAGGTCCCTTTTCAGCGTGACTTGCTGATGGAAGCATTCCTAATGATCCAGCTAATACTGAAGCCTCATCACTTAAAATATCACCAAATAAATTTTCCGTTACAATAACGTCAAATCTTCCTGGATTCCGAATTAATTCCATAGCTGCTGCATCTACTAAAATGTGTTCTACTTCCACATTTGGGTAGCGAAGTGCTACTTCTTCTGTCACAGTTCTCCATAATTTACTAGACTCTAAAACATTCGCTTTATCAATAGATGTTACTTTTTTCTTCCGCTTATTTGCTAATTGAAAAGCATACGAAACGATACGTTCAATTTCATGGCGATGATACGTAAGTGTATCTGTCGCCACTTCTTCCGTTCGCTCTTTCGGATAAGAAAAATAAATTCCGCCTGTTAATTCACGAACGACAACGAAATCAATTTCATCAGCGTTTTTTAATGGTGATAAATGTGCAGTTGCACTTTCTACCGTTACAGGGCGAACATTCGCAAATACACCGAGTCCTTTTCTTAATGCTAATAATCCTTTCTCAGGCCTTTCTTTCGCACTATCCCACCTTGGTCCACCTACTGCTCCAAGTAAAACCGCATCACTCGCTAAACAGGCGGCAAGTGTTCGCTGTGGTAATGGTTGCCCAGTTAAATCGATAGCAACACCACCAAAGTACTCATCTTGCAAATGAAAATGATGTCCATATAGCCTTTCTACCATATGCAATACTTCCTTCGCACTCTCCATTACTTCTGGACCGACACCATCACCAGCTAAACAAACGATACGTTTTTCCATTTTTAACACTCCTTTTAACCGAATTTTCAGAACTTTAATTTGATAGGTGAGGAAAGCTTCTCTCACCTATCAATTATTTATTTCACAAGCGCTATAAGAGATTTTAATTTCCCTGCTGCATGGACATAAGCTCTCGCCGACGCTTCCAATACGTCTTGCGCAACTCCGAAACCTGATATTTGGTGACTACCTTCTTTTAATTCAACATGAACGTGAGCAAGTGCATCTTGACCTTGTGTAATAGATTGTATGCGATAATCTGCCAATTCACATTCTAATCCTAAAATTCTTTGAATCGCATTGTATATCGCTTCAATACTACCAGAACCAGTGGCTGCATCTTCATATACATTTCCTTCCTCATCCTTCAACACAACTGTTGCGCATTGTATACTATTTGATACGAAATGCACTTGTAATTGCGTAATGTTATATTGCTGAGCTGCAAATGCTGCTTCACCAAGCATAAGTGCGCGTAAATCTTCTTCAGTAATTTCCTTTTTACGATCAGCCAATTTTTTAAATGCTTCGAATGCCGCATCTCGCTCTTCATTTGTAAATTCATAACCAAGCTCTTTCATTTTTTCCGTAAACGCATGACGGCCAGAGTGTTTCCCAAGTACAAAGAGATTTTGAGATTCTCCTATAAGCGCTGGTTCGATAATTTCATAAGTTGTTACTTCTTTTAAAACCCCGTCTTGGTGGATGCCCGATTCATGAGCAAATGCATTCGCTCCAACGATTGCTTTATTTTTCGGTACAACCATACCCGTTAACCTGCTTACTAATATACTCGTCGCCTTAATTTCTTTTAAAGTCATCGAAGGCTCTGCTTTATAAAAATCTTTTCTAATATGAAGAGCTACCGCAACTTCTTCTAACGCTGCATTCCCTGCTCTTTCTCCAATGCCATTAATCGTTCCTTCTACTTGCAATGCTCCCCCTTCAACCGCAGCTAACGAATTTGCTACTGCCATACCAAGATCATCGTGACAATGACAAGAAAAAATCGCTTTTTCATATGATGGAACGGATTCTTGTAAGTATTTAAAAAGAGAATAATACTCTTCCGGATTTGTATATCCAACTGTATCCGGAATATTAATTACATTCGCTCCTGCTCGAATCGCAATTTCTACTGCTTCAGCTAAAAATGCTCTCGATGTTCTTGTCGCATCTTCTGCAGAAAATTGTACTGTCGGAAATAATGATTTTCCGAGCGTAACCGAGCGATGAATACTATTTAACACATCTTCTTTTGACATACAAAGTTTATATTTCATATGAATATCACTCGTAGCTAGAAATACGTGTAGACGAGGAGATACAGCGCCTTTCACAGCTTCATATGCTCTTCGAATGTCACTTTCTTTCGCTCTAGCTAAACTCATAACCGTAGCATTTTGAATTGTATTCGCAATACGTTTTACCGATTGGAAGTCGCCTTCGGAAGCTGCCGCGAATCCAGCTTCCATTACATGAATACCAAGCCTCTCTAATTGCCTAGCAATTTGTAATTTCTCTTGTTCATTTAAATTTACTCCTGGTGATTGTTCGCCATCACGAAGCGTTGTATCCATGAACAAAACCTGCTTCATATTATTTAACCCCTACCTTTACTCGCGGCTGTACGAAAGGCATCATTTCACGTAATTTACGTCCAACTACTTCGATTTCATGTTTATTCTCTTTCTCATTTGTCGCATGGAAATTTGGTCTTCCTGCTTTATGTTCTGCAATCCACCCTCTTGCAAATGTACCATCTTGAATTTCTGCTAATACTGCCCCCATCGCTTTCTTCGTATCTTCAGTCACAACGCGTGGTCCTGATACGAAATCTCCCCACTGCGCTGTATCTGAAACTGAATATCTCATATTTTCAAGTCCACCTTCGTACATAAGGTCAACGATTAGCTTCAATTCATGTAAACATTCAAAATATGCAAGTTCAGGCTGATATCCCGCATCAACTAACGTTTCAAACCCTGCTTTTACAAGTGCAGTCACTCCGCCGCAAAGTACAGCTTGCTCTCCAAACAAATCTGTTTCTGTTTCTTCTTTAAACGTCGTTTCTAGTACACCAGCTCTCGTTGCTCCAATTCCGTCAGCATAAGAAAGTGCTTTTTCAGTCGCAACTCCTGTTGCATCTTGATATACTGCAAATAATGCAGGAACAGCCCCGCCCTCGGCGAACGTACGGCGTACGAGATGCCCTGGTCCTTTTGGCGCTACTAGAAATACATCTACATTAGCTGGTGGTTTTACTTGATCAAAGTGAACATTAAATCCATGTGCGAACACGAGAGAGTTTCCAGCCTGTAAATTTGGTGCAATTTCAGCTTCATATACTTCTGGTTGTAATTCATCAGGCAATAGAATCATTACTACATCAGCTTTTTCCGCAGCTTCTGCTACTGTATATACAGAAAACCCATCTTCATTCGCTTTATCCCAAGACTTACCTTTTCTTAAACCTACTACTACATCAAATCCGTTATCACGTAAATTTTGCGCATGCGCATGACCTTGCGAGCCATATCCGATGATTGCTACTTTCTTTTCCTTTAATACATTTACTGTTACATCTTTCTCATAATAAACTTTTGCCATTTTCATTTCCCCCTATATTTAAATGATTATTGAATTAACATAACTTGCTTATCTTGTTTTTTCATACTACGTGTAAATGCTGTTACACCTGTTCTAGCAATTTCTTTCAAACCGTATGGACGAAGTAATTCAATTAACGCTTCTACTTTATCTTGCGTACCTGTTACTTGCACAACTATGGAATCCTTCCCAACATCTATTACAGCGGCTCGAAACGGTTCAATTAAACTATATAATTCTGCCCTCGCTACAGAAGTTGCTACTTTAATAAGAGCAAGCTCTCTAGCAATCATCGCTTCTTCTGTAATATCTGATACTTTCAGAACATCAATTTGCTTATGCAGTTGTTTAATTAACTGCTCCACTTGCTGTTCACTTTCAACGTGTACAACAATCGTCATTCGCGATATATCTGATGATTCTGTATGACCTACTGAAATACTTTCAATATTAAAATGTCTTCGTGTCATAACCCCTGTAATTCGGTTTAACACACCACTTTGATTTCGAACTGTCGCTGTAACAATTCTCTTCACCCTTTTTCCACTCCCTCCATTTGGTGAACACCTTTTCCTGGCGCAACCATCGGCATAACCTTCTCTGATTGAAGTACACGACAATCAATTACGACTGGCTCTTGTAATTCGATCGCATGCTGGATTTGCTTCTTTGCAAGAAGTGGATCGTCAATACGAACACCTTTTATGCCATATGCATTTGCAAGAGCGACGAAATCTGGTTGGCATGGTAATAAAGAATGTGAATATCTTTGATTGTAAAATTCATCTTGCCATTGTCTTACCATTCCTAAAGCTTCATTATTTAAAATAAATACTTTAACGGGTAAAGCGTGTTCTTTTAATACACTTAATTCTTGCAGAGTCATTTGAAACCCAGCATCACCAACAATTGCAATAACTAATTCTTCAGGCTTTGCAATTTGCGCACCGATTGCTGCTGGAAATCCGAACCCCATCGTTCCTAATCCACCAGAAGTTACCCATTTATCTGGATTTTTCAGTGGATAATATTGCGCTGCCCACATTTGGTGTTGCCCAACGTCTGTTGTTACAATCGCTTCTCCCTTCGTAATTTCATATAGCATATCAATCGCATATTGAGGTTTAATACTTTCAGAATTTCTTTTATAAGAGAATGGATATTTTTCTTTTCTATTCTTTAATAAAAAGAGCCATTCATGATGATTTTCTTTCTTTCCTTCTGATTGAAGCAATACTTCTAACGCCTGCTTAGCACTTGCAACAATAGGAATCTCTGTTGGCACATTTTTCCCGATTTCTGCCGGATCAATATCGATATGTGCAACAGTCGCCCCTTTAGCAAAAAAAGCTAAATTTCCAGTAAGACGATCATCAAATCTCGCGCCTATATTAATGAGTAAGTCGCATTCATATAATGCCATATTGGCTGTATAAGAACCGTGCATTCCCCCCATCCCTAGAAATAGTTCATCATCTGGTGGAAAACCACCAAGTCCAAGTAATGTATGCACAACAGGGATTTCATATTTACGAGCAAAACTTGTCAATTCTTTCGAAGCTTTCGCATGCAATATACCCGCTCCAGCTAAAATTAACGGTTTTTTTGCGGTTTCAATTACTTTGAGTAATTTGTTTATTTGAAGTAGATTCGGTTCATAATTAGGGTTATATCCTGGTAAATCCATTTGTACATTGCTACATCGCTCACCTTTCTCGACTACCATATCTTTCGGAAGGTCAATAACGACTGGTCCTGGTCTTCCTGTTTTAGCAATATGAAATGCTTCTTTAATAATTCGAGGTAAATCTGAGGCCTTTCGCACTTGATAGTTATGTTTTGTCACTGGCATCGTAAGTCCCATAATATCTGCCTCTTGAAAAGCATCGCTCCCAATTAACGTTGTTGCTACTTGGCCTGTAAATACTACAAGTGGCAATGAATCAATCATCGCATCAGCTAGACCCGTAATTACATTTGTAGCACCTGGTCCACTCGTTGCAATTACAACCCCTGGATTCCCTGTAATTCTGGCATACCCTTCAGCAGCGTGAATTGCCCCTTGCTCATGCCTTGTTAAAATATGCGGAATTTCACAATCATACAATGCATCATAGAGAGGTAAAACGGCACCACCCGGATAACCGAAAATCACTTCTACGCCTTCCTTTTCTAGCGCTTCTAACAATAGCTGTGCACCAGTTTCCAGTTTCTCTTCCGTTTTTGAAGACATTGTTCTTATAAGCCCCCTTTTTCAACCTTTTATACAATAAAAAAATCCTACGTCCACACTCCAGCTATGTGCTGAAGGGACGAAAGATTTCGCGGTACCACCCTTCTTTGCAAGAATACTCTTGCCTCAGTGATCCATAAATGGATCTAGCTAATAACGGAGCTACCGTCTAAGCCTAGACAAATGCTTTAGCTTAGCACTCAAGGGCGATGTTCGTCGACGTGAACCATCGGTTTTCAGCAACCACCGACTCTCTGTGAGGCTTCACAATCAACTACTCCTCCCTATCAACGCTTTCTTATGTTAAAAAAGTTGTTATCCAACTTTATTTTCTTCGTAAATTTTCTCTCCATCTTCTACAACTAACTTACGAAACTCTTCTAATAAACGGTTCGTATGTGGACCTGTTTGCCCTAAGCCAATCGTTCTACCATCTACTGTCGTAACAGCAATCACTTCAGCAGCTGTTCCTGTTAAAAACACTTCATCAGCTACATATACATCATGTCTTGTAAATAACTCTTCTCTTACGTCATACCCAAGTTTTTCGCCGATTTCTAAAATGGCGTTTCGTGTAATACCTTCTAACGCTCCAGCAGAACTTGGTGGTGTAATTAATTTATTTCCTTTAACAATAAACACGTTATCTCCTGATCCTTCAGCTACATATCCTTGATCATTTAACATAAGCGCTTCTTGTACTCCAGCTAATTTCGCTTCAATACGAACTAAAATATTGTTTAAGTAATTTAAAGATTTTACTTGAGGGGATAAAACATCGGGACGATTTCGGCGCGTTGCAACTGTTACAACTGGAATCCCTTTCTCATAATATTCTTGTGGGAATAAAGATAATTGTTCTGCAATTACTACTACATTCGGCTTCTTACATGAATCGGGATCCAATCCAAGATTTCCTGCTCCTCTTGATACAACAAGGCGAATGTATCCATTAGATAATTTATTTTGTCGAATCGTCTCAACAACAATATTTGTTACTTCATCTAATGAATATGGAATTTCTAAAAGGATTGATTTTGCTGATTCATACAACCGGACAAGATGCTCTCTCAAACGGAAAACATTACCGCTATAAACTCTAATTCCTTCAAACACTCCATCGCCATATAAATAGCCATGATCATATACTGAAACTTTTGCCTCATCTTTTGGAACAAATTCTCCATTTAAGAAAATCCATTGCTCATTCACTAGAAGCGCCTCCTATGTTCTATGAATTTTTTATTGTTTCCTAGTTTACTCTCCTTTCTAAATAAATCAAGTGAATTTTTAGAAAATTTATAATTTTTAATCATACGTACTTCTTTACTTATACTGATTTAACAACATTGTTAACGTTTACAAAAAGTCAAAAAATTTTTTTCGCCAATTTCCACTAAAAAAATATTTGTTTAAAAGAAGGATTTTCATCAATTGATACGAATCTATTGTATTCAATAAACGGACGTCCGATTTTATAAATCCGGAAATATATAACGACTTTTGCTGAAAAAGGGGGAAAATAACAAAAATAGCGCTGTCTAAAAATAACATTCATATTTTTCATTTCGTAATCATAATCCTATTTTTAAAAAACAATTTGTCAAAATGAAGGAGGAAATAAATATGGCGTGTGTACAAATTAAAGGAACGAGACAAGAGGTAGTAGAAATGCTGCAATTATTTGATCTAATGGATACGAAAGGTTTTTGTAAATTCGATAATTACGTAGAGGTAGAACCAAATACGCAAGAACATAATCATTTTATTGCTTCAATCGACATCCATTCAAATACTTCTTCAGCACAAGATACATTATTAAACGATCAATTCGTTAGTCAAATGCTTACTGGCGTATATAACGACTAAACAAAGATTTACTTCCTACCGTCTTTTCATAAATATATGCAGTGAACTTGAGCATACTAGCAATTAGATGGTAGGGAGGTGAGAATTATGGCTAGAATTGGCGTTGAAAACTCATTAACAGACGTTCAACAAGCTCTTCAGCAACAAGGTCATGAAGTTGTTACACTTAACTCAGAACAGGATGCACAAGGGTGTGATTGTTGCGTTGTAACTGGGCAAGATTCTAATGTGATGGGCATTGCAGATACATCAATTAAAGGATCAGTCATTACAGCTCACGGTTTAACAACAGATGAAATTTGTCAACAAGTTGAAAGTCGCACTTAAAAAATGAAAGAGGACTCCTTTTAAAAGGAGTCCTCTTTTTTATATTCACCTAACGGGAAAGTAACATATACTGGATGAAAGCCCTACCTCTCTCTCATCATTACGGTTCCACTGACCGCTCCTTGATTCACTAGTATACATATATAGCTTACAAATACAATTTATAGGGTTTGTTCACAAAAGTTGTTGATAAAATTACCCGATCTTTCGCAAACTTTTCGTATTGCATTCATAAGAGATATTTACTTTACACTAGCTGTAACCGAGACACGAATTAAAATTCTAACACCAATACAATAACTTGTCAACTTTTTTCGCAAATTAAAAACAGACATTAACGGTTTGTCTGTTTTAGAATGGAGCTTTTTCTTTTATTACATATACAACAAAGCCGCTTACTAACATGAATAAGCCAACTACTAAGTTTTTGATATTAATCATAAATTCCTCTCCCTTATTCCACACATCATATATATTTACATTTCAATTATTCCGATCATCCTAAAGCGCACTTTTTCTAATATATCATAATTCCTAAAAAATGCAAGTTCACTTTTGACGACCATTCACAAATTTATCTACAGTGCTTGGTACAGTATTTAAAGCCTTTTCAATTAAATGTGTACTGCTGTTGAGATGTAATACTTGCACCCCATTAGAACCAACTACTAAAAAAGCTACTGGACTAATGGAAACCCCAGCCCCGCTTCCTCCTCCAAATGGATGCCCTTGTTTGTTCTCTTTATGCTGATTTTGCCCACCGTTATGTTTTTCAGTAATGAAATCCCCTTTAAAATCACTTCCACCAGCTCCAAAACCAAAAGCCACTTGAGATACTGTTAATACTACATTTCCGTCAGCTGTTGAAACCGGGCTCCCAACAATTGTATTTACATCTACCATCTCTTTTAAATTTGTCATTGCCGTTTTCATTAAATTTTCAATTGGATGTTCCATTATGTATTGCACCCTTTCCTCATTATTCCTTTTTATATTTTCCAAAATAGAGGAAGTCATACTAACTTTTCCTATTTCAAGAAAACATTTTCCTCCTTTTAAAAGATACTACTCCCTGTACATGCTCCGGTATAGTGAAACTTTAATCAGTGGGATGTGCACGTTTCTCGACTCCCACAAATAGCGGGATAAAAAAGAAAAAGAGATACATACTACTATTGAACCTTGTTATGAAAGGAGTCATGACTTTGACTGAGAAATTTGATGATTATAAAAGAAAAGATAGAATAGATAGTGATTATAGTGACTATAAAGAAGAGTACGCCGCTGAGGTTGCACCACAACGCATTGATTATGATTACGATGATAAAGACGATAAAGATGTTGTAAAATCGTCCGCTGCTGGATCAACTGCTGGTTTTATCGCTCTTGCGCTATCTATCTTATCGCTATTTACATTTCCAACACTATTTGGTCTTGTTTCTGTTTTACTCGGTATTTACGCTTATAATCGCGGAGCTACTGTAACTGGCGGTATCGCTGCAGTTGTCGGTGGAATTGCTGCACTTATCGCAATTTTATTCCGAGTAGCACTTATTGGTCTATTGTTCTCCCTGTTCTAAAAAAGAAAAAGGTATCTCGCTTAACGCGGGATACCTTATCCTGTAAACACATCTTCCGATGGATATTTTATTTTTTGTTTTGCTGGTCGCGCTAAAGAGAACACAAGTGTTAATGGTCCAATTAATCCGCAGAACATAACAAACATAATAATACATTTTCCGAATGCCGATAGCTTTGCAGTAATTCCCATCGTTAATCCGACTGTGCCAAACGCTGATATTGTCTCAAATAATAATTGAATAAAGCTGAAGTTTTCTGTAAGCATTAATATGAATACCGCTGCTAAAATAAGTATTTGACTGGCAACAGCAATCGCTAAGGCCCTCGTTACTGTCGACATTTTAATTGTACGCTGAAATAAAACAATTTCCTCCTTTTTTCTAAAGAAAGAAAGGACAGATGTAATTAAGATAACAAACGTCGTTAATTTAATTCCTCCACCTGTCGATACACTTCCTGCACCAATAAACATTAAAATCATCGTAAATAATATAGATGATTCTTCCATACCTCCATAGTCAACCGTATTAAATCCAGCTGTCCGCGGAGTAATACCTTGAAAGAAGGAAGCCCATAGTTTTTCATTTAAAGATAAATTCCCTAACGTCTTCACATTATTATATTCCAATACAAAAATTACAATCATTGCTATAACATTTAGCACTACTGTTCCAATAATCATTATTTTTGAGTGAAGTGATAATTTTCGAAAACTGCGGCTATACCATATATCAATTAATACGGTAAAACCGAGTCCCCCAATTACAATTAAAGAGCAAATCCCAATATTAATAATGGGATCCCCTACATATCTTGTTAAATTATCTGGCCATAAAGCAAATCCTGCATTATTATAAGATGCAATTACATGAAAAATACTATAATATAAACCTTTTCCAAAACCAAACTCTGGAATAAAGCGAAACGATAAAAAGATGACCCCAATAAGTTCAATACAAATCGAAAATATAAAGACACGCTTTACTAATTTTACAAGACCACCTATATTTGTTTGATTAAATGCTTCTCCAATTAATAAACGATGGCGTAATCCGATTTTTTTACCTAGTACCCAAACAATTAAAATGGCAATTGTCATAAGACCTAGACCACCTGTTTGAATTAAAAACATAATAACAATTTCGCCAAACATCGTAAATGTACTTGCTGTATCCACTACTCCCAAACCAGTTACGGTCGCTGCTGACGTTGCTGTAAAGAAAGCATCTACCCAACTAATATGTACTTTCGTTGCGAATGGTAATTTTAATAACAAACCGCCAACCACAATTAAGCAGAAAAAGCCTAATGCTAATATTTGTGGTGGGTTTAATCGTATAAGACGATTATACAGCCCTTGTTTTTTTGTTACCTCCATATCACTAACTCCCTTATTAAAGTGAAGCTTTCCCCTCATACAATAAAAAGCTTTTTAAAAGCCCTTAAATAATTGGGACAAACCTTATATTCTCATAATATAGTTGAGCATAATCCTTTTTTTCATAGATTACAACTTTTATTTATATTCAGATTCCTTTTCGTTTTATGCTGGGAAAACTCTATATCCTAACTCAATATTGCTAGCAATAACAATTTCATATGTACTATTTTTCAAATCCCCATATCTTTCACTCTATATTCACACAGAGGTCACATCCACCTTTTATAGTATATGTATCGAAGTTGTTCCTCCCTAATTTATAAGACATTCCCCAGTGTCTTTGAACAGCTTCCATCCCTAATTAAATTGACATAAATTGTCCCCTTCCTTGACCATCTTATATATGATGGTCTTATTTTTTTGTCTTTCTATCTTTTATTTAAAACTCCCCCTCTCTTTCACCCTATGTTCACATGAGAGTCACACCTATCTTTTATAGTATATGTATCGAAGTTGTTCCTCCCTAATTTATAAGACATTCCCCAGTGTCTTAAAGCAGCTTCCATCCCTAATTAAATTGACATAAATTGTCCCCTTCCCTTGACCATCCTATGTGATGGTCTATTTTATTTTCCAAACACAAAATCTGTCTATCTACACTTAAAAAAATTAAAAATTCAGAAAATATTGTCAAATTAGGTATTTTTTCGGTATAATTACTTTAGAAAGAAATTTCGCAAAAACAAAAGGGGGGATTTTATTGAGACAAACAAAAGCAATCTTAATCGCATTATTTCTAGGTCTAGTTGTTGGACTCACTCTAAATTTAGCTGCTCCATCTATCTTTGAGCCACTAAATCAATATGTGTTCAACCCAATTGGTCAATTGTTTATTCGACTTATTAAAATGCTAGTTGTTCCTGTTGTGTTCATTTCTATCGTACTTGGTGCTGCCGGCCTTGGAGATCCGAAACAACTTGGAAGAATCGGTTTAAAATCAATTTCATTCTTTCTCGTAACAACTGCGGTTGCCATCTCTATAGCGGTTACATTTGCACTTATTATAAAGCCAGGAGCTGGCGGTAATTTTAAAACAGAAGGTCTTAAGTATGAAGGTGCAAAAACTGAAACATCTTTCGTCGACACATTGCTAAATATCGTACCAGATAACCCAGCAAAAGCGATGGCTGACGGAAACATGTTACAAATCATTGCCTTTGCCGTATTGATTGGACTCGGTATAGCTATTTTAGGAAAACGAGTTCAAGGTATCCATTCATTACTTGAACAGGGCAACGAATTAATGATGTATCTTGTTAATCTCGTTATGAAATTAGCCCCAATTGGAACATTCGGTTTGCTCGCTTCATCCGTTGGTAAAATGGGGCTTGCAGGCGTCGCTGCGATGTTCAAGTATATGATTGTCGTTATGTTAGTACTCATTATTCACGGGGTCTTTGTATATGGCGGCTTATTAAAGGTATTAGCAAAAGAAAGTATTGTTCGTTTCTTTAAACATTTCGGACCAGTAATGGCAATTGGATTTAGTACATCTAGCTCTAATGCATCGCTTCCATTTGCAATGAAAACAGCACAAGATAAGCTTGGCGTTCCAAAAGCGATAAGCTCATTTGTACAACCACTAGGGGCAACTATTAATATGGATGGTACTGCCATTATGCAAGGAGTAGCCACTGTATTTATCGCTCAAGTATACGGAGTTGAACTTACATTACCGCAATTAGCTATGGTCGTATTAACTGCTGTACTAGCTAGTATCGGTACTGCTGGTGTACCTGGTGTTGGACTTGTAATGCTTACAATGGTTTTAAATCAAGTAAATCTACCAGTAGAAGGTATCGCTTTAATTATCGGTATTGACCGTATTCTAGATATGTCTAGAACAGCTGTAAACATTTCTGGTGATGCAATTTGCGCAATGATTGTCGCAAAATCAGAAGAAAAATATAATACGGATCAATCGGCAGCATCGTAAATCAAAAAAGGAGTGAATTATTTCACTCCTTTTTTGATTTACTCCCTTTTTTAGAACGATATTCTTTCCCTTTATTATCATTACCAGTTTCAAATTCAGTGCTAAATTCCTGATTAAACTGGCCGGACTTTGGTGATCCTTGATTACCGCTCCCTTTACTACCGTTACGATTCGTCATATTTCTCCCTCCTTCCTTGTATTAGTAGTATGGCGCTCTATCTTTTTTCATACACATTTTATTTATTAACATCTATTACACACGAAAGAAGATCTCCCATCTATAAGGAAGACCTTCTATTTTATCACGTAAGCGTTTTCTTGTTTATAATCACTTAAATAAGTTTTTTGGAAATTGAAATCATTACATTCATTTCATCTTCTGAAAGTGCAGAGAATCTTTCTTGTAAATATTGTTTTTTCGCATCTTCCATTTTCGCAACTAAATCTTTCCCTTGTTCTGTAATCTCTAAATACACAACTCGGCGATCTGATGTAGAACGTGAACGAGTTACAAAACCCTTATTAATTAATTTTTCTGTAACAGCTGTAATATGACTATTCGACACATTTAATTCATTTGCTACACGCGATACCATTTCTTTATTCGTACGATTTAATATTCTTAGGACGATGAATTCATTCCACGGTATGTAACCACCAAATATTTTTCCGATATCATTACGCAACGTGCGAAACATAGCAAACACATTTGTCGATAGTTCTTCCATTAATTGCTCTCGATTTTGAGACAACATTGACAGCTCCTTTTATTTCATTTAGTTAAATAAAAACCTTATTAATAATTTTACATGAAATCTTACTTTTTGTCACCTTATTTTCCCATAATTCGTAGTTTTTTAATATGTATTTCATGATAAAATGAAGTCAACTTCCAGAAAAAGGGGTATTTTAATGCATGAGGAGGATAGGTTCTCAAATCTCAGCCTAAAAGATAAAACAATTATCATTAGTATTATTGCTCTTTTTCTCATTATAGTTTTTACATTTATATTTTTTGTATATGTAGGAATCTTTCAAATTACAGGTATAGCGTATAGTTCACGTACTGCTTTACTTCTCTTTTTTTTATTAATCACTTTCTTAGATGGTATTACATTATTTATTTTCAGTTTCTTCAAAGCGCTGCTATATCCATTGACTCAAAACATGTCAAATTGGATTTCTCTCACTCTTTTCTCATTCATTGAAATTACACTAGATTGGTTCGTCATTCATACTGCTGATGATTGGATAGAAAGCGTACAAATGTCCAACTTAACTGAATTATGTGTCGTACTATTCTTTTTTCTATTAAATAAATTATTAAGTGACAAGAAAGAGTAAGAATACAAGCTTTTCTATATAAAAATTGGTACAATGAAAGCAAATCTTACTAAAGAGGTGTTAATTATGAACTTACAACAATGGGCTGATAAAGGTATGTCCTTTGATACATATGTGAATGAAATGCAAGTAAACCAATACGAGCTACTACACATTTACAATAATTTTTTAATTCCAAATGAATTACTTCCTGTATTAGAAGAACGTCAAAATGATGGCTGGCGTGTTATCGTATTAACTGCTGATTGGTGTGGCGATGCTCTTTTATGCGTACCTGTTATGAAACGAATTTCTGAAGTTGCAAATATTGATATGAGTTTATTAATTCGCGATGAAAACTTAGAATTAATGGATCAATATTTAACAAATGGAACAGCACGTGCGATTCCAATCTTTATTTTCATTGATAAAGATGGAAATGAACAAGCTGTTTGGGGACCACGCGCTCCAAAAGTACAAGAATTAGTAACTTCAATGCGCGCTACATTACCTGAAAAAGAAGATCCAACTTTCGAAGAAAAACAAAAAGAAATGTATGCTAATTTCCGTGCTACATTAGCTGATGATACTTCTCTTTGGGAACATGTAATGGAAAACATGATGGAAAAAGTAGTAAAATAAAAACCTGCCGAGCTCGGCAGGTTTTTTTATTACATAATGAAGAAATAGAATACCGCAGCTAAAATGAAACGATAATAAGCGAACGGTGTTAGTTTTACACGAGATAATAATTTCAAGAATGAAACAATTGCAAGCATCGCAACAACGAATGCAGTTACAAATCCTGTTACAAATAGCGTTATATCTGCTGAGCTTAATACATCCCAGCTTTTAATTAAATCTAAGCCACTTGCAGCTACCATCATCGGTACCGCTAAAATGAACGTATATTCAGCTGCCGCTGTATGCGACACGCGAGCTAATAAACCACCACTTATTGTAGAACCAGAACGAGAAAATCCTGGCCAAAGAGCTAAACATTGGAACATTCCAATTGTAAATGCCTGTTTATATGTGATTTCATCTAACGTTCTTGCTGTACTTGGTTTCGAAAACTTCTCAGCAACAATCATTAAAATACCACCGGCTACTAAGCTAATAACAACTGGTCCTGGACCAAATAAAACCTCTTTAATAGTGCTATGGAATAATACGCCAAGTACCCCGGCAGGAATCATCCCGATAATAATATGTAATAAATTTAACGATGGTCCGTCTGTTACTTTACCTATTCCAACTAACGACCATAGACGCTTCCAAAATATAACAACAACTGCTAAAATCGATCCCAATTGGATAACAACTTCAAAAACTTTCGCTCTCTCATCGTCAAATCCAATTAAATGTCCTGTTAAAATCATATGTCCTGTTGATGATACTGGTAGAAACTCTGTTAACCCTTCAACAGCACCCATGATTAAACCAATTAACCAATCAGCCACAAGTAGTGCCTCCTTAATAACAAATAATATGTAATTTTTTCACACCTTATCATAATACCTTATCCCTTTTCAAAGTGCATCCTTTTTTTATTGGCTTCATATGTTATAGGCGCGTATTTCTTTTCTAATCTTTGATTAAATTGTATGATAGTAAGAGTTTGTTTTTTTATACGGAAAGGGGATTTTATGAAAGAAACTACTTCATTCTCACAAAAGTTAAAGCAATTTGTATTACTATTTTTTCCGATTTTCGTAACGCAAATGTCATTATTTGCGATGAGTTTTTTTGATACAACGATGTCAGGACATGCAAGTCCAACTGATTTAGCAGGTGTGGCAATTGGAACAAGTATATGGATTCCAGTTAGTACGGGGTTAACAGGAATTTTAATGGCTACTACTCCCATTGTTGCACAGCTCGTTGGATCCAAGAAAAAAGAGGACGTTCCCCACGTTGTCATACAAGCAGTTTATTTAGCAATTTGTGCTAGCTTCGTTGTTATCCTCATCGGTTTTTTCGTCGTTTCACCTATTTTAAATGGCATGCGCTTAGAAGAACCTGTGGAACGTATTGCAGCGCAATTTTTAAGTATTATCGCAATAGGAATTATACCTTTATTCACTTACACTGTTTTACGTGGATTTATTGATGCATTAGGAAAAACTCGAACAACGATGATTATTACATTATTATCATTACCAATTAATGTAATATTAAATTACCTATTAATTTTTGGTAACTTCGGTTTCCCAAAGCTCGGTGGTGTCGGAGCAGCAATTGCTTCCACTGCAACATATTGGTGCATTTTAATTATTACAGTCATTATTATTCAGACGAAAGAGCCTTTTGCCTCTTTCAACATTTTCAAACAATTATACCGACCTTCTCTTTCGAGTTGGATAGCATTCTTAAAACTTGGCGTCCCTATCGGATTTGCTATCTTTTTTGAAACGAGTATTTTCGCTGCGGTAACGCTCATGATGAGTAATTTTAGTACGACAACTATTGCAGCTCACCAAGCAGCTATGAACTTTGCTTCCTTGTTATATATGACTCCGCTAAGTTTAGCAATGGCAATGACTATTGCGGTTGGATTCGAAGTTGGAGCAAAACGTTACGATAATGCAAAACAATACGGACTGATTGGAATTGGATTAGCCCTTGCCTTTGCTTTATTATATTCGATTCTTCTCTACTTCTTTGATGATCAAATTGCTTCTATTTATACGACAGATGCAAAAGTTCATCATTTAGCAAAAGAATTTCTTATCTTTGCAATTTTATTTCAAATTTCAGATGCAATTGCAACCCCTGTACAAGGAGCTTTGCGTGGTTATAAAGATGTAAATGTTGCTCTAATTATGACTTTAATTGCTTATTGGATAATAGGTCTACCACTAGGTTACATATTAGCGACGTATACAGAATGGGCCGCGAAAGGCTATTGGATCGGTCTTATTATCGGTCTAGCATTTGGCGCTGCCTTCCTACTTATCCGTCTCTTTCAAGTACAACGAAAATATACAACACAAAACAGCCGCTAATAATAAAGCGGCTGTTTTCTTTATGCATATTTTTTCTTGTAACGTATAATATAATGAAAAAGAAAGGTGGGTACATATGGACGACAAAGAAAAAAAGCAATCATTCGATGAAGAATTTGCCCCTGAAATTTCACCTGGATATCGGCAAGATGTACATAAGCCACCTAAATATAAAAACACTTCGTTTTTAATGGGCATTACCATTTTCGCTGCTGTATTACTCATACTTATCATTTTCGTTTATTTTTGATGAAAGGTGGCCTATTATATGAAGAAACAAGATTCCAATCGTTCAAAAAGAACTGTTAAAACACAAAAAGGATATGCAGGAGATTCTGTTCATACTCTTAAACAAGTCGAGCAAGGGAATTTATATATTGCTCAAAAAGAACTTGGTCAACAAAATGAAAATCTTTAAAGGCCCTTTATTCCTTAAGGGTCTTTTTATTCCGCATTAAGTAATACACCCTCAAATGTTCTATTGAGCAATGAATTTCCTTTATTGTACGCGCTGCTTTTGTTCTAGCACCATAAATATATTATTAACCTTTACAATTTTCACTTCATAATTCAATTTCATTTCGCTTCTCTTACTCTTACCATTTTCAGTACCCGCAACGTACGCTACAGCTTGATAAAGAAAACTCTCATTGGTCTCTTCACGTATCTCCTCGTTTGTAAATTTATACTCTAAATCTTGAAAACGATTTGGATAATAATTTCCCATTAATTGTTCATACCCTCTATTTAAAAATAGTTCTTCACCTTTTCGTTTCACATCTTCTTTATTAGTAGACCCAAACACTGATAGTTGCTCGGTCACAAAATGCTCTCCTACCTTTTTCATTTCATTATGAGTTAAGTTTTCTATACTTTTGTTCTTTAACTCCTTATTTAACTCGTACTGATCAATCGGTTTAAAGGTAGCAAAAACCTCCTCTTTATATGACCAAAACAATACAAAAGCGATACATAGAGAAATGATTAACAGTCTTTTTTTCGTAATACTCCCGCCCTTCTTCATAATAATAGATATATTTTAACATATAGAAAGAAAATTCTGATATCATAAAATAGAATAACTTAACTCAGAAACGAGGAACAATTATGGACTCTTACAAACATTATATAAAAGAAGCTTTGCCTAATCTTTCTATACATTCATATAAACAAAATGAAGAAGGATGGGATAATGTAGCAGTTATAGTAAATGATGAGCTACTGTTTCGTTTCCCGCGAAAACAGGAATATGCGATGCGAATTCCGTTAGAAAAAGAACTATGCGCAATTCTCACTCAATCACTACAAGAAATCGAAGTTCCACAATATCACCTAATTTATAAAAATGAATCTGATGAGGTTCCTCTTTGTAGTTACTATACTCTCATTCATGGTGAACCATTAAAAACAGAAACAGTTGCCACGCTGGAGGATCCAAAGCTGAAAGCAATTATTACACAATTAGCTACTTTCCTTGCGGTACTACATAGTATTCCTTTACACCAAGTTACAACGCTATGTTTCCCTATTGAAAAAACATGTACCTACTGGAAAGAGCTACAAACAAAATTAAACCAATATCTCACTACTAGCCTTACTTCATTACAGAAACTAGCCTTAAATCGCTTATTTGAAAATTTCTTTGCATGTTTAGCTACATCCACTTTTCAAAACACAATCATTCACGCTGATTTTACTCATCATCACATTTTATTTAACAAGCATAACAAAAGCATTTCAGGTGTTATCGATTTTGGTGATGCGCAAATTGGCGATCCTGCTTTTGATTTTGCAGGACTATATTATGATTTCGGACATGAGTTTACTACATCTGTATATGAACAGTACAGTACACTTATTTCTCATCATGATCCATTACTCATTCATCGTATTACTACCTTTTATCAATACAGTCCTTTACTACATAATATTATTTATAATTTTGAGTCAGAGAATGAACTCGAATTCATTACAGGCACAGAACAGCTAAAAACGATATTACAGGGATGAGATTACATTCTCTCCCTATATACTCTCTCCTCATACATCATTAACTTTTTATCCATTTCAACAATAACTTTATACAATTGAAACGCCTGTAAAATTTGCAGTTGAATTTCAAAAGGAGCATTTTGTTCTTTTAACCATTGAAATACTTTTGTTTCATCTTTCATTGATTATTCCTCCCTTTATTCTGATTTGTGGGTAGCCCGATTAATGAGGGCTGATAATCAGTGGGTGATTGACAAAACCCCCACTGATTAAAGTTTCACTTTATTAAAATCTGCTACAAATATACCGTAAATGATGAAAAGCTTTTCATGTCAATAACAAAAAAGGATGCAAAGTTGCATCCTTTAATGAACTATATTTTTCTTCTGTTTCGCTTCTGTCTTTACTTCTTCCCCTTGGCATTCACTACGAAACGCACAACTTATACACTCAGAACGAAAATGACGCTCTGTATAATGCTCAGGTTGCTCTAACATTTCTTTCATTCTAGATAAATCAGCCATTCCAGTTATAATATCTTCCTGTTTCGGAATGTACTCATACTTAGTTCCTTCTATTAAATTAATAACTTCAATTTTTCCTGGAAGAACTCCGAAAGCTTTATAACTGAATACTGTCATTAGCTTCTGACAAAGAGCAAGCATTTCCTCATCTGCATCGACAACATACTTTTTAATTACAAACGACTCAGCACTCCACTCACCAACTTCAAATGTCAATGACATGTGGACACCTAACTCTTCCATATATGTTTGAAACTTCTCGTATAAAAACAATGGTGGTGTCTGACTATCATCCTTTTCAACGAACTGTAATAAGTGATCCGTTAGCTTCGCTAATACAATATAGTATTCCGTCTTCGAAGCAAACATATTAATCCTTACTTTTTTCCAATACTTTTCTATTAATATTAAAAGTACAATTTTCGTTTGTTGACCCGCAGGTAGCGTGTAATACTCGTTAATAATTTGATTGACAATCATTTGTGCTATTTGTTGCCATTCAAATGAAGAAGGTTCTCTTCTTTTTATGTGACGAAAATAAAATTTATGCGGACAACGCATAAAATCATACAAATGATAATCTGTCATCGTTTTGATTGAGATTTTCTCATGCACTTGCTCTTCATCTCCCTTCTGCCATTAAGAAAGGTGTTTTACAAATTCAGCTCCAAACTGTAAACATTTTTCTACATCTTCATCTTCTGGCGTTAATTCTACTTTTAGTCCTTCTAACACAACTGCTGCCCCGCGCTCTTGTAGCTTTTCTATTAAAATGTCAACTGCCACTCCGTATTTCGGATAAGCCGAATCACATGATCCGAATACTGCCGCTTTTTTCCCAGTTAAATCAATAGAATCCATTGCATCATAAAAATCTAAGAAATCATCAGGAAGATCGCCATCTCCCCAAGTGTATGCACCTAAAATAATTCCATCATACTGTTCTAATATAGAAGCTTCTGGTGAATCCATAATATCAATAACTTCAATTTCATTTTCTGTTTCACGAATTACGCCGGCAATATGGTCAGCCATTTCCTCTGTATTTCCACTCATACTTGCAAAAATCATTACTAACTTACTCAACTGAACCTCTCCCTTTACTTTGTATCTCTTTTTCTGTTTGAATGCTCTTCTTCTCATCTACATATTCAGACCGAATTACATTTCTTTGCCATTCCATATGCTGATCAACATCTTTATTTTTATCTTTTAATCCCCTCCGCAGAAGGTGAAAATTCTTTCTCATTAACATGTCGCATCCATCCTATTGATAATAATTATCAATTTCAACTATATTTAGATTAATTGACATTGATTATCAATGTCAATAACTATTTTTAAAAAAATGATTAAAATGTACAAGCTTGTCCGTTAGCTATTCATATACTATGAATGAGCATAGTTCTTTCTCAGCCCTCTCTGACGGAAAGAAATAAAAGCAACTGCAATAGAGTGCAGTTGCCTTTTTTTGTTTTTCTATAATTTTAGTAATCTTATAGTCGTCTCTAAAAATAGCTCCACTCCACAAATTAATGCTGATTCATCCACGTCAAATTTCGGATGATGATGTGGATAACAAGTATATATATTTTCATTACCTGTTCCTAATTTAATGAAACAACCAGGTGCTTTTCTTAAATATGCTGAAAAATCTTCTCCACCCATAGAAGGTTCAAGCTTCACAACACGCTCATTCCCAAACAAATGTAGTGCACTTTCTTCTACTATTTTCGTAATATATTCATCATTAATAACCGGATCATATCCATATCGATACGTATATGTATACGATCCTCCATGTGCTTCTGTAATTCCTTTCACAATTTTCTCGATTTTCCCTTCTGCTTCCACCCTCAATGCTTGATTAAATGAACGAACAGTTCCCATTAAAGTTGCTGTACTAGGAATAATATTGTCAGCCGTTCCCCCATGAAATTGTGTAACTGAAACAACCCTTTGCATAAAAGCACTTGTATTTCTTGATACGATATGTTGTAGATTTGTAATAATCTGTGCTCCGATAGCAATAGGATCTATCGTTTCTTCTGGTCGCGCCGCATGTCCTCCTTTGCCTTGAATCTCAACTGTAAATACGTCTGGAGCTGCCATCATCGGTCCATATGCAATTCCTATCTTTCCACTCTCAAGTCCTGACATAACATGTAAACCTATTACATAATCAACACCGTCCATTACACCTGCCTCAACCATTTCTTGTCCCCCACCGGGATACACCTCTTCTGCGTGCTGAAAGAATAGACGAATCTCACCTGCAAAATCTTCCTTTATATTTGATAACACCTCTGCTGTACTTAATAAAATAGCTGCGTGAGCATCGTGCCCACATGCATGCATCATTCCTTTATTCACAGATGTATAAGATTTACTTGTCTCCTCTTGAATTGGCAAAGCGTCTATATCAGCTCGAATCGCAATTACTTTCCCTTGCTTCACACCTCTTTTAATTGCTAGTACACTATACTTCGTCGGTCTCGTTACTTCAAAAGAAGAAAATGAGCATAATGTATCATATATAAATTGCGAAGTTTCTTTTTCATGAAATGATAATTCCGGATACTTATGGAAATGCCTTCTCCATTTCACGATATTTTCTTCCGAAATTAGATTCTTCCACACTCTATTCATGATAATTTCCTCCTTTTCAAAAGAACTAGAAATTTAAAAGTTTACTCCGTCTTAAATGATTAATAAAAACAAACACTGTATTTTTACGTATTCTTATAGTCCACTTTTATGTATTCACACAATCCACTTTCTATTTACATGTCAAACCCATTACAAATTCATGCTGAATGTAATATAATTGCTAAGTTAGGGATTTTCTTTTTTAGTATTTAGTGCTAATATCAAAAAAGAGCCTTTTGACTTATTTTTACCTAAAATGTGGGATTTTGTTTTTTTCACAATAATGTAGGACATGATACCTACAAAGAGCTATTATTTCATTAAGAGAGGGAAAGACATGGAAAGATTAAAAGAGATATGGTCTCGACCACTCACACAATGGGTTGCAAAGACGGTTTATTATCTTGCAATTTTATTTGCATTACTTTGGTTGTATGGATTCCATGATACAAACACAAGTACATTTATTTACAATGAATTCTAGGGTGGGAACGTTATGAAGTTATTAGAACAAATTGAAAAGTGGGCTGCAGAAACGCCTGATCAAACCGCTTTTGTTTGGCGAGATGCGAAAATTACGTACAAACAATTAAAGGAAGATTCTGATGCGTTGGCACATTGGATTTCTTCTGAGTATCCAGACGATCGTTCACCAATTATGGTGTATGGCCATATGCAACCTGAAATGATTATTAACTTTTTAGGATGTGTAAAAGCTGGACATGCTTACATTCCTGTAGATTTATCTATCCCAGCTGATCGTGTACAACGTATTGCTGAAAATTCTGGTGCGAAATTACTTTTATCGGCAACAGCAGTAACTGTAACTGATTTACCAGTTCGCATCGTAAGTGAAGACAACTTAAAAGATATTTTCTTTACTCATAAAGGGAACACTCCAAATCCTGAACATGCGGTAAAAGGTGATGAGAACTTCTACATTATTTACACATCAGGAAGCACAGGTAATCCGAAAGGGGTTCAGATTACTTATAACTGCCTTGTTAGCTTTACAAAATGGGCTGTAGAAGATTTCAACTTACAAACAGGGCAAGTATTCTTAAACCAAGCACCTTTCTCATTTGATTTATCTGTAATGGATATTTACCCATCATTAGTAACAGGTGGTACACTTTGGGCAATCGATAAAGATATGATTGCGCGTCCAAAAGACTTGTTTGCTTCTTTAGAGCAATCGGATATTCAAGTATGGACTTCCACACCTTCTTTCGCTGAAATGTGTTTAATGGAAGCATCTTTCTCTGAGAGTATGCTACCGAACATGAAAACATTCTTATTCTGCGGTGAAGTGTTACCAAATGAAGTAGCTAGAAAATTAATTGAGCGTTTCCCTAAAGCAACAATTATGAATACGTATGGTCCAACAGAAGCTACTGTCGCTGTAACAGGTATTCACGTTACAGAAGAAGTGCTTGATCAATACAAATCACTTCCAGTTGGCTATTGTAAATCAGACTGTCGCCTTCTTATTATGAAAGAAGATGGCACGATCGCACCTGATGGTGAAAAAGGTGAAATCGTAATTGTCGGTCCAAGCGTAAGCGTTGGATATTTAGGAAGCCCTGAATTAACAGAAAAAGCATTTACTATGATTGACGGTGAGCGCGCCTATAAAACAGGCGATGCTGGCTATGTTGAAAATGGTCTTCTATTCTATAATGGTCGTCTTGATTTCCAAATTAAGCTGCATGGTTATCGAATGGAATTAGAAGAAATTGAGCATCACCTTCGTGCGTGTTCTTACGTAGAAGGAGCAGTTATCGTTCCAATTAAAAAAGGTGAGAAATACGATTATTTATTAGCGGTTGTTGTTCCTGGGGAGCATTCGTTTGAAAAAGAATTCAAATTAACATCTGCAATCAAAAAAGAACTCAATGAGCGATTACCAAACTACATGATTCCACGTAAATTCATGTATCAATCTTCTATTCCAATGACACCAAATGGAAAGGTAGATCGCAAAAAATTATTGAGTGAGGTTACAGCATGACCGCATATGGATCATTTTATTTTTTCGCTATAGTGGGCATTTTATTAATACCTACTATCATAGCTGGATTAAAAGGTAAAATGTTGCGCAAATATAATGCCGTTTTAACATTAGTCATGATTGCTATTATCTTCTCAGATAAACCAAAGCAAGCAATGATGCTAGCTGCATTTATTATTTGGCAATATGTCCTTATTAAAGGCTATTTAATTTTAAGAAAACAAAATAATAGTACATTCACATTTTGCATAGCTGTTATTTTATCGATTTTGCCTCTTATTTTGGCAAAAATCGCGCCGTTTGCATCGTTTTTACCTGAGTTAAAACTTGTTGTTTTCCTAGGTATATCTTACGTAACATTCAGAGCAGTTCAAATGGTATTTGAAGTTCGTGATGGTTTAATTAAAGAGCTTTCTTTCTTTAACTTCTGGGAATTCGTTTTATTCTTCCCTGCGATTTCAACAGGACCTATCGATCGTTACCGAAGATTCCAAAAAGATATTCAAAAGCCACCTAGCGCTGAAGAATATCAAAATTTACTATATACAGGACTAAATCGTATTTTCCAAGGTTTCTTGTATAAATTTATTATTGCTTACTTAATAAAGCAATATTGTATGGATCCAGCATTCGCTCAACACGATACAATATTTTCAAATATGATTTACATGTATAGCTATAGCTTATATCTATTCTTTGATTTTGCTGGTTATAGCTCTTTTGTAATTGGTGTAAGTTATATGATGGGAATTAAAACGCCAGAAAACTTCAATAAGCCATTCCTTAGTCGTAATATTAAAGACTTCTGGAACCGCTGGCACATGAGTTTATCATTCTGGTTCCGTGATTTTATTTACATGCGTTTCGTCTTTTTTGCAACGAAGAAAAAGTTAATTAAGAACCGTTACACTATTTCGTATATCGGGGCATTTTTAAACTTCTTCATTATGGGAATTTGGCACATCCAAGGAAGCGCTGTTGCGCAGTATGTTATTTATGGTCTATACCATGCCGCACTGTTTATTTTATTCGATATTTTCGAACGAAAAAACAAGAAGCATAAGTTTTGGCCAAACAATAAATTTACACACATCCTTGCGATTGTAATTACGTTCCACGTTGTATGTTTCGGTTTCCTAATCTTCTCTGGACACCTTAACAGATACTTTTAATGCACCCTTCTTATTCCATTAAGAAGTTGCACATATAATAATTTCGGATATAAAGGAGATTTTAAAAATGGCAGAATTCAAAGAGCAAGTATTAGATATTTTAGAAGAAGTATGTGAAAACGATATTGTGAAAGAAAACTTAGATGTTCAATTATTTGAAGAAGGTATCCTTGATTCTTTCGCTGTAGTATCTTTATTAGTTGAATTCCAAGAGCGTTTAGATATTGAAGTTTCTATTTCTGATTTTGACCGTGACGAGTGGGCTACACCAAACATGGTTATTAAAAAGTTGGAAGAAATCCGATGAACAAAGCAAAATTTGGTCCGATGCTTTTAGCATTGGCCCTTTTTGCTGTATTCTTACTTATTCCAACGCGCTTCCTACTTCCACTTTTAAGTGATGAAAAAGTAGAACAAGCTGCTACTTCTTTAAAAGAAGAAAAAATTCAAAGTATGATTTTACAGCAAAAGATGTTAGCAGATCCAAAATATCTTCCGATGTACGGTTCATCGGAATTCGCACGTATGGATGCTTTCCATCCATCTAATTATTTTAAAGTAAAGCCTGAAGGATTTACGCCATTCCTTCTTGGACGCGGCGGAACACAAGACCTTGTACATGTATTAAACTTCGCATCTACAATGGATCAATTGAAAGATAAGAAAATGGTATTCGTTCTTTCTCCGCAATGGTTTGTACCACAAGGTATTGACGAAACGCACTTTGCACCTAACTTTTCAAAACAACAAGGTTACCACTTCATTTTCAACAATGATTTAAAACCTGAAATGAAAAAACAAATTGCAAAGCGTTTATTAAACTTTGAGATTGTAAAAAAAGAAACTTTATTAAAAATTTCGCTTGAAGGTATCGCTTATGATGATACGAAGTATAAAGTAAAAGCACTTGCTGCTAAACCTTTCGCTTATATTTACCGTAACATTTTAGATCGTAAAGATTTATTTACAGCTATGTTTAATATTAAACCGCACAAAGAGAAGCTCGATTCTTCATTAAAACAAATGAACTGGGAAGAGGCTCGTAAACATGCGGATCAAACAGGTGCAGCAGAATCTAGATCTAATGAATATGGTATCGAAGATGGTTACTTCAATAGCAAAATTAAGAAAAAATTAAAGCAACGTGAAGGTTACTTAAAAAATGATGCTTATGACCAATCGCCAGAATATGAAGATTTACAAATTGTACTTGATTTATTAAAACAATCTGGTGCAAAACCACTCTTCATTTCTGTTCCTGTCAAAGGTCCTTGGTACGACTACGCTGGCTTCCCGAAAGAACGCCGCGAAGCATACTATAAGAAAGTTCATGAGCAAATTGAAAAAGCTGGTTATCCAATTGCCGACTTCTCAAATCATGAATACGATAAATACTTCTTAAAAGATCATATGCACTTAGGTTGGAAAGGCTGGGTTTACATCGACGAAGCCATCCAACAATTTTATAAAGCAAACTAACGAAAAGACCGCTTGAATTACTCAAGTGGTCTTTTTGTATATATTTTGTAATTGCTCGATTGCATTCGCCGCTTCTTTCATAACTCGCTCCACTACATGCTGAGCTGATTCGATTCGTGCCAATGATGCTGCCTGCCCTGCCCAAAGTGACATATATTCTTCCTTATTTTGCTTCGCTGCCTCTTGGCGTATTTTAGAAGTTAATACGTTTTGCACTGGATATACCGGAAGCCCTTCTTCTTTTCCTTCATGTCTCTCTATAAATTCATTCCGAATACCGCGTGCATATTTCCCGGAAAACGCACGAGTTACAGTTGTGCTCGTATCTGTACTATGTAAAACCGCTTCTTTATACACATCGTGCGTAATACTCTCTTCACTTGTTAAAAAGGCTGATCCCATTTGAACACCTTCTGCTCCTAGTGCCAATGCCGCAACAAGCCCTTGTCCGTTCATTACACCACCTGCTGCGACAATTGGGATATGCGGAACAGCCCCTACTAACTGAGGTATTAACGCAAACGTACCAATCATAGCATCTCGTTCTTTCCCAATAAACGTTCCTCTATGCCCTCCTGCTTCGCTACCTTGCCCAATAATAATATCTACTCCTAGCTCAGCAAGTACTTTCGCTTCCTTCACATGGGTAGCTGTTCCGATAACTTTTATTCCACTTCTTTTTAAATCATTTATTTCTTCTTTTTCTAACGTTTGAAATGCAAAGCTAACGACCGGTACTTTTTCATCTAATAGCACTTGTAATTGTTCCTTATAGCTTTTTGGAAGCTTTAACGTTCCTTCTACTTCTATACCTAATTCTCTATTCACTCCGCTTAGTAATACTTTCGCCTCATCTACCTTCTCTTCTTCTATTTCTATCTCTTTCGTTACAAGTAAATTAACACCGAAAGGCTTATCTGTTAGTTCTCTTATTCTATAAATCGCTTCACGAATTTGTTCTGGGCTCATATAGCCCGCTCCAAGCGTCCCTAATCCTCCACTATTACTTACTGCTGCAACAAGTTCTGGCGTCGTAATCGCGCCTGCCATACCGGCTTGAACAACGGGATACTCAATTTTTAATATGTCTGTTACTCGACTTGTAAACATCATTTCCCCTCCTATTTCCTTTATATCTTCTTTATTTGATAAGCTTTCCCCTGCTTTTGCAAGGGTTGAACTTCATATGAAGCGAATATATTGAAAGAGAAGGAGGCTGAGCTTAATGATTTATCCAAATGCATTAAAACAAGGTGATACAGTAATGATTATTGCACCATCTGGTCCACCTACAATCGAAAATGTATTAAAAGGTGTGAATGTATTACAAGAGATGGGGTTATCCGTAATAATCGGGAAGAGTGTTTACGAGAAATATGGATTTTTAGCCGGAAGTGATCAAGTTCGGCTTGACGATATACATGAAGCATTTACAAATAATGAAGTGAAGGCAATTTTTTGTGCACGAGGTGGTTATGGAAGTGCTCGTCTTCTTCCTCACATTCAATATGAAGTTATTAGGCAGAATCCAAAAATCTTTTGGGGATATAGCGATATTACAGCTTTACATACTGCTGTTTCACGTTATGCAAAGCTTATAACATTTCATGGTCCGATGATTGAAGAACTAGGAAAAGGCATTGATTCCCTATCTTTATCCTCTTTTAATCAGCTATTCCATCCGTATTCAACCATTTTATCTGCATCAGAATGTATCGTACCTAGCTCTCACAGTACAGTTACAGGTACGTTAGTTGGAGGAAATTTAGCTGTGTTAACAAGTATAATTGGCTCGCCCTACGAGATAAATACGGACAATACACTTTTATTACTTGAAGACATTGGTGAAGAACCGTACCGCATTGACCGTATGTTAAATCAGCTACTTTTATCTGGAAAGTTTAATGAATGCAGGGGCGTTATTTTCACAAGTTGTCACGACTGCACTCCTTCAAAGCCCTCTCAATCATTGCAAACAATATTATATGAATATTTCGCGCCATATCATATACCTGTCCTATTCGATTTACCAATTGGACATATAAGTCCAAACATCGGTATTCCACTTGGAGCTACAGCAACAATAAACACGAATAATAAAACAGTCTCTATTTCTTCTGGTATAGCCACTCCATATTCAAATTAAAAAGGAAAAGCGATTACGCTTTTCCTTTTACTTATAATAATTAAAAATTCGTCCAGATGCGATATCTGCAATTTCTTCTGGAATAAATGTTTTACTTATATCAGTGCCAACATTTAATACAGCTGTAGCATCTTTCTCAATGCTACCAAATAACTCTTTCCCACGTATCGTAATAAGGGGCGTTCCTTCTGGCAACACATCTTTTACAAATTCCATTTGTGTAAAGAACGGAACGATCCATCTACCTTCTCCTTGGAAATGACGCAAACGAAGTATTCCTTCTGTTGCCCCGTCCTCTGCTTCTAGTGAACCAGCAACATAAAACTCAGTAGATAAGAGCAATTCATAAAATTCCTTTTGCTTCTGTTTATCATTCCCTGCTACAACAAGTACCTCTTCTAATTTCTTTACTGAAATTTGCTCCATATGATGCCACCCCTATTTTCAAAATGATTGTACTTAGATTATACGAAATATTCTTATTTTTTTCTACATAATTCGCAATTATTTTCTTAAAATAATTTTAATACTTCTTTTGTCGTCACAATCGTAGCAAACTCTTCATGTAAATTTACAAGTGTCATATTGTGAATATCCTCTGCACTATACTCCTTACCATCTAAACCTTTACGGTTAAACGTAGCCGTTGCATCACTCACTAAATATGTTGTAAATCCTAAATTCCCTGCCATTCGTGTCGTAGTTTCCACGCAATGATTTGTCGTTAATCCTACAACCACTACTGCATTACATTTGTTCTTTCTTAATTGCTCTTCTAAATTTGCCCCAATGAACGCGCTGTTAACGAATTTCTGAATAACCACTTCACCAAGTAGTGGTTGCACTTCTTCTTTAAAGTTTACCGTTTCCGCTCTCTCATAAAACATTGACTGAGCATTTTCTTTATTTACATGTTGAATATGAAAAACTGGTCGTTCCCTTTTTCTCCATTCTTCTAACAAAATTCTCATGTTTTCTTCAGCAAAAATATTATTTCTCTCGCCCCAATCTGGTAATTGAAATGCCTTTTGTACATCGATTATGATAAGTGCTATTTGATTTGTCATCATTTCCCCCTTAATTTGGCTGTAATTGAAATAGAAAACCAAGTTGTTGTGACGCAGTAATAAAGCAAACATAGGCGCAAAGCTCTACAATTTCTTTTTCTGTCCAATATTGTTTTAATACGTGAAACATAGTATCATCTATTGCTTTTCGGTCATGAACAAATGTATGCGCAAAAGTAACAGCTACACCAATCTCCTCTGCCTTTTGCACATCATCAGGTCTTCCCTTTGCCATACAGTACGGACATTCATTCCCATACGCTAATGTTCTTCTCACTTGCTCCTTCAACTCTGCTGAAAGAGTTCCTGTATTGTACAGTGTATCTTCTAACGTACTCCACGAATGTAATATATCCGAATTATGCCCTAATAACTTTTGAAACTTTGTATCTCCTACATTTGATAATGAAATTCTCTCCATCATTTCCCCTCCTATTTCCTTCTGTTTTATTGTAAAATAAATAACGTTCACTTTACATTTCATATGAATCTTAATTTATATTTTCCCTTTACAAAAATCATTATTTTACTGGAGGTATATTTACAAATGCAATTAGACCGTGTTGATCGAAAAATTTTAAATGAATTATATAATGATAGTCGCCTTTCGATGCGTGAATTGGCGAAACGAGTAAACTTATCTGCTCCGTCTACTTCAGAACGTGTTCGTAAGCTCGAAAGCGAAGGTGTTATTCAAAAATACACAATCGATATTGATTATAAAAAGGCAGGACTCGTTTTAGATTGTATTTTAGAAATCACTTTAAAAAATGGTGATACAACACGTATGCAACAATTTATTCAGTCTTATCCATCTGCAAGTTTTTGTTACCGAGTAACAGGAAGCTTATGCTACATTGTAAAAATTTCTGTTCCTTCACTCGTTGAACTTGAAGAATTTATCAATGATGTTTCTTCATATGCAACGACAGTTTCTCATATCGTATTATCAGAAGTATCTCTTACTCCTGATATTGAACATATCTTCCCAGAAGATTAATTTATTTTTATTCAAAAAATATAAAAAAACCCCTTACAATAAGAATAAAAATAATATATTATGTATTAAAATACATAAAGTTCGAGAAAGGGGCTTTACATTGAAAATCTGGTTTTATGAAAAAACGGCACAATTAGATGACTTGCTTGGTATTTGGGACAATGTTCCAACCATCCCGCGAATTGGTGAAAAAGTGGAGATTTTAAAGACGGTCCGCACTGTTACAGATATTAAATATGTAAAGAACGGTAATAATTTTCGAGTAGAAATTATTACAAATTAAAAAGTAGCTCTTTAGGAGCTACTTTTTAATTATCTATTATGTGCTTTCTTTATAACGATTTTATCTTCTTCTACAGATACTGTTACATAATCATTTTCTTCTAACCGAAGCTTATTTACAGCCTCATCTGGTAACTCTATGGCCATCAATCTATCGGTTAAGATCACTTGACTATACACTTCATTTTCTTGTGATGAACTCACTACTTTTTGCTCATTTATAAAACGTACTGGTGGCACGCCAACTTCTTTTACTGTACGCCATTGTTTCCAAACATAAGGAATTAACCAAAGCAATCCAACAACTGTAAGACCGATACCAATCCATAAATTACTTTGCGCTTGTAATTCAGTAATTGAGATTGTACCGCTTTCTTCTCCACCGAAAAATTGCATACTTGTTGCAATCAAATTATTTAGAGCGTGCACAGCTATATTCGTCCATATATTTTTTGTCTTTATGTATAAAAGACACATAACGACACCAAACATGAACGCACCAATAACATCAAAATGTCCTAAGCCAAAAATAATTGAAGATATAATTACAGCTTTTTTAATTCCCCATTTATAAGCCATTCGCTGTAAGAAAAATCCCCTAAAAATAACCTCTTCCATAATAGGTGCTAGCACACATGCTGAAATGAAAGTAAATATCGTCATATATACGTTACTCGTATTAATAACATTTCCGTCTTCTAGCATAGTAACTAAGAAATTCGGTAACGTATGTGCTAATATGTAAAATTGAATCTGAGATATGCCAACTGAAAAAATCATCCCCATTATCGTTGCTAATACAATTAATCCCCAAGATAAACGCCCTGGCTTATCAAAAAAACTGTTAAATACAACATTATTTTTATTTGTTTTTACGTATAGCCAAAGTAACGGAAATACAAAAAATACAGTTATTTGTGAAATAACCTCCATCGTATTCTCAGAAACATTTGCTAGACCTAATGGTATCATTATAAGGAACACCCCTATAATCATCCATCCAAAAAAGCTACGTAGCCTTATACGTGAAAATGCATAGTGCATATAGAACACCCCCAAAGATAGTAAAAATAAAACTTTAATTAGTACTTTATAGGCAATCCTTTCCCTATAAATAGCAGGATAACTAAATTATAATATGAATATAGTTGAAATCCTTCCTATTTTTCTCATTTTTTTAAACAGCATATCTCTTAAAATACCATATCGTTGTTCTTCAAGTTGCAATCCAAGTGAAATTTATGTAATAAAAATCCCCGTTTTTACAAGCGGGGATTTCTTTTATTATAATACGTCACGTTTTTGGAATAATGCACTTGATGCTACAAGTAACACAACAAAGTATGCAGCTACAAGTAATAATGAAGTTGTAAACGTAAATTCTGTAAATGTTGGTTCCATTCCACCATTGATTAATTTATTGCTATCGTAAGCTCTTAAATCCAAATGGTTGAATACTACAAACTTCGCTACACCTTTTGCAAACATTATTAATACCATATTAATTGCACCTTGTAAGAAGAATAGGAACATCGTAATAATTAATGGTAATACAGATTTTCTAAATACGTTTGCTAAGAAAAATGCAAGTGTTGCAAAGAAAAATGGTGATAGCAGCTGATATAATATTGTTTTTAAAACAATTCCTAACGTTAATTCAGTTTTACTACCGTCCATTACAATTAATCCAATAATCATAGCAATTAACGTACTAGCAAATACAATAAATAACATCGTTAATAACACTGTAATATATTTAGAAAATAAAACTGTCATTCGTTTTCTTGGACGAATTAATAATTGTTTAATCGTTCCTTTTTGGAATTCATCTGTAATTGTACGCGAAGCTGTTGTAATTCCAAAAATCGTTGCGAATATCATAATTAAGCCGATATCTGAACTTACAAAATCTAAGTAAGATCCATTTAAACTACCAGCTTCACCCCATTTCGCCAGTACTACTGCTCCTAAAATCTCCAATAAAGCAATGACACCAATTAAAATATACATACCTTTTTTCGCATGCAACTTTAAAAATTCATTTTGAATTAATTTAAACATTACGCTTTCACTCCCCCAGTAATCGCTAAGAACTCATCCTCTAACGTTTTATTTTGAACAGTAACTCCGTATACAAGCACATCAGCATGAACAAGTTTTTTTACAAGTTGCGGAATGTTGTCTTTTGTTACAGATGCTACAATTACATTCCCTTTTGCTTTACCTTTAATGATTTCATTCGCTTTCTGAACTTCATCTACTTCAAACGCTACAACGACTGCCTCATCATGCTTCACTTTTTCATGTAAGTTGTACTCTTGTACAAACTCACCTTGTTTAATAATAACGACGCGATCACACATTAATTCAATTTCACTCAATAAGTGACTTGATACGATTACAGCAATATTCTCTTCTTTCGCTAAACGTTGTAAATAATCACGAATTTGGCGAATACCAGCTGGATCTAATCCATTTGTCGGCTCATCTAAAATTAAGATTTTCGGCTGATGAAGTAATGCCTGTGCAATTCCTAAACGTTGTTTCATACCAAGTGAATATGTTTTCACCTTTTTATGAATCGCATGCTCTAACTCAACAAGCTTTACAATCTCAGCAATGCGCTCTTTACTAATTGGTGTAATGGCCATGTTCGCAAAATGCTTTAAGTTTTGCATTCCTGTCATATAATCATATAGTTCAGGATTTTCTACAATCGCTCCAATTTGCTCTAGTGCCTTTTCACGCTCCGAGCGAATACTATGTCCACAAATTGTAATATCGCCCTCTGTCATTGAAATAAGACCTGTCATCATACGGATCGTCGTCGTCTTACCGCTACCGTTCGGTCCAAGGAATCCGTATACTTCTCCTTCACGAACCTCAAATGATAAACCACGAATAATTTCCGTTCCACCAATCTTTTTTCGAACATTCTCTAACTTTACTACTACGTTTCCCAATGCTGATTCCTCCTTTAGACTTCTAGTTTTTTATCGATAATATAAGCAATTACATATATTATTAGAGCACTAACCATTACCATGAAACTTATATTAAAAATGTTAAATCCATTTTCTTGAAACATATTAATAAACAGACTCTTGCTTTCACTATGATATTCTACTCTTCGCAATACTTGGAAAGCTGGAGCTAATTTTCCTAGCAAGGTTGTCGCTAAAGTAATCGCGATATTTATTACTAGAAAAATAATAACGATTAGTATATTTTGCGCCTTTTTCTTTTTCGTAAGTAACTTTACTAGAGTAATTACCAATATGATTTGTAAAACACTAAACAAAAACTCAAATAAATCGCTTATCGTATATATTAAATTATTAATTATGCCTACTTGCATAATCTCTTTTGCTTCTACATATACAGAAGTCGTAGGAAAAGCTAATACATAACTTACGTAGAAAAGAATTCCACATATCCCATACCATATAGCCATTGCGATAAATGAGAAAATAAGCATAGAAATTACATATTGTTTCCCAGATATTGCTGTAAGTCGTAACATTGGATTAGTTAGTAAGCGTGAATATGATTTCATTGTTTGTATAAACATATAAACAATATAAAAGAAAAATATAATCATAATGATTCCAAATATACCCTCTTGTCTACTGATAGCCGCATCACTTTTTCTTACAATCATTTGTGAAAATAACACAGCTTCAATTAGCACAAAGAATAAAAAAGTAACAATATATCTTTTCTTATTTACATTCCATAAATAGGAAAGTACTGACTTCACTTACTAAACACCTCCTTAAACAATTCATGAACTGCTTTTCCTCTCTGAAAACGAATTTCTTCTACATTTTCATATAGAACCATTTCTCCATCTTTTAAAAAGATCACTTCATCAAAAATATTTTCAATTTCATTTATTAAGTGAGTGGAAATTAATATCGTACAATCTTCCCTATAGAACTGTAGAATTAGATCCAATACATGTTCTCTAGAAAGAGGATCAATCCCGCCCAATGGCTCATCCAGTACATATAGCTTCGCTTTTCGAGAAAACGTTAAAATAATCTGCAACTTCTCAACCATACCTTTTGACAATGCTGTAATTTTTTCTTCTAACGGTATTTTAAATTCTGCAATCGTATCTACCGCTTTTTGAATATCGAAGTCTTTATAAAAATCTCGATAGAAAAATAAAGCGTTTTTTACAGTCATCCAATCATCAAAGATTGGCTTATCGGACATAAATGAAACAATTTCTTTCGTCTGTAACCCTACCTTTTTACCGTCTATTGTAATACTACCTTCAGAAGGGTGTTGCAAGCCTGCAATCATTTTCAATAACGTCGTTTTCCCGCTCCCGTTATCTCCAACAAGCCCAACGATTTTCCCTTCCGTAATCTCTATGTTTAATTCACGGATCACTGCTTTTAATCCGTATCTCTTCCATAAGTTTTCTATTTTCAATAGCTCTGTCATTGGCTCTCCTCCCTCTTATCATGTAATGAAGAACGAAGAATTGTAAGAATTTCTTCTTCTGAAAAACCTAAATTGTCCATTCCATCTATAAAAGAATGAAGTAATTCTTTCGCCATCTCTTTTCGCAGCTCCATAATTTTCTCCCCTTCATTCGTTACATACCGTCCCATTCCTCTACGTGTGACAACAACTCCATCCCGTTCTAGCTCTTGAAATGTACGCTGAATCGTATTTGGATTCACTTGTAATTCACTCGCTAATTCACGGACAGAGGGAATTTTATCACCAGGCAATAAATGTCCTGTTACGATCTCTTTTTTTATGTATTCCATTACCTGAATGTAAATTGGTGTATTTGGAGAAAACTCTATTTTCATTTCTTCCCTCCTTTTGTATCGGTGTACTAGTTAAATAATACACCGATACAAAAGGTTTGTAAATACCCATTTAATTACAAAAAAGTTCTATCCGTTAAACGAATAGAACTTCCCAAATATAAATCGCTATACAAAAATAATAGTGTTATGTAAACAAAATTATAAAGAAAAACTGTCTTATCAATGAATAAGACAGTTTTTCTTTATAATCCTATATTAAAAGTTAAACACGAAGTCATCGTCAGCTAACTTTTCAACGTTCGTTGCTTTTACGTAACCATTTCCTTTTACAGAGAAGAAATCATGGTTTTTCGTATCTGTACGTAAACCATTTAAAACGATTGGGTTAATTTCTTCTTCTTCAAACTTCGGCTCAAGTCCTAAGTTCATAAGCCCTTTATTCGCATTGTAACGAACGAAACGATTTACATCTTCTACAAGACCGATAGAAGTGTAAATTTCTTCTGTATAGGCCATTTCAATTTCATATAGTTCCATTAATAAATCTTGTGTTTCTTTTTGCACTTCTTGTTGCTCTTCTGCAGAAAGTTCTGCGAAGATTTGTTGTGCTAAAATACCGACGAATACGCCGTGAATTGACTCATCACGAATTATCAAGTTGATAATCTCACCACTTGCTGTTAGTTTTCCTTGACCAGCTAAGTAAAGTGGATAGAAGAATCCGCTATAGAATAAGTAACTTTCTAAGAACACACTTGCTACCATTGCCATGTATAACTCTTTTTTTGTTACTTCAGGCTTTAATAAACGACGATAGTAACTAGTAATAATACCAGCTTTTTTCTCAAGTAACGGATGATTGTCTACCCAGTCAAAAATATCATCAATCTCTTCTTCTGTAGCTAATGTTGTGAAAATGTGACTATAACTTTTCGCATGTACTTCTTCCATAGCTCCCATGAAAGCTAATACACTTTTCGCTTGTAAATTTTCAAGATGAACAAGTACAAGTGGCATTCCTTCGCCACCTTGTTTCGTATCTAAAAGTGTTAAACCACCTAATACACGCTTATAAGCAATTTGCTCTTCTTTCGATAATTGCACCCAAGTATTTTTGTCAGACGAAACCGCAATTTCTTCTTCTGTCCAAAACTGAGCGATGTTTTGCTTCCAAAACATTAAACTAAAATCATCTTCTTTTTTGTTCCAGTTTACCGCACGCATTAAATCGCCCCTTCTCTAAATATGATAACTAAGCATGAGCAGGGTTCAGAAAACCCTGCTCATCATGTCTCACTTTTTATATTAAACGGTACAAGCCACACACTCTTCCACGCTTAATTTACGTGTTCTCGTATAATACAGACTCTTTAAGCCTTTTTTATGTGCATAGATGTAGTAACGTGCTAATTCACGTGTTGAAATATCACTATTAACGTAAAGAATTGTACTAATTCCTTGGTCAATATGTTCTTGAATTTCTGCGATTAAATCAATTAATTTAAACTGATTCATATCGTAAGAAGATTTATAGTACCAGAACGTATCTTTTGATAAATACGGCATTGGATAATATGTTGTCGCATTCGCATATGTTCTTGATTCGATTTGACTTACAATCGGCATTACGCTTGAAGTTGCATTTTGAACGTAACTGATTGATTGTGTTGGAGCAATGGCAAGACGATATGAGTTGTATAAACCATTCTTCTGTACTTGCTCTTTTAAACTTGTCCAATCTTCTTTTGTTGGAATATGAATTCCTTCAAATAGTTGCTGAACTTTTTCAGTTACTGGGCTGTAATCTGTCGTTTCATACTTTTCGAAGTATGTGCCATTCGCATAATCAGATTTATCGAAGTCCTTAAATGTCTCGCCTTTTTCTGTAGCGATTTCCATACTTTTCTCAATAGAGTAGTAATTTAACATCATAAAGAATGTACGAGCGAATTCTTTCGCTTCTGCACTTTCATAAGCGATTTTATTTTTTGCTAAATATCCGTGTAAGTTCATTGCTCCAAGTCCAACTGAATGAAGCTCGTCATTTGCTTTTTTCACAGTTGGTGCATTCGGAATAATCGTCATATCAGAAACAGCTGTTAAAGCTTCCATTCCCGCATGAACTGCTTCACGAATTTCTTTATTTTCCATTACGTTTACGATATTTAACGATCCTAAGTTACAGTTAATATCACGACGGATAATGTCATCTGTACCGTAATCATTTATTTCTGAAGTTTCTTGAAGCTGGAAGATTTCTGTACATAAGTTCGACATCTTCACAGTTCCAATATCCTTCAATGGATGTTGATTATTTGCATTTGATTTAAACATTAAGTATGGGTAACCAGACTCAAGCTGAATCATAGCGATTTTAATAAGCATATCACGTGCACTAATATCTAGTGGCTTCTTCTTCACTTTCGGATTGCTCATTAATTCATCGTACATTTCATCAATGTCAATATCATCTAAATGCTTGCCATATTCTTTATAAACCGTATAAGGCGCGAAAACATGGAAAGGTTCGTTTTTCTCAGCAAGCTCAAAGAACTTACTTGGAACGATAATTCCGATTGATAGAGACTGAATACGGCTCTTCTCATCGGCATTTATTTTTTTTGTATCAAGGAATTCAATAATATCCCAATGGAAAATGTTTAAATATACTGCACCGGCACCTTTTCGTTGACCAAGCTGATTCGCATATGAAAACGAATCTTCAAGCAATTTCATAACAGGTACTACGCCACTTGCAGCGTTGTCGATACCTTTAATTTGCTCACCGCGTGCGCGTAGCTTAGATAAGTTTAAAGCTACTCCCCCGCCGATTTTCGATAATTGCATCGCAGTATTAATGTTAAAGCCGATCGAATTTAAGCTATCGTCCATCTCTAACAAGAAACAAGACACCATTTCTCCTCTTCTGCTTCTTCCCGCATTTAAAAAGGTTGGTGTCGCTGGTTGGTAGTTTTGTTTTACAATCATGCTTGCGAATTGTCTTGCCTTCGAAACATCACCGCGTCCTAAGTATAATGAAACAATTGCTACACGATCTTCATAGCTTTCTAAGTATTGTTTTTGATCATTCGTTTTTAACGCATAATCTTTGTAGAACTTAGATGCTGCCATATAAGATTGGAACTCGAAGTTTTCACCATAAGCGATGTTATATACTTCCTCTACTTCCTCCAAGCTATACTCGTCCAGAACGTTGTAATAGTAATCATGTTCTTTCATATACTCCATTCGCTCTGCCACGCTATTAAAAGGAACGGTATTCTCTCTAGCTTCTTCCATAAAGACTTCTAATGCCTCTTTATCTTTATGAAGCTGATAAAAACCGTCCTGCATTTGCGTGATTTCATTATTCAGTTCAATGTGTCGCAATCTCCCGCACCCTTTCCTTAAAATATTCTACATCGTTATTTGTTCCAGATAACTCAAATTTTGATACAATAGGCACTTCATATTTAGTAGAAATCTTGTCAGCACTTGCACCGAACATGTCTCCCCAGTTACGATTGCCGCTTGCAGATACGCCTTTTAATTTTTCATTATTGCGCTCTAAAAAGTCTAAAACACGTTCTGGTACATTGCCAAAACCTGTTGTATACGTAATAAGAATAAAGTCTTCATCTATTACTAGATCTTCATCAATTTGAACGGCCGGCATATTTAATTTGTGAATGAAACGCTTCACGTTTCCTGTCATAGAATCATATGCAACTAACATTTCCGACCCTCCCTCTCAAATCTATATTCTCTATATGTTGTTCTTGATTTCTCTATATATTGTATTACGTTTCAAAATAAGACACAAGATATATGTATAAATTCTTTCTTTTTTTAACTTTTACTTTTCGACATGATAGCCGTTTTTTTTCAATACAATGACTATGAAACAACATTCTAAAACTCATGTCAATAAAGTGCTTTTCAAAAAAGTTGTCAACGAATTTAACCTTATTTTTAAAAAAGTTAACAATATATTTTGTCATAAAACGGTAGATGCTGAAGAAATATATTTCTCCAGCATCACGCAAAAAAGAACAGATATGAAACTATAATCTGCTCTAAAAAACGATTACATTTATCAAATTTACCTTATTAAATATATTATACATATACTTTCGTTTCTCGTTACATACTAAAAGATAACTATTATAGAAAAAGATTATTATTATGGAACTTCAATTTATTTATGAAAAGTTTATTCAGAGTGCTCAATGCGCAAAATATCTTTTACAAATATATGATGCGGATTTTCATCTTTATCAATCATTGTACATACCGGAGCCTCTTCATCAAAGTATACAATCATTCCTTCTACGTACTGATATGTATGTCGAACTTGTACAGTTACTTTAATTTCTACTGCTTCTTCATATGCTCTTTTTATTTTCTGAAGCATTTTTGCTGAACATTTTCGTTTCTCTGGATACATAACCATTCCCATAAATCGATTGCCGGCTCTATCTTTCCACATATAATCCCAATGTGGTAAAATGCCTTGTTTAAAATCGCCCATAATTCCCCTCTCCTTTATCTTTTATTTATCCCGCATTAAACGTCCGATTGGTGAAAGGCTACTAATCAGTGAGAGATGCCCTGCTGATCAAAATTCCCCTTTATGAACGTGGCGTTTCTGAATATGTATAAATCACTTGCCCGCCTCGCTGTGCGTTACCAATGAAATGCTTAAAGTCTTCTCTATTTACAACAACTTCTCTGAACGTATAAAATACATCTTTCGTAACAACATACTCCTTTATTTCACCATTTTTTAGCTGATCTAAAATTGTATTTGCTAATTCTTTATCCATGTATTTCACCTCTCTGCAATATTTTATTTTATCGTATATTCTATAGGTCAACAACTGTAAATTTATCCCGCTATTTGCAGGTAGTGCGATTGGTGTTGACTACTAATCAGTCGTGGAATGAACAAAAAATCTTACTGATTAACGTTTCACTTTATCTCGTTGTTATGCCATGATTTTATTTTCGTTATTTCGCAAACAATATCGTTTTACTATATGTCCACTAAATATCATATACTAACATAGCTACTTCTCTATATCAAACATTTCGGCATTCAATTATGCAAAGTTCCATACCACTATGCTACAATATACAAATAGAACTAGGAGGGATACTATGATTCGGAAAGCAAAAAAGACAGATGCAATGGCAATAGCTCCTTTATTGTATAATGCTCTGCATGAAATTGCTGAAAAAATCACAGGTAGCACAGATGAAGCAGAAGTATTACTAGGACTTGAGACATGGTTCTCAAAAGAAAATAACCGTCTGAGCTACGAAAACTGTTTTGTCTATGAACAAGACGAGAGTGCAGTTGGAGTTATTGTCGCTTATCACGGTAGTGAAGCAACACAGCTTGACGCACCAATTGTACATCACTTAAGAGAATTACATAAAGATGAATCAATTACGTTAGAAAAAGAAGCTGAGCTTGATGAGTATTACATTGATACACTATCAGTTTCAAGTGCACACGGCGGAAAAGGTATCGGTTCTAAATTAATTGAAGCTGCCGAAATCTATGCAACTGAAAAAGGGCATGAAAAAATCGCTTTACTTGTTAATTTAGAAAACACACGCGCCTATTCACTATACGAAAAGTTAGGTTATAAAAAAGATGAAATTGTTATGCTAGTAGGCGAACCTTATGCTCATCTCGTAAAACCATTAAACGTCAAAATTTCTGTATCTTAAAAAAAAAGCACACGATTTATATAAATCGTGTGCTTTTATGTTAAATTCGTATTTAATATATTTCCATCCATCGCCTCGTGAAACGTATATGTTGTACATCCCCATGGCTTTCTATGCAAAATAGGCGAACCAGACCATCCCATTGCCCTCAGCTCCGTTCCAATCATCGAATTAAAATAATTATGACCTACAAGAGCAATACTTCCATGTACGAGAGCATAACGATGTAATACGTAAGCTGCTTGCCTTGCCCTCTCTCTTACTTCCTTATAAGATTCAACATTTTTATGGTAACCAAGTATCCATAATGCTCGTCCAATACACATCCATACGTTAAGTTTACACTTCAACCATTTTGGCGCATAAAAGCTCGCCGGAACTGCCACTTCCCTAAAAAGAGAATTTTGTATAAAACATAAAGAATCCATTAATTCAGCTGCTGACTGTACAGCACACTTTTGATCACTCGTTACAATCAATTTCGCTACTTCAACCGCTTCTCTTGTTTCCAATGGTATAGGTTGTTTTTCTGTTATAGTATGTAAGTCATATCCTTTTATCCATTCATGAAAGGATGTAACCGTCATTGGTTCTATAGTACAATCTAAGCGACCATGACGAATAAAAGAAATCTTCATTCTTTTCACTCTCCATTCATCACTTATGAACTCTATTATGCACTAGTTCTAAACATCATACCACGCAAGAAAATAAAGTTATATACCTTTACATCTCCCCACCATTATCATGTGTTATCGAAGCATGGATACCATCCATCCCATCAAAATATGTACTCGTATCATATTGACGAATCTTTTTTAAATGCATATAAGAAAATAAAAATAAAATTAAAGCTATAACACTCCCCACAAATTCAAACATCATTTTACCGCCTCTAATTTCTCCCACTTCAGCAGGTTATTCTACTTTTTCATTATACCTCGATATAAAGATTCTCGCATTTTTGCTATTTTTTTCAAAAAACATGGATTTTCTACATATTTTCTTACAAAAAGTGAATATTTTTCGAATTTTTACTTTGGAAACATTTACAAAGTAGGAAATATGGTTCAAAATAGGAGGAAATAAAAAAACCCAAATTTATTCTTTTTTTGGGAAAACTGTAACAAGGAGAGTTGCTTATGCAGATCGCAGAAACTGGAGATATCATCGAATTTAAAGGTGGAATGCAAGGCCGTGTTCAAAAAGTAAATCAAAACTCTGTTATTGTTGATATAACAATTATGAAGAATTTTAGAGAACTAGATATGGAACCTCTTACAGTTGTAAGTCATAAAAACTATACTGTCATTAATCAAAATGCATAATATAATAGAAAGAAAGGGCCTGTATACTATACAGGCCCTTTCTTTCTATTAACGATTATCAATTGTTTCCGGATATAGATCGTGGTTCATCATGCGGTAATCAGCCATTTGTTCATACTTCGTCCCTGGGCGCCCGTAGTTGCAGTATGGATCAATTGAAATACCACCACGTGGTGTGAATTTCCCCCATACCTCAATATAACGTGGATCCATTAATTTAATTAAATCGTTCATAATAACGTTCATGCAATCTTCATGGAAATCACCGTGATTGCGGAAACTAAATAAATACAACTTTAAAGATTTACTCTCTACCATTTTTTGCTCTGGAATATAGCTAATATAAATTGTTGCAAAATCTGGTTGTCCTGTTTTCGGGCATAAACTTGTAAATTCAGGACAATTGAATTTTACAAAATAATCACGGTTTGGATGATTATTATCAAATACCTCTAATATTTCTGGGCTATATTCAAATAAATATTTTGTATTTTGATTCCCTAGTAATGTTACATCTTTTAAATCTTCATCTAATCTTCCTGTCATTTTAAACATCCCTTCTCGTTATACGCCGCGCTTATTTCCCCATACTAACGCATGAAGCTGAGGCAATACTTTTGCATCATTCATCTCTTTACAATTTACAGCTTTATCAATCAGCCATTCATACTTATCTAATAATTTTTTTATAAGCATCGCATCATCCACTGTTTTTGTATCATCGTTTCCTACTTGTAAGAAAAATGGTACCTTTGGATAACGTTCGTGCATCTTAACTGCATATTCAAAATCATGATCATCGAATACTACTACTTTTAAACTAATATCTTTTCCTGCTAGTTTCTGAATAATAGCATCTAACCTCTGAAAATCTGTTTTCATCGTTGAACTTGGTGGTTTTGGAGAAATTGTTATCTCATCAATTTGAAGTAACCAATCTTGCCATTTACTCCCTTGCGTTTCAATTGCCGTTCGCATTCCATTTTCTTTTAATATAGAAAGAAGAAACTCAATATTTTTCAGTAATGCCGGATTTCCACCTGAAATCGTAACATGAGAAAAATTTTCTCCTCCAATTGCAACAAGCTCATCCCAAATATCTTCTGGTGTCATCTGTCTAATTTGATCTTTAGCTGATCCATCCCACGTAAAAGCAGAATCACACCAAGCACAGCTATAATCACAACCAGCTGTACGGATAAACATTGTCTTTTGCCCTACAACCATTCCTTCACCTTGAATAGTCGGACCGAATATTTCTAAGACAGGGATTTTACTCATCAAGCATCCACTCCCGTCTTACTTCCGCATAACTAGTCGGCGTCTCAAATAGACGAACAAATTCAACGCGAGCTCCTTTATATTCGTTCACTCGATTCTCTTTTGTTAGTGCTTCTGCCATCTTTTCATAAATCCAAACGACCATATTTTCAGCAGTCGTATTCATTGCAGGTAACGTTTCGTTTAAATAACGATGATCTAGATAAATTTCTATTTCATTCTTCCAAATTTCTTTTATATCTCCAAAGTCAATTGCAAGACCTATTTCATTTACATATCCACTAATTCCAAATACAACTTTATATGTGTGACCATGTAAGTTTTTACATTTCCCTTCATAACAGTGTAAATGGTGTGCTGCATCAAATGTAAATTCCTTGCTGACCATTACTCTTTTATTATGGTATTTGAGTTGTTTACGCTGAATATCCTTGTCCATTTTTTGCAAATTCTCTACGATGCGAAATCCAAAAAAGTTATCCATTAGTTGTTCGCTCCTTCGCGTTCTTGTAGGTACGTATCTAATCCTGCTTTACGAAGTTGACATGCTGGACATTCACCGCAACCATCACCAATGATTCCGTTATAACATGTTAATGTTTTTTCTCGAACAAACTCAAATGCTCCAAGTTCATCTGATAATTTCCATGTTTCAGCCTTATCAATCCACATAAGTGGCGTGTGAATGACAAACGGGTAATCCATAGATAAATTTAAAGTAACATTTAACGATTTCACAAACACGTCACGGCAGTCTGGATAACCACTGAAATCAGTTTCACATACACCCGTTACAATATGACGTGCTCCAACTTGTTTTGCTAATACAGCAGCAAATGATAAGAAGAGTAAATTTCGTCCATCTACAAATGTCGATGGCAATTCACCTTCTTCATGTGTAATCTCCATATCCGTTCTCGTTAAAGCATTTGGAGCAAGTTGATTTAATAGACTCATATCTAGTACCGTATGCTTTATTCCTAGTTCTTTTGCAATTTCCGCTGCACAATCAATTTCTAGCTTATGACGTTGATTGTAATTAAACGTTACAGCTTCTACCTCTGCAAACTGCTCTATTGCCCAAAATAAACATGTCGTACTATCTTGTCCTCCACTAAAAACAACAACTGCTTTTTCTTTTTTCATTTCACTCATTCTCCTTCTCTACTATAAATAAGAAGAAAGAACGTTCTTGAACTGTCACAATAAAAAAACAAAACAATACCTAAGGATATTGTTGTTTCCATAGTTTTTTATAGAGGGAGTTCGCGAACCTCTCCCGCGCGGTGCACGGAATTTCTTCTTTCATTGACACAGCTTATTGTAACATATTGTATACTAGCGTAAAAATTTCTGATTTTTCAGCTATTTATTATTTCATTTCTTTCATTTTATAGTATGATTAATTTAATATAAGAAGAGAGGAGGCATCCCACTGAAACCCTTTATTATTTATCTCTTTTTAAATATATTATTCATCCTGATTACAATGCTCGTATATCATTTATTTTGGAATCAAAAAGGGAAACGCTCTCCTAAATTAAATTCAGCTATATTCATTGTACTCTGTTGCCTTGCTACCGTACTCTGTATTACATTTGCAGCAAAAACAAATAATGGTTTTCAATTTGATATGCGCCATATTGTATTAATTGTCGGTACATTAACGGGAGGGCCTATTGCTGGTGGTTCTATCTTAGTTGTATTAAACATATATCGCTTATTATTAGGTGGGATAGGTGTTTTCCCATCTCTTATCGGTTCTGTTCTTCTATTTATTGTTCTATTATTAACATATAAATTTTTCAATCGAACTTCTAATCGTATAAAAATAACACTTGCTATTATCTACAGTCTCACATACGGATTTAGTTGGATACCCTTCTTCCTTTCAAAGGTTACAAATAAGACTGATTATATACCGCATATTATTGTGTATGAATTATGTTCAATGCTTGGCACGATTCTAATTTTATATTTACTACACATATTACAAACTCAAGTTCGTCTCCAAAACGAACTTATAAATGCTGAAAAGTTTCATTTAATTGGTGAAATGGCAGCGTCTATCTCTCATGAAATTCGCAATCCATTAACTTCAACGAAAGGTTTTTTACAACTGTTACAATCAGATACATGCACTGAGCAGGAACGAAAATTATATATCGACATTGCCATTAATGGCATCGAACAAGCAAATCATGTTCTTACAGATTATTTAACCTTTGCTAAACCAAGCATTGAAAAAGAACAAACATTACAGTTAGAAGAAGAATTACTACATGCATTGTCGTTAATTACACCGCTTGCTAATTTAACAAATGTACGTACTCATTATATAAAGCAAAGCACTTCTTTTTTTATCGCTGGAGAAAAGCAAAAACTAAATCAATGTTTATTAAATATTTTAAAAAATTGCATTGAGGCTATGCCAAAAGGCGGTGATCTTTATTTCACATTAGTTCCTGATCATAAGCATATTCAGTTATATATAAAAGATACAGGAGTCGGTATGGATTCAGAACAAGTAAAACGTCTTGGTTCGCCCTTTTATTCAACGAAAGAAAAAGGTACTGGACTTGGAATGATGGTCGTATTCAGTGTTGTTCAAGCTATGAATGGAAAAATTGATATTATAAGTGAAAAAGGAATCGGTACAACCTTTTTATTAACTTTTCCACTCATACAAAAAACGTGATGAAATACTCATCACGTTTTTTCTGTTCCTTCAACTAATTCAGCAAAAGCTTTCACTTTTCCGTGCGGTTGTTGATTTTCTTTACGTGCTTTCCAGGCGCGCTCTTCTTCTCGCTTCTTCTTAGACATGTTTTTTCAACTCCTTCTTTTCTTTCTCCATGTAGTATTCCAAAATAAGAAAGAAAACTATGCACGTATCAAAAAAGAAGTGGTTTCCCACTTCTTCCACTTTAGCGTTGCAAAATTGCATGTTTCGCCTCTTTTAACTGCGTAAGATGTCTTTGTTCATGCAAATCAAGAAATTGAACCCATTGATACAAATTCAGATCATTAAAAACAGGATGCTTTAATCCATTTTCAAATAAATCTTTTTCATCTATAACACTATGAAGCGCGTGTAATAGTTCTTGGCGTGAATGTTCTAGTAATTGAATTCCTTGCTGTTTTTTCATTAAAGTTTCTGTTGGTTGCATTTGCTGAGGAGCTTCTCGTTTATGTGTGCGATCAAGCGTAAGTTGGAGGTCTTTAAATGGAGTCATGTTTCTTTCATTTTTTTGTAAAGCATATACAAGGGCAGACGTGACAGATTGTTCAACTAAATGCAAGTGGTGTAAAATTTGAATAATACTCCATTTATCACGGCGTGGCTTTACATTCACTTCTGTGTCATTTAACATTTCAATTTCTGATAATAGCGTGCTTCGAGTAGCCTGTAATGAGTTTACTAAACTTTCTAAACTTACATCCATATTAGATTGAAGCATACTTGTTCCCCCCTTTTGTTGGTGAAAAGAGGTGCTCCTTATTAGAAACACCCCTTCAGTATTCTGAATTTTCTTTTATTATCTCATCATTTTCCCATTATGTCGATGTTAAACATGTGAAAAAAGCGCATGTTTTTTACAATTTTGTGTCGTCAATCGCATGTAACCATGCTTCAATTTCTGTAATAACACTTTTCACACAGCCTTCAGCAAATGGTGATGTTAAATTTGCAACCTCTACTAATTCTAAGAACGATTTACTTCCACCTTGTTGGCACAGATTCACATAATCTTCCCACGCCTCTTGTCTATTATCTCTTGCACGTTTCCAAAATTGTAGCGCACAAATTTGAGCAAGCGTGTAATCAATATAATAAAACGGTGAGCTATAAATATGCCCTTGACGTTGCCAAAAACCACCGCGCTCTAAATAATCATTCTCCTCATAATCACGATGTGGTAAATATTTCTTCTCTATGTTACGCCATGCTGTCTTACGCTCTTCAGGTGATGCTTCAGGATTTTCATATACATAATGTTGATATTCATCAACAGATACACCATAAGGTAAAAACAGAAGTGCTGAACTTAAGTGAGAGAAGTAATATTTATCTGCATCTTCTTCAAAGAATAGCTTCATCCATGGCCATGTAAAGAATTCCATACTCATAGAGTGGATTTCACACGCCTCATATGTTGGCCAATTATATTCTGGAATTTCAAATTTACGACTTTCATATACTTGGAAGGCATGACCTGCTTCATGTGTTAATACATCAATGTCACCAGATGTTCCATTGAAGTTTGAGAAAATAAATGGCGCTTTATAATTCTCAATATATGTACAATATCCGCCACCAGCTTTTCCTTTTTTCGCAACTAAATCTAATAAATCATTATCTAGCATGAAATTGAAAAATTCATCTGTTTCAGCCGATAACTCTTTATACATTGTCTTTCCATGATCAACAATCCAATCCGCATCTCCTTTTGGAGTTGGGTTACCTGTAGCAAACTCAAAGTTTTCGTCGTAATAAGCTAACTTCTCTACACCGATACGTGCTTGTTGTCGCTTTCTTAATTCCGTTGTAACGGGAACGATATAATCTAGCACTTGCTGACGGTAATTAGCCACCATCTCCGCATTATAATCTGTACGGTACATTCTTGCATATCCAAGTTCAACAAAGTTTTTGAAACCTAAAGATTTTGCGATTTTCGTTCTCACTTTAACAAGCTCATCATAAATACGATCTAGTTCTTCCTCATTTCCAGCTAAAAATCCGTAGTATGCTTCACTTGCTGCTTTACGTTCGCTTCTTTCTTTTCCTTGCATAAACGGAATCAGTTGCGATAACGTTCTTTCTTCTCCAGCAAAGTCAATTTTTGCAGATGCTAATAACTGTGTATATTGCGATGATAATTTATTTTCTAATTGTAAATCTTTCACGACTTCATCTGAATATGTTTTTAAATCACATTCTGCTAGAGCAAATAATTGTTTTCCATAATACGCCTCTAATTCTTCACGAAATGGAGAATTAATGAGTGCCTTATAATATTTTGTACCATATCCTTGTACAACTGGAGAGAATTCATCAAAGAAATCCTGCTCCTCCTTATAAAAAGTATCCGTCGTATCAACAGAATGGCGAATGTAACAAAGGTTTCCCATTGTACCAAAATCGTTGCGAATCTCATTAATTGAATGAATGACTTGTTTTTGTTCTTCTACAGTTTTTGCGTTATCAAACTTCTCTAAAGCAACAGTAAATTTCTCTTTTAACTCTTCAATATTTGGGCGTTTATATTCATAGTCTTTAAATGACATGAACGAGCCTCCTCTCCATTACATACCTTTATTATAATTCAATACGTATTCTTGAATTCCCTCTTAATTTTCAACAAATTTCGGCAGTGACTGCCCTGAGTTCATTACAAATAAAAAAGCCTTGGATTTATTTATCCAAAGCTCCTTTGGAACATATTATTTTTCATACTTCCCAATTTTTTTTAATAAATCAAGTAATTCATCTTTTTCATCTTTCGTTAACATTTCAAAAGACTGATGTATAACTTTCTCATGCCCCGGAAAAATAGAAGCAATAAAGTTCTCGCCAGACTCAGTTAATTGCGCGTAAATAACACGTCTGTCATTCGGACATGGAATTCTCTTTACTAATCCCTTTTTCTCCAGCTTATCTACAACATATGTAATGCTGCCACTAGCTATTAAAATACGCTCACCAATTTGCTGAAGTGGTTGACCGCCTTTATGATATAGCAGTTCTAATACAGCAAATTCAGTTGGATTTAATCCGTTACTTTGTATAGATTTATTTGTAGTATCCATAACAGAACGATGTACACGAGATAATGCAATAAATACTTTTAAAGATTGAGAAATATCTTCTCGTTCATTATTTGATGTCATACAACTTTCAACCCTTCACTTAAATTCTCAGCAATAAAAAGAAAATGCCACTTCATACTTCATGTGAATTCCGAATGAGCATTCACTCATCCATTTCCTCTCCCCTAATATATTAAGAATCATTCTTGAATAAAAACATGACAATTTTAACATAGTTTATATATAATGATAATAAAAAAAGAAGGAGTACCACATTTGAAAGTCAAATTCCAAAGCATAATTGTATATATATTGCTTGTTATCCTACCGACAATAGGGATTGGTGCTACATTTTATTCGTATCATACATATAAAATGAAACAGGAAAACAAATTATCTGCTCATACAGTTCTCTTTTTATATAGAGATTATTTGGATCATCATCTTGGTGAAGCAATTTCTGCTTTAGACATGCTTGCAAAAGTTGTAGGCACCGAGACTGGTAATATAAATGGCATTAAACAAATTGTACATGATACAGATGGAAACGATGCACGCTTTTCTGGTCTATATTACGCTACACCAGAAGGAGTCATTACAATCGCATCTGAAGATGAATCAAAGCCTATAGATGTTTCAGACCGTAAATATATTCAAGACGCGCTCCAAACTAAAAAAACCACTGTATCATCAGTCATTACTGATCGCGTTCTTGGACATAAAGCTATTATAATTGCTGCCCCCATATTTAATAAACAGAAGGAGCTCTCAGGATTATTATTAGCTAGTTTACGCTTTGATTACATTTCATCTTCTTTAAATGCCATTAAACCACAATACCATTTTGAGGTAACTGATAAACATGATGTAGTTTTTCTAACCGATGATAATAACGACACAAGTGATACGCATTCTAATATGCTTACTACCCCACTCCAAAGATTAAATTGGAAGGTTTCTGTTTCTCCATTACCTATTCATCAAAAAACCTTATACCAGTGGGTTACAATAGAGTGTATAGCTACTTTATTTTTAATGTCTATTTTATTTTTACTTGCTCAATATATGTTGTTAAAACGGCAAACAAAACTTGAAAGACAACAAAATGAACTACAGAAAATTGAATTAGTTGGAACTTTTGCAGCGAGTACAGCACACGAAATCCGTAATCCTCTTACTGGAATTAAAGGGCTCGTCGCTCTATTAAAAGAGAAATATAAAGATGAGCAAGATCAGTTCTACTTTTCCGTAATTGAACAAGAAATAGAGCGAATCAATGAAATTGTAAGTGAATTTCTTATTCTCGGAAAGCCAACCGCCATCATCGAACAAACGTATGATGTAAGAACAATTCTAAATGAGGTAGCATTAATTATTCAATCTGAGGCGAATTTACATAACATTGCATTCCATTTACATTTGCCAGACCATCCTGTTCATATCCGTTGTTCGAAAGACCATATGAAACAAGTGGTTTTAAACATTACAAAAAATGCAATTGAGGCCATGACTTCTAGTGATACACTAACCATTGTAGTAAAAAACAATGAAACACACGCACAATTGCAGATTATAGATACTGGAAAAGGGATTCCACAACATATTCAAAAACACCTCTTTCATCCGTTCTTTACTAATAAAGATACTGGAACAGGTCTTGGACTTGTCATATGTAAACGAATTGTAGAGATGTATAATGGGCATATTTTTATTGACAGTACAGAAAACGAAGGAACAACAGTTCATATCGAAATTCCGTTACACATAGTATAATTATCCTTATCCTATAAGGGTAATTATACTTATTTCATAAAACCAGCCACAAGCATTCGCCAAAAATTATTTGATTTTCCTTCATACCCGATTTGGAAAATAGGTATTTTTATAATTGAAAACCATTTCGGTGTTTGTTTTTCTTTATAACATTGATATTGTAAAATAAGCTTGTCCAATTCTTGACTAACTTGAATTGTCTCCCTACTATTTAGCCCACTTGTTAATCCTAGTTGAATCATTTCTTCACGTTTCATATGAATATCACGTGAAAGCTTTTCTAATGTGTACTTCCTTTTTACAGTAAACATCCATATCCCCCTTATTATACTTCCATGCTCTTAACTTCACTTCTCCATTGACTTTTTTAACTACTTAATCATATGCAAATTTGAAGAATCAGAAAATTTAACATTTTCTCCCTGTAATTTACAAATCTTTACCCTCACTTTGAGAATTATTACAAATTATTCTATCTTTGTAAATACATTCGCAATAATAGACATTTTTTTCATCTTGTTTTTTTATAAATTCTACGTAAACCGGGGATTCTTAATTTTCCATCTACTTTTCTTCGACATTTTTTGTTTAATTTATATAAAAAAGCAAAACATAATGATGATTGATAAAGTGAAACTTTAATCAGTGTTTTTTGTTCAGCCCCCACTGATTATTAGCATTCACCAATCGGGCGTTTATAGGCAGTGGGTCTCCCACCTATCCAGCCCAATGTTGAGGTGGGAGTCTTACTCCCCACAAATAGCGGGATAACAATAGAAAGGAAATATTTATATGCGAAAATATACGATTGCATTATTCATCATTGTTTTGTTTTTACCGTCCTTCTTATTTCCTATTCAAGCAAATGCTCATACGAATAAAGTTGCTATTGTCATTGATGATTTCGGAAATAATATGAAGGGGACTAATCAAATGTTATCACTTCCCATTCCACTCACTGTTGCTGTTATGCCTTTTCTTCCTTCCACAAAAGAAGATGCAATAGCTGCCCATAAGAAAGGCCATGAAGTTATTATACATATGCCAATGGAACCTATAAAAGGTAAAAAAGAATGGCTTGGGCCGAAAGCAATTACAACTGATTTAAGCGATGAAGAAATAAACAACCGACTTGAACAAGCGATTCAAGAAGTACCGCATGCAATTGGAATGAACAATCATATGGGGTCAAAAGTAACAGCGGATGAAAGAATTGTTCGCCTTATACTTGCTGCTTGTAAAAAACACGGTTTATTTTACTTAGATAGTAAAACGAATCCTAATAGTGTCGTCCCAAAAATCGGAAAAGAATTAGGAGTTCCTATTATTGAAAACCAACTATTTTTTGATGATGTGTATACAGCAGGACATATTTCAAAACAAGCCCAATTACTCATCAAAAAAATTCAAGAAAAACCTATTATGGTAGCTATCGGGCATGTGGGCCCTCCAGGTGAAATTACATCACGCGTTATTGAAACTTCTATCCCTAAAATTCGTGAGCATGCAGACTTTATTTTCTTATCTGATCTAGCATTATCCCCGCCTCCTGTTTCAAAATAAAGTTCATTACTCACATATAATCAGCCCTAACCAATTGGGCTTTTATGGGCAATCCGTCCCCCCACTTAACTTCTTTACTTGCGCTGAATTTTGAGGCTCGGATTTTACTGCCCACAAATGGCGGGACAAAAAAGTACCTATCTATATATAACAGATAGGTACTTTTTTTAACTTAAATATAATCTACATGACTCACTCTGAATCCTTTTTTCTCTATTTTTCCGATTAATTGCTTTAATCTTGTTTCATCTAACTCATCTGATATATTTACAATAACGCGGCGGATATATTGATCACCGTTATCTAACGTAAATAGGCCACCGATATTATATGCTTTTAACAATGTCCCAAGCTCTTTAATCGTTCCCTTACAATCTTGTGTTGCAATTGTTAATATATAACCACCTGTTCGCATACCAAATGAATCTTCAATAACATCAAATATATTCGAATGCGTTAACATCCCGACAAATTCATTATAATCATTTAGCACGGCTAAAAACGGAAGCCGACGAATTACATAAAAAGCTCTGAAGAATGAATCCTTTTCAAAAATAAATGCATTGGAATCATCAAGCATATCCCCTGCACTTACATGCTCTAATCCGCTATTGCATTTTTTTTCTAATAAATCTACTTTATAAATAATCCCCGTGAATTTCTTCTCATCTTCTGCTAATACCGGGATGGCTCGAAATCCCGTTTCGTTCATCATTTGCAGTGCCTCTTCACCAGAATCATTTATCTTGCAAAATGTTACTTGCTGCTTTGGCAGAAAATGATATTTAACTCGCAAAATATGTTCCTCCTTACATGTCAACATGTAATCTATATATAATAAGGAGACCTATATTTTATGAGTGAAATTATTTTTAAAACGCTTTCATTTATTTATTAACTTGTATCCATATCACATCCATTTTTATATAACAGAGCTCCTTGCACCCTTAATCATTAATAACTTTACATGATAGTTCATTAAATATTCTATACCCTCTAGCCATTTTTTCGCTTCTTCTGGCGTTTTTCCCCACACAATCATGCCGTAATTATGAACAAGAACTACTCCTCCACCTTCAATGAAATTCGGAACATTGCTTTCTAATAAATCAGCGAATTTTTTTTCATCTTCTACAATTGGAATTGTCATTTCTGTTATACCTTCTTTTCCGAAAACACGCTCCACACTGCGTTTATCGAACGTTACTTCTCCTTCTTCCCCATATAACTCTGATATTAAATGACTATCTACAGTCTGCACTTGTAAAATACATCCTGCACTACTTTTTTTATAAATATCCGCATGCATAAATGACTCTGCAGCTGGTTTTTCTTCATTTTCAAATACTGACTCGCACATGCAATTTACGACAATAAAATCTTCTTCCGAAAATAGCCCTTTATCTCTTCCCTCAACATTTACTAAAAATGTTAACGGCTCTTTTGACGTACATAGCGATAAGCTAATTTTGGTACCATAAAACCAATCACGAAGTGCCAATTCAGATTTCACATCTTTTAATTCATTCCATTTCTTCAGAAAAAATAACATTTCGTCACCCCCGGCATAATATTCATATAAGGTTCGAATCCTTTCTATGTAAAAGGAATATTTTTTGATTATTCTAAAAATTTAATTGAATTATCACATGAGAACGCTTTTTTGTCAATATAGTTTCGTGGTTCTTCTTTAAAATAGGCTATTCATATGTCTATACTCCTATCTATTTCCTATTTCATTTTGCACATAAAAAATACGCTATTCTTTAATTAAAGAATAGCGTATTTTCCTCATTTTTTATTCCGCATTAACGGGCAGCCCGATTGGTGAGGGCTACTAATCAGTGGGGAATGAACAAAACCCCCACTGAATAAAGTTTCACTTTATTTCTTTATTGCATTATACAAAAACTGTGCGTATTGTTCACGTGTTACGAAATTATCTCCTAAAAAATTCCCTTCCCCGTCGCCTTTTGATATTTTATTATCCACTAAAGCTTTCACATATCCTTTCGCCCAATGGCCATTTGGTACATCTTTAAAATTCTCTGCACTATTTTCATTTTCTTTTAACTGAAATACTCTTTGTAGTACTACTGACATTTCATATCGAGTTAATACTCCATCCGGACGGAACATACCATTTCCATAGCCTGTCATAATTCCAGCTTGAACCACTGCATCAATAGCCGTTTCATACATATTTCCTTTCGTATCTGTAAATGCCGTTTTTTGTTCTAGATTATTTTCTAATTTTAAATATCTTTGTATTAGAAGTGCTACTTGTCCACGAGTAATGTTATCACCAAATCCAAATTCACCATTTCCATAGCCTATAAATAATTTTTCTTTCGCTAAGTAATTAATTGCTTCTTCTGACCAATGTCCCTTTGGTACATCTTTAAATTCTACCACTTCTGTTTTCTCATCTTCTTTAGATGTATTACCGTCTTTACTTTCTACTACATTTTGAATAACAGATCCTGTAAAGAAGATTCCTGTATCCGCGAATGGATCTTTCACACCAAATTCATATACTTTCTCACCTGGTGTACTCCATTTCACTACACCATTACTATACGTACCATTATCGCTCTTCAGACGGATTTTCGTAGAAATCTCACCATCTTTTTCATATATAGGTACTTTTACTTCTTTATTTACTTCTGTTTCCTCTAAAAATACTTTTTGATTTTGGACATTAATATAAGCCGTCTTACTTAGTTCTATAACTGGTCGGACATCACGGATTTCATTTGCAACAAAACTTAGAAATACTAATTTTTTTAAATTACTAACTGGTGATAAGTCTGAAATATAATTCGCTTCTAAATCAAGCTTTTGTAAGTTTACTAAACTTGATAATGGAGTAATATCTTTTAACTCGTTGTTGGGTAAGTTTAAAATTTTCAACTGTGTCATCTTACTTAGAGGAGTAACATCTGTTATTTCATTTTTCCCTATCCATAGCTCTTGTAATTGATTCAATTGATCAATGCCTGATAAATCTTTCACTTTATTACGTGTTAATACTAAATCTTTTAACGGTAACGTATAAAGCGGTTTAATATCTTCAATTTGATTACCTGCTAAAGTTAAGTATGTTACATTTTTCAAATTGCTTAATGGAGCAACGTTCGTAATTTTATTATTTGCTAAATTCAAGTAATCTAGTTGTTCCATTTTCGCTAATGCTGTTACATCTTCTATTTGGTTGCCTGATAGAAATAAACTTTTTACATTTTTCATTTCAGTTAGTGGTGCAACGTTTGTAATTTTATTATTACTTAAATCAAGGGATTCTAAATTATCCATCTTAACAAGTGGCGTTACATCTGCAAATTCATTACCACGCAAAGCTAAATGATTTAATTGCTTTAAGTTCGCAAAGAACGACGGATCCTTTATCTTCGCATTCGCAACTGTTAAAGATTTTAAATTTGGCATATATTTTAATGCACTATAATCAAGTATCTCATTTGTATTTAAAAACAAATCCTTTACTTGTAATAAATCTTCTTTCGTAATTGGTGTATTTAAATCTTTTCTATTAAATACTTTTTTATTAACAAGCTCTCTTAATTTGTTATCTGTTATCATATTTTGATTATCAACTGGATTATCCGTTTCCGTATTTCCTGAATTAGAGTTATCATCTGGTTTCTCTGTTTCTTTGTTACCTACAGTTGGATCTTTAATTTCAAATTGAACTTGATATTTGTGATCATATCCAATAGCTGGAATAAGTATATGCATTTGCATATTGTGCTTCTTCTCAAACTCGCCAATTTCAAATTGAACTACCTTCGTTCCATTCTTCCTCTTATCTTCTGACAAAACCTTCACATCATGAAATACACCAGGCTGGTTTTTATCTTCTATTCTAAGATATTGAAAATAATCGCTATCTTGCATTGTTACAGTGACAATTTTTTTGCCAGCTGCAATCGTTACTTTAGGATCTTTTATATATTGAGAAACCATAGATGGCTCATCTTTTTGGTCCTTATATATTTTAATCTCAGTATCATACGTGCGATCACTCGCTGCTGCTACCGATTGATTTGCTTCAACTTTTAATGCCGCTAATGCTGGAGTAGAGTACGTAGCAAATGGAATCGCTAATGTTGTCGCTACTACTAGCGCCTTCATATAATTTTTTTTCAAAATAATATCCCCTATCATATATAATTTTCACAATTGATAACATTTATCAATTAATCACAAATAAATGATAATGAATCTCATTATCATTGTCAATGAGAATATTACATTAAATTTATATTTTTAAAGGTACAAAATAAAAAAGCCCTTTATTCAAAGGGCTTTTTTACCTATCGTATGAAGAATTTCACTTTTTTCCTTCTCATTGATGACACCTATTTTTTGCAAAATATTCGCGTACAATACAAGTTTATTATATATTCGTTCTGACATGTTCTCCCTTCTTTCCTTCGACCAACTTTTTTTGTATTGGTAAATTATATGAAAGAGGTGAGAAAATGTGTCCACTTTTTGCATAACTGCAAATCTTTTATTTTACGATTTACAGATAATAAAACTCCCTCCTAAAAATTAGGTGGGAGTTTATGTGCTTTCACTGTATTTAACAAACTGTCCACTGAATATTATGCTTCATAAGTTCTTCTTCAAAGCTATATGGCATTTTTTTATCACAAATTACGTGTTGAATACGCGAAATTGCTGCTATACGATAATTCCCTTTCACGCCTACCTTCGTATGATCACATAAAATATATGTTTTCTCAGCTAATTTCATCATCGCCTCTGACAATTTCGCTTTCTCTAATTCAAAGCTGGAAACTCCAAAACTAGGTAATAACCCATCAATCGAAACAAACGCTTTATGAAAATGGAATTGCTGTATGACTTGCTGAGAAATAGACCCTGATACACGCGAATGCTTTGGAGATACTTTTCCACCTATAAATAAAACTTCACCATGAAACATCTTTTTATTAATAGAAGAAATTAATTGTGTTGCGACTGGAAATGAACTTGTTACAATTGTTAAGTTCTTACGATGAACAAGGTATGGAACCATCTGAAGCGGTGTACTTCCATCATCAATTGCAATGACATCACCATCTTCTACAAATGTCGCTGCTTTATAACCAATTCTTTTCTTCTCTTCTATATGTAGCATTTCTCTTTCTAACATTGGTGCCTCTACTCCAGCGCCTGGAAGTTGAACAGCTCCACCATACACTTTTTTCAGCTTCTTTTCACGATCTAATTCTTCTAAATATCGACGAATCGTTTCTGTTGATACAGCAAATTCTCTCGCTAATTCTGAGACCTTTACTTTCCCTTTAAATTCTACCTTTTCAAGAATGGTTCGCTTTCTTTCTTCTCCTACTACAGACATAGCTTCACCTCATTTATATCTCCCTTATAAACTTCCTTACTTATACAAAGTTATAATTTTCTTTATAAGTAGAAACTTCTTCATGAATATGAATACCGCGCTTTGCTAGCTCATCAAAAATCAATTGTGGATTTTCAAAGGCTTCTTCAGGCGTAACAACACCCACCCTATTTACATTTCCATTTGCAATTAACTCTGTAGCAACCCCAAATGGAATACCGACGTTTCTCGTATACGCTCTTAATTTTTCCCATCCTACAACAGAACCATCAGATAACGGATGTGTATGATATAACACATGTCTTTGCTTCTCATTATTTTTCATACCTATTACTTCTACATGAAGTGCATAACCATAAAGCTCTGTTTCTTGACCTTCTTTCGATTGCAATAAATACTGCGAAATACAATCCATAATTCCTATTTCTTTCCCGTTTATTTCAATCTGATCATTACGCAATATGCCGTAATCATATAAAGCACGTACAAGTTGCATATTTTGCTTTGGCCAAGTTCCTCTCGTCTCTATCAGTTTGACACCTTTATTTTCTAGTGCCTTTGCTAACGTAATCGTTTCAGAATGCGGAATGATATACTGTGTTGCCTTACCATAAGGCGCTGGCAATTCTATTTCTCTCGGACGCGCAAACGGAAGTACTTGCTTAAATTCACCATCTTCATACACTATACGCGATGATAAATGTGGATCATATTCATATGTCGTTGTCTCTGTAATTGAAGCAGAAAAAGCAATCGGACGATACGAACCGTGACTTACACGGACGGACTCTACAGTATCCAGTTGATTTGCTGCATGCATTGCCATCATTTGCGTTACACCTGGCGTCATGCCAAATCCAGGTAAACATGTTTTTTCATTTTGAACAAATATAGCATGCGATTCATTTTCTTCACCAAATCCATTTAAGTTCACACCGTGACAGCCTGCTTCTGCAATACAGCGAGTCGACAATCCGTTTAGCTTTATCGTCGTACCGTCCATTACAATGTCATAACCTTTCATTTTTGCAACCGTATCCTCGTGATTCGTTACATCTACTTTTACAAAATCAACACGAGGATCGTTGAGCCATTCTACTACTTTACGGCCCTCTTCCTCGTTAAAATCGGCTACAGTAATCGTCTCAAAAGATGAAAATTGAACTAAATCCAAAATAGCTTCACGACAAATTTTACCTGCTCCACCTAAGCAAAATACTTTCACCCAATAACAGCTCCTTTAGCAATACAATCAACTAAGCGATTAATATCTTCTTCATGTACATCACCGATATTTCCAATGCGGAACGTATCTACTTTCGAAATTTTCCCAGGGTAAATAACAAATCCATAACGCTTTAATTCATTATATAACTGTTGAAACTCAAACCCCTCTTTTGGATAAATGAAAGATGTAATAATAGGAGATTGATATTTCTTATCTACTAGTGGCTTAAATCCGATTTCTCCCATTCTATTCACTAGTAGTTTTTGATTGTTGTAATATCGATTGTAACGCGCTCTTACTCCACCTTCTTTTTCTAGCTCAAGTAGCGCTTGATAAAAAGCATGTACAACATGTGTAGGTGAAGTAAAACGCCATTTCCCATTTTGTTTTTCCATCGTTTCCCACTGATCATATAAATCAAGAGATAAAGAGCGTCCTTGCCCTTTACACTTCAATAATTCATCACGTTTTGCGATTACAAATCCGAATCCAGGAACCCCTTGAATACACTTATTTGCACTACTAATTAAAAAATCAATTTGTAAATCAGCAATGTCTATTTCAATCCCGCCGAAACTACTCATCGCATCAACAATTGTAACCTTTCCATACTGTTGTCCTAATTTACATACATCTACAATTGGATTTATAATTCCTGTCGTTGTTTCACAATGAACAACTGCAATATGCGTAATCTCTTTATCTTCTTGCAATAACTTTTCTACTTCTACAATATTAGTAGGTTCCCACTCTTCTGTTTGACTGATCACTACATCAATCTGTAACATCTCTGCCATTTGCACAATTCGCTTACCGTACGCACCATTTGTACAAACGAGAAGCTTCCCATTTGCCGGAATAACAGAACCAATTACTGCTTCAACTGAAAACGTACCGCTTCCTTGCATTAACACTGTTGTATATTTCTCTTCTTCCTTCGTCGCTAACGATACAAGTTTAGCTCTTACTTCTTGCACCATCGTATTATATTCATCATCCCACGTACACCAATCGTATAGCATAACTTCTTTTACTGATTTTGTTGTCGTTAATGGTCCTGGTGTTAATAATAAGTAGTGATTTTCATTCATGATCCCGTGCCCCTTTTATGAAATAATAAGTTCTTGTTTCTCGATATGTTCCATTACGTTTTCGAGCTCCTGCATCGTTTCAATCGTAAAATGAGCCCCATTTTCAACAAACCGATTACGAACTATTTCTATTTTTTCACGAAGCTCTACCGAATCCATACTCTCCACTTCCTCTTCCGTTAAACCAAGCTCACTACTTCCAAGAATTACACCAACTGTCCACATTCCAGCATTTCTACCTTCTTTCATATCTGATACTGTGTCCCCTACTTTTATCATATGGTTCATCGGATACACACCAAGTTCCATTGCATTTTTATAGCACATCCATGGATATGGACGGCCTGCTGGAACATCATCTGGCGTAACAAGAAAATCAGGTTTATATCCTTGTAACGCTGCTTCCTTTGCTACAATTTCCATCATTTCTCTCGTATAGCCCGTTGTTGAACCGATTTTAATGCCTCTCTCACGTAAAGAAGCGATTACTTCTTTTACCCCATCAATCGGCGTAGCATAACTTGGTAAAATAGAAAAGAGAATTTCTTCAAACTCTTCATACATCTCATGAATGTCTGCTTCTGTTGGTAATTGACCGAAGACACGCTTCCACTCATCCGCAATACGAGGCATTTCTGTTAGTGCCCTTACATGATCTATTTTTAATAATCCCATTGGCTTACGTGCTTCTTCTGCTGTAATTTCAACGCCGCGTTTTTGAAAAATCTTCATGAATACTTCTAGCGGTGCAAAACATCCGTAATCAACCGTCGTACCTGCCCAATCAAAAATAACTGCTTCAATTTTCATTCTGTCCATCACCCTTCTTACTTATCTTTTTTGCCATTGTGAAGTTCGGTTACGAAGTGCTTTCGTTCCCCATTCATATACAACTCTCACTACAATATTTGTAACAACAATAAGTACACTCATTGCAGCTGCTGGCGCTACATTTCCTGCATCATCCATATTTACGATTGATACGGCAGCTAGTTTAAAATCAGCTGCATATAGGAATACAACTGCCGATACAGTTACCATTGAATTTACGAAGTAGTACATTACCATTTCTAAAATTGCTGGTAAACACATTGGTACTGTTACTCGGAAGAATGTTTTATAAAACGGAATACCCATCGACTGCGAAACAAGCTCAAACTCTCGGTCTAATTTCTTTAAGGCAGTCGTTGCCGTGACAAATGTTACAGAATAAAAATGAATGATATTTACTAGTACTAATACAGCGATTGTTCCGTATAAAGAATGAAACGGATTCGTTACTGATAGTCCAAGAATTTGAATCGTTGGTTGACTAAAGAAAAAGACATATCCTAATCCGAGTACTAAACCTGGTATCGCTAACGGCACTATAGAGAAAAAGTAACCTGTTTTTCTGAAAAATTGTAGCTGGTCTATTTTCTCAATTGCATATGCGAATGCAAATGTTAAAATCGCCCCAATAACTGCTGTAACTGCTGAAACAATTACGCTATTTTTAAATGCTTCAAGTCCATCTCCTGTTAAACTTGAAAAATTAAAATGCTCAAATGTAAAACTCATATTATATGGCCATACTTTCACACTTGCAGCAATACCAACTGCAACAAATAATAGAATGATCATAAGGGTAATCACACTACAATATATGAATGAAATTACATCTCTTTTCTTATTAGCTATTATTCTGTACGGTACTGCTTTTGAAGATAAGAAATTCGCCTGCTTTCTTTGCGTAATACGATCAACTACAAATGCGAATATAGCTGGGATTAATAAAATCATTCCGACAGTTGCACCCATCGGCATATTTTGCTGTCCAATTACTTGTTTGTATACGTCAGTAGCAAGCACATTATATTGCCCACCAACAATTTTTGGTGCCCCAAAATCAGTAAAACTAAGTGTAAACACAACAAACATTGCACTAATTAATCCGTACTTTACACTAGGTAAAGTAACCGTGAAAAATTGCTTTGTTTTACTGGCTCCTAACATATTAGAAGCTTCATATAAACGATAATCAGATCCTTGAAAGGCAATTAGCAATATGAGAAAGGCTTGCGGAAATGTATACATAACTTCAGCTATTACAATTCCTACTGGTCCATATAAAGGGATTTGTATACCTTCAAATAAACCAAACATTCCTTTCGTTACTAGCCCTTGATTACCAAATAAATATGTAAGTGCTATACCGTGCATCATCGTTGGTGCAAACAATGGTAATAACGCTACATACTGAAATACACGCTTTCCAAAAACATTCGTACGGGCAATTGCATATGCGTAAACGAATGCGATTGCAACTGAAATAATTGTTGTTGCGCCCGAAATCCATACTGTATTTTGTAAAGACTGAACTAAAGTTGGTGTTGTGAAATATTTACTGAAATTCGATAAACCAACGAAAACTCCATCTTTATTATAAAAAGCTTGTGTAAATAGTTGTAATAGCGGTAATACAAGTATGATAAGGAAAGAAAAAATCATACCGATAATTACGAGCCTTTGGATCCATTCCTCTTTCCCTATACTTCTCTTAATCTTTTTTTTCGTACTTTCTACCTTATAGTTTTCTAACATCTCCATCTATACAATGACCTTCTTTCCATATGACAACATATGATTTTCTGAGAAAGAGATTTGAATCGGCTTTCCTTTTCTAATAGCCGTTGCTTCTACTTCTGATGCTAATATATCCACTACAATTTTCTCATTATAAAGGTGTGTGTTTTCTTCTAAGACTCGCACTTCCGTCCGATATACAGATCCGCGAAATTCCATACTTTCCACAACTGATTTAATACCGTCCTTTTGTACAATTGTTACATGTTCAGGACGAATTGCATGTTCTTCGTTATTTTTCGAAAAGAAATTAATAGAACCAATAAAATCTGCCACAAACGGATTGGCTGGTCTTTGATAAATCTCCTCTGGTGTTCCAATCTGCATAATTTCCGCATGATTCATTACAACAATTTTATCAGCCATCGTTAATGCCTCTTCTTGATCATGCGTTACCATAATCGTCGTTACTCCTATTTTCTCTTGCAAATCACGCATTTCCCTACGTAATTTTTCACGCACTTTTGCATCTAAAGCTGATAACGGCTCATCGAGTAACAAAATATCTGGAGACAGAGCGAGCGCACGTGCAAGTGCTACTCGCTGCTGTTGTCCACCAGACATTTGAGCAGGATATTTATCTTTTACATTCAGCAAATCTACAAGTTTTAACGCATCTAGCGCTTTCTCTTTCACTTCTGCTTTCCCATATTTTTTTGTCTTTAAGCCGTATTCAATATTTTCAAGTGCTGTTAAATTCGGAAATAAAGCATACGATTGGAAAACCATTCCGAAGTTTCTCTTTCCAGGAGGCAATGCTGTAATATCTTTTCCATTCACAGCTATACTGCCAGTCGTTGGTTCCTCTAGTCCCGCTAAAATGCGAAGCAACGTCGTTTTCCCACAGCCACTTGGGCCTAATAAACAAACAAACTCATTTTTTTTCACAGTAAAAGAAATATCTTTTAACGCTGTAAATGCATCAAACTGTTTTTGAATGTGTTGAATTGATAAATATTCGCTCATTTTTCTCTCTCCCACTCACTTACTTTTTCGGTTCTGCTTTTTGGCCAAACTCTTTTTCCCATTTTTCTAAAATTTTGTCACGATTTTCTGCTGCCCATTTAAAGTCATTCTTTTTATATAATTTTTCCGTAACATCTTTCGGGAATCCCTCTGGAAGTTTATAGTCATTTTTAATTGTCGCAAATCCATTTTTCTCAAAGTATAACTTCATTACATCATCAGTAATTGCCCAATCTAAAAATGCTTGCGCTAATTTATCATTTTTCGCATTATCTTTCTTAATAAGTGCGTTCGCTTCTACTTCCCATCCTAATCCTTCTTTCGGCAGTACAACTTCAACTGGTGCACCTTTTTGTTTCTCTTTTAAAGCACTATAAACCATTGATACACCGACTGGATATTCACCTGCTCCTGCTAATTTCGCTGGTTTTGAACCTGAATGCGTATAACTTGCCATATTATCATGAAGTTTCTTCATGTAATCCCAGCCTTTATCTTCACCCATAATTTGTAGCCATGCAGAAACTGTTAAAAATCCTGTTCCAGATGATGCTGGATGTGGCATAACAAGTGTTCCTTTATACTCTGGTTTCGTTAAATCTTCATATGATTCTGGCATCGGTAAATTTTTCTTCTTTAACTCTTCTTTATTTACAGCAATCCCCGTCATAAATGCAGTATTTCCTACCCATTTTTCAGGTTGCTTATCATCTTTAAATTGTGGAAGAACACGATCTGCTCCTTTTGGAGAGTATCCTTTTAACATATCTTTTTTATCTAAAGCTAATAGACTTGATGCCGCAGTTCCCCATACAACATCTGCTTGTGTATTTTTCCCTTCAGCTAGTAATTTCGCAGTAATAACTCCTGTTGAATCACGTACAATGTTCAATTTCACATCAGGATATTTCTTTTTAAAGGAATCAAGATAAATTGGTACAAGCTCTTCTTCAATGGCTGTGTAAACAGTTAATGATCCAGATAATTTGTCATCTTTCACTTTCGCTCCAGCACTTTCTTCTTTCTTTGCACCACACCCCATTAATAACGAAAATACCATTCCAGTCGCTACAGCTTTAAAGATTGTTTTTTTCACTGTTTCTCTCTCCTTTTACAAATCTTATGTACAACTCAAATATAAACAACTAGTGTAAAAGCAGTATTAAACCAACATTAATCTTTTGTTTGTTGTTTGTTTTTGTGTAATACGTTGCTACTTCTATGTTTTTTCGCATTTTTCTGCTAATAGAAAACACTAAATTTACAAATAATTAAAAAAACCTTTATAATCCCACAAAAAAATGAGGCGTTTGTAAAAAACGCCTCATTTTTGTTTCCCTTTTTTTGAATTACGATTAGCATACTTTGCGCTATTTTCTCCTTCATACTCTAATGCAAATTCTGCATCTGGTAAGCTTTCTTTCGGAGTTTTATTATTATTGATTGCCGCATTTTGTTTCACTTTTCTTTTTACCAATACATTCACCTGCTCTCAAGAAATCACTTTCTACTCTATTTTGAAACAACTTAAAATAATTATTACTGGCAAGTGTTAACAAGTACATAAGAGGCGTTCGATGGAAATACTACATATGAAGAAACCATTATAAAAAGGAGCGATGATTTTGAAGAAAAAAGAAAAGATTCAATCACCGATTTTAGACGAAACGCTCCCGCATCAAATGAATTTTCCATCTTTTAAAGGAACAGGAAAAACGATGCAACAACCTTTTGTGAATCAATATGATGTTGTAATTGGAGACAGTAAATATAATTCCGAGAACAGTCCGCTTAACAATTGGAGTGATGAAGTAGATCCTGCCATTATGGCTGGCGATGAGTGGATCCATCCTACAAATGATATTGGCTGGATTTCAGAAGAAAATCAAGAATTGCTAAAAAACGAAGCGGATAATAAAAATGAAGCTTTTATGCATCCACAATTTGGCATTAACGACTAAAAAACCATTCTACCTAACGTAGGTAGAATGGTTTCATACTATCCAATAATAATCCGCTCTTTCGGGTATTTATAGCGAGGTGGTTGTTCCCTTCCACCACTAGCTAAAATAAATGTTAAAATGCCAACGCGTCCGATAAACATAAGCACAATAAGTACAAGTTTCCCAACAGTTGTTAAATCAGGCGTAACACCTGTTGATAGTCCCGTCGTTCCGAAAGCCGAACAAACTTCAACAATTAAGCTCATAAGCGGTACATTTTCCGTAATAGATAAAATGAATAGCGCAGTAGCACATAACAAAATCCCCATCGTCATAACGACAGATGCTTTCAGTACATCCTCTTCATGTAGCTGACGTTTGAAGACTCTAACTGTTCTACCGCCCCTTGCAAAGGTGTATAGTGACAATATACTAACAGCAAATGTTGTTGTACGTATTCCGCCCCCAACCGAACTTGGAGATGCCCCTATAAACATTAGTATACTCATAAATAAAAGCGTCGGTTGTGACAATTCACGTATATCCATCGTAGCAAGTCCACCACTTCGCGTCGTCACAGATTGGAATAATGTATAAAAGACAGTTTCATGCCATGACTTTCCTACTAAAAAATGATTTCTCTCCAGTAAAAAAATCATAATTGTACCAACAACAACGAGTGCAAAAAATGTTGTTGTCGTCAATTTTGTAAATAATGAAAAACGGAATAATTGTTGTCTCCTTTTACTAAGGAATTGTTTCACTTCCATTAGCACAGGGAAACCAATCGCTCCCAAAATAATTAGTAACATATGAATCATTTGAACAATATAATCTTTTTTATACGGAATTAATGATTGTCCTGTTAAATCAAATCCGCCGTTCGTAGTCGCACTAACAGCTGCAAAGAAACCGTGAAAATAAGCTTCTTGCCAAGTCGGAAAGTAAAGTAAAAATCTTGTACCTAATAGGATTGCTCCAATAAGTTCTATTGAAATAATTACAATCAAAATAGAACGCATCAATTCTACAAGACCCGATAAATTCCCTTGATTATGGTCTGCCATAATCAGTCTTCTTCTCTGCAAACCAATCTTTTTTCCTGTTATAATCCAAACGAATGTACCTAACGCCATAATTCCTAAGCCGCCCAATTGTAAAATAAGGGCTAAAATAATAATTCCTGCCGTAGTAAATGTATCTGAAATCGTAACAACAGACAGTCCCGTAACACTTACCGCACTAACAGATGTAAAAAGCGCATCTATAAATGTCCATTTCACACCAGGCTTCGTAACAAACGGTAAACTAAGCAATATCACCGATACAACTACCGCTAATAAATAAAACAAAACGATGAGTTGTACAGGACGTAATTTTTGTAAAAACTTTTTTATATCTCTCATTCCATCACTTCGCTACCTTTTTTCTATCGATTAAATAAAGAAAAATCTTTACTTTCTTTATTTGTAAATAACTGCTCAAATAATTTAGCAAAGACCATTCCATATACAGCTCCATTACCTCCATACGGCAATGCGTAAAACAAATTATGAATCTTTTCGTCTTCTTTTAAAATGGGGAGACCATCATGAGTACCACCAAATGCGGCTGCCCAATAGTAGTCTGCCTGTATATTTTTATACTGCGGGAACATCTCTTTTACAATATTAATAAGGATATCACGCTTATGCAATAATTTCGTATCACCAATTGTTTGAATTTGCAGCGCTTCATCTAATCCGCCTACAATAATGCGGTTTCGATACGTTCGAAAATATAAGTAGGGCCGTGCCGTTTCCCAAATTAACGATCGCTCATGCCAGCCTTCAAACTGATCTATTTCATTTGTTACAATTGCATAAGAGGTGTCTACTGTTGTATTTTTTCTTTCTTTCTTTCCAAAAAGCGCTTCATAACCTGTCGCCATAATAATATTCTTTGCTACAATTTGATTTCCTGTTTTCGTGTAACAAATTAAATCATTTTTGCGTTTTTTTATATGTATTTCCTCTGTATGTTCATATATATTAGCTCCCATTTGATTTGCTTTATGCAAAAGACTGTGCGCTAATAAATACGGATTCACCTCGGCATCACCGTGTGTATATAATGCCGCTTGTTTTATGAAAGGATAACGTTTCTTAATATCAGCTTCTGTAAAATATTCAACTGGAAATCCATAATTCTGTAACGTATTATATTCCTCTTGTAAAAATGAGACATCCTCACTTTTACTTGCATAATATAAACTATTTCGCGGAATAAAATGGGGATTAATATCAAGAGTCGGTATAACCTCTTCCATTGTTCTTAGCGCTTCATAACAAAGCTTATATGCTCGTACCCCTTTTTCTTTACCCAATGTATGGATAAGAGAGGTTAACGATTTATCATGAAGAAATTGTAGTAAACCTGTATTAGCAGCTGTGCTACCACATGCAATTACTCTTTTTTCAATAAGTGTAACACTCATGCCAATTTTCGCTAACGAATGCGCTATATGAGCACCGGCTTCGCCACTTCCGACTACGAGCACATCACATATCATATCATTTTCTAACAGTGGATAACAAGGTACAGAAACTCCTGTATTCCAAAACAACTTACCCATCATAAGTTTCATAATTATACTCCTAAAATATAAATTTCTCCTTTCTATGTTTTGTTATTTTTCACAAAAAAATCCAACTAACATAGGCTAGTTGGATTTTTTATTTTTAATTAGAACGCTCTTCAAGCCAATTTCCAATCGTCGGATATGTTTGTTTTACAGCTGTTCCACCGTAAACGATAGACATATGCCCTGTCGGTAAACATACATATTGTTTATCTGTGCTAGAAATATGGTCTAGTAATGCTTCTACTTGACATGGCAAAGCGATATGATCACGTTTCCCGGAAATATTTAAGACATTCGCCTTAATATTTGCAAGATCTACCTTTTGTCCGCGAATAACGAGTTCACCCTTAACCAATTTATTATTTTGATAAAAATCACGAATCCACTGTCTGTATGATTCACCTGGGAACGGAATACCATCACCAACCCACTTTTGAACCAATCTCCAGCTTTCGACGAAGCGTTCATTCTCTGAACGATCTACTAGAGCAACATATGGACCAACAAAGTTCGTAATTGGCTTTAACATTTTGTTTCCGAAATCAATCATTTCTGGCGGAATATTTCCAAATGTATCAACCGCTTTATCTAAATTGAAGTATTTCTCATCTAATAAAGGACCATACAATCCTGTTTCAGAGAAATCAAAAGGACTTGTCATGAAAATTAAATTACGAATTGGCATGTGCGGATGAAGCGCTGCATAAATAGAAGTTAGCGTTCCACCCATGCAATAACCAAGTAAAGAAATCTCGTCCGATTTTGCAGTTCGCATTACTTTTTTTACTGCTTTTGCAATATAATCAAACACGAAATCATCAAATTTCAAATGACTATCTTCTAAACCAAATGTGCCCCAATCAAGCATATATACATCAAAACCACGATCCACTAGATATTCCACTAAACTATTTCCAGGAGTTAAATCCATAATATATGGTTTATTAATAAGAGCATATATTAACAGAATTGGAACTCTTTGTGTTTTTTCTTGTTTTGGAATGTAGCGATAAAGCTTCGTCTTATTCTTCGTCCAAATAACCTCTTTCGGCGTTAATCCGACTTGCGGCTCTGGTTCACGTAATAAAATTTCACTCGCCCTTTTCACTCGGCGGTATGCTTTTCGGTACTCTTCTGGGTATAGCTCTAATTGCTTTTCCCATTCTGTTGCGAATGTAGTCATTTTTCTATCTCCTTTTTGGTGGATTTCCTTCTTAAAAAAAAGAAGTGCATTCCTGCTATGGATATGCACTTTTTTCTTACTTCATTACATATATAATCCGCCGTTAATGTTTAATTGTTGACCTGTGATATACGCACCGTCACGGCATAGGTATACTACACCTTTTGCAATTTCATCAGCTTGACCAAAACGTTTTTTCGGGATTTTTGCAACGATTTTTTGACGTACTTCTTCTGGTACTTCTGCTACCATTTCAGTATCAATAAATCCTGGGCAAATAGCATTTACAGTGACATTTGTTTTTGCAAGTTCTAACGCTAATGATTTTGTAAATCCTAACATCCCCGCTTTTGCTGCTGAGTAGTTTGTTTGGCCAAATCCACCTGCTTGACCAATAATAGAAGAAATGCTAATAATTCTTCCTTCTTCTGCTTCCGTTATGTATGGAAGAACCGCACTTGTCGTATTAAATACGCTGCTTAAATTCACGTCAATTACGCGCTCCCAATCTTCACGATTTAACTTTTTGAATGTACGGTCTCTTGTAATACCAGCATTATTAACAAGAATATCAACTTTACCAAAATGATTCACAGCTTCTTCTACAAGTCGGTTTGCATCTTCTACTTTAGAAACATCCGCTTGCACTGCATAAACGTCATGTCCGTCTTTTCCTAATTCATTTACTAAATTTTCAGCTGCTTCTTTACTGCTATTATAGTTAATAACTACTTTCGCTCCCTCTTGTGCTAATGCTACTGTAATTGCTTTTCCAATTCCTTTTGCTCCACCTGTTACGATTGCTACTTTTCCATTTAATTGAACCATTTCTTTTCCCCCTTAAATGAATTTGTGAACGATTGTTATGAATCATTTTGGTACTCATACTATAGAGTCCATATATAATTATGTTTCGCTGTTTATACGTGAAAAGAGATTCTCCCTCTCTCTTTTATCTGTTATAAACAAGCGCTTTTATCATTTTTTATTTTCTGGTTTATTCGCAGGCTTTACCTCTTCTTTTACAGGTACTTGTAGTTTAGCTAGTACTGCATTTTGCTTTTCTAGCAATTCTAAAATTTGATCTACTTTTGTTTCAAGCGTACGAATATCTTGTTTTACTTTCGTTACATCACGCTTTAATGTAGGAGCTTGCCCTAAAGAATCTACTTTCTCCTCTAGAAACTCCTCAATGTTATCTACTTTATTTTCTAAGTTAATAACAAGCGTAGCCACTCTTGCGATATCCTCTTTCGTCGGCACATTTACTTGTTCTAAATAGTTTTTTGTCGTATCATTTAATGCTTTTTGATAAAACAAATTCAAATCTAGAACGCTGCCCATCCAAGCAGAATATTCTTCTGTTTTAATTGTTTCATTGAGCGCTTTTCCCCAAAATGTTTCGGTTTGTTCATAAGCATTTTTCCATGCTTGTAGTGGATCGAATTTTTGATCAATCACTTTACCTACACTCCCTTTTTCGTTTTTGAAACAATTCAACCTATTCACTATTTTCTAATATTCTGAATAAAACTTCAAGTCTATATTTTATTTTTTTCTATTTTCTAACAAATGTGTTGACTTTAAAAACAGATAGGTGTAAATTGCACTTATAAGCAAAAAATTCCATCTAACTGATTCATGAGGTGATGCACAATCATGCTACAAAATGAACCAGAACAACGCGAAAGTTTGGAGAGCAACCAAGCGAAACAACCAAACTCCATGCCAAAAAACTTCTTAGTTCCCTTCTTACTTCTCTGTCTAAAAGACTGGAGTCTTCATGGTTACAAACTTATTCAAATGCTAATGGATATCGGCTTTTCTTCTGTTGACCAAGGTAATGTTTATAGAACACTACGCAAATTAGAAAAAGAAAACCTTATTTCTTCTACTTGGGATACAAGCGATGGAGGGCCGGCAAAAAGAATTTATTCTTTAACTGAATATGGAGAGCAATATTTAACAACATGTGCGACTTCTTTTGAACATTATCAAAATATGTTGCGAACGTTTTTCACGTTATACACCAATGCATTCTTTCCATTTTCTACTTCTCCAGAAAAGGATGAAACGGATTCTTCATCTTCACCTGGTGGTACAGCAGAGTAATCTGCGTTCACAATATGCAAAAAAACATTTGGGGGTCAAACAATGGAAACTAAACCATACGAATTAGTCGATGCATTTTGGAAAAACTGGTCTCAATCACTTTCCCTTTTCTCTTCAGCTGGGAAGCAATTAGAGCAACTTACTTTAGAAACATTAAAACAACAACAAGACGCTTTGCATAAATTAACATCAGGAGTAGATGAACTAGAAAAAGAACTACAACAACTCACTGCTCAGTTCAATAACCAATATACAGATTACGTGAAACAATTAACTGGAAACTCCTTAAATGATCAAATTAACGAGTGGCAGGACAAATGGAAGGAACTTTCTGCTCATATGCATCAGCTTACTGTTTCTCCTACAAAAACATCATTGTCAATTCTTACCCAAACAAGCGGCCAATTTGAAGAAACAACAAAACAATTTATTGAGCAACAACAATTACAACGTGAAGAGGCTCAAAAACAGTTAGAGGGTTTTTTGGAAGAGTTCAAGTCAAAACAGTTGGAACTCGCAAAAAAGTTCGAGGAAAACTCAAAAAATCTATTTACTTCCATCAAGTAAGAAAAATGTGGGAGCTAACCGCAGCACAAACAAAACTCTTTCTTCCTCCTACTACATCAAGATGGCTAACATTTTTCGATATGGAAAAGAAGGAGGACAAAATGAATCCATTTCAAGAAGCACAAACTGTTCCGGAGCTTCGTTATGATGAGATTCAAGTCGGTGATCAAGCATCCCTTACAAAAACAATTACAGATGAAGATGTTATCAATTTTGCAAAATTGACTGGGGATGTGAATCCTATTCACATTTTAGATTCTTTTGCAAAAACGACAATGTTTAAAGAACGTATTGCTCACGGTATGCTCGTTTCGAGTTTTATTTCTACCATCCTTGGAACGAAACTCCCAGGCAAAAATACGATTTATTTATCCCAAAATGTTTCATTCCGTGCCCCTGTCAAAATCGGTGATACACTTCGCGTTGTGGCAGAGGTTATTAAGAAGCGTGATGATAAAAAAATCATTACGCTGCAAACAAACATATATAATCAATCAGATGATATTGTCGTGGAAGGAACAGCGACAATACTAAAAAAAGAGTAGCAAATTTGCTACTCTTTTTTCTATCCAAGAACTTCTAATCGCACCGATTACTTCCGCGTATGAGTACGTCGTTTCCACATAAAATAACGTTACCAGTTTAGATAAGAACTTAGCTGAACTGGACTACTCATAAGGATGTGTATCAACATGGTAAAAACAAACAAATTATTAGTTCCAGGTGCAGAACAAGCACTTGAACAATTTAAATATGAAATTGCACAAGAATTTGGTGTAAGTTTAGGATCTAATACAGCATCTCGTTCTAACGGTTCAGTTGGCGGTGAAGTAACAAAACGTCTTGTTGCTTTAGCTCAACAACAATTACGTGGATAATAATATAACATATGGCTTAGAGGCAGATATTCTCTGCCTCTTTCTATTTTCAACATACATAATGGTGCTTTTTCACATACTAATCAAAGCAAAACGAAAGGAGCGATATGTGAAATGAAACGGATTAATATTAGCATGAGCCCTCCCCGCGTTCTTACTTTGTCTTTTCTTGTATTATCAGTTGTCGGCACATGTTTATTAAAACTACCCATTGCTACGACAACGTCCATTTCATGGCTCGATGCCTTATTTACAACCGTTTCCGCTTGTACTGTTACTGGGCTTGGTGTTGTAGATACTGGAAAAGTATTTACTTTGTTTGGACAATGTGTCATTTTAACGCTTATACAAGTTGGCGGGCTTGGCATTATGAGCTTTGCTGTCTTAATTGCGATTATGCTCGGAAGAAAAATCGGTCTTCAAAATCGGATTTTACTGCAACAAGCATTAAATCAAACAAATATCGGCGGCATCATCCGTCTTGCCAAAGCATTATTTTTATTCTCTTTTACAGTCGAATGTATCGCTACTATAATTCTTTCTTTTGAATGGGTACCAAAATATGGGGTTATGAAAGGGATCTATTATAGTTTTTTCCATTCAATCTCAGCCTTTAACAATGCTGGCTTTTCTGTGTGGAGCGATAATTTAATGTCCCATTCTCATAGCATTCTTGTCAATCTCGTCATTTCCTCTCTCATCATTTTAGGTGGAATTGGTTTTACAGTAATCGTAGACATAAAAAGAAAGAAAAACTTTAAAAACCTTACACTACATTCAAAACTTATGCTCTCTTCTACTCTAATCGTCAACATTATTGCTACCCTTTTTATTTTTATATTCGAGTTCCATAACTCCCTTTCTATGAGAGGTTTTACCCCATTTGAAGAAGGATTAGCCTCTTATTTTCAAGCAATTTCAACGCGAACTGCCGGGTTTAATACAGTTGATATTTCTACATTGTCAAAACCTTCTCTTCTATTAATGATGCTCCTTATGTTTATTGGTGCTGGTAGCGCTTCAACTGGTGGTGGGATTAAGTTAACAACATTTTTAATCATATTTTTTGGCGTATTTAAATTTTTACAACAACAAGAGGATATTGTCGTATTTAAAAAATCCATTAAAGATACTCTCATTGTCAAATCATTAACCATTACTATTATTTCAATTTCATTTATCTTTTTTGCTATTTTAATTTTGAGTATTACTGAGCGAGTTCCTCTATTGATGAGTGCTTTCGAAGTATTTTCAGCATTTGGGACTGTTGGCCTCAGTATGAATTTAACACCCCACTTAACTATAATCGGAAAAGCTATTATTATCTTTATGATGTTTTTCGGGAAAATGGGTCCTTTAACATTGGCTTTTTCATTTGCTCGTAAAAAGAACCTGAAAATAAAATATCCGAATGAAGATATTTTAACAGGTTGACAACCGTATAAATTATCCATATAATGAGAATACAATAACATATCTCCAAAGGGGAGTAGCGTCCAAGAATATTTCTTGGAAACAAAGTCGTCATTACGTAGAACTTAGTTCTTCCGGCTTTGTTGGCATTTTTTATTACATATGTCTAGCAAGACCTTTGCCTATTAACGGCAGAGGTCTTTTTTGCATTCACTTCCAGATTCTTCCAAAGTTAATAGGCAGGAGTATGGGGAAACTAAATAGTGGGGAAATTCTTCACTTATTTAGAACTTATAGAAATGAGAGGAGAATGTACATGGATGTATCATTATTATTGGAGTATGGTTGGGTATTACTCATCCTAATTGCACTTGAAGGGATTTTAGCGGCTGATAACGCTCTTGTTCTTGCAATTATGGTAAAACATTTACCAGAAGAAAAAAGAAAGAAAGCACTATTTTATGGATTAGCGGGGGCATTTGTTTTCCGATTTGGATCGTTATTTATGATTTCGTTCTTAGTCGATGTATGGCAAGTGCAAGCAATCGGTGCCATCTACCTTATGTTTATCGCTGGTAATCACTTATTTAAAACATATGTTAAAAAGAACACAGATGAAGAAACAGAAGAAAAAGAAGCAAAGAAAAAACAAGAGAACTTTTGGTGGACTGTATTTAAAGTTGAGGTTGCTGATATCGCCTTCGCAGTTGATTCAATTTTAGCTGCTGTTGCACTAGCAATGACTTTACCAAAAACAGGATTAGGTACAATTGGTAGTCTTGATACTGGGCAATTCGTTGTTATCTTTGTAGGTGGACTTATCGGATTAATCATTATGCGATTTGCAGCAACTGCTTTCGTACAAATCTTAAAACGTAAACCAGGACTTGAAACCGCAGCATTCTTAATTGTAGGTTGGGTTGGTGTGAAGCTAGCAGTTTATACATTAGCACACCCTGCATTAAATGTAATTCCACATTCATTCCCAGAATCCACTCCGTGGAAGCTTACATTCTGGATTGTATTAGTCGGAATCGCAGTTGGTGGTTGGTTCTTCTCAAAAGAAGTAGAAGTAAAAGTAGAAAAGAATTTAGACGAAAAAGCGCTGTAATTACAGCGCTTTTTCTTTTTCTTTCTTCCTCCCAATGTCCAGAAAAAATTCCATTATACTACCTTTTGTAAACGTTTTCTTAATGTATGTATGTCCTTTTTGTGAAACATTGCACAAACTTATTGAAAGTGAGAACAATTCCATGTACTTTATTCATATAAGGAGTATTTATAGAAGATTTACTAAAGGAGCGTATTACTCATGCTAGAACAAGGACTAGATTATGTTGTCAAACTGGCTAAAAGCAAAAAGAAAATACTAGATACAAACCCAATGCAATATTTCATTCGTGCTGCACTTGCGGGTATTTATATCGGTTTTATTATTGTACTATGTTTTAAATTAGGTAACTTTTTTCACATCGCAGATTCACCAGCAACTTATTTAGCTGCTTCTATGTTTTTCGGGATTGCTCTCGTACTTATTATATATGGCGGTGCTGAATTGTTTACTGGGAACACAATGTACTTTACTGTAGCAACTTTAAGAAAAGAAACAACGATTTCTGATACACTACGTAACTGGGTTGCTTGTTATGCAGGTAACTTAGCCGGCGCGTTATTCTTTGCCTTACTATTTTACGCAACTGGAATTTTTGAAGCAATTGATCACGGTCACTTAATGAGTAAAGTCGTTGAAGGAAAGATGAACACACCTACAATGCAGTTATTCTTTAAAGCCATTTTATGTAACTGGCTCGTATGTCTTGCTTGTTTCTTACCTTCTCAGGTTAAAGGTGACACAGCAAAAATAATAGTCATGATGCTACTTGTTTTCACATTCTTCTTATCTGGTTACGAACATAGTATTGCAAACTTATCACTCTTTGCTTTATCTTTAGTTTCACCGCATCCTGAGACAATTTCTTTTTCAGGTGCTATTCATAACTTAATTCCTGTTACAATCGGTAACATTATTGGCGGATCAGTATTTGTCGGTATGGTATACCACTACTTAACAAAGAAAACACCTGAAGTTCAACAGGAAGAAACTGAAATCGCAGCAGCTCAACAAGAAGAGATTATTCCTTTACAAGCACATATGAAACATTAAAAACTCCAAAGTTTTACTTTGGAGTTTTTAGCTTCCCACGTATTTAACAACAAGGTGAGGATTAATTTCTCCTTCTTCTTTTCCCTTATCCATTCTCTGTTTCATCTTGTGCATACCGATGACATCATTCGTATGAAGGTGAATTTCATTCACATATAATCCCTCTGTACAAAAAGCTTCTACAAAATCTAGTCCATTTTTTGCTCTCCACCCCATATTAAAATCAAGGGAAAGAATATTCACATCATAATTCCGAACCATTTGCAAGGCACATTCTACCGTAGTTGCGGACACATACCCGAACGGGCAACTTCTTTGATCATCCATATATACGTTCATTTTTGACTCCCTCTCTAATTTGAATATGCGGCCAATACATAACACATTGCCCCAAGACTAATAAAAGGACCAAATGGAATTGGCTTTCCTACTTCTATACGTTTTAATACGATACCAATCCCGAAAAAACAAAGACTAAAACAAGATGCTAAAAATAAAACGATAAAAACTCCCTTCACTCCTACTATAAAACCAAGTAACGAAAGTAGTTTTATATCTCCTCCGCCAAGCCCTTCTGGATATATCTTTTGCATGCAATATAACAAAAGGAATATAACACCACTACCAACTATACTATCTGTCCAAGTAACTAATTGTACAAAAATACTTTCGAGAATGAGTAAAACGGCAAACGAAATTAAAATACAATCAGGAATTAACATATATAAGTAATCTGTAACTGAAATAATAAGAAGTAGCGAAAAAAGGGATAAAATGATAATAAGTTCTCGTTCTATTCCAATCATATACACGGTAAGAAGAAATATACTTCCTGTTATACATTCAAATGCTACATATATAATTGGAATTTTCCTCTTACAATTCGTACAACAGCCTCTTTGTATATAAAATGAAATGATGGGGATTAGTTCTTTTGGCCTTAGCACATATTTGCAATAATAACAATGTGAACGCGGGGTAATAATAGACGCACCTAATGGAACCCTCACCGCAACTAACATAAAAAAAGAACCAAACACCATCCCTGCTAACAGTGCATATAAATAAGTGAACATCCCTTCCTCTCCTTTCCAAAAAAACATAGCAAAAAAAGGAGAGAACTTCTACTTCATATTATCCTTTATTCTACTAAAAAAGCAGGCCATTTTCCGGCCTGCTTTCCCCTCTTTTATACGATGAAATATACTGCTTTTAATGGTCCATGTACTCCGACAACAAGATTCATCTCAATGTCAGCCGAGTTACTTGGCCCTGTAATAAAGTTAATACAAGATGCCGCTGTCTCCCCATTTTCTACGCGTGAGTTCATATCCTGAACTGCTTGTGTAATACGAGGCACAAGTGTTTCACGTGGAATAATAGCAAAATATACAGTCGGTAAAAAGTGTAAAGAACGTCCCTGCCCTTTATGACTTTGTACAACAATTGTACCAGATTCGGCTAATGTATAATCACTAAATGCAATACCAATATTCGCTTTTTCAGCTAAACGCATATTTTCGTCTTTTCTCTCTGGATCCCATACGTTTACTTCAACGTCTCGCTTTGGAAGTTCTTCTTTAAATAAAGATGTTAAACCATATGCATCAAAACGATCATCTGCTGATAATAAAATAGGTCCCCCGCCGTTTTCCATGATTACTTTTTGAAGGTCTTCACCTAAACGGTCATTTGTCGTTTCTACTACAGTTGTATGAATGTTTGTACATTGCTTTTTAAACACTTCTAGTAATTCTTCTTGTGAATAATCTTTTAACGTTTCTATATTCACATTACTTTTCCATACTGGACGCTCTACACCTTCTGTTTTACGTGCGCGCCCAAGTTCTTTTGCAATGTTATCTAGAAAGGCATCACGGTTTTGAATTAATCCTGTCATTATTTATCCCCGCCTTTCTTATGATCTTTATACCAATCACGGAATCGTTCTTTACTTGGAGCTGGGAATTCACGAATATCCGTCCAGTTTTTAAGTGGTCCAACACCTTTTGATACACGATTACCAGATGTAAATGGACTCATTGCCGCTGGTGCCATTTTTGAACCCATTTTATATAAAGCAGCTGAAGAAGCACCCATACTAAACATTTTCATCGCTAGTTTTTCTGCAAGTGGTGCACGACCTTCTTGCTCAACGATGACTTGACGATGTTTTAATAATAAATCATGCAATGGAATTTTTACTGGACAAGCTTCTGTACATGCTCCGCATAAACTAGATGCATAAGGAAGCTCTTTGTAATCATCATATCCACCTAGAAGCGGTGTTAATACCGCACCGATTGGTCCTGAGTAAATCGATCCATATGAATGTCCACCAACGTGACGATATACAGGACATACGTTAACACAAGCAGCGCAACGAATACATTGTAATACGGAGCGGAATTCAGATCCAAGAATTTGAGAGCGACCATTATCAACAACCACTAAATGGAATTCTTCAGGTCCATCAACTTCCTCTTCTTGAATTGGTCCTGCTACTGTTACATAACTTGTTAATTTTTGACCTACTGCACTACGACATAGTAAACCAACTAAAACATCTAATTCTTCCATTGTCGGAACCATACGTTCCATACCCATTACCGCAATTTGTGTTTTAGGAATTGACATAACAAGATCTGCATTACCTTCATTCGTTACTAAACAAAGAGATCCAGTATTTGCAACAGCAAAGTTACAACCAGTTACACCAATTTCTGCATCCATAAATTTCTCACGAAGTTGTTTACGAACAAACTTTGTCATTTCATATGGGTCATCAGAATTTTCATAGCCTAGCTTTTCTTTAAATACATCGCGAATTTGCGTTCTATTTTTATGAAGTGCAGGTGCAATAATATGTGAAGGTGGATCGTTATCTACTTGCAAGATATACTCTCCTAAGTCACTCTCTAACACTTCACAGCCAATCTCTTCAAGCGCATGGTTCATACTAATTTCTTCTGTTACCATCGACTTTGATTTTACTACTTTTTTCGCTTGTTTCTTTTTGGCAACGTCTTGAATATACTTTGCAGCTTCCTCTTTCGTCTTCGCAAAGTACACGTGTCCGCCTCTTTTTGATACATTTTCACTTAACTGCATTAAGTAATAATCCAGATTTTCTAACGTATGTTGACGAATTTGTTCACCTAGTTCACGCCACTCTTCCCAGTTTCCTAATTCATCTGCAGCTTTTAAGCGATTCGTATATAAACGCGTTTGTGCAGAAGATACTGCTCCGCGCATAAACGAATCTTGAATTCCATCACCAACGCGATCATTAAATTTTTTCTCACTGATTTTCATAGACATAGCTTATGTTCCCCCTTCATGAGCGACTATTCAGTACCTCAGCAATATGCATTACTTTTACTTCTTTTCCTAAACGCTCAATACGTCCGCCAATGTTTAACAAACACCCACAATCTGCACCGATTAAATAATCTGCACCTGTTTCCATGACACTATCTACTTTTTCGTCTACCATTTGCTCAGAAATTGGAGTCATCTTAACTGAAAACGTTCCCCCAAACCCGCAACAATTTTGCACGTTTGGCAAATCTCTCACAGTTAATCCTTTTACATTTGATAATAAAATTCCTGGTGCTTCTTTTACTCCAAGCATACGCGTCATATGACATGATTTATGAATAGTAGCTATCCCTGGTAAACTTGCACCAACATCTGTAACTTTTAAAACATCTACAATAAACTGTGTAAATTCATAAGTTTTATCAGCAACTTTTTGTGCACGTTTAGCCCACTTTGGATCATCTTTGAAAACATGCGGATACTCATGAAACATTGTCGCACAAGAACCAGATGGCGTAACAATATATTCTGCATCTTCGAAAGTTTCAATCATATGTTTCATCGCTTCTTTTGCTGCTTCTACATGGCCGCTATTATAAGCAGGCTGACCACAACAAACTTGTGCTTCTGGAAATTCAATTTCACAACCTAAACGCTCCAACACTTCAACTGTTGCTTTGCCGACATTTGTTTCAAACATATCGACTAAACAAGTAACAAATAAAGTAACTTTCATAACTATTACTCCCCCTTTTTACAACTTCACCAACAAACATATGGTCATCAGATGACTTAGTAGAGAAGAAATAGGCTCAACCATGGCCTATCCTCTCCCTCTTCTAAAGAAAACGCTTACTTAATCTTTCTCTATTTTATCAGAAAATTAAATTTTTAAAAGATTAAATTACGAATTTATATCGTTTTTACCTGTGACAATATGTTCTACATTTGTTAAATGATCTAGCATTGCTTGCTGCGCTAATTCTACATCTTGTTTTAACACCGCATCATATATAACTTGATGCTCTTCTATAAGTCGTTCTGATGTCGTTTGTTCACCATATAAAATAATGCGTCTTGATTCACCAATTGTTTCAGCAATCATCTCTGAAACATGATTCATGAGTTCAAGCAAAATGTTATTATGCGAAGACTCTGCAATTCCCATATGAAATTGAAAATCGGCTTTTTCGCCAGCCTTTTCATCTCCAATGCTCTTTGCCATTTCATCTAACCAATGTTTCATATTTTGTAAATTATCTTCCGTACGTTTTGCCGCCGCTACTCGAACTGCCCCCACTTCAAGCACCTTTCGTACTTCTAATAAATTCAAAATATCTTCTTTCTTCATTAATAATCTATTGTTTAATGATTTCGTTAATGAAGAAGAATCGAAGTTCTTCACATATGTACCTTCTCCTTGTTTCATCTCAATTAAGCCCATCGCTCTTAGCGCACTTAGCGCTTCACGAACAGCAGATCTGCCAACTTGAAACTGCTCAGCTAATTGATGCACAGGGAGTAGTTTGTCACCAGGTTTTAACGTACCATTTTTAATCATTGTTAAAATAGCTTCAGATACTTCTTCGTAAATTTTTTTCGGTTTAATAGATTTGTACTCCAGTTAAATCACCTCAGTATCTTCCAAACAACAATTGAAACGATTTATAAGAACTTTGCATCATAACTATTTTAGACCGAATTGATAAGAAGTACAAATGTTTTGTTCATAAAATAGTCAAATTTTCGATATTTATTACATATTAATTTATATTTTTACGTATAAAGTGAAACTTTAATCAGTGGGGGTTTTGTTCATCGCCCACTGATTATTAGCCCTCACGAATCGGACTTTTACGGGCAGCAGGGCCTCCACCTAACTTCTTTGCTTCCGTTGAATTTTGAGGTGAGGGTCTTACTGCCCGGCGAATAGCGGGATAAATATTTTCTTCAATATAAAGAACATGTCCTAAAAATTAGAACATGCTCCCCTCATCCTGTACATTCAGTTTAATAATAACCGTTGTTCCCTTATCTTTTTCACTTTCAATTTTCCACTGTCCACCATGTATATGAACAATTTGTTTCACAATAGCAAGGCCTAAACCTGTTCCACCATGTTGACGACTTCTCGCTTTATCAACTCGGTAAAAGCGTTCTCCAAGATTCTCCAAATGTTCTATATCAATACCAATTCCTGTATCTTTTATTTTTAATTCACAGTAATCATCGATTTGCTCTAAAGTTATAACGATATTTCCTTTTTGATTTGTATACCGTATCGCATTATCTAACACATTATGAAGCACTTGTTGCATACGATCTTCATCAATCATGACAATGACCTCTGGATTTAAATTAGTTGAAATATGAATTTCCTTTTCTATAAACTTAATCTCATACGTATCTAATACGTCTTCAATCAGCTGTGAAAAAACGATAGGTTGCTTCTTTAACGGAAAGTGCTCACCTTCTAATTGTGCTAAGTCTAACAAGTCATGAACGAGACGCTGCATACGACCTGCTTCTTTATGAATTAGCTGCGTTACTTTTTCCTGCTGCGGTCCCTTTGCAACACCATCTAAAATAGCCTCGCTATACCCTTTTATATAACTAAGTGGTGTTCTAAGTTCATGCGAAACATTTGCTAAAAATTCCTTACGCTTTACATCTTCTGTTTCTAATGAATTTGCCATTTTATTAAATGCTTTTCCTAATCGTCCAATTTCATCCTCTGAAGAAACTGTAATCCGCTCCGAAAAATCTCCCGTAGCCAAATGATTTGCAACCCGCTCCATTTGCGAAAGTGGCTTCGTAATTGCAATTATAATTTTCCTTCCAACCCATATCGTAATTAAAATCATAGCAATTGCTAACGGTGCTAAAATAAGACCCATATCATAGATTAAATCTTTTATACTTTTTAAAGGAATATACGAATAGACAATTCCGACTAATTTTTTATTTTCCAATACAGGGATGACAACCCCCATAATATTACGGTCAAAATGTTCTTCATATCCTATTTTTGTCACAGTTTTCCCGTCTAATAGCGTTTGCCTATCTCCTTCACTTATAAGAGAATGATGATGCACATCAAAAGGCAAACATGCGCTTAAATCACGCGGATTAGACACGAAAATAACGTCTGAACTAGATATTTGATCAAACGATCTTACTTTCTCTTCAAAAGTTGATATTCCTTCACGCTTATCATATTGAGCAGCAAGACTTTTTCCTTCCATTACTAACGAAGCTTTTAAATTATCAACGTATAATTTTTCATACGAGTATAAAGATACGAAATAAAGAAAGGACACTGTTACACATACTGCACATACTACTGTAAGCCAAAGTTTTTGTACCATCGTAAACATACGTTACACCTCAAATTTATAGCCTACACCCCAAACAGTTTGAATGTAGTTTCCACTTTCTCCAAGCTTCAAGCGCATCGTTTTCACATGCGTATCTACCGTTCTTGTACTTCCGGCATAATCATATCCCCATACCTTTTCAAGTAATTGCTCCCGGCTAAATACTTGTCCTGTATGTTGGCAAAGAAAATATAATAAATCAAACTCTTTTACAGTAAGAGAAATCGACTCACCATCCGCCTCTATTCGTCTACTTTTTTCATTGATAAGAATTGGTCCAAATTGAATCTCTTCTTGCTGTTCTTGCTTTGTATATCTTCTTAGCACAGCTTCCATACGGGCAACCAATTCACCAGGACTAAACGGTTTTACAATATAGTCATCTGCTCCCATACGTAAGCCGTTCACCCTATTCCACTCTTCACCTTTTGCCGTTAAAAATATAATCGGCACATCTGACGTTTTTCTAATTTCTTTACAAACTGAAAGTCCATCCATTTCTGGCATCATTATATCTAATACAACGAAATCATAATGATCCGTTTCTAGTTTTTTAAGAGCCTCTTTTCCATTCTCAGCTTCTCCCCACTCATATCCAAAGTTATCCAAATACATTCCAACAAGCTGTCTCATATCACTTTCATCATCTACAACTAGCACTCTATATTTATTCATTGTCCTTCCCTTCCCTCTCTATGAGTTGAAACGGTCCTTTTCCGACTTTAATTGTTTGTTTTATTTTCAAATTCTTCATATCTATAACGCACACTTCATCACTATCATAACTGGCTACATACCCTTCTGCTCCGCTCTCAAAAAATGCAAATGGATTCGACCCTACTTCTACAGAAGCTATTTCTTTATATGTTCTAATATCAAACTTTCTAAGTGTATTCGACCCATGACTGAGTGCATATACGTACTTACTATCCCTCGTTATATTCACAGGCATAAATGGAGCGTGTAAAGAACGCACCATTTCTCCACTCTGTAAAGAATACACTAACACTTTCTCATTTACTTGATTTCCATCACCATGTCCGCCAATCCATATTTCTTTCCCATCAGGACTAATCGTCGCTCCTGTTGATGCTGGCGGAATCATAAAGGATTGAATAACTTCTTTTTTCTTCGTATCAATTGTCGTTAGTTTCGTATCATAAAAGTTTAGTACAGATAACCGATTCTGATACTCTACCATCGTTATAGGCCCTTTTCCTGTTGAAACATTTCCTGTCTCTTTCCCATTTATCGTAAAGAACCTTACCTTTTGAACATTTTGATCAGCAGCAAATAATTGTTTTTTATCTGCTGATACGACCACATTTACAATGCCCTTTCCAGTTTTATATTTTCCCACTTGCCTTCCTTCCGCTAGTGAATATACATACATATATTCTAATTGCTTACCGTATACAAGTATTTCATCGCCATTTGGAAGCAGTGTGATTCCGGCCATTGGCTCATTTAGTTCCCATGTCGTAATTAACTTTTTATCTTTTTTATCAATAAAACTAATGCTGCCTTCTTTTATATTCGTAGTTATAATAACATTTTTATCTTTAGCAATTGGTGTATATGAACTTCCTTGACACCCTACTAGTAGAAATAAAAAACAGAGAAGAAAAACATACTTTCTCAAAAGATTCCCTCCATCTTCGGATGATTTCGTTATAATTGTAAAATAACAAATAAATGTGTGGAAAGTGTGAAATTTCCCTTTCTTACTCAATTTACATATATAATGTACAACAAATAGAATTTGAGGTGTGTCAATTATGCTATTTCCTGATTTAGCGAATAAAATTGTACGAGAAGTACGCAGACTAATTACAGAAAATATTATTATCATTAATATGGAAGGCGTTATTATCGCAAGTACAGATACAGAAAGAATTGGTCAATTTCATGAAGGTGCACTCCGCTGTGCCAAACAAAAGAAAACCGTCATCATTACAAAAGAAGATGAAAGGCGATTGCAAGGTGTAAAGGCTGGGATGAATCTTCCTTTATTATTTCATGATGAAGTAATTGGTGTCATTGGAATTACAGGAGAACCTGAAAATATTTCACGCTACGGAGAAATATTGCGTAAGATGACCGAATTATTAATTCATGAAAACTACTTTTTAGAGCAACTAGAACTTGAGCACCGTTCTTATGAAGCTTTTGTCTTTGATTGGCTTCAAAATACAGAGTGGTCTCCAAGTTTTCTTGATCGCGCCAAAACACTTGGCATTGATTTATATAAGAAAAAACAACTTATTTTGTTTTCTATTGGCAAAAATGACACGATGCTCCAGCGTAAAATATGGCAACACATACGTAATATTTTAACAAAAGAGCATCTATTTGTTCGCTGGGGAAATGATCGTTTTATTTTATTTACAGCGATGAGCTCCAAAGAACAAACTTATCAATTTTTAAAACGGTTAAAACAAGACTGCGAAACTTTATTTTCTATTCCTTTATATATAGGGATTGGACAAACAGTTACCCCAAACAATATGAGCATATGTTACGAACAAGCATTACGCGCTCTTTCTGTATCATTGGAGACGAAAAAAATTGTATTTAATGAAGATTTACGTTTAGAAATGTGTTTACAAGATATTTCTGTCGAAACGCGTGAACAATTTCTAGAGCGTACCATCGAAAACTTATTATCATTTCCTGAGCTTATGCAAACTTTACGCTTATTTATCGATTATAACCAATCTTATAAACAGACGGCTAAACAATTACATATACACATTAACACATTACATTACAGGCTAAAAAAGATTGAAGAACATACAGGACTTGATCCAAAACAATTCAAAGACTTAAACGTTTTGTACTTCGCACTTCTCCTATTAGATAATTACACAAAAAAGAATGATAAAACAGATTAATCTTTAGATGATTATACATAGAAAGAATCCCTCGACTTTTTTATCATTATAATGAAAGCACTGTTACCACGTTGTTTATTATAACTAAACACGTTAACAGTTTGAGGGGGATTTCCAATGTTAGAAAAACAAATTATTCATTCATTCGTATCTATTGTTGGCGAAGATAATGTAGATACATCCAATATGGGGCGTTTAACTTATAGTTATGATGCCACTCCAAACTTCCAAGCAATGCCTGATGCAGTCATTGCTCCTCGTAATACAAATGAAGTAGCTGAAGTGTTAAAAGTATGTAACACTCACAAAATCCCTGTGTATGTGCGCGGGTCTGGAACAAACCTTTGCGCAGGAACATGTCCACTTGAAGGCGGTATCGTCCTTATTTTCCGCCATATGAACAATATTTTAGAAATTGATGAAGAAAACTTAACAATTACTGTACAAGCTGGTGTCATTACACTTGATATTATTAAAGCGGTAGAAGAAAAAGGTTTATTTTATCCACCAGATCCAAGCTCGATGAAAATTTCTACAATCGGCGGTAATATTAATGAAAACTCAGGTGGATTACGCGGTTTGAAATATGGCGTAACACGTGATTATGTAATGGGGCTTGAACTTGTCTTACCAAATGGCGATATTATTCGCACTGGTGGTAAATTAGCAAAAGATGTAGCTGGTTACGATTTAACTCGTTTATTTATCGGTTCTGAAGGAACACTTGGCGTGGTAACAGAAGCTATATTAAAACTTGTTCCTATGCCTGAAACAAAGAAAACAATGCTTGCACTATATGAAGATATTAATGAAGCTGCACGTGCTGTTTCTTCTATTATTGCAAATAAAATCATTCCAGCAACACTGGAGTTTTTAGACCAACCGACAATTGAAGTAGTAGAAGCGTTTGCACAAATCGGTTTACCTACAGATGTAAAAGCAATTTTATTAATCGAACAAGACGGTCCGCCCGAAGTAGTCAATCGAGATATTGAAAAAATGGCTAACGTTTGTCACTCTATGAATGCGGTTGATGTTCGCGTTGCAAAAGGTGAAACAGAAGCAGGTGCGCTTCGTACCGCTCGCCGTAGTGCTCTATCAGCGCTCGCACGATTAAAACCTACTACAATATTAGAAGATGCGACTGTACCACGTTCACAAATCGCTCCGATGGTTGAAGCTATTAATGCCATTGCAAAAAAATATAATATTCCTATTTGTACGTTTGGACATGCTGGTGATGGTAATTTACATCCAACTTGTATGACAGACGCTCGTAATGCAGAAGAGATGCACCGAGCTGAGCAAGCTTTTGCTGAAATATTTGCGAAAGCAATTGAACTTGGTGGCACAATTACTGGTGAACATGGTGTTGGTGCAATGAAAGCTCCATATTTAGAAATGAAATTAGGTAAAGAAGGTATTGCAGCTATGCAAGGAATAAAGCAAGCTTTCGATCCAAATAACATTATGAATCCTGGAAAAATGTTCGCGAAAGACACTCGAAAAAGAGTGGTGGTTGAGCGATGACCACATTAAATAAAGAAAATATTCAAAAAGAATTTAAAGAACGATTAAGTGAAGATGAATTACTAAACTGTATGCGATGCGGTTTTTGTTTACCTACTTGTCCTACCTACATTCAATCCGGATATAAAGAGTCACATTCACCGCGCGGACGTATTGCATTAATGAAAGCAGTCGTTGATGGTTTAATCGAACCAGATGAAGATGTTGAAAATACATTAAACGTTTGTCTTGGTTGCCGTGCTTGTGAGCCTGTTTGTCCATCTGGTGTAAATTATGGACATTTATTAGAAGAAGCTCGTGATATTATTAATCAAAATAAAAAATTCTCAGTGCCAGTGAAAGCTGTTCGAAAAGTCGTTTTTGAAGGATTATTCCCCCATCAAAATCGAATGAGAACATTAACTGGACTAATCGGATTTTATCAACGTTCTGGTTTACAAACGCTAACACATAAAACAGGGATTATGAAGTTATTCCCTGAAACCCTTGCAACGATGGATCTCGTTTTACCAAAAGTCCCTAAAATGAAAGCGATGAAAGATCGTCCTTCATTTTTACCTGCAGAAAGTACAAAGAAAAAACAAGTTGCATTCTTTACAGGCTGCTTAATGGATACGATGTTTTTAGAAACAAATAATGCAACGATGAAACTTCTTCAATTAGCTGGTTGTGATATCGTTATTCCGAAAACACAAAGTTGCTGCGGTGCATTGCATGGACATGCTGGTGAAAAGAGTGGAGCAAAAGAATTAGCAAAGCGAAATATAAAAGCATTCGAAAATTTAAACATCGACTATATTATTACGAATGCAGGTGGTTGCGGGGCTTATCTTGTAGACTATGATTATCTTTTAAAGGATGATCCGGATTGGGCTGAACGTGCTAAGCAGTTTGTTTCTAAAATTAAAGATATTACTGCTATACTAGTAGAACTAGACTTCCATAAGCGAACTGACTTACGACTCACGCCGCAGGTTATTACGTATCAAGACTCTTGTCATTTACGCAATGTTATGCGCACATCTTCTGAACCTCGTATGTTACTAGAGGCTATCCAAGGTGCAACATATCGAGAAATGAAAGATGCCGACCGCTGCTGTGGCTCTGCTGGTATTTACAATATTGTTCATTCAGAGTTATCAATGGAATTTCTAGATTACAAAATGGACCGTGTGCATGAAACAGAAGCAGCAACCATTGTTACTGCAAATCCAGGTTGTTTATTACAAATGAAATTGGGCATTGAGCGAGAAGGGCTTTCTCATAAAATGAGAGGAATTCACATTGTGGATTTATTATTAGAAGCAATTGAAACTAACTCGTAATAACTCGTAACATACGTAATAATAGGAAAACGGCTATCTCCTTCGTCTATGTAAAGAGATAGCCGCTTTTTTGTCTGCTACAACATTAAAAATATGTTACTTTATTATAAAAAAGAACAACAGAAACATTACAGTTTTGTAAAAATCAATCCATTATATTCCTCGAAAAATCGTTCAAACCATTGATACAATAGGATTCTTCATTTTCTATTTAGGTAACTTTATCCAAAAATCCCCTCTTAAAACCAAGTATAAAAACACTATAAATTCCTTTTATACTCTATATTTCTCTTATTTTTACCCCCTTCTTCTCTTAGGATAAATTAGGTAATTTTAAAGTCTATGAATTTTTTTCCATCTTTTTTCTCGCAAATTGTATGCTACGATGAATTTGTCAGTCAGACAGGCTGTCAAAAACAAATCGTGTGAAAACAAATTAAAACTTTATATAGGGGGACACACATCATGAAAAAGCGTGTTTTATTATCTGTAGCTGCTGCAACAGCTCTTACTTTAGGAGTATCTTCTCTAGATGCACAAGCTGCAACAGTACAACCATCTAACGTAAAGGTTCAAAATATTCAGCATTCAAAAGTGATGATGAAACAAATGAGCCAACAAGAATTACAAGCATTCTTACAATCTATGGGAGTTGAATCATTAGCACAATGGCAACAAGGAAACTTCCAACCAAACTGCTTCATTCCTGGTCAACAACCTACTGAAAATGTTGTAACTGAGCAACCAACAGCTAAGCCAGAAACTCAAAAGCCAGTTGAGCAAAAACCTGCCGAGCAAAAGCCTGCTGAAGAAGTTCAAAAACCAGAAGCTCAAAAGCCTGCTGAAAACAACAATACTCAAAAACCAGCTGAGCAAAAACCAGCTGAGCAAAAGCCTGCTGAAGAAGCAAAATCTTTAAGCGAGTTTGAACAACGTGTTGTTGAATTAACAAACGCTGAGCGTGCAAAACAAGGCTTACCAGCACTAAAAATCGATACTGAATTAAGCAAAGTAGCACGTATTAAGTCTGAAGATATGCAAAAAAACAACTACTTTGATCATAACAGCCCTACATACGGGTCTCCGTTTGACATGATGAAGAAATTTGGTATTTCTTATACATCTGCAGGTGAAAACATCGCTCAAGGTCAACGTACACCTGAAGAAGTAGTACAAGCTTGGATGAACAGCGCTGGACACCGTGCAAACATCTTAAATAACGGCTTCACTCACATCGGTGTTGGTTATGTAGAAAGCGGCAACTACTGGACACAACAATTTATTACGAAGTAAATAGATTAAAAGAGTCTTCTCATAATGAGAAGACTCTTTTTTAAGTTTCATAGCTTTCTATTATGTATGAATAGAAAATATATAACATAAACAACATAGATCCACAGCTTATTACACTAAGCAATACATAAAATCCCCACTCTAAGTTCAAAAACAATGAAAACAATATGCCACATGCCATCACTTGAAAAATCCGTCTACTCACTAAACAAATTTTTTGTAATTTAATTGGATCTTTTTCTTTTTCTTTGCCTTTTATTTTCTTAAATTCTTTACTCAGCATAAAAAGAAACATACTAATCCCAATCGTTAATCCTGTTTGAAAGGATATCAAATCCCCAAAATTAATAAAGAGGATAAGCGTATGAATAAACAACATAAATAACGTAATTTTCTTTATAAATCCGCCTATAATACCATGCTCTCTTTCATTAAACTTAAATATATTATGTGAAATAATATACAAAAATCCATATGAAAAAATAATAAAACAGGGAATAAATGCTACAACGACTTGTTTACTCATAAACTCGTTTGGCTGACCATTTACATTCCAATGTACTGCCATACGATTTGGTAAATAGGGATAGAGAAATAGAGTAAGTAAAAGACAAGCGAAAAATATTCCCAGTACATACTTATATTTAATCAAGTGATTCTCACCTCTCTTTTCTCTTAACGGCTTCGCTTCTTTTAGAGAAATCCCTGCAAAAATCTACTTTTTTCAAGTTAAAACTTATACTTTACGCATTTTCTTTTTGAAATTCTTTTATTTTATTATTTAACTTTGTAGGAAACGGCACATCAACTTCAATCGCTTCTTTCGTAATTGGATGCAAGAAATTTATCTTCATCGCATGCAATGCCTGACTGGACATATATTTTGTTTGTCCACCATATAATACATCCCCAACTAATGGATTACCATTATGACTCATATGAACACGAATTTGATGTGTTCTACCCGTTTCTAATTGTAACGTTACGAAAGTCGTGTTTTGCTTCTTAAAATACTTTTCTACTTTATAATATGTGATAGCTTGGTCACCTTTTGGAGAAATACGACGCCTTGTAGCATGATGGCGATCCCTTCCGATAGCAGCATCAATCTTTCCTTTTTTCTTCTTTACTTTCCCTTCAACGAGCGCTGCGTACGTTCTTTTAATTTTTCTTTCCATTAATAAGCGATCCATAATTGAACCAGCAATTCTATGCTTAGCAAACACGACACCACCTGTCGTATCTTTATCTAAACGATGAATATGACGCACCTTCGTCTCTAAACCTTGCATTTGAAAATGAAAAGCAACAAGATTTGCAAGCGTCCCGGTTCCACCTTTTTCAGCAGGGTGCGTGTCCATTTGCTCTGGTTTATTTACGATAAGTACGTGATCATCTTCGTATACTACATGTAATTCACCATATTCTGGATCTACACCGTACTCTTCCTCCGCAAACATATGGACTTGTAACTTATCGTTCTCTTTTAAAAGCTCATTCCATCTTCTTTGTTCCCCGTTAACCGTAACACCTTTTTCCATACGAAGCTGATGTAATAGCTTTTTCGGTATTTCCCATTCTACTTTTAATACCGATTCAATACTTATACCATTCCATTTAGCTGGAACGGTAATTTCACACCATTCACCCTTTTTCTTTGTTTCCATACTGTTTATCACCTTATTTCTATTGATTCTCTCATTGTAACGGAAAACACACTTTGATGCACCGTCAAAAATAGAGGACAGTCTTATAATAGACTGCCCCTCAAGCTCTAAGTCTTTTCATTTCTAACAATACTTCTTCAGCTTTTTGTTCATACGATAAATCTTTAAAGAAATCCGCCAACCTTTTATAATCATTGTAAGCATCTAATAAATCGTCCATCTTTTCTATTTTCATCACTTGTTGTTTTTGTTTCATTTTTACTGGATAGCGATAACCTGATACTTCTTGTATTTTGTAATACTCATCCTCTACTTGAACGACCTTTACAAGTTCTTCCTCTTCTGCATCCATCGTATACCCGTCAAATTCTCTAAGTAGTTCATAAATGATATGAGTCCATTCATCTTTTGGATAAAACCCTTTTTCTAACCGATAACCGACAATGCGATACATATGCCCATCGTTCTCGGCAAACTGTACTGTATCATTTAACTTAAACTTAAAATAACGAAACATTGCCTTCACCTACTTATTATGTAATGTTCTTATCACATACTATTTGCAAAATGTAGGCTTTGCTATTCATAAAAAATGCTCATCATATTGATGAGCATTTTTTATGATGCTTTTTCTCTTTTTTTTCGAAATGGTAACCACCAGTTCCAGTCTCCAAATAACTTCATTAAGCTTGGTACGAGCATAAGACGAATAATTGTTGCATCAAGAAATATTGCTAATGCAACGCCAAGACCCATCTGCTTTACTGGTAAAATATCAGTAAATGCGAATGCACCAGTTACAACAATCATTATTAAAGCAGCTGATGTAATAATTCTACTTGTTGAAACGAGCCCTTCTAACGTTGCTTGATCGTTATCTCCTGTTTCTTCATAGAGCTCATGAATACGTGAAATAAGAAATACTTCATAATCCATACTAAGCCCAAATACGAGGCCAAAAATGAAGATTGGTAAGACAAACAGAACCGGACTTGCTTCTAAACCGAAATGACCACCTTCAAATAACCAAACAACAATTCCAATGGTTGCACTTAAACTAAGTATATTCATAACAATTGCCTTAATTGGAATGAGTATAGATCGGAATGCAAATAATAATATAACAAAGGTCGATCCAAATATAACAGACATACCAATTACAACTTTATCTTTAATTTCATCTTCTAATTCTTGTTGAAACGTCGTCATTCCGCCTAGATAATACGTAACATCCGTTTCTTTATAGTTCTTTTTAAAGTCACGTACCCACTGTTTTGCAGTCTCTGTACGTGGTTTTGTTTTCAAAAAGATTTCTATCGTCGTCTTATTCCCTTGCGTGTATGCTTCAAATACAGGAGTTAGTTTCGCTGATTCTGGCGACTGCAACATTCCAACAACTTGATCTGCTTTCATTCCAGTTAACCCGTCGTATAAACTTCTTACTTCATGTACTTTCTTATCATCTTTTAACTTTTGAACGACTTCTTCTATCTTTTGTAGACTTTCTTTTTCTTTCATATCTTTTTTCGTCTCTACAACTAATGTAACATCAGCGTGTGTTTTGACAGTTTCATTAAATGCTTCTTCATACTTTTCATATGCAATCCTTGTATCACTCTTTTCAGGTAAAGCTTCAACACCAGGGAACTGCAAATTAGCTGTACGTAACGGTAATAAGCAAATAACAATAAATGTTGTAACAACAATAATCATTGCAATTGGATGTTTCATCACAAATTGTGCAAATTTACGCCATGCTTTTGCCGGCGTATGTGCTACTTGATTCTTTTTTAATATTCTTTTACCGATTAACGATAATAGTGCTGGAAGAAGTGTGAGTGAGAATAAAATACTCATAATGACAACAATCATTCCGCTAATCGCGACAGATTGAATATAATCTATCTTAAAGAAAAACAAACCGGATAACCCAACAAATACGCATAATCCTGAAAATACAATCGCACGTCCTGCCGTTTGATATGTAATTGCTATCGCTTCTTTTACCGTTCGTTTAGCAACTTCCTCTCGAAAACGGTTCACAAATAATAGCGCAAAATCAATAGATAATGCAAGTCCAATCATCGGTGCAACGTTTAACACGAAAATAGATAGTTCTTTATCAACACCGATGAAATACAATATACCCATCGTACTAATAACACTAAGCGCCCCATTCAAAATCGGTAAAATTGATGCCAAAAGACTACCAAACGAAAATAGTAATACAAGAAACGCAATTGGTAATCCAATCATCTCTGCTACTTTTAAATCATTTTGCGTTCTTTCATTAATCTCTTTATTAATTTTCGGAAACCCTGTAGGTGTTACTTTTAATGCTATATTACTTTCTTTCTCAATCTCATCAGCAAATTGTAATGTCTTTTCCATTCGTTCCTTATTTGTTTTCCCGGAAAATAAAATTGTCGCATAGCCGATGTCATCTTGTAGCATTTCTTTATTTTGGATTGGGTGATGGAAAGATTCATAGTTCTCTTTCTCTTGAACATTCTTTACAATTTCATTTATTCGCTTTTTAAATTCCTCATGCGAAGCATCTTTATTTTTCTCAAAAACGAGCAGCAGCGTATCTTGAGACTTCTTAAAATCTTTATCTAAAATTTCTTTCGTTTTTTGATAGTCGCCTTCCGTTTGGAAACCGTCACCACCTAATACTCCCGGTAGCTTTGGAGCAAAAATCCCAAGTGCGATTGCGAGCAACAGTAACGCTACAATTACTGTATAACGAAACTGATACAAAAAGGCTCCTAACTTCCCCCACTTATCAACTTTATGTACATTTGTCTTCACACATTTTCACCTACTTTACATAATTCAATTGTCACTTATACTGTATCACATCTTGATATAAACAAAAAACGTCTGGAAAAACTATAATAATAGTTTTTCCAGACGTTTTTCTATCTCTCTTTATTAAGCCCTAATCTCTCAGTAAGTAAACGATGGTAGTAAATCGCGATAATTAACAAAATACCACCTACGCAGTAACCAGCTAAAATATCAGTTGGGTAATGTACATTTAAAATGACTCTACTTAATCCAATCGATAGAATTACTATACCCATCAAAATCGTTGTGACACATTTCCCAGCTACGCTTTTCAAATTAGCAGCAATGATATAAGTAAGAAATCCAAATGTCATAATCGATAACATTGCATGTCCACTAGGAAAACTATACCCAAGTGCATCTAGCGCTTCATTTAATGACGGACGTTCTCTCTTTACAATCTCTTTTATCCCTTTATTCACAAGATGTGTTATTAAAATTCCCATTGGATATACAATCATCGCAGCATAATAACGCTTCTTCCAAAAAACAAGCAAACTTATAACGAGCGTAGCGACTATCCCAATTGCTGATCCCAATTTTGTAAAGTACGAGAAAAATGTAAGCGAACTTTCCGTTTGTAGCCCTCTTACTAATCCACGGACATATGTATCCATCACTGTAACGCCACCTGCATGTACGCGCCAAGCAACAATACCAAATACAGCAAATAACAAACCGATACACATTACCTCATACTGATGTAACTTCTTCTTCAAACGATTTCCTCCTACTATGAAAAAATGCGATTTCTACTTTAGAAACCGCATTTCCTTGCTTATTTACCTTTTGTTTTTAGCTCTGTCCAGTAACGATCATAGTCTTTTAACTTATCGTCTACATCAACAAGCCATTCTGTACGATCTAACTCTTCTTTCGTTAAGAAAATCATGTGATTATCACGGTATTCTTTACTATGAAGAGGATGAGCTTTTTCATTTGGATTACTGTAACCAATTGACTCGTAGTTTTTCACACTTACTTTTTCATCTAGTAAGTAGTTCATAAATTTCTCAGCAAGCTCTTTATGTTTTGCACCTTTTGGAATTGCTAACGTATCAGCCCAAATTGTGCCGCCTTCTTTTGGTACAACATATTCTACATCTTTATTATCTTTTGCGATAAATGCTGCATCTCCAGACCAAACTGTTCCGATCCAAGCATCTTCTGTAATGAATTTTTGTTTAATGTTATCTGTATCAAATGCTAATAAGTTTGGAAGCAGCTTCTTTAAATCATCTGCTGCTGTCTTTAATTGTGCATCGTCTTTCGTACTGTTTGAGAACCCGTGCTTCTTAAGACCCACTCCTAATACTTCACGAGAATCGTTCAGTAACGTTACATGTCCTTTATATTTCTCATTCCATAAGTCCGCCCAGCTTGTAGGTGCTTCTTTCACATACTTTTTATTGTATGCAATCCCTGTTACACCCCAAGTGTACACTAAAGAATATTTATTCTCTGGATCAAACGCAGGTGTTTTAAAATTAGAAACCATATTTTCGATATTCGGGATATTCTTTTTATCTAACGGCGCTAATAAGTCCATTTTCGCCATTGTTTTAACCATGTAATCCGACGGCTGAATTAAGTCATACTTTGCGCCACCAGCTTGTAATTTCGCAAGCATTTCTTCATTACTTGCGTACTTGTCATAGTTAATTTTCACATTATACTTCTTTTCAAAATCTTTTAGCACTTGCTCATCAAAATTGTCAGCCCAACTATAAATATTTAATTCTTCTTTCTTTTCACCACAACCAGCAAGCACACCAGCAACAAGGCTAAAGCTAATTGCTGCGCCAGCTATTCTTTTCATTAATTTCATCGGTTTATTACCCCCTTGTACTTTCTATATCGTTCGTATTATAAAGGAAGGTGTCCTCCAGAGTTTTCTTCACCATCTGCACCTTTGTTCCGGAAGATTTCAGATAGAACCATTAATCCTACGATAGCAACAATTAAAATTGTAGAAAGAGCATTAATTTCTGGTGATACTCCGCGCTTAACCATACTGTAAATGTATAGTGGCAATGTTGTTGATCCTGGTCCTGATACGAAGAAACTAATTACAAAATCATCAATTGATAATGTGAATGTTAATAATGCTGCCGAAATAACTCCCGGTGCAATTGCTGGGAACGTTACATAACGAAACGTTTGCCAAGGTGTTGCTCCTAGATCATTTGCAGCTTCTTCTAAGTCACGTCCCATACTTGAAAGACGCGCAGCTAAAATAACAACAACAAACGAAATACTAAATGTAATATGTGCAATAATAATCGTTGTTTGTCCAAGTTCCATTCCTAACTGACTGAAAAGAATTAGTAAAGATAATCCCATTAAAATATCAGGAATTAAAATTGGTAAATATACAAGGCCATTAATAGCCCCTTCGAAACGATATTTATAACGATGTAAAGCAATTGCAAAGAATACACCAAGTACCGTTGTCACAATCGTTGTTATAACTGCAATCGTAATACTATTTACAAATGCATCAATAACATCTTGTTTTTGAAATAAATCTGTATACCAATGGAATGTAAAACCTTCCCACTCCGCATTAATGCGAGAGTCGTTGAAAGAATAGACCATTAAAACCATCATTGGAAAATACAAGAATAACAAAATTAACCAAGAATAAGAAACTAAAAACTTCTTCATCTTTGCCTATTCCCCTCCGTTCTCATTATATTTATATACTTTCGTTGCACGATAATATAAGTAAATTAACAGAACAGAGAATAGAACAACGATAATCGATAACGCAGATCCAAACGGCCAGTCACGTGCACCTAAGAATTGATTTTGAATAACGTTTCCGATTAATGCTACTTTCGATCCGCCCATCACGTCTGATACAACAAACATTCCGATAGAAGAAACGAATACTAAAATAGAACCAGTCGCAATTCCTGACATCGTCATCGGCACTGTTATATTCCAAAATGCCTTTATTGGTGTTGCTCCTAAATCATAAGCCGCTTCTAGCTTACGCTTATCCAGCTGCTCAATTGCTGCATACACTGGTAAAATCATAAATGGTAATAAAGAATAGACCATTCCGAGTATTACAGAAGGAGTATTATATAATAAATTTAACGGTTCACTAATAATGCCAAGCTTTAATAACAACGTATTCACAAGACCTTGTGAACGTAAAATAACAATCCATGCGTATGAACGAACAAGAAAGTTAATCCAAAACGGGATCGTTGCCAATAATAAAAGAATAGAGCGGTATTTGCGGTCAACAATTGTAATTGTATACGCAAACGGATAACCAATTAATAAACATATTACTGTTGTAATAACTGCGATCTTAACAGTTTCCCATAACGTTCCTAAGTACAATGGATCAAATACACGGGATATATTCTCCAGCGTAAATTGCATTTCTACTGTCCCGTAAGCTCCGCGCTGCATGAAGGCGAATCCTAATACGAATACGAGCGGGATTAGGAAGAAAATTAACAGCCACGCGACTGTAGGTAGTGCGAGTAATTTCCCTTTTTTCAATTTAAGGTCACCTCGTCCTCTTGCTCCCAGCCTACATATACATTATCTCCAATGCTCCACTGCGCTGCCTCTTCAGCAGTTTGATATGCCATTAGTAATTCTGATGTTTTCTCATCACGTACATAAAGCTTCTCCATATTTCCGACAAACTCAATATCTTCAATATGTCCAAGATGGTATTCTTTTAAAATTGGTTCTTCAACCGAACGTACTTTTACATTTTCAGGGCGAATTGCTACATAGCCTTCCCCGTTCTTCACAATATTATTTTCACCGATGAATGTCGCAACGAACAATGTTTTCGGCTTATTATAAATTTCTTTCGGCGTTCCGATTTGTTCGATATGTCCTTTATTCATAACGACAATACGATCGCTCATGCTCATTGCTTCTTCTTGATCGTGCGTTACGTATATGAACGTAATTCCTAAATTACGTTGTAAGTTTTTCAATTCACGTTGCAAGTCTTTTCGTAACTTAAAGTCAAGCGCTCCAAGTGGCTCATCTAATAGTAATACACGCGGATTATTTACAATCGCTCTTGCAATTGCAACACGCTGCTGTTGTCCACCAGAAAGCTTCGCAGGTTTACGATTACGGAACTCAAGTAACTGCGTTAAACGCATTGCCTCTTCAGCACGCTCTTTCTGCTCTGCTGCTGATACTTTCTGCATTTTCATACCAAAACAAATATTCTTCTCTACTGTCATATGTGGGAATAGTGCGTAATGTTGGAACACTAGGTTCATATGACGCTTATATGGCGGCAAATCGTTAATTCTTTCATCATCTAATAAAAGATTCCCTTTAGTTGGAGTTTCAAATCCTGCGATCATACGAAGTAAAGTCGTTTTCCCGCAGCCACTCGGCCCTAAAATTGTTAAAAACTCTCCCTCTTTAATATCTAAAGAAAGAGGTGGGATAATCACTTGATTTCCAAAATGTTTTTCAACTGCTTCAACTTTAATAATCTTTTTCATTTTCCCGTCCTATCTACCTTAAATTTTAAATTTTTATATTCATGAATAAATATTTATGTTCTATAGACTATTTTTTTGTTTCGATCCAAACAAAAATGGTTATTTAACAAGCGTTCGTTTCTATTCTTTATGTAGTATGTTTGATTCATTTTCGCATGATACATAACGTCGAACAGAAAAACCCCTTCCATTGCGAAGGGGCTATTATCATACGGCTACGCCTACTGATAAACACCATCATCATTTTAACAACTTTCGTATGAATTTTAAAGCACTTTTTGTAGAAGAGTAACGAATTTTCATGTCGAATGCTGTAGATTGGGCTAAAATGCTTTTATAATGTGAAAAAGTCCGAAAACTTTCTTTCCCATGATAACCCCCTAATCCACTACTTCCAACACCCCCAAAAGGTAAATATGGCGTGGCAAGATGATAGACAACATCATTAATACAGCCTCCACCATATGAAATATTACTCGTCACTTTCTTTTGTACTTCTTTATCTTCAGAAAATACATATAACGCTAACGGCTTCGGATGTTGCTGGATTGTGCCAATTACATCTTCTATGTTGTCGTACTCTATGATTGGTAAAATCGGACCAAAAATTTCATCTTCCATAACAGTATCTTTCCATGTAATATCCGCTAGTACTGTCGGTTCAATATGTAATGTATCTTTCTTATAGTTTCCACCAATTACGACTTGACCATCTTGTAAAAATCCACATAATCGTTCGAAATGGCGCTCACTTACAATACGCACATAATTTTCATTTTGCAAAGGTTCTTTACTATACTGCTCTATAATTTCATGTCGCAGTGCCTCAATTAGCTTTTCTTTCACGGAAGAATGCACATACATATAATCAGGCGCTACACACGTCTGCCCCGCATTTAAAAACTTACCCCAAACAATTCTTCTTGCTGTCATCTCTATCTTTGCATCTTTATGTACAATACAAGGACTTTTCCCGCCAAGTTCTAAAGTGAGCGGCGTCAACTGCTTCGCTGCTGCTTCCATTACAACTTTTCCAACGCCAACACTACCAGTAAAGAAAATATAATCAAACGGTTCCCTCAGCAAAGATGTACTCTCTTCAACGCCACCTTCTACTACCGCTACAAGCTCTTCTGGGAATAATTCATCTAACATTCTCTTAAGCACTTTTGAAACGCTTGGTGTTAACTCTGACGGCTTTAAAACGATTGTATTTCCAGCTGCCAGTGCTCCTACAAGTGGTGCAATTGCTAATTGAAAAGGATAGTTCCACGGTGCAATAATAAGCGTCACACCATACGGTTCTGGCACTACTTTTCCTTTTGATCCCAAATGAGTAAGTGCTGTTCGAACTCGTTTCGGTTTACTCCACGATGAAATATGTTTCAATTGAAAGGAAATTTCTTTTAATACATATCCAACTTCCGTTGTAAACGACTCGTGAACTGACTTATTTAAATCTAATTTCAATGCCTGAAATATTTCTTCTTCAAAATGCTGAATGCCTTCATAAAGCTTCTTCAAATTATTCTTTCGCATTTCGATGCTTCTCGTATGCCCTTTTAAAAAATATTCCTTTTGCCTACTTACAATAGAGGAAATACTCATTCACTCACCTTCTCCCACTATTTTTATCCAATTCTTTCATTATTTATATAGACTTCATATATAACAAATTTCTATTCTTAAGGTTACATTATATATGACTTTTTCAGCTATATAAAATTCATTGCTCACAAAAAAACTACCGAAAGAAAATCTCTCGGTAGTTTTACAGTATTAACGATATAAACGAACAGCACCTGCAGAATTATCATCAGCTTGTCCTACTACTTCAAACTTCAGACCAAGCTTCGGTAAAATACGTCCTGCATCTGGAATCTGTTGATTAATATACGTTTTAGAATCATCAAACTTCGGTACACCTGCTAAACCATCATACGTATACGTTCCACGCGTTGGAGATACAACTTTCCAAGCTGGCGTTTTATCGAATGAGAACGCCGCATCTGCGATTTGGAATCGCGTACTACTTTCCACTGTCGGTTTACCATTTAAAGTTCCTACAATTGCTTCTGGATGAGAATCAACTACACCTAGGAAACCGTGTCCTGGATGTACACCTACCCAGTTATCTGTGTAAGCTGAATCTGCATACCATACAACCATACCAGCGTTATATACTGGACCACGTGCAAATTTTAACGCGTTATCTGAACCAGCATAGTTTCTCCACTCAACATAGTAGTTATGGCTTTTCTTCTCTGTTCCGTTAGAAACAGCAAAACCATCTAATTTGAATTGTGGCGTACCTTCTGCGTCATCAGAGAATACTACTTTATCATCTACTGTTAATGAAGCATTATCAAGTAAGAAACCATTTAATGCTAAACCACCATCAGTAATGTAATCAAATGTTAATTTTACTTTCTTACCTTTGAACTGGCTTAAATCATATGATTTGTCAATCCATTTTCCATTTGTCGAATCTGCATTTCCACTATTTGCTTTCTCACCAAGTCTTTCAATTAACGTTTGTTGACCATCTTCCGTTACAGCGTGTACTTCAAGGAAATCATACTCTGCTTCAATTTCATATAATGATTTGAAGTCAAATTTTGCAGTCGTTGCATTTGTTAAATCGAACAGTGGTGTTTCCATCTTCGTATGAAGATCATCACCTTTTGTGCTGTAGTAATACTGTTTTCCGAATGCCGGCTCAATTGTTTTTATATCTTTGTCTGGTAAGTTAACACGAATCATACCTGGACGGTTAGATTTCGTAACACTTTGGTCTAAATATGTTGCTAGGCCGATACCTTTATTTAATTTCTCGTAATCTACTTCTACGATATTTGCCCAGTTACCACCGATTGTTTTTTGGAAAAACTCTTTATTTTGTGGTGATAAGCTCGTTGGTGTTGTACCTGCAATTTTACCAGCCCAGCTTCCGCCACTCATGATAGACCAAGCTTGAATTGGCTCACCAGCACCGCTATATTGTGTATCATACTCATCTGGTAAACCTAAATCATGACCATATTCATGCGCGAATACACCAACTGCTCCATCTTCTGGTTCAATTGTGTAGTCGAACGCTGCCATCTTTCCACCCCAATATGGAACTTTCGCTTGTGTACCTTCAATTGCGAATGGTTTTGGTCCAACTGTCCAGCGATGTGACCAAATTGCATCATCACCTAATTTACCACCACCTGCTTCTTGTCCAACACCTGCATGAATAATCATTAAGTGATCAATTAAACCATCCGGTTGATTTTTATTTCCATCACCATTTACATCATATTGATCAAATTGATCAAACTCTGATAGATCAAGACCGCTATCTACAGCTGCTTTTAATGCATCTTTTACTAAATCACGTGGGCCTTTTGGTCCTTTATTATCATGACCGCCGCTAGCAGCATCTGCACCGTAATCAGCAGCTTTACCAGGAACTGTTAACCATTTTGTAACTGTTCCGTCCACTGTGTAACTACCACCAGATTGCTCTTCGTAATATTGTTTAAACGTTTCAATTTTACTTCCATCATCTAATGTAAACGGCTCGTTGCCGAATAACATTTTTTCATAATGTTCTTTATTAAAATCGTTAGAATACATATATCCAGGCTCTTTGTCGATATTATTATGTTTAAAGTCAGCGTACTCTACAAGTAAAACGAGTACTTTATCTTTACGTACATCACCGTTATAGTCTTTTTGTTTCGCTGGAGAAGTTGGTACTTTACCATTTAGACCGCCTTTAACTGGGCCTGTCGCTGCAGGTGTTCCTGTTGCAGGGTTATCTAATTTTTCTTTCGTGTCTGCTTTCGCATCTTTCACTTTCTTTAAAAAATCAGATGCTTCTTTCGTAAGTTGATCCCCATTTGGTACTTCTTTCCCAGGATTTTCACCCTTTTTGTTCTCTACATACTTTTCGACAGCTTTCTTTGTTTCTTTCTCTGAAGCTGACGAATCAATTACCCCACGTTTTTTTAGCGCATCTGCTAAACGTTCTTCCGGAATTAAGTGATCATCAACTGGGCTCGTAGCTGTTTTATTCGCAGGCGTTTCAGCATATGCAGATTGAGTGCCAGCTCCGAATGAAAGGCCTAATACAGCTGTTAAAGCGATTGATGACAAAACTTTGAACGGTTTCTTGTTCATCCCTTATTTCCTCCCCTAATAAATAATATGTATTACAAATTGAATTTTATTAAAAATTCAATATTTTTTCAATATTTAGTCATATTATGTAATATTTTTAATATATTTGTAAAAATTTCATAGTTAGCATACGAATATATCACAATTCAACAATGTTTTCTGAAAATATTGAAAGTTTTTATCGAACAATTTATAATTTCCATAGAGGGAGTTTAATGGGGATTTTATCTTTGTTTCATCTACACAATATTTGATAATTCACTATATAAAACACAAAATCCGATTGCATTATCATGTATTCTGTAGCAGCAATTATGACCGATAATTAGGGAGGAATTACATTTGTACAAAGATAAGACAGACGCACTGGATCAAGAATGGATTGATTTAATACTTGAAGCTCTAGATGCCGGTATCGCCATGCAAGACATCGAGCAATTTTTCCAACGTATGAAGCCATCCAGTCAGGCTCAATAGGTTTGTTCTTTTTAACGAAGTTTATGTTATAATAATGACATCATAAGACAACTACATATTGATAGAAAGGTGCGCAAATATGATTGGAGAACGTATAAAACGCCTTCGTTTACAAAAAGGGATTTCATTAACTGAACTTGCCGAAAAAGCTGGCGTTGCTAAATCTTACATTAGTTCTATAGAACGAAATTTACAAAAAAACCCTTCCATTCAGTTTCTTGAAAAGATCGCAGCAGTTCTACAAATTCCAGTTGATACTTTACTTCATGATGAAACAACAAAGGAAACTAACCTAGACTCCGAATGGACACAACTCGTTAAAGATGCAATGAACTCTGGTGTCTCCAAAGAACAATTTCGTGAATTTCTTGAATTTACAAAGTGGAAGCAAAATAATAAATAGAAAGAAGTGCTTACAAGTAGCACTTCTTTTTCTTTATAAAAAAAGCGGGGGATACCCGCTTTTTTATTATTTTTCTTCCCCAGCTTCTTGGTTAGCATTGAATGTCCATTCTAAATTCAATGTATCACCTTGGAAGATATTTTGATCTTTTCCATTATCTACAAATTCAAATTGTACCCATAGATAATCCTCTGTACCAGCTGCTAATCCACCCTTTTCTCCCCACTCAGGAGCAAAGATGTCTTTAGCTAAAAGATCTGGATCAACTTTTTGTAAGTCTGCTAAAGTTGTTTCGTATACAGGCTCACTTTGTTTATCCCAGTTCCAAAGGAATTTTACTTTAACGTGCTTACCAAAGTCTTCACCAGCATTATCACCTTTTGCATCTTTAACAGTATACTTTGTTGCTAATTTAACATCTTTAATAGTTAACGAACCGCTGTTTTGTAATAAGAACTCTTTCTTAACAGAATCCCCTGGTTTTAAATCTTTAATATCTACAAGCGTCTTAGGGTTTAATGTAAGGTCTAACGTCCCAGCTGCAAATGTATTGTTTGATACTTCTTTATCGCTAAAGAATGCAAATGTTCCTCCACCAATTAAAGCTAACCCCAATGCTGCTGATGCAACTCCCATACCTAATTTCTTTTTCAGACTCACAATCAATTCCCCCTAGCTTTTTTTTATATTTTTATCACTTATTTTTCAATAAGAGATGTAAAGAAAACTATATTAGCTTAGCTAATATGTGTTCTTTTTTAAAAACCTTATGTTCATTATAACGAACAACCCTATATAAACACAACACATATTTATTAATATTTTCAGTTATTTTTATTTCTCAATATTATTTAGACTTTTCAGAAAAAAATGATGATAATTTATAACTTTTTTCACACTCAAATCATTTAATACTATAAGAAAAAAGAAAAACAAAGAGGTGAGGGCTAACGTTCCCTCACACTCGTATAAATATTACTAGTCTTGCTTATTCGTTCACTCTCTCTTACACCACATTCTTGTTTTCTAGCTGTTTCACTAAAGCAGTTCCTCCGCTTTCTTTTGCTCTTCTACTTTTTTCTGTTCTTCTACTTTTTTCTGTTCTTCTACTTTTTTCTGTTCTTCTACTTTCTTCTGTTCTTCTACTTTCTTCTGTTCTTCTACTTTCTTCTGTTCTTCGGCTTTCTTTTGTTCTTCTACTTTCTTTTGTTCTTCGGCTTTCTTTTGTTCTTCTACTTTCTTTTGTTCTTCGGCTTTCTTTTGTTCTTCTACTTTCTTTTGTCCTTCCGCTTCAATTGCAACGTTTAATTGTTGCTGAAGAGCCTGAATTTGCTCATCAATAGCTTTCAAGCTAATTTCTTTCTCAATATAGTCACGCTTCTCTTTGATACTGCGAAAGCCTTCATTTACATATATGGACACTTGCTGCATCGACTCATCTTTATTTACCTTTAATTCTTCTTGTATTTGATTGTAAGGAGCTTCTATTTCAGTATATACATTTTGCAGAGCTTCCTTCTCAGCAACAATTTTCTCACGCCCTTGTTGCCATACAGAAATCGCCTGTTTTATTTCTTCAATAGAAGTTGCTTTCAATTTCCCCTTCATCGTTCCATACTCACGCTCAATAAACTGTTTATGTTTCTCAGATTGCTCTTTTAACGTATTAACTGTTTTCGGAAATATAATTGCTGTAGAAAGCGTCGCTTCTACTTTCGTTTCATGAATGAACGCCGCTTCTGTATGCGTCATAATTTGAGATCCTAAATAAAACGTAATAGAACACATACACGGCAATATAAGCATCTTTTTAAAATTACGCGGTCTTTTCAGCATCTTAATCTCTCCCATCGAACATTACGTTCTTTATACAGAACATTATCTATATTATAGTAAAGAACTATTAAAATTGATAGACAAATACTAGAAAAATAGAAAAAGGGCTATCCATGTGATAGCCCTTTTTATTATTATCTTTCTTCACCTGCTGTTTGTTGTGCATCAAACGTCCAATTTAATTGTAACTTATCGCCTTGGAATTGATTTTGATCTTTTCCATTATCAACGAACTCAAATTTCACTTTGAATTTATCAGATTTACCTGCTGAAATACCTTTTTCATCCCAGAACCAAGCCGATAAATCATTATCTACAGCTGTAAGTGTGTCACCTTTTAATTTATCTAAAGTAGTTTGTTTCACAATTGTCTCATGCTTATCTACATTTTTTAAGAATGTTACTTTAATATGTTTACCAAAATCATCTTTATTATCTTTCTTTACATCTTCTACATTATAATCTGTTTTCAGTAGAACCTTTTTAATATCTAAAGAACCTTTATTTTCTAGTTTAAATTCTTTTTCAATTGTATCCCCAGGTTTTAAATTCGATACGTTAACAACTGTTGATGGATTTAATGCTAAATCCAGTGTTCCAGCCGCAAATGTATTGTTTGACACTTCTTTATCACTGAAAAATGCAAATGTTCCTCCACCAACTAAAGCTGCTCCTAATACTGCTGATGTAATACCCATTCCTAATTTTTTCTTTAAAGTCATGTCCATATCCCCTTAATATATATTTGTTAACTTCCTAAACGGAAAGTATAACCAAACGAACTAGACGGATTGTTCTACTTTTTTATCTTTCTTTTCTCCGTCAATGCTACGAATAGCACCAAAAATAGAAATAGCGGAATAACCAAGCAAAAAGACTCCTGGAATAATAAGAAGCAATGCTGCTCCCGCTTTTGAATTCGCATAATTCAGTAAATAACCAACATACGGAACTGTAATATCTGCATACTTTCCAACTACATTTTCTGCAAGTACTGGCTCTAAATCTGGTCCATTGTTGTTATCCCCTTTTGTTTCATACATTACTTTTCCATTTGTATCTTTCACACCGATAATACGGTGAGTGATAATTTTTTGATCTTTCTCTTTAAAGGTAATAACATCACCTTTTTGATATTTAGAACCATCTTTGTTTGGTTCTATTGCAATGATTGATCCTGTTAAAAACGTCGGCTCCATTGATCCTGAAAGAACGCTCTTAAATTGATATCCCATCACTGTCGGATCACCACCGCTTGCTTTTGAAGAAATAACTACAAAAGCTAAAAAAACCATCAATGCAAATAAAACAAATGAGATCGCGTTGCTAATTATCTTCCATATTAATTTCATCGTCTCTCTCCCTCTCCGTTGTTTTATATTATTTGAAGTATGCAATATCCACTTTGTTCTTTAACAAGAACACAAGTAAATGATATAACGAACTTTAAGTTATTGCAATAAGAAAATTTACAATTATTAGTTATTTAAGATATATAAAAAAGACTGTGCCAAAATTTTACACAGTCTTTTTATTAGTAATTTATTTACCTTCTGATTTCATTCCTTTTGTATTTCGGCGCAACACTACATATAAAATTGCTCCAAATAATATAATCGCACCTATCCCAACACTTATTACTTTCACATTTGAGTCTTTTACTTCAGGCATAGTTGTATCTTTTTTAGGCATCGTAAAAGTGACATCTTCTGTTGAAAGAACATTTACCGTCGCAATTGTTTGATTATTTTTCGTAATATCAACTGCACCAACTACCTCACCACGATGTATTCCTTTATGATATAAAGATTCTTTATCTAATGAAGCCGCCCGGAAAATAGTTTTCACATTTTTCCCTTCATCTTTCTTAAGCATAAGCTCCGCACTTTGTTCCAACTCAGAATTAACATCTTTATTTAAATATGTTGTTTTTTGATGCCAATTATGTTTATCAAGCACCATTTGCTTCGTAAATTGACCGAAAGAATATTCCGCCATCTGCTTCAAATCTTCATAAATTTCAGGTCTTTGAGAAGCCATTACTACGCTTATAATACGATTTCCATCTTTCTCATTTAATAAAACAAGTGTATTACGTGCTTCATTCGTAAACCCTGTCTTACCGCCAATGCTATATGGATTTTCAAAAAAATTAGATTTATTAAAAATAGACACCGTCTGCCTAGACGTCGTAACTGTCGTTCTTTTCGTATTCATCGCTTGTAAAATTTCAGGATACTTTTGCACACCCTTCGTAATCATAGCCATATCATACGGCGTCGTATAATGGTTCGGATCATGCAATCCATTCGGTGTTACAAAGTGGCTATCTTTCGCTCCTAATTGCTTCGCTTTCTCATTCATCATATTAGCGAAATTCTCAACACTCCCGCCAATCCGCTCCGCAATCGCATACGACACATCATTCGCACTCAGCACCATTAAAATCATAAGCGCAGTATTTCTATTAATTGTCTCTCCAGGTTGAAACTCAATTTGATAATTACTCTTCTCTTGATCTAATGCTAATTGTGAAAATGTAAATTGATCCTCTGGCTTTGTATGCTCCATGAGTAAAATCGCTGTTAACACCTTCGTCGTACTAGCAGGATATGCTCGGTGATATGCGTTTTTATCATACAAAACATCTCCTGTTTTCGCATCAATTGTCGTTGCAAACTGACTAAAAACATTCGGTCCTTCCGCAGGTGGTGGTGCAACTTGTTCTGGATTTACTCCAATATTCGTCTCAGCACGCAATGTTATGGGCGTCAAAAAAAACGAACAAATAACTGTAATAAAAACCAAAATTTTCTTAAAATTTACCATATGACTCTCCCTTTTCCATTTACTCCTTAACAAAATAATAAATCTACCAATCATATGTAATTTGTATTATATTGGAAGAAATTTCACTATTTTTTACTATATCATACTTTTACGATAAAGAACATAAATATACAATAAAAATAAGAAGGAATTACTCTTTCTTATCCTTCTCATCAATCAACGAATCTATTAACTTTTGACTAGCTTCCTCGGGCGTAATCTCATCTGTTATTCCCATAAACGACCAACCTTTAGAATCGACCCACTCAACAAACTCTTGTAAAAATTCATCATGTGTAACATCCACATCAAGAATCGATCCATTAATCGAAATCGTTCTATTTTTAGACACGCGCATCTTGAACGTTTTTCTTACCATTACAACTTTTCTCCCTCTACTTCTGAATATTTATAAAGTGAAACTTTCATCAACCCTCACGAATCGGACTTTTACGGGCATTCCGACCCGAACCTAACTTCTTTACTTTTGCTGAATTTCGAGGTAAGGGATCTTACTGCCCGCAAATAGCGAGATAAAATAATCATGTATCTCTGTTATACATGATTTTCAGTAAATTGTAAAAAGGATATATTGGCCAATTTAAATAGCAAAAATGAAAATCTCTTACCTACGTAAACGTAATACGACATACAATCGCTCATAAATTATTAAATAAATCCATAAAAATATACACTTTAAAACATAATTGAGTAAGCCATTCTAGTCTTTTGGAAGATATTATCTAAAATAGTATACTAAACGGATAAAGGATATTTGAATAAAGAAACTGAGGCCCTCTATTTAGCTGGATTCTTAAGTTGTAGACTTAAAGACTGATGCCTGAATTCATATTTAATTTCTATTTCTGTACATCATATCGTAAGAAAGAAGGTAGTACTGTGAAAACAACAGAAAATTTTACTGACAGGGCCGATATATATGCAAAATATCGCCCTAGTTATCCTAATGAATATATTGATTACTTGCTTTCAGCTAACCAACTGAAAGGGAATCGGATTGTGGCTGATATTGGTTCAGGTACGGGGATATTTAGCCACCAGCTGCTTGAAAGTGGTTTACATGTTATTGGAGTTGAGCCAAATGATGATATGAGAAAGATGGCTGAGCAATCATTAAAACTATATTCTCGTTTTCAATCCATAAAAGCAACTGCTGAAAATACCACTTTAAAAGAAAATAGTGTAGATTTAGTAACTGTTGCCCAAGCATTTCATTGGTTTGATAAAGAGGCTTTCAAAATCGAATGCCAACGAATTTTAAAACAAAAAGCAAATGTTGCACTTGTTTGGAATAGTAGAGATTTAACTAGTCCACTTATTAAAGAGAATGCAGAAATTTGCCAGAAAACCTGTCCAAACTTTAAAGGCTTTAGCGGTGGAATAGATGAAACTCCAGAAGTATTTAACAACTTTTTTAAAGATGGAAAGTATGATTTTAAAGAATATCAAAATGATTTACTTTTTGATTATGAAGGGTTTTTGGGAAGGAATTTATCAGCATCTTATGCTCCGAAAGAAAATGACGAACAGTATAAAAACTTTATTTTTCTCCTATCAGAGCTATTCGAAAAATACAGTAAAGATGGAAAAATTATTCTCCCGAATTTAACACGAAGCTATCTAGGCAATGTATAAACAGCCTGATACAAAGAGACATTGAACGGAATTAAAACAAGCTTAACCCCTCCCTGAATGTAGAACGAGGTTAGGCTTGTTTTGCATTTTACCACATCAAATTCAAATGACTTTCGTACAATAAAGTAGAATATATTAGAAAACACCTTAAACTGAGGAGGAACTCAATGGCGCGTTGTACGTATTGTAAAACGAAGTGGAAAGTAAAAGATGTATGGTCAATACTCGTGACATTTGAAAAAGATTGTCCGTATTGTTTTGGGAGGCAATATATGTCTAATGATACTTTTCATCAAGCTAACGCCGCTTTACCACTGTTATTTTTATGCCCTTTAATTGTTGATTTAAGCGATGAAAATCCTTTAGATAAATACCGGAAATAATATAACAGCTACATTCAAAAACTACTTTTTACTGAATTTTCTTCTTATCATTATCCCTCCATTACTAGCATAATCGCTTATACTTTCCCTTTTGAAGATTCTGTAGCTCAGCAGGAAGAGCGTCCCCTGGACAAGGTTTATCAATTATGACTTTAATAAACGATGATATATGTATACTGTTAAGCATAAAAAATTAGCATTAAGTTCCACTCAAATATTAATTGAAACCCAACACTACTTGTATTCTGTAATTCAGAATACAAGTAGTGTTTTTTATTATGCATTTTTGCATACAGTATTGTTTTCTCTTGTAAATAGATAATAATGGTATATAATAAAATCAACGTTTTACCAATAAAAGGTAATAAAGAGTAGTGGGATAAGCAAATAACCAAAACGTATTAACAGATTTGCTCTATGTAAATCATGATACATATATGGAATCAAAACTATGAAATTATATGTAGAGGTTAGATTACTACAAGATGAAAGATTCATAGCGAATACACTCGAGAAAAAAAGCGTTCGATTAGATTAATGTTATAAAACTACTTAATGTGATATCTATGGAACGAATTGAGAATATACTTAGGGGGAATTTCAAGTGAAAACATTTAGTAAAGTATTATTAACAGGAGCTTTAGCTTTAGGCGGTTTAACGGTTATGAACATTGAAACACCAAAAGCACATGCTGACGAATGGGATGGTTGTCATTACATTTGTGGTCCTGGTGAAACGGTGAACGGTGTTACAGTTCAGGTACACTCTACACAAGTTACTTTTGGTAACAGCGTAATTGCAAGAATTACAAATGACCGAGCTGAAGAAATTCATTACAATGTCAGCCTTGAAAAGAAATATGGCGATAGATGGGGAGAATTTGAAACCAACTTCCGTTGGCAAAATCAATGGGTCCCAGCTGGAAGCAATGATGAAATTGCAACTTTCACAGGATATGGCGATGATATTTATGAGGATGGAACATATCGTTATAAAGTCGAAATAAAAGGCGCTGACGGTTCTATTGATACAATTTACACAGCAGGAATGACAGTTACAGGACGATAGCTTATGAACAAGCTCCATTATTTATGATTGTATTTTTGAAAATATCATTGATAATTGCGTTGATATTATTATTAAAATAAGCTCTTCGGGGCTTATTTTTTTATACAAAAATTAGAATATAAATATTCAGAAAATTACATCTTTACACCATTAAAGTTTGTTGCTATTATAGGAATACATCAAATGTTACAATACCCAACAAATTGTACAAATCCTCCGATTACACGAATGAAATGAAAATACATTGCTGATGGTAACATTTATAGTTGGGATCCCGTAGCTCAGCAGGGAGAGCGCCACCTTGACAGGGTGGAGGTCGTGAGTTCGAGCCTCTCCGGGGTCATATAAAAAAGAGACACCATATCAACCTTCTACGTGATATAGTGTCTCTTTTTTATCTCATTCAATTACTTCCCACCAAACATCTTCTCCAAAGACTTTGCATTGGCAAACAATACTTCTTTCAAGTTATCGTCAGCAACGATTTTATAGTCGCCATCTTTGTCTTTCTTTAAGTTCAATGTAACTTCGCGAGTTGCCATTGCTGCATCTTTATCCGTTAAGTTTTTGATGATAGTTGAGGTCATTGTTTTTTCGATCGCTTTTTCAGATTGTTCTTTGTCTTCGCTAAATGCGCTAGCGAAGGCCATTGGCATAACTTCTCCCACTGCTTTTGTTACAGCAACGGATAGATCAGCAGATGTAATTTTCACTTTCACTTCTGCTTTGTCATCCTTTTTCGATACTTCTTCTAGCTTTTCAAATTTAAAGTTCTTTGTAATTGCACTTAGCATTGCTTTTGCCTCAGCATCATCTGTTTTTTCATTTAGTTTATTAAATTCCTTGTCACTCTCAACAAATGTACGAGCTTTTTCTATATCACCTTTTTGTATCGCTGTTAAAAATTCTTCTGTAGTATCTTTCGGATTTGCACACCCTGCTAAAACACCTGCTGTTAATCCTACTACCATCATTAATAGCAATAATTTCTTTATCTTTTGCACGCTCATTCTCCTCTTATCTTTTCTAGTAAGTCAGCATCATACAATATTATGAAACTGACATTACAAACATTTTTTAGTATAGCATTTATATGATTCGTTTTCTATTAATTCCCAAAAGATAAAGGGCCTTGCAGCATTCCTACAAGGCCCTCTTCTATCAATCTGTATCCGTAGCACAAATGAACCACATTTTCTGTTCCCTACTATCTAACACCATCCAAGTAACATCCCACGCAACATCGTAAAACCAATCTGTCCAAGGGCGATAGCTTTCGAACACTTTAATATCTTCGTATCGATCTTGGAACATATATTGACATACATTGACTGCTAATTGTTTTGCGATAACTGGTCGTTCCTTAAACCCTTCATATGCTCCGCCCCACAAAATTTGCGCAGCAATGCTACCATCAAGCATAACTGCCAGCTGCTCTTTAAAACGAAACTTATATTTGTCTGATGTATGTATTTTTAACTCTTCTAAGTTATTGATTATGTCTAAAGAGTTGAAGATTCTTCTAAAGAAGTGCTCATGTCCATCTTTCGAATGTGGTATTTCTTTAAAAAAATTTTCGTTATGCACTTTAAAACAGCTTATTATTGTTCCACCAATTAAGTTTTGTTCCTTAAACGTGTTTATAAGTTGCTCAACAGATGAGTCATTCGTGTCTATTTTTTCAAACGTTCCCTCTTTCCATCTCATAACGCCCACTACTCTCTATTAAAAATTTGTTTCTTCATTATAAATAGCAAAATAAAAACCAGCAACTTTAAGGTTGCTGGCTTAGCTCTTATTCATATTCGAAAAAACAATAACAACTGCTCCAAACAAATAATGCCCTACTACCATCCACATACTCCAATCAAAAATCATAAACGATAACCAAAGCGATATATTAATAGCAGTAAATAATAAATATAAAATGAAATCTCTCTTTTGCATTGCTCCTCTATTCATCAAAATGTAAACGGCACCGATAGGAGGAAAAGACAAATATTTTTCTTAACGACCACGAATACTAAATTACTGTCTACAAAAGATTCTCCTTTTCATCACAATACCTGCTTCGACATCGGCCTCACTACCCTATATTCATCACTATAAGCTTCCTTTATGATTAAAGGCGGATATTCACTTTTTTCTTCCTCAATCATTGTGAATACTTCTGTTTTCTCTTGTAATGTATTAGATTCTCTATTTTTAGTAGGTTTTTTACTTGTTTTAATTTCCCTTGTTACTTCGCCAAGTTTTCGCCCAACTTCTTCTACTTTGGCAGGTTCATTCGTAACATAATATTCTTGTTCGTCCCATACTAATATAGGTGGCACTTGTTCTCTTTTGTTACATATTATATAAGGAGTACTAGCTACAAGTAGTAGACAAGTTAATAAATAGAAGATAGTTTTTTTATTCATATACTACACTCCTTATCTATCATTTCATTGGATTATATAACATAAGTTATTTACAACAAATGGATTTAATGGTATTTTTTAGGTTGAATAATAAAGAAAAACCTTACCGAAGTAAGGTTCCGTTTTTACATTCTATAGTGACTGACTTATTAAAACGATCATTACAATAATCGCTATAAGCATAACAACTAAACAGGCGATTAATTTATAAAATCCTCGTTTCGTTAACGTCCCGCCTTGAACGTCTTTACGAATAAATAAGAATACAGCTAAAAATAATACAAGCCCAATGCCAAAAGCATACATCATTTGCATATGTTAATCTTCCTTTCTCTCTTCCATCTTAATATCTTTTTGATAAAACAACAAATGAGATAAAAACTGTACTCATTGTAAGTGCCATAAGTATATTTAATAATTCAGTAGCAGAAAGTGTAAGTATTTTTAAGTTTAAGCCGATAGAGAAAAGAAGATAATATGCCGTTAATGCAAAAAAGGTTACAAACATTCCCTTATAACGAATAAGTTTCATTCGCTCGTCTTTTTCTTTAAATTGCGGGTGCAAGTAGCTTAGACAGAAACTCATAATCATAATCCCAAGCAATGGATACGTTATGGTTGGCGGTGCAGAATGCGTCATTATACCTGTTAATATCATAAATCCACTCATAAATAGAAAAATAATCCCCATAATTACAAAGTACTTTTGTGAATAATTCATCCCTATTCCCCCTCTTCTTTTCCTTCATAAATAAATACATGTTCTATCGTTGTCTGAAATGTTTTCGCTATTTCAAATGCTAGCGGAAGTGATGGATCGTATTTCCCTTTTTCAATTGAGATAATGGTTTGTCTGGAAACTCCAAGTTTCTCAGCCAACTTTTCTTGAGATAGTCCAAATTTTTTTCGGTATTCGACCATTTTATTTTCCAAGGAAATTTCTCCCTCCTTCCATATACCGAGTATATATGTAAAGGAAACTTTACGTCAAGTTCCCTTTACATATATTTTGATTATTATTCACGCTATTTATATAGAAGAAACTTTTTTCAATTTCAGCACGTCTATTTTGAAGCGAAACACGGAACACTGTAAATAACTGTTACTATATCTCCTCACTTCTTTTTTTAAAATTTAATATCTCCATATTTGTTTTATCCTTTTAAAATATTTCATTTATTTCTTTATTTCACGAAATACGTTATTTGTTTTACGGTGTTTTTCGTCATATTTATAGAAACTAACTGTTTATGGAGCATTTTTTATGTTTAGCAACTTTTTTTGTAGAAATCCTTCACTTTCCTTTCAATATTTAACACTATCTAAATAAAGTTTACGATAAATTCATAATTTTTTATTTTTTATACTATATTCCGTTATATTGTTGTATAATATCTATGAAAGCGCTTATTATTTCAATATACATAATTCAAACTGATTTTATCGAAACATTCTAACTATTATACCTATATTTAAATGCAACAATTATAGCTATTAGTATAGGCATACCAAATATATCCACCCCATTTTTCTGTAAAATTACTTTATAACATGAAAGATTAACTTGGGTGATAAGTTATTGTGAATGTTTTTTTACAAAACAGATAAGTAATAGTGTTTGGTATTATGTAAATTATTGTAATAACATAAGAGTAAAGAAAACATTTACATTGATTATTGATTCATTACTTATTGAAAAAGAGCAAAATGCACCTTTGTATGGAAAAGGATTATATGCATTGGGAGGTTTAAACAAATGACGAGGAAGAATACAACGACAAACCCTTGGGCCAAGTTCCACGGTCCGAACCTTGGTTATGTTATTGAACAGTATGATCTTTACGTAACTGGAGCAGGTTCTGTTGATCCGGAATTACAAGAGCTTTTTGAAATTTTTGGAGCTCCTTCGTTTCAAGATGATGTCGTAACAGGGGACAACACAGCAACACATTTTTCTCCTCAAAACACAGGTAACATTGAAAAAATTCTTAAAGTCGTTCAACTAGTTGAGCAGATTCGTTCTTTCGGGCACACGTTGGCTCACATCAACCCGATGGAAGATGCTGCAAATGGACAATCTCTTCTTGAGAAAGCAATGAGCGAACTGAGCGATGCTGACTTGAAAGCGATTCCAGCGAAAACAGTATGGCAAGATGCACCAGAAGGTATTCACACTGCACTTGATGTAATTCATAGATTAAAAGACGTTTATACAAAATCTTTAGCTTATGAATTTTCTCATATACAAGATAGTGAAGAACGCGCGTGGTTGCATCAAATGGTGGAATCAAATTCATTGCGTCAACCACTATCAAATAAAAAACGAACTGCTCTTTTAAAACGTTTAACAGCTGTTGAAGGTTTCGAGCAATTCTTGCATAAAACATTCGTTGGGCAAAAACGTTTCTCTATCGAGGGCGTTGATATGCTTGTACCTGTTTTAGATGAAATTGTTCTAGAAGGTGCTAAAAACGGCGTTGAGGATGTCATGATTGGTATGGCTCACCGCGGTCGCCTAAGCGTACTTGCTCACGTATTAGAAAAACCATATAGCCACATGTTTGCTGAGTTCAAACATGCAAAAATAGAAGGCGCAGTGGCTAATTCTGGCTGGACTGGCGATGTGAAATACCACCTAGGTAGAGAACAAGTCGTTAGTAACGAAGAAGTTAGCACTCGCGTGACATTAGCAAATAACCCGAGTCATCTTGAGTTCGTGAATCCTGTAGTAGAAGGTTTCGCACGTGCTGCTCAAGAGAATCGTAAAAAATCTGGTCTTCCAGATCAAGATACTTCAAAATCATTCGTAATTTTAGTTCATGGTGATGCTGCATTCCCTGGTCAAGGTATTGTATCTGAGACACTCAACTTAAGCAGATTGAACGCGTATCAAACAGGCGGAACGATTCATGTTATCGCAAACAATGCAGTTGGTTTTACAACTGATAGCTATGATTCTCGTTCTACGAAATATTCTAGTGACCTTGCAAAAGGTTTCGATATTCCGATTGTTCACGTGAACGCTGATGATCCGGAAGCTTGTCTTGCAGCTGCTAACCTTGCAATTCAATATCGCATGTTGTTCAAAAAAGATTTCTTAATCGATTTAATTGGTTACCGCCGCTACGGTCATAACGAAATGGATGATCCAGCAGTTACGCAACCACAAGTGTACAAAAAAATTAAAAACCATCCAACTGTAAGAGCAATTTATGCAGATCAATTACAAGCTGCTGGTGTTCTAAATGCAGATGAGGTTGAAACAATTACACAGTTTACACAAGAACAATTAAAATCTGACTATGCACAAGTACCACCAGCTGATACGAGCGATGCAACAATTCACGTTAAAGTGCCAGATGTTGTTGCAAAAGGTATTCAGTCAATTGATACTGGTGTTGAGATTGACTCACTTCGTGCAATTAATGAAGGTCTACTATCTTGGCCGGAAGGATTTAACGTATATCCGAAAGTGAAGAAAATTCTTGAGCGCCGTAAAGATGCTCTTGAAGAAAATGGTAAAATTGAATGGGCACTTGCTGAATCGTTAGCATTCGCTTCTATTTTACAAGAAGGTACGCCAATTCGTTTAACTGGTCAAGATTCACAGCGTGGTACATTCGCACACCGTCATATCGTATTACACGATACTGATACAAACGAAACATATTCACCATTGCATCGCTTACCAAACATTAATGCATCGTTCTCTGTTCATAACAGTCCGTTATCAGAGGCTGCTGTTGTTGGTTACGAATATGGTTATAACGTATTCGCTCCAGAAACTCTTGTTATGTGGGAAGCGCAATATGGTGACTTCTCAAATACTGCGCAAGCATTATTTGATCAATATGTTTCAGCTGGAAGAGCAAAATGGGGTCAAAAATCTGGCTTAGTTCTTCTATTACCACACGGTTATGAAGGTCAAGGACCAGAGCACTCTAGTGCACGTCCAGAGCGTTTCTTACAGCTAGCTGCTGAGAATAACTGGACAGTTGCAAACTTAACGAGTGCGGCACAATACTTCCATATCCTGCGTCGTCAAGCATCTATCTTAGGAACAGAAGCTGTTCGACCATTAGTATTGATGACGCCGAAGAGTTTATTACGTCACCCACTTACGCTTTCAACTGCTAGTCAGTTAAGCGAAGGACGTTTCCAACCTGCTTTAGAACAAGAAAACCTTGGCATGAAACCAAATAAAGTAAAACGTCTTGTTTTAAGCACAGGTAAAATGGCGATTGACTTAGCAGCAGAAATCGAGTCTGGTAAACATGAGTACAACTTAGACGAAGTTCATGTCGTTCGTATTGAGCAATTGTACCCATTCCCTGCTGAGAAAGTTCAATCTATTATTAAACGCTTTAAAAACTTAGAAGAAATCATTTGGGTTCAAGAAGAACCTCGTAATATGGGTGCATGGCATTACATGGCTCCAATTCTGTTCGAACTTGCTGGAGATAAAGTGAAAACAGGCTACATTGGACGTCCTGATCGCTCTAGTCCATCTGGCGGCGATCCATTCGCTCACAAAGCTGAGCAAGAACTAATTGTTGCACATGCTTTAGATGTGAAGTATAACTTCCGTCAAGATAAACAAGAAATTGAAGTTTACAGCAACTAAAAAGTAACAATGAAGGTTTCTAGCTTGTTCCTTGGGCAGATATTCTGCCCAAGGCCAGGCTAACAAATGGAGATTACCGAAGACAAAAGAAGAAAAAACACACCGTTAGGCAAATAAGGGGAGGACATTTAAAATGATCGAAATTAAAGTACCTGAGCTTGCAGAATCTATTACTGAAGGAACTATTTCACAATGGCTTATCAACGTAGGCGACAAAGTTGAGAAAGGTGGCAGCGTTGTTGAGCTTGAAACTGATAAAGTCAATGTAGAAATCATTGCAGAAGATTCAGGTATTGTATCGAAGTTACTAGGCGAACCTGGGGATACAGTTGAAGTTGGCGCAACTATCGCAATTTTAGATGCTAATGGAGCACCAGTTGCAGTAAGTACACCTGCACCAGTGGCTGAGCAACCAAAACAAGAAACAGCTGAAGCACCGAAAGCTGCGGCACCAAGTGCTGAGCAAACTGCAACACTACAAGGGTTACCAAATACAAACCGTCCTATCGCATCACCAGCTGCTAGAAAGATGGCTCGTGAATTAGGAATCGACTTAAACGACGTACGTAGTACAGATCCACTTGGACGCGTGAGACCACATGATGTACAAGCTCATGCTGCAGCACCAAAAGAAGCACCAGCTGCTCCAAAGAGTCCAGCTCCTGCTCCAGTTGCAAAAACGGAATTCGAAAAACCAGTTGAGCGCGTGAAAATGTCCCGCCGCCGTCAAACAATTGCAAAACGTCTTGTAGAAGTTCAACAAACATCTGCAATGTTAACAACATTTAACGAAGTTGATATGAGTGCGATCATGGAATTACGTAAAGAACGCAAAGATGCTTTCGAGAAAAAACATGATGTACGTCTTGGCTTCATGTCATTCTTCACAAAAGCAGTTGTTGCAGCATTAAAACAATTCCCATTATTAAATGCTGAAATTCAAGGTGACGAGCTTATCATTAAAAAATTCTATGATATCGGTATTGCAGTAGCAGCTCCAGATGGATTAGTTGTTCCAGTTGTACGCGATGCTAACCAATTAAACTTCGCTGAAATCGAAAGCGAAATTCGTGAATTAGGTAAAAAAGCACGCGATAACAAACTTTCATTAAAAGAACTACAAGGTGGTACATTTACAATTACAAACGGTGGTGTATTCGGTTCTCTAATGTCAACACCGATCCTAAATAGCCCTCAAGTTGGTATTTTAGGAATGCATAAAATCCAAGTACGCCCAGTTGCAATTGATAACGAGCGTATGGAAAACCGCCCAATGATGTACATTGCTTTATCTTACGATCACCGCATTGTTGATGGTAAAGAAGCAGTTAGCTTCCTTGTTGCTGTTAAAGATATGCTTGAAGATCCAAAGTCATTATTATTAGAAGGTTGATAGATTAAAAATCTATTAAAGGCTGTAGAATGATTCATTCTACAGCCTTTTTTTATTGTGTTCATACGGGACAAATTTCATGACATAAGGTAATAATGTATGCCTAAACGTAAGGAGGATTAAAATGAATAACCTTCCAATTCATGCAAAACTTAAAGTAAATAAGGATACTTTCTTCCTCCCCGATTCAAACGGGGGTGTCTATTTTCGAAATAACGCCAGTTCATTTCGTATGGACGGTGATGGAATTTATGACTGGATTGAAAAATTAATGCCAATGTTTAACGGGAATTATTCTTTAGCCGAAATAACCGATGGCCTCCCTCTCCCCTATCAAAACCGTGTATTTGAAATTGGAGAGATTTTATATGAAAATGGTTTCGTTCGTGATGCAAATCAAGATGCACCTCATGAATTAAACAGTACATTACTCGACAGATATGCTTCGCAAATTGAATTTTTAGAAGCCGATTCTCATTCAGGTGCTTTAAAATTCGAAACGTACCGCGGAGCAAATGTCCTTGTACTTGGTTCTGGGGATATGCTCACTTCCTTAGTTTCTTCTTTATTAGAATCTGGTTTACCTACATTTTATTACCTCGTTACAGATCGGGATGAAACAAACTATGACAGAATACATGAGCTAATAGAACGTGCATATGAAGTTGATAACAGTGTACTCCTTCAAGAAATCGATACTACAATTGACCGTCCCTTGCATGAAGTATTCGAACCTTTTGATTGGATTTTATATGTTTCTCAAAACGGAGACATTGACGGTTTAAAAACAGTTCACACTATTTGTAGAGAAACGAAAAAGAATTTTATACCAGCTATTTGTTTATCAACACTCGGTATAGCTGGACCTGTCGTAATGGAAAACCGTGATGAATGCTGGGAATCCGCATGGCATCGACTACATGAAACGACTTTGCAAAATGAAAATTCATCGGATTCCTTCTCACAAATTACATCTGCCATGTTAGCAAATGTAATCGTTTTTGAATTGTTTAAACATGTCGCGGATGATTCATATCGTGAAAAAGAATCACAATTCTTTTTATTAAACTATGAAACACTTGAAGGAACGTGGCATCCTTTTATAAAACACCCTCTTGCAACTGATGAAAGTTTTACAATTGATACGATAGAAAATCTTTCTGAAAAACTTGAGCATCGGTCGAACCAACATACTTCAACTGATGTATTCCGCTTTTTCGACTCATTAACTTCTAAAGAAGCCGGTATATTCCATGTATGGGATGAACAAGATTCATATCAATTACCGTTATCACAGTGCTATATTCAAGTAGCCACTCCACTATCAGATGGCCCAGCTCCCCTTCTGCCTCTTATGACTTGCAGTGGATTGACTCATAATGAAGCACGCCGAGAAGCCGGTTTAACAGGAATTGAAACATATGTAGCAGAAATCATTCACCGCCTTATTCCTGAACATAACGATATCGGTATCGGTGCTGGAGAAACGATGACAGAAGGATTTTACCGGGCACTACAACAACATTTAAACAATAAACTGTATGAGCGACAGTCACATATGCTAGAAGAACTTACAACGATTGATTTAACTGATATTCACGATAAACATTGTAGATTTTATTACGATGCTCTTGCTACAATTCATGAAACACCTAAAATTGCAATGAGTGAAGAGATTCTCAGTTTTCCAGTCATTTGGATTGGTATAAATGATAGATGGTACGGTGCATCTAATATTAATATGACGTTAGCGTTACGAAGCGCACTACAACTATCACTGCTACACATTCAAAGTGAAGAGACTCCTTACAGAGCTAATATCTTGCCTGAATCATCTATTATTTTATATGACACGGATTCTTTTAGAGTGGAAATACAAGCGGAAGAAGAAATTCCAAGTGTGCAATCTTTACAGCTTGCCTTACAGCATTTAGAAGAACATAATTTTTATCCCTTCGTGTTTGATTTAGCAATCGAACCATTTTTGAAAGAAAACTTAGACGGTGTGTATGGGGTATTAATTGCAAAGGAGGACGGTCTATGACTCAAAATATATTACTTATAGGGGATGGCCTTCTTGCAGACTATGTACATGATCAATTATGCAAACAATATTCCATCATTCGTCAGCATACCCTTACAGAAGAACTTCCTGAAAATATTCATCTCGCTCTCGTATTACATGACGGATCTCCTTCTACTATTCATCATGACGCTGAGCTAATTTTTCGGTCAAATCATATTCCGTGGTTACGTGGTTTTACTTCATTTGGCGAAGGTATTATCGGTCCTTACATTCATCCTCTTACGCCCGGATGTTCCCATTGTTCTGATGGACGCCGTTTTATCGCTGGCTTTGATCAAAAAGAAATGTGGGAACTACAGCGGAAATATGCCTTTAAAGCAGATAATGTAACGAGGCGTGATGTACGTGCCACCCAAAATGGAATGTTACAAATGTGCCATCTTATTTGCGCAGAAACAGAAAAAATATTAACTCATAACCATTCTTCTTTAGAAAATGAACTTATTTTACTAAACTTACAAACATTACAATGTACGCGGCATTCTTTTCTTCCAGATCCTCTCTGTCCTGTATGTAGTAATTTACCTGATGATACTGCGGATGCGGCGGAAGTTTCTTTACAACCGAGTTTAAAAGTAAGCACCGAAACGTATCGCTGCCGTTCCATTCATGAATTAAACACATTTTTAACGAGAGACTATTTAGATTATCGGGTCGGTATGTTGAACGGCAAAATGCAGCATTCTGTATTACCATTCGCTGACGTCATTATAAACATGCCATTGATGTTTGGAAATGAAGGTGTTGCAGGCCGAACCCATTCATTTGCAGTGAGTGAAGCAACTGCTATTTTAGAAGGTTTAGAACGATATTGCGGTATGTCGCCTCGCGGGAAAAAGACAAATGTGCATGGTAGTTTTCATGATTTAGAGGAACATGCACTAAATCCCCTCTCGCTCGGTGTACATACAAATGAACATTACAATCGTGATAATTTTCCATTTAAACCGTTTGATCCTGATTATGAGCAAAACTGGGTATGGGGATATTCTTTATCACAAAACAGACCGCTTTTAGTTCCTGAATCAATTGCTTATTATAGCCTCGGTCATCGAGACGCTTTCGTGTATGAAACATCAAATGGATGTGCAATTGGCGGTAGTTTAGAAGAAGCGATTTTTCACGGCATTTTAGAAATTGTAGAGCGTGATGCCTTCTTACTCACTTGGTATGCCGAATTACCTCTTCCCCGCCTTGATCTTAATTCAGCAAATGATACAGAATTACAATTAATGATCCAGCGGTTACGTACGATTACCGGGTATGAATTACACGCTTTTAATGCGACGATGGAACACGGCATCCCGAGCTTATGGATAATTGCAAAAAATACGCGTGAAAATGGAATGAACGTTGTTTGTGCGGGAGGCGCTCATTTAGATCCTATTCGAGCCTTAAAAAGCGCCATTCAAGAAATAGCAGGCATGTTACTAATAACAGACGATGAGCTCGAGCACAAAAGAGAATACTACGAAAAGTGCTTACAAGATCCTTATTTCGTTAATAAAATGGAAGACCATAGTATGCTGTACGGATTGAAAGAAACGGAAGAACGTCTTCACTTCCTTTTACGAGAAGATGCACCGGTGCAAACGTTCCAAGAAATAAATGTATCACAATCATTTGATATGGATTTAACATCCGATCTCCACCAACTTTTAAATCGTTTGCATCAATCTGACCTTGAAGTAATCGTTGTAGATCAAACCGTTCCCCTTATAGAAAAGAACGGACTACACTGTGTAAAAGTTATTATTCCAGGTATGTTACCGATGACGTTCGGACACCATCTTACTCGGGTTACAGGACTGGACCGGGTATATACCGTACCGATGACACTTGGATATACAGACGAACCTTTAACAAATGAAAGATTAAATCCACATCCACATCCGTTTCCATAGTAAAGGAGGGATTTCATGCAGCTAGATACTTTTTTACATCATCTCCATTTCTCTATCGATGAAATTATGCCAAATCATGAGGTGGACTGGAAAGACGCACCGCTTCCTTATAAATTATATCGAAATGTACCTACCATCCCGCTCTCCTTAGAAATCCCGTTATCTTTATCGAACTCTTCTACTACACCTACTCTAAATGAGATTGGTCACTACCTTTGGTATTCATTTGGTGTAACACAATTATGTCAGCTAAATAGCGAGAGAAATGTATTACGTAGATCCATTCCTTCAGGCGGTGCCTTATACCCGAATGAATTGTATATCTATTTAAAGATTGACGATTATCCAGACGGCATTTACCATTATGACGCCGCGCATCACCGACTTATTTTACTTCGCGAAGGAAATTTCGATTCTTATTTAGCAGACGCACTCGGTAATCGCTGTAACATACAGGATTGTTTCGGTGCTGCATTCGTATCCACTATGTTTTGGAAAAACTTCTTTAAATACAATAACTTTTCATATCGACTTCAAGGATTAGATAGCGGGGTTCTCATTGGACAATTACTAGAATGTGCAAATCAGTTCGGTTATACGAACGGCGTATACTTTCAATTTCTAGACCGTGCACTGAACCATTTACTCGGATTGTCAGAAGGTGAAGAAAGTGTGTATGCCGTTATTCCTTTAAGTACAGAGCCAGAAACTAATTGGTTTCACAATGATTACCGTGAAAATAAAACAGTTACTTCTCATGAGTTGTTGCAACAAATTCCGCCGCTCGCACATGAACATTTCGTTCGCTCAAAACATGTAGATGAATATCCGATGATAACAAAAATAAATGAAGCTTCTATGATCGAATCGACAGCACACTTCCAAACACTAGCTCATGAAGAGCACTATCAACATCATGAGTATGCTGTACAACTGCCGAAAGTAGAGCGTTTATCTTATGATTTCTTGCAACTTTGCAGAAAACGGTATTCCCCTGATGCTGACTTTACTTTAACGAAATGGGATGCAGCTGAGCTCGCTACTTTACTACAAGAAGCGAGCCTCTCCTTCCCCTATTACAACGACCTTGATGGTAAGTATACAAATAAAAATACACGCGTCTCCTTATATGGATGTTTTTATAACGTGAAAAATATTGAAAACGGAGCTTACGCTTATAACAGTAAAACACATTCCATACAACCAATTCGATATGGAGACCTTCGCTACCCACTTCAGTCTAGTATGACGATGGATAACGTAAACCTTTTTCAAGTACCACTTTGCCTACATGTAGTCGGAAAGAAAGATTATTATACAAATGCATTAGGCTATAGAGGGTACCGTATCCATCAAATGGAAGCAGGTATACTCGTTCATAAACTCGTTTTTGCAGCGACCGCGATGGGGATGGGCGGGCATCCTTTACTTAGTTTTGATACAAATTCATGTGATCAATTGTACGGAATAGATGCTGGGAATGAAACATCTCTTATTCAAGTTCCAGTTGGGGCATATCGAGCGCGGAATTGGTTAAAAGGGGCTTTGCATTGTTAGAAGCACGCCGTCTATCGGCGTGCTTTTTTACTAGATTAACTTAAAAATACTCTTAATTTGTCTAGCAAATAACCAATTTTTCGTACCGTAGTTATCATTTAAACTATCTAAATTGATAGATTGTCCGTTAGCAAACTTTAATTCTAACGTAGTATTTTTGTCATTTGTTTTTAAGTTACTATTTGTAATGTCATCATACTTTAATTTTTCAATCTCAATATATTCGTCTTTTTCTTGTCCAATCACGACATGGTCTTGGAAGAAGAAAAATACTTCTACTTTTTTACCGAAACAAAATACATTTTTCGTATAAATTAATGTCGCGTTATCAAGTCCGACACATACTTCTTTCATTTCTTCCACAACGTGTCCAAAGTCTTCTTCATGTCTTGCATTTGATTCAGCAATCCATTCTTCGATTGTTTTCATGTTAATTGCCATACTGCGCCCCCTGGTTCATTCATTGCTTCGTTTAAAAAATAAATACTATATGAAAATATAAGCGATACGTAATATGTTTTCAAGGGGAAAGGGTATATTCAAAATAAAGTGAAACTTTATTTACTCCCTCATTGTAAAAAAAATAGCACTTTAAAAAGTGCTATTCCGCTCTCCTTGCCGCTTGCTGAATTGGGTCCCAAACGCTGTTATATGGTGGTGCATAACTTAAGTCGACATCTTCTAAATCGTGAATACTCATTTTATTGAAAAGTGCCATTGCAATCACATCAATCCGTTTATCTACGCCTTCTTCTCCAATTACTTGCCCGCCCAATAATTGTTTCGTATCGGATCGATATAATAATTTCAAGTAAAGTGGTTTTGCATTTGGATAATAGCCCGCCATATTTGTAGAATCTACTTTAACTGTTTTATACGGGATGTGTAGCCCTTTCGCTTCTTTTTCATTTAATCCTGTTCTTGCAAGCGTCAAATCCATAAATTTAATAATACCTGTACCTAACGTACCTTTAAAGGCTCTTCGTTTATCCAGCATGTTCAGTCCAGCAAGTCGCCCTTGTTTATTGGCAGTCGTTCCGAGCGGGATATGATCATGAATTTCCTTTATAACGTGGTAATGTGTTGCGCAATCACCAGCTGCATATACGTCTTGCACATTCGTTTGCATATATGCATTTACTTCAATTGCCCCTTTATGATTCTTACGTATATTTGTCCCTTCAAGAAAATCAGTATTTGGCTTCACTCCGACAGATACTAAAACAAGATCCGCTTTATACGTACCTTTATCCGTTTCAACTGCTTCTACTCGTTCATTCCCTTTGAATGCTTTTACATTTTCATTCGTTAAAATTTCAATATGATGTTTATCTGCTTCTTTATGTATGTACTCTGCCATATCTGCATCATAAATCGTACCGATATGATCATTTCGCTCAATCATTCTTACTTTCTTACCAAGTTCGACGAATGTTTCTGCCATCTCAAGTCCAATGGCACCACCGCCAATAATCGTTACATCTTCAACTTTATTCGTTTCTAGCGTTTTTAATATGCGCTCAGCATCAGGAATTGTTTTTAAAAGATGAACGCCTTGTAATTCCCGTCCTTCCCATTCTGGCATAACAGGACGCACTCCAGTCGCAATTAATAATCGATCGTACGGAAATTCAAAGACATCTTTCGTCTTCGTATGCTCTGCGTACACCATTTTCTTTTCCGTATCTACTTTCGTTACTTCATGACGCACTTTCGCATCAATTCCATATTTCTCACGAAACGTCTTTACGTTACGCGCGATTAACTTTTCAGTTGAAGCGATAGCACCACTAATGACATACGGTAATCCACACTGAGCGTATGAATAAATTTCACCTTTTTCTAAAGTTACAACATTTGTATTTTCATCGTTTCTAACAATTTGCATCGCTGCACTCATACCAGCTGCATCTCCGCCAATAATGACATAGTTCACTTTACCACTCCTTCTTTTTTTACATACTCTTTACGTTTTCCATATTTTATAGAAATAACACCTACTTCCATTGTAAAGAAAGAGAATTCCATCTTCAAATTTTGTGCACAAACCTATGCTTGAATAGGTAACTGTCGTGTCTTATAAACAATATGTTTAATATGCTATAACAGTAACAATTGAAAGTAGGTGAAACATACATGTGCGCCGGCCTTCTCGCTCAAACTCCAGAGGAACCGAAAGAACCAAAACCCGCCTTGTCGCTTGATCAAGAATTCTCTATTAACGCAACCATCTATAGTGCTCGTGCTTGGTTATCTAATGATGAGACTTTCCCACAAACGATTTGGAAAGGCTCTCGCTTCGCTTCAGCATCACACGCTGGCAAGTCCATCTTACCAATCGGCACTGTAAAAATTTTGAACTTATCTGATGATACAATAACAGTTACTGCATCATCAGAATCAGATGATAATCTCAAAATAGTCGTACCCCCTCATTCTGAAGGTGTTTTAACATCTAATGGTTTATCTGATGTGCAAGCAAGTACATCAGGAGGAGCAAGTAAAGTCACATTTCTCTTTCATATCTTTTTCTCAAGGGATCCTGGTTCAGATAAAAAACCATAAAAAGGTACAGTTATGCACTGTACCTTTTTTCCTGTGTTCTATTCTCTTGATTTGATTAGTTCAATATTATAAGTTTCGATATCTGTTAACTTTCCTTTAAAATAAGGATTTTCTCTATACCAAGACTGTTTTGCAAAATACGCTTGCATATCTTTCGTTTGAAAAATATGTCCATGCCTTGCATATATTTCATTTCTAGCAATTTTCAACTGCTCTTTCGATAAATATGTTAAATCTGCGCTCGTTAATTTTCGAATATCACTATCAGGAAAGATGAAACCATTATATACATACCCAGTCGCGGGCGTTGGAGTAACATTATAAACAACTGTTTTTTCTGTACTTTTCTTTTGGAATGGAAGATTATAAGACGAAAGTGCCGTTACCGTCTCTACTTGTGTCGTTTCCCGTCCGCTTTCTCCATTTCGTTCTAAATAAATCGTCGCACTTCCATCAGTCGCTACTGGCCCCCATGTAATTTCTTCTCCTGCCAGCGCTGTAACCGGTTTTTGATTTACGTACAATGTTGCACCCGGCGCGTTCGTTTGAACTGTAATATATTGACCTTGCAACGTTAAATCTATCGTTACGTTATTTTGGCTCTGTTTCATAAGTACAACCTTTTCCTCACGAGATAATTTTACATAGTCATTTTTATAATCTGATTGAAACACTTGATTTCCCGGAAGAAATGGCCCATATTGCTTCTCAAACCTTTTGTCATCTGTCTTATCAATTTCTTTTCCGTTCATTTTTAACGATACGCCTTTTTCATTTGTAAGCAAAGTTGTATAGTACGTCTTCGCTTTCAATTTATATCGATCAAATATAAAGAAATACTTTCCGTCTTTCGTTAATGAAAAGTCAGCTCTTTCTATTCCGTCCCGTTGTTTTTCACCTTGTCTCAAATATCCTTTTAATTCATTTACGTAAGATGGATTTTCTTTTATATATGAAAATAGGGGCTTTACACTCTCTCTCGTTATCATAACCGATGGATCATCTGCCGTAACGATCTCAGCTAATTTCTCTCCGTCCCTCTCTTGTAAAATCGTAATCATCCGGTCTACTTGTGCCACCTGCGTATAATACGATGCTCCGTACAAATACAAGCCAATAATCACTATAACAAATAGTGCTAACAGTGTAATGCCAACTTTTGTACCGCCGCTCATGTTCTTCTTTACTACAGGACGTCCCCTCTTCGACCCGCAGTTTTGACAAAATTGCACACCATCTTCAAACTGAGCTCCGCACTTTGTACATACATTCATTCAGTCAACCACCTTTTCATTAGAAGCCAGTTATTCCCTTTGTTAAGGCTTGAATTATCGTGCTAATGTAAGACCAAAGTACAATGAACGTTGCAATTCCAATTAAAACATTTGCAATAATAAGTGTGTAAACGAGATCTAATCCGCCATTGTCTAGCTTTAATACGGCTACAGTTATACTAATTCCTATATAAGTTGCAGCTACGGATAATAATATAGGTAAGAAAAAGATTAATAAGAAACTAAAAAGAAAAGAAAGGACTAATATGACAATAGCCGGCGTCGCTATCGTTCCCCATATACCAAATACTTCAAGAAACGAAAAAGATGATTTCATCATCTTGCCACTTACAAAAATAATAAATCCGACAAATAAAGTTAAAATTAATAAAAAGAAAAAGACCGTTATAGATTCTCCAAAAAACGTGGGAGTAGATATATCTGGTGCAAATGTTCTCGTAACTGCTGATGCTGCACTCATCATTCTATAAAAAATACATGCTCCTAAAAAACAAATAAGAACAAGACTTACAATTCCATTTCGCACTTCAATAGCGCCGCTTTTCATAATCGCTGTCGGTGCTTGTAATGCATGTTTAAAAAATTGAAAATAGCCGCTCGCGAACCGCTTCGCTTGCTCTACCGTTTCATTTGGCCGAGCTTCCTTTGCTTGTGCCGCACGTGCTTGTTCCGGCCCTTCTTCTTGGCCACTACTTGCCACTACTTCTTCCGTTAACGAATGTCCACAATTCCCGCAAAACTTTGCCTCCGCTGCATTTTCTGTATGACATGACGGACATTTCATTCTCTTATCCCTCCTTAAGCATATACCATATAGGGTGTTACAAGTTCAATATATGACTTTGGACATAAAACATGACTACAAGAAAAAGATTCTGAAATCCTTCTTCCGAAAGAAAATATATGTGCTAGTAATCTTGAAAAAAAATGCTATTATGAAACAGAATAAATAATATTTTTAACAGATTGGATGACTGGCAATGGAATTGGTAAACTCAATTTTTCAAATACTCCTTACAAGCGTAATCCAATTATTATCTTTAATTGGCGTTATCATTGTAATTGGATTTCTATTAGGCTATTTAGAATCTCTCACACGCATGTATTGGTCGAGAGCTTTTGGAAGAAAAGGATTCCTATTAACGGCTTGGATCGGTGTTCCGATTCACGAACTTGGACATGCCATTATGTGCGTACTGTTCCGTCATAAAATTGTGACGACTCAGTTCTTCCCAACAGATACAAGCCAAGGCGCTTTAGGCTACGTACAACATCAATACAATCAAAAAAGTGTGTATCAACGAATTGGGAATTTCTTCATCGGCATTGGGCCTATTATTTCTGGTATTACTGCACTAATCCTTTTAATGCGCTATTTCGTACCAGAATCATATTTTTTATTTAATACAACTCTCGAAAAAACGATTGCTTCTACTTCTATTAATATAGAAATGATCCAAAACATGCTCTTGTCGACGTTTGTATTATTGAAAAGCTTATTTACAATCGGTAATTTATTGAATCCTTCCTTTTGGTTATTTTTATTTATCGCCATTTGCATTTCCGCACATATCGCTTTAAGTAAACCAGACATTAAAGGATCAATAGACGGGGTTATCGTCATGTTTATCGTTTTATTTTTATTCAACATCATAGCGGGACTGTTCCAATACGATAGTAACCAACTAATTAGCAAAGTGATGAAATATAATATGTATCTCATTGCGTTTTCTAGTGTAGCACTGCTTTTCTCTTGTATTTCTACACTTGTAAGTTTTGGGTTTTATAAAATAAGAGGAGGGCGTTCGTTTTGAACGCCCTCTTCTTATTAATTATTCCCCTTATAATCACAATGCTCAACAGGCACACGAGCATGCCCTTCTTCATCGGTACACCATGACTGTGATTGGAATGCCAGAAAGATACCAATCCATTCTTCTTCCTTCTCGAAGTGAATGAGTATTCCTCCGTCTTGCCATATGCCATTATCAGCTTTCCATTTCTCTACATTCCCTTGATTCATGTGAATATCATGTATACCGTTTCCTGGTTTGAAATGAAAATAGGAATCTGGTGTATTTTCTTCTGGTCCCCATCTTTCGCCAAACGCGTAAATAATTGCTTTTTCTTCTATCGCTCGCTTTATATAACGTTCTATTTTTTCATTTAAATCATTATCTGCTCCTGCTTTTTCGGGAGGTAAAGGAATCATTTGATTTGAGTCAAATAGATTTCCTCTTATATAATCTAAAGCTACTTTCGGTTCATTGTTTTTTATTTCTGTAAAACCGAATGGTAATGTCGGTAAAATATGAATCGCCTCTGACTTAATATTGTTACTCGCAAAATATAAAACTTCTGATGGATAACTTTGTGACTTTACGTTAATTGCAATACGATAATCTACTCCTGTCTCGCCCTGTAAATGAACTTGATAATGAGGTGTTTTCCCTTTTCCAATCTTTGATTGTATAACTGTACCTTTTAACACACCGTAGTTTTTTAGGGGCATACATTTCATCTCCTATTCATTTAGTAGAAGCTATTCATATTTAAATCATTATCCATTCATAAAAAAAATCCTCCTATGTTAGGAGGATTTTTAATTTCTCAACATATACCAAACAATAACCTCTACCACTACAAGCAAAACCGCACCAAAGATCATTAACGTCGTCTTCTTTAATAGTTCATTTTCACGGTAAGGGATATTACATAAGTAAGCACCTAGTGTAATCCGTGATGGACAAGCGATTGTCGCTACTGATGATGCGGTATTTTGAAGTGTTGTGACATATTGCCACGGGAGTGCTACGTTTTGTGCGGTTTGCATTTGTAGTTTTATAAACATTGCATTTGATCCTGCGTTACTACCTGTTAAAAATCCACCAATAGCGCCAATAAACGGCGCAACGAAAACGAAAAATGTTCCAAATGTATCACCAGCTGTCTTTGCGAGTAATGAATGCATGCCTGATGCACCCATTAGTTCTGAAATGGCGATAAACATTGTCGTCGTAATCGCAAAAGGAATCCATTGTTTGATCGTTTGTGAGAGTGATTGTTTAATAATATGAGACGGGATGCGGAAGAAAATAATAGTAAATAAGCAAGTCATACCGAGCCAAAATCCTGGTGAATACAGCATTTCTAATTTGTAAGAGTATGATTTCAAATCAAGGACTGCATATGATCTGAACAAGTCATGTAATGCAGGAACGAGGCGAGAAAGTAAAATACAAACTGTTAGAAATATATAAGGGCTAATAATTTTTATAATGGATACTTCTCTCTCCGTTGCAGCCGCATGTTCTGTTATAAGATTTTGCCCACTTTTTCCTTTTAATTTAATGATAAGAAAGCCAAATGTAATCGTAACGATAGAACTTAATATCCCGGCTAGTTCAACACTTACGTACGCATTAGAAAGATAGATTCCGAGAGAAAATAATAGAAAGAATCCTACTCCTTCTTTCCACTTTTCTATAACCGCTTGCCAACCGCCAACAACATGTAAAGAAAGAATGACGAAATAAGCAAACATCGGGATACTTAATAGCGCTGTATTTGTACCAAGTATTGTAAGCGGCATATTGATAAGCTGGGAACCGATAATCGTACCCGTTGCCATTGCCCCCCATGAACTAGCTAATAAGCCGATAAATGAGAGCAGTACAGCTTGGAATGGTTTATAACCTAATGAAAGAAAAATAGGTGCTGCAACCATGAAGCCAATACCGAATCCACTTACCGATTCAATTAGTGGGCAAATACCAAAGCACATAAGCAGCATTTGTAATAAGCGATCCTGAGTAACTGCTTCTAGAAAACGTGCTACTTGATCGATGTACCCCATTTTGTTCATGAGGTGAAATAAAAAAATACCGAAAAATAAAACGTACCCGACAATAAAACAAATTAACCATCCTTTAATCGTTGCGTGCACAGTTTCACTTATCCCTAATTGAAACGTTGGCGAGAGTAAAACGATTCCAACAGACACAGCATAAGAAATTAACGAGGACCTTAATGACGTTTGTTTAAATAAAAATAAACAAATGAAAATCATCATAATTGGGATAAGTGCCAACAATATGGCCATGTTATCATCTCATTTCTTTTAAAATACAATTTTTAACTATTATATAACAGATGCTATAATTTTCAATTGTTTTTACAACAGATTCAAAAAAGGAACCAAACGGCTCCTTTTCATTCACTCCCATTTTCTATTATCCTGAAAAACTGTCTGCTTTCCGACTATTTCTTTCAACACAACAAACACAATGTAAGTACATATTGCTTGCAATATAATATTCCAAAATTTCATTAATGTAAATGAATGAATCCGTAGAAATAATTCGTTTAATAATACAATCGAAACGATACTAAATAATTCTATACTAATCGAAAATAGACATATTTCTAAAATAGACTGTTCTTGAATGCGATTTAAGTTAGAAAAGATGAATACATACCCTAAAAATAGAGCCATTAACTCTATTTTCGTCATGCTAATAAGCCAAGCGTATAATGGTACAGTTAAAAATAGATATAGTAATTTACGTCTTAGCATGCCTTCTCCTCCTCTGAATTATATGTATTTTCTGTATATTTTAACATTTATTACGCAAAACAAAAAGAAGAGACTACGCCTCTTCTTTTTGTTTTGTTGCATATATTAATTCACATATTTCTTCTCGCTTTTCATTTTCTAAAAGCTCAATGACCTTACTTCCAACGACAACTCCGTCGCATATTGTAACCATTTCTTCTACATGTTCTTTTGTTGAGATGCCGAATCCAGCGACTACTGGTAAGTTGACGTGTGATTTTACTTTTTCTAAGTAACTATGAATCTCCTCTTTAAAGTTTTGACGTACTCCCGTTACGCCCGCTACTGTAACAGCATAAACGAACCCTTCTGATTCACTCGTAATTTTTTCAATTCTTTCAATAGGACTCGTTACGGTAACGAGTGGAATGAGCGCAATGTTTACCTCTCGAAGTAACGACGCAATAATATTTTGTTCTTCATACGGTAAGTCTGGAACGATGATGCCGTCTACACCTGCTTCTATACAGTTCTCAATGAATCTCTCTTTTCCGAATGCAAGTACCGGATTTAAATATGTCATGAGTACAAACGGAATTTGCACTTCTTTCCTTACCTCTATTAATGCTTGAAAAATACCTTTTACTGTTACGCCGCTATCTAGCGCTCGTTTCCCTGCTCTTTGAATCGTTGGACCGTCTGCGACTGGATCCGAAAAAGGAATGCCGATTTCAACGATGCTCGCTCCTGCTTCATCAAGAAAACGAATTCTTTCTTTTAATTTTTCAAAGCCGCCATCTCCGCCCATTACGTACGGAATAAATGCTTTCTTTCCATTTTCAAACGCTGCTTTAATTTTTTCTACTCCCATTTTTTACACCTCTTCCATATAACGTTTTATACTCTCTACATCTTTATCACCGCGGCCAGATAAACAAATGACAAGCCCTTCATCTTTCTTCATTTGCGGCGCTAATTTTAATGCGTATGCGACAGCATGCGAGCTTTCTAACGCCGGGATAATGCCTTCTTTTTTCGTTAATAATTGAAATGCTTCTAATGCTTCTTCGTCTGTTATCGAATGATAAGAAACGCGGCCAATATCTTTTAGCAAGCTATGTTCTGGACCAACACCTGGATAATCAAGTCCTGCTGAAATAGAGTGTGCTTCTTGAATTTGTCCTTCTTCGTTTTGCAGAAGATACATCATTGATCCGTGGAGAACACCAACGCTTCCTTTCGTTAAAGTTGCTGCATGCTTTTCTGTATGAACGCCTTTTCCAGCTGCTTCTACGCCGTAAAGAGCAACTTCTTCATCATGTACGAACGGATAAAACATCCCCATCGCGTTACTGCCACCGCCAATACAAGCAACGACTGCTTCTGGTAACTTTCCTTCTAACGCCTCATATTGTTTTTTCGTTTCATTTCCAATTACACTTTGGAAATCACGTACAATTTGCGGGAATGGATGTGGTCCGAGAACAGATCCCATAATGTAGTGCGTATCATGCACATGTGAAACCCAGTAACGAAGCGCCTCGTTTACCGCATCTTTTAATGTACCACTACCTGCCGCTACACTTTCTACTTTCGCTCCGAGTAATTCCATTCGGAACACATTTAATTTTTGACGTCTTACATCTTCTTCTCCCATAAAAATGACGCATTTTAATCCGAGAAGAGCACATACAGTAGCTGTTGCAACTCCGTGTTGTCCAGCTCCTGTTTCAGCGACAACTTTTTTCTTGCCCATTCGCACTGCAAGTAGTGCCTGACCGATTGTATTGTTAATTTTATGAGCTCCTGTATGATTCAAATCTTCACGTTTTAAATAAATCTTTGCACCTCCGCAATACTTCGTCAGATTTTCAGCGAAATAAAGCGGTGTTTCTCTTCCGACGTACGTTTTTAAATAATGATTTAATTCCTTTTGAAATGCTTCATCTTGCATCGCTTCTTTATATGCTTCTTCTAGTTCTAGTACAGATTGCATTAACGTTTCTGGAACGTATCGTCCTCCGTATATACCGTAATGTCCTTTTTCATCTGGATATGCGTAGTTCATTTGGAACACTCCTTTGCTTTTATAATAAATTGTTTTATTTTCTCTACATCTTTCTTTCCTTCTGTCTCTACTCCGCTGCTCACATCGACCATATAAGGCCGAACAGTTCGAATTGCTTCTTCTATATTAAGAGCGTTTAATCCACCAGCTAATATCGTTTTCTTTCGCAATTCTTTTGGCATATGCCCAAGTAGTTCCCATGAAAATGTCTTTCCATTTCCTCCATGAAACTTTTCTTTCGGGCTATCAAATAATATATAATCCGTTTCATACCTTTGAGCGTTTTTCATATCACTATCTGAAGTTACTCCTAGCGACTTTATAGACGGAATATTCAATCTTCTAATTTGATGATTGTCTTCATCCCCATGTAGTTGTACATGTGTTAACCCACACTCATCTGCAATTTTCCGGATCACTTCTACTGATTCATTTACGAAAACACCAATTTTTAACACGTTGGCTGGAAGCTCCTGAATGATTTCTTTCGCTCTCTTTGGAGTGATTTTCCGTTTACTTTCTGCAAAAACAAATCCGAGTGCATCTGCGCCGTATTCGCACGCACTTTTCGCTGTTTCCACATCAGTGATGCCGCAAATTTTCACTTTCATATATTCACCTTACAATCTTCAAAAAAACTACTAATAGAAGATGATGTCATAAGCGCCTCTCCAACTAATACACCTTTGGCCCCAGCTCTTTTAACACGAATAATATCTTCTTTTGAATGAATGCCACTTTCACTAATCCAAAGTAGTTTCTCCTCATTCAATCTTTTTCCAAGCTTTTCCGTTTGGCTTAAATCTACTTCGAACGTTTTTAAATTACGATTATTAATGCCAATAACGTGCGGATTTAATACAATCGCAGTTTCTAATTCCTGTTCATCATGAACTTCAACAATCGCTTCCAATCCTTTTTCTAACACGTAGCTATACAACTCTTTTAACTTCTCTTTCGTTAACGCTGCTACAATTAGTAAGATAATATCTGCTCCCGCTTCATATGCTCTATCAATTTGAATCTTATCGATTATGAAATCTTTACATAAAAGCGGAATGTTACTTTCTTCTCTTGCTGTTTGTAAATCGTGAAACGACCCTTTAAAAAATTGACCATCTGTTAAAACAGATACTGCTCCTGCACCACATTTCTCATATGTTCCCACTTGTTTTCGTACGTCAACGTGTAAATTGATATCTCCTTTTGATGGTGATGCTCGCTTTACTTCTGCAATGACAGTAAACTGCTGTAACGCTTCTACAAGTGAATGTGTCTTTCTTTTTGTTTTTACTGGTGTATATATTTCATACAACTCCGCAACTTCCCTTTGCTTCTGTTCTACAATTTCATCTAAAATCGTCCCCACTTTAGTTCACCCTTTCTAATTTTTCATTGCTTGCTGCAATTAATAAGTTTAATTTGGTTAATGCTTTTCCAGAGTCAATGCTATGTGCCGCGAGTTTAATTCCTTCTTCAATCGTTTCCGTTTTTCCATTTGCGAAAAGAGCTAGACCTGCATTTAATAAAACTGTATCACGATAAACACTCTTTTCTCCGCTCAATACTTCAAGCGTAATCTTTGCATTTTCTTTTGAATTCCCCCCTCTAATTTCTTCATTTTTCACTCTTGAAAAACCATACTTTTCTGGATCAATACTCATTTCTACTATTTCATTATCTTTTAAAAGGACTACGTGATTTTCCCCTTGTAATGACGCTTCATCTAAAAAACCACTTCCATTTACGACAAGCGCTTGTTTCCGGCCTAACTTTTGTAATACTTCTGCAACTGGTAATAACATATCTCGTTTATAAATACCGACAAATTGTGTTTCTAAATTCACTGGATTTGTTAAAGGACCAATTAAATTAAAGATCGTCGGCACGTTTAACTCTTTTCTTATTTTCATAATGCGCCTTAGTGCTGGATGCATCACTGGTGCAAATAAAAATGCAATGCCCACATGCTCTAGTAAATAATCAATTTCGTTTGGCGTACTACTAATATTTACACCTAGTTCTTCTAATAAGTCTGCACTTCCTGTTTTACTAGAAACAGCACGATTACCATGTTTTGCAACCTTTACACCTGCTCCTGCCAGTACGAATGCTGATGTTGTGCTAATATTAAACGTTTGAGCACCGTCACCACCCGTCCCGCAATTGTCCATTGCTCCTTGTATATGGTTCGAAAACGGCAATGCCTTTTCGCGAAGAGCTCGAACGAGACCGTATATTTCTTCTGCAGTTTCACCTTTCGCTTTCAGTAAGACTAAGAAAGCTGCAATTTCACTTTCTAATATGTTTTCACTTAATAAAAGTAGTCCTGCTTTATACATTTCCTCTTCTGTTAAATGTTGACCCTCCACTAATTTACGAAGATAGTTATTCATACTCTTTCCTCCTCTTTTATTTCTGTTAAAAAGGCACGTATTAACTTTCCGCCTTCTTCTGTTGCGATTGATTCTGGATGAAACTGTAATCCGAAGAGCGGATAATAATTGTGACGGACTGCCATTATCTCTCCGTCGTCCATCGCTGTCGCTAATATGTCAAAACACTCTGGCAAGCTCGTTTGCTCTGCAACAAGGGAATGATAGCGCATTGCCGTTAGCGGCTGGGTAGCGTATGAAAAGATTGACGTTCCGTTATGTTTCACACGCGATGTTTTTCCATGTTTAATACATTCTGCTCTAACAATGTCTCCTCCAAATGCAGCTATGATCGCTTGGTGGCCAAGACAAATCCCTAATATGGGAACGTTCTTATAAAAATGACGGATGACGTCGATACAAATGCCAGCATCCTCTGGTTTTCCTGGTCCTGGTGAAAGTACAATTCCTCTTGGATTCACCTCTTCTAACTGTTCTATCGTTATTTCATCATTTCTTACAACTACAATTTCTTCTTCATGTTCGCCTAACAGTTGATACAAGTTATATGTGAACGAATCGTAATTATCGATAAGTACAATCATTTCATTACCTCCAAAAGCGCTCTCGCTTTATTTAATGTTTCTTCATATTCAGCTACTGGATCTGAATCGTAAACGACTCCTGCTCCTGCCTGAACATATGCTTTTTCATCCTTTACGACCATCGTTCGAATGGCGAGCGCCATATCAAGATTTCCTGAAAAACTAACGTATCCAACTGCACCAGCGTATACATTTCTTTTTTCATTTTCTAGTTCATTTATAATTTCCATCGCTCTAATTTTCGGAGCTCCAGAAACCGTCCCTGCTGGTAAGCAATACGCTAACGCATCAAATCCGCCCATTTGTTTTTGCAATGTTCCGTAAACTTCGGATACAATGTGCATAACGTGAGAATATTTTTCTACTTTCATATATTTATCTATCGTAACCGAGCCGATTTCACTCACTCTACCAATATCGTTTCGCCCAAGATCTACAAGCATCATATGCTCTGCTCGCTCTTTCTCATTGCCTAACAGTTCTTTTGCGATTTCCTCATCTTCCCTCTTCGTTTTCCCCCTCGGCCTTGTACCAGCAATTGGATTCGTCATCACTTTATCCTCCCTTACTGATAGTAAACTTTCCGGCGAGGAACCGAGTACAACATAATCTTGAAAATCGATATAGAACATATATGGTGATGGATTTGCAATTCGAAGTTTTCGATATAACGCGAATGGATCACCAATACATTCACTTTGTAAACGCTGTGACAGTACAACTTGGAATATGTCTCCCGCTCTTATATATTCTTTCGCCATTTCTACCATCTCACAAAACTCTTTTTCCGTTATAGAAGAAGTGAATGATAATGGGGATTGTATTGTATTTACTTCAGCTTCTTCTCCTTGTAGCACTTCCTCTTTGTATACTCGTAGCCTTTCGTATACTTCTTCATAATCTGCTGAATCATCTTGCCTGCATACATATACAAACGACAAATTTTGGCGTAAATGATCGTAAACGATAAACTCACGATATAGTAAAAGGTGTACTTCCGGAATATTTAATGGGTCGTGTAAATCCGCTCCAATGTTTTCATACTGCCGAATGACGTCATATCCAATATAACCAACTGCTCCCCCGCAAAATGGAAACGGACTCTCTACTTGAGCTGACGCGATCACTTCTTCTAACACTTGAAGTACGTTACTTTGCAACTTTTCTGACCGGCCGTAAATCGTTCGTTCCACTTCCGTACCAACGCTTTTCACTTCTCCATAAGGATTACATCCTAAGTAAGAATAACGCCCTTTATCTTGATGAAGCTGTGAACTTTCTAATAAGAATTTCTTCTTCCCTTTCATACGTCTATATAAAGAAATTGGCGTAATGCTATCTCCTTCTTCTTCAGTGATTACTAAAAATGTCTTTCTCTCTCTTTTTTGTTTTATAAATTCTTCTTTCGTCATCATGTCCTTCACCTCGCCCTGAAAAATAAAAAAGTCCTCTACATATCGAAAATATGTAGAGGACGATAAATATACCGCGGTACCACCTCGTGTTGGATGCAAAAGCATCCCGCTTTGTTCAGGTACAAAATTTATACCTTATCCTTGTAAAGGCGGAACCCGGGTTGCCTACTGAAAATAATTGTTCAGCATACCTCTCGTAAGCCCATTCCGTATATGGCACCGTACCGGGCTCCCACCTATTCCCGGCTCTCTGTAACGTCTCCAATATACGTACTCTTCTTACTTAAACGATTTCACTTATTTAATTTTTTATACACAAAAAGGGAGTACTCATCCTATAGAAAGGACGGGTACTCCCGTGGTGCCACCTTAATTCGTTACAACTGTAACGCACTTTACCGTATCAAAAACAATACGTGTCTCTTGTATCGATGAGATCATGTCGCCAAAGCCTACTTCTTTCGTTTCGGTTTGGAAGCTCCGAAGCCCATTCCACATCAATTCCATACTGATTCGCACCAACCATCAGCTCTCTGACATGTTCATCATGTGTACTCTTCTTCATCAACGCTTGCATTTTTTTAAGTTGCACTCATTATAGACCTAACTTTTTTCACAAGTCAATACTTTTCCAAAAATTTTATTTTTCTTTCCTTTCAATATTATATTGACAAAACAACCTCTTTTTATGTAAATATAATAAATACTCTATTAAAAATAAGGTTTTTTGTATGAATATTATATATTAAAAAAGTAAAATGACATCAAAAAACGCTTACATTTCTGAAAATTCGTATTTCTATATGGATTTTTCAGAATAATCATGATAGATTATAAAGTGAAACTTTAATCAGTGAGGGTTTTGTTCTCCCCACTGATTATTAGTTGAACCAATCGGGCATTTACGGGCAGTTGATCTCCCACCTAATTTCCTTGCCCAGCCAATTTTAAGGTGGGAGTTTTACTGCCCGTTTATGCGGGATAAATATGCATAACGCATCAAAAGACATGACAAAAGGAAGGGGAACTACATGAGTACGCAGATGTTAACTTTAACTTCTATCTCAATTTACATGCTCGGGATGTTAGTCATTGGCTATTTCGCCTATAAACGAACGTCCAACTTAACAGATTATATGCTTGGCGGGCGTACACTAGGCCCCGCAGTAACAGCATTAAGTGCTGGAGCATCCGATATGAGTGGTTGGCTTTTAATGGGGTTACCCGGTGCAATGTTTAGCGTTGGATTAAGTAGTAGTTGGATTGCGATCGGCCTAACACTAGGCGCATACGCAAACTGGCTTTATGTCGCTCCTCGCTTACGTACCTACTCAGAAATTGCAAATAACTCTATTACTATCCCAGAATTTTTGGAACACCGTTTCCACGACAAATCTCATATGCTACGTTTAGTATCTGGACTTGTTATTATGATTTTCTTTACTTTCTATGTAGCTTCAGGATTAGTTTCAGGCGCTGTATTATTTGAAAATTCATTTGGCATGAACTATCATGTTGGATTATTCATTGTAGCTGGCGTTGTTGTCGCTTACACATTATTTGGTGGTTTCTTAGCAGTAAGTTGGACAGACTTCGTGCAAGGAATCATTATGGTAGTTGCTCTTATTCTTGTTCCTATCGTAACAATTATGAATTCGAATGGACTTGGACCTGCATTTGATACAATCCGCTCTGTAGATCCAACACGTTTAGATATTTTTAAAGGGGCCTCTACTTTAGGAATGATTTCTTTATTCGCATGGGGGCTTGGTTATGTTGGACAACCTCATATTATCGTACGCTTTATGGCGATTTCGTCCGTAAAAGAACTGAAAAGCGCACGAAGAATTGGTATGAGCTGGATGATTTTCTCTGTTGTCGGAGCTATGTTTACTGGTCTTATCGGTATTGCTTACTATTCACAACAAGAGTTAACATTATCTAACCCAGAAACAATTTTCCTTGAACTTGGGAAAATTTTATTCCATCCACTTATTACTGGATTTTTATTAGCAGCCATTCTAGCAGCGATTATGAGTACAATTTCATCACAGCTACTCGTTACTTCTAGTGCTGTAACGGAAGATTTATATCGTACATTCTTCAAACGTTCTGCATCTGATAAAGAACTTGTATTTGTCGGTCGTATGGCTGTACTTGTTATTGCATTAGTTGGGTGCGCATTAGCGTTTAAACAAAATGATACGATTTTAGCTCTTGTTGGATACGCTTGGGCTGGATTTGGTTCTTCATTCGGACCTGCTATTTTATTAAGCTTATATTGGAAACGTATGACGAAGTGGGGCGCACTTGCCGGTATGATTTCTGGTGCCGCTACTGTTATTATGTGGACTCAATTCAAATTCTTAAAAGATTTCTTATATGAAATGATTCCAGGTTTCGCTATTAGTTTACTAGCCATCGTAATTGTTAGTTTACTAACACAACCTTCAAAAGAAGTTAAAGAGCAATTTGAGGATTTCGAAAAACAACATCGTCATAATTTATAAAAAAACCTCTGCTGTTATCATAACAGCAGAGATTTTTTACAGTTCGACAATCTTCTTATCAAATTTAACAAATTCTTTATGTTTCGTTAAATTTAACATAACACTACTCCTTTATAGTATGAGTATCAGCACTTATACAGAAAGGGGACTCCAACATGTTAGCAGCTTTCCAGCAACAACAAACACGAAAATTTTCACCTATCACAAATACTTCTGCGTCTTGTTTAAACATGCAACCTAACCCGCCTAAAATTTCAATTGCTCCTTCTGTTATTTCAGTCATCGGTGTTCATATGGAAAAACATAAATTAAAAATAAAAACAGGACAAAACATTGTGTTATCAGCTTCCATTTTACCAATACAAGCAACGAATAAAGAGCTTATTTGGTCAAATATGAATTCTGATATCATCACCATATATCCAAAAGGTGACACCGTGACGATTACTGGAAAAAGTGCAGGTAAAGCAGTCGTAATTGTCACAACTGCTGAAGGCAAATTTCGTGACCTATGTGTCATTCATGTACAACCTTATATGACAAATCCAAAGTAAAAGAGTGGCTTCATAGCCACTCTTTTACTTGATTTCAATATTTGAGTTTTTACTTTTTACAAGATTAATAAAAAACTTGGATATAACCATACATCTTTTTTTGATGGAAATTCCACTAAACTTTCCCTCTCTTGATTTAAGTCAATGAATCTCCTCCTCTTCCCTATTACAATGAAAACAATATTAGAAAAGGAGGACGTATTATGACTGAACGAAAGTACGCCTTATTTGCTAGCACATCTCTTCTTGTTATGGCATTCATTGCATTTTTTTCTTACGGTTTTGTTCATGGAAATCTCGTTATACAAGGAGATGCGAGTACAACATTCCATAATATCCAAACTTCAAATTCACTTTTCAAAGCGGAAGTTTTTGGGTGGATTATCATTTTTATCACTGATATTGTCGCCGCGTGGGCTCTTTATTTCTTTCTAAAACCAATTCATACTAGCCTCTCATTACTAGCCGCTTTACTTCGTCTTATGTATACAGCTATACTTGGGATTGCTATATTCAATCTAATATTGGCATTATTGCTTTCAAAAAATACAATTGCAAATCCAGAAACATATACAATGTTGTTTCTCAGTGCATTCGAATACATTTGGTCTGTAGGACTGATCATTTTTGGATTGCATCTTTTCGTTTTAGGCTATGTAGCTTTTCTCTCTAAACAGATACCAAAGTTTATTAGTATACTGCTGTTCATTGCTGCTACCGGTTATATGCTAATTCACGTCATGAATACAATGTTTACACAATACGATACAATGATTTCAATCATACAATCACTATTCCAATTACCTATGATTGCAGGTGAATTAGGACTTGCGATATGGCTACTATTGAAAGGTGGTAAACACTCTAATTAAGCCGTTTCTTAATTCTACTTAATGATTCTGGTGTCATGCCAAGATAGCTTGCTAGCTGATATTGTGGAACGCGATGAATTAAATACGGGCGTTTTCGTAACAATGTTTTATATCGCTCTTCTGGTGTCGATGAGATAAATACAGCAAGTTCATCTTGTACTTCACCGAAATTGTACTCGATCATTTTACGCGTCATTTCTTCTAATTGTGAATACTTATTATACATGTCCTTTTCACTATGTAGATCACCAACAACTACAGTACAATCTTCTAAACACGTTAACGTATATGATGAAGATTTATCTTGTTTATGATGGTTGAAATTCGAAATTGCCTGTTCTTCTGTATAAAAATTTGATGTAACTTCTTTCCCTGCTTCATCTATACTATGTTGCCTAACGCATCCTTTTAATACAAAATAACATTTTAACGGAACATTTCCTTGTCTTAGGAGCACTGTTCCTTTTTTATATTCTTCAATTTGTAATTCACTGAGGATCATTTGCTGCTCTTCTTCACTTAGTGTTGTAAATCCATTCATATACTTCTTTAATATCTCTTCCATTTTCCTCCCCCTTCTACACCCGTATTTCTATAAAACAAAAAGAGAAGTATCACAACTTCTCTTTTCTCCCCTAACACTATAATTCCTGTGTATACACCGGCTCATTTACGACATTTTTTGCTGTTCGCTTTTGTTGCTGCAGTAAGAAAACAGATACACCAAACAATACGAGCATGCTACCGATAATTTGCATTGCATTTAATTTTTCTCCAAGTAAGAAGAACGCAAGTATAGATGCTCCAACAGGTTCTCCTAAAATACTCATTGAAATTGTCGTTGCATTTACATAATTTAATAGCCAGTTATTAATTACATGTGACACTGTCGGCACAACCGCAAGTAAAAGAAAAACAGTCCAATCCCACTTCGTATAACCTGTAAAGGGTACTTGTAATATGACATTATAAATCCCCATAAAAAGACCTGCGAACGCAAAGACTGTAAAGCTATAAATCCAGTGCGATACTTTCTTCACTGTCGTTTGCCCGATAAATAAATAACCGACAACCGCTATTACACTTAGAAAGGATAATATGTCACCATAAATTGCTTGCTTACTTAAACCTAAATCTCCCCAACCAATGCACATTACTCCTAAAATAGCGATTCCCATCGTTGCAATGGCTGAATATGTTGTTCTTTCTTTAAATAGAAAAAAACCTCCAACTAAAGATACGATTGGTTGAAGCGCCAAAATAATTGTTGAACTAGCAACTGTTGTATGCTTTAAAGATTCAAACCATAAAAGAAAATGAAGTGCTAAAAAGAAACCAGATCCAATTAAAAAGCCCCAATCTTTCATTTGAATCCTATTAAATTCCTCTCTTTTTTTCCATACGATAGGCAGCATAATAAGTACGATAATCCATAAGCGGTACATACTTAATATTGAAGATGGTGCTGAGGACATCTTTACAAAAACTGCTGCAAAGGAAATGGCAATTATAGAAATAGCCAATGGTAGTGCGATTGATTTTTCTTGTTTCAAATCCTGTCTCCCCTCTCACCTGTCAAAAATCCCACTTCATTATATCCGTTTTCTTTCGTAACTTAAATACTAATTTTTTAGATTCTTCGTACCATTATGGTAAAATAGAAATTAAGGCACCAATTAGTGAATATTTCTTTCCTTTTCACTACAAGCGTCGCTCTTACAATCGTTACAGTAAATTTTTATTTAGGGGGATCTACATGAGTCAAACAATAGGGAGAATTGAAGAAATTTCATTTTATAGCGCATCACTTCAAGAAGATGTTACACTTCTCGTTTATTTACCAGTAAATTACACACCACTGCACAAACATACAGTTGTAATTGCACAAGATGGTAGAGATTATTTTCAGCTCGGTAAAGCGCACCGTGTAATTGAGCGCCTTCGTGAAACCGAAGAAATTGACCGTACAATTATTGTCGGTATTCCATATAAAAATGTACATGATCGTAAAGAAAAATATTTCCCAAATGAAGTGAAAAATGCTGCATATATTCGTTTCCTTGCTCATGAACTTGCACCATATATTGATGAAAATTATCCAACGTATCAAATGGGAAAAGGTCGTGTTTTAATTGGTGATTCTCTTGGCGGAACAGTTTCCTTTATGACTGCACTTATGTATCCGCATACATTCGGTAAAGTCGTTATGCAATCACCATTTGTGGATGAGACAGTGATGAACTTAGCAAAAGAATTCAAAGATCCACAGGCGTTAGAACTGTATCACGTCATCGGTACAGAAGAAACGGCTGTAAAGCGTACTGATGGACAAGTATCTGATTTCGTAGGGCCGAACCGTGAGTTAAATACGCTTCTTACAGATAGAAACTTCATCACGCATTACGAGGAATTTGGAGGCAATCATACTTGGAAATATTGGCAGACTGATTTACCGAAAGCCTTCTCTCATATTCTATCAATGAAATAATAGAGAGCAGTATTCAGAATAATTTGATATAATAGATAAAGAGATTTATTTATCTCAAAATCTAACTAGACTTACAAAGGGAGGAATTGGAACATGAAATTAGGCATTGTAATTTTTCCATCTAAAATGATTCAAGATAAAGCGAACGGATTGCGTAAACGTTATGACCCGCACTACGCATTAGTTCCGCCACATATTACATTGAAAACACCCTTTGAGGCGCAAGATGAACAATTAGAGTCGATTGTAAACGAGTTACATACAATCGCAAGTAAAACGAACCCTTTCACCCTTCATGTTGGGAAAGTTGGTTCATTCGCACCTGTTAATAACGTCCTTTACTTTAAAGTAGAAAAAACACCTGAACTTACTTTCTTAAATGAAGAAATGCATGGCGGGTTATTCACGCAAGAACGCGAATATGCTTTCGTACCTCATTTAACAATCGGACAAGGCTTATCAGACGCAGAGCATGCTGATGTATTGGGCCGACTACGTATGAAAGATTTCTATTATGAACAACCAATTGATCGTTTCCATCTTCTATATCAATTAGAAAATGGAACATGGACTGTACACGAAACATTCCGTCTTGGAAAGGGGAACAACTAATTTGCACGCACAGATTGTACAAACGGACGAACAACTAAGAGATGCATTCTCTGTACGTAAACAAGTGTTTGTAAATGAACAACGTGTCTCTGCTGAAGAAGAGTACGATGAGTTTGAAGAAACTTCAACACACGTTGTTATATATGACAATGATGTTCCAGTTGGTGCTGGACGTTTTCGCATCCTTGATGGTATAGGAAAAATGGAACGCATTTGCGTGCTAAATTCCCATCGCAAAAAAGGGATTGGAAAAATTGTTATGGATTCGCTTGAAGCGTATGCAAAAGAAAATTCGCTACCAAAATTGAAACTTCACGCTCAAACACATGCTGAAGATTTCTATAAAAAACTTGGATATGTAACAAGTTCTGATGTATTTATGGAAGCAAATATCCCGCACGTCGTAATGATAAAAGAATTGTAATTTGAAAGCAGGAGGTGACCCCTCCTGTTTTTTTACATTGCTATTTTCTTTTTCTTCCGCTAAAGTTAAATGTTGATGCTATAGTTTTGAAGGTGAACATATGACACAAGAAAAATTTTCACAAAAATCGTTAACACACGCTGATATTCCGCGTGCGACATATCATATTCCGAAAACATCTACCCATTTAATTATGGAAGAAGATGTAGATGCGGCTTATTTCCGCGCTCTTGAACAACAAAATGTTTTTTTAAACGAAAAACAATTAGAAGCCGTGCGCACAACAGAAGGTCCTGTTCTTACACTAGCTGGTGCCGGAAGCGGGAAAACATCTGTTTTAACAACTCGCGTTGGTTATTTAGTAAATGTAAAACAAGTTCATCCACGAAATATTTTATTACTTACATTTACACAAAAAGCAGCTGAAGAAATACGAAGTCGTGTTGCGAAGTTACCAGGCATGAATCATGCAGCAAGTAGCTACGTAGTTGCTGGTACATTCCACTCTGTTTTCTTAAAATTGCTTCGTAGCCAAGGGTATAATCAGCAAATTTTAGCAAATGAAAAACATAAACAAATTATGATAAAGAAAATCTTAAAAGAATTGCGTTTAAAAGACGATTATGATGCGGAAACGATGCTCGCGATGATTTCACTTGAGAAAAACAAATTAAATCGTCCGAAAGATGTAAAAGCGAAAACACCAGTCGAACAAGAATTTAAAGAAGTATACGAACGTTTTGAAGAGGTAAAACAAAGATACAATTATATTGATTTCGATGACATCTTATTGGAAACATATTATATGTTAGAAAATAATGCTCCTTTACTAACTCAATTACAACAACGGTTTCACTACATTGAAGTAGATGAGTTTCAAGATACATCGTATGCACAATATGAAATCGTAAAATTGTTAGCCACGCCAAGAAATAATTTATTTATCGCAGGTGATGACGACCAGGCGATATACGGCTGGCGAGGAGCAAGTCACCAAATTATTTTATCTTTTCCCAAAGAATTTGATAACACAACAATCATTGCACTAAATACGAATTATCGATCCAATCCCTTTATCGTCGGGCTTGGAAATGAAGTTATAAAATTAAATCAAGAACGTTTTGATAAAGAGCTATACTCTGTTCGTGAGGAAGGTGTACAACCTTTTTATGCAAGACCTGCTACGACTCTTGACGAAGCAAATCAAATTTTGCAGCTTATTCAAGAAAAAGTAGAGAGTGGTGAACGTAACTTTAAAGATTTTTGTTTACTGTATCGCACACATTCTGTAAGTCGTTCGTTACTTGATCAGCTTACCATTCATAAAATCCCGTTTATTAAACACGGGGCGAGCCAATCATTTTATGAACATTCTTTAATCAAGCCTGTATTAGATCATTTAAGACTCGTGATTGAGCCGTTTCGACTAGAATCACTTTCAAACATATTGCCGACGATGTATATCGGACGTGATGATTGTATTTCATTTATTGAACGTGAACAATGGAAATATGGTGAGGGACGCTTCCCTTCTCTTCTTCATTTCTTACTATTAAATCCAAGCTTAAAACCTTTTCAAGTGAAAAAGGTAAATGAGCGCATCGATTTTATTAAGTTTATTAAAGAATTAGAACCGAAAAAAGCATTAAAAGAAATCATTCATGGTAAAGGAAAATATTTAGAGTACTTACAAAGTAACGATCGTTCTTCCTTTACGATGCATAAAGACATACAAGAAGAAATGTTGGAAGAATTAATGGAGTCTGCAACTCGTTTCACCGATATTCCAGCTTATTTACAATTTATCGACGAGGCGATTCAAGGTCAAAAAGAAATGGAAGCATTAAAAACAATGCCGCAAAAAGATGCCGTTTCACTTATGTCAATCCATAACGCAAAAGGCCTTGAATTTCCATGTGTCTTTTTACTTGGAGCAAGTGATGGAATCCTGCCTCATACTTCTTCTTTAAAAGATGCAAATGATCGTGTTACGGAAACTTCTGAAGCGTTAGAAGAAGAACGCCGATTACTGTATGTCGCCATTACACGTGCGAAAGAAGAACTTTATATTTCTTCTCCGCAATTTTTCAGAGGAAAGAAATTAGATATATCTCGTTTTTTATATACTGTGCGAAAAGATTTACCTGAAAAGACATCCACTAAATAAGGATGTCTTTTTTTATATCACGTTATGTACATCCCTCCTATATAAATTCCTTGTTTTTATCGTGAGAATTAACGTAATATCAGCCATATTCCACTCATATTGTAATAGTGTATGTCAGAACTCACGAGAAGGAGTGAACATAATGAGCTGCAATTGTAATGAAGATCATCAACATGAGTGTGATTTCAACTGTGTATCGAATGTTGTTCGTTTTATACATGAACTACAAGAATGTGCAACGACAACATGTGGATCTGGTTGCGAAGTTCCATTTTTAGGTGCACATAACAATGCATCAGTAGCGAATACACGTCCTTTTATTTTATACACAAAAACTGGAGAACCTTTTGAAGCATTTGCACCATCTTCAAGCCTTACTAGCTGCCGTTCTCCCATTTTCCGCGTAGAAAGTATAGATGATGATGACTGTGCTGTATTGCGTGTATTAACTGTAGTTTTAGGTGATGGTACCGCTGTACCACCTGGTGACGACCCAATCTGTACGTTTTTAGCTGTACCAAATGCAAGACTAATATCAACCTCCACTTGCATTACTGTTGATTTAAGTTGCTTCTGCGCTATTCAATGCTTACGCGATGTTTCTATTTAAAACTAAATAATGAGTTAAGCATGGATTGGGTGGCAGATAATTCTGCCACCCAATCCATGCTTAAAGAGTATTCTTATGTAAATTTCTTAAAATTGGGAACTTGTCTAGAACATAGAACCTGTCCTTTTCATTAACTGAAAGTAGAAACAGATAAAGGAGTGAAAAACATGTTCTCTTCTGATTGCGAATTTACTAAAATCGATTGCGAGGCGAAGCCAGCTAGTACACTACCTGCCTTTGGTTTTGCTTTCAACGCGTCTGCACCTCAGTTTGCTTCACTATTTACACCACTATTATTACCTAGCGTAAGTCCAAACCCAAATATTACTGTTCCTGTAATAAATGATACAGTAAGTGTCGGAGATGGCATTCGAATTCTACGAGCTGGTATTTATCAAATCAGTTATACATTAACAATTAGTCTTGATAACTCACCTGTTGCACCAGAAGCTGGTCGTTTCTTCTTATCATTAAATACACCAGCTAATATTATTCCTGGATCAGGTACAGCAGTTCGTTCTAACGTTATTGGTACTGGTGAAGTAGACGTATCCAGCGGTGTTATTCTTATTAACTTAAATCCTGGTGACTTAATTCAAATTGTGCCAGTTCAGTTAATTGGAACTGTAGACATTCGTGCTGCAGCATTAACAGTTGCACAAATTAGCTAGTAAAAAGCGGTATTTCTAATACAGAAATACCGCTTTTTATATATAATAAAAAACACTCACAGTAGCATGAGTGTTTCATTCTTCATATTGTTTTATTGTGTTCTTCTTTTTCCCACAATTGCATCCCTTTTTCTTCACAAATCCTTGTTGTTGTAATTGTTCTTGATATGCCTGTTGTTGTGCTTGGTGTTGTTGCTGTATATGATACCACTGCTGCAGGTCATATGAATTTTGCCTTGGATTATTGCTCACAGCAAACATCTCCTCTACTGTCAATTCTGTCTATTTACTATATGAACAACTCTTTATTTCCGTTCCCTCATTCTTTTAAACTCCGCTTTTTCTCTTATTATGAAAATATATTATTCTCCCATAAAATATCCTGTAATCGTTTCAATGATTGCTGCTGCTCCTGCAATGGCTAATAATGCAAGTAACGGTTCTGCAACGATAGGAATCCAATTATATAAGACTAATAAAAAAGCACTAACCCATACACCTGTACACCAATAACAGCTTAACAATTCGCCAATCCACTTTCTTAATCCTTTACCTTTCACTTTTGTAAACGTTGATACACTTCCATCCGGCTCCGTAATCTCTAATTCATCAATAAATGGTCTTCGCAAAAAGGCTGTAATTTTATCATAAACAATTAAACGAGTGAGCCTAAAAGCAGCTAACGCAAAAATAAAAAATAAAAGCCAGCTTGTAAACAGCATGATTCCACCTTCCCTTATCCTCTTTCGCCTATTTAAAAAAAAAGGTCTTGAGATTGTGACCAAATCTCCTCGACTCCAATATCTTATTAATGTAAATACAAACAAGAAGATAAGGAGTGACATTAATGAGTTGTAACGAAAATAAACACCATGGCTCTTCTCATTGTGTAGTTGACGTTGTAAAATTCATCAATGAATTACAAGATTGTTCTACAACAACATGTGGATCTGGTTGTGAAATCCCATTCTTAGGTGCACACAATACTGCATCAGTAGCTAATACACGCCCTTTTATTTTATACACAAAAACTGGAGAACCTTTTGAAGCATTTGCACCATCATCAAGCCTTACTAGCTGCCGTTCTCCAATTTTCCGTGTGGAAAGTGTAGATGACGATAGCTGTGCTGTACTACGTGTATTAACTGTAGTTTTAGGTGACAGTTCTCCGGTACCACCTGGTGACGATCCAATTTGTACGTTTTTAGCTGTACCAAATGCAAGATTAATATCTACAACTACTTGCATTACTGTTGATTTAAGCTGTTTCTGTGCGATTCAATGCTTACGCGACGTTTCTATCGTAAAGTAAACTAAAAAACTATTGGGGTGGTAGAAGCTTTCTACCACCTTTACATATTTAAAAACCGGCCATACTAATCGATTGGATATCATCTATAGACAGCCTAATATCTCTCATACTATTTTGCGGCATAATAGATACAATGCCATTTCGATACGATATGATTGATCCAACATATGAGACTGTAGCTGTTTTTATTCTGCACCTTACTTTCGGAATGTAATGAGGGCGGTTTAGTAAAAAATGAATTTTTTCATCATTATTCATATCCTTAAATGATTTATTATACGGGACAGTTCTTACTGGTTCTGGTTCTTGCTCTTCTTGCTCTGCGTGTTCTTCTTTTTCTTCTATTTTTTCTTCCACTTGCTGCTCTTCTTGTTGTTCTTGTTCTATTACCTCTTCCACAGCACTACTTACAATATTTTCTTGTCTATTACTTTTCTCTTTTTGATCTTCATTTTCAAAGTTTGTCAGAATAATCCTTTTTATTTTCGGTGCAGCAAGTTCTAAACTTACTTGCGTGATATATAACAACGGTTTTCCAACTGTTGAACTTTTATTTTTATTCTTCACACTCGTCCCTCCCACTTCCATACGTAGCTAAATAAATCGTGTACTATTATAGTTATATTCATCACGTGGTAAGAACTTTCGTTAAAAATCGTTCTTTCTCAGAACAAATAAAAAGGACAATCTCAGCATTTAGAGATTGTCCTTTAAAAATTAATATTATATTTATCCTAGGATATGATACCCTGAATCAACATGAATGTTTTCTCCTGTTACACCGCGTGCTAAATCACTGAATAGGAATACTGCTGTATCGCCAACTTCTTCTTGCGTTGTTGTACGACGAAGTGGTGCGCGCTCCTCAATTTCTCTTAAGATTGAGTTGAAATCGCCTACACCTTTTGCAGATAACGTACGAATTGGTCCTGCAGAAATAGCGTTAACACGAATACCGTGTTGACCTAAATCGTTCGCTAAATATTTCACGCTCGCTTCTAATGAAGCTTTCGCAACACCCATAACGTTATAATTTTTCACAACGCGCTCGCCGCCAAGGTATGTTAACGTTAAAATATTTCCGCCTTCTGTCATTACTTTTTTTGCTTCTCTTGCTACAGCTGTTAAAGAGAATGCACTAATATTTTGTGCAAGTAAAAATCCATCGCGAGAAGTATCTACAAATTCACCTTTTAAGTCATCGCGATTTGCAAAAGCAATACAATGTGCTACACCGTGAATAGTACCTACTTCTTGTTTAATTGTTTCAAAGCAAGCTGTAAGTTCCTCATCATTCGTTACATCACAAGGTAATACAAGTGATTCTTGTCCTTCTAATGTGTCCGCTAATTCACGAACGTTTCTTTCTAAACGTTCTCCTGCATATGTGAATATTAATTTTGCACCTGCATTATGCAAAGAGCGAGCTATTCCCCATGCAATACTTCTTTGGTTCGCAACGCCCATAACAACAAATGTTTTCCCTTGTAATAGTTCCATGATATATCCTCCCAGAAATACTTATACTTGTTATTAGTACCTGATACTATAATTATAGTACCATAAAACCGCTTAAAGGCAAACAAAAAAGTCATTAACAGAAATTTGTTAATGACTTTTGGTTTCTATAAAAAACCGCTCTAATCCTTCTTCCCAAGACGGCATTTGTGAAAAACCATTTAATCTTAGCATGTTATGTTGAAAAATAGAATATTTGGGCCTCGCAGCCGCAGCCCCGAATTCTTCCGTTGAAACAGGTAATACATTCACTTTCATATTGGCGTACGAAAATATCTTTTGTGCAAATTCAAACCAAGAGCATGAGCCTCTGTTTGATACGTGGTATGTACCGTATAAAGAAGTATGAATGAGCTTATTAATAACCATATTCAAATCCGCCACATACGTAGGAGAGCCAACTTGATCCGCTACAACAGATATTTCATCTCTTTCTTTTCCTAATCGCATCATCGTTTTCACGAAATTATTCCCATATTTACCATATAGCCACGATGTGCGAACGATAAAATATTTATTATGTAACTCTTTGACGAACTGCTCCCCCGCATACTTAGAGGCCCCATATATATTTATCGGCGCTGGACTATGAAATTCGTCGTATCCATCTGGTCTGGCGCCTTGAAATACATAATCAGTACTAATATAAACTAGCTTCGCCCCTACTAATTGTGAAGCAACCGCTACATTTCGAGCTCCGATTGCATTTATTCTATATGCAAGATCCTGTTCTTTCTCCGCATGATCTACTTTCGTATAGGCAGCACAATGAATAATTATATGTGGTTTTATTTCTTGTACCACTTGTTGTATTCGGGATATATTTGTCACATCTAATAACTTTTTATCAAATGGATATATATCATATTCTTCAGAGTCTAACTCTTCAAATAGTTGCTTTCCTAATTGACCGTTTGCTCCTGTTATGATAACCCTCTCTTTCATTTAACATGCCCCTTACTAATCTTTTAGTGGTTTCCACCATTCCTTATTCTTTTCATACCATTTCACCGTCTCTTGTAATCCTTGTTCAAACGTATATTTCGGTTCCCAATCAAATTCATTCTTCATTTTCTCTGCATCAATCGCATAACGACGATCGTGCCCTAAACGATCTGTAACATATTCAATGTCTTTTTTTGTTTTTCCTAAAAGAGTAATAATTTGTTCCACAACTTCTACATTTGTTTTTTCATTATTTCCACCTATATTATATACTTCTCCGACACGTCCCTTATGCAAAACAACGTCAATCGCACTGCAATGATCCGTTACATGTAACCAATCTCTTACATTTAAACCATCACCATATAACGGTAGTTTTTTTCCTTCTAGTGCATTCGTAACCATTAATGGAATTAATTTTTCAGGATACTGGTACGGTCCATAATTGTTAGAACAACGCGTTACTATAACCGGTAATTGATATGTTTTATAGTAAGATAGAGCTATCATGTCCGCGCTCGCCTTACTTGAAGAATATGGACTATTTGGAGCTAACGGCGTTTTCTCTGTGAACTTCCCTGTTTTTCCTAAAGAGCCATACACTTCATCCGTTGATACTTGCACAAGTTTTATATGTGAATATTTTTTAACTAGTTCTAATAAAGTGACCGTCCCAATTACATTTGTATCATAAAAAGGAATCGGATTTTCAATACTACGGTCCACATGTGATTCAGCTGCAAAATTTACAATCACTTGTACATCCCGCTCTTTTATAACGTGTTCTAATAGCTCTCCATTTTGAATTTCTCCCTTTACAAAAAAGTAATTCGGGTGATCCAGAAGAGATTTTACGTTATTTAAATTCCCGCTATATGTTAATGCATCGTAATTAATAATTTTATACGTTTCATAACTTTGTAGCATGTAATGAACGAAATTACTTCCAATAAATCCAGCCCCACCTGTTACTAATATATTCATAAACAACGCTCCTACTTAAAAACTATCTTCATATTCCTCTAATAATGGTAATATCTGATCCTTATCGGACAATATAGGATCGGTTACTGGCCAAGGAATTGCTAAATCTTTATCTTCCCAAAGTAATCCTGAGTCATGCTCTGCGCTATAATATTCATCTACTTTATACATAACGATAGTATGCGGAACAAGCGTGCAAAATCCATGCGCAAACCCTTTTGGCACTAGTAATTGCCGATGGTTATCTCCACTTAAAATATATCCTTTCCATTGTTTAAATGTTGGTGATTTTTTTCGTAAATCAACGATAACATCATAAATTGCCCCTTGCATAACTTGAATGAGTTTCGTTTGTGCTTTCGGTTTTTTTTGAAAGTGTAGTCCCCGAATCGTTCCTGCCTTAGCCGAATAAGATACGTTATCCTGTACAAATGAATACGTTATCCCTAATGTTTCTAGCACCTGCTTATTATAACTCTCTGAAAAAAAGCCACGCTCGTCTCCAAACAACCTCGGTTCTAACAATTTTGCATCGGTAAAATTTGTTTCTACAACTTTCATATTCTCACCTATTCTCCGTTAAACTGTTTCCCAAAATTAATATCACGCGCTAACGTATTCGCCTTTTGAAGCGAAGCATGAGTTCCCGCATCAGTCCACCAGCCGTTCATTTCATTATAAGTAAGTACCCCTCGTTTTAAATACCAATTATTTATATCTGTAATTTCAAGTTCTCCCCGTGCAGAAGGTTTTAATTCTTTAATATAAGAAAAGACTTTCGAATCATACAAATAAATTCCCGTAACCGCATAAGAACTTTTCGGCTCTTTCGGCTTTTCTTCAATTTCAACTATTTTTCGGTTTTGAATATGTGCTACGCCAAATCTTTCGGGATCTTCTACAGATTGCAATAGCACTTTCGCACCTTCTTTTTGATTTGCAAACTCTTCAACATACGGAAGAATATCATCTGAAAAAATATTATCCCCTAATATAACTACCATACGATCATTCCCGACGAAATCTTCACAAAGCCCTAACGCCTGTGCGATCCCGCCCGCTTTATCTTGCACACGATACGTAAAGGACACTCCAAATTCATGACCACTCCCTAAAAAGCTAACAACATCCCCCATATGCTCTTTACCCGTAATAATCATAATATCTGTAATATCGCATTGTTTTAGCTTATATACCGCATGATAAATCATCGGATACCGACCAACAGGAAGTAAATGTTTATTCGTTACTTTCGTTATTGGATATAATCTCGATCCAGTACCACCTGCTAAAATAATTCCTTTCACTTTGCATCTCTCCTTTATGATGGAGATAATATATCTTTGTAATGTTCTACAAACACTTTCCGGTACTTCTCATATGTATCCGCATCAAACTCATCCCCGTTGTAATGAATACACCATAAATTTGCTTGATTTGGGATACCGATTAAATAACCAGCCCTTTGAAACTCTAAAGACTGTGACACATCATAAAAGTGAAACCCTTGAAACAAATCTTCTCGCCACGGAATATCATACTGCGTTGCCATGAATAAGCCATCAATTGCCTGAACTGACAAAAATGGTTGATTACCATAAAAAACCTGATCTAAATTTAATAATTGATAATTCCATCTTCTATACTCAATCACTTTCCCTACTAAATTTTTCCCTTCCCACCATATCCCGTTATTCGGTAAAAACTGAGCCCCAGCGACTCCTATTAAACCAAGCTTTTCATTTTCTTTAAAAAGAGATATAAGTGTAGAAAACATGTCTCGATTAATAAGATATGTATCTTGATGTATATACACTTTGTATTTCGCTGGATATGAAAGGGCTCGGTTGTATGCACTTGCCATACTTTGTGCATCTCGTATCGGAAAAATTTGCACGACATAACCTGGGGGAACAAAAATGTTTCTTATTTGGCTCTCACATTGTTTGAAAAGCTCCTCATTATTTACACAAACAACGACTAATATTGTATGATCTTTCATTTTTGTCCCCCCTTTTATTCTTCCTTATTTACATCTGACATATATTGTTCCACAAATATTTTCCGATACTTTTCATAGTTCGTCATATTCACATCAAAATGATAATGGATACACCAAGCATCGCGCTGTACAGGTACACCAACTGTATATCCTGCTTTTCTAAATTCAAATGATTGAGATACATCATAAAAATCAAATCCGTCAAATAAGTCTTCTCGCCACGGAACATCATATTGTGTGGCCATTAATAAACCATCAATACATTCTACAGGAATAAATGTTTTTGATTCATGATACGGTTGTTCTAAACTTGCCATATAAAACAAATCATTCATATAACCAATGACCTTTCCTACAATTCCACGCCCTTCGTTCCATACACCAGTCGGAGGAACATATTGCGCTCCAACCATCCCAATCATACCAAGGTGTTCATGTTCCTCAAATAATTGAAGTAATCCGTATAAAAAAGCCCTATTTATAATAAAAACATCTTGATGTAAATACACTTTATACTTCGCTGGATGCGAAATGGCTTGATTGTATCCACTCGTCATACTTTTCGCATTTCGAATCGGCATAAATTGTACAATATACCCTGGCGGTACTAACAATTGCAATATATGTCGAACGCAGTTTGCATACAATTTCCGATCATTTATACATGTAACAAATAATATTGTTTTGTCTGCAGCACTCATAATTGTGATTTTTCAGCTTCAATAATATACTGAAATACAACTGTCTCAGCCATGAAGCCACTTCCAAGACGATATTTTTTACAAATTCCATATAACTCCTCAATAAGCGGCTCATACATTTTATGATCAACATATACACGATCTACTTTACTAATTGAATATCCTGCTTTTAAAAACATTCTTAGCATTTCATTGAATGTAAAGAAACGAATATGTGTTTTATCTAATAAACCATATTCTGTATACGTCCAATTTCCAGCAAGCAAGGGAGCTAATACTGAAATATGAGCAACGTTTGGTATACTTGCTAAAATCACACCATTTTGCTTTATATATGGCTTAACCTTTTCAATCACAGCCCACGGATCAAATAAATGCTCTAATACATCCCCAAATAGGACGCAATCAAATTGCCCCTCCTCATAAGGAAGATCTATTTTTTCTATATCCCCTAAAATAACATGATCTAGTCTTTCCTTCGCTTTTTCTGCCGCATCTGGAAATGCCTCAATTCCTGATACACGTGTACCGTTTTCTTTAATAGCTGCTCCCAATGCACCGCTCGAGCAACCAATATCAAGAACTTCTTTCCATTCCTTTTTTATATGCTTTAATAAATTCGGATTCGCTGCATTATAATAATGCTCGGATTTTTCTTCATATAAAGAACTTTTTTCGCGACTCATTTCACACACTCCTTATGCAAATTGAATTAGAAATATAAATCTCATATGAATTCTATAAAGTGCAGATTTTGTTCATCCCCCACTGATTATTAGCCCACAAATAGTAGTATAAAATCTTTTATTTATATTGGTTACGTTACTGATACTCTAATATATAACCAATCTATTAGAGTTAGAATAACGATACATCATTTCTAAAAAACGAAACCTATTACACTTTATATGGTTTATCAAAAACCCCCCGAAAATATTTACGATTATATTCAATTGCAGCATTATTTGGAACATAAGAAGCTGCTAATTCATTGTAATAATACGCTTTATCCTGCTCCCCTAACCTGCTATAACAAATACACATTTGTAAATAGGGTAACCATGTGTAGCTAGCTGGACTATGGAAAGGACTCTCCGTTGCCATTGGTACTTCCGTTGCAAGTTTAAACCAAAATATCGCTTCATTATATTTTTCTTGTTCCATATATATATATCCTATTCTTGTACAATTCTCTCCTCTAGGGACGTCATACCGAAACGACTTCACACAAGATTCGATTGCCTTCTCCCACATTCCGAGCTTTGCATAGCAATCTCCTAACTTACCACATGCATAAATTTTCTCTTCATACCATCCTTCGTCTTGATTAAGAAATGTTTCATATAGAAGAACTGCATCATCATATTTTTGGTTATCCGTCGATTCATTTGCGTAATAAAATAAATCTCTCGGACTTAATTCTTCACCTGCCGCTACAGTATTTTGAAAAATTTTCAAATTACGATTTGTTACTTTTTTTTCTTTTTTATGTGTAATAGCAACATTACTACTAAAAACCTCACCAGAAATAGCTAAATACTCATGAACCTTTCCAAACCATTGAAATTGTTTTTCACGCCTTACAAGTCGATTTCTTTTTGTACAATATAAAGGTTTCCCGTTAGAATCCATTGCAAGATGATAAGGCATCGAAACAGCATCAATTTTAGGATCTAATTCACTTTTTAAAAGTTTCAATGCTTCTTGAGCATCTTCTAATAAGACGTCATCTGCATCTAGCCACAATATATACTCTTGCGTCGCTTTTGAAAAAGAAAAATTTCTTGCTGCTGCAAAATCATCAATCCACTGGAAATCATATATGTTAGAAGTGTATTTCTCTACGATTTCTTTCGTTCGATCGACGGAACCTGTATCAACTACTATAATTTCATCCACAATTTTTTCAACTGTTTCTAAACAACGGGCTATTGTCTCCTCCTCATCTCGAACAATCATACATAAACTAATTGTAATTCCTTGCTTGTTCAACATAATCACCCTCTTCCAAATCAATCATATGTTATACATATACTAAACTTTCCATTTTTTTAAATTGTTCAAGTAGTTTAAGATTTCTTTTCAATAATTCAAATGTCCGTGTCATTTTCTTTCGGTTTTGCATCTACTATATAATGAACGCTTTATGGAGGTGAATTTATGTCAAATAATAATTATTCAAATGGATTAAATCCCGATGAATCTTTATCTGCTAGTGCATTTGACCCTAATCTTGTAGGACCAACATTACCACCGATACCACCGTTTACCCTTCCGACTGGGCCGACCGGGCCTACTGGACCGACTGGACCTACGGGGCCGACTGTACCTACCGGGCCAACTGGACCGACTGGACCTACTGGGCCAACTGGACCGACTGGACCGACTGGACCTACGGGTGGCACTGGGACTACTGGACCTACGGGGCCGACTGGTGACACTGGGGCTACTGGACCTACGGGGCCGACTGGTGACACTGGAGCTACTGGACCTACGGGGCCGACTGGTGACACTGGGGCTACTGGACCTACGGGGCCGACTGGTGACACTGGGGCTACTGGACCTACGGGGCCGACTGGTGACACTGGAGCTACTGGACCTACGGGGCCGACTGGGGCTACTGGACCGACTGGACCGACTGGACCATCCGGACTAGGGCTTCCAGCAGGATTGTATGCATTTAACTCCGCTGGGATTTCTTTGGATATTGGACTTAATGCTCCAGTACCATTTAATACTGTTGGATCTCAGTTTGGTACAGCAATTTCTCAATTAGATCCTGATACTTTTGTAATTAGTCAAACTGGATTCTATAAAATTACCGTTATCGTATACACTGCAGCAGTAAGTCTATTAGGAGGACTTACAATCCAAGTAAATGGGGTATCTGTTCCAGGTACTGGGGCCACTTTAATCTCAGTTGGAGCACCTATCGTTGTTCAAGCAATTACGCAAATTACGACAACTCCATCATTAGTTGAAGTAATCGTTACAGGGCTTGGGCTATCATTAGCTGTTGGTACAAATGCATCTATTATTATTGAAAAAATCGCTTAATTTTTTACTTAGCAGTAAAACTGATATCAGTTTTACTGCTTTTTCAATTTCAAATTCAATCATGAAACATTCGCTATCTACATAATCATATTGTTGTATGACATTTTGCAGGAGGCACAAATATGGAAAGTAAATCTGCTGTTCAGCTTTATCTCGAATTGCTAAAGAAGACCATTTTATTTGAAATATGGTTAGAATATGAGGCATACTTACCCGCATCTCTACATATTTCGAAAGAACTAGAATTCGAGCCAGTTACAGTCCCCCTCCCTTTATTCATTAAGCAATATGCTGAAAACCATAACTTAAAAATTGTAAAACCAAATGTTTCAAAAAGTGAACGCCATGATGGAATGGATTGGCCAAGAGCAGCACATAGTATGATTGGTCGAGAACGTATGAACCAATTACAAGAGGCGATGGAAACCGTTGTTCGTGAAAATATAGAAGGTGATTTTATTGAAACAGGTGTATGGCGCGGAGGTTCATGCATTTTTATGAATGGTTTTTTACAAGCAAACAACATTACGAATCGTAATGTGTGGGTTGCAGATTCATTTGAAGGTTTGCCAGCACCGAATCTAGAACAATATCCAAAAGATTACGGTGATTATTTACACACATTCGATTACTTACGCGTCTCTTTAGAACAAGTACAAGAGAATTTCAAAAAATATGATTTACTAAATGATCAAGTGAAATTTTTAAAAGGCTGGTTTAAAGATACTTTACCAACAGCACCAATCGAAAAAATTGCAATTGCACGGCTTGATGGTGATATGTACGAATCCACAATGGATGGTCTCGTGAACTTATATGATAAAGTTTCTAAAGGTGGCTATATAATTATCGATGACTACGGGCTACCGCCATGCGCTGAGGCTGTGACAGACTTTAGAAACCAACGAAATTTAAAAGCCCCTATTACTAAAATTGATGTATTTGGCGTTTATTGGAGAAAAGAATAAAAAAGATTTAACCTATAGGAGATTCCATTTTCACTCATTCTTCTCTTACTTCTGATCCAATTAAGTATTCTTTTTCGGAATCTCCCTACATATAACAATTGTTTTCCTGTGTTCTCTCACTACAAATTGAAAATTTTATTAATAGAGTTACTGCATATTCTCACATAAGAAAGGGGTATACTCATGAGCGAATTTAACAAAGAAATGACTTTACTCCCCCCTCCTGAACTCGTCCAATATGTAGGTGGCGACTTCAAAAAAGTTGGAAAAGAGTTCCTAAAGTATTTTATTCAAATTGGCGCTTTAAAACCAAATGAAAAAGTATTAGATGTAGGCTGCGGCGTCGGCCGAATGGCTGTACCATTATTGAATTACTTAAATGATGATGGAGCGTATTATGGATTTGATTTGTTTAAAGATGGAATTGCTTGGTGTCAAAATAACATTTCAACTATGCGTAATAATTTTCACTTTGAACATGTTGACATATACAATCAATTCTATAATCCAGAAGGAAAAGAAGATGCCTCTCAATATCGTTTTCCCTATGAAGACGGGACATTCGATTTTATCTTTTTAACTTCTGTATTTACGCATCTTCTTCCAAAAGAATTAGAACATTACGTATCTGAAATTGTACGTGTATTAAAAAAAGACGGGAGATGTTTCATTACATTCTTTCTTATAAATCCTGAATCGTCCTATTATTTAAATGCAGGACAAAGTACATTAGGTTTTTATCATCGAATCGAAAATTGCTACGTTGTAAATAAAGATATTCCGAATTTCGCAGTTGCTTATCCTGAGACAGATATTTGCAATCTATTGAATAAGTACGGCCTAGAAATAATCAATAAGCCGCATTACGGTTTATGGTGCGGCAGACATGAATATACAAGTTACCAAGATATTGTTCTTACAAAAAAAAGCTTCTGAAAGGAAGTTATGTATGATGAATGAAAAAAATCTACCTCTCGTTTCCATCCTTATTCCTACTTATAATCGGCCTCATTATTTCAAAATTGCTCTAGAAAGTGCATTGGCACAAACTTATTCTAATATTGAAATCATCATTGGAGATGACAGCACAAATGATGAAACAGCAACTTTAATACGCGAACAATACTTACCAAATTATAAAAATATAACATACATTCGAAATACCCCTACTCTAGGACAATTTCACAATGACCTTATGCTCATAGAAAAATCAAATGGTGAGTATATAAATTTTTTAATGGACGATGACGTGTTTTATAAGCATAAAATACAAAAAATGATGACCTATTTTGAGCAAGATCCCAATAAAAATCTTGCTCTTGTTACTTCTTATCGAGTACGCATTGATGATCATGGAAATCTAATAGGTGATTCCCATCCAACACAAAGGTTATATAGTGAAGACACCCCATTAAACGGGATATTTTTAGGTAATTGGATGTTAAAGGGCGGACACAACATTATCGGTGAGCCTACAACTACTTTGTTCCGAAAGGAATTGCTCACTGAACCTTTTGGCACCCTTAAAGAGCGACAATATTCTTGTAGTGTTGATATGGCCTCATGGATTTCTTTACTTTCTAAAGGAAATGCAATATACATTTCTGAGCCTTTAAGTCAATTTCGCTACCATGCTGGACAACAAATACACAATAAGCTCCTTCAAGGTTGTGAAGATTTCACACACCTTGTTATAACAGCAAAAGAATATGGCTTTTTACAAAATACTACGGACTATAGAGCAGCTCTACTTAGTGCTTACCAATGGTGTAAAAGTTCCTTAAAATACTATCTTCATCAACTAGATATTTTTCCTGACGCACATGTACGTCTCTCCTATTGTTTGGATATAATTATTAAAGAGCTAAACAATTAAACTACTCTGCAAAATTAAAAGTGTATGGACTATATGTGAATCATTCGTATAGTTCATACATTCTTTCTCATACTATAAAGTGAAACTTTAATCAGCTCTCACCAATCGGGCTTTTACGGGCAGTTGATCCCCCACCTAACTTCTTCGCTTTCGCTGAATTTTGAGGTGGGGGTCTTACTGCCCATTAATGCGGGATAAAATCCATTACTATAAAGAGCAGTAGAAAGGAATACCTACATTGAAAGATCCAAATTCTCAATATCAAATAGACTACGTATTACTATTTATTTTATTTGCCATTGGGATTGTTAGTTGTTGTGCTATTGCAAGTGCGCAAGCCTCTTTACCGCCATTTTTACAAAACGTCAATTTTGTACTAAAGCAAATCCAATGGTATTTCATTGGATTTATAGCCATTGGTGTTATTATGATTATCGACTTCGATCGTTATCAAAAAATTGCTTGGTATTTGTATAGCTTTGCAATGGTACTACTTATTGGACTAGAACTTCAAGTACCAGGTGCCGTTACAATTAAAGGCGCTACCGCTTGGTACAGGCTCCCAGGCATTGGAAATTTTCAGCCTTCTGAAATTATGAAATTGTTTTTAATTATCGTCATTGGAAGAATTATAGCAAATCATAATGAGAAATATTTTTCCCAAACGATACATGACGATTTTTTACTACTTGGAAAAATATTTGCGACAAGCTTGCCACCACTACTACTTATTGCAAAAGAACCAGATTTAGGAAACACAATGGTCATTTCAGCGATGCTTGCAGCAATGATACTAGTTTCTGGCATCCGATGGCGTTTTATTTTTGGATTAGTTTCAGGTACTTTCGTTGCTGGATCTACATTAATATATATTTTTTTTACTCACACAGATTTCTTTAAAGCACACATTTTAAAAGAATATCAATTAAATCGCTTCTACGGATGGTTAGCACCTTACAAATATGATGCACAAGGCTATCAATTAAGACAAGCATTCTTAGCGACTGGATCCGGAGAAATGCAAGGAAAAGGGTGGGAAAATGGACAAGTATATTTTCCAGAACCACATACAGATTTTATTTTCACTAATGTCGCTGAACAATTTGGATTTCTAGGCGCAAGTGTCATTATTTCTCTTTTTTTCTTACTCATTTTTCGAATGATTCATATTGCTTTAGAAAGTAATGACCCTTTCGGTAGTTACATTTGCGCTGGTACAATCGGAATGTTTACTTTCCAAGTATTCCAAAATATCGGGATGACAATCGGATTACTTCCCATTACAGGGATAACATTACCTCTTATGAGTTACGGAGGAAGTTCACTGCTTACATACATGATTGCGATTGGATTCATTTTAAATGTTCGCTCAAGAACGAAAATCTTTATGTTTAAATGAACAACACAAAAACGCTATATTTTTATCTCTATCCTTTTTTAGATATACTAATGAAAAATATGATGGAGGTTTAAATATGAAATATGACATTATAGGAGATATTCATGGATGCTTCCAAGAGTTTCAAAATTTAACAGAGAAGCTAGGATATAACTGGAGTAGCGGTCTACCGGTTCACCCTGACCAACGTAAACTTGCATTCGTTGGCGATATTACAGACCGTGGTCCTCATTCATTACGTATGATTGAAATTGTATGGGAACTTGTCATACATAAAAAAGAAGCTTATTACGCTCCTGGAAATCACTGTAATAAACTATATCGATTTTTCCTTGGGCGTAATGTAACAGTCGCTCACGGACTTGAAACAACTGTTGCTGAATATGAGGCACTTCCTTCTCATAAGCAAAACGTTATAAAAGAAAAGTTTATCACTCTTTATGAACAATCACCGCTCTACCACATACTAGATGAAAAAAGAGTAATCGTATGTCACGCTGGGATTCGGCAAGATTACATAGGAAGACGAGATAAAAAAGTACAAACCTTTGTATTATATGGCGATATTACAGGAGAGAAGCATGCCGATGGCTCACCTGTCCGTCGCGATTGGGCGCAAGAGTACAAGGGGCAAGCTTGGATTGTATATGGACATACACCAGTAGCAGAACCTCGATTCGTCAATCAGACAGTCAATATTGATACTGGTGCTGTATTTGGTGGCAAATTAACCGGATTACGTTATCCTGAAATGGAGACTATCTCTGTTCCTTCTTCTTTACCTTTTGTCGCTGAGAAATTCCGTCCAATTTCATAACTACCTTACTTAGCGAAAGATTACCGTATTATTTAGGCAGATCTCATATAAAACTAGGTAAAGTAATTAAAAAAAGATGCAATAAAGTGCATCTTTTTTTAATTACACTACATATAATGTCGCAGGAGGTGACAGAATGAAGAAAAAATCTTCTAAACAAAAAAGAAAATTTCCCCCTTTATATCTGCCCATGTACGGAATTAACAACTGGTGTAGTATTCGGGCTGCAGCGATAGAAGAACTGGAAGAACAAGAGTCATCAAAAAAAAGCAAAGTAAAACCAACATATGTCTCTTTAGAAAATGCTGTGATGAGCCGCATAATCGATCGCAGAAAAATAAAGATGCAACAAAAAAATAAACAGCTCTCAAATCAAGATGAACAGGTAATACATTCTAATCAAACAGAAGAAAAGACGGAAGAAAATATTTCTGTAGCAATAAATAAAAAAGTGGAACCAGAAATTCCAGCTGCTATTATAAACAAAGTAAAAAAAATAAAAGAGGCATTGGCTTCATCGAATGATATACAAACTGAAAAACCACTCATAATTGAGACACCTACACCTGAAAATACAAAAGTTAAAAGGGGCGGCCGATATGCATATGCGGAAGGGCTTCACTCTCATGCGGAGGGCATGGCAGCACATGCGGAAGGCTTATTAACACACGCAAAAGGTTCTTTCTCTCATGCAGAAGGATCAAACTCAAAAGCAACCGGACATAGTTCCCATAGTGAGGGAAGTGAAACGACAGCAGGCGGAGCTTATTCTCATGCAGAGGGTAAACAGACGATTGCTTTAGGCGAAGCAGCACACGCAGAAGGAACCGCAACTATCGCTAACGGATCCTCTTCTCATGCGGAAGGTCATCATACATCAACAGCTCATTTTGCAGGTAGCCATATTATGGGGCGCTTCGGCACTGCAGAAGAAGCTTATTCTTGGTTTATTGCAAATGGTGTAAGCGACACCGACCATAATATCGGGGCTAAATGGCTTGCCCATAATGGAGAAATGTACATTGAGGGTGCGTCTTACAATGCAAGTGGAACGGATTTTGCACAAATGTTTGAAACCGAAGATCATAAACCTATTGATGTCGGTTATTTCGTTACATTTAGTAGCGAAGAAAAAATTCGGATAGCTACTTCACACGACTCGTTCATTTTAGGAATATCTAGTGCAACCCCTGCCCTTATAGGAAATAGCGGGGCTTTAAGTTGGGAAAAACGTTATAAAACAGATAACTTTGGAAAACGCCAATATGTATGGACGGAAACCGAAGAAATACAACCTCTTTTAAATACAGAATGGGATCCAACTCGCAAATATGTAGCAAGAAAAGATCGCGCCGAGTGGCTTCCTGTCGGATTAATTGGACAAATGTTAGTACGTGATGACGGCACTTGCGAAGCACATGGATTTTGTCTTCCAAATGACAATGGCATTGCTACAAAAGCCGAAAGTGGATTTTTCGTTATAAAGCGTACGGGTGAAAACCAAATTTTAATATTATTCCGCTAAGAAAAAAGGGAACAAAATTCTTTATAATATAAGAATTTTGTTCCCTTTTTAAGTATGCCGCAACACTTCTTGCATATCGCTTGGAAGCTTTATAGTGAAAGACATCTCTTTCTCTAAAATAGGATGATAAAACGTCAAAGATTTACTATGAAGTGCTTGCCGTTTCATTTCATCCCTTCTCCCTCCATATAAGCTATCACCAAGTAATGGATGTCCTACATGAGCCATATGCACACGAATTTGATGCGTTCTTCCTGTCTCAAGCTCAAGCGCTACATGTGTCTTATGATATGTACTATCAATTACTTTAAAATGAGTAACTGCCCTTTGTCCATCCTCACAAACCGTTCGCTCAATAATGCTATCAGATTTTCGACCAATTGGTGCATCAATCATTCCTTCTCGTTCTACAATCTTTCCGTGAACAATTGCTTCATACGTTCGTTTCACAGCTTTTTGTTGATGCTGCTTCGATAAAAGATGATGCACGAAACGATTTTTTGCAATGAGCATAAGCCCCGAAGTATCACGATCTAAACGTGTTACGATGTGCACTGTACTTGCAAGATGCTGCTTATCATAATGAGATAACAGCGCATTGGCAACACTTCCTGCCGGATGTTCTCTAGACGGAATCGTTGACATATTCGCCTCTTTATTAATGATAAGAACCGCGTCATCTTCATATATAATGCATAAAGGAATATCTTCTGCCATCATCCCTTCACTTCTTTCCTCCACTGGAAAAAAGACACGTAATTCTTCACCAGCACGCAACTGATGACGAACACTCGCATGTTGACCATTTACTTCAATTGCTCCGCCATGAAACTTTATATCCGTTAAAGCGGCTTTAGAAATACCTTTCGTTTTCAAAAATTCCCTAACTAAAGTTCCCTCTTCAGCCGGCCCTATATCCCATTTCAATGTAAATCTGTTCAAATATATAACCCTTTCTATTTATCTGCAACAAACGAGTCACGAACTCGTTTCCAGAACGGGAATGGGCGGAAACGAACAAATCGTACTTTCTCGTTTGCGACGCGATACTGGATTGATTTCACATCTTGATGAACCATCGTCAAATGATCCACTGTAATTTGTAAGTTCATTCCTGCAGCTGGCTTTAACACACATGTATGATGCTTCGGCAATACGAGTGGCGATCCTACAGTACGAAATACACGATTGTTAATGGACGCCATTTCTGCAATTTGAATCGCTTCAATAGATGGGTGAATAATTGCTCCGCCAAGCGCTTTATTATACGCGGTACTTCCTGAAGGAGTAGAGATACAAAGGCCATCTCCGCGGAATGTTTCAAAATATTCTCCGCGTATTTCTACTTCTGTTACTAATGTACCTTCTGCACTTTTTACAGTCGCCTCATTCATCGCTAAATACTGTGACTCTTTACTTCCATTCACATAGCGAATAATAACTTCTAAAAGCGGATATTCCACCACTTGGAATGGTGTTTTCGCAATCGCAATTACTAATTTCTCTACTTCTGTCGGTAACCAATCTGCATAGAAACCTAGATGTCCTGTATGTACACCAACAAATGCTGTTTCATCCAATCGATTATAATAACGATGAAACGCATATAAAAGCGTTCCATCTCCCCCAACAGAAATTACAATATCGGGTTCCTTTTCATCCATTATAAATCCAAAATCTAGCAAGTACTCTTTCATCGTGCTTGCCAGTGTATCTGATGATTGATCTCCCTTTGACATAATTGTAAATTTCATCGCCCAACACCCTTTAGTTTATGATTCGGAATCTTTCGTTTCTTGCTTTCTTGAAAAAGCCTTTTGCGCTTCTTGAATTTCAAGACGAATAGAAGACATTTCTTCATCTAATAAAAACGCCGCTTCAGCTGCACGTTGCAATCGTATTTTAATATCTTCAGGAAAACGTCCACTATATTTATAATTTAAAGAATGCTCAATTGTTGCCCAAAAGTTCATTGCTAGCGTGCGTATTTGGATTTCTACCAATACTTTTTGTTCACCTTGAATCGTTTGAACAGGATAACTAATGACAACATGATAAGAACGATAACCGCTATCTTTCTTTTGCGTGACATAATCACGTTCTTCCACGATTTCAAAGTCATTTCGTTTTCGAAGATATTCTACAACAGGCTTAATCTCATCAACAAATTGACACATCATTCTAAGCCCAGCAATATCCTGCATATCTTCTCTCAATCGGTCTAGCGGTACATTTCTCTTCTCCGCTTTATCAATAATACTTGCAACCGACTTTACCCTTCCTGTTACAAACTCAATTGGAGAATGCTCTGTTAACATTGCAAATTGAGTACGCATTCCTTTTAGTTTCACTTTTAGCTCTGCCACCGCTTGGTGGTAAGGTGCTAAAAATTCTTCCCAATTTCGATTCATTTCAACCACCACCAAAATCAATCCATTTGCTTATAGAAATACTTTTTCTACAGCAGTTACTAATTCTTCTCCGTAATTTGCATTACCTTCAATATTTTCAACTAAATATTCTACTTCTTCTTTTAATCCTTCTAATTCCATTTCAATGTCATTCACGCGAACGAACATAACCACATCGTTATTCATCGCTTCATGCATTGCTTCCCAGCATGTGTGCGGAATACTTACATAAATGAAAGATGATTCATTTTCTAAGATATATAAAAATGATAAATTGTCTGAGTCTACAAGTACGTGATTACGCGCACTTAACTCCTTTACCTCTATTTCACTATTTTCCGCACAAAAAATAAGAGCATTCTCTCTCTTTTCTACGCTCTTAACTTGGATTTTATTTTGCATGCTCTAACTCCTCCATCTCAACTTCCTGTCTTACTTAACAGTATTATTGTATCATAACATGGACGCAAACAAATAAAACATTGAACCAAATTTATGAAAAAGCGATAATGTGTAAAGAATTATTTTTCAAAAGGAGATTATACAATGACACAAGAAATTGAAATTGAATTCAAAAATATCGTTACAAAAGAAGAATTCGATACATTATGTAAATCGTTTTCTATTGAAGCATTTACAAAACAAGTGAATCACTACTTTGAAACACCTGACTTCTCGTTAAAAGAAGCTGGCTCTGCACTTCGTATTCGTCATAAAGGAGAAACTTATACGTTAACGTTGAAACAACCTGCAGAAATCGGTTTATTAGAAACGCATCAAGTCGTAACAGAAGACGAAGCAAAAATGATGATGGAAACAAACACAATCATTCAAGGAGCAGTAGTAGATCAATTACACAAATTACAAATTCCTGTTTCTGCTTTAACATATATGGGTAGTTTAACAACAGAAAGAGCAGAAACATTATTTAAAGGCGGAACGCTTGTCTTTGATCATAGTTTCTATTACAATCACGATGATTATGAAATTGAATTTGAAGTGCAAGATGAAGAAACAGGAAAAGCTGCATTTATTCATTTATTAACGCAACATAACATACCTGTTCGCCATACAAATAACAAAGTAAAACGCTTTTTCCTTGCCAAACAAAACAAAGCACGCTAAAGTGAAAATTCCACTAGTGAATATGTTTCACTAGTGGATACATCTCACTAAAAAAGTTTACACCCGTAGAATAAGCAAAGAATCTTTGAGAAAGCTGTTTATTTGCCCTCTCGAACATTCCATTGCTACAATAGATATACATTTCATGGAAAAAGGAGTTTATAAAGGATGAGCAAGCAACCGATGACACCATTTGAAGCAATTGGCGGTGAACAATGCATTGCAATATTAGTAGATACATTTTATTCCTATGTCAGTAAACACCCTGACTTATCTCCCATCTTCCCGGAAGATTTAACAGAAACCGCTAGGAAGCAGAAGCAATTTTTAACACAATATTTAGGTGGTCCTAATTTGTACACTGAAGAACATGGTCATCCTATGTTAAGGGCACGCCACCTTCCGTTTGAGATTACTCCAAAACGAGCAGAGGCTTGGCTATCATGTATGGAGCAAGCAATGGATGATACTGGAGTTCATGGTCATATAAGAGAGTTTGTTTTTGAACGTTTAGCATTAACCGCTCAGCATATGGTTAATACTCCAAACGAAACAGGTGAAGTGTAATGGATAAGCAGGAAGCAAAGCATATAAATATGCCATCTCCTTCCGCATGCGAGCATAAGTCTGTAGAAGCATATTTATTTATTGATCCACTTTGTAAAGATTGCTGGGAAATTGAGCCTTTTATTATTAAACTATGGCTTGAATACGGGAAATACTTCTCTATTCGTCATATCGTAACAGGAAAAGTGGATGGAACGAACGCTTCCTCACACAAATGGAATAAACCTGCTAATATTCGATTTGTGTGGGAAAAGACAACCAGTTTACAAGGTTTTTCATGTGATGGAAAGGTACATATGCAAGAAGCATCGTCAACACCATATTTAGTTTCGATGGCAATTAAGGCAGCGGAGTTGCAAGGCCGAAAAGCAGGTTCGAAGTTTTTGCGAAAACTCCAAGAATACATTTTCCTTGAAAATGTATCAAACCCTGACTGCGAACTATTACTTGCATGTGCGAAAGATAGCAATATTGATGTAGAAGAATTTAAAAAAGATCTACATTCTGCTAGTGCAAAAAAAGCTTTCCAATGTGACTTGAAATTCACAAATGAAATGCATATTACAGAAATACCTTCCCTCGTCTTTTTTCATGCGAACTCAGATGAAGAAGGTATTAAAATCGCTGGAAATTATTCCTACGATGTATACGTACAATTATTGAAAGAACTTGTAAAATGTGAAATTGAGCCAGAACCATTACCACCTTTAGAAGTGTTACTAGAAGCAACACAATTTATATCTTCAAAAGAAGTAGCATTTATTTATGATTGTCCGCAACAAGAAATTGAACGCGAACTAAAAAAATTACAACTGAAACGAAAAGTACAAATGATAGAAGTAAAATGCGAACGTTATTGGAAATGGATAGCAAAAGAAAAAGACCTGGTGTAAACACCAGGTCTTTTTCTTTACGGCTTATAAAAATATTAAAGGGGATGGGAGAAATTTTCACGTTCAAACAAAGGGGTATATGTTTGTATGTGAATTCGTTCACGCTTATTATATTACAAGATTCGACGTCAGATGACAACCCCTTTTGTCGAATTTCACACTTTTGTCACATTCTAAACGTTTTCATTTTTGAATAAGCTATAAAAAAGGTCATTTAGGGGGTTTATTTATGAAAAAATCTTATATTGCTCTTCTCTTTCTAGCTGTCATCGTTTCTTTTTTCTTGTACATCCTCTCTCTACTACAAGCTTTTCCTAAAATTATTGCCTTACCTCTTTTATTCGGAATCATCGTTATCACTCTCTCTTATTTCAATTATAAAAAACGATTCAAAGGATTTTAATTTTAAAAATCAGTCGTAAAACTATCCTTTCAGTTAGAAAAACAAAGAAATTCACCTTTCTCTCCGACAAATATCGACATTGAATCTATTCAACAAAAAGACGAGGATACAATCCCTCGTCTTTTTTCATTACTTTTCTTCAAATAATAATGCTTCTAATTCATTTAATTTCTCTTCAAATACTTGTAGTGCCTCTTTTACTGGTTCAGGAGATGCCATATCTACTCCTGCTTTTTTCAGCACTTCAATTGGATAATCAGAGCTTCCTGCTTTTAAGAACTCGTTAATATAACGTTCTACTGCTGGTTGTCCTTCTTCTAAAATCTGTTTAGATAGAGCTGTCGCTGCACTAAATCCTGTTGCGTATTGATATACGTAATAGTTGTAGTAGAAGTGTGGAATACGAGACCATTCTAAACCAATCTCTTCGTCGATTACTAAAGCGTCACCGAAATATTTCTTATTTAAATCATAGTAAATTTCCGTTAACATGTCTGGCGTAACAGCATGTCCTTCTTGTACTTTCTTATGAATAATATGTTCAAACTCTGCAAACATCGTTTGACGGAATACAGTACCACGGAACCCTTCTAAATAATGATTTAATAAATATAGACGCTCTTTCTTATCTTCTGTCGTTTTTAATAAATAATCATTTAGAAGTGCTTCATTACAAGTAGATGCCACTTCTGCTACGAAGATGGAATAATCACCATATACGTGCGGTTGTGTTTTTCTTGTATAGTAACTATGCACCGAATGACCAAACTCATGAGCAAGTGTAAATAAATTATTTACATTATCATGCCAGTTCATTAAAATATACGGATTTGTTCCATATGCACCAGATGAATATGCCCCGCTTCGTTTTCCTTTATTCTCATACACATCTACCCAGCGATTTTCATATGCCTCTTTCAAAATATCAACATATTCATCACCAAGTACGTTTAAAGATTTTAATAAAAGGTCTTGCGCTTCTTCGTATTTCACATTCATTTTCACTTCTGGTACAAGTGGTGTATATAAATCATACATATGAAGCTCATCAAGTCCTAGTGCACGCTTACGAATATCGATGTAACGGTGTAATAAATGTAAGTTGTCATTTACTGTTTCAACGAGTTGATCGTATACTGCTTCCGGAATATTATTATTGCTCAGTGCAGCTTGGCGAGCAGAATCATATTTACGAACACGCGCATTGAAATTATTACGTTTTACTGCTCCGCTTAACGTACTTGCGAATGTGTTTTTAAATTTTCCATACGTTTCATATACAGCTTTAAATGCATCTTTGCGAACACGAGGATCATCACTTTCTAAAAACTGAATGTAACGGCCATGTGTAATTTCTATTTCTTCTCCGTCTTCCCCTTTAATAGATGGGAATTTTAAATCCGCGTTATTCAACATACCAAATGTATTGCTTGATGAACTCATTACTTCAGATGCTTCCGCTAATAAAGCTTCCTCAGCTTCTGATAATACGTGCGGGCGTTGACGTGTAATTTCTTCTAATGCATGTTCATATACACTTAAATCTCTATTTTCCTTCAAGAATGTTTGCAATGTATCTTCTGAAATCGATAAAATTTCAGGCACAATATACGCTGTGCTACTAGATACTTGTGAATATAAATTTGTTGCACGATCATTTAATGCTTGATATACAGAGTTTGTTGTATCTTGATCGTAACGCATATGAGCATATGTATATAACTTACCTAATCGCATTGATATTTCATCTTCATATTGCAATGCCTCAAGTAAATTGTCCGCAGAGTCACCAAGTTTCCCTTTAAATTCAGTTAACTTCGGTAATAGCTCTTTAATAGCTTGGAATTCTTTTTCCCATTCTGCATCCGTTTGAAAAATATCTTCTAATCGCCACGTACTTGCTTCTTCAATCTCGTTGCGATCTGGTAATGCTTTCGCTTTGTTTTGTTCAGACATTCTTTAAGCCCTCCTTTAAATATCTCTACTTAAGTACAATTCGTTTTTTTCTTATGTAATTCCTTCACAATCATTCTTTATTATATCCGCTTTTCCTCCTCTCATGTTAAAATTTGCCTCAAATAAAGATAGCGCATGTATTAAGCAAATCTCATCATGTTTCATAATTTCCTCCTCTGTTTTTAACATCACGGCATCCCTTATTTTTCGGTACGTATAAGTTCCCACTTTACGTAAAACACCTATATAGCATAAAAATGTCATATATTCAGTAACTGCCATTTTCCATATGTGCTGCGAAAAGTACGGAAGTATCCGCCTTTTCGTATACCTTTTTACATAACTACACACGTATTGAAGAGAAATACACTCTCCCACTGCAAGCTCCCCTATACACTTCATATATAGAAAAGCTTGCCATATAAATGGGTTTGTTTGAAAAGCAAATGCAGAAGGGAGTGGAACACCAATTTCAGAAGGAAAGCTCGCTGGGGTACATTTAAATTGATATAAGAGGCGTAATAATGACTTATAATTATAATTCCAAATCGGTAAGGCATTTTGGCGAAAGTTTTTCTTTCTCTTCTTCCACTCTTCACCCAATCTTTCTTTCCCGAAAGGAACAGGAGAAAAAAGCATTTCAAAAGTAGTCGCATCAGTTGGTAAATATATAGTATGTGAGAAAAAAACATTTGTAGAAAAGGGAGTGACAAATGCACATTTCATAAATGATTTTTGTTTCGGACAGAAGAAAATAAGAAGTGGCTGAGGATAAGATTGTAAGGAGAAAGCCATAAGTGAGGAAAATTTCATCCAATATGCAGATTGCTTTTTCAATTGATTTCCACCAACGATCCAAATGACCTGTATACCAGCTTGCCAATACGAATATGTTCTTTTGTACAGCTGCTCTATAGCGAGGTTTGCACATTGGTATTCAATTGCAATTTTTCTACCCGCCCTCTCTACAAAAACATCTGGTCGTTGCTTAATTTCTGGGAGGTAGTACTCTATATCCACCTGAAAGTTTTGACGTTTGAACCATCTATATAACAATTCTTTACCATGCATATGATACTTTGATTCCGCTTCATAAAAGGCAAGACATGAATCCACTTTTTTATGAGCAAAATGCCAACTTTTTTGTTTCCCTAATTTCATTTGCACTTCCTTTCCGCAAGCTACACAAAAGAATCGTTCTTGTTGACGCATACGGCGCAAAAGCTCTTCATTACAATTATAGAGTAAATGAATTTTTTCACCGTTTTCTCTTTTAGCGATAAATATCGTAATCACACCCTTTCAGCTCCTTATATTCTACAATTTGTTACAAATTCCTTTTAAAAAAGAGATGTCCCAATTTCGGACATCTCTTTTTATAATAAAGGTGATAATAATCGGTACGTTGATTCAACAATTCGTCTATGAAGACGTCTTTTATGAAAATGATCACCATGAATTTCACTTGATTCTTCTAAATCATCTTTAAAGTCTTGAACAAGTTTTCGAATGCTATCTGTATCATATAAAAAGGCATTTACTTCAAAATTCAAATGAAAACTTCTCATATCCATATTAGCTGTCCCAATTGAAGCTAAATCAGAATCAACGATGACAATTTTACTATGAAGAAAACCTTTTTCGTATTCATATATCTTTACTCCTGCATCTAAAAGCTCTGGGAAGTACGATCTCGATGCGTAAAAGACAGTACGCTTATCCGGTTTACTCGGCATTAATAAACGAACATCAATACCAGCAAGTGCAGCAACCTTTAATGCGGATAAAATATCATCATCCGGAATAAAATACGGCGTTGCAATCCAAATTGATTTCCGAGCAGAAGCGATCATTGCGAAATATAAATGCTTAATCGTTTCCCACTTATTATCGGGGCCACCTGCAACTAGCTGCACTCCTCCCCAATGATCACCCTCAACTGCTTTTGCTTGTAAATATTCAGGGGCTAGCACAGCCTCTCCAGTCATATAAAACCAGTCTTGAAGGAAAATAAGTTGTAAACTTTGAACCGCTTCACCACGTAAATACAAATGCGTATCTCGCCAAAAGCCAAAATATTTATTTTTCCCTAAATACTCATCACCGATATTTAATCCGCCTACAAACCCTTCGTTCCCATCAATCACAACAATTTTCCTATGATTTCGATAATTAATCTTATCGTTTAAAATCGGAAAGCGCACAGGAAAGAATGGAATCATTTCTACACCTGCATCGTTTAATTCTTCAATATACGATTTCGATAACTTAAAACTTCCAACCGCATCATATAAAAAGCGAACAACAACGCCTTCTTTCGATTTTTGTATTAAAATATCTTTAATTTCTGTTCCTAATTTATCATCACGCACAATGTAATATTCCATATGAATGTGATGTTTCGCTCGTTTTAACCCATTTAAAATAGCCCGAAACGTTTCATCTCCATTTGTTAATGTCCTCGTTTCAGTTTGAAATGAAATATTTAAAGCTCCTAATCGATCCGCTAAACGAAATAACAGTTCTTGATGCTTATGATTGCGTAAAATTCGTTCTTCGTAATCTTCATGCCCTTTATATTGTAAAAACGCCTGTTCATCAAGTAACGCCTTCTTTTGGAACATTCTTTTTCTTCGAAAATTTTGTCCAAATAATAAATAAGCAAAGAAACCAAATACCGGAAAAATCCCTAAAACAATTAACCATGTAAGTGTTTTAGATGGATGTCGATTTTCTAAGAAAATAACGCAACCAATTAAAAACGCAGATACTGTAAATAAAATACTAATAATACCTAAAATCGAAACATCTTTTATCCCAATCACATCTGAATAAAATGCTACATCAATAAACATACGTAACGAAACAAATAATGCGAACAATAGCAGTATAAAGAAAATCAGCTTTAACGTATTTTTCATCTCTTACCTCCTAACTAAGAAAGCTTTCCTATTCTTCATATAAAAAGCCGATTTCATACTACAGAAATCGGCCTACGTTTTAGCAGGAAAATTATTGCGAATCGTTTCAAGCGCATGCTCTTTCACAATTTGTTTTCCATACTCACTTACACGATGAATTGTTAAAGTTGATTCTTCTCCATATTCTAAAATAATACTTAAAATACGATCGATTTCTTCTTCATCATGTAGCACTTCATCGAATTCCACATATACATAATAGCGGTCCTCAAATGAATACAGCTCATCTTTTATATCTTCAAAGATAAGACGATGACTTAATGAAATGACATCTTCAAAATCATTAAATTTAATTAAAAAGCCAAACGTACCATCTTCATTAAAGTTTGTTCCTGTTTGTTCTTCTACCTCTTCGACTAATTCTTGTTGAAATAATGATTCGATGCCTTCATCTAGAGGAATATCTATAATTTTGTCTACCCCTATCGGTAGTTCCAGCTTTTGTCCGTCCTTTGAAAGCTCTGCTTTCGTGACAAGTACTTCAATCCCTTTATCGACTGCTTGCACTTGAATCCATAACGGTCCATCAATAAAGAAATCGTCATGATCACGAGCTTCGTCCATCATCTCCCAAAAGAGCTCTTCACTTCGTTCGCGATCATACCAAATTTCTTCACGATTAAATCCTCTATCCTCTATATCAATGTACGTAATAAAAAATTTCATCGTATGATCATTAATTCTTTCAATATCCAAAATACAACTCTCCCTTCCTGCTTAGAATTGTTATGAAGGGATTCCCCACTCATATGACAAATCAATAGATCCTTGTACTCTCATTTTATGATAAGATTCTCCAGAATGGAAATAAAATCGATTTATTTTACAAAAATAGTTATATGCCTATCTTTCCTCGATAAACTACATAAATATATTATTATAGCGATTTCTTACTTACAAAAAATTTGGACATACATTTCCACATTCCCCCGTACACTGTAATAAAGTGAAACTTCTATTAGAAGAGATTATTTAACAACAACTTTCTTCATCACATACATATAGTTCGCTTATTAAAACATCATAAATGGAGGCAGACGAATGGACTTAGAGTTTTTAACATCCGTACTAATGATTGTCGGTATCGATGTTGTATTAGGTGGTGACAATGCAATCGTCATCGCACTAGCTAGCCGAAATTTACCTGAATCGAAACGAAATAAGGCTATTTTGATCGGTACTCTTTTAGCGATTGTACTAAGAATCATCCTTACTATACTAGCTGTCTATTTACTCGACATTCCATTTCTACAATTGATTGGCGGGGTTTTACTTACATTAATTGCAGTCAATTTATTAACCGATAATAGCAACGATCTTTCTTCTATTCAAGGAAAAACAACTTTATTTCAAGCTGTGCGGACAATTGTTTTCGCGGATCTCGTTATGGGGTTTGATAATGTTATTGCCATTGCAGGTGCAGCTCACGGAAGATTTTTACTCGTCATAATCGGCTTACTCATTTCTATCCCGATTATTATTTGGGGCAGCAAACTTATTTTAATACTTATGGAACGATTTCCATTCCTCATTTATTGCGGGGCAGCGATTCTTGCCTATACTGCAGGAAAAATGGTTACACATGAAGACAGACTTGCAACCTTTTTTCATAACAATCCAAGTTTCACTACAAGCATTCCTTATTTGTTCATTTTCACTATTTTATGCATCGGCTTTATCGTACAACAAGTTCGATTACGCAATGTGAAACATTAAAAAAAACCTTCTACTATATAATAGGTAGAAGGTTTTCATATTATTATAATTAATTTACAAGACGTTGTGCTTCACGTAATTGGAACGTTCTTACTGTACGTGGTAAGAAACGACGAATTTCGTCTTCGTTGTAACCAACTTGAAGGCGTTTCTCGTCAATCATAATTGGACGACGTAAAATCCCTGGATAGTCACGAATCATCTTATATAAATCTTGAAGTGGTAAAGACTCTAAGTTTACATTCAATTCTTGGAAAACTTTCGAACGAGTAGAAATAATCTCATCCGTTCCGCTTTCTGTCATACGTAAAATCTCTTTAATTTCCTCAATCGTTAATGGATCTGAGAAAATATTACGTTCTGTATAGGGAATATGATTTTCCTCTAGCCATAATTTCGCCTTTCTACAAGACGTACAGCTTGGAGAACTATATAATGTTACCATACAAAGCTCACTCTCCTTAAAGAGTACAAATTCTGTACTAAATACAGTTTTAATTTCTAACTTCAGCAATTTTTCGCGATAACTTGTCTTATTGAAAAGTACAAAAATCGCATTTCATGTAAGCAACAACTTATAATAAACAACAATTACTTTTAATAAGTAACTTCTATAATCATTATACAATAGATTTTGCAAGAAATATACAGTAAATTTCCTGCTAGTTGAGAAAACTCTTCCGTGCATTTCACTGCTATGTAACATGATTACGCTCACTTCAGCTGTACTTTAACAATAACTTTCAATCCTTTTACTACTCACTTCTCATAGATTTTTCATATAATATATAGTTATTTATCTATAATCTTCCCTATGAAAAAGAGAACGTTTTCTTACTTTTTCTTGATAAATCAATTAAGAAATGTAAGACTATACAAATGAGAATAAAAAGGAACATTTGTTCTTATTTTAACAAATATCCTCCCTCCTGTCTACACGATTTCTAAAGTAAATTAAATATTTTTCTGACATTTCTTTCTTTTTCATTTTTTATCTCATACAATAAACATACAGACAGGCAAAGGGGGAGTTTTCAAATGATTGCTTTTTTTATTGATTTTATTACGGTTGCTGCCCTCATCATCGGAATAACAGCATTGATTGGTGTCATTACAAATAGCATCGGCGAAAAGCTCTTTGGTGGAAAAGAAAAAATGAAGTTTGTTAACAAAAGTTTGGGTGTACAATCTGGCTGGAACCAAGTTGGCGGAAAAGGCATTTATAAGAAACGAACGTATTAAAAAAAAGCAGGCGATCGCCTGCTTTTTTTCTTATTTCTCTACTGACGCCCATTTAAAGCTTAAATCGCCGCCATATTTATGGTTATACATATTTTTAATTGAATCTCTTTGTAAATATGCTCTACCACGTTGATATACTGGAACGATCGCAGCATCATCAAGTAACATTTTTTCTGCTTCTAATAAGTTCTTCCAACGAGCATTTACATCGCTTCCATCTTTTTTCGCCTTCATAATGATTTCATCGTATTTTGGATTAGAGTACTTCATCTTATTTTGTGACCCATCTGTTACAAACATATCAAGATATGTAATTGGATCTGGGAAGTCCGCACTCCATCCAGAGAATGACATGACATAATCGCCCGCATCTTCTAATTTTAGTTTTTGTGCGAATGGTTGTTGTTTAATTTTTACTGTTAAACCTGGTAAATTCTTTTCTAATTCACCTTTTAAATATTCACCAGTTTTCTTTGATAACTCTACATCTTCATTTAATAATTCTAATTCGATTTCATTTTTACCAAGTTCTTTTTTACCAGCTTCCCAATATTTCTTCGCTTCTTTCACGTTTGGTTTTACAATATCCCCGTTTACAGCACGGAAATCTTTTTTATCTGGTCCTTTAATGAAGTTATCAGGAATTAATCCTGTTGCTGGCTTAGAACCGTTATTTAATAATGTATCCACGAATGGCTTACGGTCAAAAGCAAGTGAAATTGCTTTACGAATATTTTTATTTGCTAAAGCTGGATCTTTTTGATTTAAACGAAGGAAGAATACAGATGTATCTTCTACTGTTTGGAAATCTGGTTTTCCTTTATATTTATCAATAAACTCCGCTAATAACGACGCTCGATCAATTGCATTTGTTTCATATAAGTTAATTGGCGTAGATGTATCTTTTACAATATTAAAGTTTACTTCTTCAATCTTCACTTCTTTATTGTCCCAATATGACGCGCTCTTTGTCATTTTAAAGCTACGTTCATGTTGCCAATCACTTAATGTAAATGGCCCGTTATAAAGCGTTGTATTCGCTTCCAAACCAAACTTCGTACCTTGCTCTTTCACAAACTTTTCATTCACAGGATAGAAGATTGGATATACCATTAAATCTACAAGGTATGGAATTGAATTATCTAATTCCACTTCTAATGTATAATCATCAATCGCCTTTACCCCTAATTGATCCGGACTCATCTCTTTTTTATTAATTTTCTCTGCATTTTTTATATCATACATAATGTACGCTGATTTCGCAGCTGTATCTGGGTTAATCGCTCTTTGCCATGCGTATACGAAATCTTTTGCCGTCACAGGATCACCATTTGACCATTTTGCGTCTTCACGTAATTTAAATGTATATTTTTTACCATCTTCTGATTTTTGGAATTCCTTCGCTACACCAGGAACTAGCTTATCATCTTTTCCTAAACTGTATAAGCCTTCCATCGTATTACCCATTACTCTTGAAGAAACTGCATCAGCTGATAACGCTGGATCCATCGTTGGAATTTCTTGCGTTTCAATTAAGTTAATAACTTGCTTCGCACCGCTTTTCCCGCTATCCCCTTTTGCGTTCGCTTGCGGTTCATCTTTTTGGTAGCTACATGCCCCTAACATCATGCTCATTGCTACTGTTGATACTACAAAAACTGGCATCTTTTTTTTCATACTTCCACCCTCCATAAAAATGTTAGCCCTTTCATTTTCAAACAGAAAGAAATATATATATGTTCTAATAATTCACATTATACACACAAATATATTTTTTGTATATTTATATTTCTATTTCATTAAAATTTCCTGTTAAAAAATAAATCTTTGTAAACGTTTCATATTGCTGATTATTCTTACTAAAGTGTTAAAAACAACATTTTTTATACTTTTCTAAATTATCAGAGAAAAATGAATTTTATATCTCATAATACTTTATGTATAATTATCCTTTTGTTTTTATCATAAAATAGCACTCTCTTCATAATAAAAATATGTAGGCTAAAATGAGTGCAAAGGTTAAGAAAGTATGTTACGATACATTTTGCTAAAAATAGATATCGGTAAAGAGGGGACGGACATGGCAGCAATTCAGGCAAAAAACGGGCCTACTGAGAAATTAAGTTTATTCTTATTAACATGGCCTATTTTTCTAGAAGTTTTTCTTTTTATGTTAATGGGGATCGCTGATACTTTCATGTTAAGTGCATTATCAGACGATGCTGTATCTGGGGTTGGTGCAGCGAATCAATACCTCCATATCGCTATTTTGGTACTAGAAGTCATCGGGAACGGCGCAGCTATCGTCGTATCTCAATACCTCGGTTCCAAACGCTTTATGGAAGCATCTAAAATATCAGCATTAGCCGTCACATTAAATTTAATAGTTGGGCTCGTTATAAGCGCTGGTTTTCTTTTATTTTCGAAACATATGATGCTCGCAATGAACTTACAAGGCGATGTACTAACGTATGCGCAAAACTACTTATCTATCGTCGGAGGAGCCATCTTCCTACAAGCTATTATTAACTCATTAGCCGCAATTATCCGTGTACACGGTTTTACAAAGCAAGCGATGTTTATTTCACTCGGAATGAATATGATTCATATCGCTGGAAACTACGTACTCATTTTCGGGAAATTTGGTTTCCCTGAGCTCGGTGTACAAGGGGCTGCCATTTCTTCTGCTGTCAGCCGACTTATAGCACTTATTGTTTTCTTCTGGTTACTATACCGCGTTATGGAATATCGTGTAAAATTACAATATTATTTTACCTTATCAAAAGAATATATCGGGAAAATTTTAAAAATCGGGATTCCATCTGCTTTTGAGCAAGTTATGTATCAAGCTTGTCAAATTGTCTTCTTATACTATGCAACATATTTAGGAACGGAATCGTTAGCGGCTAGACAATACGCTACGAACATTTCTATGTTCACTTATTTATTCGCTATTGCAATTGGTATGGGAACAGCCATTATTATTGGCCGCCTCGTTGGTGGTGGCGAAAAAGATGAAGCATACGAACGCTTGTGGAAAAGTGTAAAATGGGCGATTGGTGTAACTTTATGTATGGTCGCTCTCGTTATTACATTCCGTACACAATTAATGGGACTGTTTACAGATAATCCGTACATTATCGGGTTAGGCGCAAGTGTTCTTTTACTAAGTGTACTACTTGAAACGGGACGTACGATGAACATCGTCATCATTAATTCGCTTCGTGCAGCTGGTGATGCAAAATATCCTGTTTTAATCGGTGCATTCTCTATGGTGTTAATGAGTTTACCACTAGGTTACTTTTTCGCCTTTCATTTAGATATGGGGCTCGTTGGTATTTGGCTAGCAATCGCCATCGACGAATGGACACGTGCCATTATTATGTTCTTCCGCTGGAAAAGTAGAGCATGGGAGCGTTATGCACTTGTTAAACCTGAAGAACAAGAGGAGAATGTTTCTGTTCAAGTTCAGTAATTTTGCATATGGATATCACTAATGATACATGAGATTTATATCGGCGATTCTTTAAATATATCGACTGACCGACAAATGTATACAATTCTTTTATATAGTAGAAAAAGAGCCATCCTTCCATAACAGAAGAATGGCTCTTTTTCTTATTGATAAATCTCTTTATATTTCTTGTACTCCGCTTCCGAACATAGTACGAAATGTCCTGGGCGAATTTCACGCATTGTTGGTGCTTCACTACCATAATTATGCTGTGATGGATCATATACGATACGTTTACGATTGCGCTCATAATCTGGATCTGGAAGTGGAATCGCTGATAATAGTGATTTCGTATATGGATGAATTGGATTCGCATATAATTCATCACTTGTTGTTAACTCAACGATTTGGCCACGGTACATTACACCAATACGATCACTAATGTATTTTACCATTGATAAATCATGGGCGATGAATAAGTATGTTAAACCTTTTTCTTTTTGTAACTTTTTCAGTAAGTTTACAACTTGCGCCTGAATCGATACGTCAAGTGCTGAGATCGGCTCATCGGCAATGATAAATTCTGGGTCTACAGCAAGCGCTCGAGCGATACCGATACGCTGACGTTGTCCACCTGAGAATTCGTGTGGGAAACGGTTTGCGTGCTCTTTATTTAAACCAACTGTGTTTAATAGTTCATGAACACGGTCCATGCGCTCTTTTTTACTTTTCGCTAATCCGTGAATATCAATACCTTCTGCGATAATATCCCCTACTGTCATACGAGGATTTAATGATGCGTATGGATCTTGGAAAATCATTTGCATTTTACGGTTGAATTTCTTCAGTTCTGCGCGTGATTTCTTACCATGTACGTTTTCACCATCGAACAATACTTCACCAGCAGTTGCATCATATAAACGAATAATCGTTCTTCCAGTTGTCGATTTACCACAACCTGATTCTCCTACAAGACCAAATGTTTCTCCGCGGTAAATATCAAATGAAATATCATTAACCGCTTTGACAACACCACCACTCACGTCGAAGTGCTGCTTTACATTTTTTACTTCAATTAATTTCTCACGTTGTTTAGTCATGTTGTTCACCTGCTTTCATTTGAAGAATGCGTTTTTCAACGACTGCTGGCGGTTTTACTTCTGGAGCTTGCTCGTGAAGTAACCAAGTTGCCGCATAGTGCGTATCACTTACTTTAAATAAAGGTGGGTCCATTTCAAAATCAATTTTCAGTGCCTGCGGGTTACGTGGTGCAAAAGCATCTCCCTTTGGCGGCTTCAATAAATCTGGAGGCGTTCCAGGGATTGCATATAACTCTTCTTCTGAACCATCTAAACTTGGCATAGATGCGATTAAACCCCAAGTATATGGATGTTTCGGATTGTAGAAAATTTCATCTACAGTTCCAATTTCAACAACTTTACCAGCGTACATAACTGCCACTCGGTCCGCAACGTTTGCTACTACACCTAAGTCATGCGTAATGAAAATGATTGCTGCTTCTGTTTTTTGCTGAATGTCTTTCATAAGTTCTAAAATTTGCGCCTGAATCGTAACGTCTAGCGCTGTTGTCGGCTCATCGGCAATTAATAATTTCGGGTTACAAGCTAACGCCATCGCAATAACTACACGCTGTCTCATACCACCTGAGAATTGGTGAGGATATTGTTTTAAACGAGCTTCTGGATTTGGAATACCTACAAGGTCAATTAATTCTAAAGCAACTTTACGTGCATCTGCTTTACTCATCCCTTGGTGTTTAATTAGACCTTCCATAATTTGATTTCCAATTGTCATCGTTGGGTTTAATGATGTCATTGGATCTTGGAAAATCATCGCGATATCTTTACCGCGTACTTGCTGCATTTCTTTTTCTGTTAATTTCGTTAAGTCACGACCTTCAAATACGATTTCACCATTTTTAATGCGTCCAGGAGGATTCGGAATTAATCCCATTAACGCTTTAGAAGTAACTGATTTCCCTGAACCAGATTCTCCTACAATCGCCAATGTTTCTCCTTTTTTCAAATCAAAAGTAACGCCGCGTACAGCTTGTACTTCACCTGCATGTGTATCAAAGGAGACTTGTAAATCTTTTACCTCTAACAATGTTTTCATCTTTGCCTCTCCCCTCTTTTACTTACGCATTTTTGGATCTAACGCGTCGCGTAATCCGTCTGCCATTAAGTTAAACGCTAAAATTAATATACTGATGACAACCGCAGGGATGAACATCATATGCGGATACGTTTGAATAGATTTATAACCATCATTTACAAGAGAACCTAGTGACGCAAATGGCGGCTGAATTCCTAAACCGATGAAACTTAAGAACGCTTCACCAAACACCGCTGATGGAATTGTAAACATTGTCATTACGATAATAGGTCCCATTACGTTTGGAATTAAATGTTTCACAATTAATTGTGTATTTGTTGCACCTAATGTACGAGATGCTAATACATATTCTTGGTTTTTTAACTTTAAGATTTGTCCACGAACAATACGCGACATCCCTATCCAACCTGTAATCGCCATCGCGAGTGTAATTGACCAAATACCAGATCCCATAATGATTACCATTAAAATAACGATGATTAAGTATGGAATACCGTTAATAATCTCCATAATACGTTGCATAATGTTATCTACTCTACCGCCGTAGAATGCTGAAATACCTCCGTATGCAACCCCAATTACTAAGTCAATTGCTGCTGCTAAAAGAGCGATATATAATGATACGCGTGTACCTTCCCATGTTCTTGTCCATAAGTCACGGCCAAGATCATCTGTACCAAACCAGAAGTACTCTTTAATATCACGTTTTTCATATTGGTCAACACCATATTGATCTGTACCGTCAAATGGTAACCAATGAACATTTTCAATAACTGGAATTTTTGGTGGTAATTTCGCTCGACCTAAATCTTGCTCTTTATACGAGTGTTTACTTACCATCGGTCCAAAAATCGCTAATAGTGCAATGATAACTAATAATACAAGGCCAAGCATCGCACCTTTATGTTGGAATAAACGTCTTCTTACATCTTGCCAAAACGTTAGGCTTGGACGGGCAATGACTTCATTATCAACATTATTTTGATTGGCTTGTTGAAATAAATCTGGAGATAATTTTTGTACATCTTTCATCATTTTTTCCCTCCCGCTAAACGAATACGAGGATCAATAATTCCGTATAAAATATCGACAATGAAAATAACTAAAATGAAGATTGCACTATAGAAAATCGTAGTTCCCATAATAACTGTATAGTCATTTAAAGTAATCGATTTAACGAATTGTTCACCAAGTCCTGGTACAGCATAAATTTGCTCGATAACAAGTGTTCCTGTAATTAATGCCGCAACCATTGGTCCTAAAATTGTTACAACTGGAATTAACGCGTTACGAAGTGCATGTTTGACAATGATAACGCCTTGGCTAATTCCTTTCGCTTTCGCTGTTAAAATGTAATCGGCTTGCATAACTTCAATTAATTCTGCACGAGAGAAACGTGCGATTGTTGCAATAACTCCCATCGATAATGCAATTGTAGGCATTACAGTAAACTCTGGTCCTTTCCAGAATGCTACTGGGAACCAGCCAAGTTTTACCCCTACGAAATATTGCAGTAATGCGGCGAATACGAATGATGGTACCGACATTCCGAGTACCGAAATAACTGTTGCACTATAATCTACCCACGTATTATTACGAAGTGCGGCAACAATACCTAAAATTAAACCGATAAATGTTCCTAATATAATCGCTTGTAAACCTAATTGGGCTGATGGTCCAATACGATCCACAATCATGTCTGTTACTGGGCGGTTATCATATTGGAATGATACCCCTAAATCACCTTTTGCTAGGTTACCTAAGTAACGTGCGTATTGAACTGGTACCGGATCATTCAATCCGTATTTTTCAAGAATGATTTCTTTTTGTGCCGGTGATAGCTTCTCCTGGTTTTTAAGCGGAGAACCCGGAAGTAATTTCATCAAAAAGAAAGTCAGTGTAGTAATTAAAAATAATGTCAAAGCCATGTACACGAAACGTTTTAATACATAACGTCCCATATCAAGCACCTCCCCGTTTTTCTCAAAAGCAATAAGATAGTTTAAAATATTCTTACTTTTATTTTTTTAAAATAAGAGCATATGCCCATCATAGGCATATACCCTTGTAAACGATGGAAAAAAAGATTATTTTTGTTCAACAGATGCCCATTTGTAAGTTAATTTACCACCATAGTTAATTGGGATAATATCTTTTACGGCACCTTTTACTACATACGCTGAACCTTTTTGGAAGATTGGAGTGATAACTGCATCCTCTTTAATTAACATCTTCTCTACTTCTAGAAGGTTGTCCCAGCGAGCTTGTAAATCTTTTGTATCTGTTTTAGCTTTTAGGATTAACTCATCATATTTCTGATTAGAATACCCTGTTTTATTTTGAGAACCATTCGTAACAAACATATCTAAATATGAGATTGGATCTGGGAAATCTGGTCCCCAAATACCAAACGCAATATCATATTGCTGAGAATCTTCTAATTTATTTTTTTGTGCGAATGGTTGCTGTTTAATTTTAATTGATAAACCTGGTAAGTTCTTTTCCATCTCACCTTTTAAGAATTCCCCAACCTTTTTAGCATCTTCATTATCAAAGTTTAAGAATTCTAGTTCGATTTTATCAGTTCCAAGCTCTTTCTTCGCTGTTTCCCAAAGCTTTTTCGCTTCTTTTGGATTTGTTTCAACTAGCTTTCCATTTTCAGCTCGGAAATCTTTTTTATTCGGACCTTCAGCGAAATCTTTTCCAACAAATCCGTAAGCTCCAATTGCACCGTTATTTAAAATAACTTTTGCAATGTTATCACGGTCAAAGGACATTGAAATTGCTTTTCTTAAGTTTTTATTACTTAAGTACTGATTACTTTGATTAAATCTTAAGTAAGCAACCCCTTCTTCTTTTCTTGTTTGGAACTCTGGGCTTTTTCTAAACTTATCAACAAATTCAGACGTTAAAGCCGCTCGGTCAATCGCGTTTGTCTCATATAAATTTACATCAGTTGCTGTATTTTTTACAATATTAAAGTTGATTTCTTCGATTTTAACCGTTTTATTATCCCAATATGAAGGATTCTTCTTGAATTGGAAACTTTGTTCATGTTTCCAATCACTCATAACGAATGGACCGTTATATAATGTTGTATTTGCCTCTAAACCAAATTTATCACCTTGTGCTTTTACAAAGTTTTCATTTAGTGGGTAAAATACTGGATAAACTGTTAAATCGATAAAGTAAGGAACGGGATTGTCTAATTCTACTTCTAATGTATAATCATTAATCGCTTTTACACCTAATTGGTCAGCAGGTAATTCTTTTTTATGAATTTTCTCTGCATTTTTAATATCGAACATAATGTACGAATACGTTGCTTTTGTATCTGGATTTACTGCTCTTTTCCATGAATACACAAAATCTTTAGCTGTTACAGGTTCCCCATTCGACCATTTCGCATCTTTTCTTAATTTAAATATGTATTTCTTCCCATCATCTAGCTTTTCGACATCTTCTGCAACTCCAGGCATTCTCTTTTGATCTTTGCCAATACGATATAAACCTTCCATCGTATTATTTAATGCTGTAGAAGATGAAGAATCAGATGCTAATGATGCATCCATTGACGGAATTTCAGATAACTCTGTTAAATTAAGAATCTGTTTTCCGTTACTACTACTCGTAGCGTTCTCTTTCCCTTTTGCTTTTGCGTCATCTTTTTGGTAGCTACACGCGCTAAGCAACATACTTGCAGTTAAAGTTGATGCAAGTAATAACGGTATCTTTTTCTTCATGTTGTGTTGCCTCCCCTAATTGCACTTCCTGTACCCTCACTTGTTAAAAAGTAGAATTGAAAGAATAATCTCCAAGTTTCTACAATTTTCATTATACATATAATATAACAATTGTGAATATAGTTTTTTGTTTTTTTGTTAAAATTTTTAATAAAATATTTATATTTTTAATTTTTCGTAAAGGGATACATTAACATTGCTACCATCATCTTAAAATCAGACCTTTAATTGCGTATAATTTTCAAAAAATTAATCCTAGTACTTATTATAGCTTTTATAGTATAATAATTCTAGTAATATTTTGACGGAGGGGAATATTTTGAATAAAGTTTTTTTTCATACTTGTATACTAATTTTTATAGCGATGATTGCTTCTAGTATTGGTGCATTCCTCATTTCATCTCAATTTTTGTTGAACTTTGTCAACATTTTGTTTTATATTGCACTGTTTTTTTTTCTGATCGGCGGTTTTTTATACATATTTCAAAATGGTTTTTTCAATGTAACCATTTACGCATTCCAAAGAGTATTTGGTACGAACAAAAAGATTGACTCTTTAATTGAAGAAGTCGAGGAACCTACAGATAAGAAAGAACGTATTTATAAAACATATTCATTCAAATGGACATATCCAATTTGTATTACAGGTATCTTCCTTGGGTTGTTCTCGACCCTCATTAGCTTTACTATTTTGATGTAGTTTGCAAACACTATCCCATATGATATAATAATCAGCAAAACATTTTGTTATAAAACTTTAGTTCTTTCATATTAAAAGAGCTCAAGTAACAATAAATAAATTTATATGTATGCGATGATAAAGAAAAGTACATATTGAGGCAATTTCAGAGAGCTTGTGGTTGGTGTGAACAAGTAATTGTACAGTATGGAATGGGCTTTTGAGCACCAAACCGAACCGAAAGTAGTAGGCTTTGGCGTTATATCCAAACGTTATTATGGATTAGAGAGATTTCACAGTAGTGAAATAATTAGGGTGGTACCACGGTCCATTCGTCCCTATAGTTTTTTGGGATGAATGGGCTTTTTTGTTTGCCTTCTCTTCCCCACATCACGCATTCTATTTTAGGAGGAATTACTTATGTCAGTTATCTTTTCTGGTATTCAACCAAGTGGAACGATTACACTTGGAAACTATTTAGGAGCAATGAAGCAGTTTACAGAGCTTCAAAATGAACACGACTGTTATTTCTGTATTGTAAACCAACATGCGATTACAGTACCTCAAGATCCCGTCGGGCTTCGTAAAAACATCCGCAGTCTTGCTGCACTTTATGTAGCATGCGGCATCGATCCTGAAAAAGCTACTTTATTTGTACAATCAGAAGTACCAGCACACGCTCAACTAGGATGGATCATGCAATCTGTTGCTTACGTTGGAGAATTAGAACGTATGACGCAATATAAAGATAAAGCTTCTGGTAGAGATTCAGTTCCAGCTGGATTACTTACGTATCCACCATTAATGGCTGCTGATATTTTACTTTACAACACTGAAATCGTGCCGGTTGGTGATGACCAAAAGCAACATATCGAATTAACACGTGACTTAGCAGAGCGTTTCAACAAACGTTACCGCGAAATCTTCACAATGCCTGAAATTCGCATTCCAAAAGTAGGAGCTCGCGTTATGTCATTAACAGAGCCTACGAAAAAAATGAGTAAATCTGATCCGAATCCAAAATCAATGATTAGTATGCTTGATGAGCCAAAAACAATTGAAAAGAAAATTAAGAGTGCTGTAACTGACTCTGAAGGTATTGTGAAATTTGATAAGGAAAACAAACCTGGTATCTCTAATTTATTAACAATCTACTCTTCATTCTCTGGAAAAACAGTTGAAGAAATCGAAGCAATGTACGAAGGAAAAGGATACGGCGACTTCAAAGGCGACCTAGCGCAAGTAGTCGTAGAAGCTATTCGTCCAATTCAAGACAAATATAACGAACTAATCAACTCACCAGAACTAGACGAAATCCTAGACAAAGGTGCAGAAAAAGCAAACCGCGTCGCATTCAAACAACTACGCAAAGTAGAAAACGCAATGGGACTAAGCAGAAAACGTAGGTAACATATAAAGCGGAGGCGACTGCTTAGCCCTGACGGTTAAGGTTCTTTCCCACAGAAGGTGCTTTTTACCTTCTTGTGGGGAAGGTTCTTAGACGCGAAGGGTTAGGAGCCGGAGCTAGATTACATATAAAGCGGAGGCAGCTCGTTCAGCTCTGACTGGCTAAGGTTCTTTCGCATAGAAGACGCTTTTTGTCTTCTTATGCGGAAGGTTCTTAGACACGAAGAGTTCGCTGCCGGAGCTGGATTTCTACAAAAAGCGGAGGCAGCTCGTTCAGAATGTGAGGGGGATGGAGCTCCTGACGTAGAGACGCTTTTTGCCTCGCAGGAAGGCGCGAAGCCACCGAACATTCTTGCCGCTGGAACTAGATTTCTACAAAATTAAAAAACCGCCAATTGGCGGTTTTTTAATTTACCTTTTGCTCATTTTCCATTTCCCATAACTTTTCAAAAAATGGCTGTCCTTTTACGAGACGCTCGCATAATTGTTCGTGCTTATCAGACCAGCCTGTTTTCGCTTCATCATACAGCTTAGCCCAAATATCTTCAAATTCCATATGTTGAACCATTCCATATGCTGATGGATCCCACTCTGTGAACCAATAGCGAATTTCTGCTGTGTTTTTCGTTGTATGTAATTGATCTAACGCCATAAATAATAATTGTTTTAGCTGTCTTTCTTTACGAGTCAAGCCATTCATAATGAAAGGCGATGGTGATAAAATATGATGTTCTTTTTCTGTTTCTTCTACTTGGAACTCATACTTTTCTGCTTGTACATTTTCTACCATCTCATATACCATCTGCTCTTGGCGTGGTATAAGTCTACTTTTGCGAATTGGTACATTGTAACCAATTGTGTCAATCGCAATAATTCCTTTTCCATCTGTAACAACAAAGCAATACTCTTGCTGCAAACGTTCATGATTTTTACGAATATAAGCCTTATGATGTACGTCTTCCAGCATTTTTTGCGGAAGCTCTAACAATTCGTTCTCGATGTAATGATATAATGTGGCATCTACTTTTAATAATGGCACTTGATCTAATAGCTCAATCGTATCATCTTTCCGCCATTCGTAAAAATGACAAACGTTATACCCATTCTCTTCACCTTCAAACCAATTTACCCATACATCATGTAGATATAACATTCACTACCCCTCACTTCACTACTGTTTGTACCAATCATTATGTTCATTTTTGCTTAACTTTATTCCACTTGAGGAAATATATTCTAATTATTATTTTTTCTTCTATTAATACTAAAAAAACAGGAAATAGAACTCCTGTTTTTTTATATATGAAATGTACTTGCTTTATTCAATATTTCTTTTGCATCTATAGATAATAAAGAAAGTGTATCTTCTCCTTCCAAAGTTACACAATCTTTGACAATATGAAATCCAAGCGCATAGCCAAGCATCTTCGGATAAGAGTGAAAGCCATTTAATAAGATGTCATGTTCCCTTGTTCCTCGTTTTATACTTATTCTTTCATGTACAACATTTTTCCAATAATAAACAGCCTCTTCTTTTGAAAGATACGCCGTCCACGGTGCATTGTTTTTTTCTGTATACCTTTCTGTTACTGCTTGTTCCGCTAGCCCTTCCATAATCATCGTATCAAGTAATGTATATTCTGTTTCTTTCGTCTCAATTTGATGTAACCTGCATATGTGATGATATTCATGCGCCAATAACACTTTTAATTCTTCTACCGAATTCCGCCCACATACGAATAAGAAAATAACATGACGCATAGATAATCCAGCCCTACCGTTATACTCTTCTTGTACAGTTCGATTATAGGAATCTGATAATAAAATAAAGACAGGGACATCTGGACCTTTTAACCAATTTTTCAGTTTATCATACTCCAGGCTCAATTCTTTCCAAATTTCCTTTTCCTCTAATTCTTTAATTTCCTTTTCTCCGCGCATGATCGGGCGATACATCCCTTTTGAAATTAAAAAGCGATACAACCTTTCTTTTGGCAACGGAATATACTTCGTAAATTTCTCACAAAGTTTTTCTGGCCGTCCATAATATAAATGTAGCCATTCAGCTGTTTCAACAATCCCCATCTTTATCCCTCCTTTTTCTTATGTATATGCTACAGGAGAAAAAGGCGTAAAAATAAATAAGGAGTTTTTTCGCAATCTATTGCGAAAAAACTCCTTATTTCATCGATTATTTATACGATTTAAATACTAACACTGCGTTATGACCACCGAATCCTAATGAGTTACTTAATACTGCATTTACTTCTTGGTGTCTCGCTTGATTTGGTACGTAATCTAAGTCACATTCTGGATCTGGTGTCTCATAGTTAATTGTTGGAGGAATTACTCCGTCTGTAATTGATTTAATAGAGAAAATCGCTTCAACAGCACCAGCTGCTCCTAATAAGTGACCTGTCATTGATTTCGTTGAGCTAATTGCTACTTTATACGCGTGCTCGCCGAAAGTTTCTTTAATTGCCATCGTTTCATATTTTTCATTCGCATCCGTACTTGTACCGTGCGCATTAATGTAATCAATATCTTCTGGCTGTAGGCCTGCATCAGCTAAAGCTTGACGCATTGCACGCACTCCGCCTTCCCCACCAGGAGCAGGCATTGTAATATGGAATGCATCTCCAGTTGCACCATAACCAGCAATTTCCGCGTAAATGTGAGCACCGCGTGCTAATGCGTGCTCTAATTCTTCAAGAATTAGAATACCTGAACCTTCACCCATTACGAAACCGCTACGGTTTTTATCAAATGGACGGCAAGCCGTTGCTGGGTCTTCATTAAATGTTAATGCTTTCGCTGAGCTAAATCCTGCGAATGCCATACTTGTTAGCGGCGCTTCTGCTCCGCCTGTAATCATTGCATCAGCATCACCACGCTGAATTGCTTTAAATGCATCACCAATTGAGTTTGCACCAGATGCACAAGCCGTTACAGAACAAGTGTTAATTCCTTTTGCTCCTGTTGCGATTGATACTTGACCTGCTGCCATATCTGGAATCATCATCGGCACGAAGAATGGGCTCACGCGGCGTGGGCCTTTCTCAGTAAAAATCTTAAATTGTTCTTCGTATGTTTCCATACCGCCAATACCAGATCCAATCCATACACCAATTCGAGGTCCGTTTTCTTCTGTAATTTCAAGCTTTGCATCTGCAACTGCCATTTTCGCTGCTGCTACTGCATATTGTGTAAAGCGATCCATACGGCGCGCTTCTTTTTTATCAATATATTTCTCGACTTCAAAGTCGTTAATTTCCGCTGCTACTTTTGCTGGAAATAGTTCTGGATCAATTCTTGTAAGTCGCCCGATTCCAGATACACCCTTTTTAATGTTTTCCCACGCTGTTTCAACATCTGTTCCGACCGGTGTAACAGCTCCTAGTCCTGTAATTACGACCCTCTTTTTTTCCATACAAAATACACTCCTTTTTTTCTCTCAGTCCTTATTTACCCCAACGAAGAGCGACTGCTCCCCATGTTAATCCGCCGCCAAAACCAACAAGTATAATTAAATCACCGTCTTGAATACGTCCGTTTTGCAATTCCTCTACCATTGCAATCGGAATGGAAGAAGCTGATGTATTACCGAACTTCTCAATTGTCATACTCATTTTTTCTTGTGGTAAATTTAACCTCTCTCTTGCAGATTCCATAATACGAATGTTTGCTTGATGCGGTACTAAGAAATCCACATCTTCTTTCGTAAGACCAGCTTTATCTAAAACGCGAAGACAAGAATCACCAAGTTGACGAACGGCAAATTTAAACACTTCTCTGCCATTCATCATAACATACTCGTCTTGATAAAGGTGCTTGCCGCCACTTCCGTCTGCTCCTAATTCAAAAGATAGAACGCCTTTACCTTCTGAAACAGCTCCCATTACGACAGCACCGGCTCCGTCTCCAAATAGTACTGCTGTATTTCGATCGTTCCAGTCTACAATTTTAGATAGTTTATCACTACCAACTACTAATACATTTTTATACGTTCCTGTTTGAATAAATTGCTGCGCTGTAATCATTCCGTACATAAAACCGGCACATGCTGCACTTAAATCCATTGCAGCTGCATGTTTCGCTCCTATTGCTTCTTGAATTACACAAGCAACTGCTGGAAAAGCACGATCTGGTGTTACTGTTGCTACTAAAATAAGATCGATATCCTCTCCGCTAATTCCTGCATCTTCAAGTGCTTTTTTAGAAGCCTCTACGGCCATATATGAAGTATCTATTGTATCATCGGCAATGCGTCTTTCTGCAATTCCCGTTCTCGTACGAATCCATTCATCGGATGTTTCCATTATTTTCTCTAAATCGTGATTTGTGACTACTTTTTCTGGCACATATCTTCCGATCCCTAAAATGCCCACGTTCACATCGCAGCCCTCCGTTTTATATCAATTATTATGACTTGGTACTAATTTTAAAACATAAATGTATTTTTGTCTAGAATATATTTCGCATAAAACAGAAAGCTAACGCATTATTCACGTTATTTTTCATTAAAAGAAACAGAAACATACCTCTCAAATATAAAAAGGCTCAAACCGCTTCTATTCACGGTTCGAGCCTCTCTTCCATCTTAAAAAGATGCTTTTTATTCTTGATCTGCTTTCCTTCTAAACTAGAGAGTTCTCCTCACTACTTTTCCTTTATCCTCTTCATATCTCTGGTTTTCTCCCAGGCGAGAATAAAAAAGGCCCTGACCGCTTCTATCCATGGTTCGGGCCTCTCTTCCATCTTAAGAAGATGCTTTTTATTCTTTTTATTCTTTATCTGCTTTCCCAAGCTCATAAGCTTCGTTCATAACTTTCATTAACAACTCTAACACCGGCTGTGCCTTCTCCATATCAAGTGCAATTCCATTATCATCTAAAATTGCCTTTGCTTCCGGTAAATGCTTCATTGCGATTTGTAAAAACTGCATGCTTTTTTCGTTCATATTATGCTCTTCCTCTCCATTAAAACTTTCACATACAATAGTGTAACACGCGTACTACCCTTCGTATAACTCTTTATATTTTTTCATGTGTGCCAGTTGTTTATTTAAACCGTATTCTAACGGAGTATTTCTTTTTATTGAAATTACCTCGATAGCCTCATCTCTTACTTCGTTATTATTTTTATTTACTTTATCATCCGCGCGTAAAAGATTCATACCTTTTTCCCATAATGACTGTTTACCACTAAGTAAATTGTATATACCAAGCTGCGCCCCGTTCGTTCCATTTTCCCATAAGTATTCACATACATCTTCAACGTAAAGTAAATCATTCCCCTTTTCCTCAATCGTACAACGGCACTCTTTTTCACCTAATTCTGATAAAATAAGCTGATGAAACATCATAAAGGACGGTTGCCACGGTCCATATAATGTTGGAACTCGAAATACACTATATTGTAAATTCCCTTTTTTCAATCCTTCTTCTACTTTCAAAAATAGGCGCTTATTTTCGGATTCATCTGTACTGCCTACTTCAATAGAAGAAATTAAATTTAACTTCACTTTTTGTTCTTCACACATTCTTATAATTCGCTTTAAATATTGTAATATGACTCTTTCATTCCGAAATCCACTTTGCTGATTTGGCTCATATAAGCAAAAATAAACAGTATCGAATCTCTCTTCCTCAACCGATCTCCATCCATCTTCATCTCTTATCGAATAATACGTAAATAACGCATTTCGCCCAATTAATAATAACTTCTCTTCATTAATTTTCGTCATACTATCGAATTCATCAAAATCAAGACCATAGACTTCCACTTCTTCTGCAATCATTTTATTTACAAGGTGATAACCTACAAACGTAAGTGCACCTATTATCAGCACGCGTTCCATACCACCAACCCTTTCCCTCTGAAACAAATAGCTCCTCATTTATGTATATGGGAGCTTCATAATTCTTCTTCATATTTTTTAAAGAAATCAGTCGTTTGCCTAACCATTTTATATTTCACATCTTGCAGATGGAACAAGACAGAAGTATCACATTGATTTAGTTGCCTCATTTTCTCATATCTACGCAACTGCTGTTTTCTTCCTCTTTTTTCTTGTGTTGATACGATAATTTTAACAGGTACACAAGATGGAAGAAGCGTAAATGATTTCTTATTTATTTTTGATTCTAATTCTTCTTCTTTGGCATCATACGCCAAACTTAATTCCTTCACGAGTCTCTTGTAAAAAAATTTATGCTCTTTCTCAAAACTTACATATTCCGGTAAATCTAAACACGGATTTAGCATAACAACAGAACGAATACATTCAGGATATTTGTTCATCATTTCAAGTGCTACAAGCGCTCCCATACCATCTGCCATAATGTGCATTTTCGCATTTAACGTCTCTTTTCTCAAAACAACATCATATAAACGTTTTGCCAGACGAACAGATTGATCGTTTCCCCAATGTCTTCCGTATAAATTAGAGGAAAAGACCGTGTAGCCTTGTTCAATAAGACCATGTAAAAAATAAGATTTACCCGCATGTTGTGTCCATAAACTTGTACCATTCTCAATAAAGTAGTTATAATCACCGAGGAGCATAACAGAAAATCCATTTGGCTTCTCCGGTAAATAAATGACACATGGTTCTTTTTCTAAGTAAAAAAAACGTTCCGTAATACTCATTTTTCCCCCGCCTTATTTTCTAAACATATAAAAGTACTCTTTTATAATGTATGAACGGAATGCAAATTTGCGTTGAAAAATCTACAAATATTTTTCTATATTCTTTTTTCAATTGTGTTACAATAAGGACAGATTGAACGAATAGAGGTGTAAAATATGCGTTTCATTTGGGCATTAATTTGGTCGTTCTTACTTGTACATATGATGAGCTATGTAATCGGCTCTATGACTGGCGGTACATACGACTTTAACCAAGCGTCTATTTTCTCAGTTGTTCTTGCTGTGTTAGTACTAGCAATTTCAGCTGCAATTCCAAACGAGCCAGTAGAACAACACTAAAAAAAGAGTCCGGATTTTATCCGAACTCTTTTTTATTTTTATTTCACATGAACGACTAATTCGTTATTTTCTACATCAACAACTACGTGACTATTATCAGTAATTGTTCCTGCAATTAATTCTCGTGCTAATTTCGTTTCCACTTGACGCTGTACGTATCGTTTTAATGGACGAGCTCCGTACATTGGGTCGAAACCGGCTTCCACAACAAATTCTTTTGCTGCATCTGTTAATTCTACTGTAATGTGACGGTCAGCTAGACGACCTTGTAGTTCTTTTACAATTTTATCAACAATGCCTTTAATTTCATTCGTTGTAAGAGGTTTGAATAAAATAATTTCATCCACACGGTTTAAAAATTCAGGGCGGAAATGTCCTCTTAATTGCCCCATTACAAGGTCTCTTGATTCCTCTTTAATCGAACCATCTTCTTCTAATCCATCTAGTAAATGAGCAGATCCAATATTTGAAGTCATAATAATAACTGTATTTTTAAAGTCCACTGTACGACCTTGCGAATCTGTAATGCGTCCATCATCTAACATTTGTAATAAAATGTTGAATACTTCTGGATGTGCTTTTTCAATTTCATCTAATAAAACAACGGAATATGGTTTACGTCTTACCGCTTCTGTTAATTGACCGCCTTCTTCATATCCTACATATCCAGGAGGTGCACCAATTAAGCGAGACACGGCGTGTTTTTCCATATACTCAGACATGTCAATGCGAATCATTTGCTCTTCACTATCGAATAAAGACTGGGCTAACGTTTTTGCAAGTTCTGTTTTACCAACACCTGTTGGCCCTAAGAAGATGAAAGAACCAATCGGGCGGTTCGGATCTTTAATACCAGCGCGAGCACGAAGAACTGCGTCTGACACTAAGCTTACTGCTTCCTCTTGTCCGATGACACGCTCTGATAAGATTTGCTCTAAGCGTAATAATTTCTCGCGTTCACCTTCCACGAGTTTCGCAACAGGAATACCAGTCCAGCGTGAAACAATATCTGCAATTTCTTCTTCACTTACTTCCTCACGTAATAAACGATTTTCTTGTTTATTATGCGCGCCCATTTCTTCCGCTTCTTTTAACTCTTTTTCAATTGCGGGAATTTTCCCGTGACGAAGTTCGGCTGCTTTATTTAAATCGTAATTGCCTTCTGCTTCTTCTAATTCACGACGCAAACGTTCTAAATGTTCACGTAAGTCACGAACTTTGTGAATGTCTTCTTTTTCTTTCTCCCATTTCGCTCTCATGCCACTTGCAACTTCTTTTAAATCCGATAATTCACGTTGCAATGTTTTTAGACGCTCTTGGCTACCACGATCCGTTTCTTTCCCAAGAGCCGCTTCTTCAATTTCCAGCTGCATAATGCGGCGCGTTACTTCATCTAATTCTGTTGGCATAGAATCAATTTCTGTACGAATTGTTGCACACGCTTCATCAACAAGGTCAATTGCTTTATCAGGTAAGAAGCGATCTGAAATATATCGATCTGATAAAACTGACGCTGCTACAATCGCACGGTCATGAATATTTACACCGTGATAAATTTCAAAGCGTTCTTTTAATCCACGTAAAATGGAAATTGTATCTTCAACAGTTGGTTCTTCTGCTAATACTTGTTGGAAACGTCTTTCTAGCGCTGGATCTTTCTCAATATATTTGCGATATTCATCGAGCGTCGTCGCCCCGATACAATGCAGTTCACCGCGCGCAAGCATCGGTTTTAACATATTTCCTGCATCCATGGCTCCCTCTGTTTTACCAGCTCCAACTATTGTATGAAGTTCATCAATGAATAATAAAATGCGTCCTTCACTCTTTTTAATTTCATTTAATACAGCTTGCAGACGCTCTTCGAACTCACCACGGAATTTCGCACCAGCTACGAGTGCACTCATATCTAACGCAAAAATCGTTCTATCTTTCAATCCTTCAGGTACATCCTTTTTCACGATACGCTGTGCTAGCCCTTCAACGATTGCTGTTTTACCAACACCTGGCTCCCCAATTAAAACCGGATTGTTTTTCGTTTTACGTGAAAGAATACGGATTACACGTCGTATTTCACTATCACGGCCGATTACAGGATCAATTTTCCCTGCTCTCACTTCCGCCACTAAATCACGACCATATTTTTCTAACGCTTCATAAGTTGCTTCTGGATTTTGACTCGTCACTCTTTGATTCCCCCGAACTGTCATTAAAGACTGTAATAAGTTATCTTTCGTAATATGCAATCTTGTAAATAATTGATTTATATCGCCTTTTTCTTCAGAAAAAGCAAGCAATACATGTTCTACTGAAATGTAATCATCCTGCAGTTTTTCTGCTTCTTTTCCTGCTCTTACAAGAAGTTGTTGCAGAGCGCTCGTTACATACAATTTTCCAACTTCTGCACCGCTCCCCGTTACAGAAGGTTTCTTTTTAATTAAACTTTCAGCACCTTGCTTTAATGCTTCTATATCAACATTCATTTTTTGAAATATACGTACTGCTAATCCATCTTGCTCTTCTAATAATGCAAGTAATAGATGAACAGTATCCACCTCTTGGTGATGATGAGATACCGCTAAAGATTGGGCACTCATAATCGCCTCTTGTGTTTTTGTTGTCATTTGATTTAAGTCCATCTTTACAGCCCTCCAAAAGTTTGACTTTCTTTGACCTTTGATTTGATTATACGCCAACTGACTTTTTTATACAATAATTTTGCCTATGTATTTTCAAACTTATTATTTGAAAAAGAAAAAGAGAGCATTCATTATACTGCTAAAAAATACGGTAAATGAAATTACAATGTGTAACGACAAAAAAGCCGCAATAATGATTGCGGCTTCTGTTACGGTTTTCTTTTATATGTCCACTGGCGGTTATGATTCGTGTTATCCGGAAACTTTTCACCGGCAGTTAATTTCACCATTTGCGGATCTTTCACCATACTTCCCGTTTCACCAATTTCTACGTAAATGCCATCATTCGGCGCTTTTTGTCCAGAACGAAACCTGCGATTTTGTCCCATCTTCATTCTCCTTCCATGACGTCTTGCCTCATTAGTATATCCATTTTAAAAGAAAGCTTTTCTGTCATGTTTAGGAAACAGTACTACATCTCATTCTTGTACATATATATGAATGACACAAGCGTAAGCAGGGATTTCTTTCCTACTTGTAGAAAAAAAAAGAAACCAACCTACTCTAGGCTAGTTTCAAAGGAGAGTCAAACATATACGAGAAGATTACATGTTCATTATATGCCTCATCACACGAGCAATGTAACCCTTTTCACAATTTGTACATAATGAAAGAAACATTGTTTGAACTTTCTAAAAAGATGTTGACTTTTCTTAATTTCCAACGATAAATAGTAGACACCACAGCACTTTGAGACGTAAGATGGATATATAGTGAAATTTCCATCTATGGTGATTCCACCGAGTCTAACCTCTTATTTCTGCATATTAAAAACGGAAATACAGATAGATACAAAAAAATTATTATAAGAGGTGAAATTATGAACAAACAACATTTAATCGCATTAGACTTAGACGGCACTTTATTAACAGACAACAAAATAATTTCCACTCGAACGAAACATACAATTGCAAAAGCAAAGGAACAGGGACATATTGTCGTTATTTCAACAGGACGTCCATTCCGTGCTAGTTATGATTACTATAAAGAACTTGATCTTAACACACCTATCGTAAACTTTAACGGCGCTTACGTACATCATCCTCTTGATTCAAACTGGGGAACACATCACTCTCCTCTTGAGCTAGCAACAGCGCAAGAAATTGTCCGAGCTTGCTTTGATTTTGGCGTAAAAAATATATACGCGGAAGTAATGGACGATGTGTATGTTCGTGAAATTGATGAAGATAAAAAACATATTTTCGAATTCGGCTCTCCTAAGATTTTTACGGGAGACTTATTAAATATTTTAAACGATCATCCAACTTGCTTATTAATTGACGCCCATGACGAGCATTCTACTGCAATTCGTCAACATTTAACCGATATGCATGCGGAAGTAATCGACCATAGAAAATGGGGCGCACCTTGGCCGATTATTGAAATTGTGAAAAGCGGATTAAATAAAGCAGTTGGATTACAAAAAATTTCTAGTCATTACAACATTCCACAAGAGCGAATTATCGCTTTCGGTGATGAAGATAATGATTTTGAAATGATTGAATTTGCTGGTCACGGCATCGCAATGGGAAATGCCATCCCTGAATTAAAATCACTCGCAAACCATACGACGTTAACGAACGAAGAAGATGGTATTGCTTTATATTTAGAAGAGGTTCTTGGGTTGTAATCTAAAAATTTCCTACTTATAGTTTCCTGCCAAATGTCCATACTATAAGTAGACGCATGAGACATTGCGTCGATTGTTTTCAGCTAAATAAAGGGGGTTTTTCGAATGGGTAAAAAGAACAAATCAAAACGTTTTATCCAACAAGGAGCCGATGCTGTTATGAAGCATGATGCAAGATTCCCGTACAGAGGTACATTAGCTGAGGCAGAAAAAGCAAGAAGTAACTCTTCTTTTGGAGGGGTTTAAATGGGGAACTTACTATTCCAACAAGCTAGAGATGCTGTTGAAAATGCCGTATCTTGTTCAAGCGGTACTGAGCAACAAGATCTCGTGTATAGAGCAAAAAATGCTTTGCAATCCGCTTACGCAAACTCTTCAACTGCTGAAAAAGTTCAGCTCCGTGAAATGCAAGAGCAATTGCAAAACATTACGAATTTACATTAAAAAAGAGGACCAACTTCGGTCCTCTTTAATCTTTCCGAAACAATCCGAACACACCAACTGTTTGCAGTATATTTGTAAATGCACCTGGGTCCACTTGTTTAATAATCCTCTCTAATTCGTATAACTCATAACGAGTAATAACCATCATTAACATTTCTTTATTTTCATTCGTATAAGCACCTGTTGCTGGTATCGTTGTAATCCCTCTTACTAATCGCGAGTGAATCGCCTTTCTTACATCTGCCCCATTCTTCGTAACAATTAATGCTGTAATCTTTACATGACGAGTATGAATTGCATCAATAATTCTCGTTGATACATATAAAGTCACTAACGTATATAACGCTTTTTCCCATCCATATACATAGCCAGCAGCGATAATGATAATTGCATTAAAAAAGAAAAAGTATGTACCGACAGGCTTATCTTTTATTTTTGATAAAATCATGGCGATAATATCTAATCCACCTGTAGAAGCACCCCACTTTAAAGCAATCCCTACTCCAATCGCCGAAATAATCCCGCCAAAAATCGCATTTAATATGATATCATTCGAAACCGCTCTAACAGGGATGACTTCTAGAAACAAAGTCATAAATATAACACAAAGAAAACTGAAAAAGGTGAAGGCCTTTCCAACCTTTTTCCACGCTAAAATAACGACAGGAATATTAAATAAGCTAAACAATACTCCCGTAGATATGTGAATCGATAAAAAATCACCTAATATTTGTGATAATAATTGAGACAATCCAGCAAAGCCGCTCGCATACACTTTTGCTGGCGTTAAAAATAAATTCATCCCAATCGCATTTAATAAACCTGCGATGATTACAACGATTAACTTCTTTATAAGTTCAGTATAATTCAACTTCAAATCCATTTCGAATCCACCTTTACCCTTCATAAATGCACCGCTATACATAGTCTTTACGAAAAAGGAAATGATAAACGTACAACGTTTAGAAATGGAGTTGATACATATGCCACATACGAGTGATAACGACAAAAAAGCACGCGATAATAACGCAAAACGCACACAAAAAAATGAGCAAGAGCAAAAAAATATTCAGCAAGGTAAACGTGCATATTCTAAAAAGACCGATCACCTTTGATTCCATCGTACATCAACAATTATGTTGATGTACTTTTTTACATTTTAAAGGAAAAAAACATTAAAAATTCACTTCATGTTCACTTCTATATTCTACAATAGCGATAACATATTCGGATGAGGTGTTGGCATGAGAGGGAAACATATTTTCATTATTACTGCACTAATAAGTATATTGATGCTATCTGCTTGCGGACAAAAGAATGGCTCAGCTACAGTCGCTACAGCAACAGACTCGACCATTACAAAGGATAACTTCGAAAAACAATTGAAAGATCGTTACGGAAAAGACATGCTATACGAAATGATGGCACAAGACGTCATCACAAAAAAATATAAAGTACCTGATGAAGAGGTAAATAAAGAAGTAGAAAAAGTAAAAAAACAATATGGAGATCAATTCAAAAAAGTATTAGAAAATTATGGTTTAAAAGATGAAGAGGACTTCAAAAATCAAATTAAGTTCAAACTTGCTATGAATGAAGCGATTAAGAAAAGTATTACAGAAAAAGACGTAAAAGACCACTATAAGCCAGAAATTAAAGCGAGTCACATATTAGTAAGTGACGAAAATGAAGCGAAAGAAATAAAGAGTAAACTAGATGCTGGTGCTTCATTTGAAGAATTAGCAAAACAAGAATCACAAGATCTGCTATCAAAAGATAAAGGCGGAGACCTTGGATACTTCAATTCAGGTACAATGGCTCCTGAATTCGAAATGGCTGCCTACAAACTAAATGTTGGACAAATTAGCAATCCCGTAAAATCATCAAACGGTTATCACGTTATTAAATTAACTGATAAAAAAGATTTAAAACCTTACGATGAGGTAAAAAACTCTATTCGCAAAAACTTAGAGGAAGAACGTACTGCTGATCGTGTATTCAGCAAAAAATTGTTACAAGAGGAATTAAAAAAGGCAAATATTAAAATAAATGATAGTGATTTGAAAGATACGTTTACTCTTGTTTCTCCGCAAGGAAATTAAAAAAAGCACACCCTTATCTTTTTAGATAAGGGTGTGCTTTTTTTAATTTCATCTTATTTCTTAAAGTAAGTCCAACCTTCTTCTTGGTAAACCTTTTCTTCTTTCATCAACTTACCAAGTGCGCGCTTAAATGCAGCTTTACTCATGTTAAAGCGTTCTTTAATATCTTCTGGATGGCTCTTATCCCAAAACGGCATTGCTCCGCCTCGTTCTTCCATATATGCATAAATTACTGCAGCATCGTCTTCCATTCCTTCTTCTTTACGAGGAAGAAGTGAAATGTTAATTGTACCGTCATCTTTTACGTCAATAATACGGCCTGTTACACGCTGACCGATGCGGACTTGTTCTTTTCTTTCTGTATGGTGTAAGAAAGCACGGAAATGTTCATCTGTTAAAACGAATGAACCTACTTGAAGCGAACGATATACACGTCCATTTACGTTTTTATTACGCATAGATGGCGTTGCATCTACGATAATTTCTTGCATATCACTGTCTCTTGCCGGAAGAGCAATTAAACGATCACGATTCGTTAATTTTAACGTACAATATAATTCGTCTCCAACTTCTGGCCATACCGGCATATAAATTGGGAATTCATCAGCTGGAATTAGTATATCTTTTGATACACCAATATCAACAAACACACCTAAACTCGGAATAACTTCTACAACCTTTACCCAGTTCCAATCATACGTTGTAATAATTGGCTCCTTCATTGTTGCTGAAATACGATTTTGGTGATCAAGGTATAAGAATACATCAATCGTATCGCCTTCTTCAATTTCTCCAGCTACTTCATTTTTATGTAGGAAAATTTCTTCTTCTTCATTCCCAACCATATATCCGATTTCCGTTTCGCGTAAAACAGTTACCTGTTCAATCGATCCTATTTGCAAATACATATTTTTTAATTCCCTTCTATATATATAAAATTATCTTTTTTATCATTCCAAACAAAAGTTAATTATAACATGATTTTTCCTATATTTGTCCAACTGCCCAAAATTCACTATAATAAAATGAGGTTACATGAATATAAATACGAAAACACTTAAGTCTAGACTCGTTTTCAGCTATACTTTAGTATGTACAGTACATAACAAGATTAGAAATTTATTTGGAGGTGCTAACTATGGCAAAAGATAGTTCTTTTGACATCGTTTCGAAAGTAGAATTACCTGAAGTAACAAACGCAATTAATATCGCATTAAAAGAAATCCAAAACCGATATGACTTTAAAGGAAGTAAAAGTGATATTAAATTAGAAAAAGAAGTACTTGTTTTAACTTCTGATGACGAGTTTAAATTAGAGCAAGTAAAAGACGTTCTTATCTCTAAACTTGTAAAACGTAACGTTCCAATTAAGAACTTAGATTACGGAAAAGTTGAAGCTGCAACTGGCAACACTGTTCGCCAACGCGCAACACTTCAACAAGGTATCGATAAAGATAACGCGAAAAAAATTAACAACATCATTAAAGAAATGAAATTAAAAGTAAAAACACAAGTACAAGATGATCAAGTACGTGTTACAGCGAAAAGCCGTGATGACTTACAAGCAGTAATCGCAGCTGTTCGTAGCGCTGATTTACCAATCGACGTACAGTTCATTAACTACCGCTAAAAAGAAAACTCCTCTTAATTAGAGGAGTTTTCTTTTTGTCTTGTAGAGACAATATTACAAGAACAAACCATAGAAAAAAGGGTATGTGCGGTAAAAATCGCTAAGTAAATTGAAAATAAGGAAAAGACACCTTAAGACGTTTTCCCTTCGATTTGAATTACTTTTCTTAGCAATTACATCCTAGGCCAAAGTCATCTTAAAAATTGCTATAACTCATAATTCCTCTCCTCGTCGAAACGTAACAATTTATGAGTATAAGAATATTTTCCAACCTTTAATGTAATGTAAAATTAATAAGTATTTTAAAAAATGTTAATTAAAAAAGAGTTAGAAGTGGTTATTTGAAGAAATTAATATTATGGTTTTTATTGGCCACATTCTCCCTAAATACTGTAGGATGTTCTAATAATACGAATACACTAACGGATAAGTCTAACTGTATCAACAAAGCTTGGTACAAAAAAAATATGTCATGTAATCATTTAAAAAAACATTAAATAGTTAATGATAAAGGTCATAAAAAAAAGACACCTCAAAGTGCCTTCCTCCGACTTGAATCATCTCAATCTTAACAATATTTGGATGTGATTAAAAAGAAGCATAAATTGTTAATAAAGATGCAGACTTCAAAATAAAAAGTACACTAAGTAAACTCTTATTCAAAAATTTATATTAAGCACTAATATTTTAGAAACAAGTTTATAAGTATAAAACCTACAGAGATTTTCCCTGTAGGTTTTATTATATTTCAAGTGATTTCCAAATGAATTATAAGTGACTTTTTTCAGTTTGGTTTTCAAAATATTTTTCTTTAACCATTTTTATCAGATTTTCTTTTTCTGTTAGTTCAAATATAAATAATGCTTTTTTCATGTTATTTGCAATATCTTCTTCATTCTGTTGTTTAAATCTTAATAAATTCCATCCTTTTAAATAGTAAAGTTCACCTAATAAGTATAGAGTATTTAGATTAATAGCTAATTTGATGCCCTTATCAATGTATTTTACCGCTTCTTCATATTGATAGGTCATACCTAAACATTTCGCTAAATTAAAAATGATTTTTAATTTAATCGCTTTATCTCTCGGAAAATCTAATTTATTAAAATTAGTTAAACATCTTCCTAATATAGTAATACTTTTATCATATTCTTTATTTTCCGCATAAAATATAGACATTGTCTGCATAATATCTATTTCTCTTTCTGATAAAAAATCAACATTGGTTAAAGTTAGTTTTAATGCATTATTTAAAAGCTTTAAAGCAGTTTTTATGGATCTGTTCACCTCAAATATAGCAATAGCTTCATGCCATAGGAGAAATTGTTTATCTTCTTTTGCCTGGAAATTCTTTTCATCTTTCTCTTTTTTCACGATTTCATAAAGTTCATTATATTGTTTTTGCTTTAAGCAATCTTTTATTACACATTTTACATTTTCTACATATTTTAGCTTTTTGTTTTGAGTTAATGCAAATATATTATTTGGGTCAATACCAAGTCTTTCTGATAATTGATATAACAATATACTAGATGGATAAATCATACCTTTTTCTATTTTGCTAATTTGACTTTGCGAACATATTCCATGACATAATTCGGATTGTGATATATTTTTTTTAATTCTAAGCTCTTTAATGGTAATACCCAAATCGTAAAATTCCATTTTCCCACCTACTATTTAGTACTATATTAGTATAAGAGTATTCTCTAACTTTTAATGTAATGTAAAATTAATATAGTTGCAATTATTGTTTGTTTCAAAGGTCTTTCTCTATCCGTATTGACACAAAAACAGGCTAGGAAGAAGACTTTCTCCCTAACCTGGCCCCACCGAACAAACTTACAAATCCAATAAGAAGACATGAACATAGAGTGAGTAACTTCTCATCTCATCTACGTTTCCTTTTAACTGCAATTAAAAACGCAATAAATAATACATTCACACCAACGATTAAGGAGATAAATAACCAATTCACACCTGTTTCTCCGTTAACTTTATACACGTTTGATTCTTCACGCTTTAAAACGAGATAAAATTTTCCATTTTCCTCTCTTATAATTTCATCCTGCAACAATCCTCTTAACTCTTGTTTTTCACCAATTTCACTTGCAGGTAAGGAGACTTTTTGTGTTTCTTTCGTATTATTAATTGCTACTAAAGTTACTTCATCTTTATATTTTCGTTTTAGTATACTCATCCCGCTCTTATCATACAGAAGCTCAAACGTACCGCGTCGTAAAGACGGTCTCGCCTGCCTAAGTTCACCTAGTTTTGTTATGTGCTGCATAAATTTTTCGTCTGACTTAAAATCCATTAATCGTCTATTATCGGGTACACTTCCTCCATCTAATGCAATTTCAGTTCCGTAATAAAAATTCGGAATCCCAGGTGATGTTAACAAATAAGTAAGCGCCAACTTTAAACGTGATGGCGGATAATACATATTTTCTTTTGCAATACGCGCATATCTTTTTGTTTCTTGATCATCTAAAAACGTAACAAAGTCCCCTTCTTTTTTACTCACATCGTATAACGATTTCACCGATACATCCGCTTCGGAAAACGATTCTACTATTTTTTCGTTGTATTCGCTATCCTCCTTTGTCATAATACGAAAATCTTTCTTTATCACTTGCATATCTTTTTGCGCGTTATCCCAAAAGGAACGCGGCTTTTTTTCACTATGTATAACATAACTTCCGTCTAAATCAACTTCTTTTATCCACCATTTCATTGCGTCAATTACCTGTCGTTCGTTTTCTCCAAGCGGAAATTGAAATACAACTTTCATTCCTTTTGCATGAGCTTCTTTTACAAGTTCTTTCACATCATTTTCTGTCCCGAAATGTTCATTTACCTTTTTAAAATTTCGCACGTCTAATCCATCGTACTTTCCACTTTCAAAAAGCGGCGAAAGCATAACGGTAGTAAAACCCATTTCTTTTATGTAATCCAACCTTTTTATAATTCCTCTTATATCCCCGCCTTGATACCCTTCTAAATTACCAACTTCTAATTGTTTGTCATTTTTCGGTTCTCCATTATTGAAGCGATCAATCATAATGGAGTATATAACTTCATCTTTCCACTCTCTTTTTTCGTCTGCAAAAGTATGTATTGGTACAAACAAAACAAAAGCTAAGCAAAAACAAATGAATAGTTTCCTAGTCCGTATTTTTCCCACACGCATCCCCCAAGTTTTTAATTGTAAGAATATTATACCAATTATCCAAGAGAAACGCATATGTCGATTTCAATCCTCACAAAATAATCTATGTTATATTTTCTAACATCATGTATATATTTTTCTGAATTTTTAGTTGATTTTTAGTTCCTTTTCGAATATGATATGAAACATAACAAAACGATGTTATTTTTTCTAACATTACAGGAGGAGAGCTCATGAATATGGGAGATACAGTTTTTATGTTTGTGACGACAGTAATGGTCATGTTGATGACACCAGGATTGGCACTTTTTTATGGAGGTATGGTCCGCAGCAAAAATGTACTCAGTACAACGATGCATAGTTATAGTGCAATGGCTATCGTTTCGATTCAATGGATTGTTATCGGCTATTCTTTATCATTCGGACCAGATTGGCACGGGCTTATCGGTACACTTGATTGGTTCGGTCTAAACGGAGTTACCTACGCACCAAATCCAGACTACTCATCTACTATTCCTCACAATTTATTCATGATGTTTCAACTCATGTTCGCCATTTTAACTCCAGCTTTAATTTCAGGTGCATTTGCTGAAAGAATGCGATTTTCTGCCTTTCTTATTTTTATCCTTCTATGGACAACGATTGTTTACAATCCTGTCGCTCATTGGGTATGGGGCGTCGGCGGGTGGCTAAGGGAACTTGGTGCACTAGACTTCGCTGGCGGAAACGTCGTTCACATCACTTCCGGAGTTGCTGGTCTTGTATTAGCTATTTTCCTTGGAAAACGAAAAAACATAAATGGTTCTTCTCCTCACCATTTGCCATTTACAATGTTAGGCGCAGGATTATTATGGTTTGGCTGGTTCGGTTTTAACGTCGGAAGCGCATTATCTTTAAATGATGTAGCTTTAACTGCATTTATTAATACAAATATAGCTGCTGCTGCCTCAGCATTAACTTGGATGCTTTCAGAGTGGTTCTTCCAATCAAAACCGACTGCGATGGGAGCTGCTTGTGGCGCCGTTTCCGGTCTAGTCGCTATTACACCAGCTTGCGGGTTCGTTACACCTTTCTCGGCTCTTCTTATCGGAGCAATTGGCGGCGTATTATGCTTCGGAGCGGTCTTTTTCTTAAAAACAAAATTCGGATACGACGATACACTCGATGCATTCGGATGTCACGGCATCGGTGGAACTTGGGGCGGTATTGCGACAGGATTATTTGCAACTACTGCCGTAAACGGTGATGGCGCTAACGGATTATTTTACGGAAACGCCTCGCTGCTGTTGAAACAACTTGTAGCGATCGGCGCAACATATGCGTTCACAATTATAATGACGTATGCCATTATTAAAGCAATCAACTTCTTCCTCCCTGTCCGGGTAGATGAGCACGAGGAACATATGGGACTTGATATTTCGATGCATGGGGAGAAAGCTTATGAGTATACTGAGCGAGTGAACTAAAAAAGAGATGCAATCTATCGATGATAGATTGCATCTCTTTTTTGCGTACCGGGCAACATACCCCACCTAGTATAACTGGAAATATATTAACGGTTTTTTGGATATATCAACGATTTTTCAAATATATCGATTGTTTCTTTCAATATATCAACGGTTCGACACAACATATCGATTTACCAACAAATTCCGACATGTTTTACATGCGAAATACCCCACATAACTTTATACAAAAAAGACGACCGAAGCCCGGTCGTCTTTTCCTATTTATTTCGGAGCATTTCCTACATATTGCGTAATATCAACATTTAATGCCTGCGCTAAACGCATACCGTATTCTTGATCTGCACGGAAGAAGTTACAAACAGCTAATAATTTTGTGCGTTCATTTACGTCTTTCAAGTCATTTGTTAAGTTTGCAATTAAGTTATCTTGCTCTTCTTTAGAGAATGAACGGTAACGCTCACCTGCTTGTTTAAAGTCATTTGGTTTCTCAATTTTTTCACGAGATACATAGCCTTCTACTTTCATAGTTGAATCGCGGTAAGCTGGGTCTTCAACTGGATTTTCAGCATGACGGCTCGGTTCGTAGTTGATTGTAGATGGGTTTTGATTTACTTGCATCGCACCATCACGTTGTTGGTTATGAACAGCTGCGTATGGGCAGTTTACAGGAATTTGTAAGTAATTTGCCCCAAGACGATAACGTTGTGTATCTGGGTAAGAGAATAAACGACCTTGTAATAATTTATCTTCCGATGGCTCAATACCATTTACAGTTGCACTTGGAGAGAACGCTACTTGTTCTACTTCTGCAAAGAAGTTTTTCGGATTACGATTTAACGTCATTGTCCCTACTTCCATTAATGGGAAGCGATCTTCTGGCCACACTTTCGTTGGATCTAGTGGATCAAAGTCTAAAGAGTCCATTTCATCTAATTGCATAACTTGTACGTGTAAATCCCATTTTGGGTGATTTCCTTTTTCGATTGCATCGAACAAGTCACGAGTTGCATGATTGAAGTCTTTCCCTTGTACTTCTTGCACTTCTTTCGCATTTAGGTTACGTACACCTTGCTGTGGTTTCCAGTGGTATTTTATATAAAAAATTTTACCTTCTTCATTAATCCATTTAAATGAATGGACGCCAAAACCCTCCATTTCACGATAGCTTGCTGGTGTACCGTAATCAGAAAATACCCATGTCATCATATGTGTAGATTCTGGACTTAATGTCATGAAATCCCAATAACGATCTGGCGTTTGAATATTCGTATCAGGTGCTGGTTTTAAGGAATGTACCATATCTGGGAATTTAATTGCATCACGAATGAAGAAAACTGGTAAATGATTACCTACGATATCGTAGTTTCCTTCTTCTGTATAAAATTTAACAGCGAACCCACGTGGGTCACGTGCTGTTTCAGGAGAACCTTGACCATGAATAACCGTTGAAAAACGAACAAATACAGGCGTTTCAGTTCCTTCATTTTGTAAAAATGCCGCTTTCGTATATTGCTTCATACTATTTTTCGTTACGAATACACCGTGAGCACCTGCACCACGTGCATGCACAACGCGCTCTGGAATACGTTCACGATCAAAGTGTGCAAGTTTTTCTACTAAATGATAGTCTTCTAATAATACTGGTCCACGACGACCAGCTGTACGAGAATTTTGGTTGTCTCCAACTGGAGCACCTTGGTTTGTTGTTAAGCGATTATTTGGATTCATCTAGGGGGATCCTCCTCTTTATTTCGTAGTAATTATTATTTATTTAAAATTATTATAAATTAATTATTATTCAAAACTAAATCTTTGTCAACTATTTCCTTCACTTTTTTGGAAACAATTTCAGCCAAACAGTCGATAAATGCTGATTGTGCATTCGGCATATTTGGTCTAAAATATTTGGCATTTAATTCATCAGTTACAACTTTACATTCATAATCGTTGTCATATAAAACTTCTAAATGCTCCGCTACAAAACCAACTGGGCAATATATGAAAGATTCGTACCCATGCTCTTCATATAAATCTTTCGTTAAATCTTGCACATCTGGACCAATCCACGGATCTGGAGTATTCCCAGCACTTTGCCAACCGATTGTATAGTTTTGAATATTTGCAGCTTCTGCAATTAAATTTGCCGTATGCTTTAGTTGTTCTACATAAGGGTCTCCTGCTGCAATAATTTTTTCTGGCAAACTATGCGCTGAAAAAATTACGACTGCTTTCTCTTTATTTATAATATTAGTAAACGTCTCTTTTATTTGGTCTGCCCAATACGAAATAAACTTCGGTTCATCGTACCATTGTTCAATTGGTTCAATAACAGGACCACCGATTTCTTTTGAAAGACGAATAGCACGGTCATTATACGCTTTAATGCTAAATGTAGAGTAATGTGGCGCTAATACGATACTAATCGCTTGCTCGATCCCATCACGCTTCATTTCTTCTACCGCATCTTCTATAAATGGTGCAATATGTTTTAAACCTAAGTAACAAGTAAATTGATACTCTGTAAATATGTTATTCATTGAATCTGTTAATTTATGCGCCTGTTCTTTCGTAATTTTTGCAAGCGGCGAAATTCCACCAATCGCTTTATAGCGGCCAATTAAATCTTCAAGCGCTTCTTCTGATGGCGTACGCCCGTGACGGATATGTGTATAATATGCCTCTACATCGTCTAATGATTCTGGTGTTCCATACGCCATTACGAGTAAACCTATTTTTTTCTTTGTCATCTATATAACACCTCAATTTTATAAATGAGAATACTTTTCAGAACATTCGTTTCCAATTATAACAAGTAATAATAAATACGTCAAAATAATAATTCTAATTAAACATTATTTATAAAGTGATTTTGAATTTTATATGAAAATTTCTTTAATAAAAAGCGACTTACATAATTGTAAGCCGCTTTTCCCTTATTCCTTAATATTTACCCCATATTCTTTAAACCAAACGTGAATTTGTGCTAAATGAGCTAAAAGCTGTGGCCCAGTCATCAATTGACCAAACCATGGTGTTTGAAATGCACTGCCGCCAGACTGAATTAATCCGCTCAACTGCTCTTTATCAAACAGTTCGTGTAAAATTGAACCTTTATCCGTTAATAGATTTTGAAGCCATACTGTTACTGCTTTTGTATAGTGCGGATTGTGCGTTTTCGGATAAGGACTCTTCTTTCTATATAAGATGTCATGTGGAAGTACACCTTCTAACGCTTTACGTAATAGACCTTTTTCGCGGTTTTTATACATTTTCATTTCCCAAGGAATATTCCACGCATATTCGACAAGACGATGATCTGCAAATGGAACACGTACTTCTAAGCTCGCTCCCATACTCATGCGGTCTTTTCTGTCTAATAATGTTGTCATAAACCATACCATATTTAAATAAAATAATTGGCGTCTTTTTGCTTCTAGCGGACTTTCCCCCTCTAAAATAGGAACTTCTTGAATCGACTCTTCATAGCGCCTTTGTACATATTGTTGTAAATTTAATTTATTTCTCCATTCTTTTTTTAGAAGTTGTTCACGCGCCTCTGTAGAACGCATCCACGGAAATGCACTCGATTGTAAATCATCTTCTCTATAAAACCACGGATATCCACCAAATATTTCATCTGCACATTCTCCAGATAAGCCAACGACAAAATCTTGTTTAATTTCTCGGCAAAACCATAATAATGACGAATCGATATCTGCCATACCAGGCAAATCACGAACGAGTACTGCTTCAGTTAAATACTCTGCTAATTTTTCATTCGAAATGACGCAGCGATGATGGGTTGTTTGAAATGTCTCAGTCATTAAATTAATAAACGGAGCATCTGAATTTGGCTGGAATGCATTCGCTTTAAAGTATTTGTCATTATCTTCGTAATCAATAGAATACGTGTGTAATTGCCCTTTTCCCAATCTCTCATATTCTTTCGCTGCAATAGCTGTAATAGCGCTCGAATCTACACCACCCGATAAAAAAGTACATAGTGGTACATCAGAAACAAGCTGTCTTGTAATAGCATCTTGTAATAAAAAGCGCGTTTTCTCTACTGTTTCTTCAAAAGAGTCTTCATGTTTTTTACTTTCTACATTCCAATATCTCCATATACATAAACCGTTCTTTGAAAATGTCATCGCATGACCTGGACGCAATTCTTTTATACCAGCATAAATACCGTGGCCAGGCGTTCTTGACGGTCCGAGCCCGAATATTTCTGATAATCCTTCTAACGTTACTTCCGCCTTCACATCTGGATGCGACAATATCGCTTTTAACTCCGAACCAAATAGTAAGCGTCCGCTATCATATTTATAAAAAAGTGGCTTTACACCTAATCGATCTCTCGCAATAAATACTTGCTCTTTCTGTTCGTCCCATACTGCAAACGCATATATACCGTTTAAATGATCGACACATTCTTCTTTCCATTCAATATAAGAAGCTAATAATACTTCTGTATCAGAATGACCTTTGAACGTATATCCTCTTCTTAATAATTCCTTTCGAATGTCTTCTGTGTTATAAAGTTCACCGTTATAGCAAATGGCGTAATTCGTTTCATCTTTTAAACAAGTCATCGGCTGTTTACCGCCCTCAGGATCCACAACGATTAACCGCTTATGCCCAAATGCGACATTTCCTTTAATCCAAACTTTATTATCATCCGGCCCCCGTTTCGCTAACGTCTCAGCCATCTTCGTAACGACATCTCTTTCTCCTTCTAATGAGCGTTTATAATCCACCCATCCTGTAATCCCGCACATATAAATCATCCTTCCATCTTATTTCTTTTCTTGAACGTGCAGTAATCCCCACCCTAAGAGTGCGGATCAAAAAATGAAAAACTTGACGATAACCTACTATCCACATAAGGAATAGCATTCTCACTCAGTAAAACGTGTTTTATTGTATGCCCACCTATGTCTAGATGTGTCTAGTTATAAAGAACGCACGAACTGTCTATAACAGGAATAACTACTTTTCATAAAGGAGAAATCGTGTATGATACAACGTAAACATATTTTATATAATCAGCCCCGTGCTCATACAGTCGGTAATGTAGAATATATAAACAATGAGTGGGTATTCTTTGATGATGAAAATGATGAAGCGTTTTTATTAGAAGATATTGCCGAAGATGGGTTTGAAATTTTGTATAATAACAATTGGCTACCAGCCCGTTTCTATGAACAAGATGTATTACAAATCGCCAACGAGCAACACCATTTGCAAAATGGTGAAATGATACGTATTCGAAAAAAGTTACTTCTTAGCTATAATGAATGGCTGGAGGAATTACCTGACTCTGTCTTCACATTATTAACCGAATCATTGCAATCACTTCACTACTCTTTATATGATTGCATGTATTGTCATAATTATTTATCTTTCTTACCGCAAGAGGAGTCACGCGAAGGAGTAAATATTCTTTTGTTTGATAACGAAGAAATGATCTGTACACTGCAGCACCATTTCGTCCGTCACACTACGTCAAATAAAAATATGTTCCGTTTTACGAAAGTAAATGGAGAAGAGTTGCATATCGATGCGACATAAAGTGAAACTTTAATCAGTGGGGTAGCCCACTGATTATTAGCCTTCACCAATCTGATGTTTACGGGATAAAGTAAAAAACCACCTTATAATCTCCCAAGTCTTTGAGATTATAAGGTGGCTTTATTTTTTATTAGAATACTTTCCAGCCAATCGGTAATTTCAGCCCAAGGTAAAATACTGCTACTAGCGCAACAATAAATAAGCCCCAAACCGCCCCTGTTGGTTTGTTTTTGCTCATTTTCACAAGAACCATTTCCATTCCACCGATAACTAAAATACCAGCTAACATTTTTAAGCCATACCACATGTGCATGCTACCTGTTGCTGTCTTCACAATACTCATGTACAACATGAAGCCTGTCACAATAATAATGATATACATTAGGCGAAGCCCCATATGTACACCTTTCCCTTTTCTTCCTGCTGAATAAAGTGAATACGCAACGAAGAATAAAATTAAACCTAACGCCCATGCTGTAATATGCATATGTACCATCGTATCCCTTACCTCCTCTTTTCACACTTTTTCACTCTATATGATAACATGTTCATTTATTTTCAGGAAATGTTTCGCTTTTTTACATTTAAATGCTATAATATTTAGAGTATTTACAAACTTCTTGTAATAACAAAAGGGGGAACAATCATGATTCAAACTAAGGATATTATCGAACTTACAGACACATACGGAGCAAATAACTATCACCCACTTCCAATCGTTATTTCTAAAGCAGAAGGTGTTTGGGTAGAAGATCCTGAAGGAAACCGCTATATGGACTTATTAAGTGCATATTCTGCAGTAAACCAAGGTCATCGTCACCCGAAAATTATTAACGCTTTAATTGACCAAGCTAATCGTGTTACGTTAACTTCTCGTGCTTTCCATAGCGATCAATTAGGTCCTTGGTACGAAAAAGTTGCGAAACTAACTAATAAAGAAATGGTACTTCCAATGAATACAGGTGCTGAAGCTGTTGAAACTGCAATTAAAACAGTTCGTCGCTGGGCTTATGATGTGAAGAAAGTGGAAGCAAACCGTGCTGAAATCATCGTTTGTGAAGATAACTTCCACGGACGTACAATGGGTTCTGTTTCCATGTCTTCAAATGAAGAGTACAAGCGTGGATTCGGTCCAATGCTTCCTGGCATCGTTGTAATTCCTTACGGTGATTTAGAAGCATTAAAAGCCGCAATTACACCAAACACAGCAGCATTCATTTTAGAGCCAATTCAAGGTGAAGCAGGAATTAATATCCCACCAGCTGGTTACTTAAAAGAAGCTTTTGAAGTATGTAAAAAAGAAAACGTTTTATTTGTAGCAGATGAAATCCAAACTGGCTTAGGCCGTACTGGTAAAGTATTTGCTTGTGACTGGGACAATGTAACTCCTGACATGTACATACTTGGTAAAGCACTTGGCGGCGGTGTGTTCCCAATCTCTTGCGTAGCAGCAAACCGCGACATTTTAGGTGTATTTGAACCAGGTTCTCACGGTTCTACATTCGGTGGTAATCCACTTGCATGTGCTGTTTCTATCGCGGCTCTTGAAGTGTTAGAAGAAGAAAAATTAACAGAGCGTTCTCTTCAATTAGGTGAAAAATTAGTTGGGCAATTAAAAGAGATTGATAACCCAATGATCACTGAAGTTCGTGGTAAAGGTTTATTCATCGGTATCGAATTAAACGAGCCAGCTCGTCCTTACTGTGAACAACTAAAAGCAGCTGGTCTATTATGTAAAGAAACACACGAAAATGTAATTCGTATCGCACCACCTCTAGTAATCTCTGAAGAAGATTTAGAGTGGGCATTCCAAAAAATTAAAGCTGTATTATCGTAATGATAGAGAGGTTGTCCGACATGTTGGGACAACCTCTTTCTTTTTATATTCATTTATATTAAGATGAAATTGTAATTTTCTGTATTTTAAAATCGTAAAGGAGGTGCGACATGCTATTAAGATATGGTAAACATATTAACTATTTAGCTACAGCTTTTATTTTAGTTACATTCTTTGGTTTCCTACTTTCCACAACATGGCTTCATTACTCAACTCCTACTACACTCACACTACTGAAAGCATCATTTTGGACTGCTGTTATTCTTACTATCATTGGTTTTGGACGAGAAAAAAGCGCACTTACGGTTATACTATTTGGCATTTGTACACTTGCATTCATTGGTCTTTACACTTTTGCCGTTATCGATTACCTCTATAACCCAAGGCCATAAAAAAGAGCTATCTTTTAACGAGATAGCTCTTTTCTTTATTTCACTACATTTCGTAAAGTACCAATTCCTTCTACTGTAATGACCACTTCATCACCAGCATGTAAAAACTTCGGTGGTGTAAAACCTTTTCCGACACCAGCCGGCGTTCCTGTTGCGATAATATCGCCTGGTTCTAAAGTCATTCCTTTACTTATCGTTGAAATAATTTCTTCTATTGAAAAAATCATTTTATTTGTGTTAGAAGTTTGCCTTACTTCTCCATTTACTACCGTTTCAATGTGCAATGCATTCGGCGCATTAACCACCGATTTATGAATTAAATACGGTCCCATCGGACAAAATGTATCGAAGCTTTTCCCAAGGAAAAACTGTTTATGTTTTCTTTGAATGTCTCGAGCTGTTACATCATTGATAATCGTATAACCAAAAACATGCTCAAGCGCTTTTTCTTTTTTTATTTGTTTCCCTCGCTTACCAATAATGATAGCTAATTCTCCTTCGTAATCTAGTTCGTCCGTTGCATGAGGGTGACCATTAATTTGCTCATTTATGCCAATAACTGTTGTTGGTGCTTTCGTAAAGATCATTATATTTTCTGGAATAGACTCTACTCCGCCCATTTCTACCGCATGCTCACGATAGTTTTTTCCAACGCACAAAATATTCTTTCTTGGCCTTGGAATCGGCGCTAATATTTTCACCTCTGTTAACGGATAATACGCCGCTTCCCCGTTCTCTTTTGCCCAATTTACAATTTCACATACTTTCTCAAAGCATTCAGTCCCTCTTTCAATACACTCTAACATTGTAATAGGGATTGTAACCTTTTCCCCTTTTTGTCTTTGCGCTTCTCTTAAGTGTAATACCTTTTCTTCTTCTTCATCTACAATACCTACAAATACCTTTTCTTCTTTCTTCGCCGTTACAAAACGCAATATTTCCACTCTCCATCCTAAAACTCATACCCTTTAATTGTATTCGCATCCGCAAGAAAAAAACCTTCTCATGCACGCTAATTTTTACAATATTCTTCTCATCCCCTATTCGTTACCCCTTTATCATTTGGCATAAAATGTAGAAATTTTACTTTTTTTAGCGAATGCATTTCTTTTTTATGAAGTTTTTGTATAATATGTACTACATATATACTAAAAATTTCATTTAGAGATGGAGCCGATTTCAATGTTTGAGCAAGCGATTGAAAAAAAACGTGAAAAAATGATTTATTTTGCTGAACGCTATGGAATGACTTCTCAAAAAACAGTGGATTGTAGCCAAGAACTGGACAGGCTCTTAAATGTAATTTGTCATGTACATACGGATTTACACCCTAATCAAACGTTCAAAACACACACGCAATAATGCGTGTGTTTCTTTTATTTCAAAAAAATACACATTTTATTGGAAACGCCCATACAATAGTAGAAAAGAAAATTTTAAAAGCGAAGGGTGTTTTGTATGCCAGCTATGGTCGGACATATTCGTATCGTCAATATTGGATCAAGTGGTATTTTTCATATTGGAGATGTATTTGCGATTAGGCCTATTAGTTACTCACGTGCTTTCGCCGGGGCCGGCTCTTTCAACGTTGGAGATAATGTTTCTGTCTACAATTATCAAAGTGCAACGACTGTCAACGATTCAGATGTAATCGATCAAGCGATAATTGGCTCAACTTAAAGGAGGCAATTGCATTGAATTTTTATGTAAACCAAAGTATCATCATCAACAGTATTAAAATTGATAGCATTACAACCTCTTCTGTGTTCCAAATTGGTACTGCCGGAAGTATTAAAGCCCTATCTAAATTTTCAAATACGGGCGGATTTACGGAACCGCTTCGCCCATTACAGGCGAAAGGACAAATTATTTCTATCAAACCATCAACTAGTTCTTCTTAAGACATCCTTGTCATAAATATATAGCAGGAATATTTTTACCCTCCCTATTGAAAAGGAGGTTTCACAAATGAATCAAGATATATATACTTACTTACACCAACTTCAACAAGCTCTTCAAACACAACAAGCAACCATCCTGAATTTAGAAGATCAAGTGCGCCAACTCCAAGAAGAGCTTAACGAATTAAAAAATCGCCCCTCCTCTTCTGTAGGAAAAGTGGAATACAAATTCGATCAATTAAAAGTCGAAAATTTAAATGGTACTTTAAATATTGGTTTAAACCCATTTTCAGCAAAAGGACAACAAATTGAAGATTTTCAAGTGGATACAGAAACATTGAAGGTAAACCCTGAAACCGAAACAAACCCAGACTTTTATCAAGGTATCCTCCAAGAAATGCATCGATACTTAGATGAAGAAGCATATAATCGTATTCTCCATTTTGAACAAGAAGAGAGAACACCGCTTGATGAAATGTATCGACAAATGATGGTGGATGACATAAAAAAACAGATGGAGCATCGACTCCCTTATTATTTATCACAAGCGCAATCATATGAAGGTATTTCAACAGATCCAGACTATTTACGAGATATCATTATTCAGGCAATGAAACAAGATATTGACAAAGCCTTTCTCTCCTTTATTCAGCACATACCGGGAAATTTCCGAAAGGAGTAAGTAGGTATGAACCTTAACGTTGTAAACCGTGAGTTAAAAGTCGGACAGATTAAAATGAACGGTGTATCGTCGTCCGCACTCTTTTTAATTGGAGATGCAAATCTCCTCATTCTATCTTCTATTCTCGATACACCATTTGAAACAGTTACAGAGGGTCCATTTGTACCATTAGTAACAGATGTCCCTCCTACTCCAGGTTAAGGAGACTGAAAAATTATGTTGCATCATGTGTCTATTGTCCAAAATGTTTCTATTGTTTCGTTAGGGATTGCTGCCGTATTTCAAGTTGGAGATGCCAATCAAATGGAATTAAAAAGTAGAGCTATTGCCGTCCACCGTGAAATTCCTTGTTATATACGGGGAGAAGGTAGCTTTGATGCTTTTGAAATCTTTACAGATGAACACATTACAATTCCAAAACGAACGACAGATGTAAAATTAAATATTGTAAATGAATGCCCTTTTATTGAAGTGAATAACGTTGAATTGCGCACACTTTTAAACTCTGGTGGATTTCAAATTGGAAATGTTGATTATGTTTTTAATAACTCTCGTATTATGCAAATCCGCCAATATATTACAGATGAACCTTCCGCACAATAATTCATATAGTAATTACAAAGTTTAGTAAAGTAGGTGGATGGATATGCCTTCTGTTGTTGGAAATCTCGTCGTTCAAAACAGTAACGGTTCTTTCAATTTAGGAGATTTTTATAACGTTTCTCCGAAAGAAAACACGAAAGCTTATAATGGGTCCGGAGCTTCCAATGTTGGATTTGTCGTGAATACGTTTAACGGTGTTAGTGCAACGAATACATTTGATTCTGATGTGGCAGATCAAGATCAGATTGGAACAGCGTAAAAAAAGTAGGAGATATTCTCCTACTTTTTTCTTTTATCTAATTCAAAATTATTAAAATGAAATTTTAATAAGCAAGAGCTTGACTGTCCACAAATAGTGGTATAAACAAGTAAGTAGTGAAGAGGCACTATTTTATTTAAATGATAACCCACTCTCCTCCAAAGCCTTCCTAAGCTTCGGCAAAGACGCAGGTCCCATACCATGCAGTTTTAAAATTTCTTTTTCACTATATTTTGAGAGTTCTTCTACAGTTTGAATTCCACGGTGCTCTAATGCCCTTCTTGCTGGCGCTGAAAGAAGAGAGAGAAAACCTTCTTTTGGTTTTCTCTCTTTCTCACAGACTGGGCAAGTTGGACAATCGCTACTTTTATAGTACTCGTGTCCCTGTTCACAAGTTCTTAACGTTTTTTCCGTTACCATTTTCAAGCCCCTCTATTCTTCAATATTTACAACGTGATTCCCATCAAAGAAGTATAAACATTTCTCTTTTACAGGATGTTGTAAGCTTTTCTCCAGTGCTTTTGCATATAAAGAAAGCTGCACTTTATATCGATCTTCTAAAATTGGTTTCGCTTGTTCGAATCCGCCTGGGAATTTCCCTTCAATCGTATCTGTTTTGAAGTCGATTAACGTAATGCCATCTTCCTCTTCAATCATGCAGTCGATAACCCCTTGGACAAGAATCATTTCCCCGCTCTTCCCTTGCCAATCTTGATATGCTTCTTCTGCTGCAAGCATCATCGTAAATGGTACTTCACGCTCAACACTTTTCGCCGCTAATACCCTTTTACCTAAGTCACTGTCAAAGAATGAAATTACTTTTTCAATCGCTATTTCTTCCGCCTGCTCGAATGTTAATAATTCCTTATTTACCATTCCAGCAATTTGCTCTTGAAGAACCTCAATCGTAATCGGCTTCTTCAAATCAACATGCTGCATAACGGCATGGACTGCTGTTCCGCGCTCTGCGTACGTTAACCCTTTTTTCTCCATAAATCGCGGGCGTGTTTTAATTGGTGCACGTAGTTTTTTAATAAAGGCGTTATCGCTACCTTCTTCAGATTGATAATTCCTCTTTATTTCTGTAACAGATTGCTTCGCACGATGAGATGTCGCATCCTCATATCCGTACTTCCACATTAATCTGTCGTACACTTCTTCTTTCCGTTCACTTTGCAGGGGAACAGCCTGTTTCTCACGAAGCGCTTCTAACAATTCTTGTTTCTCTTCTTGAACTGGCTCTGGAGCAAGTAGCGTGTTACCGTCCACAACTTCTACTTTCCAGCTAGTGTCATACTCGTAAATTTCATCTGGAATACTTCCTTGTCCTAATTCAAGAAGCATTTCACTATCACGGTGTCTATATAATGAAGGTGCAATCCAGTCTAAATAACAAGACGCTCCGGCACGTATGTGATCTGGTAATAACCATTCACTATGTTCCCTCGCATCAAGCCATTTTTCCATTTCCTTATTTGCATCCTTAACTGTGCCGATTAAAATTAACTTCTCTTTCGCACGCGTCAATGCTACGTATAGTACGCGCATTTCTTCCGCAATTAATTCCATTTTCATTTTACGCTTAATCGCAAGCTGTGATAATGTTGTATATTTAATTCGTTTACGCGGATCGATAAATTGCGAACCGAAACCGAAATCTTTATGCAATAAGAAACGTTTCATTAAGTCTTGTGTATTAAAACGACGACCGAGTCCAGCTACAAATACAACTGGGAACTCTAACCCTTTACTTTTATGAATTGTCATAATGCGAACAACGTCTTCTTGTTCACCGAGAGCCCTCGCCGTACCCATATCATCACCGCGTTCTAAAATACGTTCAATAAAACGTAAGAAGCGGAATAATCCTCTAAATGATGTTGCTTCATATTGTCTTGCGCGGTCATATAGTACGCGTAAGTTTGCCTGCCTTTGCTTTCCAGCCGGTAAACCGCCAACGAAGTCGTAATAACCTGTCTCACCGTACACTTTCCAAATTAAATCAGAAAGTGATTGTTGACGGGCGAATTCACGCCATCCTTGCAGTAAGTTATAAAACCACTCTAATTTATCATGAAGTTCTTGCTCCTCTTCAAGCGGTGCCCCTTTTAAGAATGAGCTCATTACTTCATAAAACGAGCCTTTCTTTCCATGAGCACGAAGCGTTGCAAGTTCTTCATCGCTCAATCCAACGATTGGGGAACGAAGTACAGCAGCAAGCGGAATATCTTGCATCGGATTATCAATAACGCGGAATACGTTCATCATAATATTTACTTCTGTCGCTTCAAAATAACCAGTCGCGAGGTCAGCGTATACTGGAATTCCTTGTAATTTTAACTCTTCCATAATTTGCGGGGCCCACGGCATGGAGCGAAGTAAAATAACGAAGTCGCGGTATTGTACCGGACGCATACTATCATTTTTACGGTCATACACTTCATAACCGGAATCAACCATCGCTTTAATGCGCTGCGCCATAAGGCGAGCTTCAAGCTGTGCTTTTTCGACTTCTGCACCTTCTTCACCGTCTATTACTTCTTCTTCCGTTTGCTGAATACATAGTAATTCTGCTGCTACATCTTCACCTTCTGGATAGGTAGCACCTAGCTTTAGTTCAGCGTCAGCATCGTAGTCAATTTCCCCAACTTCTTCGCCCATAATTTGTTTAAAAATAAAGTTCGTACCTGCTAGTACTTCATGACGACTACGGAAGTTTTTCGCTAAGTCAATCTTCATTCCGCCGCCTAATCCTTCTTGTGTGAAGCGTTTATATTTTCCTAGGAATAGTCCTGGCTCGGCTAGTCGGAAACGATAAATCGACTGCTTTACGTCACCAACCATGAACAAGTTTCCTTCACTCTCAGAATCTTTCGTTACGAATTTAATAATCGATTCTTGTACGAAATTCGTATCTTGATATTCATCGACTAATACTTCAGCAAATTTATTACGATATTGGAGCGCCACTGCTGACGGATTCATTTCACCATTTTCACTTTGTTCACTTAAAATTTGTAAACAGAAATGCTCTAAATCTGTGAAATCGACCATTCCTTTATCTCTCTTCATCGCTTGGAAACGCTCTGTAAATACTTTTACAAGTTGAACAAGCTTTTCTAATACTGGGTGCATATCTTGAAAATCTCGTAAGAAACTTTCAGGTTTGCGGCTAAATAACTCTTCTTGTAATTTCTTCACTTCATCTTTCGCTTTATTACGAAGAGAGTCTACTTGTTTTACAACATCTTCATTGTAATCACTTTTCTTAATACGCTTTAACGTTTGCCACGATACGTTTTGCATCGCTTCATACACACTTGTCCATGACTCACGAGCAGCTGATGATAGCGTTCCAAGTAATGCTACATCTGCTTGCAGGGTTTCAATGCGAGGCGCTGGACCGTCAGGAAGCATTGCGAGTTCAGTTGCCTTACGAATATGCTGTTCCGCTGTTTCAAGCTGGAATTTCACATCTTCTAATAAATAAGAAGCATACACTAAATCTTCAATTGTCTTTCCTTCTACGTCATATGCTTCTACTAATTTATCAAGCCATTTTTCCGGATTTGGATGCGCTCTTGACTCTGTATGAAGCGCTAAAATCATACGTTGTAAGTCATCATCACTACGGTCACTCGTATAACGATCAACAAGTTCAAAGAAGATTGTATTATCTTCGATTCCGTACTCTTCTTCTAATATGTCATCTAGCACTTCTTCTTTTAACAATTCATTTTCTGTTTGATTCGCAATACGGAAACGAGGATCAACATCAAGCATGTAGTAATATCCTCTAATTACTTGTAAACAAAATGAGTGAATTGTTGAAATGGAAGCTTTATTTAATAGGCTCAGCTGCTTTCTTACGTGTTGAGAACCTGGTTCATCAATTAATACCTTTTCTAACGCTTCCCCGATTCGGTTTTTCATCTCTTGCGCTGCTGCATTCGTAAATGTTACAACGAGCAGGCGGTCGACATCGACTGGATTCTCTTCATTAATAATCTTTTTAATAATACGTTCAACTAATACTGCTGTTTTACCTGATCCAGCTGCAGCCGCAACTAAAATATCACGCCCGTTCGCTACAACAGCTTTCCACTGGTCATCTGTCCATTGACTACCTTCTGGTTTTTTAGGACAATTTTCTATCATTCTCCGCCAACCTCCTCTCTTATTTTCTCCATCGCTTCGCTATCTTTCATATCTTTTAACGATCGGAACTGATTATCTTCCAGTGACTCATCAAATTGACAAACAGACTTGAAGTTACAGAACGTACATGCTGCTTTATTTCCCATTTTATAAGGAGCAATATCGATAACACCTTCTGTAATATCTTTTCCGATATTTTCAAACGTATGGTGTACATATTTTTGCAGTACGTTAAACTCTTGCTCACTTGCAATACTTGAACGCGCACTAAAGCTACCGTCTTTTTTCAGACCAGCAGAAATAATATCTGAGCTTCCTGTTGAAAGTTTGTTATCCATTAAACGAACAACGTCAGCATCTCCTAATACGAGTCCTTTCATTTTAAATTTCTTTAAAATTTCTTTTTCAATTTCAGCTTCAGATGCGTCACCTTTCATCTCAACGATTGGGTTATGAATATGGAAATACAATACACCAGCTGGTGATGCTGCGTGGCCTTTTTTCATCCACGTCTGTGCATTCGAAGTAACGACATCTAAATACGTTAACATTTGAAGTGCTAATCCGTAATACACTTCCGTTAAATCTAACGCTTTTGAACTTGATTTATAATCAATAATACGTAAGAACGTCCCGTTTTCATCTTCTGCCTTATCAACACGGTCAATACGACCGACTACTTCCATCTTCACACCATTTGGTAATGAGAATTCCATCGGCGGAAGTGATCCTGTACCACCCATACCGAACGGCACTTCTAAATCAACTGGTACGAATCCGCTTGACTTCGCATGTTCACGAAGAATGATTGAAGTACGGAAAATGATTTGTTGTAGTTTTTGTTTTAAATAGAAATGACGGTTTGAACTTAATAAAATTTGTCGTTGTAATAACGGTGCGATTTCTTCTATTACTAAAACAGAAAGATGCTCACACTCTTTTATGGATAAATCCGCCCAAGTACGGTTTTCACGCAATAACTTGTCCGCAATTTTCTTTAATGCCGCATGGAATAATTCGCCGATGTCTGGCGCATCAAGCTTGAAAATATCACGCTCTCTAAGCGATAAACCGTGCTGCGCAAAATGAGCGTATGCACAACGGTTAAATAGTTCCATACGAGAGACACTTCCTTTAATTATATCTCCGTATAAATCTCTACTTACTGCTGTACTTAATTTCTTCGCACGATTTCGATAGAATAAACTTGATAAGACGCGGCTGCTTTTTTGTTTCCATTCATCTGAAGTTACGTAGAAATTATATACGTCCCACCAAAAGTCTAAATTCCCTTCAAATCCGTATCGCTTCCACGTTTGTAGTTGCTGCATAACGTAAGATAACGTTACTTCTGGCGTTGCTACGTATGAAATTTGTTCTGAACGTGATAAATCGTTTACATCATTCGTAATAAATGAATCTTTCACATTAGGGAACATTCTTTTTATTTTCTTAATAAAGCTAGACGCAAGTAACGTCTTTCCTTCTTCATCTGCAAGCGGGCATGAAATGTATAGCTTCTCAGATGCTCTCGTTACCATTTGATACATAACGAACTGTTCTTCTAACAAAGTTTGTCTCGTCGTTGGCCCTAATTCAATCCCTGCTGCACCAAGAACTTCTCTTTCTTCATCAGAAAGCATACCTTCGTCCATAGGTGCTGCTGGAATAACACCCTCATTTACACCTATAATAAACGTTGCTTTCACGTCAGATAATCTGGAGTGATCAATATTAGCAATTAACACTTGGTCTAATGACGGCGGAATGTTAGCAAATTGAAGCGCCTCAAGACCAGTCGACATAACGTCCGTAAACATAGAAAGAGACATTTTCTCCTCACCAAGCATCTCTACAAACGTATCAAGAAGGCTCATTACTTCTTCCCATACTTGTTCATGATCTGTCGCAAATAAGAAATCTCCACTTTCTTCTGCACGTATACGTAATTCTTCTAGTTTTTTCGGAACATCCAGTTCTTCTAAAAATAAGTAAACTGCTTCACACATTTGCATAACTGTTCCTGCACGCTTTAACCTTTTTTGCATGCGAATAACAGGTGTTCTTACAACGTCACGTAACCTATTTATTTTCTCTTCCATTTCACGTTCACTGTCTGTGATCATCCCGTTCGTATCATCAAGAGAACGATAACGGCGATACATCCATGGATCCTCTGAAGTCCATCTCTTTCCTTGTACACCGTACGCTAAACAGTAATTTTCAAATTCATCCATTTCTTCACGCATCGTTTCTTTTCTTACGTCTAATGGATATAAAAGCTCTGTTTTCACGCAACGGAACACCGCATCATAACGCCAATTCCCACTAATAATCTCGAGTGCAGAACGAATACATTCTACTAATGGGTGGTGTGACATCGGGCGCTTTTCATCGATGAAGTGCGGGATATTATAATCTGTAAATAACGTTCGCATCACATCGTAATAACTTTCCCCATTACGAAGAAGCACTGCAATATCCCGGTAACGATATTTTTCATTCGCAACAAGTTTACGAATTTCACGCGCAACACCTTCTACCTCCGCTCGTAAATTCGCAGCTGTACTAATCGTTACACTCGCTTCACCGTTAAATTTTTCATTCGGACGCGCTTCATAATGAGCTTCTAAATGCGCTAATGCCGGAGAATGAAAACGCGGCTGTTCCATAAGTGGAATTGTTTTTTCAATTTCTATTTTCTCTTCACGCGCTACTTGTTTTATTTTTTCATACGTTAACGTCGTTTCATAAAATAAATCGAGTTCATTTACTGGCTGCGCTAACGTTTTTTCATCTATCGTTAACGTGATTGTAACTCTCGCTCCGCAAATCATAAGCTGTCTTACAATCTCTAACTCTTGCGGGGAGAATGAATGAAATCCATCTATATAAATTTCCGCACCATTTACATATTCAGACTGCGGAAGCTTTTCCACTAGCAATTGCAGGTAGTCTTCTGAATCTAAGTATTTTCCAATTAAAGCACGTTCAAAATCATCGTATAATAGCTGTAAATCATACACTTTATTCGCTAGTAACTTTTGTTCGGCACTGCTACTATGCGCATCTAATTGTTGCCACATTTCATATACGTTAGATGGCGTTACATTGTAACGTTTAAACTCTGCAATCATACTGCCAAGATGTTCAAAGAAACCGTTTTGCTCCGCTGCTTTTTGGAACACCGATAATCCATCTTTACGAGACTCTACAATTTTACGGAGTAACATATGTACACCAGCTTCATCAATATGAAGACGACTCGCTCCGCCAACTTCTTGCAGTACCTTCCACGCTAATCGTGAAAAACTAAAAACTTGTGCCCGAATAGAACCTCTTACATCCTCACTTCCAATTAACGCCTGCTGCGTCTGGAATGTCATCTGTTCTGGCACAAGATATAATATTGTTTTCCCTCTCGGGCGTTGTTTTAACTCTTCTTGCACTTCGCGTAAACAAAGTGTACTTTTTCCACTTCCCGCTCTACCAATCACAAATCGAAGTGACATGTAACCCCACCTTTCACTTACATAACGAACGTTAGTTTGCTACTATAATTGTATTATAGGACACGAAAAAAGACAAACTGAGTTGTTTGCCTTTTTCTATACTTCTATCTATTATATCAACCTTTTGAAAAATTCGTTTGCACCTCTTGAATTGGCCAATATCGCAAATCAACTTTACCGACGACTGTATCAGCTTTTACAAAGCCAAAGTGTCTACTATCCCAGCTCCCGAGCCGGTTATCACCTACTACAAAAATAAACCCAGGTGGCACCAGTTTTTCTTTCGTTAACTCTTCTAATGTAAAGTCGCCTGTTAGTTGCCTTCCGTTTATCTCTTTCTTATACTTCTCTAAATACGGCTCATCAATAAATTGACCGTTTATATATAACTTATCCTGCTTATATTCAATATGATCTCCAGGTAAACCGATAATCCGCTTTACATAGTCCTCTTTTTTATTCGCATGAAATACCACAACGTCAAATCTGTTCAAGTCCCCAACTTGATAACTCACCTTATTTACAACTAGCATATTGCCATCTTGCAATGTCGGCATCATTGACTTCCCCTCTACAACATACGTTGAAAAGAAAAACGTTCGAAAAAATACAGCTAATAATACACCAATTAAAATTGTTCGTATCCACTCCATGCCTTCTTTTTTCAAAGTTTTCTTCATCTGCTTCTCCCCTTATCCTTTAATACTGAAGCTTTCCTTTACAAAGAAGACTATTCTTAATGTAGTTCTAACTTTACTTCGATTTTCTTACCGACATACCATAAAATAAAAATACCAATCGCTACAATAACTGATTTCACCGGATTATGAATAAATGACATTAAATCATGACCGATATACGTTAAAATAAAAATCATCACAAGTTTTCCGAATGCTAACGCTAGACCAAACTGTTTTACACTAATTCGGGATAAACCAGCGACAACATTTATGAGCGCTGACGGTGTAAACGGAAAACAAAATATAACAAAAATCGGTGCGAATCCTTTCCTTTCAATCCACCCCATTGCTTTTCGTACTCTCTCATGCTTATTTACAAACGAAAAGAAACGACTGCGACCAAAATGGCGGATGATGAAAAAGACAAGTAATGCACCCATTACTGATCCAAGCCATGAATAAAGAAAACCGAGCCAAAAGCCAAATGCAACAGCATTCGCCAGTACAAATACGATAAGCGGTAATGCTGGAATCAACGCCTCTATCATCGGTAAACCAATACCAAGAAGTGGTCCGAACGCTTTATAACTCTCAACAATATGATCCATATTTTCTGGTGAAAAATACTCTTTGATTGTCTGAAAATCCATTCTACACTTTACCCCTTTACTCTAAATACTATCCCTACTGTATCATTGCTTATATGAAAGAGGAAATGGTAGATACGACATATGGAGATGTATTTATTAAAGTTTCCATATCTTTCATAAGAATTCCTTCATTATTTAGCTATGATAATCTATCAATATTCGACAGGACGTGTCGTTCGTTTTGTTATTTAGATTGTTTTTTGATTTTTTCGGTAAATGAAATTACAATGGTGATTTTCTAAATATAACAATTACAACTCGGTTTTTCTAATATATCGCCTTACCTACAAAGACTGATAAAGTGAAACTTTAATCAGTGGAGATTTTGTTGATACCCCGCTTAACTTCTTTGCTTTCGCTGAATTTTGAGGCGGGGTCTTACTGCCCACAAATAACAGGATAAACAAAAAAAGAATGGGGATTCCCCCATCCTTTCACACTTCGCCTTCCTTTACAAAATACACACTCTCATAAGCGGGTCTTAATGTTGATTCCTCTTTTTTATCAACCTCTTTAAAACAAGGATTCCCTTGTTTTTTCCTACGATCTTCATATTCAGTACGTAATTTCGCTGTACGATTTTGTTGATTTTCAAAACTAGTTTTTGATATCTCTAATTTCACAGCAAAGCCATTTATAAATCTAATAATAAGATTTCCATCTTTTAATTCTTTATTACTTTCAATATAAAAATGAGACAACCAAGCACACTCTTTTCTAGAGTAAGAATAGGTAGGGAAAAAATAAAGTTGATCTGCTGGACTAATCGCAATCGGTGCTTTATGTGTAATATGAGTTAACTCTTTCGTTCCTTCTTTTCTGCCTAAGAAACTAGAGCCATGCTTGCGGCAACTTCTTTCTATAATATCTAGAGGTTTTTGAAATACGAAAAAAGAATCATTCATTTCAACGACTCGCGTAACAATTTTCTTTTCACTTAGAATAACAGGAAGTAAGGCCATCGTATTTTTCGTTACAACATAATTTTCGACATAGCGTTCCACTTTACTTTCCATACTCCATTATCTCCTTTTTTCCATTTATATTAGCAGCTGCATATATAATTTTAGCATCTATGAAAAGGAAATAGCTTACAAGTTCCGCTTTTTTACAATTTTTTATCATTTATCAAACATTTGTTAAATAAAAAAATCACGATATAGTAATGATTTAATTTTAAAGTTATAAAAACAGCATTTATACTACCTATAAATATTTATTATCCCTTCCTATTTTCACATCATGAAAACAATTAACTTTGCTATAATTAAAATGTAAATCCAATATATGGAGGGCCACTATGGAAGAAAAAGAGATCCAACCATCGATTCAAATGAAAAATAGTAGCGTCATTATCGTGAAAAACTCAGCTAGTATTATATTCGGTTTATTTTTCATTCTGCTATTCTTTGCCAAACCGTTTCGTAAATCAAAATGTCCAGAATGTAAAAAACGTGAGAAGAAAAAATCAGGACAAGAACAATAAAAGGCCTTCCTTTATGGAATGCCTTTTTACATTCGTAGTATCATTTTATTTATTCTTCTTCCCCCTAAAAAACGACTATATTTTCTTCCAAGGTTCTCTACATCTTTTTTGATTTGTAATATGATCCTTATATAAAACATGAGAAAGAGTATTACTTGTTACCCGCTTTTAATTTTTATTAAACACTTCAAATTTGTACATCTTTATCCATCACTAACAATTCGTTAATTAGTTAACTTTGTAATATAGGTTTTGTATATAATGTCATTCAAAAACACAATATATATAAGTAGCTATTTATAATTACATTGATTTTTATCGAATTCTAAAAAGGAGTTGTATACTATGGATAAAGAAAATCCATTAAATCAGCAGGTTAATAGCATTCCCTCAGATGCTCTGAATACCCCTAGTAAGGAACAAGAACAACTGTTAGAAACATCATCTCAAAACGTACAAAATTCCAACAACAATGCTAACAAAAAAGATGTTACTCAAGGTCTATCTGGAAAAGATTCCCCTATTTCAATAGAGAATACAAATTTATAGTTATTTACTATCATACGCAGCAAATGCTCTTGCTGAACTAATTCTTCTACAGAAACTAATACGCATTCCAGATAATTTTTCACCCGTTGTAACATAGAAAAAGAGATTTAGATATAAAAACAGGCTCTGAAAAAACTTTCCCCACAACAAAAAAAGGATGGCATTAGCCATCCTTTTTTCCATCATCAACTATAAAATTATAGTTTGATTACGTTTTTAGCTTGAGGTCCACGGTTACCGTCTTCGATTTCGAAGCTAACTTTTTGACCTTCTTCTAAAGATTTGAAACCGTCAGTTTCGATTGCTGAGAAGTGTACGAATACGTCGTTTTCGCCTGGAACTTCGATGAAACCGAAGCCTTTTTCGTTGTTAAACCATTTTACTTGTCCTGTTACTGCCATAATTATTTCCTCCTAAGAAAATACAAATTTTTAATTTTTTAGTCTTCCTGTCTAAAAAAAGAATCCACACATTATCAAATACGAAACATAAACTAGTTCTCACATACTTTTTCTCGTTCGTTTCCAGCACTTGATAACATATGGATTGCTTAATTTAACTATTCAACTGACATCATCATAGCACATTAAAATAAAATGTACAATCTTTTTCGAAAATAGAATTTCTAATTTTTAGTATTTCTTATAAAATATACTTATCTCTATTCTAAATAAGGGGAAGTTTATGACCAATAAAATTTCTAGAAAAACATTAAAAAGAATTGAAGAGGATATTGAAAATAATAATCTTGGAAAAGCAAGAGATAGATTGCATGGCCTCATCTTTACATACCCAAATGAATTACATCTTCGAAAACAACTCGGAGATATTTATTATAAATTACAATATCCAGAAATGGCTGGACGTTACTGGTATCTAGAGGAGCATAAAACAGACATTATGCATGAATCATGTTTATTATTTGAAAAATCAATGGGAAATAGTCCTCATCATATTGCACGTGCTTTAAAGTTTAAAGGCGATTCTAACCATATAAAAAGTTTGTATAAAGAGCAACCTTTATCTTCAGTGCAGAAGAAAGTAGCAGAAGAGTTAATTTATGAGTATAAAGAAACATGGCAAGATAAGCTAGTCCCTTTTGGCTGTCTAGCATTGCTTGCTTCCCTTCTCTTTTCTGCCATTGTTGGTCTATTCACTATTTGGAATTGGATTTTTTAATTATAGGGGGAATTTTTACATGTCAAACTACGATAACGAAGAAAAGCTAACAGGCGGAAACGTTTCGAACGTATATCGTTCTAAAAATACTGTTCGTCGAGAGTTAAAGCCAGATAGTGCAAAGATCCATAAGCTATTACAACACTTAGAAAACAAGGGATTTCATCATGCGCCAAAGTTTTTAGGTGTAGATGAAAAAGATAGAGAGATTTTATCCTTTATTGAAGGAGAAGCTGGCAATTATCCTTTAAAAGAATATATGCGATCTAATGATGTATTAAAAGAAATCGCAATGATGCTCCGCCTTTACCATGATGCTGTAAGTGATTTTCCTTTATTAGATGATTGGAAACCGATGGATCATACGCCAAATAACATTGAGGTTTTATGCCATAATGATTTTGCCATATATAACATTATTTTTAATAATGAGAAGCCAGTAGGGATTATTGATTTCGATGTTGCTGCTCCTGGCCCAAGACTATGGGATATCGCTTATACACTTTATACTTGTGTGCCTTTAAGTAGAGTATATTATACAGAATCCGGTGAAGCCGTTCATTATGATTCACCGCAACATGCAGATCGTATTAAAGAGAGAGTCAAATTGTTCGTTCAGTCCTATGGTAAAAATATGGATGAAGATTACTTAGGAATGGTGTTGCTTCGATTAGAAGGGTTATGTACATATATGAAACGAAAAGCACAAGAAGGCGACTTGAATTTCCAAAGAATGATCGATGAAGGACATCTAGAGCATTATGAGAAAGATATAAAGTTTATTCGTGATCATAGGGCTGAGTGGAGTTGATTTAGTAATAAAGAAAAGGGAGTATCGTTTTTTGCCGACAACTCCATCTCTCTTTTCGAATCGTTTAGAAAATAACAAGGGGCACCTTTCAAAAAAGGTGCCCCTTCCTTTTATTTCGTAAACTGTGCTTCTTCCGTAGATCCTTTTAACGCTGTCGTTGATGAAGTTCCGCCTGTAATCACTTGTGCTACTTCATCAAAGTAACCTGTTCCTACTTCGCGTTGATGACGTGTTGCAGAGTAGCCATGTTTTTCAGCTGCGAATTCTGCTTGTTGTAGTTCAGAGTATGCTGCCATGCCGCGCTCTTTATAGCCACGTGCTAGTTCAAACATACCGTAATTTAATGAATGGAATCCAGCAAGTGTTACGAATTGGAACTTGTAACCGTAAGATGCGATTTCCTTTTGGAAGCTTGCAATTGTTTTTTCATCTAGTTTTTGTTTCCAGTTGAATGAAGGTGAGCAGTTATATGCAAGTAGCTTCCCTGGATGCTCCTTATGAATTGCGTCCGCAAATCGTTTTGCATCTTCTAAATTTGGTTCTGAAGTTTCACACCAAACGAGGTCTGCGTACGGTGCATACGCTAAACCGCGCGCAATTGCTTGATCAAGACCTGCATTCGTACGGTAAAATCCTTCTGGTGTTCTTTCTCCTGTAATAAATGCTTTATCAACAGGATCGATATCGCTCGTAATTAAATCAGCTGCATCCGCATCTGTTCTTGCAACGATAATTGTCGGCACTCCCATTACATCTGCTGCAAGGCGTGCAGAAATTAAATTGCGTACTGCTGTTTGCGTTGGTAGTAGTACTTTTCCACCTAAATGGCCACATTTTTTCTCTGAAGATAATTGATCTTCAAAATGCACACCTGATGCACCTGCTTCAATCATACCTTTCATCAGTTCGAATACATTTAATTGCCCACCAAATCCAGCTTCTGCATCTGCTACAATCGGTACGAAATAGTCTGTATCATCGCTTCCTTCCATATGCTGAATTTGGTCCGCACGTTGAAGCGTTTGATTAATTCGTTTTACTACAGCAGGTACGCTGTTCGCTGGATATAAACTTTGGTCTGGATACATATGTCCAGAAAGGTTTGCATCAGCTGCTACTTGCCAACCACTTAAGTAAATCGCTTTTAACCCAGCTTTTACTTGTTGCATCGCTTGGTTTCCTGTTAATGCGCCAAGTGCGTTAATATAGTCTTCTGTATGAAGCGATGTCCAAAGCTTCTCAGCACCGCGACGCGCTAACGTATGTTCAATGTCAATTGACCCGCGCAGGCGAATTACATCTTCTGCCGAATATGGACGTGTGATCCCTTTCCAACGCTCATCTAATTCCCAGCTTTCTTGCAACTTCTCGATTCTTTCGTTTTTCATTTGTTCCATCCCCTTTTCGTTTTTTATAAAATTTCATAACCCGGTAATGTTAAAAATGGTACGAATTCATCATTTCGAACGAGATTTGTAAACAACGTTGTCGCCTCTTGGAATCTCCCTTTCTTAAAGGCTTCCTTACCAATCTCTCTTTCTATTTTTGCTAATTCTTCTTCTTTTAGCTCTTCCATTAATTCAAGCGTAATATTACGACCATCATTTAGTTTTCCACCTTCATGACGAATCCATTGCCATACTTGTGCTCTTGAAATTTCAGCTGTTGCCGCATCTTCCATTAAGTTATAAATGGGTGCTGCTCCCCGTCCGCTTAACCAAGATGCAATATATTGAATACCTACGCTAATATTCATGCGAAGGCCCTCTTCTGTAATCGTTCCCACCGGTACCTCTAGTAAATCGTTTTCTGTTACACATATTTCTTCACGTTTTCTAAAAATTTGATTTGGTGTTTTCATAATGTGATTAAACACTTCCATTGCAACCGGTACAAGTCCAGGGTGGGCGACCCAAGTCCCGTCATGACCGTCTAAAGCTTCGCGTTCCTTATCAGCACGCACTTTTTCAAAAGCTGCTTCATTTGCTTCTGGATTATTTTTAATCGGAATTTGTGCCGCCATTCCTCCAATTGCTGGTGCATTACGGCGGTGACATGTTTGAATTACTTTCAAAGAATACGAACGCATAAATGGCGCCGTCATCGTGACTTGTGCTCTATCTGGTAGTAAGAATTTATTATGATTACGGAAACTCTTTAAAAAGCTAAAAATATAATCCCATCTTCCGCAATTTAAGCCAGCAGAATGATCTTTTAGCTCATATAAAATTTCATCCATTTCAAACGAAGCGTGAATCGTTTCTAGTAACACAGTTGCTTTAATCGTTCCATTTGGAATGCCGATATATTTTTGAGCAAATACGAATACATCATTCCATAATCTCGCTTCTAAATAACTTTCCATTTTCGGTAAGTAAAAGTATGGGCCGCTCCCTTTTGCTAAAAGAGCTTTCGCATTATGGAAAAAATACAAACCGAAATCTACTAAACTACCCGACATATTTTTCCCATCAACTTGCATATGCTTTTCCTCTAAATGCCATCCTCTTGGACGTACAATGAGTACAGCTGTTTTCTCATTTAATCTATATTCTTTCCCTTTATCATTTTTATGTGAAATCGTTCCCTTTACTGCATCTCGTAAATTGATTTGCCCTTCAACTGCGTTTTCCCAAGTTGGTGAATTCGAATCTTCAAAATCCGCCATAAAAAGATGCGCTCCTGAATTTAAAGCGTTAATGACCATCTTTCTATCTACCGGTCCAGTAATCTCTACGCGGCGATCCTCTAAGTCTTTTGGCAGCTTGGCAATTGTCCAATCCGCTTCACGTATATGTTTTGTTTCTTCTAGAAACTTCGGAAACTCCCCTGCATCAATTCTCTTTTGTTTTTCTACACGTTTTTGTAAAAGTTCTATGCGGCGCTCATTAAAATTCTCATGTAGTTCCTTCAAAAAACTAAGCACCTCAGGTGTCAATATTTCGTTGTACGCTGGTAACATTTCTCCGGGCAGTGTAACCCGTGAAGTTTGCGTCGACATATTAGCATCCCCTTCTTAAACTGTTTTATAACAGATTTGATTTTATGTTTTATATTATATAACAAATCTTCAGAAAAGGAAGTTTTTTTTGAAAATTCATTTCATTTTTTTCAAAACGCCATTCTTTCGCGCTTTATTTCATACAAAAAAGGCCGCTGTTATACAACAACGACCTTTTTGTATTATTTTTAAATTTCACTTTGACTAGTTAAACTTTATTACTGCCCTTGTTCCATATCATGCAATATTGCTCTATGTAAAAACTGTGCGTATTGTTCTCTCGTTACCTTCATAGACGGACCGAATTTACCTTCTCCGATTCCTATTGTAATACCATTTGTTTGTACTGCACTAATTGCATTCGTTGCCCATGAATTTGCTGAAACATCATTAAAGTTATGAGATCCCTTTGCCTGTAAGTCAAAAGCATTCGTAAGAACTTGTGCCATTTCTGCACGCGTTAACGTCGCCTTCGGTCTAAAGTTTCCATTCTCGTCTCCCTGGAAAATTCCCATTTCCGTTAAAGCCAATATCTCCTCGATAAAGCTTGTTGAATTTTCATCAATATCTCCATATGGGTTTTCATATTCATCTTGTTCTTCCATATCAAACACACGGTAAATTAAAGCTGCAACTTGCTCACGTGTTACATTATCCCCAAAACCGAATATTCCATCGCCATATCCTAAAATAATTTCTTGTTCCGCTAATTCATGAATTGCCTCATATGCCCAATGCCCTTTTGGTACATCTTTAAATACAATTGTATTTGTTTTTTGCAACGGTGCACTTTCCGCTTTTACACTGTTACTCTCTGCTGAGAATAACACCCCACCCATAATTGTTAATGCTGTAGCTGTTTTTAATAATTTTTTGCTCATCAAATTATCTCCCCAATATGTATATGTTTTTTTAAAAATATACAGAATAAATGGTATAGTGACAATATATTTTTCGACACATTTCGTGACGGTTTTGTGAATCATATTACACATCATGTCTTTTTCATCGGGTTGATTATAAAGCTTGTGTATAACCATAAAAATACATAAATGAGAATAATAATTCTTTTTTAAACAAACAAAAAAGCACAAATATTTCTATTTGTGCTTTCATATTTCACTCTACTTCCAATCCTCTTTCAAATGATAATTAATAATCGCATTATTAATAAACTGAGCATATTGTTCTCTAGGTACAGGGCGATTTAATTCATACATGTCATTCCCAGTTCCTCTCACAACATTATTAGATTGTAACGCACTAATTGCATCTTCTGCCCAGTGGCCTTTTGGAATATCTTTAAATGTATGTTTTTGTTTCGTTTCAAAATGAAATGCTCGTTTTAAAATGACAGACATTTCCGCTCTAGAGATTGGTGCTTTCGGCCTAAAATTCCCTTGGCCATCCCCTGAAAAAACACCACGTTTTGTTAACGCCAAAATTTCCTTTTTAAAAGTTGTTGTACTATCAGAAACATCTTTATATGGATTCGCTACTGGCCCTTCTTCTTTTATCTCAAGTGTTCTGTAAATGGTCCCAGCTACTTGTTCACGTGTTATAAGATCGCCAACACCATACTTCCCGTTTCCATACCCTAATATAATTTTATGATATGCTAAGTCCATAATAGCATCATATGCCCAAAATCCGTATGGAACATCTTCAAACACAATCATTTGTGGATACTCTTCTGCTTTTACAGGCGTCACATTCGTCCCTGCAAATATACCTCCTGCCATTGTCGCAATCATCATTACACCCAATATTTTTTTCTTCATTGTCCTCTCTCCCTATTTCATTCAAATAAAATGAACTTCATTGTTTCAGGAGTATTATTTTTTGGTGAATATAAGATAAAATGTAAATCTTCTAGAAGAAATATTTCCACTACCTTTCTGCTTTATACTCCCTTCTTTCTTTTTCAAAAAGGAAGTTGTCACATCTAAGGTGTTATATACTAAAACATTCTACAATCTCTTTATAAACTCCTTTTCACTTTATAACTTCCCTTTATTGGCACCTAAAGGAGATACCTAGTGGAGGCTACTATATTCATGGTTTATATTTCAGAGGTAGCATTCCCCTTCACTGATAACTCGCTTTCGCTGAATTTTGAGGTGGAGGTCTTACTGCCCAGCAAATAGCGGGATAAAAAAATCATCCTTTTTTCTTAAAAGAGGATGATTTTTTATATTTATTAACACTCAAATATGCTACTACTTTTGAAGAGTAAATTGGGCAACTATTTGTTTTAGTTTTCCTGCTGCGTTATGCATATGTTCAATTGAAACCGAAATCTCTTGAACAGATTTTTCTTGCTGTTGAATAGACTCTTTTACCCTATCAGTTCGGTCAGATGATCTTTGGGAAATTTGAGCCATGTCTTCTGCAGAAGCCGAGATTTCCTCACTACTCGCTGCAATTTCATCTGTAGACATAGATACCGTTTGAATTTGCTCAGATACTTGTTGTACTTTTTCTGTAATTGTTCCAAATACTTTTTCTGTATGCATTACTACTTGTGTACCTGCCTGTACCTCATTATCTACCTTCCCCATCATATGTACCGTATGGTTCGTTGTTCCCATAACTTGAGTAATAAGATTCTCAATTTGTTTTGCAGAATCACTAGATTGTTCTGCTAATTTCCGCACTTCATCTGCCACAATTGCAAATCCTCTACCACTTTCACCAGCACGTGCAGCCTCAATTGCGGCGTTTAATGCTAATAAGTTAATCTGGGAGGTAATACCTTGCATAACATCAATGATTTTAACAATTTCTTCTGATTGTTCTTTCATAGTCTCTACTTGTTTCACACCACTATGTACCGAATTTTGGATTGTATCCATCTGTTGAATCATTTGTTTCATTAATTTGTTACCATTCTCTGCATCTAATGCTGATTGAGTAGATAATTCATTTACAGAGGACGATGTATTGACTATACTCTGCATTCCTTGTGTCAACTCTTCCATCGCACCCGCAGTTTGTTCCATTGCTTGCATTTGACTCTCTGCACCATTTGCAACTTCTTCAATATCCATAGTGATTTTCTTTGCTGCACTACTAGATACTTCTGATGCAGATACTACTCCGTCTGCATGTTGAAATAAAAGCTGAATATTATTCTCTACTTCTTGCATATTTGTTCTTAGCCCTGCAATCATCTCGTTAAAATTACTTACTAATACACCTAATTCATCTTTAGCATTATAATCACCATGTACGGTTAAATCTCCTTCTTTCGCTCTTTCCATCATACGACTAACCGTTTGTAAAGGAGCAACTATAAGCTTGCTAATAATATAACTTACTATACATATAACGATTGTAGTAACTACTACAAGAATGATAAAGGTAATAACGGAACGATCAATCATTTTTTGAGAATCTTTAAATACTTGGTCAGCTAAATTTGAAACATACGATTCTAGATCCACTGCATAACCGGCTAACTCTATTCCCTTCGGTTTTAATTCCTTCTGAAATTCATTTACCATTTGTGGCTCGTTTGTTGCCTTTGCCTTTTCAAATAATTTTTTATATGTATCTTTATAACTTGGCAAAGATTTCTTCATCTTCTGAAACAGTTCATCCTCTTGCTTACTTAAATTAAAACCATCATCATATTCTTTTAATAAAGAATCATATTTTTTAAGATCCTTTTCAATATTATCAATTATTCCCTCTTTATTTGCCACTTCATTTTGTGATACCGTAATTAATTCTAGTAGGTTATATTCTAGTGAATTTTGTGTGCGAAGCATTCCTTCTAATAAAATTGCAGAATATTGATAATCATCTACTACAACCTCTGTATCATGCTTAATCTTATTAATAGAACTAATTGCTACACTGCTTATAATTACCATACCTAAAACTGCTAATGAAATAAGCGCTAATAATTTATATTTCACTTTTAAATTTTGTAAAAAATACATTTTTTCACCTTTATTCCTTTATATATAGATTTTTAGAATTTTATAGCTTATTATTTACAAAATCGCAATAAAAAGCAATGATAAATATTCCCAATATGAAACTTATATCTCTATAAAAAAAAGTAGCATAATAGCTACTCCTTTTTTCTTTGTTTCTCATATTGTTCAAACGTATGAATTCTTTCAAAAATTGGTGGGTGCGTGTATAAGAAAAATTTCACTAACGCAGGCGGATTCACTTGGCTTAAACTTGTTTTTGATAAATATTGAAAAGTTTTCACACCAGATTTTCCGTCCTTCGTCATATTTAAAGCATATTGATCTGCCGCTCTTTCTTCTATACGTGAAACGTAGTTTGTTGCTGGTTGTACTGCAAATGAGAGTATAGAAGAAATTAAGAAAAATAAAGGTAAAATGGAGAAACATGCCACTTTTGAAATTTGCAATGTATCTCCCCATTTGCGAATACACATATTTATAATACGACTAATTAAAAACATACCTATAAACGATAGCAATACATAACTTGCAACGCCAAAATATATATGCTTCATAACATAATGCCCCATTTCATGGGCCATGATAAATAAAATCTCTTTATCTTTTAACTGCTTAAGCGTTGTATCCCACATTACAATACGGGCGTTAGGGCCAATTCCTGTTACGTAAGCATTTAATGCATTCGTTTTTTCTGACATATTTACTTCATATACGTGTTTAGCAGGAATATCCGCTTTGTCTGCTATCGCTAAAATTTTCGTTTCTAATTCTTTATTTTTCAGCGTCGAAAAGTCGTTATACAGTGGGTCAATAACGACAGGCTGTATGAATGTTAAAAAGATTGTAAATGGAACAGAGAGCGCCCACCCTGCTAGCCACCATCTCTTCGGAAATTTACGGATAAGCCATAATAGAACGGTCACTACAATTAACATAGTCGCATAACTTTCCCAAAAACCGATAACATGATCTTTTATCCAGCTTTGTGTACTTTGTGTGGAAATGCCGTAATCAACGGACACTTTCCGGCCAATCCATTGCATCGGTAAGGCAAGCACTGTTGTCAATAATGATAAATAAAAGAAATAAATCGCAACTTGCAAAACACTTATTTTAGTCGTTTCCTTCGACCATTTCTCAAACTTTCTTGAAATACCTAGCACAAGTACAAATAATAAAATAATCCATTCAAGAGGCGTCGCTAAAAAGTATAGTAAATTTTTCACGCGCGAATAATCTTGGCTTAGCGTAAGCTCTCTCGTACTCATAAACGTTTCTGGATCTGCACTCGTTCCCTTATACATGTCCGGAATAAGTTCATGATTCCATCCAAATAAATACCAATATATAAGTAACGCAAATCCAACGTACAAAAAAAGCGACCAACCGATAACCTTCCTCACGCTATTCCCTCCTCTATGCTGCCTGTCTATTATTATTGTAAGTTCGTACACGCTAAATTAGAACAAGCTTATTATGTGAATTGCTCTGGATCTTTTTATTTACATAAAAAAACTCTTCTACATAAGAAGAGTTTTACCTATCTTTAAACACTTTCTTCGGTTCACAATCCGTAATAAGGATCACACTTACAAACCAACACGTACCCTACTTGCTTTTTAGATAAAATAAAAAGCCTCTTTAAGGAAGTACATCTATTAATAAACTAAAATCTTGTAAAGAGAAAGAACTATATTTCATAATACCTTGTACAGCTAAAAGTAAAACAAGACCGATCACACACATATAGTTAACGCTTTCTTCATTCTTTTTTTCAGTAACCACTCCACCACTTATACATAAAATCCCTAGCAAATGGAGCGCTAAATACATGAAAAAATAAGCTTCCTCCCAGCGCAAAATAACATTCACTGTCGTTATTAACACTAGACTAAGTAAAATCAAATAAAAAAACTTATTTGATGATATCGTTTCATTCATATAATTTTATACATCCCTTTCAAATTTCGAATTAATGATGTTTCAAAGCTATAAAGTAAATGATTGTTTTTATACCATAAAACAAAAGGAAAGCCACCATTACTTTCTCGAATACTTTATGAATCCACATATACTTCTCTTCATTCTTTCTGAAGATGCGCTTCATCATTTCTTCTACAATTAGACCAAATATTAGTAAAACCCCGAACACAATAAGAAGAGAAATAATATTTTCTTTTAAATGAGTACTAGAAAATAAGTAATACTCTGGAAACACAATCGTATCTACTACAGGTTGAAGCCAATGACAAACGCTTTTATCACACATATCTGTAATAGACGTAGAATCTATAATGTCTTTTAATATTTTTTCAACCGTCTTCTTCATCTTATTTACTCCCGACTACATCTGAAAAGCTCTTTTCCTGCTCTGCATATATAACCGGCACTTCTTTACTCCAATATTTGCGATTAACAAATAAAAAGATAAGTACTAAGTTTAATCCTGTTATAAAAATAATAAGTCCAGGAAAGAATGTCGTATAATTTGAGAAATCGGCAAAACTCATAATTTTTTCTCTACTTATTAGAAAAGACGCACCTATTACAAATGCATTGTTTAACATATGTATTGCAATTGGCATGAGTAAACTTTTCGTACGAATATATACGATTGACAATACGATGCTGAATATGGCTGCACCGAGGAAATCAACATGTAACAACGCAAACAATATTGCTACAACGATGGTCGCTATGCTCGTTCCCCATTTTGTTGCAAAACGTTGAAGTAAAAATCCGCGAAAAACAAATTCCCCGATAATTGGTGCGATGAATACGACCCTAATGACTTGAGATACATATCCCCCAGTACTATCTACAATTGGTTCATGCAGGGCGTTCATAATAAAGTCCGGTGTAATCCATGCAAAACTATACATATACAAAATAAGATACCCGTAACTAAACATGCATAACATAACCGTAATGTATAAAACTTGTACCAAGTTAAATGTTTCATTTTTATTAACAAATAATGAAAATGAAATGTGGTGCTTTCTATACTCATAAGAAATCCATACCATCGGAAGGATATAGAATATAAGGATATTTATAAAAGAAGAATTTTGTATATGAAATATACTTGTTAGCAAATCGCCACTACTTCTCGCTATTAAAATTAATAGTGCAAATACAATTAAAAAATATCTAGCTCGCATCACTTGAAACGGGTTCACACTCATCTCCTCCCCTATGTTACTTTTATCATATCATTTGATTCTTAATTTTTTGCGAAAGAAAACCTTAAAATTTCCTTAAAAATTCCATAAGTTACAAAATGATGATATGATATTCGAGAAAATTAGGAGGGATGTTTATGTACCAAGCAAATATTTTACTCGTTGATGATGAAACAGCAATTTTACAATTACTAACTACCATTCTTGAAAAAGAAGGCTTTTCTCATATTACAACTGCAACATCAGCTGAAATGGCTTTATCTCTAACTAAGCAAAACAATTACGATTTAATTATTTTAGATGTAATGCTTCCTGGACAATCTGGTTTTGATATTTGTCCAATCATTCGCCAACAAACAGATTGTCCAATTTTCTTCCTATCAGCAAAAGCATCTGATTTAGATAAAATATCCGGATTTTCATACGGTGCAGATGATTATATTACGAAACCATTTAATCCATTAGAAGTAGTAGCACGCATGAAAGCACAGCTTCGGAGACATATGAAACAAACCGTACCACACGAACAAAAATCACACTCGATTTCATTTGGAAGATTTGAAATTGATCAGCACTCTGCAGAACTAACAGTAGATGGGCACATTGTCGAATGCTCCGCTCAACTCTTTCAACTACTACTCTTCTTTTGCGAGAATCCGAACTACGTATTTTCGAAAGAGGAAATATACGAAAAAGTTTGGGGAGCACCTGCCTATAATGGCGATGACAACACTGTTATGGTCCACATTCGAAAACTACGTGAAAAAATTGAACATGATCCAAGTAAACCAGAATATATAAAAACCGTTCGCGGGCTTGGTTATAAGTTCGTTACAAAGTAGGGTGACGATATGAATTTTAATAAACGACTTATTATTCAATTTATCATGCAACACGTTTTTGTTTTAGTTACATTACTTATCGCTGTAGTTGCTGCTTTTACTTATTTAATTTTTCTTCTTACTAGTACTTTATACGAACCTAACATTCCAGATTCTGATAGTTTTACAATTTCAAGATACATCTCTTCAGAAGATGGGCATATTTCGTTACAATCTGAAGTGCAAGATTTAATAAAGGAGAAAAATGATTGGCTCCAAGTTGTAGATGAAAACGGAAAAATCCTCTACCACTTTAATACACCAAATGATGTTCCGAATGCTTATACGAAGACATCTTTAGTCGCATATATACAACATCATATCGAAAGTAATTATAAATTTACATATTGGGAAATTGAATTAGAAGAAAAGAAAGTACTTGTTATTTATGGTGGTATGTTAAAAAGCAATGCGTTACTGACAGCAATTCAAAAGGATCACTCCTCTTTAACGATGGATTCGTTCACATTAACAGATCAAGAAAAACAGTTACTGTCTAAAGAAAAAGCAGCACTTCAAATATTTAATCAAAATGGCGAAGAGGTTTTTGCCTATCCAGCTGGAAAGAAAAAAACATTTTCAGCGATACAAATTGCCCTTAATGAAAAAGAGCCGTGGAATCATAAAGAAAATACGTCTAGCTTTTACGATGCAAATAGTGGCAACCTTCTCGTTGTAACTGCAAAAAATGAGCACTACTATCCAGATGACGAAATTGAAGATGTATTTACTAAGAAGTTTCTCATTGGATGCGGATTAATCCTTCTTATCGTATTTGTTTATTTAGTCATTCTTTCTATTTGGTACGGTAATAAATTCGGGAAACCGTTATTACATGCGATGCGCTGGCTTAAAAATATCGCTGGTGGAAAGTATGAAGAACCTATTAGTAAAAAAGGAAAACCTGTCAGGTTCCGGCGATCTGGTAAAGAAAAATGGTCATTTCGTTTGTTTAGAGATGTAACAAGTTCACTAGAACACCTTTCTATTACACTCAAAAAAAATGATGCGATGAGGCAAGTACTCCAGCAAACACGAGAAGAATGGATTACCGGTCTAACGCATGATTTAAAAACACCACTTAGCTCTATATATGGCTACGCATTATTACTCGAATCGAATCAATATAACTGGACTGATCGTGATATTCAGCAATTTGGTAGTGTTATGAAAGAGAAATCTCAATATATGACGACATTAATTGATGATTTAAGCTTAACGTATCAATTAAAAAATAACAGCCTTCCTGCCCAACACGTAAACGTTGAAATCAATCAGTTCGTTCAAAAAGTGTTATTGCAATTTATTAACAATCCAACACTCCAAAATCAAAATATTGAATTCGTACCGAGCTCAAATAAAATTCAATATTTCATTGAAGAAAAATGGTTCCAGCGTATTATCGAAAACTTACTCGTAAATGCTGTAAAACATAATAATGAAACAACTACTGTCATCGTAAAACTATCACAAAACGCTAATTCCTTTACACTCTCCATTTCAGATGATGGAAAAGGAATGGATGAAAAAACGAAAGAACTTCTATTTGAACGATATTACCGCGGAACAAACACAGAAGAAAGCAACATCGGAACTGGACTTGGCCTAGCCATTACAAAACAGCTCGTTCATGCTCATAACGGAACAATTTCCGTTGATAGTGCACTCGGAAAAGGAACGACGATTATTCTTGTATTTCCGTTTCGTTCGTAGGAAAGACGCTATGTGGCGTCTTTTTTCTTTTCTGGGAGAATTTCGCGGTAATTGAAATTATGCGAATCGTTTTTTTTTGAGGTGTTTTAACGGTATATGAAATTATACCGGCGATTTTTTGAATATATCAGCGATTTTCTAGATATATCGACTTACCGACAAAAACCGACAATACTAACCTACTTCCCTACTATACAAGGTAAAAGTAGAAATAAAACTATTAACAAATACATTTCTAAACTGTTATACTATAAATAGAAGTATAAACTAACTAAGTTTTGCATAAAATGAAGTAGACGAGGTGCTTCCAACACCCCGTCACTGCAACTAATTACCGCAAGGTGGAAGGTTGCAACTAAAGCTTATTTGCGCTTAGAAGACTTCCCACGCTTCGCAGGCAGACGGGTGGTCTTCTTTTTGCGCTTTTTTGCCGTTAATTTCTTAAATCCAAAAACTATACCTTCTCTAGCTATAGTTTTTGTAATTTCCAACAAAATTTGCAAAAGAAATTCCATACGATTACACCTCCTTTCTTCACAAAATGAAGAAAGGGCATAACCTTCCACCCGCAATATTTAATTGCTACTTTATTTTACCATTTTCATATGTATTACAGATAAAACAATACAAATTTAACAATCCACTTATAAAAAAAGCGAACCATCTCCCAATGATTCGCTCTTACCCTATTATTTTTTCTTCACCGGTATCCAAAGCTCTACTTGTGCAAACTCACTCTTATCTTCGTGGCAACGCTCATCGTATAATTCAAACTCTGTAACTCCGCAATGTTCATAGCCTGAATGCGGAAACCATTCTGAGAATACTGCATTCCAAGTTTGGTGGATAGACGATACCATTTCTTCATGAGGAACTTTCGGCGTTGTAAATACTGCATATGTTGCTGCCGGGAAAGTACGCTTTGCAATTTCATTTGGTACATTTTCAAAGTCTGTAACTTCCATTCCGATAATATAAGTGAAGTCTCCTGTTTCTAAATTAAAATCAGTACATAATCCAAGCTCTACCCATTGGCTCGTATCTTTACGATTCGGAATCGTCGTTCCAAGATCTTTTTGTAAATATTCTTGCCAAAATGCTGGAATGTCTTGATGGTTTTTCCCTTCTTTACTTGTCGTCTTCAGTTCATAACCCGCCACTAAAAATTCTGGTTTATTTACAATACGATATTCCATTTGTATGCCTCCTAAATACGGATTTAATTTTCTTTGCTTTACATTTACTCTGTAATACATCGGTGTTTCGATTTCTTGTTTTCGATATTCACTCGGTGTCATTTGAAATAATTTTTTAAAGGCTCTCGTGAACGTTTCGTGAGATTGAAAGCCATGTTCAAACGCGATATCAATAACTTTTTCATCCGTATGAGAAAGTTGATAAGCTGCCCGGGCTAACCTCCTCTTTCGAACATACTCCATTACCGTATCACCTACTAACGCCTGAAATACACGATGAAAATGAGACTCAGAAAAACCTGCAACCCGCGCTAAATTACGCAGCGTTTGTTTTTCCATTACATCTTCCTCAATATAATCAATTGACCTTTGAATTTGTGTTTCATAGCTTTCCATCTCTGTTCACCCGCCTTATATGTATTATGATAAAAGAGAACGCAATCCAATTCTTGACGTTTTTTACTATAATTCCATAAAAAATTGTAACTTTTTTATATGTATTTCGTTGTTATGTATGAAGGGAGGGAAATGTAGTGAAACGTAAACAATCATTAGAAGAAATTTACTCAGAGCATATGCAAGATTTATTTCGCTATCTTCTCTCCCTAACCGGAGATTCCCACTATGCGGAAGATCTCATGCAAGAAACATTTTACCGAATGCTCGTCCATATTGACTATTATAAAGGAGAAGAAATTAGGCCGTGGTTATTTACAATTGCCTACAATGCCTTTATCGATTGGTATCGAAAAGAAAAAAAGTATAAAACAACTACAGTGGAAGAATTCCATTTACCAAACGTGCCAAGTACAGAACATGAATATTTCGTAAAACATGAGATTGCTAGTTGGTTAGACAGTTTATACGCTCTTCCGCTCGAAAGACGAAATGTCCTACTACTACGAGATTACTATGGATTCTCCTATAAGGAAATAGCAGAAATGACTGGTCTCTCATTAGCGAAAGTGAAAATTGAATTACACAGGGGACGGAAAGACACGAAAAGCATAAAGGAGTGATACGGATGGGTTGTACAGAATTTAAAAAACTATGGAAGAAGTATGAAAATGGAACGCTCACGCATGATGAACAAGAACTGTTAGAAAGTCATATTGAGTCATGTGAAGAGTGTGAAGCTTACTTAGATGAGCTGTTAACAAAAACAGAACCAATTAAGAAAAAGTTACCCCCAAAAAATCTTAAAATTCCTTTTTGGAGAATTAAGTGGAAACATCGTTTACAAACGTTTGGTTTTATATTATCAATTTGCATCGTTATCTATATAATCGGCGGGGTATTATCAGCCTTTTATTTTCAAGCTAATAATGATAAAAGGCTAGAAGAAATTAGAGAGGTTCCTTCGCTTGCACTTGAAGCAACGATCCCAAATAGCCGTGTTATGGGAGGTGGAACAAGTGTAGAAGCTTTTTTCCGTACGAATAGCCAATTTGATTTAGTACGAACCGTCGGTAAAAAAGAAATGCCCCTCGGTACAATAGAAACAAAAAGCTTCTTATCATCTGTAGATGTTACGAAGCGAACTTGGATGAATCCGTTCTATCAACCAAAACTCTTCTTTGTTCATCCAAAAACAGAGCAGGGTGATTATTTAAAAGATTCATCAAAAAAAGTATGGGATACACTTGCAAAAGTACATGATGGGACCGTTGCAGAAGTAGCAATTTCTTTTGATAAAGCTTACACTTTAAAAGAATTAGAACCGCTTCTATATAGCATATTCGAGGCACAAGAACTCCCTCCAACTCCTTTATGGTACGCTTTAGATACAGGACAAGAAAGAAAAAATGTAGATGACTATATCCTACATGGCGGAGAAGCTATAGGGTTTCCAGAACATGTAAGATTCCTCGATAATGAAACTGACGGGCGGAAAACGCAAGAAGACAAAGTAACCGAAATGATGCGCGTCCTTTCTATCCATAAAAAAACGGTAAGCAAAATAGCAGCGCTTTCTGAGAAAGAACTAAACTTAGATAAACGTTATCAATATGTAAAGGACAACGGTGTAAAAGTATACGGAATTGTTATTACTGGTCCATCGAAAGAGTTATTAAAATTACAAAACTCCCCGCACGTACGTTATGCGACTCTTGGAGATATTGAGATTTGGAATTGGTTTGATCATTAATAAAAAAGAAGTAGCGCTCTAAAAACGATGCGCTACTTCTTTTTTAATTCGAAATCACTTTCACATACATCCCTCTCACCGCTTTTTCATAAGCAATATCACTTATCTGTCTTATGTTTTCTGACACAACAGATGACTGAACGATTTTCCCTTCACGAAGTAACGGCGGATCAATAAGACGCACTTTATTTTTCTGATGTAAATCATAATCGTTTCTATCTTCTTTTACCTTTACATTTGGATGAACTTTGCTTAATAAAGCTTCTACTTCGGGGTCATTACATTGCTGCAATTTCGAAATAAGCTCCTCATCTTCAAGAAGAAAATCATCTGCATGAATAACCTTTTTATGAAGAGATAACTTTAACGTTTTCGCTAACATATCGTTTCCGTAAATATTCATTGGTTTCATAAAGAAATCAATTACTTCTTTGTAATACGTTTCTGTAAACCATTCTGCCATTTCGACACTTTGAACAACCATTTTCCCCTCTACTGCGATAATATCCTCTAAAAATCTATGAACCTCTTCTAAAGAAATATATCCGTATGTATACATATCTCGTAACGTATAATCTACTCGATCTGCGCATAATTCGGGCGCTGACCTTTCCAGTAATGTCCACTTCAAATCATCTAATAAAATATCTTCATAGTTATAACCATGCTTCGCAAGGATCGCTGGAATTTCTGAGTTTTTCACAACAGAACTAAATATCTCTTCATGATAACTTTCATCTTCATTATCAAAAACGTAATCAATCACATGGGAAAAAGCAGTATGTGATACGTCATGCAGTAAACTAGCAATCTGTTCTTTTACTGAACCACCTAGTTTTTTAACTAATAACATAACACCAACTGAATGATCAAAGCGCGTTACATTCCATTTCTCGTTCATTAAGTAACTTGCGCCATTTTGATGAATTCCCTTTAGTCTTTGCATAGACTTACTTGAAATTAATTCTTCTACTACTTGATCCACTTCAAATTCTCCGTATAGTACATCTGATATGATCACTTACAATCCCCCTTTATTTTAATCGAGTCTTATAATCGTATCTCTTTTATGAAATTAGCACCAACATAAATATTTATTTTTATTTGTTTTTATTAAAAAAAATAGAGAGCCATCAACTCTCTATTTCATAACCCCTATTCAAACGTAACTTCTACCTGCACAATCTCCGACCTACTACCAAGTCTAAGCGGGGGTCCCCAAAATCCAAATCCAGAAGAAACAATTGCGTGGAACGCACCTTTTTGTGCGTATCCCCAGTCTAGCTCGTACATTCTTCTCGTTACAATATGATTGGGCGCCATTTGTCCGCGGTGCGTATGACCGGATAATAATAAATCTACACCTGCCGCTGCTGCTTGTTTCAACTCAAATGGCTGGTGATCCATTGCGATAACAGGCATCGATTTATCTACCGTACTCATTAATTGTTCAAAGCTTTGACGATCTCGCTCTGTTTTATCTCTTCTTCCAACGAGATAAAAGTCATCTTCAATTGTAATTACTTCATCTAAAAGAATACGAATATCAATCTTATCCATCTCTTGTAAAAACTCTGGAACCGCTCTGCCGTAGTATTCATGGTTTCCTAATACGCCATATACGCCTAATGGTGCTTTCATTTGTTTCATGATTGGTCCCATATTCTTTTGAATGAACACACCTGGATGATCATCGATAATATCACCTGGCAGTAAAATAATATCAGGTTCCATCTCATTTACATGACGAACAAGTCTTTTTAAATGCGAAACGCCAGACAGTTTACCGAAATGCATATCAGAAGCCATCGCAATGCGTAAACTTTTACGCCCCTCTACCTTTTTCGGTATGTGCACCTCGTACTTTCTTACTACCGGACTATACGCATTAAATACTCCATACGCAAAGATAAAGATAAATGCAGCTATCACAGCCGCCCCTGTCCAAATAATTGCCGCTTCTTTCTCTACTGAAAACTGTAAAAGAAAGACCATAATATTAGCTAATGGCAACAACATAAGCGCGTATTGTATGACCGCGAACCAAATTGAACCGATCGTTCGTAGAAATGGCAAAAACTTAAACACTTGCACGAGAATGTACGCATATGAAATAAATGCGACTATAAAAGCATAATATCCCCAAGATTCCCAGCCAAATACCGCATGAAGCCAAACCCATCCGTTCCAGCCGATGTAAAACATAAGTAGTGTGTATATAATTAATATGGTAAATATATTGAGATAACGAAGATTCTTCACAGCCAGCCTCCTTATTGATTTCTTTTATTATAACTTGTTATGCACTTATAACGTAAATATTAAGCGCTTCAATCTTCATAATAAGAACATTGATAAACATATTATCTTAAAATTTTTAAGAACGGCTGTAATGGACATTTTTGAGTCTTAAGTGTTGGATGAAATTCTATTATCTTTATCGTTCAAAACTCACCTATGCAATTATGCATAACCATCTATTCCGTTTTATTTTCATGTTACGATATAAATGTAATACGACATATATCGACAAAGATAAAAGGAAGTGATTGTATGAAACGTTCTAAAACATACTTAAAGTGTTTAGCATTATCCGCTGTTTTTGCTAGTAGCGCTGTAACTCTTTCAACACCTGCTGCTTACGCTCAAACGACGTCACAAGTTGTAACAGATATCGGGCAAAATGCAAAAACACATACGAGCTATAATACATTTAATAATGATCAAGCTGATAATATGACAATGTCTTTAAAGGTAACTTTTATCGATGACCCGAGCGCTGATAAACAGATTGCCGTTATTAATACAACTGGTAGTTTTCTAAAAGCAAATCCTACTATAAGTGATGCACCTATTGATAACTACCCAATCCCTGGCGCTAGTGCAACATTACGTTATCCTTCACAATATGATGTTGCATTTAACCTTCAAGATAACAGCGCTCGTTTCTTTAACGTAGCACCTACAAATGCTGTAGAAGAAACGACTGTAACATCTAGCGTATCTTATCAACTTGGTGGCTCTGTTAAAGCTTCTGTAACGCCTAATGGCCCTAGCGGTGAAGCTGGTGCAACTGGTCAAGTCACTTGGTCTGACTCTGTAAGCTATAAACAAACTAGTTATAAAACAAATTTAATTGACCAAACAAACAAAAACGTAAAGTGGAACGTATTCTTTAACGGATATAACAATCAAAACTGGGGTATTTACACACGTGACTCCTATCATTCTTTATATGGAAACCAACTGTTCATGTACTCTCGCACATACCTATATGAATCTGATGCAAAAGGTAATTTAATACCGATGGATCAACTTCCAGCATTAACAAATAGCGGTTTCTCTCCTGGTATGATTGCTGTTGTTATCTCTGAAAAAAATACAGATCAATCTAACTTACAAGTCGCTTATACAAAACACGCCGACGACTACCAACTTCGTCCAGGCTACACATTCGGAACTGCAAACTGGGTTGGAAACAACGTAAAAGACGTTGATCAAAAAACATTTAATAAATTGTTCACACTAGATTGGAAGAATAAAAAATTAGTAGAGAAAAAATAAAGTAAAAAAAAAACGAAGGGCTATTTAAACTCTTCGTTTTTTTACTTATTCATAATAAGATCCCGCGAGTAATACCGTCGCTATGAAATTCCATGATATATTTTTAGGCATCTCTTTACCTTTATTTTGAAAAGCACCATCACAATCATTTAGCCATGCTTCCAATGATTCTAAGTAATCTTCTAACGTTATATTCTCCCACTCATCTTTATTTTCTTTAAAATCTTTTTGAAGATAAAACAGGAATTCTACTAATTTTTCTTTTGAATCTACACCAGTAGCTAGCTCATACATATCCATATTATTACTCCTTTCAAATACAAGTAAAATCCGCTATCTCTTCAACACAAAAACATTCTTTTTTATAAAACGCTATATTTCTCTTCCAACCAATCTTCTATAACATATTGTCCTGCTATCCCTGAAGGATTTTTAATTTTCTTACCTTCTTCTTCACTAACCATTTCAAAATCGATTAAAGGACCATCTGCTCTCCCTCGGCTCACAAAATAAGTCCCCTGATTCTTATTCTCAAACACAAAATCTGGAAGATTATACTCCCCCGGATCAAACAATTCCATTGGTAATCCACCAATAATTTTCCAATCACCATCTAACCAACCAGACCAGGCAGTATACGCCGTAAATAATACTTCTTTTTGATTCTTGTAATAGTTTTTAAACTCGCTTATCCGTATTTTTTCATCTGTAAATAAAGAAAAATATTCTACATATGTTTCCCCATCATATGGCCTCGTAACATTTTGTCCTTTCACTAACATTCCGTACCCATACTTATTAATATTTTTAAGATTTATCGCAAAAACTATCCCTGGCTTAAATGATTTTTTGCGACGTTTCTTTAATTTAAACTTACAATCTACTACTTCTTGTTCCTCTAAAGAAAAACTATCACTCTGCATTTCTAATGCATTTTTCAACATAATCTCTAACTCATTTATATGTGGTAATCTGCGAGGCCCTTCATTATATATCTTTTCAATCTCTTGAAAAGCATCCATTAAAATATCAATGCTTTCATCACTTATAATCAATTTATCCCCTTTTATTTCCTCTTTATAAAAAGACATATTTTCTCTCCTTTACTCTCTTATACATATCCCTTGAAGACTCTCTTTTTCTTTCTATCACACTAAACCACGCACCACTTCTTCTAATAATAAATTCAACCATTCATCCAATTTGTTTTAAAACACTCTAATACACTCAGCTTTCTTTCCATAGTACTATCTCGACATTATACTCATTCTTTAGAAAAGAAAAAGCACTTCTCATTGCTTCATCTACTACAATAAGGCTAGAATAAATTAATCCTCTTTGAGCATCGTCATATCCAATGAAATGTAATACTTCTTTTGTATATAACATGAAATCTTCTAATTCTAATTGCACACCAAAGTCCCAATTTTCATGTGCATACCATACAATAATCTTCTTAGACAATAAACTAGTTAATTCACGTTCAAATTCTTTTATTTCATTGAGAACTTGTTCAGCATTTAATTCACTCATAACTTTGATAGGATTCGGTGTTTCATCAATTAAAAAGTTTACTAATGAAGCAATTTTCTTCCCGCTAATAATCTCAAATTCTTTTATAGACGGACATAACATTAAAAACTTTTCTCTAGTAGCCTTTTCCTCTACCTTTTCTCTTAACATTGCAATTTTCTTTAGACGTTCATTCACATTTATCACCTCATACATTCAGTAAATTAACATAATAAAGCGTATCATCCGTTTGAAAATACATAACCGATCCGCGGCTATAATAATTAACAAATTGAACCTGCTCCCCTAGTTCATTACAAAGATTACTATCGTACACTTGATTATTGTTTAAATCATAAACAACCAATTTTTTATCTTGAGTAATGAATACTACTTTACCTTGAGCAACCGCAAAACTTTTCGACCATATTTTCCTAGTTACATGTATTTCATTCCACGACATATGAATTTTTTTATCTTTCATTTGAACTAAAGGAAATTCTGAATAATAATAGAGCCAAACATCTCCATCTATAACATTCATTGCATAACAATCATCTATATACGGTATATTATATTGTTCTACATATTGATCATAGCTATCAAAAATCAATTGACCTGTAGAATCAAAAGCAACTATACCATTTGCTCCAATTGGAGACTCTCCAAAAATTCCTTCATCACAATAACTAACCCATATATCTTCGTTCACATCAACCTGACAATCTTGAACCCCTTCTCCAATATAAAACTTAACATATTCACTCCCATCCGCATTATAAATAACCGCATTATCATCTTCATAGTGAAATATCAGTAACCATTTCTCGCCGATTCGTTGCATACATAACACTGATTCGACATCAATATCTACATTTAAATTAAAAATATTTATATTCACATTTTTTTTATCTAAATCAATAATAAAAGGTCGATTCTGATTGTCTTTTACTAGCAAAATTACATTTTGTTTATAATCCAAACTCATTTTTTTAAATTGATAGGCTTCAACAATAGACTTAAAACTTATTAATTCTTTACATACAATATCTTTCATATATATCAAAAACCTCTCGTTTATTCTAAACATAAAAAATAAGCATCAAACTTCCTTAATATTAATAAGTTTGATACTTACTCACAATTATTATTTAAAATATTTTTATCAAACCGTAGATAAACGATGTGGATCACAGAAAGTTTCTGTATCAATCTCTTTTTCCAGCCAAAGGTCAAAGAGCGCACTAATATCTCCATCTCCTTGTTCCATCATATACTCTTTTTCTGCTTGATGAATAGGTAATAACCAAAATAAATCAAGCTCCTTTTCTTCAAAAAACTCCATTAGCTCTGGAGACTCTCCTGCCTCAATAACTGCCGGGCTTACTAAAAGCACATTCATTGAAAAATCAGATTCAGCATCCGCATTAGAAATTGTATCCCCATAATCAAACGAGGTCTCATCTATAAATGGATAATGTGCTAATCCAGCAAGCAAATCAATTATTTTCTCATTTTGATTTGCATTTAACCAAATTAATTCTCCTTTAGCACCATTGGTCATATATTCAGCTGACATCCCTAATGTCACATATGTCCATACTGGCCTATCTTCATTTTTCGGGAATTCTAAAACGTATAGCATTCCTTTTTTTAGAGCGGTATTATCTAATTCTACTCTTTTAGCTCCTCTTTCACCCCAGGTATATTCAAGAATCTGACTAGGCTCTCCAAAATGTTCATAGTATTTTTTCTGAATGTCACTTAATTTATTTTTTCGAAAAAAATTCATTTATGCTCTACAACCCTCTTTCTACTATACAACCTTGTTATTAAAGATAGATTTCTTCTTTCCAACTACTGGATTTAGATTGAACTACTATTAGATTTTCACTTTCCCATTTTAATGTCCCTAAGAATCTAGAATATACCATTTCATTCCCTACCTCTTCCACCAATAATTGATCTCGAATCTTTAATCCCTTTTCATCATACACTTCACATCGTAGCTGGAAACCTTTAACACGATGAATTCCTTTTAATATCGCTATCTTCTTACGGCTTGGGCTTTTCTTAGGTGTCTTCCCAACTAAAAATATCCCTTCATAGTTTTGCTTCACAATCTCTTCTAAAGTCTCCTCTATATACCCTTTAACAATAGATGATGAAAGAGTAGAGTTTTCTTCAAGTCCAGGGACAACATATTGGCGTACTAATTTGCAAAACTCTTTGTATTTCTCTTCAACTGAATTTAATGCTAAAAAGTCCATAAAATCATATGGAACATATATACGAATTTCACCCAAAGCTCTATTCACTTCATATGAAATATCAGTGTTTTCGTTAGCTAAACAAAAGACAGTTACTTTTTCAATCTCTCTTAATCCCATCTCAAACTCGCTAACTTTCTTTGAGAAAATTAGCTCAAAAATTCTAATTTCATGTACAAGCAAATAATGTTTTTTAGGACGTTTTTTTTTCCAATCGTAAAACTTTACTTCAAGCAATATAATTCACTCCTTTAAATTTATCACCATGCATCGGGGACCTATGATACCTTTTAATAATTTATTAAACTGTACTCCTTATTCATTTTACCTTATCTATATTTTTCATATGCTCTACTCACAACGCATGCGGTGACATAACAGCCATAAACACATCACTTCTCTCACCTGGTGCCATATACATTCCTTCTGCATCTAAATATTCAATGGAAAAGGCTGCTAGCTCATACGCCATTTCTTGATCGCATTCAAAAAGTGGATTTATAAAAACCTCACTTCCTGTAATCTTTTGTAAATCTTTCAAACAGTTAGACTTACTTCTTGCATAATCAGCCACATTCTCATTAGCCCAAGACCACATCCAACTGTTACTCTTTCCAGACCAAGACCCTATAAAAACAACACTAAATTCAAGTAACACTTGACCATTTTTTTTAAACTGTAATATACATCGATCTTGATCATACCAATACTCATCAAAGTTATAGATATTATAATCCGAAATGAATTTTTGCTGTTTACTTTCTAATTTGTCATAACACATAACAAGATAATTCTCGAATTGTTCATCCGTCATTGCCAATTATCACACGCTCCCTTCATTCAAGATTTCCGCTACAAACAATATATCTTATATCTTACTCTCTCAAAACCTATATAAGGTGAAACTTTAATTAGTCCTTACCAATCGGGCTTTTACCGGTAGCCCCCCGCCCACATATCATATACCTTTCTACCACTAAGATATCTTAATATATACAAAGAAAGAAGAACTTATATAAGCCCTTCTTTCCATAAATAGTTTCTTTACTCCATCTAATTTATTTTATCACGATAATTAAATTCACTATTACACAAATGCACCCCAACCATCTGTATATCCACCAAACTCTTCACCCAGTTTATTCAATTCCTTTTGCATCTCTACGATATCCTCATAAATTAAGAACATTTCTTTAGAACAAGTACATGTCCAATCTTCAAATTCTTCATTATAATCTAATTCACAATTTAAGCCCAGCTCTTGTAGTCTGCCAATTATTTTTTCTCCATTACCTTGATCAGGAATTGCAATAAAGAAATCTACTATATGTTTTTCATTAAAATCTATACCTTGCTTGTATAACATATTTAATACTTGTCCATCTTCATCTTTTGGGAATTTCATTATTTCTCCCCTTTTCTATAGCATATAATAAACCTTCATTTGGAACAAAAAATATTCCATTACTTAAAGTCCTCTTTACCCGTTATTTTTAAGTTTTTTCCATTCTGTATACCTAATATCGATCACTTCTTTTAATTTAAAGTAATTTTCCCAAGTATCTTGCACTTGATATAATGTATCACACTCTAAAAATACATCATCATAATCATCTAAATATAAACCTTTTTCAAAATCAAAATAATCTATTGCAAATTGATTCCCTTCATCATTTAACATGTCATCGCTTAAAACCCCATCCCAGAACATATAAACTTGAGTCCCAGTCATTTTTCTAAGCTTAAATTTATTAATTTCCTCTTCGGTCTCTTCTAAAAATTCATCACTAAATAAATTATTATCAATAATCCAACCTAAGAACATTCCAGTATGTACAAATGCTTGCTCCATCGGTAATTCTTGTGGGAAATCTCCTTCATAATGATATTTAGCTTTATCGTAAATTATTGTTTGGAACAAGATTCTCACTCCTATTTCACATAATATAATTGAGCTCAAATAAATAATTCTTTGATACACTTTTTAAAAAGGTAAGTTGACTAGACTCTGTGGGGTTTTTGCTTCCAAAGGCTAAGTCTATCGCTACTGCTCAAGGTTACAGTGCACCATCATCACTCGCAGGCACTATCTCAAACCGGCTAAAATTCGATATGGGCTTTCCAGTATTATAAAACCTGTAAATAAAAACCCCTATAAGTTACATTCGAAGTTTGTATCTAATCATAAAAACGTCAAATGTTTCCTTCTAGGGGCTACTAATATTTATGATTAATAGAAAATCTAGAGTTTAATGTTTTTCCAACCAGAAAAACCAGATATAAACAATTAACCCCACTATAATCACGAAAATGAATAACTAACCTTGTTTATCCTAGATTCATATTAGAAAGAAAGTTTTCAAATAACTCCAATTCAAATTTATCCCTCGTCTTTAAATACTCTCTCTTTTTCTCAATGATTTGTTCTAACATTTCTTCTTTATTTAATAACAAGGCTAATCCAATAGCATTTTGTGCTCGAGTCCCATCAAATATTGTCCCTATTAATCCAGCCTCATCATCATCTCTTACACATAAATCAAATACATTTTCCATATCTACATACTTATCAATATATGGAATGAAATACTGTTTAACCTCTTTTAATATATCTATGGTAACAGGAAAAATATCGGTTTCCTTTTCAACACGCCACCTTTTTTGCTCTCTATAGACTAAATTCCCTAAATCAACTCCAATTGTATAGGTCTCCTTTTTCTCTCTAATTGTTAAACCGTCAGCCCATTGATTTTTCATATTTTCTAATTCGTCAAACCGAATTCCCACATCCACCGTCACATGAAAATCTTCTGGGTGATTGATAAAGGCTAAATGTATACCGATTTTTCCTTTATCAAATTTTTTCACCAGGTCTTGTTGTGTAATCCTAATCTTATAACCGTTTTCTTTTAACTCTTCACCTAGACCTTGCAGTAGCTTTAATTTTAATTCTTTTTTGTTCATATAATTCCTTCCGTTCTCTATTTTGATTTATCCCACGAGGATTAGATACATGTCCTATCCTATATATAAAGAAAAAAGAGCCTATATTCGCTCTTCCTTCATATACACATTTAACAAATGCATCTTTCTAACCACTAACTTTTCTGGTGATATATTAATAGCCTCTAAAAGCAAACTGAATATACAAGTATGTACCAACACCATAAATAACAAAAGCAACTATAGTAATTAGCCAATTTTCACGAGTTTTTTGTACATACTTCGAACATGCCCAAAAAAGAAGTAAAATAATTAATTGAATTGCAGTCACTTTTGAGACAGCAATTATAGTAGTTTCCGTAACAAATACTACCCATGTCCCGAACAACATCCGAATACAAAAAATAATCGCCCCAATACGTGTTTCAGTATATTGTTTATTTATATTTATAAAAAATATATCTTGCAACATAACAGTTAATGTTAATACAACTACTAAAGCCAAGATAGAAATGAATTCTAAAAATTCTATAAGCACTTTTAGTCTCCCTTTTGACATCATTTTATTATAATTTTCATTAAAGATTCTTACTATCATGTAACTAGGTCTACAAATACCCTCTCATTATCTATACAGTTTTCGCATACATAATATGAAAATAACAGCTAAGAGCATAAATAATAAGTGCAATCATTGTAATATACCACTTTCCTCTGTACTTCTTTACACACTGCATAAGCCCCCAAAGGAAAAGTAATATAATTGATTGAATCACTAAAATATTTAGCGTCCCTAACAGAGTAGCTGTCATAGGGTAAATGATCCATATACTCACCAATGAACGTATAGCCATGACCGTAGCAAAGATTCTCCTATAATGAGACAGTCTTATACTACCTATGCAGTACTCTTGTAAAAATACGATAGATGCTACTAGCATATTTAAAACCAAAATTAATAAATATCCAAAAAACTCTATCAACTCTAAATTCTCCTTCATAAATTTATTTACGATTTCCTATCGCATCAAAAGTTAACAATTCACTCCGAAGTTTTATAAGTTACTTTTTCAAAAATACTAGCTAATATTCCAATAATCATCAAAGAGATTATTATTCATACATTCATTTTATTACTGAAGGACGACCTATTTAAAAATCCAATTTTTTAGCGGACTTGAAATAGTCTTGAAATTTATCATCGATGTCCTCATCTTTACTAAAAAAAAGCGTTACATACGAATCCCAACAAACAATTTCAAGTTTTGCTTGAGGATGCTGAATATTTGGACTTGGTACCCAGAGCCCTTCGTTTCCATTTGCATAGGGCTCTACAAGCAAATTATGAATATCAATGTTTATAGACTTATCAAACGCAGATAGTACGCCCCAAATAAATTGAGGATTATATTTCTTTACGAGATCTGAGAGATCTTCACCTGCTATTTAGACTCTTCGCTTTTATTTTAAATTAGACCTCAATAAATTAATCTATTTAAATTTATTCATAGTGAGCTGCCGCCAATAACACCTGTGCAATAAAGCCCCATGATATATTTTTAGGCATCTCTTCACCTCTGTTTTGGTAGGATCCCTCACAATCATTTACCCATGCTTCCATTGATTCTAAGTAATCCTCTAATGTTATATTCTCCCACTCATCCTGATTTTCTTTGAAATCTTTTTGAAGATGAAACAAAAACTCTAATAATTTTTCTTTTGAATCTACATCACTAATTAACTCATAAACATCCATATCATTACTCCTTCCACATGCCCCTTATTTAGGGACTACATTCATTTCATTCCATCTCTAAATTCTTCCTGCACCGTCTTAAATTCTTGCTCATATTTCCTTATTTTTTCAGCATCTATCTTCGAATTAAGGAAAGGTCTTTTTCTACCAATCATCATAATATCTTTTCCTTCTGTGGACTCCATACGTACATATGGTTTAAAAAATTCACATTCTGTATTTTGTAATACTACCGATAATTTAGCGTATTCTTCCATAGGGAATTGATTAGATACATTTAATTTCTTAAGTCTTTTCAAATTCATTAATGGCTCTAAAGAACGATCTTGAACTTTAATATTCATTAAAGTTAACTCATTTAATTCTACTAAATCACCGATTGGATCTAATGTTTTTACATTAAGAGTTTTCATTATTGCTCCTCCCAAAAAAAGACCTTCTAACTTCTTTCCATCTTTTATTGGCGATAAATCTTCTAATTTAGAGAAACCTTGTATTAATAGATAAGAAAGGTTGTTATTATAACTCAAATCCCATAAATCTGTATTCTTAGGATTCCAACCTAAATATACTCTTCTTAAATTAGACATTTTTTGTAGTTTCGATAAATTCTCCACCCTCATTTCATCGATATAGAGTATCTCTGGATTAACATACTCCATAATTTTCAATTCTCCTAATAGTTCTATATTCTTTGTTTTACCGCTAATAGCTAACTCTTGTACATCTTCATTTATTCCAGCCAAATCTTTAAGAATGCGTGGCTGTTCACCTATTGGAAACATTAAATTCTCTCCTTCACAGACTATTTACATCCAACATCACTTCATTCTTTCCTGAAGGGAAAAACTAACAATTGTTAAAAGTGCACTATCATATTGGACCTTTTCGAATGTAAAATCCATAATACACCTTCTTTTCTCTCAAGGTCATAATTATTTTATTCCCATTTCATCTTACTATTTTCATTTAATACTTCGATATGAGTATCTACTATATCCCCTCTTTCATATCAAAAACTTGTAAAATGTCTTGCTCTAACTTTATTGCATTAAAGTCCGACGTAGCCTTTTCTCCTAACAGTCTAATAGATTGAACAATATTTTCAATTATCAATATTTTCCTCGTAGCATAATCTGCAGATAAAAATGTCTCATAGTCAATCCTTAATCGAAAGTCTGCTACTTTACTCTTCTTTTTAAAAAGCTTTCTTTCTTTAAAGAAACCCGCAGCTTCATATTCCGGAGTTATGTTAACTACTATAGGAATTATAGCTATTTCTTCTACTTCGCTACCATAATTATTACTATTTAATTTTTCAAGGTCACTACCAATTTCTGAAATTATATTTATAAATCCCTCAGCAATTTCCCCTTCTAATTCACCACTCAAAAAAAACCTCATAATCACTCATCCTTTTCAATTATTACTTTTATTTAGCGGGGAACGCTTTCCATCTGTTTCATATAATGGATTGATGGTGCCACTCTTTCTCCTACCTTATATATCTTTTTATAGGGATATGCTTTTAAATTTTACGTAGAATATATCTTTCAGGTGGGCCGCTCCCCTGCTCAGCTTGAAAATATAATAATTTATTCGATATGCATGAAATTAAACAAGGTAAACCACACCAAATAACTTTTTCTATTGCACATTTTAATTCCATAAAACTCCCATCAATTTCACTAATAAGGGGCATTACGTAACAAGAATCCTTTGCTCCATATTTTTTTAATTGCGTTGATATTCCTTCAGCATACACCATATTTTTGGGGATAGATTCAAAATACATAGAATTTAAGATAGTATCATGGTTATGCGCCAAACGCCCTAATGCCTTCACTCTTTTTTTAGGTGAAGTTAGTTCAAAAATAATTCTATCCTGGATTTTTTTTTGAAAAAAACTCCTAACTATGAGTTCTTCATATTCTTTATCCATGTATCTTTTATCCTCCTATATTCTTAAAGTCACCTTTTCTGAAAAATATAAGTGGTGTGACATATATATATTAATTAACTTTGGACATCTCCAGTATCTCCTTGCGCTAAAAAAATCATTTAATTACATCTTATTATTTTCATGTTGCACAAATATCAAAATTATTACTAGCAATTGTTAAAAGCGCACCATCATATTGGATAAATGCACACGCCGATGATGGAACTAATTCGATTTGTGGTACAACACATTCTCCCATTAAACACTTCATCAATTTACTTTGATTTATTTCCTCTAGTTTAATACCAACGCTATTTCCTAAACTGATAATAGCAAAAGTATTTTCTATACTTACACCATAAAAATACTTGATTATATATGATACTTCTGTCCTTGGGATAGAATCAAAAACAAAGAAAATGTTCCTTCTTCCCGAATCAAAAACTGTGTAGGAAATGTTTTTAGACTCTATTTCTTCTTTCACATTTTTTTCCTCAGATTTATCTACATGTACAATAAACTGATTAATCCTCTCTTGAACAAGTAAACTTAAATTATCAACATTACGATTATAATCATCAAATAAATCTGTTTCATAAATATCAGTTACATTACTAATACGGTATATATTTGCATCTTCAATACGTTGAACCTTTTCGAATGTAAACTCCATAATACACCTTCTTTTCTCTCAAAGTCATATTTATCCCTATTCCATCCTACTATTCTCATTTAATAATATTAAGTTTATCTATTCCTATTTGTTTTTATAAATCAATAATAATTTAATTCTCCTCACAGAGAATCCGCTTTTCACCTTATAATACGCTACTTGTAGAGTATGCATACCATTCCCTTTTCCATATCTGTTTCGTATAACGGATTAATGTTGTCTCCATTAAAATCAAAATTCTGAATTATAGCCATTTAAATCCCTAGCTTCTTTAAAGTAATTTCTAAATTTATCATCAATATTTATATCGTTACTTAATAACAACATTAAACTGGAATCCCAACAAACAATTTCAAGTTTTGCTTGAGGGTGCTGAATATTTGGACTTGGTACCCAGAGCCCTTCGTTTCCATTTGCATAGGGCTCTACAAGCAAATTATTAATATCAATGTTTATAGACTTATCAAACGCAGATAGTACGCCCCAAATAAATTGAGGATTATATTTCTTTACGAGATTTGAAAGATCTTCACCTGCTATCCAAACTATTGGATGCGACATTTTAGGATAATCTCGGATAAGTTTCTCTTCCTGATGTGCGACAATCTCCATGTCTGTTATAAGCCAATTAAACTCTTTTTCCCTACCTTGAAATGAGTCAAAAACGGAAGGCAAAACTGTATGTTTAGATCCATGTAAAATGAAGTTCATTCAATCCCTCCAATTAGTAACAATCGATAAGTTAGCCTTCTTGAACTTATTATGTGTAGATAATTAAACAAATACCAATGAATACTGTTACTATACACAATATAATAGTTGTTGCAGTATCTAGCAAAATGCTTACGGCTAAGAAAATTATTGATTTAAGAGCAAAAGAAGGTCCTTTTTCTTTCCATTGCCGATAGATTTGTATCATTGCATAAATTAATGGAATCATACCACCTATAATCAGAATAATCCCTATTATTTTCTCCATGTTTCCTCTCCTTTTAAAGATTCGAATCAATAAATATACTATATAATCATACGCCCTCAGAATATATCCTTATATTTTTGGAGTTATTCTACACATGCAAAACTCTCTAATCATAGCTACGCTCGTATTAAGCGCATTGTTAAAAATTATATAATCTTTCATTCTGTAATTAACGGAACTTTCCATCAGATGTACGATTGCCATTCGCATCATATGTTAATGATTCATTTCCGAATTTGACAAGCTGATTTCCATCATTGAATGTTGCCGCTATAGATTTTGTTTCTTTTCCATTCTCTACAACTTTCACACTTGTACGGTTTCCAAATCCATCATATGTGTATGATTTAGTTGTTCCGTTTGGTAATGCTTCATTTAATAGTTGGTTGATCGGGTCATATACAAAGTTTGTTTCCGTTACTTTTCCGCCCGCACCTTCATGTTTAATCTTCGTACGGTTACCCGCTTGGTCATATTCATATCGTTCAGAAAGAAGAATACTGTTTGATGTACCTACTACTAAATCTTTAATTTTGTTCGCATGGTCATAGTTAAAGGTAGAACCTGAACCATTTCCGGCTGTATACGTACGAACATTTCCTTGATCATCATAGTCAAATCGATACGTTTGAGAACCGTCTGTTACACTTATACAGAAAATGCACCTCTAACTGTTATTTTTGTCTAACAATTAGAGATGCACTTCCAAATTTAATCTGTCTTCCTCTACTAGTCTTTTCTATCTACTTTTCTTCACTTTTCTATATCAATTCATACATCTTGAATATTTAACTAAATACTTTATAGTAAATTAAATTCACCTTCACTAGGATAAATCTGTACATAATCTTCCTCATCGTTTACATAGGCAATCTTCACACCATCTAACAACTGCTGATTTTCTAATTCATTTAGAATTGTTTTCAACGCTTTATCAACGTCAATTACAAAGTTAAATATGTTAATTGTCCCGCTACCAATATCTCCACCGTCGCAATGGCCATTTCCAGACCATCCCAATGCTTCATCCATAATCTCTTGAACTTGTTGTCGTTTTTCCAACGCTGCTTCCAACTGATTGTCTTTATAATGATATTGTAAAACAAATTCTATCAATTCTTCCTCATCGAGTTCCTTATAACCATCCGCCAAATGTTCATCTGCTAACTCTTTCATTTCTTTTTCAACACGTTGAAATGGATACAGTTCTATTTCATACATTTCACCTGTATCACCAACACAGCCGCAATGTACAATTAAAGTTTTCTTATCTTCTTCCCATACTTCCCAGTACAACATTTTATCTATGCCTTGCTTAATTAGTTTAATCAAATGTATACCCTCTCTCTATATTTATAATTAACTGCATAATGTTTCGCCTCAAGTTCTGCAATAATTGCTCCTGTTAAATTTTTATTTTCTCTTCCAAAATAATTTTGTTATTAAACATGAATTTCTTCTTTCCAACTACTAGATTTAGATTGAACTACTATTAGATTTTCACTTTCCCATTTTAATGTACCCAAAAATCTTGCATACACCATTTCATTTCCTACCTCTTCCACCAATAGTTGATCTCGAATCTTTAATCCCTTTTCATCATACACTTCACATCGTAGTTGGAAACCTTTAACACGATGAATTCCTTTTAATATCGCTATCTTCTTACGGCTTGGGCTTTTCTTAGGTGTCTTCCCAACTAAAAATATTCCTTCATAGTTTTGCTTCACAATTTCATCTAAAGATTCCTCTATATACCCTTTAACAACAGATGATGAAAGAGTAGAGTTTTCTTCAAGTCCAGGGACAACATATTGGCGTACTAATTTGCAAAACTCTTTGTATTTCTCTTCAACTGAATTTAATGCTAAAAAGTCCATAAAATCATATGGAACATATATACGAATTTCACCCAAAGCTCTATTCACTTCATATGAAATATCAGTGTTTTCGTTAGCTAAACAAAAGACAGTTACTTTTTCAATCTCTCTTAATCCCATCTCAAACTCGCTAACTTTCTTTGAGAAAATTAGCTCAAAAATTCTAATTTCATGTACAAGCAAATAATGTTTTTTAGGACGTTTTTTTTTCCAATCGTAAAACTTTACTTCAAGCAATATAATTCACTCCTTTAAATTTATCACCATGGCATCGGGGACCTATGATACTTTCTATCAAACGTCACTCCCCTTTTACCTATTCTATTTACATGTCCCTGTTCCCATTTATATGCTTTTGCTCTGGTCATATTTTTCTTCACAACACGCGTGTAATGTTTTTGACCGTATTTAGCTGTCCATTTATTTGCTTGGCTTGTGGCCCTAGGAGATGTACCGGCTTTTGTTATACGAGAATTACTAATCCCTACTTTTACTACATGCTTTTTCCCTTTATCTTTTATATATATCTCATAACCATGATTATTTCTTTTACTTGACAGGGAATTCCCATGCCCCTTAGGCCTCTTAGCTTTCTTAGCAACCTTAGCAACTTTTGTAACTTTCTTATACGTCTTATAAGCTTTATATCCTCTATAAAGAAGTACACCACCTACAATAACTGGATGATTTCCATCCGCATCTACTTTCATTACTGGATTGTTATGAGCATATGTATAAGCATTTTGAGTAATTGGATCATCTTCATCCCCTGGATCTGGATCAACTGAAATAAATATACCGTGATCTGGATGATAGTATCTCGCCATTAAATAATAGATGCCTATTTCTTTATCATACATGTATCCCGCATATCCAAACGGATTATCTGCTGCAATACCTTTTGTATCACTCTTTAATACATTACCCCATGCATCGTATTCATAGTTTGCTACAACCTCTTTATTTTGGTCCGTCATCGCAATGACATCACCACGTGGATTATAGTGATAATATAATGTTTGTTCATTTGATTTCATCGCTAAGCGTACACCATCTGCTGAATACACATAATGACGAAGAACTTTTCCACTTCCATCTGTTTCATATAATGGATTAATACTATCTCCATCATAGAAGTAACGTGTTACTTTTCCATCTATATTCTTTTCAATACGACGATCATCATCATCATATTTGTATGTTGCGAATGCATTGCTCTCACCTTGTTTTGTGATCGCTACAAGTTGGTCATCTTCATTCCATGTATACTTATACTTCCCATCAGATGTACGATTTCCATTCGCATCATACGTTAACGATTCGTTTCCGAATTTTACAAGCTGATTTCCGTCATTAAAGGTTGCCGCTATAGACTTTGTTTCTTTTCCATTCTCTACAACTTTAACACTTGTACGGTTTCCAAATCCATCATATGTGTAAGATTTACTTGTTCCGTTTGGCAATGCTTCATTTAATAGTTGGTTAATCGGGTCATATACAAAGTTTGTCTCTGTTACTTTTCCGCCCGTACCTTCATGCTTAATTTTCGTACGGTTACCGGCTTGATCGTATTCATATCGTTCTGATAAAAGAATACTATTTGATGTACCTACTACTAAATCTTTAATTTTGTTCGCATGGTCATAGTTAAAGGTAGAACCTGAACCATTCCCAGCCGTATACGTACGAACATTTCCTTGATCGTCATAATCAAATCGATACGTTTGCGAACCGTCTGTCACACGAATGTTTTGATCTAGCGTGTTGTAGTCGTACGATACTTTATTTGTATATCCACCTTGCGTTACTGTTTGTTCTTTTAGTTTTTCTGTCTTACTGTTTGCTTTATCGTGATATGCCCAGTCAATTTTTCCGCCTCGGCTATCTGTTGCGCTTGTAACGCGGTCAGCCTTGTCGTATGTTTTCGTGCGTTCTACGCCGTTGACAAGATCTTTCACTTTCGTAACTTGTCCATTTTGATCACGTTCAAATGTAAATGAATCTTTTCCGTTGCGCTTTTCGCCAACGACGCGATCTGCTGTATCATATACAGACTCTAAAATAGAACCGTTTGGCATTTTCGTTTTAATCTTGTTTGCATTTTCATCGTACGTGTTTTCAATACGACGGTTTAACGCGTCGATATACACTGTATTTTTATTATCTACATCATATTCATATTTGTGTGTTTGCGTTTTCCCACCAAACATGACAGATTTCTCTGTTGTATTTCCATTATGATCATAACGATAATTTACAGAGGTACCATTTTTTAATGTAACCTTCGTTAATAGATTATCTTTGTTGTAATCATATAGTTTTGTATTTCCTTTTTCATCGGTTTCGCTCTTTTTATTTCCGGATGCATCGTATGCGAATGTATTTTTTTGTCCTTCTTCATCATACGTCGCAACAACATTTCCATCGTTGTCGTACTCATTTTTTATAAGAGCATTTCCTTCTAATAGTCGTATATCATCAAACCAAACTTTTCCTTTATTCTCTCTTCTAAAGAGCAGATAAACTTCCATACGTTTAATTGGTTTAGTGGCAGGGATTACAACCGCACTACGATTCCAATCATTTGTCCCACTTGGGAATTTCGCTTGGAAATTTTCCCCACTACCATCTTGATAATGTACATCCGCCCAAATAGAGTAATCTCGAGAGAGTTTGTCTGGTGCAGTATTTTCTACATTTACTGATTTAGACATTCCTGTTAGCGTAATTGGTTCTGCTTTTTTCTGATTTATAGTGATATGCTTGCCATATCCTACATCTGAACCACCATATTGGCTACGCTCTAATACAATAGATGAATGTCCCGTAAAGCTCTCTTGCTGAGAAACATCTTTCGGATCACAGCTTGTTCCATCTCCTCGAATCCAACCTGGCATACAGCCATTTCCCGCCATATTTTCTAAACTACTATTTTCAATTGGGTTAAAGCTAGAAGAAACTTCACCTTTTTCTAGTTGAATCTTATCAAACCAGACAGAACCACTCGTAGCAGAACCGCCATTTTCTACTTGTAAATAGATTTTTACTTTTCTCGTTTGTTCTGTTGTTTTAAAAGTAACTTGACGGTTAACCCATTCCCTCGTTCCTTGAACTTTATTGTGACGAGTATCATGCCATCCACCATCTATACCAGCACCGTTTTCATTTAATAACTGTACATTGAAGAAACCAGCACCATTGGCTAAATCCGTTTTTATCATACCACTTAACGTATACGTTGTATTTGGTTCTAACGTTACTTCTTGAATTGCAGCAATATAGCCCCAATCATTATTCGTTGCTTTTGTTGAAATTTTAAGTGATGATTCTCCGCCCAGACCACCTGGTGCCGGTGTTGCATCTTTTATAATAGATCCAGAATTATTCGCATTTACTGGTACCCATTTTTCCGTACCATTCATTTCAAAGCTTGGATTTTGAATCAGGTTTTCTCCTGTTCCTAGTTCTTTACTTGTTTCAATTGGGTTTCCATGTTTATCATGGAAGGTGACGGACGACGTGTGTGCAGCTTGGTCAGTTTCAGATACTTCTGTATTTGCTGCTTTATAAGCAACTGTTGTTTTACGATCTTCGTTATCTGTCGCTTTTATAAGCCCGTTGTCTTTATTGTACTCAAACTTTTCTGTTCCCGTTTCATCAGTAACAGAAGTTAAATTCCCATTACCATCATAGGTCGCTGTTTCTGTTTGATTTTTAGGAGTTGTTGTTTTTACTAGGTTATTTGCATTATATTCATACGTCGTTGTTAAATTTAGACGTCCAGAATCTTCAACTGTTTTGACTGGATTTCCAGCATCGTTATACGTATAAACAGTCTTACGTCCTTTAGGATTCGTTAACGTAACTTCTTTCGCATCTGTATTATATGCTAATGTTGTAGCTTTCCCTAATGGGTCCGTTACTTTTACTAATCTATTATTCTCGTATGCATACGATGTTTTATATGGTTTTGCATCTGTATGTTGCGGGTCATAAATAGATGTTAGCAAACCATTATCATATCCATATTTATATACTTTTCCTTCTGGAGTTGTAGAAGAAACAAGTAAATCTCCATCATATTTAAATGTAATCGTCTTGCTATCTGGGCCGATTACTCTTGCTGCTTTTTTATTATTTCCATCATATTGTACGACTAACTCTTTACCAGAAGCATTCTTTACTTTTGATAAACGTGATTCCCCATCATACTCATATGTCGTCGTATTTCCATATTTATCTTTTGTATACTCGATACGCCCTTGTGCATCTCCAGATTTATAGAAAGTAACCGTTTGGTCTTTATCTTTTATTTCATATCCGCCTGATACTTGTTTAATTTCTAAATATATACCTGTAGGAGCTTGATACGTATTATCTCCCGTTCTAGTAAAAGTAATATTTGCGCCATCGGCAGAAATTAATAGTAGGTTTCCATTTCCTTCAGCCAAAATTCTTTCTTCTAATCCACTAGACCACCCTGTACCAAATAAACCTACTTTTTTACTTTGACTATTATACGTTCTTTCTACTGATACATCCGGTCCGCGCCCTGATAACGTAATATCTTTCTCACTCATAATAAAGTTACCATTTGTAGCATTTACTGTACCATTTAGTACCGGAACTGATGCCCAGTAATCAAACATCCCTATAAACCCAAAGTCTTGAGCAAATTTAGGTACAAACTCATGCGAAATTTCACTTTCAGCATGTCCGGCTTTACTATACGCTGTTACACGGAACCAATAATTTTTAAAGCCAGCATAAATTCCGCCAGAATTCTTATACACAGGTGATGGATCAACTGCTAATTCTGCACCTTTTTTATCATGATGAAGTAAATATTGGCCTTTTGCAATTTCATCTTTCGTTGGCCAAATTTTCTCATTTTGCGTTGTCCAATTTGTTTTATTTCCTACATCGAACGCTTCGTAATCTTTTCCGTTATAAATCCAAACTTTATAGCCTGCAGCCGCTGGAACTGCATCCCACTTTAATGTGACATATCCTGTTTCCTTATCTGTCGCATTAATGTAGGCCGATCCGTCTGGCTTTTTCACTTGTTCTAATGGAATAAATGGAACTATTTCATCTGAAAGTGGACTATCCCCAAACGGATACTCTGCTACAATACGAATCCAGTAGCTACTTCTTCCGCTATAATCCCCGTACGGACCTCCTGACTCGTAAGCATTTTTATATATTTGTCCTGGGTTAGTAGGCGCTTCTGCACCTTTCCCGTCATCATGTATCCAGTAACGCCCTTGTGCAATTTCTTCTGGCGTCGGGAATATCTTTTTATCTTTCGTCGTCCAGCTTGTCACATTCCCAACAGGAATATATTCATAGTCATATCCATTAAAAATGGCAACTTTATAACCTGTTGCTCCTGGAACTGCGTCCCATTGTACATTGAAGTGACCAGAACCACTCCCACTGCCATTTGAGTAAGCTTGTACTCTTGGCTTATTTGGTTTTGCGTAGGAATATTTCACTTCCAAGAATGGTGCATTCGTTCCATTTTCAGCTGCAATGAATTTCTTCCAATGGTTTTGACCATTACCATTTGCATGTAGCTTAAAGCCATTGTTTGGTCTCGCGCCTTCTACCCATGCTTTCACTGTATTCGTTACATTGAACTGGGCCCATTTTCCGCGGCCCACATCAGCGTGTGCAATGTTGTTAGAACCTGGTTTGTTATTCCAGTTTACACTTCCAACATTCCATCCACTTGTTACTTCATCTAACCAAACACCATTTGGTTGATTCGCATAATAATGCCAAACTGCATAGGCATGGAATGTTGCACTTTCAATCTTTGCACCCTTTAAGTTTGAAACATCTGGTTTAATAAATGAAAAATTAGTTCCAGATGTTCCATCATAATATCCAACTTTTAACGTATAAGCATTTTGACCTGAATCCCAAAGTTTTCCTCCTGAATAATTGACAGTTGGATACGCACTTGAAGCGTAAGCATTTTCAAAATTATCCAATTCAATTGAAGGATCTACATATACCGGATATTTTCGCTCTGGTGCTTGTAACCACTGCGGGTCTGCAGTAACAGTTAATGTATATGTTTTTTCATCTTTCTTCTCAATATTGTAGCGAACCGCATCTGACGTTACAGCCTCACCTGATTGCTGGTCCACATTGGAATCATTCATATATGGTTTCGGCAATGTGAATACTTTTTCTTTTTTCTCATCTTGGAAGTCGATTGAACCATCTTCCTGTAAGCTAGGTGTTAAATCTGTTTCTAATGCAAATGTAAAAATGTGGTGTCCTGTATACTCACGTAATACAAAATCTTCTTTTACATTTTCATTGAATGTCGTACTCTTTAAATCAATATTTGGGAAGACCCCTTTATACCATACTGTATTATTTTCATGTGTTGCGGTTACTGGCGATGGCTTTATTTCACCTTTTTCACCATTTGCACTTATTAGTTTATACTGAATAGTATGATCTTTTACTTTAAATTGAACGTACTTTCCATCTTGTGTCGCTTTCTCGAACTCTGGTTCTAATGTTGTATTTTCCGTTACAATTTTTTCATTTGGTGCTTCTACTAATTTTGGTGAAACCTCTTCTAGCTTTCCATCTTTCTCTGCATGAATCGGTTCCGTATATACCCTCTTTGTAAAAGTACCATCATTGTTATCAAAAACCTTTTCGGTTTCCGTTCTTTCTTCTACAATCTCAGTCGGACTCGCCTGTGCTTTAGCCTTATCCTTCTTTAATTGATCCGGATGTGGAGCTGGTAATTCCTGCTCCTCTTTCTTTTCCATTTCTGGACTTTGTTCTGAATTTGGAGATGGTGTAAACGGTGGTGCCGTTTCTGCCAACCCATTCAGTGGTATAGAAGTAACAATTAATGCAACTACGATAAGTTGTATTAAATACTGATACCACTTCCTTTGTTTCTTACCTTCCATAAACTCACCTCACTGAAATATTTTTAACATATATAATGTTACATATCACAATTTATATAAACTAAAGAGTAAAGTAAATACAGTTTTAAAGTTTTGAAGATTTTGTGCACAAAATACGACAATTTAATAACAATTTTTAAAATATCATTACAGATAATTAATTCTGTTATATAATTTAAGATTACAATAATCACATCTATTATTATTTACTAACGATAGAATATGAACATGATTCAACTAAACTTTTACATTCACTTTTGTTCTAGTATTCCAATGAAGCTAATACATTGAGTTTCATTGGAATAGCGTAAATGTGGGTCTTCTAATTGTAATAACTGTGTTTAAGAAAGTAAGAGAAATATCTTCATTACTACTCGTATCAAATAGTTGTTTGAACACGCTTCGCTATTATATATACAAACTTCCTACTACATTTCATATGAGAAAAAGTTATTACGATAAACAAAGAAAAGGTCTCCTAAAATATCTTTTAGGAGACCTTTTCTTATTAATAGATTTTGTAATTTAAGAGTGAACACTCTTAAATTACAAAATCCTCCGGAATAAACACTTTCACTTCTTTCGGCTGTACGTATACGAAATCACCTGCTTGAATGTTCAGCTGCTTGAACTGTTCTTTCGTAATTTCTGCTTCTAAATATTCATCTGTTCCGTCTCGTTTTAATTCTACATATACGATATTTCCGACTGCGTGAGAATAAGATACTTTTGCCGGGATTGCATCTATGCTTTGTTTCGTACGAGAGATTGATAAGTCATGCGGCCTTACGTAGGCTATTCCGTCTACGTTGGAAACGTGCTTATGCTCTGGTGCTTCTAGTTCGACCGATCCTACATTTAGCTTTCCTTTATGAACGCGGCCGTGAAATAAATTTACATTTCCTAAAAAATCGTAAACGAACGGGCTTGCTGGGTTTTCATATACTTCTTCCGGTGTTCCCATTTGTTCAATACAGCCTTCATTCATTACAACGATGCGGTCTGCAACGTCTAACGCTTCTTCTTGATCATGCGTTACGAATACGCTCGTAATTTGAAATTCGTCATGTAATTTTCGGAGCCATCTTCGTAATTCTTTTCTCACCTTTGCATCGAGTGCACCGAACGGTTCATCAAGTAATAAAATTTTCGGTTCGACTGCAAGTGCCCGGGCTAGTGCAATACGTTGACGTTGTCCACCAGATAATTGCGCTGGATAACGTTTAGCAAAGCCATCCATTTTTACGAGCTTTAATAATTCTGTTACCTTTTCTTCTATCGCTTCTGCTGACGGTCTTAAGCTTTTCTTTCTTACTTTTAAACCGAAAGCGACATTCTCAAATACATTCATATGTTTAAAGAGCGCATAGTGCTGAAAGACGAAACCGACTTGCCTGTTTTTCACGTGAATGTCTGTTAAATCTTCTCCATCAAATGAAATAGAGCCTCCATCCGCTTCTTCTAATCCTGCAATAATGCGTAATAACGTCGTTTTCCCAGAACCTGACGGGCCTAATAAGGCAACAAGTTCGCCTTTTGGAATATCCAAATGAATGTCTGTTAGTGCTTGAAATGTACCATATTGCTTTGATACACCTTGAATTTGAATACTCACCGTAATCCCCCTCTTATTGTCGTTTTTCCATTCGCCATTCAATCCAGTTTTTTATAACGAGTGTAAACACTGCAATTAATGACATTAACGTCGCTACTGCAAATGCTGCTGAAAATTGATATTCATTGTACAAAATTTCAATATGGAGCGGCATCGTGTTCGTAATGCCACGCACGTGACCTGATACGACAGAAACGGCTCCAAACTCACCGATAGCACGGGCATTACATAGAATCATGCCGTACAAAAGACCCCATTTGATATTTGGAAGTGTAACGCGCCAAAACATTTTCCAGCCACTTGCGCCAAGTGATAAAGCTGCCTCTTCTTCACTTTTCCCTTGCGCCTGCATAATCGGAATTAATTCACGTGCAACGAACGGGAAGGTTACAAAGATTGTTGCGATAATAATGCCTGGTACAGAGAAAATGAGTTTCACTCCATGTTCAAGTAACCATTCGCCAAGAGCACCCCTCGGTGTGAAAAGTAAAACGAATACTAATCCTGCGATAACTGGTGACACAGCAAACGGCAGTTCAATAAGAGAGAGTAATACTTGTTTTCCTTTAAACTGAAACTTTGTAATAAGCCATGCCGCTGCGATTCCGAATACCGTATTCAGCGGTACAACGATTAACGCAACGAGAAGCGTTAACCTAATTGCTGAAAATGCTTCTTGATCAGTGATAGCGGCAAAGTATACATCCATCCCTCTTTCAAAGGCTTTTAAAAAAATAGTTATGAGTGGCAGTAATAGAAAGAGAGATAAAAATAAAACTGTAATCGTAATTAATACGCCTGGTACAAGCTTAGATTCTTTTTTAGCTGATACGCTTTTTACTATTTTCTTTTCTAATACTGTTGGTTCCATTTTCTCTCCCCCTATTCACTTTTTAGTTCATGCCTTCTACTCCAGCTTTGAATCATATTAATAAGAAGAAGGAAAAGGAGAGAAATAATAAGCATCACGGTCGCTACAGCTGTTGCCCCCGCATAATCATATTGTTCTAGTTTCGTCATAATCATCAGTGGTGCAATTTCTGTTTTCATCGGCATATTACCTGCGATGAAAACGACAGATCCGTATTCTCCTAATGCTCTTGCAAATGCGAGTGAAAAACCGGCAAGAAGAGCGGGAAAGATTTCTGGTAAAATGATTTTCACAAATATTTGCAAGCGGGATGCACCTAAACTCGAAGCTGCCTCTTCTACTTCTTTATCAATATTTTGCAGTACTGGTTGCACCATTCGAACGACAAATGGTAAACCGATAAAAGTAAGCGCAACGATAATTCCGAGTGGTGTAAAAGCTACTTTTATATGAAACAGACTAAATATTTTCCCAATCCATCCATTTTCCGCATAAAGCGTTGTAAGTGTAATACCAGCTACAGCTGTCGGAAGTGCAAACGGTAAATCAATGAGTCCATCTAATAGTCGTTTCCCTGGAAATTTGTAGCGTACGAGCACCCAAGCTATTAATAAACCGAAAATGGCATTTACAATAGCCGCTACCAATGAAGTTGTAAAACTAACTTGATAGGAATGCAACACACGCTCGTTCGTTATAACCCCAGCGAACTTCTTCCAACCTAACTGTGAAGTTTGAATAAATACGATAGAAAGTGGTATAAGTACGAATAAACTCATGTACAACATTGTAAATCCAAGCGATAATCCAAACCCTGGTAAAACACGTTTCTTCCTCATCCTCTTTCACCTCATCCCCCTTTAGCAGTACGCATTATTTTTGATAAATTTTATCGAATACGCCGCCGTCATTAAAGTGTTTCTCCTGTGCTTTTTTCCAACCACCAAATAGTTCATCTACAGTAAATAATTGAACTTTCGGAAATTGGGATGCATATTTTTCTGCTACTTTTTCATTACGCGGACGATAAAAGTTTTTTGCCGCAATTTCCTGTCCTTTTTCTGAGTACAAATATTCGAGATACCCTTCTGCTACTTTTTTCGTTCCTTTTTTATCAACGACTTTATCTACAACCGCTACTGGTGGTTCTGCAAGTACACTAATAGAAGGGGTTACAATTTCAAATTTATCTTTTCCAAGCTCTTTTTGGGATAATAACGCTTCATTTTCCCATGCGATTAATACGTCACCAATTCCTTTTTCAACAAATGTTGTCGTTGCTCCGCGCGCTCCTGAATCTAATACTTCTACGTTTTTATAAATTTGGCTAACAAACTCTTTCGCCTTATCTTCACTATTATTATATTTTTTCAATGCGTATCCCCACGCCGCTAAATAGTTCCAACGTGCTCCGCCTGATGTTTTTGGGTTTGGTGTAATGACAGACACACCTTTTTTCGTTAAATCATCCCAGTCTTTAATACCTTTCGGGTTTCCTTTTCGAACAAGAAATACAATCGTTGACGTGTATGGAGTGGAATTATTCGCAAGTCGCTTCTGCCAATCTTCTGCTAGTTGTTTTTTCTTGCTAATGGCATCAATATCATAAGCAAGTGCTAGTGTAACAACGTCTGCTTCTAAGCCATCAATAACAGAGCGTGCTTGACTTCCAGATCCCCCATGTGATTGTTTTACATTTACTGTTTGCCCATGCTTCTCTTTCCAATACTTCGCAAAATCTTTATTAAAATCTTGATATAACTCCCTAGTTGGATCATAAGAAACATTTAAAAGCTCAACTGTTTTTTTATCTCCACTTCCTTCAGAATTACTAGTGGATGTTGCCGAACCACACCCTGATAAAAGTACAACTGCTGATAATAAAACACCTGTACTTTTCATAAACGCTGTCTTACCCCACTTTTTCATCGTTAAGCCCCCTTAGTTTATACAATAGAAAAAGGCACACAATATATTCACAAATGTGAACATTGTGCGCCTTCAGTTTATCTGATTAGCTTCTAATGTATTGTATTCGATTTCTTTTCATTTTAATTCTGTAATTCATATGTGTCAACTTGGAATTTGAATTTTCTTACTAAACTAAAATATTGGCATACTTCGAGCCCAATGATTTTTCAAATCAGCAAATTCTTTTGGTAACTTACTATTTTCATTCCATTCTAATTTATATGCATTTACTAACACCGTAGCCATTGATTCACAGTCCACTACTCCATTTTGATTAAAATTACCGTTCTTATCACTTTCAGAGTTCATCCATAATGTCACAAATAAGATATTGCACTCGCCGTAAGCGTTAATCCCTTCTGTTCTATGTATATCTCCTCCTTGTTGGTCATATGAAGCTTTAAATATATGGCACCACAGCTTAATCAATGCACAAAAAAATGAGGCAACCACCTTCAAAGATGGTTGCCTCATTTTTACACTTGCATCGCTTTCTCTCTCAATGCTCTTCTTAACAACTTACCCGTCGTATTCTTCGGTAATTCTATTAAAAACTCAATGCTTTTCGGCACTTTATATTTCGCTAAATGTAACGTACAGTAATGCATTAGTTCTTCTTCTGTTACGTTCGTTTGTTTCAGAACGACGTAAGCTCGCACTGCTTCTCCTAAGTTTTCATCAGGAACACCGATTACAACAACTTCCGCTACTGATTCGTGCGTATATAATACTTCTTCTACTTCACGAGGGTATACGTTATAACCGCCAACTAAGACGATATCTTTTTTACGATCAACGATATAGAAGTAACCTTCTTCATCCATTTTCGCCAAGTCACCTGTATATAGCCAGCCGTCTTTCAATGTCGCAGCTGTATCTTCTGGTGCATTATAGTATCCTTTCATAACGTTAGGTCCGCGAACGATTAATTCGCCGACTGCGCCGACAGGTACTTCTTCCCCAAGTTCATTTACAATTTTATTTTCTACATGCCAAATATTTGTGCCAATCGACCCTGGTTTACGAGGACGATCTAGCGGATTGAAACAAGTAACTGGTGATGCTTCTGATAAACCATATCCTTCTGAAACAATAACGTTAAAACGTTTTTCAAAGTTTTGTAGAAGAGCAACAGGCATCGATGCACCACCGGAAATACAAAGACGAAGCGTCTTCACATCTTCTGCGCTTGCTTCTTCAAATAAATATAAATAATTGTACATCGTCGGTACGCCAGCAAAGATCGTTGGTTCGTACGTACGACAAATACGGAATACTTCTTTCGGACTAAATTTCGGTAACATTAAAATCGTTGCCCCGTTCACAATCGGTGCATTTACCGCAACTGTTAAACAGAATACATGGAACATAGGCAGTGCCGCAACAACACGGTCATCAGCCGTATATTGTAAATACGAAGCCACATCGCTCGCATTACTATATAAATTTTTATGTGTAAGCATAGCGCCTTTCGGTTTTCCAGTTGTGCCCGAAGTGTATAGGATAACCGCTACATCTTCTTCATCTAGTTCAGGACCTTCGTAAGTTGTATCTCCAGTCCCCACAAAACTAGTAAACGTTTTCATTTTTTCGGTTTCTGTATGGTTAAAATCTGATGAGGTTTCGCATATGATGATGTTTTCTAATGAAGGAAGTCTTGTTGTAAGAGATTGTATAACAGGTAGAAGGACGTCGAGTACGATGATTGTTTTTACATCTCCATTTTGTAAAATATAATGCATTTCGTCTGCTGTATAAATTGGATTAACTGGAATAACAGTTGCTCCGGCTTTCATTGTTCCGTATAAACCGACCAAAAAATGTGGTGAGTTCCCAACAACTAATGCGACATTGTCCCCTTTTCCAATGCCCATTTCTGCTAAATTGCTAGAAAACCTTGTGACCATTTTGTTTAATTGGTCATATGAGACCGACTGATCCATAAATATATAAGCCGGTTTATCCCCCTTCTTTTTTGCCGTTTCAGCCAAAGATTGAACGAGATTCACAAAAACCCCACCTTTATAAAATTTAGAATATTTAAAAATTCTAAATTAATTATATTAAAAGAAAATTAAAGTAGCAAGTGATATTCTATTAACTGCATATAGACAGATCACCTTCTCTTAGTTTACTTTGGAAAAATAAGGGGATTTTATTTACAAGTAATTTATAACACTAGACCAAAAATCATTTTAGGATAATATGCACTCATCTTTTTTCTAAGTTTATCAAGTTCCTCTTTTTGTAACGTCGTATGCTCTCCGTGCAAGTTAAGAGCGTCCGCTCCATCTTCATGAAAATAAACTGTAACATATAATGTCGGTAACCCTGTATTGTCTTCATCTATTGATAAGATGACATCTGGTGTTTTATTAACAGTGCTGAATGTTTCATTTCTTTTCCACTTCTTATTTTGAAACATGTCTTGTATATCATGTATCTTTCGTTTGTTATCTGTATGCGTAAAATATATAACATTATCCTCCGCTGGTTTTCCGATAGACAAAATTGTACGACTTGAGGGCGATCCACTGCTACACGCTGTCATTCCGACGACGAAGCTGAGTAATAATACAACGTACATTACCCTTTTCATTTCGATTCGCCTCCTTTTGAATATATATATTCCTTTACGAGGGGCAAATGTCCTGTGATTTTATGTTTTTTGGTAAATGAAATTATATGAGCGATTTTTCAAATATATCGACTTACCGACAAAACCTGACAATCTACGCAAAAAGAAAGAGGCTGCCCGTTATGGAAGCCTCCCTCATTTTTAGAAGAATAAATGTAAGAAATCTTCTGTTGTAATGTTACCGAAGTAGCGTGCAATATCTACGCCTTCTAAAGCTGCAGTGAATGCATCTTTATCGAACTGAACGCCTGTTAGACGCTCTTCGATATCATGAACATCTAATGAACCGAAGAAGTCGCCGTAAATTTTACATTCTGTTACTGTTCCTTTTTTCACTTCAAGACGAACATCAACTTGTCCAACTGGGAAGCGGTGTGAATGTTGTAAGTTGAACTTCGGTGATTTTCCGTAGTTCCAATCCCAATTTTGGTAACGTTCTTCAGAAAGTTTGTGGATCTCTTTCCAATCATTTTCTGTTAATTCATACGTTGGGATTTCTGTTTCTCCTTCGAAAATTGTTTCTAGAAGAAGTTGTCTAAACTCCTCTGTCGTCATTTCTTCGTTTAGGAACTCTGTAATGTTCGCAACGCGGCTACGGATTGACTTAATTCCTTTTGATTGAATCTTATCCATTTTTACTTTTAACGCTGATACGACGTGATCGATTTCAGAGTCAAATAGTAACGTACCGTGGCTGAACATACGACCTTTCGTTGCGAACTGTGCGTTACCTGAAATTTTTCTACCTTCAGCTAAAATGTCGTTACGACCACTTAGTTCTGCATTTACGCCTAATTTACTAAGCGCTTTCGTTACAGGCTCTGTGAATTTTTTGAAGTTGCTGAAACTGTCTCCATCATCTTTCGTAATAAAACTGAAGTTTAAGTTTCCTAAATCATGATATACTGCGCCTCCGCCTGATAGACGACGAACGACATGAATACCTTTTTCTTTTACGTAATCTGCATTAATTTCTTCTACTGTGTTTTGGTTTTTACCAATGATAATCGAAGGCTCATTAATGTAAAACAGTAAATATGTTTCGTTAATATCTAAATTTTTCACACAATATTCTTCAATCGCTAAGTTTATTCTAGGGTCTGTAATTCCTTTATTATCAATAAATAACATCGTATCACCTCATGAATTCCATACGTAGCCACTATGCGCTAGCGTAATGTGACCACTGAAAATTTGTTTTGCTTCTGTTACTAAATCAGATGGGTTGCCTGTATGCGGTAAGTGCGTTAATAAAAGTTCTTTTACATTCGCATCTTTTGCAATACTTGCTACTTCTGTACTATTCATATGCCCTGCTTTTGCAGCCTCTTGATGTGCATACATATTACACTCACAAATGAAAAGATCAGCATCTTTTGTGAATGGAATGAATTCAGGAATATAACTTGAATCAGCGCTGTATACTACAGCATCATCTCCAGCTGTAATACGCATCGCAAAGCATGTAACAGGATGAACAGTTTTTAAGAATGAAATCGAGAACGGTCCAATTTGAAGTGTTTCTTCTGGATTGTACGGGATTCCTTTCGTATGCGGTTCATGCGTTAAAGAATGGAATCCATTCTCATCAAATGTATGACCGTATATTGGTAGTTCTGGTAGTTGCCTTGTTGTCGCACTCGTAATTAGTCTCGCATATTGCAATACCCCAATGTCTGCAACATGATCGTGATGATAGTGCGACAGTACAACTGCATCTATATCAGACGGTGTTATATATTTTTGAAGCTGTGCTAGTACACCACTACCACAGTCTACAAGTAAACGAAAACCATCGTGTTCAAACAAATACCCCGACGTTGCTTCTCCCGCTTCTGGAAAGCCGCCCCAAAAGCCGACAACAGTCATTTTCATATGTATCCATCCTTTCTAAAACCGAGTAGAAATGCATGTTTTACTTACATCCTACATTGTTAACTATAATCCATTTCCTAAACTTTTTCATTAATTTTCAATTTTGTTATAAAACAGTTGTTGACTTTTATTTTTTGTACTAATACAATGATAGTAAGAAATGGAAATGGAGGGATTGACATGATCGATCAACCAATGGAGTTTTTCAGAAATTTACCGACGAAAACTTGTGCACACTGCGGGAAAGAAATTGATGAGCAGCACGAAGCATACCATAACAAATGTGATGATTGCGTTCACGAAGAATAGTAGTTTGTGAACAGAAAAAAACCTAGCAGACATAGTCTACTAGGCTAATAACATCTTATCCTTCATCGTTGAACCTTTCACCAAGAGCTCCAGTTCAAACTCATACAATTCTTTTTTTCGATAATTTTTCGTATGAATTTTATCCATCATTAGGTCGACAACTTTTCGGGCCATTTCATCAATTGGCTGTTCAATTGTCGTAATACCTGGTTCTGTAATCTGCGATAATATTTGATTATCAAAACCGATAACAGCGAGATCATCTGGAATGCTCCAGTTATGGCGTTTCGCCTCTGAGATAATTCCAGCTGCTACCTCATCGCCTCCTGCCAAAATCGCGGTAGGATTTTTTTTGTCCTTTAATACTTCATGGAATATTCGTTTTCCATCTTCCCAAGAGAAAGCGTTTTCAAGAAAGTCAATCGCTTCTACTTGGCGGCTCTTCTCAGTTATTGCACGTAAAAAGCCCATTTTTCGCTGCTGGCTAACGACTTTGGTTTCGTTACCACGGCAAAAAATAAGATTACGATATCCTTGATCTAACACATGCTTCGCAGCTATGTATGCTCCTTGCGCATGATCAAATTTCACTGTTGGAATATTTGCTTCCTCAATATATTCATTACACAACACGATTGGACCGTGCTGTAAGTATGGCTCTACATCTTCCCACGGATTTTCTAGTGAACATAGAATAATCCCATCTACTTGTTTCGTAGATAATAATTGTAAATACTCCATCTCTTTTTCCGGTAAATATCTTGTTTGACAAATAATCAGTTTATATTTATGTTCAGAAGCAGCAATCTCGATTGCTTCGATAAATCTACTGAAGAAAGGATTTGTAATCCTTGGAACGAGCACCGCAATTGTTTCCGTTTTTTGTTTACGAAGCCTTCTCGCCGCAGAATTAGGAACGAAGCCTAAATGCTTCATTGCTAATTGAACCCTTTTTTTCTTCTCATCTGAAACATATGGATGATTATTAATCACCCTAGAAACCGTTGTCCTTGATAACCCCGCTAATTTCGCCACGTCCTCTATAGTCGACACGAAATTCTCCCCCTTTGCATGAAAACGTTTTCTTAAATTGATTATATAGTATATTATTGGAAACTGCAATATCGGTTGTTATGATTTTACTATATTAATATTATACATAGGGAAAAGTCTGTTAATGCAGGGGCAATATACTACTTTTAGAAATTTACGTTATGTACATTCCTTTTCTTAATACCATATATCCTTTATTCAATATAAAACCCCATCAATACGTCATCTCCATATGATCCATCTTCATATTTAACTTGCTTTCGTTGTCTACCTTCTTCTACAAAGCCCATACGTTTGTACACTTTAATTGCCCGATCATTAACAGAAACTACACCTAAACAAATTTTTTCTAAACCTTTCTGCCCTTTCGCCCATCTAATAAGAAATTCAATTAATTTCGTGCCTATGCCTTGATTACAATACGCCTCTTTAATCCCCATTCCCATTGTGCCTGCGTGTTGTAACCGTTCTAGTTCATATCGGTTGAAAATTAAAAAGCCAACTACCTTCCCATCTACTTCATACACGATATAAAGATTACCTTTCTCATTACTTTTCCGTATCTTTTCTCTTTCTGCATTCATATCATTCGGTAACTTCTTTGGGGATACTATGAAAAATTTTGTAGTAGTTTCCGATAATATAATTTCTTTTCTAATATTCATAATTGCTTCTGCATCAGTCTCTTTTACTAACCGTATCATTGAATCACCTCGTACTTTTTCTTTTTAAAAATAATATTACAACTATAAAACGGCCAATATGCAATATTACATATTGAGAATCTTTTTACTTTTGATACAATATTCATATATCAAAATAAAAGGAATGTATACAATGAATCCAATCTTAACAGCTGCAAAACAACTATTACATAAAGAAGAAAAAATTTTATCTACTTTAAAATGTTCACTTACTGGCTATACGATTACGCATAAAGTCCCGTATCCTGGCATGTTACTTGCTACTAATCAAAGACTTCTCTTTTTTAGCCAATATAAAAATACATTCATTGCCGAATTTGATTATGAAGAAATTCTATCCATAGAAACGAAGAGAAGAATCTTTGACAAAAAAATAATATTTTACTATGAAGATGAATATATAACGCTTGGATACATTACAAGTTCGAATGTTGAAGCGTTCATAGACTTACTACAAAGAAACAGCAAGACTAGCACAGGCTTATAATCAGCGGGGATCCCCTCGCTGATTCATTATTTTAACTCCTCCCACTTCTTCCAAACTTCTCTCCCGTTTATACAGTACATATTATCCTCTCTATTCATAAACCCCTGTACAATAAATTCACGTCTAATTGTACAAAAATCATCATGATATTGTTTTATAAATGTATTAATTTCTTTTTCTGTATATTGATTTTCAGCATTTAACTTGCTAATTAAATGCTCTAACAATACTAGTTTTTTCTTCTTTTGACCTGGAATCGATTTTAAACGATCCTCTTTATCGAAAAAGTTACGAATGGTCGTATCCCGGAATTTCATTTCACTTTCAGTCATTTTGTTATCCTCCATCACTTTTTTTCTTTATCTTTTCACTTAAAATATCAATAAAGTAATATCCACTCATTAACACATAATAGAACGTAAGTATTCCAAATGCATCTTTCATACTTGTATATACTTCTTTATCAAACAATATAGGTGAAAGGGCATAAACAAGAAAGATTATTAGCGGATTTACGATAAAATAATAAGTAAGATTGCCTTTCATCATATCAACTCCTCTACCCTATGTTTCTCTGTAAATTGTTGTAATTCCTTTTCTTTCGTTTCTATAGCTTTTAGAAAGATTTATAGATGAACTAAGGAAAAGATGCCCTCTATTAAAATAAAAAAGCACCAAAAAGGTGCTTTTTTCTAAGCTTCAATCGATTGATTTTCCGCAATATTTCTAAATTGTCGTTTGTGCATCCAAGTTAAGGATGCAATTGTTCCAAGTGATAATACAACAATGAAAATCATGAGCACCCCTACGTTTTGCCACATGAAGTCAAAGTCTCCGCTTGATACGACTGCTTTCAGTCCTGATACAGAATATGTCATCGGTAACCAAGCATTGAATGGTTGTAAAAACTTCGGAATCAACTCTAACGGGAATGTTCCAGCACTTGTTGTAAGCTGCATAATTAATGTGATGATGGCGATAAAACGGCCTGCATCACCGAATGCTGTTACTAAACATTGAATTAATGCGATAAATGCTAAACTTGTAATGATACTAAAGAGTATGAAGTATGGAATGCTTTGTACTTCTACACCCAATCCGAACAGTAATATAACATCTGCTACTATCGCTTGAATAATACCAACTGATAGTAGTACGCCGAACTTACTAATAAACCAACTAAACCCTGATTTCGGAACGCCGACTGTATCACGTAATGGATATACGATTGATAATAGTAATGCCCCAACGAATAAACCGAGTGATAAGAAGTACGGCGTAAATCCAGTTCCGTAGTTTGGAACTTCCGCCATTTTCTCCGTCTTCACTTTTACAGGACTTGCAAACATATCATACGTTTTATCTGTTCCTTTCACTTCACCAGTTTTCTCTGCCCCTTCGCCAAGTTTCTCAGCAAGTTCACCTGAACCATCGTTTACTTTTACGAGGCCATCTGTTACTTTTCCTGATCCGTCTGCTAGTTTATTTACCCCGTCGATTAGCTGGGTTGAGCCATTTGATAATGTACCTAAGCCTGTTGTTACTTGACCGGAGCCATCTGCTAATTGATTTACTCCACCTGCCATTTGATTTGCTCCTACAGATAATGTACCTAAACCGCCTGTTACTTGACTTGAGCCATCCGTTAATTGATTTACTCCTGCAGATAATGTTCCTAAACCACCTGTTACTTGGCTTGAGCCATCTGCTAATTGATTTACTCCTGCAGATAATTGACCTAATCCATCTGTTACTTTTCCAGAGCCGCTTTGTAATTGCGTTACTCCATCAATTAATTGAACTGATCCATCTTTTAATTTATCAGCACCTATTTTTGCATTATCTAATCCCTCACCAAATCCATGAAACTTACTAACAAATTCATTTTGTGCGTTCGTTACTTTCTCAACACCATCTGCCAGAGCTTTCATCCCTGCTGGATTTGGTAATTTATTTTGCAATCCATTTGTTGTTTGATGTATTTCGCCCTTTAATTGTTTTACTTCTTCATTTAGTTTATTTGTTCCACCTGCTACTCCGGCAGCCTTTTGCTGAACTGTCGCTGTACTTTTTACAGCACTTGTTATGAACGGTTGTAACTGCTCTTGATATTCTTTTGGTAAACTTTCAATTTGCTTTTGTAAATTCGCTACATCTTGCGCTGCATTTTTTGCATCTCCTACTGTTGATTGCGTAAGTTCATTTAACTGATTTATATTCGCCCCAGCTCCATCTATTTTTTCATTTACTGTATTCAATATAGAAGGAACTTTCGACTGCATTTCCTCTAAGCCTGCAGCAGACTTTTGTACGTTACTATTTAAATCTTGCAATCCCTTTTGAATTTCTTGAGACCCTTTTTCTAATTGACTTCGCCCTTCAACAAGTTTTCCCATACCATTTGATAGATCAGTTGTTCCTGTTTTTAAATCACCGGATTTACTTACTAATTTGTTCAAACCACCGGTCACTTTCTCAGATCCATCACGCAATTCACCCGTTTTGCTATTTAACGTATTTAAACCTGCTGTTACTTTTCCGGAGCCATCTACTAATTTTCCGATACCTGCATTGCTATTTAATACATGTAAACCATCTGTTACTTTTCCGGAGCCATCTACTAATTTCCCGATACCTATTTGCATTTCACCGTTTTTGCTATTTAACGTATTTAAACCTGCTGTCACTTTCCCAGATCCATCAAATAGTTTCCCAACTCCATCCTTCATCTCCCCAGATTTCCCTTGAAGTGTATGAAGGCCATCCGTCACTTTACTTGAACCATCATGCAGCTCACTTGATCCGTCGTGTAGTTTATTTGCTCCTTCCGCCCCATCTGCTAATCCTTTTGAGACGTCTTGAATGGAATCAAACATTTTCTCTGCATATGTTTTCGTTAACGTACTTGCTACTTCACCTTTAATTTTTTCAATGGCTGTTCCGCCAATTTGTGAAGATAAGAAGTTTAAACTTTCGTTTGGAATGTACTCTAAGTTTAATGGCTTTGGATTGTCTTTTAGTAACGTTGTAGCGTTACTTGAGAAGTCATCTGAAATGCGCACTAACATGTAATACTTTCTACCTTCCATTCCTTTCTTCGCTTCTTTTTCACTTACGAACTCCCATTTAAAACTTTTATTATCTTTTAAATTATCAACGAGCCCTTTTCCGACCTCAATTGGTTTCCCATCAAATACTGCGCCTTTATCTAAATTGACTACTGCAACTGGTAAGTCATCTAACTGTTTATACGGATCCCAAAAGGCCCACAAAAACATCCCTGCATATAAAATCGGTACGAATAAGACCGCAATAATTGGAATTAACATTTTTTTACTTTTTATAATTTCCGTGAACTCTTTCCGAAGTAACTGATTCCCTTTCATAATTTCTCCCCCTTTTATAAAATGACCAAAATGTTCATATAGTCATTTTTACCCAAACAAAAAGGCTATACTTGTTCATACATATGCCTTATCCCCGAATTTATTACTATGCAACTTTTTCTCATTTTGATTATACTTTTTCTATATCCCCCCTTAAATTAAATATATGACCACATCGTTCATTTGGTCATTTTTTTATAAAATTAAAAGGATTATCTTAGTTTGACAATCCTTTTAGTAAATACAGTTCAAATAACTCTGCAATTTTTTCTTTTTCTAGCGGTTCGTGATTTTTTTCCCAATCAAAAATAAGCGATACATATAGACGAAGCATAATAAATGCTGTAATTTCTGGATCACATTTGCTAATTTCACCTTTTTCAATCGCAATCTTTAAATACGATTGAATAACAGAAACGATTTCCACATCAACTTGTTGCATCACTTCTTGTACTTCTTTCGTTCCCATATCGCGCTCTTCTTGAATTAATTTAATCATGAGCTGATGTTCTTTTCTAAATTCCAAGATGCTATATAATGCTCTATGTACATTTTCAAAAAATGAAACATCTGAACGAATTGCACTTTCTGCAACTTGCTTCATTTCTGTAATTAAATTAGAAATAATTTCACCAAATAACTCTTCTTTATTTTTGAAAAAAGTATAAATCGTTCCTTTCCCTACATTCGCTAACTTCGCTACTTGATCCATCGTTGTTGCTTTATAACCGAACGCTGAAAAAGACTTTGTTGCAGCCTCAATAATAGAACGTTTTCGATCTATTGCCACATCATCACCTCCAAAAATGACCAATTGGATAATATAGTCAATCAGTACATCTTTGATATTACCACACGCTTACATTCTATACAAGTTCTCTTTTTATTATTTCCAGTATAAAAAAATTCCAGTCAGTGTATATCATACTGTCCATAGTGTATCAGAAGAAAAGAGAAAAGGAAAAGGTGTTCTAGAGATATACATCTTAAGAACACCTTTTTGCTATTTCAACATAGAAAGCATAATTTTCTCTAACTCTTCTTTATTTACATTCTTATCGAATACTGCTTCTCCTTGGTTCTCTAAACTATGATTAATAATAACGATTTGGTATGCACTATTTTTCCCTTTTGCTGGAACAATCATCTTCATACCTTGTAAATTACTATCCGAGTGATGAGTAGCGTAGAATATTTGATTCCCTTCTAGTTCGTACTGTTCTATATTTTCAGGCACTACAAACTGGTGGCTAAATGGATCTTTGCTTTCCCCAAAAACTTGCGATTGAGAAATTGTATAATTTCCTTTTCCGTTCGTATATTCTAATTCAATAGTGAATTCCGGCTTTATCTTAAGATAATAATTCACCCTTTCGTCTTTTTGGGTATATCCTTTAATTGTATAAGTTGGCCTCTTAATTTGGAAATCAACATGTTGCTGCACTTCTTCAACTGTATATGTTAAATACTTCCCTACCTTATCCTCATAAGGAGTTGTTTTATTACGAATTTCTTTTAATTTTTCACGATCTTCTGTACTTAAGCGCTCTTCTTTCACCTCTTTTATATCCCCTTGGAAATTTTCGGGTAAGTTTAATCTAACTAATCCTTTTTTCTCGATCTGTAATACCTCTTTATATAACTGCACATAATTCTCAAACTCTTCCTTTGTTAAAGCTTTTTCAGCATGATATAAAAAGGCTGTTCGGTTTTCATATTGCCAGTTTGACATTCCCCACTCTTTTCTCGCCTTTTCCTCTGTACCAAATAATGTATCTACAGCATTTTGGAAAGTATCCTTTGACTGCTCTACTTTATCCTCTTGCTTTTCTTTCCCTTCCGTTGCACGTGCATTGAATAAAAAAAGGGATGCAATAGCAACTATAGCAATAACCCCGAGTAAAGACAGACGATACGATTTCTTTTGAAACTTTTTAATCATAACGATTCTCCTTTTTAGTGTTCGTTTATTTCTACTTAAATTTGCTAGGCTTGGTACTTGATAGGAATAGTGTTCTAGAAGGGTAATAATTGTATGACCGTATGCAATTTGTTCCTCTTTATCTATAAAAGTAAGTGCATATGCATCACAGGCTAATTCTTGATCTTCTCGCATACAAAAATAGGCATACCAAAGAATCGGATTGAACCAATTTAATAGGATTAAACTGTACATAATCCAATTTACAGCTACGTCGTTTCTTTTAATATGAGCTAACTCATGGTAAAAGACATATTGTAATTGTTGCTCATTTAATACTTTCATATGTTTTTTTGATAGTAATACTTTTGGGCGGAAGAAACTAAACACAGTTGGACTTGCAATCTTTCCCGCTAGACGTAACGAAACTGCCTTCTTCATTTTCATAGATTGCTTACAGCGATTAAACACTGTAGCGACCTGTTCATCCGTAATATCCGGTTGTTTCTTTATGTAAGAATATAAACGTCTATTTGTAAGAAACGTGATGGCTGCTAATACGATTACCCCAGCTAGCCAAACATACAAAGCAATTTTGTATAAAGACAATGTAGTCTGTTGTTCCGAACTCGCGTTTACTTCAGGTTCACTATTTTTTGTCACAGTTTCAGAATTTGATTCCAATCCCACTTTTCGGTCGCTTTCTATGTTCACTATATTCTCAGTAGACGGCATATTTTTTGGAATAACTTCCGATACGCTAGAACTATAAGAAAGTAATGAGTAAATGCTATAAGAACTATCTGGCGACCACGGTAAAAGGAGTCTTATCATTAATACGATCCACAGCATATATTGCCACCGGGGGGATAATTTATTTCTAAATAGAACTTTTATACATAAAATAAATCCGACTAATATGCTAGCCATAAGTGACGTTTCTATAAGCCAATCAAAAAAATGAGGAAGGTATACATTTATAAGCGTGTTTATCATTTTTATCGATCCTTCCTCTTATTCTCCTCTGTCTTCTCATCTAAAATGCGTTTTAATTCATTAATATCTTCTGAAGATAATTTCTCCTCTTTTAAGAAATTAACAAGTAATGGTTTAAACGCTGCACCGCAAAAACGCTTTAGTAAAGATTTCGTTTCCACTTGTAAATAATTATCTTGTGATACTAACGGATAATAAGCATACATCCGCCCTTTATCTTGATGGTAAGAAACGGCTTCCTTTTGCACTAATCGATTAATTAATGTGCGGATTGTTTTCGGTTTCCAGTCCATTGCATCTTCCAGTTCTTCTATAATTTCATTCGCTGTTTGCGGAGAACTCGACCAAAGTACTTTCATAATTTCTAATTCCGCTTCAGATATTTTAGGTAATTGATTTGTCATCGTATGTTTCACTCCTAAGTATTACATTTGTAATCTATAATTAAGATTACAAATGTAATACTTAATTGTCAACCATATTTTAGAAAAATTAATTTCAGCTAAACCTTACTTACCAACAACAAATTTCCTCTTTTTCAAATAATCAAATAAAAAAACAAGAAAATCTTTACAATTAATAGTAATATAGAAAATAGACAAGTTTATCAAAACAGTGGAGGCTTTTTCAGTCATGATGCGTGCACTTCGTTTAAATATAAAGCAAGCTTTTTGTAATCGTGTTTCTTTAATTATTATGTTTAGTGGATTTGTTCTTATTTGTATTTATCATTATTATTATGTAATTCGTTATTTAGGAGACGCTGCGAATGGACCTATATCGACGGATATTAAATGGATTGGATTTCGTGGAAATGAAATGGATGTTTATTTATTATTAATGCCAGTTATTGCAAGTCTTCCCTTTAGTACAAGTTATAACTCGGATAAGTCCGATGGTTTTAAACCGTTTGTCAGTAAAGAAATTTCTTTATTTTCTTATTCAGTAACGAAATATATCGTTACATTTTTTTGCGGCGGACTTCTTTATACATTTCCATTCATCTTATCGTTATTATTTTGCAAATTAACCATTCCAGACGGAGTACCAACGGCTGGTTCAGGCATTATAAATGATAACGGGATGTTCGCAAACTTATATGAAACTTCTCCCATCACTTACATTGCTGTATATATCGGAATTAATTTTTTATTTGCAGGTCTGATGGCTCTTTTAGGACTTGCTGCATCTGCATGGTCCCAAAAGGACTATATGGCGCTTCTATTTCCATTTGCAACTACCTCTATTCCTTACGTCCTGCTAAATACGGTACTCCCTACAATAGGTGGAGCGCCTATTCATTTATATGATCCAAGGCAGCCGCTGCATGGCATGTCACCATATATTTTGACAATACAATGTGCCTTCTTCCTCCTCGTTAGCTTAATCATGTATATACAAGGAGTAAAACGTGATAGAAAAAAATATAGAAGAAGGTTGCAAAAAAGAGAGCGGTGTAGAAAGGCGTTTCAAGTATAATAAAACCCTAATTTCCTTACTATATTGGAAATTAGGGTTTTATTTACTATTCACTTACGGTGTACCTGCCAATCCCCATAAAATAACAACCGCTACAAAATAAATCGCTTTAATCGCTACTACTAAACATAATGAAACAATTGCATATTTACTTAATTCTCTTCTTGCACCTATTAAAGTGAAAATAACCGCCAAACTAAATGTTATATAAGAAGCTGCTGTATGTATTAAGTTATACGTAATATCTAGATTGCTTATAAGTCCTGTTATATCAGCTACAAACTGAAGCATGACGATCGTACTAAAAAAAATTGCAAACTGATTCATTACCTTTCCATTTATTTGTAACTGCATTGTTGTCCTCCTTTTTAAAAACTAAATATTCAATCAATTTTATCATTAGATTACAAAAAAAGGAATCATCTCTTTATACTATTCTATAACGATGCAAAAAAAGAACGCTTAGTCACCTAAGCGTTCCTTTCTTTAAGAAGCTTTCTTCAAATCAATTTGAGCAAGTACTGGGTCATGGTCGCTTACACGTCCGTGCTCTTTCATTATATTTGAGTTTAAGTGCACTGGATCTACAATTGTGTGTGGTGCGATATTATTTGTTACTAAAATATGATCTAACACTTGTGCATTTCCTTCATGAATGTACGTGTAACGATTCTCTTTTGGCACTGTGTTTAACATATCTTTTAAGATTGTTCCCTCTAGTGTTTTTAGTGGTTTAGAGAATTCGAAATCGTTCATATCACCTAACACGACAACTGGTGCATTCGTATTCTTTTTCTGAATTCCTTGCACGAAATGATTTACTTCTTGTGCTAACTGAATTCGTTTGTCTTCACTTTTTAATACGAGCGGCTGCACTTTTCCAAATGGCGTTGCATCTCCTAGTTTTGAGTTTAAGTGATTTGCAACGACAACAATGTTTTGTCCTTGGAACGTAAATTCTGCCGCTAACGGTTTACGTGTACTTTCAAATAATGGATTTTCGTCTCCAATACGAACAACATTTTTATCAAGTAACTTTGGTACCGTCGCTAATTTCACGCGTGATGGATTGTAGAAGAAGCCGACGCGAATATTCGCTCCTGGTGCTCCTCCGTCTTGATTATTGTTTGGAGCGATTTCTACATACTCATACTTCGGTCCACGAATTTCTAGCACTGCATCAATGATACGTTTTGCGCTTAATGACGCATCTGTTGTACCGTCATTAATTGATCCGTTATTATCTTGCATTTCCTCTACACCGATAATATCTGGCATTTTTAAGTTGTATTTAATAGAATACGCTAACGCTTTTACCTTTTCATCTGTTGTTTCTTTTTTATTCGCTGAGAAGTTTTCAATGTTATATGTAGCAACCGTTAACTTATCAAGACGTGGCTGAATATTTGCGCCTACTTGCTTAAATCCACCATCCACTACAGCTGGCAGTTCTGTTATTGGCGAAATACGGAAAGAACCGTAATCATATCCTACTACCCCTGTTATATCTCCAGTGAAAGTATCTCCTACTTTTGCTACATAATCGCGAGGTACTTTTACAGAAAGACGCTCTGGGTTTAATTGGTTTTCATCTAATAGAGGTGTGCCATATTGTGTTACTATTTTATCTCCACCATTTTTTACTGTTACATATAAATTTCCATTTTTCTGAGGTGCAATAATTTTTGGTGTTGGCATCGTAACACGCATGCCTTCTATACTTTCATAAAAGTCGATTGCATCTTCATTTGGATCAAATAAACCGAATGCATCATTATCAATAATCTGGTCCGGGATTTTCACACCGTTTTCCCCAAGTACAATCGGTGCTGGCAAAGATTGATCTTTTGCGATTACAGCAACGCGACTCGCCTTAATTTCTGTCGTCGTTAAGTCTGTTTCAAATCGCTCTGCATATCCTGGTCCAACATATTCTTCTACTACTCCATCAACTTGAATAAGATCTCCTACTGCTACATTCGCATCTTTTTTATATACGTACATACCTTCTGAAGTAGCTGGATCATTATCTGGCTGATTATCTTCTATATAAAAGCCGTTTTTATCAAGCGCTGTGACAACGCCTTCCACATTGTTTACTTTCTTCCCGTTGTAAGGAGACATATGTGATTTTCCTTGAATGTCATGAATACGAACTGGTTCATTATTTACGATAATAAATGAAAATGTCGAAATTGCTGAAGAAGTAAGTCCTTCTTTTTCTGCGATTGCTTTCACTACACTATTTTCATTCACTATAATCTGTCCATTATAACGAACACTTTTATTAGTAGGATTAGAGCCATCTAACGTATAGTAAATTGTTGCACCTTCTGTATTCGTCGTTAATGTTACCGCTGTTCCTTTAGCAACTTCTCCGCCGTTCGGTGAAGCTACTACATCGCTAACACGGTTTTGTCCTTCACCTTGAAACTTATAAGCTGTTACTGATTTTAGACCTGGGTTACTAAAATATAATTCAAGAGTCCCAGTCAAACTAACTTTCTTCCCGATATTTTCAGGGTGATCTTTTACATTCACTGCCGTTCTCACATCACCTTTTGGCAACTGAACGGGCATGATTTTGTCTGGATTCTTTTCGTTTGGTGAATCTGCAATTGCTACGTTTGTATCATCAAACTTAGCTGGATCCTTCGTATATTTAGAAGAACTTTGCGTATATCCAACAATATATCCTTCCACAATCCCCTTCGTTTTCCCTTGCTGCTTAAATACTTGAATTGCTTTTTCTACTGACATAGAAGCAGTTTCTTCTGCTTGCGCTAAAGTTCCAATAAATGAAAGCAATAGCAAGAATGATAAAAAGACACTTAACAATTTCTTCACAGCCATTTTCCTCTCTCTATTTCATATTTTCTCAGCATTTCTATCATAACAAATGATTCGTTATATAGAACTATTTTTCGACAAATTTTACAAAAGATTTATTTAATTTACAAGCTTTCAAACTATAATACAAAATAATAATTTTACACCTTCTACAAATGCACTCTATAATGTTAGAGAGAGAGAAAACAGAAAATATCGACATTTGATTGGCATGTAAAATGGATTCATTTGAATAGGAGTGATTGGATGGAAGTGCAAACAGAAACATACCGCGCAGCTATGAATGGAACATTAGAACGTCATTTTTCAGATATGATTGCCGTTATACCAACTAGAATTACAATTGAGCAGTTAAAACAACGGCTAGAAAATATCGCTACTAAAGTTGATGAGTTAAAAATTGTTTATAGTGATGAGACAAGCCTTATTGTTGAGTTACATATGGATGAAACAATCATACCGTATGAACTGCATATTGATGAGGCGAATGACCCAGAAGAATATAAAATGTACAATAGACAAGATTCTACAATCGTAGATCGGAATTTTGAAGATGCGGCTTTCGGTACTGAAATTTTCACTCGTACGCTATTTGTAGGCGATGTACTCGACTGCTTTTTCCAGCAAATACAATTTTTATGGAACCTCGCCCCAGATTTGTTATTTGTAATCGATTCAAGTGCAGCAATGAAAGTGATATCTAGAAACTATATTGAATATCACGTTGAAAATGAATTATTACCTGACATTCCTGACTTATACGTTATTCATTCCGTTTATGAAGACGATAAAGAAGGCGAGCCTACGCAATATTGGTTTCATACACACGGCCTTTTAAGAGCGGGCGTAACTGAAATAGAGTTAATTATTCCAAATCGCATTTCTTCCTACTACGGCATTGGCGATCTCTTTCAAACATTTGCTAATAATGCCGTTGAGAATGGACAAGTCCCTATGAATGAGCCTATCGTTATCGCGCATAGTCAGCAAGGTTCTATACATACAGTCGCTGTTCCGTGGGAAAAAGGATTATCTTATATAGGGCATAAAACGAGTATGGACCAATTATCTTCAATCGAGGATGAAGAAGTGAAATTACAACCAATAGATGCACAAAATACATTCTTAGGCGGAATGGATGCCCGAGATGAATACCATCAATCTCCATCCGTTCTCTTATTCAAATTTAATACTTCAGAAGAATATATTGAAAGTTTTTTCAAAGAACACGAGGAAGCTACAGGGCTCATGTTCTATAAAACAAATAGTGAAACCGATCGTATGGCTTATAATGCGAAAAATACTTTCGGGTATTTCAGCAACATTTTTCAAATTGAAAAATCCAATGAAGAGTTTCGTTTTCTCGCTAAGTTTGGTGTTTCCTATGAAGAGGGTAAAAGCGAACATATGTGGTTTGAAATGCAACATATTACAGAAGACCTGATTCAAGGAATACTCATCAATGAACCATATTTTATAGAAGATATGAGTGAAGGAAATAGTTATCATTTAGATTTTGATAACTTAACAGATTGGGTTATTTATGCAGGAGATGCTGTTATAAAGCCAAATAACTTATATATGTTTATTGGCGAATAAGTATTTTATATAATAAACGAAACGCCTTCAATATGATTGAAGGCGTTTCTTATAATTTATTGTGCGATTAATTCAGCATCTATTACTTTCTCCAAATGAGATAATACACGCTTTGCAGCTTCCTCACCTTGATTCATACAGTCTGGAAGTCCAGCACCAGCATAGGAGCTACCTGCCAAGTATATACCTGGCAACTCTTTCTCCATAAATGTTGTGAGCTTTTTCATTCGCTCGTTATGGCCTACTGTATATTGAGGCATCGCTTCTTTCCAGCGACTTACGATTGTAAACTCTGGATCCTCTGTAATATCCATCGTCTTCCTTAAATCTTCTAGTACGAGCTGAACGAGTTCTTCTTCAGTTTGTTCTACAACCGCTTCATCACCAGCACGTCCAACGTAACAGCGAAGGAGTGTTTTTCCTTCTGGCGTTGTATGTGGCCATTTTTTATGCGTCCACGTACATGCTGTAATCGTGTAATCGCTATTTCGTGATACGACAAATCCTGTACCATTAATATCGCGCTGGATTGCAGATTTTTGGAAAGCAAGTGCCACATTCGCAACGGATGTGGATGGAATATTACGGAAGAAACGAAACTGCTTGTACTGAGCAAACATGGACGGCAATACTTTATGCGAAGTTGCCACTACGATGGCGTCCGCTTCTATTTCTTTTCCGTTACTAAGAGTAATCGTATAACCATCACCCTGTTTTGCAACTTTTTCAATGCGAGTTCCCTTTATTATCGTACCTTCATGCATCTTTGCTTCGAGAGATTTTACGATAGATTCTAAACCTGTTTTCACTGTTTGGAACATTCCCTTTTTCGGTTCAGCTTTCTCTTCTTTCGGAGCGAGCGTACGCATACCGAGTGAAATACTGCGATGTTTCTGCTCAATTTGATACATTTGCGGGAATGTTGACATTAAGCTCATTTCATCAATATCCCCTGCATAAATACCCGATAGTAACGGTTCTATTAAGTTTTCAACCACTTCGTTTCCAAGACGATGTCTGAAAAATTGTCCGAGTGATTGGTCAGATACTGGCTTTGACCTCGGCATTAATAGATCAAAGCCAGCTCTTAGTTTACCAATTGGGGAGAACAGCCCGGAAAATAGAAACGGCGTAATTTGCGTTGGAATTCCCATCATTGATCCATTCGGCATTTTATGTAACCGATTGTTTACAAGGATAAATGATTGACCGGCTTGATTATTTACAAGTTCATCGCCAAGACCTAATTCTTTCACTAATCTAGCTGCACTTTCTTTTCGTGCTAAGAAAGAATCTGGTCCGCGCTCAATTGTAAATCCATCTTTTCGAACGGTTTGAATTTTTCCGCCAAGTTTACCCGATGCTTCTATAAGTAATGTATCAATCGGCAAGTTTTTTTCATGAATATTTTTTTGTAAGTTATACATTGCTGTTAATCCAGTGATGCCTCCGCCGACGATCACAACTTTTTTCCTCAAGCAGGCTCCTCCTTTCTTCTTACAGTACAGATTCTTTTTTCTTTAATACAACATCTGTTAAACAATCAATAAATGCGTCCGATGCATTTGGCATTTCTGGACGATAATATTTTGCACCAATTTCATCCGTTACAACTTTACACTCAAAGTCGTTGTCATATAAAACTTCTAAATGTTCCGCAACAAATCCAACTGGTGCATATACGAATGAAGTATAACCATGCTTTTCATTTAGTTCTCTCGTTAAATCTTGTACATCTGGACCAATCCAAGGATCTGGTGTGTTTCCTGCACTTTGCCAGCCTACTGCATAGTTTGCTACTTCAGCTCCGCGCGCGATATAATCCGCTGTTTCATTTAATTGATCTGGATATGGATCGCCCATTGCAATAATTTTCTCTGGTAAGCTATGTGCAGATACGATTAATACTGCTTTTTCACGCTCTGCATCTGACATACCGTTATATATACCTTTCACTGCATCAACCCAGTACTGGATGAATTTCGGCTCTTTATACCAGCTATCAATGCCGTGAATTGTTAAGTTTCCAAGTTTCTCAGCTTCTTCTTGTGCTCGTCCAACGTACGATTTCACGCTAAACGTAGAATAGTGAGGTGCAAGAACAAGTGCGATTGCATCTTGTATTCCGTCGTTATGCATATCTTTCACCGCATCTTCAATAAACGGTTCAATATGTTTTAAGCCAAGATACATATGGTACTCTACTTCATCTTGTACTTCATTTAAACGCTTCTCTAACTTCTTAGCTTGCTCTAATGTAATAGTAGCTAAAGGAGAAATACCACCAATTGCACGGTAACGCTCTGTTAAATCTTCCAGCATTTCAGGACTTGGCTTTCTTCCTCTGCGAATATGTGTATAGTAACGTTCAATATCTTCTTCTTTATATGGCGTTCCGTATGCCATTACAAGCAAACCAATTTTCTTTTTCATACAGCAATGCTCCTTTACTTCGCTAACTGCCCTTTAGAGTATTCATGAATAAATGTAGTTAAACGTTTTAATGTATCTGGATTTACTTCTGGGAATACACCGTGACCTAGGTTAAAGATATAACCCGGCTGTTTCATCCCTTGATCTAAAATACCTTTTACATGTTCTTCAATAACAGACCATGGTGCAAGTAAGAATGAAGGGTCCATATTACCTTGTACCGCCTTATGAACGCCCCGTGCACGTGCTTCTTCAATCGGTAAGCGCCAGTCTAAGCCGACTACATCAAGCGGTAAGTCGTGCCACTCATTCACTAAGTGTGCAGCTCCTACGCCGTGCATAATCATTGGAACACCCATCTTACGAACTTCTGCAAAAATACGCTCCATTGCTGGTTTAATAAATACGCGATAATCTGCTACATTTACTGTTCCAACCCAAGAATCGAAAATTTGAACTGCTTTTGCTCCTGCGTTAATTTGCGCTTTTAAATATGTAATAACCATATCTGCTAGTTTATCCATTAAAGCAAACCAAGCTTTTGGCTCTGCATACATGAACGCTTTCGTATTATGGTAGTTACGAGATGGACCGCCTTCAATCATATAGCTCGCTAATGTAAATGGAGCTCCTGAAAAACCGATTAACGGTACGTCTAACATTTCTGTCGTTAATAAACGAATTGTATCTAGTATGTACGGTACGTCATCTTCTGGATTGATTTCCCCTAGTTTTTCTACATCTTGTAAAGAACGGATTGGGTTATCGATAACTGGGCCAATACCTGATTTAATTTCTACATCCACACCAATTGCAGGTAGTGGTGACATAATATCTTTATAAAGAATTGCTGCGTCTACGTTATACTGATCAACCGGCAATTTTGTAACGTAAGCACATAACTCTGGATTGTGTGTAATTTCAAATAAAGAATACTTTTCTTTAATCTTTCTATATTCCGGCTGTGAACGACCTGCTTGACGCATATACCATGCTGGTACATAATCGGTACGTTCCCCCCTACATGCTTTTAAAAATGTCTCATTTATAGTTCTTACCAAGACCCTTGCTCCCTTCCTTACCAATGCTTCGAATACGTTCGATATTTATCTTTTTTTACTATACAGCTTGTAAAAACAAAATGCATAATATTATGTACGTTGTTCATTAAATTGACACAAACACTCGTAAAAACGCTTACTATTTTCACAACATTCTTATTATAACACAGAGAAAAACTATGGTTTAGCTACTTTTGACTTTTCTCCTTCACGATTCGTTTGTGTATTATATGGTACAACGTAAAAGCTCGGTTTTGAAAATATGTTAATGAACTTTTCCTCATATTCCCCAGCACCATTTACAGTGCTAACATGCGTATGAATTCCATTCTCCACTCTATAGATTCGGTACATAATTCTGTTATCTGGAAGTGGTGTCCAGCTTAATTTTGCTTTAAATAAACCGAAAGGGCTAAATGATAATTTCATTTTTACATCTTCAATTTTGCGCAGCCGAATCGGAGCGCCGATTGTTTCCACACCTTCAGGCTTCATAAACTTCTCTTTATGTTCTACATTAGCCTTCGTTAAAATTTTCTTAAACAATTTTGTCGCAGATGCACTTTCTCCTTGCAACTGATGCTCCTTATCCGTACGGTCATAACCAATCCAAACAGCGCCTACTAAGTTCGGTGTATAACCAACGAACCACATATCTCTTGCTCCCTTATCGTCATTTGGCAATGAAGTTGTACCCGTTTTTCCAGCTAACGCACCGTTATATACACCAACTCTCGCTGTTCCTTCCTTCACAACTCCTTCTAACATTTTCGTCATATACCATGCTGTCTGCTTCGAGAAGATTTTTGTCTCTACTTTTGGAGATTCCCCAATGACTGCACCGTGTCTATTTAATACTTTATCAATAACGTGCGGCTCGATAATATTTCCATTTGCTAAAAATGAACGATACATTTTTACAAGATCAAATGTTGAAACGCCATTTTTCAATCCGCCAAGCGCTGTACTTAAACCAGCATCTGCAATATGAACATTTCCTTTTTCTAAATATTGCTTTCCTTCTTCTACCCCTAACTCATTTAATAAAGAAACTGCCGGTACATTTGCCGACTCTAAAATCGCATCATACATCGTCATTTCTTTTGAATACTCATGATTATAATTTCGAGGTTCATACCCTTCAAAAGAATTTCTTTCGTTCGTTAATAAAGAATACGGATTATACTTTTTCGTTTCTAGTGCTGGTGCATAAACGATAAGTGGTTTTAAAACAGATCCAGGCTGCCTTTTGGCAAAAACACGATTAAATCCTCTCGGGACGTACTTTCTTCCCCCAATCGCCGCTTTAATCCCTCCCGTACGATTATCCATTAATAAGAAAGCACCTTGCGCCCCCTCTTCTTTCCCAGGGAAATTCCTTGCATCTTGAAACTGGTTATATGCTACCTTTTGAATCTTTTCATCCATAGGTACGACAAACGTATATCCTCCGCGAAGTACTTCTTGATGAGACAATCCGTATAAACGAGCGGCTTCATCTATGACCATATCAATATACGGCATATATGCAAGCTCATTCTCATCTAAATTTTTATATAGAGCAATTGTCTTCCCTTGATAACGAACGCTTTCTTCTGCAGTCAAATAGCCTTGTTTATGCATAAGTGACAACACTAGATCACGGCGTTCCTTACTCTTCTCTGCAGAATAGTACGGTGAATATCCGTTTGGTGATTTCGGAAGGCCTGCAAGCATTGCCCCTTCCTCTACTGTTAAATCCTCAACATTTTTATTAAAATACAACTTTGCTGCCGCTTGAATGCCGTAAGCCCCATGACCAAAATAAATATGATTCATATACATTTCAAGAATTTGTTGCTTCGTATATTTTTGCTCTAATTGAAGAGAAATTGCGACTTCCTTCAATTTGCGCGTAAATGTTTTTTCACGAGTTAAAAAGACGTTTTTAGCGAGTTGCTGCGTAATGGTACTACCGCCCTCTACCTTCTCTCTAGCTAACGTATCTTTATAAAGAGCACGGAATATAGACGGATAATCAATCCCTTGATGCTCATAAAAACGAGAATCTTCCACCGCAACAAACGCCTGCTGCACATACTTCGGAATTTGCTCGATTGGTACGAGCTCTCTATTTTCTACGTATAATTTCGTAATTTCTTTCCCTTTCTGGTCAACGATACGTGATGAAGAGTGGAAAACGAGCTGCTTTTCATCCATCATATAGCCACCAGCTAACACGATAAGTTTATAGATTACAATCGCTACTACGAACGTTGCGACGCCGCCTAATAAAGTCCACTTTACTTTCTTCATACATCGTCCTTCTTTCCAAATGATGGTACATTTATTATTTGAAAAAGAAGTATCTTTATGTATATAATCTTCGAAGTTTTTTAAGAGAGTTGATATAATAGAAACAAACTATTAAGGGGGCATTAAAATGAAGGCTATTATTTCATACGAAACACCTCTAGAACAAGCACATTTCACTGCAAAAAATGATGAAAAAAATATGTTTTATAAAGAAAATACAGAAGAATCTGTAGAAGGCTCACTTAAGTATGACGTACTAGATGCTGTCGGTGAATTTAAAGGACAACCTGGCTATATCGTTTGTAACAACATTTCTGTCACAGACGAAGGTCGCCCAGTATTCGAAAACCGCTTTAAAAACCGCGCAGGCCTTATTGAAAACGAACCAGGATTCCAAGCGATCCGTGTTCTACGCCCATTAAGTAACGATACATACGTCATCTTAACGATGTGGGAAACAGAGCAAAACTTTAAAGACTGGACAGAATCACGTTCATTCGAAAACGCTCATAAAAAACGTCCCACGCAAGCAGAAGGACAAGCTCCAGCGCATCCACATGCGGAACAGCAAAAGAGTATTTTCTCTCGTCCATCTTTTGTGACTACTTTTGATGTGTTAGTTTAATTAAAACATAATACAACACTAACAGTACGTGAAATTATATTAACGATTTTCCGAATATATCTATCATATCTTTGAATATATCAACGATTTTCCGAATATATCTATCATATCTTGAAATATATCAACGATTCGACTAAAGATATCAATTTAATGACAAAAAGGAAACACCATTACACACCGGTGTTTCCTTTTTCTTTGTACCAATTATATATACGAAGTGAATCTTTTTTTCTCATATGCTTTACTTCATAACCCCGCCCGGCTACCGCTACAAGAGTTGTACATAATTCATCTTTTCTTTGAAAATACGATTGATTATAACCTACTGCTTGAACATGTCTTCTTCGCATTATTCCTGTATATTTCGAAAAATTACGATATACAACCGTTAGTTGATTTTCTCTTAATTCATAACCGCCACTTTTATATCTAGCATACGCAAGTAACGAAAACACGATAAATAACGGTAAAATAACAAACAACGCAATATATTGTTTAAAAAATATACTCACGCTGGCAATTAGAACTGTGAGTATGATACTTATTAACCAGCCCACAATGAAATAACGACGCAACGCTGTTTTTGGTAAGTGAACGATCTCCGCTTCGATTTCATATGGTAACTCTAAATATGTGATCAGGTGCTGTACATCTTTTTTCTTCATAAATGGATGCAACATTACTCCGTTACTTGCTGCTCCAATACTTTGAATTGCTTCCACTTCAACAGCACAATAGCCAAACGGCTGGCGAAGCATACCTTCTTTTACAGTAATCGCTTGAATGCGGTGCAATTTTAAGACAAACTCTTTCTTTTCAAATAATCCTTGAACGATACGAATCTCTTCCCCTTTTCGCTCAATTTTAAAGTTTGCATATTTCAACACATATCCAGCCGTGGAAATAATCCACGAAATTCCCATTAAAATTAATGCAATTACAATTAGTTTATAAACACCGTTTCCCATCACATACGCTTCTACTTTACTTGTGAATCCTTCAGGAAGAACAAAATCAAACTTTGTGTAAAGAAGTACTAGTCCAGAGAACACTAGTCCGAACCGACCAGATGTAATCGCTGCGGCTAAAACCTCTTTCGCTGTTAACTGATAAACCGTCTTGCTTTCTTCCTCTTCTATTTCTTCTTTTACAGTAGTTTCTTTCTTATGTAATAAAGAAATTAAATGTTTTGCCTCGTCTTCTTTAATACCAGCCAACATCACTTCTGGTTCATTACCACCACCAGCTACTTCTATATTTAACTTCATAAGTCCGAGCATTTGATAAATGATGTTAGAAGACGTACTAATATTTTGTACACGCTCTTTATTTAAATAGCTTTCCTTCTTTACAAAAACACCGTGCTTTATATGTAAAATATTATTCTCAATCCAGTACACTTTAAAATACCATTTAATTGCTGAAAAAATAGCCATGATGAATAAAACAACCAGAAGAAAAAGATAAAATAAATACCAAGGTTCCACTTGTTCATCAGGTTTAAATAAAACAAGAATAATAAGTGGCAACAAACTCGCAATCCTAATACCTAACAATATCGTAATCGGATGTTGCCTCTTATACATCCTTATCACTCACTTTCGCAAGTTCTCCAATTTGTCTTTTCAGCTGTTCTGCTTCTTCTTTCGTTAAACCTGGAATACTATGAGAAGTTGCGGCTGTTGAAATATGTAATTCTGCTAAATTATACTTTCTCATGATCGGCCCTTGCTCAATCGTTACGTGCTGCACACGGATCATCGGAATAAGTACGCGTTTTACAACGAACATTCCCTTTTGAATCTCAATCTCTTCTTCATTTAATCTGTAACTATAATAGCGCTGACGTAAATTTGGAAACACAAAATAATCAAGTGGAATAAATGTAATAGCTCCTGTTACTAATAGTCCAAACAACCAGCCCCACCAGTTAAAGTTAATCATAAAAAAGAAATACGCAATTACGACTGTTAGTATAACTGCCGTCCCAATTAAAGCGTGAATTCGCCACACTTTCAGCATATTAGAATGAATCTCCCTTTCTAACGGCTGCATCTCATCACTCCAATTCTATGAATTTATTACTTATATATTATCAAAAAATAAGATTTCATATACATTTTTGTAAATTTATAGTCAAATAAAAATAGTTGAATCAAAAGCATATTAAAGAAACACACACCTCAGTTTTGAAAATTATGTATTATAAATATGAATTATATTGAACTAAAATAAACCTTACATGATTCATGTAAGGTTTATCGTTTTATACACAATATATTTCATTATTGTTGAGATATACTAGCATCGCTTTCAATTCGCTTTTCTTTTTGGCTCAGTTTTTTATCTTTAGATTTTTTTAATGTTAAAGTCATGCCAATAAAAATAAAAAGAATTCCTGTTATTTGCATTAAAGTTGGACGGAATCCAGTAAGTACAGTATCTAATAATATTGCCACTGCCGGATCTAAAAAAACTAATATTGAGATGGTTTTTGTAGACAAATAGCGTAAACTATCAAAAAACAGATAATATACTATCCCTGTGTGAATAAAACCAGTAGCTATAATATATGTCCAATTACTTTGAGTGAGGCCACTAAAAGCATCTAAATCTATAAATGGTATTAAAAGAAATATCCCCAAGAATGTTTGTAAAAATGTCATTGCATACGCACTCATTTTGTTAATCCCTTTACCAAATAAAGTTGTAAATGCATAAAAGAGAGCTGCAAGAAATCCCCATATCATACCTGAAGACATTAATGAACCGAAAGAGAAGCTTCCATCGATACCAGCAATTAATAAAGCTCCTGCAAAACACACAATTATTGAAATGATAGATATGAATGTTAATTTTTCTTTAAAGACGATACTTCCAATTAACAGTACAATTACTGGTGCAAGATGATAAACTGAGATAGCAATGGTGACTGACATATTTTCAAAGGCTTTAAATAAGAAAACCCAATTAAATACTAAGAAAAAACCACATATTAAAACTTGAACAACTTCTTTTCGTTCCCATTTATCTTGTTTATATTGCCCTGTAAGCAACCAGCATACACTTAAAAATATTGTCGCAAAAATACACCTTACAAACACTAATTCAAACGAAGGTAAGTTTGTTTGAACCGAAAAAAAGCCAACTGATCCAAAGATAACCATTGATGCTATCATCTTTAAGGCCGGTACCGTTTTCTCTTGCTTAAAACTCTTTTGAAGCAAATTAATCCCCCTCCAATAAAAACTCGGTTTATAGTGAGAAAAACACCAGCCTAAAAAAAGGACAGGTGCTTTTCCTCAAAAACACTCAATTATAAATTTTTCCCAGCAGTCCAACCACCATCAATTACAAAATTAGAACCAGTAATAAAGCGGGCCTGATCAGAAATCAAGTAATCAATACATGAAACAATATCCTGCGGCAACCCCCAAGTATCTAAAGATTGATTACTTTTTATCATAGACATCAAGGCTTTATTACTAAAGTATTCTTCTGTAAGTTCAGTTCTAATAACACCGGGAGAAATACTATTTACCCTTATATTTTGCTTACCAAATTCCATAGCCATCTGTTTAGTCAATCCGATTAAAGCATGCTTTGATGCAACATAAGCAGCTCGCTCTGGTTCAGCCATTAATCCAGAAACCGATGCTATATTCACAATACAACCTTTTATTTTCGATTCACACCATCGCTTAGCTACTTCCCTAGAAAGGATAAATGGGGCTACTAAATTTACATCAATTACTTTTTTAAACATATCATCGGATAAATGTAAAACAGGTGTTATCTCTCGAATACCAGCTGCATTTATTAATATATCAGGAGAAAGCTTTTCTAAATCTAATTGAGTAAAAAGATTATGAATCGCTTCGCTATTACTTAAATCAATTTGCACTACTTTCAAAGGCATATCTGTTTTCATATAATCTATTAAATTATTATTATGAATATCAAGCGCTATTACATGAAATGATTTTTCTAAAAAGTATTTTATACAAGCATGACCTATACCGCTATTGGCTCCAGAAATCATAATTATTTTATTCTCTCTCATTTTGTCTCCTTATAAGAAAATGTTACTAATAAAATATCACGAAAAGCCTCCGTACTACATTCTGTTCCAAGTGGCGTTACGGCATGGAAGACCTTTTGTCCAAATACTAAAGTTTCTAAAGGCTCCTTCAAACTTATAAACTGATTAATTTCTCGAGGAGAATTAGCTATTAAATTATCTCCACCAATAGCTGTATTACTTAAATTCATAAGGTGTAAAAACACTACTGGTTCATCATCTTTATGTAACCAAATAGGTGAACTAAAAGATGGTCTTTCTTTAGTAGCTTTATATCTTACTTGATGTAAACCTATAATTAAGTCTTTACTTGTATCTATTATATTTGTTTTAAATGCAAATTCAGTATCGAAACGCACGATATTCTGAATTAAAGGATTGCATAAAAAGCTATCATTTATGCCATTGAACTGTCTAACTTTCCCGCCATCGTCATAGTTATATTCTTTAGATTGGAAGTAATCATTACTATTATCTAAAATATAATCTGGTGAATCAACATACTTTATATACCTTGAATAAGATCTAGCACGGCATTCACCGTACGCATCATCTTCCAAATTATAATAATCTAACTGTGCTTGTGTTAATAAACGATGATTCTCTTCCTCTTGTAAAAAGATTTCATTTGAGATTTCAAGGAATCCTTTAGATTCAAATTCATGTACCTTTTCTTCTATGCTAAACCCATTCATTTTACTAAGAACAAACGTCATTATAAAAACCTCCACACTATTGTATTTTTCTATCTCACCCTATGTTAGAAATGCAATAAGTAACCGAGATTCTTGCTTAATAAAATTTTAAATTATGATATTCAATTAATACACCAAATGAAATATATGTAATTCATTAAAATTATTTATTAAGCAATATTATATATCCTTTTGGTTATTTTTTCTAATTATCTGAAGATTTATCAACATTAGTCTTAATATTCGAAATTAAAGAAATGGATTTTTCAGAAAGATAAAACTGCGCGTATTGCAATTATTTATGTATATAACTTTTTTAAAAATTATATTTTAAATATAGCTAGTTTTTTATAAATTTTTTGATATAATTACATACGGGAAAAGGGAAGAATTTTGTCTTCCCTTGTGTTTTTATTTGCATCTAGTACTTTTGCTAGATGCTTTTTTTTATGCTAAAAAAGGTATCCTCAAATACTTTGAGGATACCTTTTCACCTTTATTATCTCTGCTGTTTTCTACCTAATACGAGTAACCCAAAACTCATCATTACAAGAAGTGCTCCCATATATGGTTCCACAGGCATTTTCTGCCCTGTCTTCGGTAATTCTTTTTCAGGTTTCTCTGGATTCGGTGTCCCTGGCTTTTCTGGATCTGGTGTTCCAGGTTTTTCTGGATTCGGTGTTCCAGGTTTTTCTGGATCTGGTGTTCCAGGCTTTTCTGGATTCGGTGTTCCAGGCTTCTCCGGATCCGGTGTTCCAGGTTTTTCTGGATCTGGTGTTCCAGGCTTTTCTGGATTCGGTGTTCCAGGCTTCTCCGGATCCGGTGTTCCAGGCTTTTCTGGATCTGGTGTTTCTGGACCTGGTGGTGCTAAATGATTCAATTTGTTTAATACTTCTAATTGAACTGCATTTATCATTCCATTTGTAATTTCAAATGGAATTGGATTAGTTAATTTTTCATATCCTTTTGGTGCTTCTACTTCTACTAGTGTGTAGTTACCTACAGATAGATCTGTGATTTTTGCCTTTCCATCTTTATCTGTTGTTACTTTCACTACTACTTTTCCCTTTTCATCATGAACTTCAAACACAGCTCCTGATAAGACTTCCTTGCTTTCAGCGGCCATTTTTGTAATCTCCACTGCACCTTTGTCTAACTGTTCGTTCTCTACTTTCAATGATAAGACTTTTGTCATACCTTTTGTAATTTCGAATGATACTGGTTCCGTTAACTTTTTGTAACCTGGTAAGCTCTTCGTCTCTACTAATTTGTATTTTCCTACTGATAGATCTGAAACGTTTGCTTTTCCTTCTTTATCCGTCGTTACTTTCGCAACTACTTTGCCTTTTGAGTCACGTACTTCAAATACAACATTTTCTAATGGTGCTTTACTGTCTTTATCTATTTTTGTGATTTCTACATTCCCCGTATCTACCATTTCATTTTCTACAGTGAACGCTAAAGATTTTGTCATACCTTTTGTAATTTCAAATGGTACAGGCTTTTCTAATTTTTTGTAGCCTGGTAAACTCTCTACTTCTACTAGCTTGTACTTTCCTACTGATAAATCTGAAACTGTTGCTTTTCCAGCTTTATCTGTCGTTACTTTCGTTACTACCTTGCCTTTGTCGTCTTGTACTTCAAAGACTACACCTGCTAACGGTGCCTTATTATCTTTATCTATTTTTGTAATTTCTACATTTCCCGTATCTACCATTTCATTTTCTATTTTTAATGATAGAACTTCTGTCATACCTTTTGTAATTTCAAACGATACTGGTTCTGTTAATTGTTTGTAACCTGGTAAACTTTCTTTCTCTACTAATTTGTACTTTCCTACTGATAGATCTGAGATTTTTGCTTTACCATTTTTATCTGTTTTTACTTCTGTTACTACTTTTCCTTTGTCGTCTTGTACTTCGAAGACTACGCCTTCTAATACTTTTTGACTATCTTTATCTACTTTTGTGATTTCTACTGAACCTTTGTCTAACTGTTCATTCTCTACTTTTAATGATAAGAATTCTGTCATACCCTTTTTAATTTCGAATGATACTGGCTCTGTTAGCTTTTTGTAGCCTGGTAAGCTTTCTACTTCTACTAGTTTGTAATTTCCTACAGATAGATCTGAAATTTTCGCTTTTCCTTCTTTATCTGTTGTTACTTTTGTTACTACTTTGCCTTGCTCATCTTGCACTTCGAATGTTACGCCTTTTAATAACGCGCCACTTTCTTTGTCCACTTTTGTAATTTCTACTGAGCCTTTATCTACTAATTCGTTCTCTACTTTTAGTGATAAAACTTCTGTCATGCCTTTTTTAATTTCAAACGATACTGGTTTTGCTAGTTTTTTATATCCTGGTAAGCTTTCTACCTCTACTAGCTTATATTTTCCTACTGATAAATCTGAAATTGTTGCTTTTCCTTCTTTATCTGTCGTTATTTTTGTTACTACTTTATCTTTTTCATCTTGCACTTCGAATGTTACGCCCGCTAATACTGCGCCACTTTCTTTGTCCACTTTTGTAATCTCTACTGAACCTTTATCTAACAGTTCGTTCTCTACTTTCAATGATAAAACTTTCGTCATACCTTTTGTAATTTCGAATGATACTGGTTCCGTTAACTTTTTGTAACCTGGTAAGCTCTTCGTCTCTACTAATTTATATTTTCCTACTGATAGATCTGAAACGTTTGCTTTTCCTTCTTTATCTGTCGTTACTTCTGTTACTACTTTGCCTTTGTCGTCTTGTACTTCGAAGACTACGCCTTCTAATACTTTTTGACTATCTTTATCTACTTTTGTGATTTCTACTGAACCTTTGTCTAACTGTTCATTCTCTACTTTTAATGATAAGACTTCTGTCATACCCTTTTTAATTTCGAATGATACTGGTTCTGTTAGCTTTTTGTAGCCTGGTAAGCTTTCTACTTCTACTAGTTTGTAATTTCCTACAGATAGATCTGAAATTTTCGCTTTTCCTTCTTTATCTGTTGTTACTTTTGTTACTACTTTGCCTTGCTCATCTTGCACTTCGAATGTTACGCCTTTTAATAACGCGCCACTTTCTTTGTCCACTTTTGTAATTTCTACTGAGCCTTTATCTACTAATTCATTCTCTACTTTTAGTGATAAAACTTCTGTCATACCTTTTTTGATTTCGAATGATACTGGTTTCGCTAGTTTTTTATATCCTGGTAAGCTTTCTACCTCTACTAGCTTATATTTTCCTACTGGTAAATCTGAAATTGTTGCTTTTCCTTCTTTATCTGTCGTTACTTTTGTTACTACTTTGCCTTTTTCATCTTGCACTTCGAATGTTACGCCCGCTAATACTGCGCCACTTTCTTTGTCTACTTTTGTAATTTCTACTGAACCTTTATCTAACAGTTCGTTCTCTACTTTCAATGATAAAACTTTCGTCATACCTTTTTTGATTTCGAATGATACTGGTTCCGTTAATTTTTTGTAACCTGGTAAGCTCTTCGTCTCTACTAATTTGTATTTTCCTACTGATAGATCTGAAACGTTTGCTTTTCCATCTTTATCTGTCGTTACTTCTGTTACTACTTTGCCTTTGTCGTCTTGTACTTCGAAGACTACGCCTTCTAATACTTTTTGACTATCTTTATCTACTTTTGTTACTTCCACATTTCCCTTGTCTAACATTTCGTTTTCTACTGTTAAAGTAAGAGATTTTGTCATACCTTTTTCAATTTGGAAAGTAATCGGATCTACTAATTGTTTATATCCTTTTGGTGCTTTTACTTCTACTACCTTGTATGTGCCGACTGATAAATTAGTAACTTGTGCTTGTCCTTTTTTATCTGTCGTTATTTTAGCGACTACTTGTCCTGCTTCATCTTGAATTTCAAAGACTGCATCAGCTAAAGCATCTTTATTTTCTTTATCTACTTTTGTAATTTCTACATTTCCTGTATCCACTAATTCATTTTCTACAGTCAATTGTAATGCTGTTACTCTACCCTTTTCAATTTCGAATGAAATTGGCTTTTCTAGTGGTTTGTATCCTGCCGGTGTTTCTACTTCTACCAACTCATACTTTCCAATAGATAAATCTGAAACGTTTGCTTTTCCTTCTTTATCCGTTTTTACTTTCGCAACTACTTTTCCTTTTGAATCACGTACTTCAAATACAACATTTTCTAATGGAGCTTTACTATCTTTATCTATTTTTGTTATCTCTACATTCCCTGTATCCACCATTTCATTTTCTACTTTTAATGATAGAACCTCAGTCATGCCTTTTTTAATTTCAAATGATACTGGTTTTTCTAACTTTTTATAACCAGGTAAACTTTCTACCTCTACTAATTCATACTTTCCTACAGGTAAATCTGAAACATTTGCTTTTCCTTCTTTATCTGTCGTTACTTTCGTAACTTCCTTACCCTTTTCATCTTGTACGATGAATGTTACTCCCGCTAACGGTGCTTTATTATCTTTATCTATCTTTGTTATCTCTATATTTCCCGTATCTACCATTTCATTTTCTATTTTTAATGATAAGATCTCGGTCATACCTTTTGTAATTTCAAACGATACTGGCTCTGTTAATTTCTTATAGCCTGGTAAACTTTCTTTCTCTACTAATTTGTACTTTCCTACTGATAGATCTGAGATTTTTGCTTTACCATCTTTATCTGTTTTTACTTCCTTTACTACTGTTCCAGCTTCATCTTGCACTTCAAAGACTACGCCTTTTAATGCTTTTTTGCTGTCTTTATCTATTTTTGTAATTTCTACTGAACCTTTATCTAACTGTTCATTTTCTACTTTCAACGATAGGACTGTTGTCATACCTTTTGTAATTTCGAATGATACTGAATCTGTTAGCTTTTTGTAGCCTAGTAAACTTTTCGTCTCTACTAATTTGTACTTCCCTACTGATAAATCAGAGATTTTTGCTTTACCATCTTTATCTGTTTTTACTTCTGTTACTACTTTGCCTTGCTCATCTTGCACTTCGAAGACTACGCCTTCTAGTACTTTTTGGCTATCTTTATCTATTTTTATAATTTCTACTGAGCCTTTGTCTAACTGCTCATTTTCTACTTTTATTGCTAAAGCTTTTGTCATACCTTTTTTTATTTCAAATGGTACTGGTTCTGTTAGCTTTTTATAACCTGGTAAGCTTTTCGTCTCTACTAATTTGTACTTTCCTACTGATAGATCTGAAACGTTTGCTTTTCCATCTTTATCTGTTACTACTTTTCTTACTACTTCATCTTTCTCATCTTGGACTTCAAATTCGACACCCGCTAATACTGCTCCGTTTTCTTTGTCCACTTTTGTAATTTCTATATTACCTTTGTCTACCATTGCATTTTCCACTTGTATTGGGAATATGCCGTCCCCTGTTACATTTACTTCGAACTCTGCTTCTTTTAATTGGTAGCCTTCAGGCGCTTTCGTTTCTTTTAAAATATATTTCCCTGGTGCTAACGGTTTAGAGATTGCCTTACCATCTTTATCTGTAACAATATGTTCGACTACTACACCGTCTTTTACTATATCAAACTCTGCATTTGCTAATGGTTTTTCACCATTTTCCGAATCAATTTTCTTTACTTCAATTTGACCCTTTTGCATAGTATTTTTAATTTCAATTGTTTTTGTTTCTCCAGCTTGAAGTGTAACCTCTACTGGACTTGTTAATTTTTGATATCCTTCTGGTGCTACTGTTTCATATACTTTATACGTCCCAGGAGCTAAAGGTTGAGGTACTGAAAAACCTTTTTCGTCCGTTTTCAGTTTTGCAACAACTTCATTTGCACTATTTCGGACTTCAAATTCGGCACCTTTTAACCCTTTGTTCGGATTCTCAGAATCTATTTTATGAAGCGATACTGTACCATCTTTTGGAGCTTCAGGCGGCGTAATAGTTACTTCTTTTGATGTTAATGTTTTATCATCAAAATGTAATTCCGCTTTATTAGGAATCTTCTTATCTACGTAAGAAGATAAGTCTGCATCATTTTTAATTTTCGCCTTGATACTAAGATTAATTATCTGGTCTTCATACGACTTATAGTCAAAACTCTCACCAAACGTAAATGTTACTTCACTTCTTTGTTTATCTATATTTAACGTTCCTTTAGAAGTAATATCTTGGCCATTTTGATCATACACTTTTGCCTCTAATACTTCTAAAACATCTTCTAAATCATCACGAATTACCATTGATGTGTATTTAGGAGGATCGTTCGGTATATGTGTACCAACTTGGTATTGAATCACTTGATCCATTTTTGTTAACTGCTCATTCTCTACAAGCTTGCCATTCTCATCAACTATATTTTTTTCAATGCTAGGTGGATTATTGTCACCTGAACCGGATCCTCCCCCACCACTTACAAATACTTGTCCTACTTTTTCTTCAGTTTTAATATTTTTACCTTCTAATTTCACAGTATTTTTATGAGGCTTCGCAGCAGGATTTGTAACCTTTGTTTTATATCTTAAAATATAGCCTTTTGAACTGTCTGGAAACTCAATTGTAAATCCAGCCTTTGTTGCATTAATTTTAATGTTAGATAAATCTGCTGGCTTAATATTTGTTGGTGCATAACCATCTTCAAATACAGCCTCTTCTAATACTACGCTGTCTGTAATTAACTCATGCCCAGGTCCTAATGTATCTGTTAATTTAAGATCTTGCATTTCTGTTCCAGTTGCATTTACATATACAAGCCAATCAGCAATCGAAGGATCTTCTTGATTATAAGAACCCCATTTCAATAGATTATCTGTATTGGGCTGTGGCTTCGGTCTCTCTGTCGTATTACTTACATTTACTTCTTTATTGACGATTTGACCATCAACGTTAAATTCTAATGGAATTTCTTTAACACCATCATATGCTTCTAGACCAAAGTAGAATTCTACGAATAAAGAACCTTTAATGTTATTCTTTCCTTCTACGTAATCCCCCATAGTACACGTTAATAGACCCTTTTTCATCTCACATGTACCAACTATTTTTCCTTCAGTATCTTTTAAAGGAAAACTCATATTCATAAGGTCTTTTCGAAACTCTTTTGGCATATCAATTGTGAATTGATCTCCACTTTTTATTTTTTCTTTAGCTGACCACTTCACTTCTACTTTCATACCATCTGAGGCTTGATACGGTTCAGATGTCGTGCCATCAGTACGGGAAATATTAATTTCGTCCACTGGACTTTTCATCACAGCAGCTTGAATAACTGGAGCCCACACATTCAGCACTGAAAATAATACTAGAAAAACTAATGAAACCATTGAAATATGTCTTTTAGTACTTTTCATTTGCATAGTTCCCTCCTATTTTTTATATTTATATAACAAAAAAAGACCGTCCGGTTGCATCAAAAATGTGCAACCAGACGATCTTAGTAACCAATATGTATTACCGTAGACTCTAAGCTTTGCGGCCTATCCTTTCGAATAGTGTGCTAAAAATATCTTTTATTCTTTTTTTGTTTCATTTTCCTCTTAAACCAAATATTACTATACCGTCTGGACGGTTATAATTCAATACTCTATAAAATTGTTCTATTTTTCTAATAAAAAAAATAATTCACCACTACATTAAAGAAGCAACGGTGAATTATTTTTACATTCTATAGTTCGTATATTCTATTTATATGAATTCCTAATAAGAGCTTGAATCACTTTTTCTCTTAACTCAGGGCTTAGTCTTCCAACCCCTAAATATTCCGAATACCATAATCCATCTGCTGCTAATCTAATAATTGTTGCACAAACTGCATCTATCTCATCGTTTTCTATATTCTTTTGCAGTTGCTGAAATGATTGTTGTAATGGCTCAAGTAATTCAGGTTTTAACATGAATGCTGCCATCATACTACTAGATAACTCTTCTGTTCTTCTCTCATTATTTAATCTTTCCTCTACAAAAGAGCGAACCCATCTCCCTTTCTTCTCTGCGTCTTCCGCTACTTTATTGTAAATGGCTCCCTCATAATCCTCTACCCCTCTGACTATCATACCTTCTATTAAAGCTTCTTTATTTGAAAAGTGATACAATAATCCACCTTTACTTACACCCGCCTCTTTTGCCACTGCTTCTAAGGTTAATTTAGCAACCCCTTTACATTGCACAATTTGAGAAGCGGCCGCCAAAATCTTTTGCCGCGTTATGCTTATACTCATTCCTTTTTAAAACCCCATTTCTACTAAATTTATATAAATACGAATCTTATTTTTAATATTGTTGATTACTACTAAGTATTTTCTTTATACAACAAAAGCTTCATTACCTTTGAATTTTTAGTTACTTATTCTATTAAAAATTTCCATATCATTCAATATGATAACATTAAATACACAAAGCTGACTATACATCTATACTTTTGTATTTATTGAAAATATATCCATTAATAAAATTTACCGATTTATTCCTTCTTATTACTTTAAGACAGCAGTAATTCTTTCAGTACTAAATAAAAAATGTTATTACTCCCATTAAATTGAGTAATAACATTCTACTTAACAAATTCGCTGCCAACTAGCATCCTTCACATCTTCACTAGTCGGTTTTCTAACTGATCCAATAAAGTGAAACTTTATATCCGCAACATGGACAGGTGTATTTCATTTTGTCACTCCATTATTAACTTGTTTTCCCATATATTCCGACTCACAAAGAATGTAACAGCACAAATCATAGTTATCCCCATGAAAAATGTATTAGAATCTTCATATGTAGTTGGAATGCCTACGGTTACGAAAACAATACTAAAAGCTAAAAATAGATATAATAATAAAGATATAATATAGCTTAGTTTAAATCGTAAAATGATACCTCTAAACAATAGCTCACCAAGTAGACAGCCACCTAGAATAATAGGTACTCCGAAATACAATGTAAGGACTCCCATTTGCGCAGTAGATTGAATTATCTTTCCAATTATGTTCGGCGAAACCAGCTCACTATCGTTTCCCATCCTATCATATAAATCAAGTGCTGTTGCTGAAATAAAGAAACTTAATATAGAAAATGAATACGGTATTAAAAATTTGCTCACTCTCATTCACCTCGCTTTTTTCTTTACATATATTATTCATTATTTCCTATCATTTTTACATAAAAAAATAACCCTCTATGATAAAACATAGAGGGTAGCATTTCTATATAAAAATCTATACCTTATCCTGAAGTGAATCCCGAAAATAGGACAAATATCAAAACACCTAAACCATCTGCTATCTGCTCCCTACATTCTTTAGGGTAGATAGTTTATATGTTTTATTAGAAAGTAGTGCCTTCTTTTCTATAATATTCTTTTGAAATCTCTTCATAAAATGCGGCTGATGTCGCGTAGAAATAAGGTGCTAACCATAAGAAACCGATTCCTACAGTAAGAATACTTAAAATGAACCAACCTAAGAAACTTAAGCATAGTAAAAAGTAATCCATTTTATGTCCATTCATCATATGACGACTCTCAGTAATCGCTTGATTCGCTGTATATTCTGGATGATCATTCAAAATAAAATATGTCATAGAATAAGAAAATGATTTAATAATACCTGGAATAATAAGAAGTAATGTCCATAGAGTCAAGTATACATACATTAGTAAATATGTTAAAAACGACTTCATCAACTTACTTCCATCGCTAAACCATCTAAATATATGACCAATGCGAGCATCAGTCCCACGAATTGCATTTAAAACAAGATAATAGGCACCTATTGTTAATGGACCAATAACAAGCATTACTATAATACTTACTGTAAGTGAATCACTTGCTTCTTCCCAACCCCAAAATATCGAGAAAATACCTGTTGTTAGCATTTCAACAGCTCCAATAAGGATTCCAATTAATAAGGTTGCCCCTACCGCTAGTCCCCATCTTCCTTTTAATGCATCAAGTGCTTCTCTTTTCAACTGACTTATCATATATAACCTCCTAATACTATTTCCATTTTATTATACCATTTATATCAAAAATCCCACATATTTTCCTAAAACAGAAGCATATTACCTTTTTTCATACGTATTGATACATGTGTGCTGTAGTTGTACTAATATATGGATTAAACGACTCTTTTCCCTATAACAAAAAAGCCTGCCTTTCATAATAGGCAAGCTTTCTCAAGTTACATCTCATTTATTTTATTCTTATACCAATCCTGCATTCTCTCCGCATCTTCTACTCTCGTATGCTCTATTTTATAACTAGATGATGCACTCGAAAACTTATACGTACATAAATCCGCACGGCGCTGGAAATATGATTGTGTCTTCTCCATTGATTGGACGTGTCTTCTTCTAATAAGTCCTGTATATTTTCCGACGCTACGATAGACAAGTGTAATTTGTTCTCCGTTAACACTGTAACCATTTGTTTTAAATGTTGCGTATCCAAGTGTAAAGATAAGGATTGCGAGCGGTAGTAATGCCCACATGATGTAATACTTTTCAAAGTATATGCCTATTCCAGTAAGCGGGATTGCGAGCATAGCGAAAAAGATGAAACTATCAATGAGATAGCGGCGCAATGCTGCTTTTGGTAACGAAGTAATATTTGCATTCAGTTCGTATGGTAATTGTAAATACGCGAGTAACTGTTGCACTCGATCTTTTCGAATGATAGGATGCAGTGTAACTTTTTCTTTTTCGTCACCCGTTCCCTTACTTTGAATGACTTCTACTTGCACAGCACAATAACCGAACGGTTGGCGTAAAATACTTTCTTTTATCGTAATACCTTGAATACGATGCAATTTTAGTACGAGCTCTTTTTTCTCAAGTAATCCTTGCGAAATGCGAACTTCGTCATTTCTTCGATTCACTGTGAAATCGCCATGTTTTAACGCGTAACCGATTGTAGATATAATCCAAGAAAGAACGAGTAACATGGCTACCATGAAAATCCAGCCATATATATCATGTTCCATTACATACGACTTTACGCCATTCTCTATCCATTTCGGAATGTACTCATCTACTTGGTGATAGACGAAAAAGATTAAAGAGAATAATAGTCCAAATTGACCAGATGTAACAGATGCTAATAAAATCTCTTTCCAAGTTAATTTATATTCTGTCGTTTGTTTTTCCTCTGTAACAATTGCTTTTTCTACTACATTTTCTGCTGCTTCGTCTAACGTTTTTTCTGCTTTCACTTCTGGAGTTGGCTCATTTAGCAAAGTAATAAGCTCCGCCGCTTCTTCTGCCGTAATTCCAGCTAAGCTAACTTCTGCTTCATCGCCCCCGCCAGCTGTTTCAATCTGAATTTTTTTCAAACCGAGCATTTGATATAGTACGTTAGAACTTGTATTAATCGTTTGAACACGTTCTTTATTTAAGTAGCTCTCCTTTTTCACAAAGAGACCTTGTTTCACATGTAATACGTTATTTTCAACCCAGTATGTTGTGTAATACCATTTTTCAAACGCTGAAAAAACGGTGAGTAAACCAAATGCAGCGGGAATTAAATACCAAAACGGGAACTTTCCGTTTAAGCTAAACATGAAAATAATGAGTGGTATAAAGTCTGTTATTTTTAACTCTAATAACATCGTGATTGGATGCTGCCTTTTATACATCCTCATCACTCACTTTCGCTAATTCTGCTATTTTCGTTTTCAACATTTCAGCTTCATACATCGTTAAACCTGGGATGCTATGAGAAGTTGCTGCTGTTGAAATGTGTAATTCTGCTAAGCCATATTTTCTCATAATTGGTCCTTGTTCAATCGTTACGTGCTGTACACGAATCATCGGCACTAATACACGCTTAACAACGAAAAGGCCATGCTGAATTTCAAGTTCTTCTTCATTTAGTTGGTAGCTGTAATAACGTTGACGTAGTTTCGGAAACGTAAAGTAATCAAACGGTGTATATACGATTGTTAATCCGATGAGCACATAGAAAATCCAAGCCCACCAATTAAACTTAATCATAAAGAAAAGATATGCAAAAATGACTATAATACTGATTCCTAGCTCAATTAAAGAACGCGCTTTCCACACCTTGACCATGTCAGGGTGAATTTCATTTTTCAATGAATCCATGTAACCACTCCAAATCTAGTAATCTAATATATGAATACTCTTAATCTACATTTTACATAACTTTACAGAAAATTGAAATTTAATCTTCTTTCTTCTCAGGAATAAAATATCCGAACCAAAGTAACCAAATGAAACCGATTAACTTCATCCAACTTCCATCCGCTTGAAAAGCTTCAATCATACCTGGTATTTTATAAATCCCAATAAATCCAAGAAAACCGAGCCACCAGTTTTTTTGCATTTTCATCTTTACTCCTCCTTCATGACGTTTTTCACATTTCGAATCCAAATTTCTTTATACTTTAAATGGAATCCCATGAGCATATAGTTGCTCATATTATCGATCACAAGCGCTAGCGTATGAGCATTTTCTTCCGTTTCATGTTGTGACACAACGCCCAGTCTCGCGCCTTTCTTCAATAAATCGTGGAAACCATGCAAAAAATCCTCTTGTATTTCAAATAAACGTTTCTGATACTTTTCATTTCGTGATGCAGTTACGATAAATTCATTGATAACGCGTAGTATTCCTTCTTGCCCTTCATACTCAGAGAGCATATGTAAACCATCTGCGATTAGCTTTTCTGCAAAGTTTTCTTTCGTATACCGCTCTTCATTAAAGTACTTTGTAAAATGATAATCAGAAAAAATCTCTTCAAATAAAAAATCAACTAACGCTTCTTTAGAAGAAAAATGATAGTAAATAGCCGGTTTTGAAATACCTACCTCTTTCGCAATCATGGAAAGACTCATCTTCTCAATGCCGTGTTCTGCCATAAGTTTAAATGATGCCTCTACAATGTTCTGCGATGTTTGTAAATTCTTCGTCATACTGTACCTCACTTATTTTTACTTACCGGTCGGTAAGTAAATTATAAAACAAAACGAAATGATTTTCAATTTAGTTAGCACTACAGAAGGTATTTATTGGAAAATACAGAAAGTTATAAAGTAAAAGCAACATATAACAATAAGGAGGATATCATATGGGACTTGGTGGTAATGGCGGTAGTGGTGGTAATGGCGGCGGTGAAGCGGGACAAGCTGGTAAGAGCGGATTTTCATTAATCATTGTACTTTTTATCGTATTGATTATAGTTGGAATTAGCTATATCGGACTTAGCTTCTAAGAAAAGGCGTCCTACATTACATATGTAGGACGCCTTGTTTTTAATCCCTATTCAGCAATCGCATACGATAGCAATTCATCGTCACTTCTCCAAGTCGTTGTAATAATTGATAGTTCGCATATGCGCCGACCGGGGCGCCGATTACCGGGACGAGCTGAAGCATTTTTGCTAAATCGATATAGTCTCGGTATTCTGTTTGGAACTTTTCCCAGTCCATATGATTTTCTTTTTCTGTATCCCACGTTTCGATTGCTTTCCATATTTCTTTTCTGTGATCGTCACTTGAAAAGGCAAGTTGGAAAACATGAAGGATAAAAAGACGCTCTTCTTGTTTACTCGTATCAAATCCGTACAATGTCGCTGCATCGAATAAAAATTTAATTTTAATTGTAAGTAAAAGCGGAAAGTCAGCAAGACCGAGGAGAATACCACCAGCTCCAGTCCCTGCTCCTTCTGCCGCTGCTATTTTTTTGTACTCATCCATTTTTTTACGAACTTCATCGTCACGTCTTTGCAGTGACCATGTCGTCTCTTTTAGCTTCGGCTTTATAAAGTTTGACCCGGCGCTAATCGTTTGCACCATCATACGAATCGTCTCTGTTAGTACCTTTTGTACTTTCGCCGGAATGAGCTGTTGCACCTTCGTCTGCACTTTTTTGGAGAACCGTGTCATCATAGAAGAATCTTTCATGAATGTAGCTTTCCACTGCTCCAATTCTTTTATAACCTTCTCTTCGTATGTAATCATAGGTTCATTCCTTTCAATTTAAACGCTCAATGCGCTTCGCCCCGTATTGGTAAACGAAACCGATACTAAATAATATGCTTACGATAAGTAAAATTCCTGTCATCATGAAATCTTTCGTTGCTAGTGCAAATATAACTGTAAAGATTACGCTTCCGATGATTAGAATCGCGTTTAATAAAGCAAGAAAATCTTTCTTCTTCTCTTCTCCCCCTACTGGATACAAATCAAGCCAAATTTTCATGCGATGATGTTTCCATAAAGTTAATAGCTGATAACCGATTAAGTATAGGAAGATAAGGCTTACGATAAATCGTCCATATAAAAATGGAATGAAGTAAAGAATTACTCCGCCAAGAGCGAGCAGACGCACATATAATCCAAAATAATTACCAGATCTTAAAAATGTTCTCGTATATAAGTATAAATATGTACGCTTTTCGCCTATCATCGACAGAATGAAATCTAGCCATTTTCTGCGGGCTACTCTTTCTTTTAATGCTGGTACATCAACGAACATGTTCGCAATGCGGTACAGTAGCATCATCTTCTTACCTTCTTCGGAAATTAAATACTCCCAGTTTAGTGGCTTTCCTTTGACCATTTGATGAATGATAGCAAGGTATAACACCATGAGAAGGACGATTCCACCAATGAAAAGAACTGAAGTACGTTCTACAAGGAAATATACAAATAAACCGTTTAGGATAAAACGAATAAACCAATCAGCCCTTTGTATATTTTGATCTGTTAAAAATGACTTTTCCCACGCTACAAATAAATTCCACGCTTTTACAATGACAAATGCGAGTACGATCCATATGTAGCCAGCTCCTGTTTGCTTCATTTGTTGGAAGTATAACGGAGCAAGCGCGGCTGCTACGATTGCGATTATGTATAACTGAATCATAAATGTAAAAAGAAATGCCTTTGTGAAGTAAGATTTTAACTTTTCTTCAACTGGCAGTAAGTAAACGAGATCCGCTTCTTTTAATAACGTTTGAATGGATCCAGCCGTTAACACGAGTCCAATTAATACTGCCATTACGAGCGCAGTTGGAAACGAAGATGTTAACGTTTGTAACCATTGCTGGTAATAATACGCTCCCGCACCGATGATGAACACGAAAATAAATTTCAAATGATCATTAAATACGTATTTACTATATGTACGAACTTCTTTTAGAAATTGACGAAATCGTTCTTTCCATAACGCTGTGCTATTCATAATCTTCTTCCTTCGTTAATGCAATGTAAATATCATCTAACGTTGCACCTGGCATATTAAACTGTGATTGCAGTTCAGATAGAGTTCCCTTCGCTCTTACTTCACCTTGATGCAAAATAATGAACGAATCACAATAACGCTCTGCCGTCGCTAAAATATGTGTGCTCATTAAAATACCGGCACCACTCTTTTTCATTTGGTCCATCATTTGAAGAAGGGATTGAATCGCTAACGGGTCTAATCCAACGAAAGGTTCATCTACTATGTAAAGAGATGGCTCCACTAAAAATGCGCTCATAATCATTACTTTTTGTTTCATCCCTTTTGAGAAATGAGATGGAAACCATTTTAAACGATTTTTCATACGAAACTCTTGTAGTAGTTGTCCTACACGTTCTTCATATTGTTTTTCATCCACGCCATACGCCATAGCTGTTAATTTCAAATGCTCTTCTAACGTTAATTCATCATATAATACCGGCGTTTCCGGAATAAATGAAAAGCTAGAACGGTACGCTGTCATATCATCACGAATTGTTTTCCCATTAATTGTGACAGTTCCTTTTTTCGGTTCCATTAAACCGATAATATGTTTAATCGTCGTACTTTTACCAGCTCCATTTAAACCGATTAAGCCGACAAGTTCGCCTTTATTAACAGAGAACGAAACGTCTTTTAATACAGGTCGTTTCGTATATCCTCCTGTAACATTTTCTACACGCAATAACTCGCTCATACGACACCACTTTCTTCATTAGTATTCATTCTATATTCATCTTACCAAAAATTATGCTGTACTACATAGTATCCATGTACTCAAAAAAAATTTTTAAATTTATTAGCATATAATTTCCCGAAAGCGGACATCATAATTATTGAAGAAGGAACACATTGAAAAAGCAACCACCAATTGATGAGTACAACAACATAGTGAAGTCATCATGAAATGGGGTGTCCAAGTTGGACAATGAAATTTACACATAACCAGATCATTTGTTTCATTTTCGAAACGGGGTGTCTCTGAAAGAGCATATACTGTTTTAAAAAATAAACAATTTCATTTTAAAAAAGATTGCAATTCATTTCACTTGAAAATGGGGTGTCTACGGCAGAAACTTTAGCCGATTTACCGTGCATTTCTTAAATAAATGAGGTGTCTGCGAAACGTAAATTACGATAATGCTTTTTCAATCCCTCTTCAGAAAACAGGAAGCTGAGTCAGCTTCCTGTTTTTCGTGTTTGTTCTCTTATGTAATTATGGTAAAATACGGCTAAGGATATTTGAAAGGATGAGATCAATGAATCATACAGCAGACAATTGTATTTTTTGTAAAATCATTGACGGGCAAATCCCTTGCTCAAAAGTATACGAAGATGAACATGTGCTTGCATTTTTAGATATTAGTCAAGTAACAAAAGGACATACTCTTGTTATTCCGAAAGTTCACAAACAAGACATTTTTGCGTTAACGCCAGAAATCGCATCACATATTTTTTCTGTCGTTCCAAAAATCGCAAATGCGATTAAAGCAGAGTTTAATCCAGTTGGCTTTAACCTACTTAACAATAACGGTGAAAAAGCTGGACAAACTGTGTTCCACTTCCACCTTCATTTAATTCCACGCTACGGTGAAAAAGATGGTTTCGGTGCTGTTTGGAAATCACACCAAAATGAATACACTATGGAAAATTTACAAAACATCGCAAGTACAATTGCAAATAGTGTGAAATAATGACACTATAAGAAGGCGTAATACATAACAAGCCACTTCCCTGAAGTCATCAAATTCCGCATGGCTTGTTTCTTTACTTAAAATGCTCAGGGATGATTGTTTGTGCATAGCACATATAAAAAAGATATGCATATTTTTCCATCATGAATACGAACAAAAAATAAGGAGGCCTCCTTTTATGTCAAAAGCTAAATCCTTTATTACAGGTGTTATTTGCGGCGGAGCAGTTGCTGGACTAGCTGTTCTTTTCTCAACTCCTTCTTCTGGTAAAGACATGCGCGGCAAGTTAAAAGAAAAAGGAAATGATATTAAAAAGACTTTAGCTGATATTACAGCTGATACGAAATTATTAAAACGTCAAATCGTTGAAACTGCTTCAGAAGGTAAAGAAGTGTTCCAAGAATTAAAAGACGATATGCACGATACACTTTCTAACTGGAAGCAAGATATTTCTCAAAACAAGCGCCATATTGAGAAAGAAATTTTGGACATCCAAAAGTCAATTGAGAAACTACAAGAAGCTGTTCCAGAAAAAGCGTAAACAAATTCCTGCTTAGTTTTTTGCATATAACAAATATTTTTTATATAAATTGACCTTGACACGGCATGTCGTATAGATATGCCGTGTTTTTATGCATTTACAATATATGTTATCACTTAACATGTAAGGACAACGTATGTATTCATGACTTATAAAACGCTTCCATAGTTATGCATGATTTGTATAGAATGTCATTTTTCCGAAAAATTTTCACAATTCTCACAAAAAGACTTTATTAATTTTTATTTTACTGGCATAATAGATAGTAATGAAAAAAGAATGTTAAAGTGGGTGAGTAAATGAAAAGTGGAGAAAAAGATTACTCGGTAAAAGAAGCGATGATTTTCAGCCAACGCATTGCTCAATTATCGAAAGCGTTATGGAAATGTGTAGAGAAAGATTGGCAGCAGTGGATTAAACCTTACGATTTAAATATTAATGAACATCATATTTTAACAATCGCTTATCATTTAAAAGGGGCTTCTATTTCTGAGATTGCTAAGTTTGGAGTTATGCACGTATCAACGGCGTTTAACTTCTCTAAAAAGCTAGAAGAACGCGGCTATCTTGTATTCTCAAAAAAGGAAGATGATAAACGAAATACGTACATTGAAATTACAGACAAAGGGGAAGAATTACTACTTCGCTTAATGGAGGAGTATGATCCTGAAAATAATTCAGTGTTTAATGGGGCTCTTGCACTTCGTAATTTTTATGGGAAGTTCCCAGAAAATATCGAACTGATTGCAATCCTGCGTAATATTTATGGACAAGACTTTATCGATATTTTTGAGAAATCATTAGAAGATATTGAAGAGAACTTTACAGAATCCGATCAAAAGTTAGTTAAGAAATAATCTATTTATTTTTTCGCAATCATGCTTAAGAATTCATTCATAAGCGGCTTAAATAAACCTTGTTTTGCTAGCGCTTCCGCAGTTTCGTGTACTTCGAGCTGATGTGGAAGCGCTTTTTCAAATTGATCTAACAGCGCATCGAACAAAAGAAGCCCTTCTGCTTTCTCCACTACATATTGCTCGTTCAGTTTTTCACAAAGATTTAGTATACGTTCAATATCTTTTTTACGAGCTTTTTTCTTTATGATTAAAGAATAAAATGGACACTTCTCTTCATCAATCATTTTAAATAGTAGGTCTACATAGTATTCAGCTTGTTCTAATCTTCTAACAACGTCCATTTTCTCCCTCACTTTCTAACACAAAGTCTTCTATTTCTGAATTTTGTAACACGAACAAAATATCGTGTGATACAATATATGTATATGTATTTTAGCCAAAAGGAGGTCTCGCCTCATGACACTTATAACAGTTGTTTTTGTCGCATTTGCACTTCTTGTTATATTTTACACGAATTTCATGACACATACACTGTGTGAACGAAAACAAATAGCTGCGAGCCGCCAGCCCGGTGTCTTTCGGGTTATTAATGTATGTATAACAATTTTATTAATTTCTAGTTATATAGAAATTATATTTCATGGAAAGTGAGGAAGGAAAGCCCCTTCCTCACTTTTTTCCTCTATAAGCAAATTATACCTACAATAACCAATAAAATAAACAGTACAAGTAATAAAATAAGTTGAGAATTCATCCCCATCCCCTCCTCTATTCTGTATATGCGACATACGCCCAATATGGCACACTTTCAAAATCTGACACGTGCTGGTTAATTTTTCTTTATCAATATGAAAACGGTTCGAAATATGATATATTAAATTTTGTACATATTGCTTATACTATAGAACAAAACATTCATCAAAACTTTATCCTCAGCCTCGGTAAGCCCTGTTAAGCGCGCTTTACCAATATAAAAAGCAAAAGTATCAGTGAGACTTAATCGGGCTCTTATGAACTAAAATTCATTGGTATAGGATAAATTAAAAATACATAATAGTAGGAGTGTTTATCGAATGAAGAAAGCTATGCTTGCCTTAGCCGCAACAAGTGTAATCGCACTATCAGCTTGTGGAACATCATCATCAGACAAAATTGTTACATCTAAAGCTGGTGACATTACAAAAGAAGAGTTCTACGAACAAATGAAAAATTCACAAACTGGTAAACAAACACTAAATAACATGGTAATGGAAAAAGTACTTATTAAAAACTACAAAGTAGACGACAAAGAAGTAGACAAAAGGTTCGATGAAATGAAAAAGCAAGTCGGTGATCAATTCGATACACTATTAAAACAACAAGGTCTTAAAGAAGAAACTGTCAAAAATGGTGTTCGTGCTTCATTAGCTCAAGAAAAAGCTATCGAGAAAACAATCACTGATAAAGAATTAAAAGATAACTACAAGCCTGAAATTAAAGCAAGCCACATTCTTGTAAAAGATGAAGCTACTGCGAAAAAGGTAAAAGAAGAACTTGGACAAGGTAAATCTTTCGAAGAGTTAGCGAAACAATACTCTGAAGATACTGGTTCAAAAGAAAAAGGTGGCGATTTAGGATTCTTCGGACCTGGTAAAATGGTTAAAGAATTTGAAGATGCTGCTTATAAACTGAAAAAAGATGAAGTAAGCGAACCTGTGAAATCACAATTCGGTTACCACATCATTAAAGTTACAGACATTAAAGAACCAGAAAAATCATTCGAACAATCTAAAGCTGACATCAAAAAAGAAATCGTTCAGAAGAAATCACAAGACGGCGAATTCATGAACGATCTTATGATGAAAGAAATCAAAAAAGCTGACGTAAAAGTTGACGATAAAGATTTAAAAGATCTTTTCGAAGAGAAAAAAGCTGACGATAAAAAAGAAGAAAAGAAATAATGAAGTAAAAAAAAGCTTGGGCTTCGGCCCGAGCTTTTTTATGTATCCTCTTCGTTAATGAAAGTTTATTTTTTCATTCGTTTAACTAAAACCATCTTTTATGCATTTCACTTAAAAACATTTCTGTAATTTTAAATCCAGAACTTTCTCCTATAATAGAGTCAATCCCGCAATGCGGACAAACTGCTGTGTTATCATCATCCCACCACTCTGTAATTTTTTCTGGATGGAAAATTTCTAAACAATAGAAACAACCACATATAACATCCTTTTCTAAGTACTTTCTATTACGAGAACAAAAACGATGTGCTTCCTCAAAATATTTTTGCATCAGTATCCCCCTATTCCTGATTTTCTTCTTTGCTTTACTTACATTCTCCTCAATAAAATTGCGATTCTTCCTTAAAGAAAAACACAAAAAAACCTTGATCCACGCCACGCAGAACCAAGGTTTATCTTATTATCATTGATTAAATTCAAAAACTATGTTAAATTAGTACAGAAACACGTTTTCTAAAATGAAAGGAACGTATTTATCCGTATTTTAATTGTACACCAAAACACATCTTCAGTCAACCTCTATTTTTCACTTTTAAAGGAGTGCTTACCGTATGAACAAAAAACTTGATTTAGAGCAAAAAAGATTGGATACCGTAATCGAGACAATTACGGAGCAAATTGATAAACTGGAAAACGAAACTGGCAGACGCCGGGCAGAAGTAATCAATATTCGTAAACACTTTTGGGATGATGTGAAAGTGAACACGGATACTTTTGATGATTATCTTGAAACAGTTATCAACTTAAGACAACAAGCTCAGTCACTAGCTGTCACACAAATTACCCATAAGCATACCTTTAATCGACTTGCCGCATTAAGACGCATGCATAAAGCACCTTATTTTGGACGAATTGATTTCAAAGAAGAAGGAGAATCTGCTGCGGATCAAATTTATATCGGTGTTGCTACACTTACGGATGCTAGCGGAGAAAACTTTCTTATATATGACTGGCGCGCACCTATTTCGAGTGTATACTACGATTATCCACCAGGACCAGCTGAGTACAGTACACCAGGAGGCGTAATCCACGGTAATGTGGAGAAAAAATTACAATACATTATTCAAAATGGCGAGATTGATTCTATGTTCGATACGAGCCTTACAATTGGCGATGAAATCTTGCAACAAGCGCTCGGAAAAGGTACGAACAAACATATGCAAAGTATCGTCGCTACAATTCAGCGTGAACAAAATGAAATTATTCGTCACGATGAAGGCCGACTCCTTATCGTGCAAGGAGCTGCTGGTAGTGGTAAAACGTCAGCTGCCCTGCAGCGAATCGCCTACTTACTATATAAATATCGCGAATGGCTAAAAGCGGATCAAATTATTCTCTTCTCCCCTAACTCTATGTTCAATAGCTACGTTTCTAACGTACTACCTGAACTCGGTGAAGAAAATATGCAGCAAGTGACATTCCAAGAATATTTAAATCATAGACTGAGCAAGTCATTTGACGTTGAAGACCCTTATGAGCAATTAGAATATATGCTAACTGAAACAAATAGCCCTACCTATAAAACGAGAAATGCTAGCATCCGATTTAAAGCATCTACTCAATTTTTCGAGATGATTAGAGCGTACAGACAATCTCTTGAATCTTCAGGCATGCTATTTAGAGGAATGAAATTTAGAGGGAAACTAATTGCCTCAGCTAAAGAAATCACAGAGCAATTTTATAATACTGACTCCTCTCTCCGCTTCCATAGCCGAATTGAGAAGTTAACGGATTGGCTAAATAAGCAAATAGATGCACTTGAAAAAGCAGAACTGAAAAAGCCTTGGGTAGAAGAAGAAATCGAACTACTTAGTAAAGATGAATATCAAAAGGCTTATAAATATTTACAGAAAAAAGGCGAGTTTGACGATAACTCCTTTAATGATTTTGAGAAAGAAACAAGAGTACTTGGACGTATGATTGTCCGTAAAAAAATGAAGCCACTTCGTAAAGGCGTTCAAACATTGCGCTTTATCAATTTTACAGGTATATATAAACAGCTTTTCACAGATGCATCATGGGTTACTGGAGAAAAACCGAAAGAGTGGGATGATATTTGCTCATTAACAGTAAATATGCTTGATGAAGGAAAGCTATATTACGAGGATGCGACTCCATTTTTACTTTTAAAAGAATTAATTGAAGGCTTCCAAACGAACAGATCGATTAAACACGTACTCGTAGACGAAGCACAGGATTACTCGCCGTTTCAGTTCGAGTTTTTAAAACGTCTCTTCCCTGCTGCAAGAATGACGGTACTCGGGGACTTTAACCAAGCGATATTTGCCCATGCGAGTGAAACAGTGAATTTCAATACACTTACTAGCTTATACGGACCAGATGAAACGAACGGTATTAACTTAACTCGTAGCTACCGCTCAACAAAACCGATCATTGAATTTACACGTGCTCTCGTACCAGAAGGCAACAACATTCATGCATTTGAACGTGACGGCGCGAAACCTACAGTGACGAAAGTAGCTAATCACAACGAACTGCACGAACATATTACTGCAAAAGTTGCTGAACTACAAACAGAGCAGCACAATACGATCGCAATCATCTGTAAATCCGCAGCTGAAAGCGCCGCTGCCTACGAAGCACTTAATCATATCGAGAATATTAAACTTGTGAAAAGTAACTCAGCCGAGTATGAGCAAGGCATTGTCGTGATCCCCGCTTACTTAGCGAAAGGTATCGAATTTGATGCTGTTATTATTTACGATGCTTCTAAAGATGTGTACAGCGATGAGAGCGTTCGTAGATTGTTCTACACTGCTTGTACGCGCGCAATGCATGAATTGCACCTTTATAGCGTTGGCGAGGTTAGTCCTTTTGTGCTTGGGGCTGATTCGGAGAGTTTTGAGCTTATAACGAAAACACCTTGATAATCATCAAGGTGTTTTTCTCATTCTAAAAGGAATATCTTTACGTCGATATACACTTAACACAATTCCCATTATAAATGCATGAAACAGAGTTGGTATCAATCCGTAGCTAATAAAAGGTAATGATATAGAAACACGTGGTAATATCCCGAGGGTCATGCCAACGTTACAAATAAAATGGATTACAAAAAGAGTCACTCCGCCAACGAGAAGCAATTTACCATAACCATCATTTATTTTATAAGCTATGTTCATTATTCTTACTGCAAAAAGAGAAAGAATCACGACAAGAACTAGCGCAAGTACATATCCATAATAGTAAGTCAAACTTGCAAATACAAAATCAGTATGGGCAGCACGGATAGACTTTATATTTTCATATGTACCAAACCAACCTGCTGAAGACATCGCCTCTTTTAAACGTAAATACCATAGATCATGCTCTGGGTTTAACATTCCTAAAACTCTGGCCATACGGTATTCTTTTACAGCAGACCAGGAAAGTAGATCCCTAATAATCAATGGTACAATAGGTAAAATCGTAATGAGCCATGCCGTTTTCTTTCCTAACTTACTCCACCAAAGCATAACAAATACCATCGTAATGTAGATGAAAATGGGTAAAAGAATTGATATAGTTGAAAATAAATATAAAGAAAATACGTACAACATGAGAAGATGTATAAACTTTAACCTACTATTATTGAAAAACGAAGCCCAAGCTAAAAAGAAAAATGGTATCGTCATTAAACAGTCAATTTTGATGGGGCCAATTTTTATTATCGCTTCCCCAATCACGTAACCAGTCGGAAAACATTTTATAGCTAACAAGATAAGTATTCCAATTGTATAAAACAGCCACCCGAGTCTTTCTAGCTTCCGGTAATCAAGCAGCATCATCCCAACAGCTGTTGCAATGCCGAGAATTACAAAAATTACTTTGTTCATTAGTAAATCGTTCGTATGCCCAAGAGCGATTATTGGTAAAAACCCTAACCCCATAGCAGCTACTAATAAAATAAGTAAGAACCAATCCACCTTTGGCTTATGAAGTTTGTTAAGTTCCCGGCCAAGTTTAATCGGACTCCCCATTTGTTCAACAGCCTTATCTTCAGCAACTTCCTCACTTAATCCTTTATCCATCCACATATTCTTCGCCTGTTTCAAGTGAAAATTTAGTTCAGCTGCTACTAAGTCCTTCGCTTCTTTTGATTTAATATGGTTCGTAACTTCTTTTAAAAAACGCTCCCCTTTTTTGTTCAATTTTTTCTCACTCCTGTACTAAGCCTTTTAATATAAATCGTGCCTTCGTAGCATTCCTCTCTGCCTTTCGCAGCATCTTGTTTCCTTTATCATTTAATTGATAATATTTAGCTCCTGCGTGATCCCAGCTAGATTGGATAAAGCGATTCCGTTCTAAACGATGTAATAAAGTGTATAGAGACCCTTCATCACCTTCGAATTTTTGAATCCCTCTCCCTCTTAGCAACTGCATCAGTTCATAACCTGTTTTTTCATTCATAAGAAGTTGTAACACTGCTAAAAGGATATCTTCTTCCTTTTCGGACGATTGCTTAATTTTTTCGCGCACCTGCTTCTGGTGTTGATCAGAAAAACTCAAATGTTTAAACGTTGTGTTCTCCATTGATTTTCGCAAGCCTTTTAATCGATCTTCCATTTGATTATTCCTCCAATCCTTCCTTCAAAAGTTCCTTCGCTTTTTTCAGTCTCGTTTTTATCGTATTTTCCTTTACGTCTATTACCATAGCAATCTCTTTAATTGATAATTCTTCATAATAAAATAGATAAATGACTTCTCGATATTTTATCGGTAAACTCATTACTGCAGAAGCAAGCCTACTATCCTCAGCATTTTGAATGACAGTTTGTTCGACACTATCATTTTGAATCCCAATATACGCAAATTCATCCTCTGTAACGATTACCTTTTTGTTATACCAACTTTTTATATAGTCCTTACATTGATTAATCGCAATTCTCCATAACCACGTTTTCACATTCGATTTCCCTTTGTATGTATGAAGAGATTTATAACATTTCACAAATATATCTTGCGTTACATCCTCCGCAACCTCTTTATTATTCACATATGAATACACAAGCTGTAGGACTTCTTGTCCATACTTGTTCATTATTTCGTCGATAAGGTCCTCCTTATCTTCTATTTCAAACGCTTCTATCGTTAATTCATCCACATCATTTCCTCCTTCCCATATATTAGACGACGCACTGTATGGAAAAGTTTTATAAATACATAAAAAAATACGGATGGTAATGTCCATACCGTTTTTTTATGAATATTTATTTACTTCTTGTCCCCTGACACTAATGCTCTGCTTAAAAACAGGAATTTTCATCCATATATCTTGTTCCCTATTTTAAAACATAATACAATTAAAATGTAACTTAATAAGCTATAACTAGTAGGTGTGGCAATCATCTCTTCCATTTTGAAAAAGGGGGGAGGTGATAATATGATCGCGATGTTTGTAATTAAATTAGTGTATGGTATCCTAACCGGAGCTGGCGTTGTCATCGGTAGAAGATACGTCGGTCCGTGGCTAATTTCTGTATACAAAAAAGCGAGAACCACCCTGCTTCGTGGAAAAGGTAAGGGCGGTTCTCGGCTAAAACGTTAATGTAATTGTCTTATAACCGCACCTACTACCACCACAATAGCAAGTTAGGTTACACAAGGCAGAAGTTTCTCAGGCTTCTGTCTTTTTTATTTTATGCAAAATTCACACTAAATACTCTATCATCATTGTAACACATTTTATTTATTTTTAGTCAAGAGAAAAAACCACCTAAAGGCTCCCCCTTCAGGTGGTTCTCTATTTTACGCTAACGCAGCTGCCTGTTCTTGTTGTTCTAGACTTTTTCTAGTTCAGCTGTGCCGCTCTCATCATTTATAGCACCAATAAAGACGGATTATGTACCCGCTTCATAACAGGATGAATAAACAAGGAACAACACCTATTACGAATATAAAAAATCCCCTCACTACATAGCACCTATGTTTTCAGCAATACTCTATTACCATCAAACTAAATTTGTATAATTTAAACTACAGAATAGCAAGTTAATTTTCAAATATGTTCTTGCGCATTATCCTAAATTTATTATCTATTTGTATCATGCTTATAAATAAAAGATATCCTACCGACGCACCGAGCATATTTATAGCAATCCGCCACACATCAAAAACATCAGACAAAGTTAGTAAATGTAATATCTCCCAAACAAGAAAGGTCATAACATACCACTTACGAGCTTTCTTATAGTTAGTCACTTTATTAATGAGCACTGGAACGAAAAATCCGAATGGAACTACTAATATTATATGTTGTAAAACGCTTAACCAATAAGTTGAGTTTCCCCAAGGACCTGGATGTGCAATAAAATCTTTAACTTGCCAAAGTGTTATTCCAAAAAGTTGTAATAACGTTTCTAAATCAGATATATGTAAAAATCGCTGCCAAAATTCAATGGGATGATAGACAGTCCCACCTGTCAAACTGCGAACAGAGTCAAATGTAGAAGTTGAAATAAATGTTCCTAAAAAGACAATAAAACAAATGATTATATAAGGAATACATAAAATTTTTGATAATACCTTTAATGGCCTAGGAACTTCGTATACCGATTTATTAATCTCTACGCCAATAACTTTTGATTCTCCAAAACTTTGAATCGCTTTATAAATCGCTTCTTTTTCATTCATACCTTGTTCCATATATTCTTCTTTCAAACTGTTCAAGTGATCATACATTTCTAGAAATAACTCATCCTGTTCAATATCACTAAGTTCTGAATAGGCTAAAATAGACTTAATATACTCGTCAAATTCACTCATAAATAACTCCTTTCTGACAAGCTTGAATTAATGCTGTTACACTCTCCCAAGAGTTCACTTTCTTCTGCAATTCTTTTTTCCCTTTATCTGTAATAGTATAGAATTTCCTTTTCATCCCATTCTCAGATTCATTCCAATAAGATTCAAGAAACTCCTTTTTCTCTAATCTCTTTAAAGCAGGATACAAAGTTCCCTGCCCCATACTATACAAATCTTCACTTGCATCCTTTAAACTTTGGGCTATTTCATATCCATATGTATCACGTTTTGCAATGATAGAAAGTAATAAAATATCTATACTTCCCTTTAAGATTTCTTTGTCCAACAATACCACCACCTTATATACATCGTATAACAACATATGTCGTTATGCAATATAGTTAGAAGAATATTCCATAAAAAAAACCACCTAAAGGCTCCCCTTCAGGTGGTTTTCTATTTTACGCTAACGCAGCTGCCTGTTCTTGTTGATCTACAGGAATGACAGCGTCTGTTAATGCTTTTTCTAATTCAGCTGTGTATTTCATTTGCTCTTCTTTGCTCCAGCCTAGTTTCGCAGCCATGTAGTTGATTACTGCTTCTTTCCACTCGTATACCCAGTGGATGTTGAAGAATACAGCGCCTCTGCGGCGTACGAAGAAGTCAACTGGTTTTGCTGTCATTTCATAATCCATTGCGTATACAAGCGGGATTAGAACGTCTAGTGGCATGTTGTATTCTTTCGCTTCGTCTTTATGTTTTTTCGCTAAATCAAATAGTACGTCAACGTTAGAGCCGTAGAATTTCGCGAATTCTTCTGCTTGTGCTGTTGTTAAACCATATTTCGTACCTTCGCCAGCTTTTTTCGCAACGAATGCTGGGAATCCGTGTGAACCATCTACATGTCCACCAGAGATTGGCATATGTTTCGTTGTACTCTTCGGATATGCACTATGGCCTTCTTTTTGTAGTAAGTTCGTTACGTAATCTACTACCATTTCAGCCATTTTGCGGTATCCTGTTAATTTACCACCTGCGATTGTAATTAAACCAGATTCAGAAGTCCAAATTTCATCTTTACGAGAAATTTCAGATGCACTCTTACCTTCTTCATAAATTAACGGACGTACACCAGCCCAGCTTGATTCAATGTCTTTTTCCGTAATTTTTACGCTTGGGAACATATAGTTAATCGCATTAATGATGTATGTGCGATCTTCTGTTGTCATTTGTGGTACAGCTGCATCTTTATCATAGAACGTATCTGTTGTACCTACGTATGTTTTTCCGCCGCGAGGAATCGCGAACACCATACGTTTATCTGGTGTATCGAAGTAAATCGCTTGACCTAATGGGAAACGTTTTTGATCAATTACTAAGTGAACACCTTTTGATAACTGAAGTACTTTTCCTTTTTTCGAGTTATCTTTTTCACGAAGTGTATCTACCCAAGGACCAGCTGCGTTTACAATTTTCTTACCGTAAACTTCGTACACTTCACCGTCTAGTAAATCGATTACACGTACACCGCATACTTTTCCATCTTTATATAAGAAACTGTCTACTTTTGCGTAGTTAACAGCTTTCGCACCGTGCTCAATTGCTTCTTTCATTACTTCAATTGTAAGACGCGCATCGTCTGTACGATATTCTACGTAGTAACCGCCGCCTTTTAATCCTTCTTTTTTTACAAGAGGCTCTTTGTTTAGCGTTTCTTCACGGTTAAACATCTTTCTGCGCTCGCTTCGTTTTACACCTGCTAAGAAGTCGTATACACGAAGACCAATTGATGTACTAAATGATCCGAACGTACCGCCTGTATGGAACGGAAGTAACATCCACTCTGGTGTTGTTACATGGGGACCGTTCTCATATACGATCGCACGCTCTTTACCCACCTCTGCTACCATTTTCACTTCAAGTTGTTTTAAATAGCGTAGACCACCGTGTACAAGCTTCGTTGAACGACTTGATGTACCTGCTGCAAAGTCCTGCATTTCAAACACAATTGTTGATAACCCGCGTGTTGCTCCATCTAATGCAATACCAGAACCAGTAATACCTCCACCAATTACGATCACATCTAACTCTTGTTTATTTACTCCGTTTAATACGTCTTTACGTTGTTTACTTGAAAATTTCATGGTAATTCCTCCCTTTGATAACGAAAAAAGAGACCACAAACTCCGCTATAGATTTCGCCTCTATAGCGCGTTGTGGTCTCTCCAAATCTCCTACCGAATTATTAACTTGTCACCATTATAACACTGTTTATGATTATTTGAAAGCTTTTGTTGCTTCAATTGCTTTTTTCCATCCAGCATATAGCTCTTCGCTTGTTTTCGCTTCCATCGTTGGTTCAAAGCGTTTGTCCATATGCCACTGTTCTTTAATTTCATCTTGGTTTTTCCAATATCCAACCGCAAGACCAGCTAAGTATGCTGCACCTAGAGCCGTTGTTTCGTTGATTACTGGACGCTCTACAGGAACATCTAAAATATCACTTTGGAACTTCATTAAGAAGTTATTTTTAACTGCTCCGCCATCAACGCGTAATGTTTTCAGCTCAATACCTGAATCTGCTTCCATTGCGCATAATACATCTTTCGTTTGGTAAGCTAAAGATTCTAGCGTTGCACGAATGAAATGCTCTTTCGTCGTACCGCGCGTTACACCAAACATAGCGCCGCGTACTTCACTATCCCAATAAGGTGTTCCTAGTCCAACGAATGCTGGTACAACGTATACACCGTCAGTTGATTCAACGCGATTTGCGTACACTTCACTCTCACTTGCATCTTTAAACATGCGCATTCCGTCACGTAACCATTGAATTGCAGAACCTGCTACGAAAATACTTCCTTCTAATGCGTAGTTTACTTTACCATCTATTCCCCATGCAATTGTTGTTAATAGGCCGTGCTCAGAAGCTACTGCTTTTTCACCAGTGTTCATTAACATGAAACAACCAGTTCCGTAAGTATTTTTCGCCATACCTTCACCGAAACAAGCTTGTCCAAATAATGCTGCTTGTTGGTCACCAGCTACACCTGCAATCGGTACATTTTGGCCGAAGAAGTGGTAATCAATTGTTTCTCCATATATTTCAGATGATGGACGCACTTCTGGAAGCATGCTCTTTGGTACTGTTAACATTTCTAGAAGCTCATCATCCCACTGTAAGTCGTGAATGTTAAACATTAACGTACGTGATGCGTTTGAGTAATCTGTTACGTGTGCTTTACCACCAGATAGTTTCCATACAAGCCACGAATCAATTGTTCCGAATAATAGATCGCCGTTTTCTGCTTTTTCTCTTGCACCTTCAACGTTATCTAAAATCCATTTTACTTTCGTACCAGAGAAGTATGCATCAATTAAAAGACCTGTTTTTTCGCGAACCATTTCGCTATAACCTTTTTCTTTTAACTCATCACAAATTTCAGCTGTTTGGCGAGATTGCCATACGATTGCGTTGTAAATTGGTTTACTAGTTGTTTTATCCCATACAACCGTTGTTTCACGTTGGTTCGTAATACCGATACCTGCGATTTGTTCTGGTTTTACATCTGCTTCGCTTAAGCAAGTTGCGATAACTGCTAAAATAGATCCCCAAATTTCTTGTGCATTATGCTCTACCCAGCCTGGCTTTGGAAAATGTTGTGTAAACTCTTTTTGAGCTGAATGAACAATTTCACCTTTTTTATTGAACAGAATTGCGCGTGAGCTTGTTGTTCCTTGGTCTAATGAAAGAATATATTTTTTCATATCGGTTTCCCCCTTATGCTACTTTTCTACTATTTGTATTGCTTCCGCTTTTTTTACTTGTCATATAAGAGATTGCTAGTACAATCACAGTTGCGATAATCACATAAATAAGTGCTGAATTTTGTTTTCCTTCAAATACAACTTGATGGAATAAACCTGCAAGTGATCCACCTAAAATTGGACCAACTACTGGAATCCATGCATACTTCCAGTTTGAACCGCCTTTTCCTGCAATCGGAAGGAAGAAGTGTGCAATACGCGGACCTAAATCACGCGCTGGGTTAATTGCGTATCCTGTTGTCCCACCTAATGATAAACCAATACTTACAATTAAGAAACCTACGATAAATGGATTTAATCCATCTGCAAATTTATTTGCACCAATTGCTAATATACCAAATACTAAAACGAATGTTCCAATCATTTCACTTAAAAGGTTTGCAAATGTGTTCGGAATTGCTGGACCTGTTGCAAATACACCTAACTTTGTTCCTGGATCTTCTGTTTCTTTCCAGTGTGGTAAGTAATGTAAATATACGATAACTGCCCCGATAATTGCCCCAATCATTTGTGCTACGATATAACCTGGTACGTCACTCCATGGGAACGCTCCCTTAAATGCTAATCCTATCGTTAAAGCTGGATTCAAATGTGCCCCACTAATTGATCCAACCGCATACGCTGCAACCGCTACTGCTAAGCCCCAGCCCATTGTAATAACAATCCAACCTGAATCTTTCGCAAACGATTTCTTTAAACTTACACCAGCACAAACGCCGCCACCAAGTACGATTAACAACGCAGTCCCTATTAACTCTCCTAAAAATGCTGACATAGTATCCCTCCACAATCAATTTAAACGCTTCCAAATGTGATAGAGGTAAAATGAATGGCCATTCGTTTTTGTCAAAAGAAAAAGACCCACAGCTTTGCACGCTTCTATATAAATTTATATAGAAACAATGAAATGTGGATCTCTTCTTTTCTCCGTCACGTTTATTAACTTGTCTATAATGTTAACCTCTTATGAAAGCGGTGTCAACAGAATTTTTTCACATTTTCGTCACTTTTTTTGGTAATGTTTCCATAGTTCACGTTTTGATGTCGTAATTGCTGTCGCACCAGCGTTTAATGCTCTTTCCACATCTTCTACAGTACGAATAAAACCACCTGCTAAAATCGGTACACCAGTACGCTCTTTCACTTCAGCGATAACGTCCGTTAATGCTCCAGGAAGTACCTCAATATAATCCGGTTTCGTTTTATCTAAAAGATTGCAGCTCTTCTCCATCGCACTCGAATCGATTAAAAAGATGCGTTGTATTGCCACAACACCTTTTTGCTTCGCCTTCATAATAACGCTCGCCTTTGTTGAAAGTAACCCGTACGGTCTAAACTCCTGACATAAATATTCCGTCGCATGCCCATCACTCTGCAAACCATGAATTAAATCCACATGTAAAAACACCTTTTTACAATATTGCTTCGCAAGTGATATAACACTCTTCAATTGACCGACATGAATATCTAAAATAACGATATACTCATACGAACTATGTAATAGCTTTTCCAAATCTTTAATTTGCCTCACTGCCGGCAAAATCTTTTGTTCATGAAATTCCATTCTATATGTCCCCTTCTTTATATCATCCTATCCTTTATAGTACACAATTTAAGTGAAAAGAACAGCTAGTGTTGGGGATTTCTTTCAAATCTTTCCCTTATCTATATATTTTCTTCAACTTATCGGAACCTATACCACCTATAATCATGAATGCAAGGGGCAAAAGATTCATTACATATGGCGCATCTGCTACAATTGTAATACTTGCTCCAGCAAACTTATTTAGCATCCATACAACGGTTTTTGCAATAAACAAAAATACTCCTATCATAAATAGACTATCCAAAAACACCTTCCATTTTGGATACGCCAATTGCTTACTATCTTCAATTACTTTCTGCGTCAATTCTTCATCACTCCTTAGCAGTTCATCCATCGTAATACCGAACAGGTCACTTAAATGAATAATAATTTCAATGCTCGGATAGTTCTTTTCCGTCTCCATTTCGAAACAGATTGCCTGTTCACATGAAGTTTTTCAGCCAAATCATTTTGCGACCAATTTCTTTTTTCCCTTTCTTCTTTTAAACGCTCACTAAAAATCATACTGTGTTTATCACCTCTCTATGCCCCTTATGTTCAAATAAATGATGAAGAGTAAAGCGAGTTATCGTTGCATTTCCTGCGCAACTTATGCGTTACAGCTTATAATGGCGCTATTTTATATGTATCTTCCCTATACTATGCTCCAATAATAATTTCCCGAACAATAATACAAAGAATGGATACTAATAAAGTGAAACTTTAATCAGCCCTCACCAATCGGGCTTTTACGGACAGCCCCCCCACCTAACTTCTTTACTTCAGCTGAATTTTGAGGTAGGGGGCTTACTACCCGGCAAATAGCGGGATAAAGAATAGATTAGGCATAAAAAATACGCCATCCCTTCTTATCAGTCTCCAGAAAGAATAACGCAATTTTTCATTTTTACTCATCACTTTTCGGACTATATGAAAACCCCGGATATTTCACAACAGGCCACTTCTCCTTACGCAGAGAATCCATTACTTGCGGGCCAACATGTATATTACTCTCCACTATTTCTTTAGGAGTCAGTGCCATCCATTGATTTAACGATACATCTTCAAAACGATTGCTTCTGAACATCTCTAAAAACCATAATGTTTCGGTACCTGTATTTTGAATATAATGCCCCGTCGCAAACGGTACATATCCGACATCGCCAGCTCTATAATCAAATGTACGAGCGGTACCATTTCCAAGAAACACAGTCATTCTCGCTTCCCCTGTCAAATAATATTGCCATTCATCATTATTCGGGTGCCAATGAAGTTCTCTCATTCCACCAGGCTCAACCTCAACGAGCGCTGCTGCGATTGTTTTGGAAATAGGGAAATTTGTGGAATCTACAATTCGAACGCTACCACCAGGCGTCTTAATCGGCTTTTGTTTTAACAATTCATGTTTAAATGTTAAAGGAACTTCTCCTTTCGGTGATTGAACTTCCTGACTTTCAAGGGAACCTGGCACCTCTCCTTGATAAATATAAACTTGATCTGAAGGGATAGAACGAAAAGCACTCTCAGGTACTCCAAAATTAGCCGACAACACCTCTTTTGGCGTATGCGCAAACCAATCAGAAATAGCTAAAGTAGATAAATCAGAAAAATGTCCATCATCGAAAACGAGTAGAAATTCACAATGTTCCAATCCTTGAATGGAATGCGGAATACCAGGCGGAAAATACCAAAGATCACCTGGTCCAACATCAGCAATAAAATTCCGTCCATTTTGATCAACAGCCGTTATGCGTGCCCGTCCTAAAAGCATATACGCCCATTCCGCTTCTTTATGCCAATGTAGTTCTCGTACTCCACCGGCCGTTAAACTCATATTTACTCCTGCAATCGTCGTCGAAACCGGTAGTTCTCGAACAGTAATCTCCCGAGACCACCCCCCTTGTTTCAAAATCATAGAAGTGTCCGAGAATGAAAACTTCAAGTTAGGAACTAACCCTGCATCCGTTATAGGCGGAACAAGCATATTTGGATTTTGAATATCCCGCATAACATTACGAGGTCCAGAATCAATCGCACCTGCTCCGTCGCTGCGGATTGGTTGTGGCACATTCCCTCCTGCTTCATTAACAGTACGTTTCTTCATGATTACACTCCTTTTTCATCCGGTTATGAAGTAAAAAGCCTCCATCATAGTGTATGAATTGGGCTTTAGATGGTTACAGTTACTATGGAGTTACATCATCTGCCTATCATTATCGTTTTGTTCATTTCTCAACTTATACTAGTATGCTTAGCGCTTAGGAAGACAAAAAAATAAACTAGAACTAACAAAAAACCCTGTAAAATTTATTACAGAGTTTTTCACCAATTATTTATTGTTTTACATATCGAATACGAACATTATCGTCCATTTGATAAATTTGTAATGTGTTTCCATAACTAATTCCTAACTCTTCACTTGCACCAACTGCACTTACAAATACCCCTTTAAATACTTTATTCTTAGTTGGTTTTACTACCGATACTCTTCGCTGCCTCTTCAAACAGTTTCGAACCTTCTTGTGCTTTACTTACTGATTGATGCATTTTACTTTCGTCTTCTTGGTCCAATGCATCAAAGAGAAGTTGAAAACAATCCGCATACAGTTCCATCGATTGCTTTATCTTCGCCTGTTCTCCCTGTAACTCAGGGGGCGCTTGTAAATTCTTCAGTTTCTTCGTTGTTGCCTTTGCTCCACCTAAACTTAGTTGTACTTCACTTTTCTTTTGTTTGTATGATTTTACGTCTGAATCTGCTATTCCTTCAATTAATTTCATTGTATCTTCAATTTGAGTAGCACTGTTTATGATATCTGCCTTATACCTTTCAACATCTGAACCAGTTACCTTACCAGGTGAAGAAGTTGAATTATTTGAAGAAGAACTTGGTTGACTACTTGATGAACTACTGTTTGTACCTTCACCTTTCGCTACAGATAAGCTATCCTCTTTCTTGCTATCAGTTGACTTACTCTCTTTTTCAGAAGTCTTATTCTCTTTCTCTACCTTTTGCGTCTCTTCTTTCTTTGTTTCAGCTTTCTTACCATCAGTTTCAATTGTAATACAACCGCTCAATAACATAACTGGTAATGCTAAACTTACTAATTTCTTTGCCTTCATGATTACTACTACCCCTTTAGTTGTAAAATTTAATGTGAAAAAGTTAATATACTTAATTAATAAATTTCCCCCGAGTAATTTATTAAAATCTACTACCCATAGATTTCCTGTATATTCATAATCTTTCCATATATAACATTTTACAAAGAATTACATATTTGGTCAAAAGGATTTATGTAGTCCTTAAAAGAAAATTTTAATCACAAAGAAAAGAAGCTAACAATAAATTGTTAACTTCTCAGCTTAAGGAAAAATAGTATCTTTCCTTATCTTCTAATATCTAGGTTGTGATTGAATATTTGTAAGATGAACATCGTACATATCAATGATTTCAAGAAATCTATCAGCTTCACGGAAAACATGGTCTGCCAATAATGGATGAATGATGCTCTTTATTTTACATTGCTCAATTAAATCACGTGCTGTTTTCTTAAAATCCCGAAGAGATGCAACTGACACGCGATTTTGATCTAAAAATTGATCTAAAAGAGGAGCTGTTTGGGATTGTGGTTTCATAGATTCTAAGTCAATTGCTTGATACATCAATTCATCAAAATCATTGCTAAAATTCCGTGCTGTATCTACAAGCTTTCTTTCTGATGGATCAAGAAGATGGCCAATAAATTTAGCATGGTCTGCCATAATCCTTAAAAAGAAAACATTTTCTTTAATAATAGCATCAGGAAGAGCATCTAATTTACCTTCATTTAATTGTATTAAACGTTTTCTAAAATAATCAGCTTCCCTACTTGTATGGTCAACTAAAAGTGGAAAGTTATTTTGTCCTGGCAATTTACATGTGAGAATTAATCCTAAAATTTTTCGTTTAAATCCCCAAATATTAGTTGCGGCTTGTTGTACTTCTGCATTAAACCTTTTGATTTGCTCAGGATCTGTTTCATTTGTATAGGAATGCGCTATTTGTTCAATATGTTCAAACAACCGATAAAATTGATTCGCCTCTTCAATTAATTGAGTATCCTCACATCTAAATCCCAATCGAAGAAAAAAAGAATGCTCCTTCATGATTCTAGACCAAAAACGAATTTCATTTAATGAACGCTCAACAAACATTACAGACGTAACGCCTGTATCAGGATGTAATGAAGTTTCATCCCTATGCATTGTTAATCCCCCCCAGTAAAATCCCCGCTAGTTCCATTCTTATGAGGAAAAATATATATAAATGCCATCAATAAAAGTTTATGATGACTCTCTTATACATGTAAAATTAAACTAATATAACCTTAGCTTGATGAACATATACTGCTCCCCCAGAAGAAAAAAGCTACCACCTAGATGTAAAATCCTACTAGGTGGTAGCCTTTCAAAATTTCTATTAAAGCAATACCGAATCTTTATCACTATCCTGATTACGTTTCTCGCGCTCTTCTTCTAAGCGCTTCATATACACTTCGCCTTCTTTTTCGATAAACTCATTATCCATATCTTGCTCTTTTTTCGAAGTATATAAAACCATGTAGCCACTTAGTACAATCCCGACAATTACAAGATAAACCCACCATGGTAAAGTTTCCAAATCACTTCATTCCTTTCCTTAGACAAGCCTTATTAGTTTCACTTTATGAGGAAAGAAGTGGATTTATGCTTAAAATTTTTATTGTGGATGCTTCGCGAAAAATGCTTGTACATATTCCATAAACTCAATTGGTTCTTGACGAAACGGTGCGTGGTATCCTTTTTCAATAATGTGGAACGTGCTATTCGCAAATAGCTCATGATACAGTTCACCATTTTTCCAAGAAACACTTTTATCGTGTCGTCCCCATATAATTAAAGTCGGTACCTTAATTTTATCAGCTTCCATCGCAATGCGGCGCTCTCTCATTTTCGTAAGCTGATCATAATGCTCTTTATCATCACGACTATTTTTCACTTCACTTTTATTATACTTCGCAATCTCAGTTACAGTTTGTAAGTCCGTCGATAGCGGTGGTACTTCATAACTTTCTTTTTGCTGGAAAGACTCTATCCCTGTAGAATCCGCCAAGATGAGATGCGTCACTGCATCCGGATATAAATACGCTAAATTAAGGGACATCTCTCCGCCCATTGAATGGCCGAGCACCGCAAACTGATCGTATCCGAGCTTCTTCATTAACTTATAATATAAATTCACTTGCGCAGGAAACGAATACTGAAAATCAACCGGCTTAGAAGAACGCCCAAACCCTAAAATATCAACCGCAATAATCGTATGATCTCGCACTAGTTCCGGATAAATATCACTAAACCCATCAGAAGAACCACCAAACCCATGCAACATAAGTAAAGGAGGTTTTCCCTCACCAATTTGTTTAAAATAAATCGTCTGTCCATCAATTTGCGCCATACTCTCTTTCGTATTCAGCTTCATCATAACAGTATCTTTCACTTCGCCAACCTTCGCAATCGGCTTCTCAACGAAGTTACAAACAATTAACAAAACGAGCACAATACCGCTAATCATATAAAACTTAAACCTTTTCAAAGTTCCCGTCTCCTTTCTCTTGTTGCTATTTAAAAGTTTTTACATTTTTTGGTTATTTTATGTTCTCTTTTTAATTGTAACCGCAACAGTTACAATTAAACTAAAAAAATATAACTCATTTCTATTACTAATGGTTGTTCTGTAACTATTATAGTTACACATTTAAAGTAAGTCAATTCTTTTCTCTACATGGCCTGAAAATAGAAAAAGGGACTTCATGTTGAAATCCCTTTCTTTGTTACTATAGTTGGCTTACTCCGCCGTCGCCTTTATTATCTGCTGGTGCTCCGCCTGTGTCGCCAATGTTAATGTAGTCTGGTCTTGCTGGTGCTCCGCCACCATCCCCTTTATTAAGTGCAACTGAATTAAAATCATGAAATCCTAGAGATAAAGTAAATGCGAACCCTATTACCGTTAATACAATTTTTTTCATTATTTTAACGCTCCTTTTATCATTTGTTTTTTTCTTGCTTCTTTACTCATATGATAATATTCGCTAGATTTTTCATGATTTTTTTCATAATAAAATTTATCTGCTAAGCGTTCCGTATACTCTTGAATACAATCAAATAATTCTTCTTTTTCAAAATAAGAAATCGCATCTAAAATAACATTTTCAAACTCACCAGTAGTCGCATTCATTTTATTTAAAATCATGAATCGGTATTGATACTCTTGATTTTTTAACTGATTACAAATACGTAACCCTTTATTTATTAACGACTCTGCTTTTTCTAATTCATTTAGTTTTAGGTATTCGTCTGATTCCAAGTATAGTGCTCGAAAATGATTAGGAGATTTCTTTGTTACTTCTGATAAGTGACGGATAGCTAACTCAGATAAATTTTGATTCGCGTACAATAAACCTAAATTATTTCTAACCATTAATATATATTTTTCATGATTAACTTGTTGGAAAACATTCAATGCTGTATTAAACGTTTCTTCAGCGAACTCGAATTGTTGTAAATCAATATAACACAACCCTAACATATTTTCGCACAACGCAAGATTAATTTCATAACCTGGTTGTTTAAAAAAAACCTCTTTTGCTGTTTTTATTTGATCAATCGCTAACATTTGTTGATATGATTGGTTATAAAGATATCCATAACGATAATTAAACTCCGCATGTTCTATCGGATCGGCAATATATTTCAATAACTTCTCAGCTTGCTCATACTGTTCTTTCGCTTCGTTATAATTTGAAATTAATGTGCAATGAAACCCTTTAAAGAAGTGATAATAATAAGCTAAAAAGCCCTCTGTTGGAATTTCGAAAGATTCCACTTTATCAAAACTATCTTCTCTAACTGAAATCCAATCAACTAATGCATCATATCTAAAATTCAACAACGCATGATAAAGCAATACCTCCTGATCCACATCCAACCCACTAATCTTACTTTCAATCTCCTCTTTCATTTCTGTGGCCTTCTCTATGTTTTGCTGCAACATTACACGATACCAATCATCTAAAGAATGTTTCATTTGCTCCCGCGTTACTACATCTGCTCCCATACACTCGCATCCCCTTTTCTCCAAAATTACAAAATTAGGATTTTTATACAATTATCAAAATTGTATATTACCACTCCTTTTCTATGCATTGAAAAACAATTATCAGAAAATTAAATATTTCAATTAATTATACCAAAGTTTTCCTTTTTAATAACTTGAGAAACAATTGTCAGAAAAATCACTAGAATAAATAAAAAAGCAAGCAGTTCCAGCACTCCGCTAAAACTACTTGCTCTATTTTTACTCTTTAATAAATTCCTTCGTACTTCTCACTGTATCAATTGGACGAACTAATTTTTCAATTTCTTCACGTTTTGGCTCTAGGAATGGAGGTAAAGATAATTTTTCACCAAGTGTTTCGTATGGCTCATCTCCCATAAATCCTGGGCCGTCTGTTGCAAATTCAAATAAGATTTGTGGTGCAACTCTTGCGTATAATGACTCGAAGAAGTGACGATCTACATAACCCGATGAAGGAAGCCCTACGCTACTGATTCTCTCAATCCATTCTTCTAATACAGCGCGATCTTCTACGCGGAATGCCGCATGGTGCACTGTACCAAAACCTTGTTGTGCTTCAGGAAGAACTGTATTATGTTCTACGATGACAGATGCACCGTTTCCACCTTTATTCACTTCAAATAAATAGAATTCTCCTTCTTGCGCAACCTCTTTAAATAATAAAACTTTTTCTAACACTTCTTTGAAGAAATTAAAGTTTGCAATACGGATGAATACAGGCCCTAAACCAGTAATTGCATATTCTAATGGAACTGGTCCGTTTTGCCATGGTGTACCTGATTCGATCCCTTTATCAAGTTCATCTGAGATTAATTGATAGCGTTGGTCATCAAAGTCAACGAAAGAAAGAGTTTTCTTACCAAATTGCTCTTTAATTCCTGTATGTTCTACTTCAAGACGGTCAAAACGTTTTACCCAATATGCTAACGCTGCATCAGTCGGAACACGGAATGAAGTTTTTGAAATTTCATTTGTACCGTGTACTCCTTTTGGAATACCTGGGAAGTCAAAGAATGTCATATCTGTTCCGGCACTACCTTTATCATCTGCAAAGAATAGATGATACGTTTGAATGTCATCTTGGTTTACTGTTTTCTTAACTAAACGCATCCCTAAAACGTGAGTGAAGAACTCATAGTTTTTTTCTGCACTACTTGTAATCGCTGTAACGTGGTGAATTCCTTTTAATTGGTTCATTTTATATTCCTCCAATGGGGTTTCATTTATATGTTAAAGTTGTATATTTTCTTCTATTACTTCTCTTCAATCGGTGCTAAATTCGCTTCAATTTCTGCACGCTGATCTTCTAGGAATGGTGGTAAATCAAGTTTTTCTCCTAAATGTTCCACATCTCCATCAACTGTAAATCCTGGGCCATCTGTTGCAATTTCAAATAGGATTCCGTTTGATTCGCGGAAATATAAGCTTTTAAAATAAAAACGGTCGATGATTCCTGAGGACTGGAAGCCTCTTTGTATCACCTGTTCTTCCCAATAAGCAAGCTCTGCATCGTTTTTCACGCGAATTGCTAAATGGTGAATGCTACCTCGGCCCGGTTTTTCAGTAGGACCATCTAAATATTTCACAACGATTTCTCCAAAAGCCTCTCCTTTAATGGACTGGAAAATTGCTTCTTGATCATTTCGGCTAACCTCTGTATAACCGAACATCTCTGTAAGTGTGCTCGCCATTTTATCAAGTCTACGCACTGTCATTTCTACAGAACCCATTCCTTGAATTTGATGCTTTGCAGGAACTTCTGATTTCTCCCAAGTTTCCCAGTGCTCTACTTTTTCTCCGTTTGAAACGAGTAGTACTAAGCGAAGACCTTCAGCATCCTCAAATTGCAAAGCAGGACGATTTGCATATGTTGTCATTTCACTATGTTTCACATCAAATTTTTCAAAGCGTTCTTTCCAGTAATGCAAGCTATCCTCTGAAGGAACAAGTAATCCAATTCGAGTAATCGCATTCGTACCGCGATATGTTCTTCCTACTAATGGAATTTCAAAAAATGATAATTCCGTACCTGGACTTCCTGTTTTATCTCCATAAAATAAGTGGTACATTGACGGATCATCTTGGTTTACTGTCATTTTCACACGACGTAAGCCAAGCACGTTTTTATAAAAGTGATTATTTTCATTTGCATTTTTCGTAACCATTGAAATGTGATGATGCCCTTTAATTTCATACATTGGTTATTCCTCCGTTTCGTTTTACTAGTCAAGTGACAACTAAAAAAATAACATTTCCCACAACTAATATGGTTTTTAGCTTTTCAATTTATTCTTAATTATGTTTTTGTAAATTCATCTTAGTTTTTACTGTATAAGTTACTTTGTTTTTAATCGAAAACAACTGAGTGTATGTTTTTCATATGACTCAATCGCTTTCGTTACTATCACTTTACACCTCAAGTGATTAAAAAGCAAGTTATTTATCTCAAATTCGAGATATTTTTTGTATCATATTATTTACTTCCTATAAAAACAGCCTCACTAAGCATATTAAAACTTAATGAGGCCACTTTATTCACACTTTTAATTATGGAACGACGGCTTATAGAACGAACGATTATCAAGTGCGAAGACACGCTCTGTATATTCGCCTGGTTTTGTGCGTCCTAATGCGCGGTCCATCATGTTCATTTTTGCATCTAAGTTATCGATGTAATGCAGAATTTCTGCTTCTTTTACTAATGGTGGTTTTGGACTACCCCATTCTGCTTTTCCGTGGTGAGAAAGGACGATGTGTTGAAGAATTAATACTTCTTCTGCATCGATTTGCAATTCGTCTGCCGCTTTACCAATTTCGTTCACCATAATCGAAATATGGCCTAGTAAGTTTCCTTCTAACGTATACGTTGTAGAAATTGGGCCAGATAATTCAATTACTTTACCAAGGTCATGTAAAATAACGCCTGCATATAGTAAGTCTTTATCTAATGATGGGTATAGATTTGAGATAGCTTTCGCTAAATCAAGCATTGATACGACGTGATAAGCTAGTCCAGATACGAACTCGTGATGGTTCTTTGTCGCTGCTGGATAGTCTAAAAATTCGTTTTGATGCTTATTTAATAAATGTCTTGTTAGACGTTGAATGTTCGGGTTTCTCATTTCAAATATGTATTGCGTAATTTTCTCAACCATATCTTCTTTTTTCACTGGTGCTTTTTCTACGAAGTCTGAGATGTCTGTTACTTCATTTTCATTCGCAACACGGATTTGTTTCACACGTAATTGAATACGTCCTTTGTAGTTTAAAATATCTCCAGCTACTTTCACGATTGTTTCCGCTACATATTGTTTCTCAACTTCTGGTGATACGTCCCATAACTTCGCTTCAATATCTCCACTTGGATCTTGTAAGATTACTGTTAAAAATGGCTTTCCATTGCTTGCGATACCTTTTGTCGCTGTTTTAATTAACAAGAAAATATCGACTTGTTCACCAACTTCATACTCTGCAATTTTCTTTTTCATTCGAATTCCTCCACCAAATCAGTTACTTTTAGTATAGCACACTACAACTCATTTTCTTTACGCATATGTGTTAATTTTATAATCTGTTTTTCTGTAAAATACGCGAGTAAATGCGCATGACATGTAAAGAATATGACTTGTCTATCCTTTGCAATTTCCTTTATAAGTTCAATCGTTCGATTCGTCCTTACCGCGTCAAAGTGCACGAAACTATCATCAATAATAAATGGATAATCATGCTCAAATGTTTTTGCTAGTGCAAATCTCAGCGATAAATATAACTGCTCCGCTGTCGCTTGGCTTAGTTCATGACTGTAAAAACGCATACCATCGTTACGCTCTACAATAAACGGCTCTGACTCTGACGGTGAAAAGATTTTACTATATCGTCCGCCTGTTAAATAGACGAAATACTCTTCTGACTTTTGTAAAATACGAGGAAGATGTACTTCATGATAATATTGCTTCGTTTTCGTTAACACCGTTTTTGCGGCCGCATAAGCAGCCCACTTCTTCACTTGTTCACGCACTTGCGCTTTTTTCATTTCCCATTCATGCATTAAATCACCGTACGTACTACCTTCTTCTAAATTCGCAATTTCCATACGATGTTTCGCAATACGCTCTGTCAGTTCTTTCTCTTGCGCCAGACAGTTTTGCACGACTGTCAGTTCTTGCTTTAATTTTCCGTCATAACCGTCAGCTTCGTAATGTTCAGCTAATGATAAACTCGTTAAACGTTGTTCTAACAGATCAATTTGCGGTAATAAACGCCCCACTTGTTTCTCTGCATCTTCACGTTTTTCCGCTAGTTTACCTGCTTCTAAAAACATCTCTTCATCTGTAGACGCTGCAATATGCCATAAACTGTCTCGTTCTACTAGTAATTGCTTTAATTGTTCTTGCATAAACTCATATTCTTCTTGCCATTCCGCCAGTTTTTCTTTTAACTGCTTACAAGTTTGGCGCTTCTCTTTCTCATTTTGCATACGGCTTTGTGCCTCGTGTAGCTTACTATACTCCGCACTACCGATAACAGTTTCTAGTTTATGTTCAAATTGCGAAATCATTTCATATAATGAAGATTTTCGCGTGCCTTGTTTCTCTAATTCACGATATAATTGCTGCATTTTTTCAATACGCTCAAACGCCGGCAATATGTGTGCATACGTATAAAATTCAGGAAACATATAGCGCGTTTTATATGCATCGACTTGTTCTCCCGCCTGGAACGTTTCTCTCTCCCATTCCTCATACGATGAAACGACTTTATCATACGCTCGCTCCAACTGCTGTAACTTATAAGACTCACGCTCAAATAATTTACGTATCTCTTCATCTTTTTCTAACTGATAGCGTACAGACATCGCTTCTTCACTTTGTCTCCCGCCGGCACTTTGCTGAAGTGTAAGGAGCTCTTCTTGTAATCCACTTGATGGATCTTTATATAAAACAAGGGCGAGAACAATCCCTACAAATACGATGACACTAATAAATAAGAGCGGGCGATTGTCTATCAATAAGCTTGTGAATAAAACGCCTGTGTTAATAAGAAGTAACAGAAGACAAACTCTTTGCCACTGCTTTTTCTTTTGCTTAGCTGCTCCTGCTTTTTCCTCATACTTGCGCTTCATTCTCTCTGCGCCCATACCGATAAACGCCGCATCTTGGAACGATTTCTCTTTCTCAACTAACACATTTCTCTCTTCATCCACTAACATTTGTTTCTTAATCTGTCTTATATTTTCTTCTTGTTCTTCTAATTGCTCTTGCGCTACTTTAAAACGATCATCGAGCTGTGCTTTTTGCGTTTCTAATTCGCGCGCCTTTTGCACTGTTTGCGTAATTAACTCTTTCGTTGCCAAACTCATATCAAATGAAAGAACTGTTTCCTTTTCAAAAGTAGTACCAATTTGTTGTTCTAGTTCTGCCAGTTCTTCTTTTATATTCGTAATATTCCCGCTCATATCACGCATTTCTTGGCGTGCATTTTCGTAAGACATATGCTGCATACGAAGTTCTTCTACATAACTTTCTTTTTGTAAAAACTCTTCATCTATTTGAATCGAGGCAATTTCCGATTGCACTGTCTGGATTTTCTTGTGGAGCGAATCAACTTGTAACTGAAGCGGCTCCATTTTCGCCTTCATTGCTTCATAACGCGCCATTCCGTTTACAGGAAACTGCCCGCTCTCGTTCTCTAACACTTTCTCATGCGCACGTTTTTCAATAACGAGTGGCTCAAGCGCTGCTAATATTTCATAATCTTGCTTTCGTTTTTCTGCACTCTCTTTTTCCCCGCGAACAGAAGCAAGCTTCTCTTCACTTTCTTTTAACTGCTCTACTTGTTTTTCATACGTGCCAATTTTTCCTTGCCACTCTTTCATCTTCTCTTCAAGTTTCTTCATCTCTTGCAATGACACGTTAATTTCTGGTTTACGCCCGCTCGGCTTGAAGCGCTGGTCCATTTCTTTTTCTAGCTTTTTATCTAACTGCAATAGCGCATCACTTCCGACTGCACTTGCCGAAAATAAATAATTGCCAATATCCGCTTCGCCTAGCTGATGAATATTTTGAAGACCATGCATATCAAATGAAAAGACAGATTCAAATAAACTTTCATTCATCCCGCTTAATATATCGTTTAAAATTTCTTCTCCGCCCGTTTTCCCGTCTTCAAAATAAACGGTCACCTCGCCAGCTGCCGTCTTTGGCAATCGCTCAATTTTCAAACGACCGTACTGCTCTGTTTGCACAGTCATCGCACCGCCATACTTCCCACCTTCTTTCGGCTCATAACGGCGCTGTCCTCTCGTCGGAAAACCGAATAAAATGCTTTTCATAAATGAGCGAATTGTCGATTTCCCCGCTTCATTTTCACCATATAACACCGTCAGCAAGGAAAGATCCATTTCCACATTTTCTAATTTTCCGTACCCATAAATATGGAGTTTTTCAATTCTCATTTTTTATCCCTCTCTTGCTGGAATAATTGCTCTAAAATAATATTTTCTGCTTCCTTTTGAATCTCTTTCTTCTCTTCTTCTGTAAAAGATTCAATACTATTACGCGCTACAGGAGATGTCCAAATGGTGCGCAATACTCCGTCCATATTGCTGAAAGCTTCTAACTCCTTTAGCACACTACCTACGAAATGATTTTCCGCTTTCAAACGTTCGATTTCCGCAAAAGAAACCGTCTCATTTTTCCACTTCATCGCATATACAAAATCTTTTCGCTCTTCGCCAGATGCTAAAATGTGAAAAATCTCTTCCACGCGCTTTTCGTCACGCAAATAAGGGGAAAGTGGGCCTTGTCCTGTGAATACGACAGTTAATAACGTACCTTCCTCTTCTCTTCGGCATTCATTCAGCGCAGTAGATAGGCTCGTCATAAGTTCATCAACAGTTTCAAGTCTATCAATACAAACTTCGATTTCATCCCATACAACATCTGCCGTATGGAAAAATGAACACTGCGTTCCTTGTTTCGTAAGTTCAATAAGGTACGCACCCTTCTCGCCTGTTTCCTTACGATGACGACCTTGTATGTTCCCTGGATAAATAATGTATGGTTCTTCTGATAAAATTTCACGTTTATGTATATGGCCAAGAGCCCAATAATCAAACTGTTTTTCTTTCAACTCACGAATTTGAAACGGTGCATAGCGATTATGCTCTGCATCTCCTTCCACACTTCCGTGAAGCATGCCAATATGAAAAGGCGCATCACTCATTTTCGTATACTGCGCTGTCATATTATCCGTTACCGCTTGCTGCAAATAACTAAAACCATAAATAGAAGCTAATAGCTCACCATTTTTATAAAATGATTTCTCTTCTACATAAGGCTCAGTAAATACATGAACATTTTCCGGAAACTCAATTGCTGCCCAGCTTCCTCCTAAATGATCATGGTTACCGTGAATAATAAAAACAGGGATATCGTACTGCGAAAGTCTCTTCATTTGCTCACGCACAAACACTTGCGCCCTCAAACTTCTCGTCTCCGCATCATACAAATCCCCAGCTAGTAATACGAAATCAACGCGCTCTTGAATTGCTTTATCAACAATACGCTCAAATGATTCAAACGTACTTTGCTTCATTCTCTCCCAAACAGACTGCGCAACATTCATCTCCATCCCTTTAAACGGACTATCCAAATGCAAATCAGCCGCATGTATAAACTTTACTTGTTTCACAAATAACGATCCTTCCTATCTTTCAAAAGTTTCATTTTATCAAAATTAAAATCGCTGAAAACTAATAATCATCGAGAATAAAAATATTCTCGATGATTAAAGTTTCATTCTATTTTACCACGCAATGTCATATATTTCTTTGCATATTGTAGCATTTTATGTCAAAATAATTATAAGATTCTGATTTTAATTATTGGAGGGAATTTTCATGGGAGTATACGTTCTAACAGTCTTTGAAAAAGATGGTTCAAAAGCATTAGACGAATCATTCGAGGCGGCAACTGAAAAAGAAGCAAAAGCAAAAGGTGAATCTATCTTACAAGAAAAAGGATTGTATGAAAAAACACATCGCTGTACATCTACTGCAGGTAAGCTCGTTTTATTCCAGCGCTAAAAAAAAGAAGCGTCATCCGCTTCTTTTTCACTCTACTATATCTTCGTCACACCACGTAAACACCACATCTAGAATGCGATTACCGATACGTACGCGTTTATTCCATTTACCTGTTTGGATCTGATGTTGCAATTCAGCTTTCATCTTTTCCGTCCAGTCGTGAATCGTTTCACTACCGTCGTACGGATATACGCTCGGAAACTCTTTCTGCAGTAGATGCAAGCTCTCTGCATCAAAATGAAAATGGAAGAAGTAGTTTGCTGTAAGCGATGGTTCTTGCAATCGTAAAAAATGATCATCAATTTGCTTTCTATTTCGATAGAAAGTAAAGATATTCACTTTACCGCTAGTAATTTGGTCAATTTGAATTTCGTGCTTCTCTATAATCACGTCTTGTCCACCTCGTTGTATACTATCTTTAGTATATATGTCTTTTGCAACAAAGTTAACCATTTTCGCGCGAAATTCATTTCCTTCATTATAATTCCTGTACCTCCATATGCAATCAGGATAAATAAAAACAAAGTTGAAGGGGAGCGATCACATGTATTTCGGAAGCAAAGGTTGGTATGTAAAAGAACTTAAAAAATTAGGTATCCGTACTTATGAAGGTAAAAAACTAGAATCTTATCGTACGCATGTGTTGTCTAGTTTACTTGAGAGAATGAAGAGAGCTTCGGCTTAATAGAAAAGTAAAAAATGAAGTGAACACGAATAGTGGTATATGATAAAAAACACCTCCTAAATTCGCATACTAAGTATGCAAATTCAATGGAGGTGTTTTTATCAGTTTTCATAAAATATTTTTTGTTTCCGCTGAAACGGATAAGTTTTAATCTCAGTTGCATCTAAATTTTCATGGAATAAATGAATAGCTATAATTTGTCTACAATCGTAAGTATGGTAATAATATGTTCCAGACTCCATACACATTGCACTTGTATAGATCGTATTATCTAATATACCGTCTTCTGTTATTACTGCCCCCTTAGGAACCTCACAGTTTGATAAAATATGAAAAATAGCCGATATCCCCTCTTCTTCGTTCTCTATACTTTGAATGTTTTGTTTGCCATATACTGCCCGTACAAATCTTGATGGCGGAGTGAAATCTCCAGGAAGCCCCATCGTTCCTGAACCTTGGCCAAAAGCACTTAATGGTACATCTCCCCACTCCGTTGGCGCAAATGGCTGCGATTTAAGACCAATATATTGTCTTAAATTTTGTAAATGCCAATTAAACTCGGGACTATTAGTCATCACTCCTATTGGATTGTCATACACTTTTATTCCATCAGCTGTCGGCTCAAGTACAATACACGCTCCCGATTTATCTGCTAAAATCCAATGTAGCGGTGGCGTAATTCCTAAAACTGGTAATGGCACATCTATAAAGGCAATGTTATCAATAGATTTTCTTACCTCTTCAACAGAATTGAACTGCGTGAGGCTCCAAGTCACAAAATCAAATGGCGCTACATTCGTTTTATTGCTATCTATATGATTACTATAAGTAGCGAATCCTGGGAAATAGAGAGTTGCACATGTCATACCAGTTTCATTTACTCCGTCCGCCATCATGACCCTTCCTCCAAAATTAATTCCCATTCCGACAACAGCCTTTTTCGCTCGGATCGTTTCACCAGTTATATTGTTCCACTGATAACGCCGAGGAATGATTATTACTTCTTGATTCATATCTAATGTGAAATCCATTGTTCTCCCAAAAAGATGCTGGAAATTTTTTGTTTGTAACGTCAAACTAGTACACATGAAGAAATCCCCCCCATTTCATAGTTATATACACATTTTATAAAATTCTGATAAATACGTAAATTAAAAACCCTATTTATCACTAACAAAATAACCACCCAAACTAAAAATGCTATAATAAACCCAATGAAACTAAGGGGGCAAATTACTTTGCTTGGAACATGCATTCAATTTCATAAGTTTGGCAATCCAAAAGACGTATTACAAGTTGAATATAAAAATATAGAACCACTGAAAGATAATGAAGTTTTCGTTCGTATGCTAGTTAGACCGATTAATCCATCTGACTTAATTCCAATAACCGGAGCGTATGCACATAGAATCCCTTTACCTAACATACCTGGTTATGAAGGTGTTGGTATTGTAGAAGATGTAGGAGCTTTTGTTTCTAGAGACCTTATCGGTAAACGTGTGTTACCGTTACGCGGGGAAGGTACTTGGCAAGAATATGTGAAGACATCAGCTGATTTTGTAGTCCCTATTCCCGATTCTATTGATGATTTTACCGCGGCACAAATGTATATTAATCCCCTTACGGCTTGGGTTACATGTACGGAAACGCTAAACTTACAACGGAATGATGTTTTGTTAGTGAATGCTTGTGGATCCACTATCGGGCATCTTTTTGCGCAGTTATCGCAAATTTTAAATTTCCAACTCATTGCCGTGACAAGAAATAGTAAACATACAGACGAATTACTTCAGCTTGGCGCTCATCATGTAATTGATACTTCGACTGCCCCGCTTTATGAAACCGTTATGGAATTAACGAACGGGCTCGGCGCGGATGCTGCAATTGATTCTATCGGGGGACCGGATGGAAATGAATTAGCTTTCTCCTTACGTCCCAATGGGCACTTTTTAACTATAGGACTTCTGTCAGGAATACAAGTAAACTGGGCAGAGATTGTCACGAAAGCAAAAGTGCACGCGAACATATTTCATTTACGACATTGGAATAAAGAAGTGTCACCTTATAAATGGCAAGACACGTTTCGTCATTTAATTCGCTTAGTAGAAAATGAGCAATTACGTTTTATGAAAGTCCATTCTACGTATGAATTAGCGGATGTGAAAGCGGCAGTTGATGTTGTGCAGTCTGCAGAGAAAACGAAAGGGAAAGTATTTTTGACGAGTTATTAAATACAATTGAAGTGGGCTTTTTGATTGACCTTTTAAATAGACTAGATAGTACGTTCAGGAATACCTAATTGTAAGTATCTGGTATAATCATGTTAAAAGGTGAAAGGAGACTCTAACATGTGGTTACTTACGGCAATTGCGCCTGTTTTAATAGTCGGGGGAATTGTAGTCTATGTAATTGGAAGGCTTAAACATAAATATGACAACGGTACATTAGGTAAGAAAAAATCAAAAAAAGCTCAAGTTTTATTGGATAGTTTCATACCTGTAGGAATGCTCATTGGCTGTATAATCGGTTTGATTTTCGGCATATTTTTCCCGGATTATTCACTTCTTACAATGAGTTTAGGATCCGGAATCGGCTATTTATTGGGGTTTCTCGCCTATGAAATTTATAGCAAGCCAGGAAACAACTTCTCATAATCCAAAAAGAATAAACGGGACAGTACATAGTAGTCATCAAAATATGTACTGCCCTTTATTTTTGCATCAACGTTATCACCTTACCTTTCGCCTACTATACACCTTTTTGATTGATTTTCCTCTCCTCCCTCTTTTGTATATTCGCTTTTTTGTTTTCATGGGATCTATATCCAAAGTAAAGTAGCGCACATGTAATAATAGAACCTACAATGTATCCTAAAAAACATCCTAACCAAAACATAGTGTAACCGCCTCCGTTCATAATAAATTTTATGTAATATAACTCTTTACATACTCCATCGTTTATTTCTATTAACTATACACTTTCTAAAATTATTCATACCACTCATTCTCTTCGTACCTCAAATAGCAATTTTATTATTTGTCATAAAGTTAACACCTTCTTTAAATACAAAAAATCCCATTTATTTGCTTTTTCTCAAGAAATAATATACTACATTTGAAATAAGCGAGCGAGTACGTCGGCCCTTCTCTATTTTAACTTTAGTCATGAACAAAAGAAAAATAAAAAACCCCCTCAAAGCATAAACTTCAAGGGGTGAGCCTGTTTTTTATTTACTTATATACGTACAGCTGTACCACTTACAGCAACCATTAACATTCCATCACGAACTACTTCGTAATCTACGTCAACACCAACGATAGCGTTCGCACCTTTTTGTTTTGCAAGTTCTTTCATTTCGTCCATTGCGATATCACGAGCTTCTTTTAGCTTACTTTCATAAGAACCAGCACGACCACCGACAACATCACGAACAGAAGCGAATAAATCGCGGACAATATTTGCACCCATAATAGCTTCACCATTTACAATATCGATATACTCAATAATTTCTTTACCTTGAATTCCAGACGTTGTTGTTACAATCATGACTGACACTCTCCTAATAAGTTGTAGTTTTAATTAGCTTTCTTATGTCTTTATTATGACACGGAACAAACAACTAATCTATTGAATTACCTTACAGGAATGTGACAGTTTTGTAAGAATGAAACGCGCATTATGTTTCATTTTAATAAAGCGCTTTAACATTAGGATACATAAACGACTCTTTATTTTCTTTCCAGTCCTTTTCTACTTCTTTGAAAGTTGGTCGTCCTAATTTTTCATTGTTCTCATGTTTACGAAACCATTTCTTTACATACTTATCCCCATTTTTATTTTGAATCGTGCAAAGGAAACTATCGCTACTATCCTTTAATATTTTTACAATCACGAAAAGACACCTCTTTCCTTTTAAATAACATAATAAAACTTGATCTTTTACTATAAGCCCTTCCTCTCTTATAGTCATACGACTCCTCGGCCGCGCCAAAGTTGTAAGATCAAAAACGATATTTACTTTGTTTACATTTTATTTAAAGAAATCAGAGTTATAAGCATGATGCTTATCAAATATTTTATAGATTTCTAACTTATCATCTAATTTTGCATCTACTAAAATTAATATATTTCCATCGTAAATATATTCCTCATACTTCTTAGCATGTTCTTCTGGAATTCCTAATCCGATAAATGCTCCTATTAAGCTTCCAGCTCCTCCGCCAATACCAGCTCCTCCAATAGCTGCTGCGATTGGTCCTGCTGCTACAATTGGACCCATTCCAGAAACGGCAAGTATACCAAGACCTGTTAATAAACCACCGAGTCCGCCTGCTACTCCTCCAGCTACAAGCCCTGTCGCTGAAAAGATATCTGCTTTATGTGCAGTTTCGCTATTCACTTTTTCACCCGATTTTTCTTCCAGATGTTCAATTTCCTTTTGATCTTTCGCAATAGCTGAAATGTTATCTGCTGAGTATCCTTTTTCATTTAATTCATTAATAACGAGTGCCGCATCATCAATTGTTCTAAAAACACCTACTATTTTTCTATCTACATTCATAACTATTAACCTCCTAAAGTTTTATATAATGTCTCTTTATTTTTCTTCATTTCTGTATACACTAATCTTTTTATTAACATAACCATTTACGAAAAAAGCGAATAGTAAAAGCACTACAAGTGAACTACTTAACAAGTAAATTAAATCAAATGTAATATTAATCATCATTTCATTCATGTATACCAGGCTCCTTTTTATTTAAAGTAAAAGTATATTTTGATAGACTAATCTACTAAACATAGACATCTTACAATTCATCTTCAGTTAATCTCTTTGTAGTATATGTATACCCTTCCTAACCTTTTCTAAACGTAAAAAACTATAATTATATTTTTTCTTATTTATATGTTTAACATTTTTTTAAACGGGTATGTTTATATTGTTATGCTTACTATATGGAAAGGAATATTACGATGAACGCCATTCACTCTACTACTATTTCTTATAATGAAACACCTACAATAACTCAGATTCATCATTTTTATGCTTTAATGACAACATTTCAAGCTAATTTGTTTATAAGTAAACATGGAACAATGACATCAATTAAAAATTTAAGCACTCTAGTATCCTTTTTCCTTACTGTAAAAAAGAGAGATCTTGTATTATTTATTTTTGAAGGAATAGATGCAAAAAGAGCTTTAAGAACACTCTTCCCTTCTTAGAATGTTTGTTATCCTCTATTCCCTCGTCTACTACCTTTCATATATGTTTTTATATTTCAAAATGATTTCCTCTATTAAAAAAGAACCCCCTAATACAATAGGGGGATTTCTAGTTTGACCTTATGAAAACTGATATAATATATATTACGTTTTTCATTCTTTAAAATAGAAAAGTTTTAATAACCTTGAAGGTAGGAATTTTTAATGAACTCGAAAGCAAAATTTAGTATTCGCTACAAAATTATGGCTGGTTATTTAGTTATCATTTTGTTCTTGCTTGTTTCTTTCATTATGTTAAACAATGAGATTTCCAGCTTACAAAAATCTCGTAATTTTATTATTGATCACGATTTTAAAGTTCTCAATTTAACGAATCAAGTGGAGAAAGAGTTACTAACAATTGAAAATAAAGCGAAAGGGTTTATCATTTCTAATAACCCTACTTACGTGCAATCCCTTAACTCTGCGGAAAAGGATTACGAAAAACATTATCAAGATCTTTTTGCTTTATTAGAGGATAATCCCTCTCAGCAAGAAAAATTAAAACAGATTAACGAAAACATTACTAGTTGGATTAATAAAGAGATTCACCCACTCATTACAAATAATAATAGTAATAATGTACAAACAATGGACACGACTCAAATTCAGTCATTACAATCACAGCTAACTAACTTCCGTAGCACTGAGGAGCAACTAACAAAAAAAAGAGCTGCACAATTAGATATTGAAAATAATAAATTAGAGATTTGGTTATACAGTTTATTGTTCTTACTTTCTTGTTTTGCCATTATCGTTTCACTTTATATTTCCAATTCCATTACAAAAACGATTAAAAATGTAATTCAAGCTATTAAATCCATTTCTTCTAAAGAAAAAATTACGGAAAGAATTCATGTAAACAGCCATGATGAAATAAAAGATCTTGCTCATACAACAAATCACCTACTAGACGAAATATCGAAAAGAGAATGGTTACAAACTGAGCTTGCAGAATTAATTTTAATGTATCAAGGTGTATCTTCTATTGAGATGTTAGGTAACAAAATTTTGAGTGGAATTATACAGAAAACGCAAACTTCTTGCGGTGCATTTTATGTACGTGAAGAATATGAAGAAACTGTCTACTATGTGAAAAAAGCTTCTTTCGCCGATCAAGGTGCTGATATTGGGAAACAATCCATTCAAATGGGTGAAGGTTTCATTGGACAGTCTGCCTTAGAAAAGAAAAGTTTTATTCTCAGGGATATACCCGAAGAGTTTCGTTATGTCACTAGCGGAGTATTAGAAATACGTCCTAAAAATCTATTAATCATCCCTATCTTATTTGAGGATGAAGTAATCGCAGTAATGGAGTTAGTAAGTGTAACTGAGATTTCAGATTTACATCAAGATTTAATTCAACAAACCGTTGATAATCTAGGTTTAACAATCCATAGCATTATGGGACGTATGCGAATTCAAACTCTTTTACATGAATCACAAGCAATGACAGAAGAGTTACAAGTTCAATCAGAAGAATTGCAAACGCAAGCGGAAGAACTACAAATGCAAGCAGAAGAATTACGAACAACGAATGAACAATTAGAGTCTAGAACTGAAGAGGCTGAGCAGAAGACAGCTGACTTACAAATTACCAAATCAGAATTAGAAGAAAAAGCAAGCGAGTTGTTACGCAGCTCAAAATACAAATCTGAGTTCCTAGCAAATATGTCACATGAATTACGCACACCGTTAAATAGTATTTTACTATTATCTGAAATGTTAAGAGAAAATCATGATAACAATTTATCCGACGATGAAATTGAATTAGCAACTGTCATTCATTCATCAGGGAAAGACTTACTTACTTTAATTAATGACATACTAGATTTATCTAAAGTAGAAGCAGGCAAACTAGACATCATTTTTGAGGCAACGAACATAAGTGACATGGCAGCCAATATGCATCAAAACTTTTTACATATAGCTGCACAAAAAAATGTCGAATTTACTATTGAGGACAGTGATACGATTCCTGATCTGTTTTATACAGATGCAAAACGGATTGAGCAAATTATTAAAAACTTATTATCCAATGCATTTAAATTCACAGAAAAAGGATCCGTTTCTTTACATTTTGATTCGATAGAAACAACCAATTTGAGTCATGATATGCAGTCTATAAGTAAAGATTGGATTACAATTTCAGTAAAAGATACTGGTATTGGTATCGCTAAAGAACAGCATCAACTTATTTTCGAAGCCTTTCAACAGGCAGATGGAGCAACGATTCGAAAGTATGGTGGTACAGGATTAGGTTTATCTATTTGTAAAGAGTTTGCGAGATTATTAGGTGGTTGGATTACGTTAGAGAGTAATGTAGGAGAAGGTAGTACTTTCACGGTATATATTCCTAACCTTCCAAATGGATTACATGATATACAGTTATCCAATTTAGAAGTCGCAGCAACGATAGAAGATGTTATTCCTGCTGAAGTTGTTGAAGAAACTATCGTTACTCCAGAAACAAATAACGTCTTCCAAGAGAAAACAATTTTAATTGTCGATGATGATCATCGAAATATATTTGCGTTACAAAATGCATTAAAAAAACAAAATGCCAACATTATTACTGCCCAAAACGGCATAGAGTGTTTAGAAATACTACAAAGCAATACAAATATTGACCTTATTTTAATGGATATTATGATGCCTAATATGGACGGTTATGAAACGATGGAAAATATCCGAATGAACTTAGGGTTAAATGAAATACCTATTATCGCATTAACTGCTAAAGCAATGCCAAATGATAAGGAAAAATGTTTATCTGCTGGCGCTTCAGATTATATAAGTAAACCATTAAATCTACATCAACTCTATTCGGTAATGAGTGTATGGTTAATAAAATAAGTGAGGTTTAGTTGGAGTGGAAAATAAGTATTATAATTTTGATCCATCAGTAGATACGGATGAGCGCACGAACTTAGAAATTGAATTACTATTGGAAGCGGTATTTAAACTATCAGGATTTGATTTTCGCCAATATGCTCGCACATCTATTTATAGAAGGATTTGTAATCGAATGCAGCTCTCTAATATCCCAACCATTTCAAAATTAATTGAAAGAGTAATTCACGAGGAAGGGGTTTTAGAACAGTTATTAAATGATTTCTCAATTAATGTAACTGAGATGTTCCGTAACCCTGCCTTTTTTAAAGCGCTTAGAGAGCATGTTATTCCTGAATTAAAAAAGCATCCCGAAATTAGAATTTGGCATGCTGGATGCGCAACTGGTGAAGAAGTATTATCAATGTCCATCTTACTTCACGAAGAAGGATTAAGTGAAAAGTCGGTTATTTACGCAACAGATATGAATACAAATGTGTTAGAAAAAGCAAAACAAGGTATCCTCCCGTTAAATAAAATGCAAACTTATACGAAAAACTATTTACAAGCTGGCGGTACACAAGCGTTTTCTAACTATTATTCAACAGATAATCGTTTTGCTTATTTTAATCCATCACTTTTACAAAACATTATTTTTGCACAGCATAATTTAGTAACCGATCAATCTTTTAACGAGTTTCATATTATACTTTGTCGTAACGTTTTAATTTACTTTACAAGTAAACTTCAAAATCAAGTGCAGCAACTATTTTATGAAAGCTTAGGTCACAATGGTTTTCTATGTTTAGGGAATAAAGAAACTCTTCGTTTTTCAAATATAATGCCGCATTATACTCAATTTAATCCTAGCGAACAAATTTATCAAAAAATACAATAAAAAGCGTATGAAATCCTCTGTTTGGATTTCATACGCTTTTTATTTCGCATTCGTTTGTATCATAATGAGACACATATCATCTGATTGCGCTTTCTTTTGTTCTTCCTTGTAAAACCCTTCTATCTCGCCTTCTAAATCTCCCCATTTTCTTTCTGTAAAAGTACGTAATTTCTCTTCAGCCTCAAATTCATCATTTGCAATTGCTTCAAGAACACCATCTGTAAACAATAGTATTTGAGCGTTCTTCTCAAAAGGTATAACTGTCTTTTTAACTTTTATTTCATCAAAAAATCCTACCGCACAACTCCCGCGATCTAGTTCAACTACATTTGTTTCATCAACTAAAACATATCCAGAAGGATGCCCTGCATTTACATATTCAACTGTTCTATCTTCTGTATTAACAACTAAGTATATGGCCGTAAAATAATAGGGAATATTATCATTTTCATTATGTAAAAGGGTCATATATTTATTTAATTCTTTAATAACAAGTTCTGGATCAATTAAACATTTAATCGTTTCACGTAATACAGACGAAATAAACATGCAAACTAATGAAGCAGATACACCATGTCCCATCACATCTAATAATATAATACCGTAGCGATTTTCATCGATTTTATACCAATAATACATATCTCCAGCTAGTTTAAATGAAGGTAAGTAACTTGCTTCAATTTTTATATGATCTTCTCGTAATGGGCTACTTAATAAGTTTCTTTGTACTTGCGTAGCTAAATCTAGTTCATTCCGAAGATTTTCTTCTTGTTCTTTATGCCAATTTAATTCCGATTTCAAGCGTAACGCTACACGCATACGTGCTAATAGTTCAACTTTATTTATAGGTTTCGTAATATAATCCATTGCCCCCATATCAAGAGCTTCGGCCAATTTATTTGCATCCTCTAAAGCTGTAACAAAAATAATAGGGATATCTTTAAACTTCTCCTCTTTTTGTAATCGCCTACAAACTTCAAGTCCATCAATTTCAGGCATCATAATATCTAATAATATTAAATCAATTTCATTATGCCTGGAAGAATCTTTTCCAAACTGTATGTATTCGAAGAGCTCTTGTGCAGAATTGAGCGATACAAGATCATGATATCCGGCTTGTTTTAAAATCTTCTCAATTACAAATATGTTAACCGGATTATCATCAACAATTAAAATGGACACAAGTTATTTCCCCTTTTCTTATTTAAAATGTAAATCTATTATTATTTTCTATTTTTCTAGTATTACATACTCAGTTACAAAATGAAAATTTCTTACTCAAACATATTTTTTATATAGCAAAAGAACAAACCCCCAGAAATGAGAGTTTGTTCTTTCACTCTATAAGTTTCCACTTTTAATTTAACACCATTGCTTTATCACTTAAAAGACGATCCAACTCTTCCATATGATTTGTTTCATCTGCGATCATATCTTCTAACTTTACAACTAACTCTGTCATATTTAATTTCGCTGCCTGTTCTTTTCTCGTTTCATAACGCTTAATTGTTTCATATTCTGATTGTCTAGCGGATTCTAACATTTCTCTAACATCTTCTACTTGTTTCACTGGTAAAGGGATCGTAGTGGGGATACCACCTAGCGTCTTAATTTTCTCCGCTAAATATAGGGCATGTCCTTGTTCATCACTAATTTCAGATTCAAAGAAAGGCTTTAACACTTGTCTATATATACCAGAAACTGTAGCTGCATTATGGTTATACATAATGATTGCTGCGTATTCTCCTGCTAAATCTTCATTCAATCCTTCGATTAGTTCTTTCACATCGTGTGACATTTTCATATCTCCTCCTATACTTAATAAGTACCCCTTTTCTCATGTTTTAAACATCATTATTTTTAATTTTTATGTATCTAAAAATGCGGCTTGCTTCAATTTACTTATCGCTTGTCTTTTAATACGAGAAACGTGCATTTGTGAAATACCTAACCGTTCCCCTGTATCTTTTTGATTTAAATTTTCTCCAAATATATAATGAATAACACTCTTTTCCGTGTCATTTAATACGTTAAAAATATCCTTTAAAACGAGACGCCTTTCTGTCTCTTCATATCCTTGCTCTACTTCACCTACAGATTCAATTCTCGCTACCGAACTTCCATCAGATGAATTTTCAACTACATCATCTAAGGAAGATACTCGATAATTATTTTTCGCATCCATAATCTCTAGAACTTCCTCTTCCGATAGTCCTAAATGATTTGCAATTTCTATTATCTTCGGTGAACGTTGCAGGTGATCTGTTAACTCCTCTATCGCAAGTTTAATTTTCCCGCCCAAATCTTTAATTCGTCTTGGAACGTGAATGCCCCAAGTTTTATCGCGTAAATACTTCTTTATTTCCCCTACTATCGTAGGTATTGCAAAAGGCTCAAAAGCATTCCCTATCGAATAATCATACCTTCTTATTGCACCTAAGAGCCCTAACATCCCTACTTGTATAATATCCTCATGCATCGGCCCGCCTTTTGAATAGCGATATGCAATGGAATATACGAGATTTTTATAATGATCAACTAACCTTTCCTGCGCTTCATTACATTGGTTTTGTTGGAATTCTGCAATTAGCTTAATAACGTCTTCTTTAGTAAGAGTTGTAGGTTGAGATTGGATTTCCATCATTCTCCACCTGCTCTCTTTGTATATATTTTGTCATTAAAACTGTCATGCCCTCATCATGCATAATTTGTATATCATCCATTAATGTATTGATTAAATATAAACCTAAACCATTTTCCGGCAAATGTTCTACTGGTTTACTAATATCATACGGACCAACTTTTCTTTTTAAGTTATTAAAATCAAAGCTAACCCCATTATCCGCAACCATAATTTCTAATCGATCTTCATATAGCCCAAAGACAATTGTAATTTCTCCAACGTCTTCTTTGTATGCATGTTGTACAATGTTTGTACACGCCTCACTAATAGCAATTTTCATATCTTCTATATCGTCATAAGCAAAGCCCATTCGATTCGCAACACCAGCCATTGTTAAACGAATAATAGCCACATATTCTGCCTTTGCAGGAATTTTCATTTCTATCTTTTCAAATCTCTCCATCATCCCTAGTCACCTTCTTTCTACTTTTTCAAAATCGGAATTCAAATTTAATATTTCTGTTAACCCTGTAATATCGAATAATCTTTTTAATCTTTTAGATACACCGATAAACTCTAGTTTTCCATCATTTTTCTTAACTGCTTTTAATAGCGCTATAAAAACACCTAAACCAGTACTATCCATATAATCTACGTTATGAAAATCTACTACGATATGAACCTCTTTTTCGCTTGTAATAGGCATTACCTTATTTTTTAAATCTGATGCCGTATACGCATCAATCTCACCATTAAGTTGTACCGTATAACCTACATCATTTTGCAAAATATTTATTTCCAAATTCATCATTTCCGCCCCCTTATCTCAAACTTTTACTATTTAATTACCCATAAAAATTAGGTTTAAACATATTTTTTTATTTTCATTATAAATAAATTTTCTACACCTTTCTCGGCTTAACACTTAAAAAATACTACCGAATGTTTAAACCTTATAAATTTGTGTATGTATAATGTATAAACATTATTTTTAGGGGGATCTATCTATGGAAGAGCACAACTTTAAAAAGGGAGATTTTGTTCAATTTTCTTATCGACACGATCATGCTACAACGTTAGTTGGTTCCATTATTAACATACTAACAAATACAATTGTAGTTGATATAGGTAATAGCGAGGACTTATCTCATATAGAACCGAGGCAGGTCGTAAGAATAAATAATTGTGAAAAAGTAACGATGGTTTAATACATAATGAACACTCCCCCACTTAGCAAAGCTTGAAGTGGGGGTTTCTAACGTTTCGACCTAACGGACGATTAACGTCAGGGGAGTTAACACATTAGCGAGCTGTTTCACGCTTAACCCCTCTATCCCATTTGTCCATGCATTTGGGATTACTTTTCGTAAAATGTTAGCCGCAGCATTTACATCTGCATTAATTAAAGTTTTATTTGCTGAACGATATATGCCGCGCTTTATTCGTTTTCCTGAAAAAGTTGTATTTTGGTCATTTTCTCCATACGTTGGAATGAAGTCGTTATCCAGAAAACTTGCTTTCGATGTATATGATTCTTCAGTTACAACAACTTGAATGCCTACAGCATTTGCTTTGTATGTAATCATTTGAATCAGTAAATTATGCGGGATATGACAAAACGATTGGTTATTTCTTTTTCCCATATTCGTTTCTTGTTTCCAACTTTTGTTTTGACCAATAACGATTTTACAAACTTCTTCTTCTTGAGCTAGTTTTACAATACGGTGACTAACTTTATGGAAGACGTCTTTTATTTTCAAGTAACGTTTTTGATGAAGTTTTTCTATCCTTTTAGAAGTAAAAGGTCCTTCATTCGTTTGTTTTCCATTTCAAAGAATGCTTGTAAAATGACTCTTCATTTTATTGTAATATTGATTTATGCTTTTGATATGTTTGCCCTTAACAAGGACAGGTTTCATACCTGTGTTTGTTACGATGGTTGCAAGGTTATCAATCCCTAAATCAATACTCATATAACGAGCATTCTCTTCAATAATTTGTTGTTCAGAAGGAACATCAATTACCAATTCCACTACATATTCATTGTATTTTGGAATCACACGAACTTGTTTCAGTTTACCTTCAGTGAAACCTAGTTTCCCAATATTTAATTGTAATTTCGTCTTTGGAAACTTTAAAAATCTACCGTTTTTAATGATGCAATCTTGGTTTGTATACAGAATCTCTTTTTCAGAAGAACGAATATACTTTGGAATCCTAGGCATTCCAGCATATTTGTTTGGATTCTTTTTATAGTCTTTTAAACTAGCAAAAAAAGATTTCCAATTTTGGAACAAACCTTTCATGATTGACTGGCTACATTGCGTAGGCAAAGCTCGATAATCATTTTGAATCATAGCCTTAAATAGTGCATCTAGAAAGTTGTAATCTACATAAGGTTTTTCAAAATTAGGTTCTGAAAACAAATTACATGTAATCTCTTTCTGTTCTTCTTTAGGCTTTACTTTCTCTTTTTCCAATTTCTTCTGATAGGCAAGACGTTGTGTGTCATTCATCTTAGCAATATTTTTATGAATATGATCCAGAACTTCTTTTTGCAAAGGCTGCAACTCTTTTTCTTGTGTTAATCCAGTGTACACCTGGCGTATATAAAAGTTTGTGGTGTTGTACATGTTCTTAGCGTTATGACAACATTCTTGAAAATAAGAATACATACGATGCCCTTTTTTAATCCAAATTTGAAAAGTTTTATAGTTTGACGGATTTTCCTTTGTCATTTTATTCACCTCCTTGTTAAGGATATTATAGCAAAAAACAGAACGTACGTTTCTATTATTTTCTTGAAAATAATATATTTCTTTCGATTCACCTCACCACCTTCACTTACGTTTAGAAGTGGGAGTCCTCTCGAAAGGCATATGATAGAAAGTGTAATTTTAATAAGCGGGGGTTCTTCATCCCCCGCTCATTTCTATGTAGATTACATTAAAAAAGCATCCAAATTAGTTTAATTGGATGCTTTTTTATGTATATTTATCAGTTCATTCACTTTATAGTTATATATAATAAACTTAAGATTACTATTCATTATCATACTTACGCTTTCCGTAGCATTCTAGAGAAGAATGTAACGATTAAAATAAAGACGATTGCACCTAATAACGCTGGAAGAACAAAAATGCCTCCCCATTCAGGACCCCAATGACCAAATAACGCACTACCTACCCAAGATCCAATCAAACCAGCAATCACATTACCAACTATACCTAAAGGAAAGTCTTTTCCCGTAATCATTCCAGCTAACGCACCAATAAGTCCACCTACAATACACGTAATAATAAGTCCCACAATTAGACCCCCTATATATTTTTATAATGGATTTATCAAGCTTTGGTGTTTAACCAAAGCTTGATAAACATGTATTATTCTTTATTATCCAATCCATCACTTATCTTTTGTTTCACTTTTCCGACTTTTTCTTTTATAGTTCCCTTCGTCTTCTCCCACTTCCCTTCATTTTTCAACTCTCTATCTTCTGTAACTTCACCAATTCCTTCTTTTAATTGCCCTTTTTTCTTTTCAACTTTACCAGTAATTTGTTCTTTCAGCCCGCTCTCACTCATATTTCCCATCTCCTTTTCGTAATAGATTTATAGATGTAAAGGGTACAAAATTAAATAGAATACATGCATCTTCTTTCGTGTAACCATTCACCGACTCTTTCTAAATCCTTAACGAATAACAAGATTTTCCCTTCATCTAGCTTTTCTTCGTAGAAGTTTGCTTCTTCCTCATTAAGCCCTAACTCCTGCATCTTATTTCTTAACTGATCTCCCGTTTTTTGAAAGACGTTAATAATGCTTGTCCCAAGTCCTTCCTCTTTTATTCCAATCGTGTTCACGTCTGCATTATCTGCGATTCTATCTGTCCTCTCTTTCTCATGTGTTAACACGTAAATATCTTTTTGTTCTATTCCTTTCTTCACTAGATCATTCGCCGCATTCATGACCTCTTTCTCCGTAATAAATTCATATACAAAAGGTTTACTATACTTCGTTTCCATCTTTAACTTCCTCCTTTAAAATGAATTATTTGTTATATTATATGTAGTACACCTATTTTCCCAATGTTAAACATAAAATTTGAAAAAAGTTATGTGAATTTTGATTTTAATAGAAAATGAACAACATCATTTACCACTTTAAAACATCTTCTCCTTACAATAACTACCTAAATTAACAGAAAATCGTTATAATAAAACTTAAGGAGGGATACTATGAAAAAAATCATATCTATATGCGCTCTAACCGCTCTATCTTTCACTTTAATAGGTTGTACAAACACCTCGGCTACAGATAAAGCTTCACAAGTTAAGCAAGAACACACACAACATACCTTTCAATTAAACTCCGCAAATATTTCAGACATTGAAATACTAAAAACAACAAATCATACTACTTCCAAATCTCAAACAGATAACGAAGAAATGATAAAATCTATCGTTTCAGCAGTTCAAAATGGAACACCTAAAACAATCACTTTAGATCAAAAAAAGAGAGAATCTGCACATTCTACTATTACCGTTACATATAAAGATGACTCAAAAGAAGAATTTCTTGTATGGGTTGATAATAAGGAACAAATTACAATCGCTAAAAATGAGAAGAAAGATAAGGTAGAAGGTGTGATAGTGAATATTAAAGATGCTAAAATGATGAAGGATTTCTTTTAAAATTCTAGTTAACGTTAAAAAAGAGTAGGATTAACATCCTACTCTTTTTTTAATCATGCTCAATAAATAGACTTTTATAAAAGCTATTTAAGGTCTAATTTTGCTAAATCATGTTGTAAAACATTATTTCCTTCTTGTGGGTTAAATACGATTGCACTAAGACCAAAAACATTCGTAACAACATCTCTATCTTTCGGACGAATGATTCTTACTTCATAAGCAAAAAGTGCTGGAGGAAGAGCTGCTGAACGAAAAGTAACATATCGATTAGGTGGCAATGTTTGCGTTGAAGGGTCTATTAATGGTAACAATACCGGAGAACCAGATGACCAATCAAACATTTCAACAGTTACTCTACGAGTATCGTCGGGATCAACATTCATAGCATCCACAGTAAGAAATAACGTAGCGGAATGTCTACGTAATATACCCGTTGATAAAGTTTCATTATGATGTTCACAGCATTTTTTTGGAGGGTGACCATAGCCATAACTCATACCAATTCCCCCCTTTCATTTACAATTAAGGACAAGTATTCCTTATAATATATAATGCTATTATTCTTTTATTGAAAGGTATAAAAGCGGATTTCTATCTATATTTTTGGATGTTTTATTTTTCATTTATTCGCTTTTAAAGAATGATATAGACTCTCCTATTTTGCCTTTGAATTCCTTCTAAGAATATATTCTGCCCTCATCAATCGAGGTCTTACTCCCCGACAAATAGCAGGATAAATCTATTTTGAAAAGGACCTGCTCCATTCATTCGTAAAAGCATACAGTAAATGGAATCCGTTAAAACACATGAGTGACCCCTTGGTTTTCCCTTCCTATTAAAAGGAGGAACTGTTATGGGCTTTGGTGGTAGTTGTGGTGGCTGTGGCTTCGCTGGAGGATTTGCTTTATTAGTTGTATTGTTCATTTTATTAATCATCGTTGGAGCTGCTTGCTTCTGCTAAAAAACTATCGGAAAAGACACTTTTATATGAGTGTCTTTTCTTCATAAAAAATACGCAATGTGCAGTTTAAGTGTAAGATGTAGTATTACATCCCCCTCCAAAATGAACTTCGATACTATAAATTTCGTTTAGGTGCAATCTTAAAATTTTAGTTTAATAGCAATATGGTGAAACTCTATTCCATATAATATTGCTATTGCAGAAAAGTAAAACAAACTGGACAACCTAGATTTCAAACTGTAAGATTAGATGTTGGTGAAATCGGGCAGCAAAGCATATATAGAAAATAGGTGTTAATTTTGAAAATCAATAAAAAATTTGAACCATTAATTTTTAATATCTTAATGATTTTAGGTATATCTAGTATTATCTCTTTCGTCATGGTTTCAATGAATGTTGGATATACAGCTTTATTTTTCAAATCATGGATGAAAACATGGGGAATTGCTTTCGTACTTGCATTTTTAGCTTCTAAATTATTACCCTTTGTAGTTAAAAAGATAATGAAAATCTTCACTTTTGTTGAGAATGATGCTTAAGAATAAAGTGATGTACTGCGTAGGTTCATTCCAATTAAAAGAGTTCATTATCACAAAAACTTAACCTAGTAAAATGTTTCAAATCGAAGAAAGACACCTTAAAGGTTGTCTTTTCTTTATAAGTAAAAAAAGCCCGCCTATTTCCGTAGGCGGGCTTTATCTTTATTACACAATACGAAAGTATACTCTCTTTTTCACTGAAATTTTATGTAATTATACATATTCATAAAAAGGTATATAGTAGACTATAAACTATGGGTACGCTCTATAAAGCTGATTCTTTTGAAAGGTGTCATTATAGACCCTAGCTAATTAGATGCCCATCTATCCCAAGAGTTTAAGCTTTCAGGGGATCCATCCTATTATCTTCTCTCTTCATACAATCGATTTGCTTTATACGAGCAAACGAAAAACATACATGTCGCAACGGGGATAAATGTCAAAAAAAGTCCTCTCATTAATGCAAATGGCGTTTCAAATAAGAATGACCATAGAAATGATGCACCTTGCTTATCCCATAATCCTGGCGTCAAGTATAGTTCTTTCGGATTTACAAAGGCTCCTAAATTCATTGTATTACTATACATAAATAAAAATAATATTGGCAAATAACAGATCGCTAATTCTAAAAATGTTTTAGATAGACGCTTATACTTCCCTGCTCGTGACATTGGATCTGAAAAAATGTCATCTTCACTTTCCTCATTTACCTTTTTAAAATAGTACGTACCTGACCAACGATTACCAGCTATATGCTCCCAGCCACTATCTTCAAATAATGTACAGTAATTAATAAAGTCACTTTTTCTACTAAATACTCTATGGTCTATTTTAATCGTCGCATCTTCTGGTTCTGTATATCTAAATGTATAACCAAATGTAGTGCTTTCCAGTTGATAGCCTTTCCAAGCCATCTCTTCTAACCATTTTTCCTCTTTCTCAAAATCTAAAAAGAATTTCAATTTCCACATCATCGTTTCCCCCTAACTATACGTGTAATAAACTCTTTGTAACCTCAATAATGTGCTGCATTCTCATAAAGTCTAAGTGCAATACTTCTTTCCCGCGTTCCGTAATGACATACACTTTTCTTCGTTTATCTTCACTTTTTACTGATTCTATTAACCCTTGTTTTAATAAATTTTCAACCGCACCATACAATGTACCCGCTGCGATTTTTACTTGATGATTACTCAGTTCCTCCACCTTTTGCATAATTAAATATCCATGAGCTGGCTCTAATAAAGCTAAAAGAACGTAATACGTTGTTTCCGTTAATGGTAAATTTTTATCTCTATTCATAAAGACCTCCAATGTCACGATAACTATATAGCTAAACTATATAGTTAAACTGTATAGTTTGATTTTATACAGTCAGACTGTATATGTCAAATGTAGGAATAACTTTATAACCCAAAACAAAAACGCTATCTTTTAAAAGATAACGTTTTTGTTTTACCCTTGCTTATTCTTCGCCTTCATTTGCTCTTCATAAACAAACTTCGCGGTCATAAAGTCGTTAGAAAAATCTTTCAATGCATTCTTCATTACATTTAATTCTTCTTGTGATTTAATTTCAATACTGTTTAAGAAATCAAATGCTTTTGATTGTTCCTCCGCAACAAAGTTTTGTGTCATATAATCATCTTGGAAGTCTTTCTTCGCCTTTTCTTTTACTTTATTCATTGCCTCTGTTTTGTTTATGCTTTTCATTGGATTTTCGAATGCTCCAGTAGGTTGTTCTGGTTTTGGCTCTTCTTTCTTTTCCGGCTGTTGCGCTGGTGCTGGTTGTTGTGGTTCCTGCTTTGGTTGTTCTTGTTGAACCGGCTGCTGCGCTACTTGTTGCTCTTTTTTCGCTAACTCATCTTTTAACTTCTTCACTTGCTCATCAAGAGATTTTTTTTCAGTTTCTAACACACTCATATCACTTTTCAACTTTTGCGTTTCTTCAAAATGTTCATCTACTAATTTATTATATTCTTTCTCAGAGTACATTTTTTCACTAGTTGATGTCGTTTTCTCTTTCATAACAACTACATTAATAATTACAAATAAGGCTACAATTCCTATTAACGCACCGAAAATCTTCTTTTTGTTCATGATTAATCCTCCAAAATGTAAAATTTCAAAAATTATCATAACAGACCAATTCGCTTTCCCCTGTCATATTTTGTCGAATCAATACAATAAAAAAAAGCATCTGAAACAGATGCTTTTTCTCATTCTTAATACGTAAACGTAATCGTCACTAAAGAATACCCTTCTTTCGCATTGTAAGGCTCCGCTTTATAAGAAACTCTATTTGCCCCTTGCGGATAATCGATTTCACCAATTGCCTTTTTCACATCTTGCAGTGCACCATTCATTGATTGCTTGTATAGCACTTCAATTTTCTCTGGTTTTGCACTATAGCGTTGCTGCATTTTATTTTTTAATTCGGTATAGTTATTTGCGATATATTCATTTCCTAAATAGTTTAACTTTGTATCTTTTAATATTTGTTGATATGCAGGCGTTTTCGTACTACCTGCCGCAATTTTGTTTGTCAGTGTACTATAATAATTCGTTGTAGCTTGCGGGTAGTCTCCGCGGTTCCACTCATGATTTCTTGCGATTTGTTCATCTGATAAATTGAAATACGAATACGTTACGCGGCCCTGCTCATCTGGAACCGGATCATCAAATGTTGTATCAAGATGATACCATTTGTTTTCGATTTTCACTAAATTCCAAGCATGAGGTTGTCCGTCCCCAGTTCCTGTCACGAAATGATTTTCAATTCCTGCTTCTTTTAATAATTGATACGTTAATAGTGCGTAACCTTGGCAAACCGCAGAACGATTTACAAGTGCTTCATATGCTGTGTAAGCTTTATAAGACGTATCATAAGAAACATGTTTTACTACGTAATCATGAATCGCCTTCACTTTTTCGTGATCGTCCATTCCAACTTGAGTAATAGAAGAAACGATTGCTTTCGCTTGTTTCATGACATATTCCGTCTGTTCTTTCGTTTCACGATATGTAATCTTAAGCGTAAATGTATAATTTCCAGGTGATCCAGAAAGTCCATATGAAACATTCGATCTATTATTATTTGTATACTCATTTTTACTTGCAACTTCTTTATATGCGTTAAAAAGTGTATTCATCACTTCGTTTGTATTATTGTTTTTCGTTTTATATGGAAGGGTAATATTTGTCTCGTATGTATTAATACGCTTTTGTACTTCCTCTTTAAACGCTGTTAATAATGCAGCATCTCCTGTATCTTTCACATCGGCATTTTTATATTTCAAAGTTTTATATAAAAACTGCGCATACTGTTCACGTGTTACTGTGCCATACGGTTCAAAATTCCCGTTCCCTGTGCCATCTGCGATTCCATTTGACTGCACCGCACTAATTGCATTTTCTGCCCAAAATGGATTTGGAACATCCTTAAAGGTATGTTTTTGTTTTGCCGCAAGATGGAAAGCATTTGTAAGAATTTGTGCCATTTCCGCACGACTCACAGAAGCTTTCGGTCTAAATTGGCCATTTTCATCACCTTTAAAAACTCCTAAATTCGTTAAAGTTAACACCTCTTCTGGGAACATTGTAGAACTTTGATTAATATCACCGTAAGGATTTTTAAACGTAGATCCATCCTTTAATACGTAACGAGTTCCACCATTACTAAACGAACCGCCTTGTTTATTTGGTACTAACACTCGATAAATTAAAGCCGCAACTTGCTCCCTTGTCGCAACATCTCCAAAACCAAATATCCCATTTCCATAACCGGAAATAATATTCTTACTCGCTAAATCTTTAATCGCAGGATATGACCAATGTGATGTCGGCACATCAGAAAAAACACCCACTTCAGCAGCTTTTACATCGCTGCCATTTGTATATAACAACGCACCACCAATCAGTGATAATGATGTAATTGATTTTAATAGTTTTGTATACATAATGTCTTCTCCCAATACGCTCTCTATTTTTGTTGGTTTATGTCGAAAAATCTAAAAATATGACAAAATATATTATACAATTAAAAGTTTTTGAGGGATATATTGAATTTTAAAATATGCAAAAATTCATATTAATATATTTTTCCGTATTAATATTATGTTGTTTTGCTTGTGAATATATATAAGTAGTCAAGTCAACACAAATAATAAAAAGACAGCTATCCATAGATAGCTGTCTTTTTATTAAATCCAATTTAATTATTTTGAAAATCTAGCATACCCCAAGAAGTGCTTTTGAGTGTATGAACTATTTATCTTACTTTTAATTACACCTGTTGTTTCGTCAGCAGCATGAATATATTCACCATTCCCTAAATATATTCCTAAATGAGAAGGACCCGCTTTATATGTATTCTGTAAGAATACTAAATCTCCTGGTTGAGGATCACTTATTTTTGTAACCATTCCCCAGTATCCTGCAACACTTGTTCTCACAATGTTATATCCATTATTTTTAAATACGTAATAAATAAAGCCACTACAATCAAATCCATTTGGTCCTGTCCCAGCTTCAACATACGGCTTTCCAAGTTGTTTTAAAGCTAAATCAATTACTCCAGAAGAACCAGAATCTGTTTGGTTTAGGTTCATCCACTTGTCGCCTTCCCATGTTTTAATCTTCAACCATCCACTAGTTGTCCCATCTATTACTCTAAAATTCTGCGGACTATATAATGCTCCAGCGTTTGCTTTGCCTGAACTAAATGAAGGCTCGTTATACGCATAGAATGCTTTTTCTATGAACCTTTCTTCTCCATCTAGATTCAGCCATTTCTCGCCTTCCCATGTTTTAACCTTTAACCATCCATTAGGTGTCCCATCCACAACTCTAAAATTCTGCGGATTATATAATGCTCCAGCGTTTGCTTTTCCTGCATTAAATGAAGCTTCGTTATACGCATAGAATGCTTTGTTTATGAATCTTTCTTCTCCATCTGGATTGATCCACTTATAACCTTCATAAGTACTTACCTTCATCCAGCCATTTTCTTTTTTTTCTACTACTCCCCAATTTTGTGGGTTAAATGGTGCTCCATAATTTGCTTTCTGTGCATTAAATGAAGGCTCATTATATGCATAAATCGTTTTGTTGACGGTAATTTGTTCAGCCGCAGGATTCATCCATTTTTCGCCTTCCCACGTCTTAAATTTAAGCCAACCATCTGTTGTTCCATCTACTATTCTAAATGTTTGTCGCCCGTACTTCGCTCCAGCATTCGCAACCTTTGATGAGAGAGAAGGTTCATCATATGCATAGAAATCTCCCATGACACGTTCTTCCCCATTCAAGTTAATCCAAACTGGACCTTCCCATGTTTCAATCTTCCACCAGCCATTATCTCTTTTTTCCATGACTCCTACATTTTGAGCACCATACTCTGATCCGCCATTTGTTTTAGCTGAATTAAAAGATGGTTCTTTATACCCATAGAATGATTGATTCACGTATTCTGAACTATTAGCAGCGTGAGTTACCATACTGAATGTCGAGATAGATAGAATAAAAAACAATAAGATTCCTATACTTTTCTTAAACATAAAAATATCCTCCCTTTTATTTTGTCTAATATATAATTTTCGAAGCAAAGAATAGATATATCCTATTTCATTATTTTAATTCTCACTTTTTTACGTCCCCATTCACGTGCTTGCTTTTCTGTAGGAAACAGAACATCAATTTTATTGCCTTTAATAGCCCCACCTGTATCTCCAGCAATTGCATCACCGTATCCTTCAACCCAAACTTTCGTTCCTAGTTTAATAACTTTAGGATCAACTGCAATTAACTTGATGTTAGGATTTTTTCCTATGTCTATTCCAGACGCCGTAATCCTTTCATTTGGTGGACTACCTTCTACACTATATGCAGTAGCTTCCACGTAGAATTCTACGCCTGTATCTTCCGCATTTAAATTCAGCCACTTGTCGCCTTCCCATGTTTTAATCTTCAACCACCCACTAGTTGTCCCATCTACAACTCTAAAATTCTGCGGACTATATAATGCTCCAGCGTTTGCTTTGCCTGAGCTAAATGAAGGCTCGTTATACGCATAGAATGATTTGTTTATGAATCTTTCTTCTCCATCTAGATTCAGCCATTTCTCGCCTTCCCATGTTTTAACCTTCAACCATCCACTAGGTGTTCCATCCACAACTCTAAAATTTTGTGGACTATATAATGCTCCAGCGTTTGCTTTAGCTGCATTAAATGAAGCTTCGTTATACGCATAGAATGATTTGTTTATGAACCTTTCTTCTCCATCTGGATTGATCCACTTATAACCTTCATAAGTACTTACTTTCATCCAGCCATTTTCTTTTTTTTCTACTACTCCCCAATTTTGCGGGTTAAATGGTGCTTCATAATTTGCTTTCTGTGCATTAAATGAAGGTTCATTATACGCATAGATTGTTTTGTTGACAGTAATTTGTTCAGCCGTAGGATTCATCCACTTGTCGCCTTCCCACGTCTTAAATTTTAGCCAACCATCTGTTGTTCCATCTACTATTCTAAATGTTTGTCGCCCGTACTTCGCTCCAGCATTCGCAACCTTTGATGAGAAAGAAGGTTCATCATATGCATAGAAATCTCCCATGACACGTTCTTCCCCATTTAAGTTAATCCAAACTGGACCTTCCCATGTTTCAATCTTCCACCAACCATTATCTCTTTTTTCCACGACTCCTACATTTTGAGCACCATACTCTGATCCGCCATTTGTTTTAACTGAATTAAAAGATGGCTCCTTATACCCATAGAATGATTGATTCACATATTCTGAACTACTAGCAGCGTGAGTTACTATACTAAATGTAGAAATAGATAAAATGAAAATTAATAGCAATGATACGCCTTTTTTAAACATATAAACTTTTCACCTCTTCCTTTTTTTAACAGTATATTACCATAAGTACATTAACATAAATTTCTTTATTTATCTATAATTTACCATATTAATTGGTAAACAATTTAGATTATTATATTTCTTTTAAACCCTCTCTATTCAAGGCATAATTGGGTTCAATGTAATATGAAATACAAGATATGCAATATTGCATATCTTGTATTTTTTATATTAAATTATTAATCTATTCCTTTCTTATACAAAAGTATCTAATTTTTGCTAGTTTCTCTTCTTTTTAAAATAACTATTTAGAGATAGTTTTATTAAATTTTTCACTACTAGTCACAAAAATATCTTATAATCTTTATATAATAAATTAATGTATTAGGGGTAGATAAAATGCCAGTTACACTCGAACTTATTCTTTTCATTCTTATAGCAATTAGTGCTGTTGGCTATTTAATAAAAGAATTTCAAAAAACTAGGAAACGAACACTTGGAATTTCACTAGAATTTTTAGTTCTTTTCTGGTCAATATGGAGAATATCAACTATCATAATCTAATTTATAAAACATGAATTCCTTCGAATGAAGTGAAACTCTAATCAGCGGGGTTATAGGATAAATTTACCAGTATTTTTACCACAACATCCATGTTAAAATCCCTTGTGAGTACGACATAACTCGACCTTATGAAGCTCCGCAGCTTTTATCGCGGAGCTTTTTTTATTTAAAATAACTATTTTGTTCACTTTTTTGATACATTTACGAAACATTCATATGTTACGTTATATAAGTCCTTTTTTAAATCTTATTCATTCTAGCAAAAAGTCCTAGTCCCCCTAGGGCTTTTTGCATTCAAACAATGAGTTGTATTTTTTCTCAATAACCGAAACTACTTAAGGTGGTAAAATAATAATTGGACTGGCATCCAATACCATATTACAATGGAGCAAATCGCAAGAAGGCACCTTAGGGTGTCTTTTTTATAGAGAATCGGTTTAAAAACTACAAATAAAAGAACCTCAATAAATGAGGTTCAAAAAATCTACTATTTTAAATTACCTTCGTAAAAAGCAACTCCATTTTGAACATGTTTTAAGTACCACGTAATCGTCCCGCCACAAACATTTTCATTAAAACTATTAGCATATACTCCATTTGAGTAATAAAGAGTTCTTTTGAATTTACCATTAGAATACTCATAAGGAATTGAGCATGTGGCTTGCTTCGGAGAGCTCACAGCTTTTTGTGTATCAGCTGAAGCTGCACCAATTCCTCCTGTTAATGCAATACCTGTTGCTAACGCTCCTACTACTAATTTCTTGAACATAATAAATCCCCCTTTAATAGTTTTTATAGATTACAACTTAAATGTATCACTTTTATAATTTATGTAAATATCTTGAATATGTAGAAATATTTATTTAATTATTGGTAATATTGGAATTTCATTTTATCAAATGGAAAATAGAGGAATTGGAAAGGCATGTGAAAATACAGCTAGGTTTATATTAAATGAAAGTGGTTCAAGTCGGCGGAAGGCACCTTAGGGTGTCTTTTTTGTACATAAAAAAATCTCACCATCTTATAGAAACGATAAGCCCTTTAAAACAATAATTGCAACTATATTAATTTTACATTACATTAAGGTTAGAGAATGTTCTTATTTTAATAAAGTGCTAAATAGTAGGTGGAAAAATGGAATTTAACGATTTGGGTATTACCATTAAAGAACTTAGAATCAAAAAAAATATATCACAATCCGAATTATGTCATGGAATATGTTCACAAAGTCAAATTAGCAAGATTGAAAAAGGTATGATTTATCCATCTAGTATATTGTTATATCAATTATCAGAAAGACTTGGTATTGACCCAAATAATATATTTGCACTAACTCAAAACAAAAGATTAAAATATGTAGAAAATGTAAAATACGTAATAAAAGATTGCTTAAAGCAAAAACAATATAAAGAACTTTATGAAATAGTAAAAAAAGAGAAAAACTTAAATAATTTTCAAACAAAAGATGAGAAACAATTTCTAATGTGGCATGAAGCAATTGCTGTATTTATGGTGGATAAATCAATAAAAACTGCTTTAGATTTTTTAAATCATGCATTAAAACTGACTTTAACTAATTCTGATTTTTTATCAGAAAGAGAAATAGATATTATGCAAACAATGGCTATATTTTATGCAGAAAATAAAGAATATGAAAAAAGTATTAATATATTCAAAAGATGTTTAACTAATTTTAATAAATTAGATTTTCCTAGAGATAAAGAAATTAAATTAAAACTCATGTTAAATTTAGCAAAATGTTTCGACTTCACATATCAATATGAAGAGGCAATAAAGTACATTGATAAGGGTATCAAATTAGCAATTAATCTACATACTTTATACCTACTAGGTGAACTATTCTATTTAAAAGGTCAGTGTTTATTAAAAATGAAACAACATAATGTAGAAGATGTTATTTATAACTGGAAAAAAGCATTATTTATATTTGAACTAACAGAAAAAGAATATTATACAAAAGTGATACCAGATGAACTTATTGAAATACAAAATAAAAAACACTCATAATTTCATAAAAACTACTTACAAATCCTACAGAAAAAATTCTTATAGCTTTTAAACTTAGATCGATAATATTAAAATTAATTTAAGTCGGCGAAAGGCACCTTTAGGTGTCTTTTTTTTATTTTTACAAGGACCTGCTCAATTAATTCTTAAAAACATAATAGGAAACATTGTTTTATTTATCCCATTTTCATTCATGCTATATATAAAATTCGTTAATAAATCCACCTCAAATACTAGTTCCTTTTATAAGCCGTTTTTTTGATGTAGATGACATTATTCTCCATACAATAGAATGAATTATGGGAACATATTTAGCAATATATATCAAAAAAACATAAAAAAAAACCCTTCACCTTAAGGTAGAAGGGATCTTCAAATTTCCGTAAAGATAACCCAAAACATATGTGCACCTGCATCTGGATATCCTAAACTTCTTTCGCCAACTACCGCTCCTCTGCCGAACAATCTTTCACCGATAGATTGTATGCCGTGAAGTGCTACTTGTAACATTTCAATTCAGATATACGACAGTAAAGAATACATCATTACAGTGTCAGCAAGAAAAAGTGTATTCTGCATTTCTGAAAACAGTAGATGGCAGATTATGACCTACTGAATCTGCTAAGAAAGAATATACAAGAACATCCTTAACATCCTCTCTATTTCCACTAATGATGACATCAAGGAAATCTTCTACTTGGAATTCTGGAGTAAACAACACAATCTTAGTTGTTCTGTTTGGTTCTAAAGAAACAAAAGTACGAGAGATTTCAACTAATTCATTTTGAGTTGGGAAAAAGGTGTTTCGACTTCTCTTAACAGTTACCGTTACATTACTAGTATGGCAACGTGAATCATTGTTTAACATAATGTTGAGAGCAGTTGGAATAATCCCATTTTCAGAGACTGGAACTCGAAACACTCCAGTAGATTTATGAGCCATATAATCACATCCTTTCAAAATAAAATATATTTACAATATATTAGATGCAAAAAACGTTCATTTTGATATGGACAAATTATGTAATTAATATATTTATAATAACCCTTGGTATTACTAAGCCAATGTTTTAAAAGATTAACAAATATCGCGAGAACCAATCAAATGTATATTAAAAGTAAAAAGAATAAGTTGTCTAAAAGACCCCCTATTTTGAGCCAATAATGAGACATTATGTTAATCTTATATGTATAGCTGCACAAAATTGAGAAACTTAAGGAGACAGATAAATTTTATGAGAAAATTATCTATATTACTTACTTTCATTCTAGTATTAGTCAGTGTTACGGCTGCTTGCACACAAGATAAAACAGATAGTGCCGTTGAAAATGGTCCAATAGAAGAACCAACCGCAAAAAATGAAAATGAAGAATTAATAAATTTTGAAGAAAAAGAAGATATGAGCCGCTTGGAACAAGGTATTTTATTAGTTGGTGAGAGTGTTAAGGGAGGCTATTACTTGACCGCTGTTCAAAGTGCCTATTTAAATGCTAGCAACGATTCCGTCATTGTTAATGTCTCTGTAAAAAATGTACGAGGTCAAACGATTGGACTATCAGAATTAAAATATAACTTAAAAGATGAAAAAGATGGAAAGATTTATAAAGGAAAGGTGCTTGATCAAAACCCTTCTGATATACAAGTTAAACCAAATGAAACGGTAGAATTGAAAATAGCTTTTGAAGTACCACGTACCGCAGATGAATATATGTTTTATATTGAAAGCTCTTTAGACCCTCTACAAACATACTGGAAAATTGATAAGCTGCAATCACAAACAAACTAAGTCTAAAATAAGCAAAAAACAATGAAAAATTTAATATATATACAAATGAATACTATATAAACGTAAGACCATCGATTTAATGAATCGTTGGTCTTTTTCAAAAATGCCCCATTAAAAACTAAGAGATAAAAAAGAACTAATCTCGAGAAGAGATTAGCTCAATATATCCAAAGCTATTATGGTACATAGTTTTATGAGCAAACGTTATATAATGTTGTATGGGATACATAACCTGTCATCCCTTTATATGTAACTTTTAACCACTGTTTAGAATTACTGTAATGACCTTGAACATATTCACCAGTTACCCATGTTCCAGTAATTTTCGTACCATCATTAAATGTATGTAAGACAGGTGAATCGACAGTATAACCACTGCGCATCTTTGCACCATATACACCTACCGTACCTCCCTTTGCACAAGCTGCTACTACATTTTGATTTTCAGTAGCATTCGTAGCCGCGAAAGCAGAGCCGTTAAATGTAAATAAAGTAAATATAAAAGCTGTTAGTACTGTACAAATAGATAAACGACGTAACAAAATAAATTCCCCCTTTTTTTATAATTTACTTCTTCACAAATGATTATCTTAAATATTCTAACTATTTTCAATATATTAATGTTGAGAAATATTAGTTGTATTTTTGAAATAAGATTTTATCAAAAATAGTAACAAACTCATATTTTACTGAGAAAGAACCGAAAGAAGTCTTCTACATATCAACTATATAAAAATCCCTCCACCTTAAGGCAGAGGGACTTTCCAATTCCTATTTCAAACTACCCGCAATCTCCGTAAAGATAACCCCAAGTGCATGTGCACCTGCATCTGGATATCCTAAGCTTCTTTCGCCAACTGTACCAGCGCGGCCCATGCGAGCTACGATTTCTTTCGTGTACTCTGCTCCTTTGACCGCTGCTTCTGCTCCTTTTTCAAAGGCAGTTTTTACGTCTACTTCGTTTGAGGCGCTATCTAACCAAGAATCTACACATGGAGCAAGTGCGTCAACAAGTGTTTTGTCACCAACTACTGCTCCTCTGCCGAATGATCTTTCACCGATCGATTGGATGCCTTGCAATGCTGCTTGCAGCATTTCAGCGAATTCTTTCACTGTTAACTCACGCTTCTCGGCTGCTGCTTTACTAGCTGCGCGGAATGCACCGCCCCAAATTGGACCAGATGCGCCGCCGCAATGTTCCATAATAATCATCGAACAGCCGTCAAGGAATGATCCGATTGTTACGTTTTCTTGTTCTACAATAGAGTGCCACTCACGTTTTAATTGCTTAAATCCTTTTGCCACACTCATTCCGAAGTCGCCATCACCAGCATGCGTATCTAGCTCACAGAACGGTACTTCATTTTTAATAATAATATCGCTCATTTTATCAACGAGATAAATCATGTTGTTTAATGTAATAACATTATCTTTAATAACAGCGTGCTCTTCCGCAGTTTCTAGTTCAAATGAAACTTCCTTCTCTTCTGTCTCTTCAAGTACATTTACGTACTCTACACTTTCAACTGGACCGTCTACTTTAAACGCTGGTGTATTACATTCTTTTGATAGTAATGTTTTTAGCTCTTCATCTAACTTCATTACCGTTAAAGACATACCAGCCATATCAATACTTGTCATATAGTTACCGACGAATACTCTATTAATTTTAATGTTTCTTGCAGCTAGTTCTCTCGTAACTGCGTTGTTAAATAAGTAAAGTTCTTGCAGTGGTGTTCCGCCAAAACCGTTAACTAGAATTGCGATTTCCTCGCCATCTTTTACTCCTAAATCTTTTACAAGGTCATTTGTCATACGGTTCGCTAGTTCATCTGCTGACAGCATTTTTTCACGCTTAATTCCTGGCTCGCCGTGAATACCTACACCGTATTCCATTTCATCTTCCGCAAGTGTGAAAGTAGGTGATCCGCTCGCTGGAACTGTACAAGACGTTAACGCTAAACCGATTGTGCGCACGTTAGCCGCTGCTTTTTCTGCTACAGCTTTCACCGCTCCTAAATCCATACCTGCTTCCGCTGCTGCGCCGGCAATTTTATGAACTAAAATAACTCCCGCAACGCCGCGGCGTCCTACTGTGTACAGGCTATCTTCTACCGCAATATCATCGTCCACCTTTACGTAGTCGACTTCAATTCCATCTTCCGTCGCTAAATGCGCACCGTTTTTGAAATTCATAATATCGCCGCTATAATTTTTAATAATTAATAACGTACCTTTTTTACTAGCTGTCTCTTTAATCGCTTGGTATACCTGAATTTGTGAAGGTGACGCAAACACATCTCCGCACACTGCCGCATCTAACATTCCTTTTCCGACTAATCCTGCATGTGCCGGCTCGTGACCACTACCGCCTCCACTAATTAACGTTACTTTATTTTCGTTCATTTCTTTCTTCTTAATCACTTTATATTTTTTCAAAAGCTCAAGCTCTGGATGAGCCATAACCATTCCGTTGCACATTTCCATTACTAATGTTTCTGGTTTGTTTATAATCTTTTTCATTGTAGTTCTCCCTCAATTCCTTTAATATATTGTGATATATTTGAAATCTTCTTCTTACTAACCATGTTAAAATGAAAGCGTTTTATAGTAAACGGACAAAATGGACAATCTGTCTAAAGACACCGCTCTCATTTATAGATAGGATTTTCATATTAATAACATTCTAGGGATGATTCAGATGACCTCTTCTATAATTTCTAAAAAGATAATCGCGAACTCATTGAAGTATTTAATGGAAACAGAGTCGTTTCATAAAATATCAGTGAGCGATATTATGTTACACTGTCAAATGCGTAGGCAAACTTTTTATTATCATTTTAAAGATAAATTTGAACTATTAAGCTGGATTTATAGAGAAGAAACGAAGGAAAACATTATCGACTTTCTCGATTATGAAACGTGGGAAAACATTTTCGATTTATTATTTGATTACTTTTATGAAAATCAAAAATTTTACCGAAATGCTTTTAAAGTCATTGAGCAAAACTCGTTTAATCACTATTTATTTGAGCATACGAAAAACTTATATATGAAGATTATCGATGAAGTATCTGTGAGCTGTGGATTCAGCCTTTCTGATGAGACAAAAAATACGATTGCCTCCTTTTATAGTCACGGCTTCGTTGGAACGATAAAAGATTGGATTGAAAGTAAGTGCGAAGTAGATTCTTCCATTATGTCTTCTCTTATGAAAAATATGATAAACAATCAATTACTACTATTACTGGAGCAATCAGCAAAGTAATTAAAGGGTGGCAAAAGCAATGAAAAAGATTATGAATGATGTACAAAATATCGTTCAAGATATGCTGCACGGCTTTTATTTTGAACATAACGACAAAGTAAATTACGACGAAACAAATAACATCATTTATGTAAAAAATATCGAAAAACTGGAGCAAGACGTCACTATAATAAGCGGCGGTGGTAGCGGCCATGAACCCGCTGATATTGGCTATGTAAGAAAAGGAATGCTTACAGCGGCAGTAAACGGAAGCATCTTCACTCCGCCTACAGTGGAACAAATTGTAGCGGCAACTCGCCTTATGCCAAAAGATAAAAGTATACTATTCATCATTAAAAACTTTAAAGATGACGTTGAGAACTTTCTTGCGGCTGAGCAGATCGCTAAAGAAGAAGGAAGAAAAATTGACCATATTATCGTAAATGACGACGTTTCAATTGAAGATGATGCTTCTTTTAATAAAAGAAGACGCGGCGTAGCTGGCACCGTTTTCGTTCAAAAAATACTTGGTGTGGCCGCTCTTGAAGGCCATTCTCTAGAAGAACTAACAACACTTGGCCGCTCTATCACTGAAAACTTACACACATTAGGAGTTGCCCTTTCCCCTGCCAACGATCCAGTAAAAGGAAAAGCTTCATTCACATTAAATGACGATGAAGTGTTTTATGGCGTCGGCATCCATGGCGAAAAAGGTTACCGTAAAGAAGCACTATCCTCTTCTGAAATATTAGCGATCGAACTAATGAACAAACTAAAAAGCATTTATCGCTGGAGAAAAGGAGACAACTTCGCTATCCTCATTAATGGACTCGGCGCAACTCCATTAATGGAACAATACATTTTCGCAAACGACATTCGCCGTTTGTGTGAACTTGAAGGATTGCAAGTGGCATTCGTAAAGGTTGGTACACTGTTAACTTCTTTAGATATGAAGGGTGTTTCGCTTAGTTTGCTTAAGGTAGAGGATTTGGATTGGGTGAAGTGGTTGAAGGCGGATGTTAGAGTGGGTAATTGGTAAGTAAAAATTATGATGATAAAAGCCTTTAACTATAACAAGTTAAAGGCTTTTTGCAAATTGAAATATCGCTCGAGCGTTCAAAAGAAATTCGTAATTACCTCACTGAATGATTACAGGTCTTCCAAATAAAGCTGGATGATAAATTAACATCGCCCCTACAAATGAACACACTAAACAAAAAATAGCCTCGTATTTTATAACTAGAGAAGAGTTTGTATCCAGCTTTTTTTCCTCTCTTTTATATATCATTTTAAATAATGCTTTATATAATAAATACCCAATAATCGCCCCGAGGGTGTTCGTAAATACATCATCAATATCTGTAATTCTATTATTTAGTAATTGATTTAACTCAATTGCCAGTGAAAAAAAGAATCCTGCACATACGGTGTTTTTCATTTTTCTAAACTGCGGCCAAATAGTCGGTAATAAAAAACCTAATGGCATAAACAGTACAATATTTAAAAGATACGTCGTACTACCTGCCGTATCAAATAGAGTCAAGTTGATTTGATTTACACGAATCCACGTTTCATATCTACTTATATCCCATACAGTCGCGATTTGCGTCACCTTATACACTAGCGAAAGATAGAACAGAAAAACATACACCCACAAAAAATGCAGAATAGATATAGTTCTTTTCGCTTTAAAATAAAATTCAATTTGAAACACAACACAAAACATAATAGTAAAAAAATAAGTATACAAATAACTCACCAAAACTCCTGTATGCATGTGGAATCCCCTAACTTTACATTTTCATCTATTATTTAGAACATAGTTTAAGAATCGGTACTTTGTTCATATATTTAATCTTCTACTTTGTCTTCGAATATAGGGAATATATTAAAAATAAAAAATCCCCACTTCTTCATTTTCAGTCTCCTCCTTGATGTAACTTGTTTATAGGATAGGAAAAACTTTTAAAATAAAAAGTGGGGTAAATATAAAATTTTTCTTAAATTTTATGTTAGTTTTTATTATTACTCTAATTACTAATCCGCTATTCGTTGTTAGGCAACAGTATGCTTAAACTTAGTTTTCACTTTACTCCTTCTCATCCCTCATACTGTAATACCCCAAATTAATAATAACCAAGAAATACCCACTCATAATTCCAGCAGCAAATGTCCACATGAATTCATGGTGTTCAATTTCATACATAATAATTGCGCCGAGAATTGCGGCTGCGAACCGGTTCATCATTCCGAGCATCGGTGCTTTTTCTTTTTTTACAATGCTATCTCCGAACTTTTCAATACGTCTTCCTAAAATCCAGGCGCAGTACATACTCACCAAAAGGCCAATGCTTATCCCTACAAACTGGGCTGAAAAAGGTGTCACAAGCCATCCCAATAACATTACGCCTAGCAAACAATACATTTGTATGTTGAACGATCTTAATGCCATACGAATCATGTTATTCTCCTTTATCTTTCTCATTGTAATTCCGTATCATCAATCCAATCTCCCAGGCTTCAAGCTTTCAGCTATATCTTTTTTAAAATGAGGGAATTTGATTTTACTCACCATTAAATACGCGAGTACACATGTACCAAACGCCACGGAAACTGGATTCTTTAAAAAACATAAAATGAGGAGACACATTGCCGCGAATGGAATGGGCATGCCGATAAAGGTTGGGAGTTTGCTTTGCTGCGTGTTAAATCTCGCAAGCCGAAGCATTCCGCAAATACTATAAGCAAGCGCACATATCATCCCGATAGACTGCAAATCTTTTAACGCGACACTATATGCAAGAATAGACGGTGCCACACCAAAAGTAACTAAATCCGCAAATGAGTCCAACTCTCCACCAATTTCCGAAACAGAATCAAGTTTCCGAGCGACCATACCATCTAAAAAGTCAAACAACATACCCGTAATAATAAAAACTGCTCCCAAATAAATATCGTGAACGAAAACAGCGTAAATAGCTAAAAGTCCACATACAAAATTTGCTATCGTAATCATATTTGGTATGTAACTCATAACACGCTTCTCCTCCTTTCTACTAATTGCTTCATCTACGTTCTTACTCATTACAATTAAGATCCTTCTGTTTTTCTTCCAATATCACTTTATTTATTCTCGTTAACGTCTCGGTCATTTGCTCAAGGGCATTTATATCGATTTTAGAAAAATATTTCTCAATTAATACATCATCTAACTCAGACAACCGCTCTATATACTTACTACCGTTTGGACCAAGTGTAAGAAAATACTCCCGTTTATTATTAGGGTTTACTTGTTTTGAAATCATCTTCTGTTTCTCCAATTTAGATAAAACTTGGCTAACGGCACTTTTGGATACATTAAAGGTAGTCGCAATGTGATTTGCTGTCGTGTTTTCATTTAAATTAATATGAAATAGCATGCTCTCTTGCTGTCCTGTAAGACCGAACTCATCTTTTAACTCCTGGAATAGTAAAATGTAGAATTCATTATAAGCTCGGTTCATTTCATTAATTACTTCTTTATACGTTCTAGTCATAGCGTTATTCCTCCATGCTTTTATTTCGTTTTGTTTAATAGTTAAGTTCACTTAACTTAACTATAGTATACCGTTATGTTCGTGTAAAGAGAAATATAACGCTACACTTTACTCACAATGATACAAAAAAGAAGACACTCTTCTAAAACAAGTTAAGTCGCTTCTGTCTCACTGCTTCCTTCATCCAAATACTCGGTAACTCATTCTGAATAATCAAAAAGAAAATCAATTAAATTCCATATAGACCCATTACTGGTTAAAATGTTATAATGGAATTACCCTACATAGTTACTCATAGCCAGACTGAGGAACTAGCGTCTTATTAAGTAATGCGCATAACTAAAATAAAAAAGACACTTTACGGTGTCTTTTTTATTTATATTCATTGCAATTATCTCTTTTATAAACAAACTCTATCAAACAGTAAAGGAGACTAACAGATGGAACATCCTGTTGCAAGAGAATTACGTTTTATACGGGTATGTCTTATCATTTTGATTATTGTCATTGCATTCTGGGATCGTGAGAAAACTGTGGAAATTACTGATCACGGTAGCGATCCTATCTTAAACACCAGCAATATGACCCAAGTTGGTGAGAATACATTTGCATACAAAGACGAATCGAATCAAATTAAAATATTTAAGTTTAATCCAGATACAAATGAAATAAAATTAATAAAAGAGTTTTATGCTAACGAATATTAATTATATGAATTAAATAATTCAAATCTGTAGAAGACACTTTAAAGTGTCTTTTCTTTATGAACTACAAAGTATGAGGCCCCAAGCCATTAGCTGCAATTACGACTAAGGCTTTTACTATATAAAAAATAAAACATAGTAAGAATAGAATACTCACTTAAATTATTTTTCACTTCACAAACTACATCCAAAAAGTTGGATAACTTCTTTTACTACTCATATTATTAATGAATAAAGCAATAACTACAATAACAACGGAGCCAATTAAAACTGGTGTTACTAAATAACTCCAACTATTTGCCCCTAAAATTACGATAATCGGATCGGCGCCTGCCGGAGGGTGCGTCGTTCTCGTTAACATCATAACGGCTATTGCCATCCCCACCGCTAAAGCAATTGTCCAATATTCATTCCCAAACAAATGATATATTGATAGACCAATGAAAGTTGAAATCAAATGTCCTCCAATAATATTACGCGGCTGAGATAATGGCGCATTCCAAACTCCAAACGCTAATACACAACTCGCACCAAATGGAGCCATTAATAATTCTGTAGAGGTTATGCTCGTTAAATATGTTAAGGTAAGAATTGTTAAAAATCCCCCTAGTAGTCCCGTTAAAGAGTCCTTTACATTTACTTGTAATGGACTTTTTCCTTTCCCTTTCATTTTTGTAAAATATCGTACACTTATTGGTTGAGGGTCTTTTTGCTTAGTTGCTGTTATATTATTCATCGTTCTCCTCCTTTATTTACCAACCATTATAACTCGGCAATAACTAACCTGTAAATATTAATTTTAGAGGTTAGTTATAGAATGCAAAAAAAGAATCAACTATTATAAGTTGATTCTCTAAACTTCCTCAAATTTTCGATCCTGAAATTTTGCTACCTTTTTCCGGTTCCCACATATTTTCATAGAACACCATTTTCGTTTCCCACTCTTATCTATAAATAATAAAACACAGTCAGGATTTGAACACCTTTTAAGGGAAATCAGCTTATTTTCTGCTATTAACGTTAAAGCATCAAATGCAATTAACGATGCGAGTACATCCTCGATTTCTCCAACCGGGATAGATACTAGCTGTTGTTCAATGATTTTATATGTAAATGGTGCCTTCTCAATTTGTTTTTCTAAATACGTAATAAAATCATTAGAAATTTTTTGCTGATCAGCAATTGCCTCAAACTGTTTTCTCAGTACTTCTCTTATTTCTAATATACTAGATGTAACTTGATTCATTCGCTTCTGAATTCCTATAAGTGTTTTTTCATTCCAAAAAGGAAGATTAACCTTTATTACATGTAACCATTCTAATACATCTTCATCTGTTATTAATAAATCATAACGTTGTCCACGCCTAACTAGCTCTGTATTTACTAAATCTAATGAGAGATTTCCAGATATAAGCGGGAATTGTTTTTTGTCCTGCATGTACTCATCACCTTCTCTTTAAATAATCATATTCCAAATTAATACAGCAGTGCAACTTTTTTATAAACTACAAAGTATGAAGATCAAAGCCTTTAGCCATAATTACGACTAAAGGCTTTTTGTATGTAAGTAAATGAAAAAGGAGCTAATTTTATGGAACATAATAAAAATGGAATACTTGCTTTAATTGTTTTATTTTTAGGATTAGTGTTTTTTGTTAGTGGAATGGTTTATCATTTATGGGGCTCATTTTAATTTCAACTTTTAGACGGATAAATAACTCGAATCAGAGAAATGTACAATATTTTCCCTTTTCCTTCCAAAATTAATATAATAAGATATAAAATGTAATACATATAAAGACAAATATATAGCACTCATTAAAGTGCTTCTATTTTGGAAGGAAGAAACGATGAACAAAAAGTTATTAGCCCCATTATTATGTAGCACATTCTTGTTTGGAGTATCAGCGTGCAGTTCACATGATGCGCCTGCGAAAAATGAGCAGGCGACTTCTAAAAAAACAGAGAATGACAAACTTAGCAACAAGGATTCGCAAAAAGAACTTCCTACCAATGTAGATTCCTCTGATGTATACATGTCAATGGGATCTGCCGAGTCACTAGATGTTCTAGGGACTGGAGAAGTTAAAGCACAAGGTGTCTTTAAAGTATTAGACATCGCAGTTTATAATCGTAAAGAAGAACCCATTACACTAGATATCAACAACTTTAAATTAATTGATGGATTTGGAAGAGAATATCACATTTCCAATGAACATCAATCCGTACTTAAAGCTGCAAATACCTCTACATTTAAATTTGGTATTGTTAACCCTAATGAACATTCGGACGGAAACATTGTATTCGATGTACCGAAAAACACGCGAGGATTAACTTTAAAATTTAATAATGATAAGTTAGATAAAGATCTCCAATTAAAAGTGGAATTGGAATAAGCAAAATAAATACGTCTCCCTTAACATTCTCTACTAACATAAAAAAGTACAGTCTTTTCTACAGCAGACTGTACTTTTTTTATCATTTCATTTCACATAACATTCCCTAATTTTTTTGACTAGCTGCTCTCCAATCACGAAAAGATGTTGGGCGTCCAGAAAAAGCTCTTTGCTTTGTAACAGATGGTTTTTCTTCAGGAGTCATTGTTTTTTCTTTAAGAGTCGCTGGTTTTTCTTTAATCGTCACTGATTTTTCTTCAAGAATAGTCACAGTTGTTTGCATTTTCTCTAACTGTTCTTTCAACAATTGTTGTTCAATCTTTAAATCCGTAAGTAAACGTAAAATCATCTCAGAATTAGCCATAAGATCCTCCTTCCCCCAATACACAGAATAAAATACAATATGTAGAAGACAAAATTCCGGTGACAAAAATAAGATCGTCAACTCTTTTTAACTTCCAAAATCCTTTTATTTTTTTAAGGACCTGCTCCATTCACCCTTAAAAACATAAATTAAATTAAATCCATTAATAAATGGTCTTTATGGAAGGAGGAGTTAATATGGGCTATGGAGGTAGTTGTGGTGGAGGCTGTGGTTTCGGCGGCGGATTTGCCTTACTTGTTGTGCTCTTCATCTTATTAATCATCGTTGGCGCTAGCTGTTGGGGCGGCGGATTCGGCTGCTAAGGAGAGGCACTCTTGAGAGTGTCTTTTTTTTGATATGTGACTCATATACATATTGCTCATAATTTCCGTTCTGGGGATAGTATAATATTGACTGAGCATGTCAGCTTCCCCCTAATTATTAGTTGATTCAAATCGATATAATTCTTTTAAATATAGGTTAACACTATATTTCTCAATGAATAAAACAACTTAACATGGTAAAATAATAATTGGATGGGAGTCCAATATATTATTAAAATTAAGATGGTTCAAGTCGAAGGAAGGCACCTTAGGGTGTCTTTTCTTTATGACTTCTAACATCAACAAAGGGTGATACAAACTATTACATATGTTTGTACCACCCTTTATTGATGCGTTTAGACTTCACAGTTGTTGAAGTTTTAGACTTCTCCCTTAGTGTACCCATATTATTAGAACATCCTGTAATCTGTAGACAAAATGTAGCTAATAAAAACAATATTAATAATTTCTTCAATAAATCCTCCTACATGCATAAAACACCATATGTTACAAAACAAACATAACATCAACCCTTTATAAAAACAATATAATCCTCGGTCCTTAAGCTATCTCTTAACATAGGAGTACCGCTACATATTCATCAAGCTAAGATTTTAAAATATCCTTTACTTAAGGAATTTGTAAGTATCAAGTAAGAAAAACGAGAGCTTTGTTTCGTATAATCAAAATATAAAGTGAAGGAAGAAAGATTATTTCTGGGATTAATATGCATGTGACAAGAGAAGAAAGCTACGTTTTTTTAGAATAATAATATGAGTATGTCCAAGTTTTGGAGATTGCTTGCAAATATTTTGAAGTTTTCGCACCAGAATTCTAATTACCATACCTGTTTTTTACCATCACATATTGGAGGTTAAAACATGAATAAAAAAAAGAAAATACAAAGATCAATACTTACCTTTCCCCTACTCTTTTCTTTAGGCGTTTCATCTTTCCCGCTTACCACAACTATTCACGCAGATACACACGAGGAACAATCTGCTGAAAAGAAACTAGTCTCTTTAACGGAGCTTACATCATTATTTTTTGAATATCTCCAGCAAGGTAAATATGCAGAGGCACTACAGTTGACGTCTACTGCTTTTCAATCCAAGTTTACAGCAACCACATTACAAAACTGGTGGACACAAAGTGGCTGGAGCGGGATAAAAAGCATGGGAACCCCTGTGATAAAAGAACGAAACTTGGTCCATCAGACGGTAGAAATTCCAGCAGCTACCGAAGGAACTACCATACCACTACTCCTTAAATTCACACCTGGCGGGAAAGTAGATGAAATTGGAGAAAGGCCACCCGAGGAATCTTTTACCATCCCCCATCCTAGCTATGATCAACCTAACTCCTATCAAGAACGTGAAATCGTCATTGGAAATTCTACCTATCCGTTACCAGCGACATTAACAGTTCCGAAGCATCAGCGTGGTGAAAAGGTACCCGTCGTTGTTCTTGTGCATGGTGCTGGCATCCATGATCGCGATGCTACCTATTTGGGAACAAAAATCTTACGAGACATTGCGGTGGGCCTTTCATCCAACGGAATTGCAGTGTTGCGCTATGAAAAACGTACCTTAGAACATGCATTAAAGATGAGTGCAGAACCCATTACGTTAGACCGTGATACTACAGATGATGCCATATATGCAGCAAAGTCAGCAGCGCAGCAGGAAGGCATTGATCCAAATAATATTTTCATTCTTGGACATAGCCAAGGAGCTGGCACAATGCCGCGTATACTGAGTAAAGCGCCTTCCTCACTTGTTCGAGGAAGTATCTTACTCGCACCACCTGCACGCCCTTTGACTGACATTGCCATTGATCAGTATCAATACCTTGGGGAGTCAAAGGAAGTAATCGATGAATTAAAAAGACAGGTCGCTTTTATCCAGGATCCTGCTTTCAATCCTGACCATCCTCCAGCTGGCTACAATTTGGGGTCACCTCATTTTATGTATGATGTTTCTAGGTGGCGTCCAGTTGAAGAAGCAAAATCACGAAAAGAGCCTTTACTCATTCTGCAAGGAGCACGTGATTATCAAGTAACAGTAAAAGATGAATATACAAAATGGCAGAAAGGACTTTCAAACCGCGGGAATGTTCAGTTCAAAAAATACCCGAAATTGAATCATTTCTTCACGGAGGGTGACGGGGAATTAAGCCTCCCTAGTGAATATGAAATCCCTGCTAACGTTCCCGAATACGTCATCCAGGACATTATTACATGGGTTAACGAGACAAAAAAATAAGAAAACATCAAAAGCCTTCATGCAATCATCATTGCGTGAAGGCTTTTTGAAACTAGTGATTTAGAGATAGCTATTATAATGGATCAAAACGAAAATTATATTTTTCTACGTACTAAATAAAACGCTAAGGAACCCATAATAACAGGTGCAACGAAGTCAAAGAAATATGAAAAAGAAAAATTAAAAAGAAAAAGAAATGGTATAAGTGTATAGATAACTACTAGTCCTATAAATAAAGGAATTCCAAATTGAAACTCTCGACATCGTTTAATTTTCCTATATAAGACTTCCCCAATTAGACAAGCTATAAGAGCTGGTATACTACCATAAGTGACGATAGTTTTTATGAATCCCTGTAAAACGTCCGGGTGAATAAAGCTAGGATTAAAAATATATGAAATTAAGAACCATCCAAAAATAAAAGCAAATAGACTTGCAGCATAACTAACTACAAATTTTATTAAAGTAAGCAACGTAATCATCCCCATAATTTCCTAATATTATCTTCATTGTATCATTTTCTCTTAAAAAGATTCCAAAAGGGTATACTTGCCCTTCAGGTTTCTTTTTTAACGCTTGTTCAAGACGTATTTTTTGATGTTATTTTGTATAAAAACTTCTGGGAGCAACCTGTTCGAAAAATTGATAAAGAATAAGCGATTGAAGGATGAAAACAGAAGACTACAAGGAAAACTGTATGAACAAATATAATGAAACAAGGCTCTTACTTTGTAGTGGTATCCACGAAGTAAAAGCCTTGTTTTTTCTACTCATTTTTTATATCAGTCTTGATTTTCCGATGGAAAGGCACAGAAAATCTACTACAGAAGGTGTGATACCTCTAGGATTAACAAATTCTTCAAATTTCTGTATATCCCTCTACTTTTGGAATGTGCCTCTAATTCAGCGCGAACTTGTATTGTATCCGGATCCATTTTTTCTAAAGCATGTTCAGAATATTTACGAACATTGATTTCAAGTTTTTAAAACTCATTTATTGTAACTGTAAAATGTGGCTTGAATTTTACTTCGATTGTTTTGTTTTCTACGCCACCTTGGACATATAATGAGTCATTACGGGTATAGATTCGTTTCGCCGAATGCATCTTGGTTTCAAAGATGCGTTTATTTTTATAATACAAATTTAATTCAACAGTTTCCTCGTAATAACACATAATCATTACTAATTCAAAGCCTAATTTATCTATTTTATTATATCTATATGCACCTGCACCTGGAATAAAATAATCTTCTGGTTCACTCTCGAATATTTCTAATAATTCATATTCATCATATTGTATATTCAATTTAACAACTCCTTACGTGAATGGGCTCAATCCACTTTATTTATAATATTCACGATTTATTAGGTACAACGGATACAACATCGCCATTATCATTCAATACGACTCTAACATCTTTCCCATCGTATTGCCATAGACCAGGTTTATTTCCAGGTTTTTTAGTAGCATGCTTAATTGTTTCTTCTACTACACTTGGTGTTACACCACGTGGATCAACTTTTTTTAATTCCTCCATGTATTCTTTTGATCCGAATGTGTAACCATTCCTTTCAGCTCTTTCACGTGCACGCTTTGTAAGTTCTGCTCGAACCTGAATTGTATCAGGCGCCATTCTTTCAAGCGCATGTTCAGTATACTTACGCCCATCAATGACGCCGCCACCTCTTGGCATACTCCATCCAATCTCTTCAGTTACCTTTGATACTTTTCCTAAATCCTTCGCTTTTTGCTCTAACTCTCCATATTTACCAAATACTCGACCAATAACTTTAGGAGTGCCACCTACAACTGTAGAAACAGTTCCCCATACATAATCATTCGGCTCATATTTTCTGTCTGTGAAAAATTCTCTTCCATTATAAATTTGTAAACCTTGTTTAATTTGTCCAACAACTGGAATAAAATCAAGCGCCATAGATCCTAATTCATTCGTTCGCTTTTGTTCTTCCAGATATTCTTTCATTTTTTCAGGTGGTACACCAAAATCTTTAAGGCGGGTTGTTAACCCATCCATATTACCAACATTTTTAACAACATTAGACGTATCTATTTTGTAGCCTGAAATCTTATTAGCAGAATCCATCATGTTATTAGCAGCATCTAAACCAGACATAATGTCTGTATGTATTGTTGGAAATGCTTGTTGAGCTTCTGCAACATGCGTTGAAACACTATTAATTAGTCCATCAGCCATTACGGCTTGTTTATGAAGTGATGCCCCAGCCTTCTGTACAGAATCACCAAATTTAAGGAAACTTTGATTTACAACACGTAAATCAGAAGCCATTTGTTTATATTCAGGTAATCTGCTTTTAAACCCTTCATGCATAGCTGTAACTTGCTGTCCGTAGTCCCGAACACCATCTGCTAATTTACTAATTTCACCTTTTGGTAAGGTGCCAACCCATTTTTCTGCTGGTTCAACAAATGTATCATTGATTGTAAGCCAGTATAAATTCGTTTGGTCAACCAGCGCTATCGTGAGTTCAGTTACAGCAGTTAAAGCATCTGCATACCATTCTACCATTTGCTTTTTATACGCCGTCATATCGTTAGCATAATTTTGAAGCTTGATCTTATCTTGTTGTGCTAAATTTTTACCATTTTGTATTTGTTGAATAATATTACCTGAATCCTGATTCGCTTTATCTAGAACCATAATACTATCTTTTAGTAGCATTAATTTATGGATTTTTCCAAAATCCTCATTCATCATCTCTAAAGTTGCGATAGTAGAATTATATTTTTCTCTTACAGCTGGATCAGCTTCTTTTTCGTAAATCTTATCCACTGTATTTTTTAAATCAGATTGTTTTAGTGTTGTTAGTAATTCTGAGATACTTTGCGCGATTTCACTTGATTCAACTATAACTGCATCATCATTTTTAGTTTCTTTTGCTTTTTTAAAGCGTTCGGAATATTTCTTTACTAATTCAGCAGAAGTTTTTAAATCTACAATATCTTGACGAATCGTATCTATTTTATTAGATAAGGATTGATCAAACACGACTGCAAATAATTTTTGCACAACGTATGTTTGACCATTGTAGTTCACCTTAAACCATAGAGGACCGTCTTCCCCTACCACTTCCAGAATTTCATCGTTTCTAACTTTTATAGGGTCAAATCCCCTTACAACTGTTCTGGATTTATAAATATTTTGGTCGAGGGATTGGATTGTTATCCACCCTTTTACCATTTTACCTGTTCTATCAAATTGGAATTTCTTCCCTTTGTAGGTTACATCGCCTTTTTGAATCACTCCGTTATCGTCTGCATAATACCAATGGGTAGTTTGAGAGAACCATCCTTTTTGTGCAGCTCCACTTACCGTATCAAAATAGTAGTCCTTTCCGGCTACAGTATTCCATCCTGAAGCTAGATTACCATTTTTATCGAAGAGATAGGTATCATCCCCTGAACGTAATAATCCAGTATGTTTCACGCCTGGTTTGTCATAATAGTATTTCTTTTCTCCATCTACAACCCAGCCAACCGATTCATTGTTTTTTATACCTGTTGTTGCCATAATTGTCCTATATAAGAACATAGAAAATTGCTCTCTTGTGACAAGTCCATTTGGATTAAAATTGCCATCACCAGTACCATTTGTGATTTTATTTCCAGCTAATATTTTGACATATTCGTTAGCCCAATGACCTTTCATATCCGTAAAGTCAAAATTCCCTTGCGGTTTTAAATCGAATGTTCTGACAAGCACTGCAGCCATTTCAGCACGAGTCATATTATTTTTCGGATTGAATTGTTTCTCTACATTTACGCTAAATATGCCCCGTGCAGTAAGTGCCAAAATTTCCTTTTTAAAATTGCTGTCACCAATATCAACAAATGGATTATTTGTACTATCTTGCGGTTTTAAATATCGATACAAGAAAGCAGCAAGATGTTCGCGAATAATAGGATCCGTAGCACCGAAATATCCATTTCCGTATCCTGTTATAATCTTATTTTCAGCCATATACATCATTTCTTTATATGCCCAGTGGGTTTTAGGAACGTCAATAAAAGATGATGAATTCACTTGACCATTTTGTTCTGCATACGCTGTTCCTACTGTACTGAATAATAAAATACATATCACAGAACTTAAAAATAATTTCTTAATTGTATTCATAATAGATCTCCTATTCAATTTTTAAAAATATAATTGCAAAATCAGCACTTATTTTATCCTTCATTTACGGCGTCTTATATAATTATCAAATTTCTATTCATACTAATATTTCGCATAAGGACAACCTAAGTCATTCTGTCTAAACAATAATTAGTTCATAAGATGTTTCATGTTTTAAATGTAGTAGCCCGTTTATGGAACCTTCTTAATAAACAGTAAAACCAAGTTTTTTAATTTGAAAATCCCTTAGTCTAAAATTCGCATTATGTTGACGAGATCCATAATAATACTAATCTCCTTTCTCTTTGACGCGGCCTATTTGATTTAAAACTTCGACTTCCTCTGTAAACATTGGTGCATAGGTAGAAAGTAATTAAAATAATGATAATATAAGTCCTATGGTTTTCTTCATACTCGCATCTCCTTATCAATTCGTAAAAAACTTTTTAATTATATATTAGGTTTATTTACTATTAAAATAAAAAAATATAAATATGCATAATTGCATATTTACCTTCTCAATAGAGTGTACTCTATTGAGAAGCTTACAAGTTATTGATTTTAAAGGATTTAGAGTTTCTCAAATACACTTATCAAAATCGAAGCGTGGTATTTAATTTCAGAGTGGCCCTTGAAACCCATAATCGTTTCCGTACCCCTATAATGCTATTCATTTTTTTATACATTCCTATCCTGGCGTGGGTTGCAGAGTTTCCGTTTTTTACTGAATTAGCCGAAAAAATCACGCTAAGCAAAAAATATAATAAGCCGTCGATATAGACAGCCCTTTACATAATTATCTTTATTGGAATCAAAATAAGCTTACACATCCAAACTGTTGATGATAGCTAATATTTGATGATCTGTCCATTTGCCATTAATCCTTATATTTTCTTTCGCTATACCTTCTTTTTTAAACCCCACTTTTTCTAATACACGAATAGATGCTATATTATCAAGCATCGCTCCTGCTTCAATTCTATGTAGCTTTAATTCCCTAAAAGCAAAATCTACAACAAGTTGAAGAGCCTCTGTTGTATAGCCCTTTGTATTATGCTCCTTATCCAAAGTAAAACCCGTATAACAACTTTGGAGGTCTCCCCTAACAATTTGAGTTAATGAAATGTCTCCGATAAGTTTATCATTTTCTCTTAAAAAGATTCCAAAAGGATATACTTGCCCTTCAGCTGTCTTTTTTAACGCTTGTTCAAGACGTATTTTTTGATGTTCTTCTGTATAAAAAACTTCTGGGAGCAACGGGCAAACTCGTTGAAAAAATTCGCGATTTCTAATATGTAAGTTAGCTAACTCATTAGCATCATCAGTTTTATAAAGCCGAATATAAATGTGCTTCCCTACTAGTTTCATAACATCCCTCCAACCTTTTTATATGTCTAATGAGGAAAAAGTATACCGTATACTATATACAGTTGGATAATATCAGGAAGCATTTTGCACGAAAGAAAAGACACTCTATATGAGTGTCTTTTCCAATAGTTTTTAGCAGAAGCAAGAAGCTCCAACGATGATTAATAAAATGAATAACACAACTAATAAAGCAAAGCCTCCCGAGAAGCCACAACCGCCACAACTACCACCATAACCCATAATAGTTCCTCCTTTAGATAAGAGGGGAAAACTAAGGTTCACTCATGTATTTTAATGGATTCGTTTCATCTTATGTTTTTTCGTATTGATTGAGCAGGTCCTTTCGAAAACTATTCACATATTAACTATATTTTTAAAAATGAATAATTTAAATATAACAATAAATAGATAAATTAATATAATGTATTAATTCTAAAAGAAGGGAGGAATAGCCATGCAATTAGTTTGTTTTAAAATAGTAAGTGGTCAGTATTTCTTGTTTGTAGAAGGTATTCAAATTCCTGTACCAATTCCAGCAGTTGCTGCAGCTTTATTAATTGGTTTAGGAGTAATTCCACTTTGTTCTTAATGTAAGGAATTCGGATCATTCCTATCTTTCCATTGGAAAAGCCTCAAGTATATGAATACTTGAGGCTTTTCTTATAATTGAGAAAGACACTTTAACGTGGCTGAAGATCTCCTGATTTAACTAATGCGGCCGTTACATCATCACCGAAAGTATTGAAACAGAATACTTTCTCGTCTATCTTATCCATTACTGTAGCTTCACCTATCTTGCCACCTTGAAGTTTAATAAAATAGTTATGTTCTTCTAAAATTTTACTAAAATCTCTGTTTGCCCATCTTTCAGTAATTGCTAATAGCTCTTCTTTATTCTTGAAATTGTTTCCGTTTAGAATGTTTCTTACTTTCTCTGCATTCTTTTTGGACATAGGGGTTGCTCCCTTTCCTTCACACGCTTTTACTTTTTGATGAGTCATGCTATGCATAGCTGAAATCACTTCTTCTTCAGTAGAAGTTACTGTAATGTGAAGTTGTGCATTTGAGCCTTTCACTTCTGCTTCATTCGATAGTATGTCTTCTTTATTAACCTCTGCAAAAACATGGTCCTCACTCTCAAGCGGGACTTCAGCAAACTGTAACATTCCATAAGTCATACCAGTTGCAAGTACTACTCCCCCTATAATAGATGCTAGCCAATACTTTAGCTTCTTATCCATCTTCATTTCCCCCGTCTTCGTTTACATACATTAACTAAAAAATATCATATTTAATTCCTTTTTATTGAAGAGTCTCTAATTTTTACTACAAAAAAGGATAAATCTTTTAATATAAATATAATAACTTCACAATCATGACTATGCCTATTCTCATAACAGAATCTATATACGATGTCACTAAATCATCTGGTGAACTATTAGTTATTAATACGGCTTTGCATCCTTATTCTCAAAAAGGATAAATATTGTACATACCAATTCTTATATATGAAGACACCCAAAACAAGTGTTACGAAAAAAATATAAAAAAGACATCTTTTCTAGGGAAAGATGTCTTTTTTATATAAACCTTAATGTTCGTTCTGTAAAACCCTCGCTGCCTTTACTCCTTCTTTCTCTTCTTTTAAGAATAACGATACGATAAATGCAACAATAATAAAGATTAACCCAAGTGCAAATGCACCTTGGAACCCTGAAGTTAAACCGTTTAACTTCTCTACTGGATCCAGTGGATTTGCGGAGCTTTCCATATACTTAGTTGTTCCTGAAGACATTTTCGAAATAAAGATAGCTGTACCAATTGCACCAGCTACTTGTTGCAACGTACTAAATAGTGCTGTTCCGTGCGGATATAAATCTGGTGTTAATTGATTTAAACCGTATGTTTGTGCTGTCATGACAAACATGAGTCCAACCATTAATACGCTATGCATGACAATAATTTGTACCATTGATGTATCAGGAGTAATGCCTTTAAATAAGAACATTGCAATTCCTACTAAGACAATGCCGGGAACGATAATAACTTTCGGACTAAATTTATCAAATAGTTTACCTGCGATTGGTCCCATTATGGCGCTAATAACACTTCCCGGAAGCATGATAATTCCTGATTTAAAAGCTGTAACGAGTAAAACGGTTTGCAGGAACATCGGTAATAAAGTCATCGTTGAAAATAACGACATCATCACAATGACAATTAATCCAACTGATAATGTAAACATCGGAACTTTAAATGCTCGTAACTCTAAAATTGGATTCTCAATTTTCAATTGTCGAACGGCAAAAATACATAATGAGATAAGCCCAACAATTAAAGTGCCATACACTTTTGCATCGGACCATCCTAAATCACCCGATGCACTAAAGCTATACACAAGCCCACCAAATCCTAATGTCGATAAAAGGATAGATGGGTAATCTACTTTTGGCCTTGTTAACTCTGAAACATTTTGAATGTACTTCATCCCAATCATAATGGAAATGATCACGATAGGAATAACAATATAGAATAACCAGCGCCAATTTAATGAATCCACAATTACTCCAGATAATGTAGGGCCAATTGCCGGAGCTGCCATCATCACGAGTGCGATTAATCCCATTGTCGCACCACGTTTTTCAGGTGGACAAATGATTAAAATCGTATTCATTAATAACGGTGTAATTAACCCCGTCGCTACAGCTTGGACGATACGGCCAATTAATAAAACGGAAAATGTCGGTGCGAATCCCGCAATTAATGTACCGACTAAAAACGTTACCATAGCGATCAAAAACATTTGTCTCGTTGTGAGCCATTGCTGAAGTAACGCTGTAATTGGGACTAAAACCCCAACCACCAACATGTAAGCTGTAGAAAGCCATTGAATCGTTGAAGCTGTTACGTCAAATTCTTTCATTAATACTGTTAACGCATTACCAAGTAATGTTTCATTTAATAATGCAACCATTGCTCCTAAAAGTAACGCAATTAAAATGGGGGTATGTTTCAAATTAGAAGTATCAACTTTGCCACTTGCAGGGCTCTTAGTTGTCATATTCATTTACAGATTCTCCTCCTGTTTCTTACTTAAAAAACTTTAAATATACCTAAACACATGTAATATAATATACATATGTAGATTAAAAAGGGAGAATCAATTTTCAACCACTGTATATTTAATCTACAAAAAAGGAGAATTGTAGATGAATGATAACGAAAAACAACTTGATTTACGTATTAGACGTACACATAAATTACTGTGGGATTCCTTATTTGAATTAATGACGCAATCAAAACAGAAATATAGTACGATTACGATTAACCAAATATGTGACCGCGCTATGGTACACCGAACAACCTTTTATAAACACTTTGAAGATAAAGATGCTTTATTAACATTTGGATTTAAACGATACGGCAAGATGATTGCTGAAATACCGGTTTCAGATCGATTAAGTAAACCATTTCAAGTAATGGAACAATTCCTACATCATGAAGAACTCGGTAAAATATTAGAAACGCAAATGTCTGATGAACAATTTATTACCCGTACACATTATTTAAGTCACGAAACGAGAAAACAAGAAATAGAAGCATTAAATCAGCTTTGCAAAAACCATACGATACCAAATGATTTAATCATTGAGTTTTATTCAGGGGCAATCACCTCATTAAGCACATGGTGGTTTAAAAATAAAAAAAGCGTTTCTGCTGCTGAAATGGATAGGTACCTCCACCAACTCATTAATCGGGATATTTTTCAGTTTGAAAAGGAATAAGACTACACCTTTTCAATCATGCAATAAAGTGAAACTTTAATCAGTGGGGGTTTTGTTCATCCCCCACTGATTATTAGCCTTCACCAATCGGACTTTTACGGACAGCCCGACCCCCACCTAACTTCTTTGCTTCCACTGAATTTTGAGGTGGGGGTCTTACTGCCCGTTAAAGCGGGATCAAATTGACCACAAAATAGGAATATGATATATTTTCCATAGAATACTATATAAGTATGACATCAAATAAAATGGCATATAATAAAAAGAAGAGATGCGCTCACATCTCTTCCCTAACTGCTACCGCTTAGGGTGGTGGTTATTATAAGCTATTTCTTTTTGCGGAACCCACCCTTTTGCTTGTGACGGCGCGGAGTGGGTTTTTTGTTGTCCTTATCCAGAAGTTGATTCCGCAAAAAATACGCTGAAACTTCGCGCACAGTCGCTTTGACAAACTCTTTTACAAGGTCAAACAAAACTCCATATTATCACCTCCTTTTCTTCCGAATAGAAAGAAGGGATAACCACCCTCACAATATGCAGTTGACTTTATTTTATCAAATGATTGTAAAGATATTATGTAAACAAAACAAATGAAATTTTACATAGAAAAAAAGCCCCTCCAAACTGGGCTTTTTTTTTATACATACTATTACTTCCCAATGGTTCTGAAAAAACCGTCGATAAATTTAAGTTACAAATATTCAGAATTGATATTAAAATTAAAAATGGGGATAGGGGTATGGGCTTATAAAATTTATACATAACGAGGGAATAGAAATGAAACTACAATTAAAAGCGGATTTAATGTTACTACTAGTTACATTTTTTTGGGGTGCATCCATCCTACTTACAAAACTTGGACTTGATGGCATAGAAGAATATAATTTAATCGCATTACGATTTATTATCGCGTTTCTTTTATCAGGTTTAATATTTTACAAACATTTATTCAAAGTTGATTTTAAAACTGTAAAATATGCATTTATACTTGCTTCTGTCTTATTTATCGTTTATATTTTCGCGACTTTCGGTACAAAGTATACGAGTGTTTCTAATGCTGGTTTCTTACTATGTCTCACAGTCATTTTCATTCCAATATTATCAGCTATATTTTTAAAACACATTCCGGAAAAGAAAGTTATAGTAGGAATCATTTTAACGATAATAGGAATCGGCTTATTAACATTAACGAGCGAATTCAAAATCGGTAACGGCGATATATTTTGCATACTGTCTGCCCTATTTTATGCGATCCACGTCATCATTACTGGAAGCGTAACGAAACATGTGAATTCCATTGCACTTGGAGTAGTGCAACTCGGTTTCGTCGGCCTATTTAGTCTTATTTTTTCATTCATTATAGAAACGCCAAAGCTTCCTAGCACGATCAACTCATGGCTCATCATATTAGCTTTAAGCATATTTTGCACCGCAGTCGCATTCATCGTGCAAGTAATTGCCCAGCAATACACTACACCTACCCATACAGGTCTTATTTTTTCATTAGAACCTGTCTTTTCCGCAGGCTTTGCTTTCGTCTTCACAGGTGAAACGCTGACAGGAAAAGGATACTTAGGGGCTACGCTTATATTGCTGAGTGTGCTAATTGCTGAGTTAGATTTTAAGAGTTTGTTGAGGCCTAATTATAAGAAGAATATAGAATAAACATTTCACTATGATCAATAAACATACCCCAGAAAAATATGAGTTTATATTATTTTCATTCTCTTCACTTAGATTTTCTTTTTAGATGCTATCTTCAAATAAGGTAGCATCTAAAAAATGTTAAAAGGAATTTTCTCCTGGTATCTTCTTATATTCTATGTAGACATCTTTGACCTTTTCTACGTTCTTGAATTACTTACTGAATATAGTCATACAGATTTTTTGCTAACAATAAACAAGTTACTGTAATGAAAAGAGCACGAACATACCCGCTTCCTTTTTTTATAGCGAATTTGGAGCCAACAATCCCTCCAGCAATTTGAGCAATCCCCATTATAAAACCATACGCATAGTTTACTTGCCCTACATACATAAACATCAACAATGCACCAACATTACTTCCTAAATTAAGAAGCTTCGCATTACCTGCTGCTTTTAAAAAATCATACCCAATAAATAAAAGAGAAAACATTAAAAATGAACCTGTTCCAGGACCTAGAAATCCATCATAAAAACCAATAGCAAAAACAAAGAAAGTAAAAATAATGACGTGTCGACCAGACAATTTCTTATGAGTGGAAATACTACCCCAATCCTTTTTGAATATCGTATAAATAGCGACCGCACCAAGCATAATCAACATCAATGGCTTCAGTACTTCTGGATTCATTAAATGAACGGTCCATGCCCCTATTATGGAACCTATGAAAGTGAGCGGAACTAATTTAAACGCCGATTTCAAATCAAGATTACCAGAACGATAAAACACAATATTACTAGTTGCACTTCCCATTGTCGATGCTAGTTTATTCGTAGCTACTGCACTTACTGGATTCAGTCCTGTAAATAATAAAGCTGGTAAAGCAATGAGTCCACCACCACCTACAACTGAATCAATAAATGCAGCTAAAAATCCAAAAGCGATCAAAATCATTAATACAGATGGGTCTAAATAAAAATCCATACTATTAACCTCCCCTTTAGTCACTATCGTAATAGTAACTATCAATTTGCTAAATGTAAAGAGTTATTGTAACGTTAAAATACAAAAGCAAACATCGGAGGACAAAAAAAGTGGACTACATAGTGCAACAGCTTAAAAAAATTGGTTTTAATGAATATGAAGCTAAATCTTATGTATCTCTTGTTAAACAAGGGTCTGTCACAGCCTATCAAGTGAGTAAAGATTCGGGTGTCCCAAGAGCACGAATTTATGAGATTTTAGGTAACCTTGTAGAAAAAGGAATTGTCATGAAAGAAGAAATAAATGACACCACCCGCTATTCACCTCTACCTGTTGAAATCTTTTTACAGAAAGCGCAAACAGAATGGCAATCTACTTACGAAGGAATAAGTGATTCATTAAAAAAACTAGAAACTTCCGAGGAAAAAACGGATAATCGAGTAATTACTTTAAAAGACAATCAAACAATCATTAGCTATTGTCAGGCATTAATAAAAAAAGCAGAACGACGTATTGTCATTTCAATGTGGGGTGAGATGTATGAAGCGTTAAAAGAAGATCTATCTGAAGTAGCTGATAAAGTTACAATACAAGGTATTACCCTACATGTTGAAAATCCCATTAAAAATCTAGAAGCCCACCGCATAACACCTTATACAGAAACCTTGTCTACAGAACATTGGTTTATTGTATCGATAGATTCTAAAGAGATGATTTATGGACCATCACTTGAAGAGCGTAATATTGCTTTTTATACAGATGACCCCGTTCATATATACTTATTAGAGGATTATGTATGGCATGATGTTTTAGTAAATCGACTTGTCCGACGTAGCCAAGATGACTTGCAGCAGTGGATTACTGCAGAGAGAAAGTCTTTCTTTATGGGGAAATAAGTAGCATATTCAAGAGCAAACCAAAAGATTTGCGTATTAAACCTAACAACTTCTCCGTACAAAAATAGCCGACTATTATATAGTAAATATTCGGCTATTTTTGTATAAATTTATACAGACGCTGCCATTACCCCAGCGATTAATGAGATAAACGCTTCTCCCACTCTTTTACCTTTTCAATTGTTACATCTAATTTTTTAGCTATTTCTTCTACACTCATTCCTTTAAAGAGCATTCCAGCTGCCGAAAGTGCTTTATCAATTTCTTCTTGCTTCTCTTGCTCATATAAACGACCTACTTTTGTCATCCGTAACCACTCCTTTACCTTTTTATATGCCTTCTTCTATTTTATCATCAAATCTCCACAAACCGCCCAAACTCCTTCAAAAACCTCAGCTTAAAACTCCCCACAGGCCCATTCCGGTGCTTCGCCACATGAATCTCCGTCATCTCTTTCTGCACTGTTTCCTTATCGTAATAATCCTCTCGATACATAAGCATAATGACATCCGCATCTTGCTCAATTTGTCCGGTCTCTCTTAAATCTGATAAAAGCGGACGCTTATCTTGCCGCGACTCTACAGAACGAGATAACTGTGACAGTGCTACTACACAAACATTTAATTCACGTGCTAATAACTTAAGCTTACGAGAAATCTCACTAATCTCTTGAAATCGATTGCCCTTATGCTTCGGATCGCCCGTAATGAGCTGCAAATAATCTACAATGACTAAAAGCTTTTTATCACCGTGTTTCCGCTTTAACTTACGGGTTTGCATCCAAATATCTTGCACCGTAACGCCTGCATTGTCGTAAATCTCAAATGGCAACTCACCAATCTCCGCAAACGCCTTACTTACCTTCTCCCAATCTTCCATCGCAAAACGATGCTTCGGATTTTTCAGCCTACCTCCTGACACTTCGCCTACGCAAGAAGCCATCCTTTTTAACAATTGCTTACTACTCATCTCTAACGAAAACAATCCAACCGCCGCTCCAGACTTCGCCGCATGCAGTCCAACATTAAGCGCAAACGCAGTCTTCCCCATAGAAGGACGCGCACCAAGAACGACAAAATCACCTTCCTGCAATCCGCACGTCATTTTATTTAACGATGTATAACCAGTCTCAATACCAGTAATCTCCTTCACATCTTGATGAAGCTCCTCATACAAATCAACTAACGCATCCTTCAAATCAAACTCACATACAGAGTCTTTCTCCTCTAACTCACAAAGTGCCGTAATCGTCTCACCGATAACTTTCTCACTCTTCTCCGCAATAAGACGCTCCCCCATCTTGTGCCCGAGAACACCAGCCTGATACATTTTCCAGGCACCTCGAACAAGCCCCTCATAATAAGAAAAATTGCTAGTAGTAGGCACACCATCCATTAACCCTATAAAATACTCCATTCCCCCGATCCCCTCTAAAAACTTCGGATCTACCCTAGAAATGAACGTCACAAGATTAATCGGTTGCCCCTCTTCTTCCATTTTTCGCATTAACTGAAATATAGACTTATGCACCGGCATAGAAAAATAATGCTCCGTCAAACGGCACTCCTTAATAAGCTCTCCATCAATTAATAGAGAACCTAACACCGTCTTCTCCGCCTCCACATTTTGAATACTCATGGCCGCCACCCGCGCTCCGCTAAAAAGCGCTGCAACTCTTCCTCAGATGGCGCATTCTTCTCCCACTCCTCACACCTCGCCAAAAACTCCTCCGTCTCCCCCGTACTAACAGACGACTCCTTCTTCCTAAACTTAACCGTATCCGCCTCAACCTCACACAATTTCGTAAACCCTTTCCCGTGCCACCCACGCAGAATCCCCTTCACATAAGCAACCGTCCGCTTATTATTCTCAAACGCAATTTGAAGAGCCTTCAGCACAAGCTCCTCCGACAAATCTTCCATCCACGCACTCAGTTCCTCCACCGCAAAAGGAGATAAACTACCGAAATGTTGCTCATAAAAAGAAAACACACGACTTCCCGTTTCTTCCTCTATAACCTCTTCTTCCTCTGCCTCCTCGCAAACCGGCTCAACATCATCCACAGCCAAATCATCAGGCATACCAAAATGTGCTAAAAGCATCGGAACATTCAGCTCCTCCTCCGCACACTTCTGAAGAAACATATGTACAAACTCCTTATTCTTCACACTCTTCAGCTCACGAAGCACACACTTCTCCACATTCGTATTCGTCACAGGATTATAACGAAGCCAATTCAAAACGAATAGCTCCCGTGTATCTGCATCATAAAGAATCTTCCCATAATCAATGAAGCGCTGCACAAGCTTATCAACAGTCTCCCTGTTATAACCCGTCTCCATCTCAGCTAACCGCTTCGGAAAAGGAAAAATCCCGCACTGCGTCGTCTTCGAACAAGTTAGCAAATACACATAAAAATACCGCTCCTCCGGCGTCAAATCCAAAACAAAATCATCCTGCCAAAAATTCACCTGCACATTACGATACACCGCCATCCTAATTCCTCCCGTCTCCGTTCAAAAGTAAAAGCCCCTTCATAATATATATGGGAGACTAAGCAGGTTTTTGGCGTGTTATTTTAAATTTTTTTCGACTACTACTACGGTGTTTGTTGGTGTTTTTGTTTTGTTGTGTTTTTTCTTAGTGATTTATTACTTGGTAGGGGCTTGTAAGGGGCTTATGGGGGGCTAGTTATCGGTTACTTCGATTAGAAACACTCGATCTGAGAAGCCACCTCGTTCTTCTGCTTTCTTTTTACGGATGTTGTTGATTTCTTCTAGTGTCGTGCCTTCGTGTTCGGCTAGGGCGTTTATTAGTTCTAGTAGATCGGATAGTTCTTCGAGTTTATGTTCCTTTGTTGTTGCTTCTAGATATTCGGTTAGTTCTTCTTGGGTTTTGTTGCAGAGTTCCTCTATGTATTCATCTTCGTTTAGGATTCTAGTTGTGGGTGTTTTTCCGTTGGATTTTATTATTTGTGGGATTTTATTTCGGATTAGTTTGTTGTAGGTTGGCATGGGATTTTTCCTCCGTTTGGTTTTTCTTCTATTATAATGGAAAAGCAGTTTAACTAGTTGTTAAACTGCTGGATTGCTTCTTTTATATAGTTTTCTTCTTTGGTTGTGAAGAGAGCCGGGAATTCGGATAGTGGAAGGTCTGATTTTTAGATTATATCCTCTATATCACTTTGAGGTATATCAAGATAGTTCGTTACTCCTTCTATTAAATTGAAAAATTCCTTCAAAGTAACTTGAACGTCATGATGACTCGGATCCTTCTCTTCTTCCTTATACTTTTTCAACTTCCCTATCACATCCATAAAACACCGATCAAACTTTTCTTTTAATTCCTTATTATTATAAAACGCTTGAATACTCTCCGTTGAAAAGTGTTCCTCTAACCATTCTTTATTTTCTTTCTCCCAAATAAAAAAGATGAAATCAACAAGGGAAAATAGAAAGTTAAAAAGGAACTGGACTAATAGCCCTATGTACCATTTATATTTTCATATTGTTTTACCGTATTATTGATTAATTTGTTCTGCCGACATCTATGGTTGTTATTCTCTTTATAACCAAGATATGAGTAAGATATTCACCCAATAACTTCGAAATCATTGAAAATCTTTCAAGATTCAAAAATTACTAGAACCTACTATTACAGAAGTTTCATTTGACAATTTTTTAATAACCTTTCTAATTCTTCAAAACTTTCACCTACAATTCCTATAGTAAAACAAAAACATTTCTTACATACACTTATTGATCATATCATTGTCAATTATTCTAATAGGATAGAAAAAAGAAGCATCAAAGATATTATTTGATACTTTTTCCTCAAATAACTATGTGCTTACTTATGATACGGTTCTTCGTAATGGTACTAAGTGGAATTTATTATATGATTATAAGCAACTTATTGATATAATCATAATAAATGTTAATGGAGGGTAAACATGGCAAATATCAATGATTTTAAAATAGTAAAAGTTAAAAGTCGTAAAATGTATGATTATTTAAACCTTAAACATATTAATAATTCTTTAATCCCAGATATAGAGAAGGAAAGAATTGGATTTTATCATCTAATATTAGAAAATATTACGGGAATTATAGACACAGATGATTTATCATATGAAATAATTGATACTCAATATAATAGAGTAGTAAAAGGTTTAGAAGTAGATGATCTCGGTATTGATGCAGTCAATATAATTGAAAATGAAGATAAAGAAATGGATATCCAATTATTTAATTTTAAATATAGGCAATCATTTAATCCAGATAAAACAAAAAGTGAGGGAGATGTTTCACGAAGCACAAAGTTTTTGGAATACATAATTCATGGTGAAAAGTTGGATACATCTAAAAATGAACTAGTCCACCTTCAAATAAATTCCATAATAGATCATTTGAATAGCAATAAAGTCTGTAATCTATATATGTATATGGTATCTAATGAATCTTTGGGCTTTTCTCCTGAGAGTAATGAGTACATAACAATACTTGAAAAAAACTATGGAATGAAGATTATAAATATTTCGTTAGATGACATAATAAGTTTTTATGAAGTAAAAAAAGATAATAGAAAAAGTAGCTTTATGATTTCTCCAAATGAATTTTTATCATTTCAAAGTGATGAAAAATCTACACAAAAGTCTTATATTTTAAAATTATCTTTATTGGACTTAATTAGAATATCATCTGTAAATGAAGATTTAGCTAATAACTATAGCTTGGAAGATGATGAAGACATCCAAGATTCTATTTTAGATTTAACTTTATTATATGACAATGTTCGGGGCTTCTTAGGAGAAACAAAATATAATAAAAATATCATCGAAACCTTAAGAGAAAATCATAATTATTTCTTTATGTTTAATAATGGGATTACTATAACGGCTGAAAAAATTGAATGTGAATCTAAAAACAGCGGAATGAAGTACCTATTTTCAATTGAAAATTTTCAGATTGTAAATGGTGGTCAAACAATACGTTCAGTTTACAATTTCTTGCATGATGTTCTAAATTCCGGGAGTGTTGCTAAATTAAGAGGAGCTTATGTATTAGTCCGCCTCTTTAAAACTAACAAAGATGATACATTGAAAAATTCTATTGCGGAATATACGAATAGCCAAAATGCTATCTCAGAAATAGATTTAAAATCAATCGATATCCTCCAAATTCAAATTGAAAAATACTTTGCTGAAATTGGCATACTATATGTTAGAAAAGCTGGACATTTTGGTGATGTAAATGTAGAATATCAAACTAGGATTTCTATGGAAAAATTAGCTCAAATACTTTATTCATCTTTAGGGTATCCAGAGAGAGCCAGTAACCAAAAGAGAAGGCTATTCCTTGAATATTATGATTTTATATTTAAGAATGCTCACTTTTCACTTGAAAATTGTAAAGAAAAAACAGAATTATACTCTGAAATCGAACAAGCATACACACATTCAGGACATCAAGTTTCTGATCAAAAGATTTTCTATATAATTTACTTAGTTTCTTTTACAAATTTAACCATAGAACAATCTATAAATAAATTAGAAGAACTTTTAGATACTTATGAAGTAGATACACCGAAATCCCGTAAATTAATTCAAAAGGGATTTAAAGAATTCGTTAATAATGAATTAAACATTATTCTCTAAAGTTTATTAATGTTGGTTATAAATTAAAAGACGCTAGATTCTTTTTATAAATATCTTGCGTCTTTTTTGATTCTTATAAATAAGGTTATAATAAATTACACTTACCCACTTAACTTACAATATTGCATGGAGAAGTAATTTAATTACTATCATTAGTTGAGCTAGTTTTCTCAACTAACTCCCTTAATTTCCTTTTTATTGCCCCCTTTCGTCACGACTTTCTATATGACCCATTATTAATTTTTCTTGCAATGTCTTTGGTTTATATGATTTTATTTCACCTACTAATTTATTAATTTGTATAGTTAAAGAAGACTCTAAATAGGAGAAATTTCTCGCTAACTGAGAAGAATATATATCCAAGTACGGCGTTTCATTAGGGTTACTTTCAAATTCAGCTAGAATATCTGATAAAATCTTGTGCGCTTTTTCCATAGCACTAACTTTTTTATAATGTTCTCTAATATCTTCAACCTTCTTTAAAACATCCGTTAGATAATCAATTAGTAAATCAGGGAACTCTTTAATTTCTTCGCTGATTTCCTCCCAACTCATAAGTTCCACTTTAAATAAAGGAGGGATAGCTTTTTCATGTTCTTCATTGGTTTTATTTACTTTATCCTGCAAATATGTATCTCTTTGTCCGGTGTAGCAAATAATATATTTTTGTAACCTACCCTTATAATTCTTCGCCTTCGCTACTTCTTCTTTGATTTCCGTATCCGTTAAATTAGACCCGGCCAGTTTATCTTTATTTTTACATTGAATACACCAATACCCGAATCACTAACATATACATCCACTCCAGCTTGATATTGACCATTTCTTCCATACTTCTGTACGGTTTGATGAGGAAACTTGCATTTGAATAATTTGCAAATAAGGTCCTCAAAATCGTTCCAATAAGCTATAGTTGGTAGAATTAACTTCATTACTATCCTCCTTATATTTTAAAAATTGAGTCTTTTACATAATACCACCTAAAAATATAAAAATTGTAATTAATTTAGAAAAACTTATTGGATACTACGTCATTCTAGTAAAATAAAAAATGAGCAGACCACTATATAGATCTGTTCATTCTAACGTATCTAAATGATGATTTCTTGTTGAGCATAGTTAACAAAAAACTTTAACATATTTTCAAGTCTTCGGTTGGTGAAAATTCTTCCCTTGCCTCATAAGGGTTGTTTAGCCTCTGACTTAAGAGGCTGAACAACGCAATGAAACTAATAAATAAAAAAGATTTGGAGGAATCTAAAGTAAAAAAGCAACCACACTTGTGATTGCACTTTAATATCAGGAATATAATACTGATTATTGTTTTCAAACTATACAGAAAGAATATCTTCAATACTAGGTTCTACTCCTACTTCTATTAATCTTTCAATTAACCTTTGTGATTCAAATCGGTTTACATCAGTAGCAATTATGTTTAATATCCTTGCGGCAGTTTCTTTAGTTAAGTATGAGAAACCATTAGATTTTAAAATCCGATATGCTAATTCCGAGAATATATCATATGAAGAAAATGAGAAGCCACAATAATCTCGGAAGGAGTCTTCAATCATCTTTATTATTTCTAAACTGCGTTTATCATTGTTTTCGATAAATTCCATAATCGAATTAACAAATTGAGGAATATTAACTAAATACTCACATAGCTCTATCGCACTTAAACCATAAATATAATTTTCTACATATTCATCATAGAAGCCATTTTTGATTTTTTCTTTTACTTCTTGAATTTTTTCATTGTTTTCATGGTAGGAGATTATTTTTTCTACAGCTTCTAATAACTCTTTTGCATCTTGAAATCTGTATAATGGATTTTCATTCGTAGCTTTTTCTGTAACGCTTCTAAGTATGTGATTATAATTCCTAGAGTCGCTTCCGACTATAAAATTTATAAGTCTTCCTAGAGAATAAACATCACTTTTTTTATCCCCATCTTTCAGCTGCATAAATTGTTCAGGGGCACAATAGAATAACTGGCCAAATGAATTTGTATATGCCGTTCTATGCGAATGGAACATTTCTAAATCTTTACCCAATCCAAAGTCAGATATATGTAACATTCCATTAATTATCAAGATGTTATGTGGGCTAATATCTCTATGTATTATATTCCTTTCATGTACCTTCCCCATTACAAAAAGTATTTGACGTATCATAGTTTTCTGGCTATCAAAATCATGGGCATAATTTGAAATATAATCAAATAAAGTTTGTTCAGCAAATTTCATTGTATAGGAATAATCATCCATATTAAAATCATAAACCTCAATAATTCCTGGTACATCATTTAAGGATTTTGTTATAGTATATTCCCTTTTAAAACGACTTTTTATATCCTGTTTTATAAGAAACTCTTCTTTTAACTTCTTTACTATAAGTCCATTAGATTTCCTTCTATAAACTATTGCAAATCCGCCTTCTCCTACAAATATTAAATCGTCGTCTTCACTAACTAACTCAAATTCCCCTCCTCTTTTAATGATAACAAATCCATTAGGTTTTAAATAATTATTCAAGGCTTGATGTATCTGTTCGCTTAAAATCACAGCGTTGACTTCCGAAATTTGCTTTTCAACCATTAAATACCTTTTACTTAGGACTAAACTCAAGAATGTATCAATCTTTTTCTTATTTATTAAATCAACTAGTTTATCTAAAGTAAAATACCATCTTGATGGAAAACCTTGTCCATATGAATCATCATAACCAAAATGGGTATTAAAAAAAGCAACCAACTGAGGTCCAGTCTTATATTTAAAAAAATCATCCTCTGTATCCCCATTAAAAAGATCTGCTACATTTCTTAAAATTTCATCAGAAATCAACTCTATACCCCCACACTAATTATAAGTTTTTCTAAATTTCAACCATCAACTATTATACGGCTTTAAATACTATAACGTTTCCTATTTATTTTATATAACAAATTCAACAATATTCAACAAAAAACCTTTAATCTTACCAAGATTTTCACATATTATAAATTTATATGAAGGAGGCGTTAGAATGACTATTACTACAGTTATAGCTGTGGCTGGTTTAGGGTTAGAAATCATAAACACCAGTACCACCATTTATAAAGAATTTATCAAAAAAATCCCTCTCCATTTTTTGAACTCTACTGCGATAAACCACTATGGAGATAACATCCTGGAAATGATAAAACTCACTTCCAAATGTTAATAGATTTAGCAGTAATACCAAGAAACCCTATGAATGGAATTAAGAGGATAGTATTTATCAATAAGAAATATGATGAGATTTTTGGTAGCATGGGGGGTAAGCAAAATTTGTCCATATTTTACATAGTTGAAGATAATGTTTACGGAGATAACTTATTTTCTAAGTTAACCAATGATGAATTAAAAGAATTTATTAAGGAAATTTGATCTCTCACCTGAATAAAAGTCAAGATTATTAATTGTTCGATCATTTATGAAATCTTGCCAAACTCGTAGAACCTCATCAATGGTCACATTAAAATCCCATAATGTTCCTGCTTCTTTTTCTATTCCAAGTTTTCTTTCTACATATATTTCATTACCTTTTATCGTCATAAGCCAATTACTGTTATTTTATCAAACTATCTACAAGTAAAAAAACATATGAATAAAACGATATCACTTATACTACAAACACAATAAGAGTTTCCTCTTTTTTAATTAATGTTATTCAATTTCTTACCAATAAAATTCATTCATCATATCCTCTATAATAAACTTTTTGTTGCTGTATATGAGAAAAACTCATCTTATTCTACCTACAAAGTTGAAATAAAGTTACAACAGTTAATAAAAAAGAACAGGAAAACTTATCCCGTTCTTAATCCGAATATACAATACTTACCTTTCATTTGAAAATTCCTTAAACCTTCTTGATCGTCCAATTTTCTGCCGGTTATGCTTTAACGTGTCATAAGCTGATTCTGATAATATCTGAAACTGCTCAGGCGTTATTATTTGAGTAATAGCCTTCGTCAATTTCTTATCCTTATTAACGCCTAACACTACACATAAAATTGGCTCATCGTCATGCATAACTCTTTCCATTAAAAAACGTTTGCGTTCAACAGGATCTTTAAATAATTTGTTAGAAGCATTAAGTAAAAACAGCATAATAACTGGTAATTTATCTTCTCTATCCTCTTTTTTATAATTATAAGCCACATACGGAGTCCAGAACTGCTTTTTATGCAATAAAAGCTTTTGAGTTCTAGAGCTAATAAATTCTCTGACATTTTCACGTGTCCCTGTGGCTAACAACAGTAGATACCTAGCCGCTCTAATACAGAGGTTATCTCTTGTGCTATCTAATAATCTAATTAACTGTTCAAATATAGGATCCATGTTTTGCTTTGGTTTTTCTATAGGTCCAAACTGCACCTCAAAGAAATTCTCTGAATCCTCTTCACCAAATTTATCATTAATTTTTCCCGCCATGTACATATTTATCTCATCTCTGTGACTTGGGATAACAACATCATTGGCTTCTACTTCTTTAAGCATTTCACTTATAGTCATCGAATAATTATTGTATTCGAAATATAATCCTATATGATCTAACTCGTCATTCGTTTTAATGGCTGGATTTTTACTTGCCAGACTTCTTTGATATAAGTAGTTCATAAAAATACTAGGTGAATCAAAGATTTCAGGATATACTCGTAAATCGTTTATTGATATACACCAAACAGGTAATGCACTTTCTTTAATAAATTCTGTTTTTTCAATGTGAGCTGCGATTTCATTAAAATCATCAAGAGTAACACAACATGCTTGTATAAATTTAACATTATTAATTGTTTCAATCAGCTTATAACGTTTTTTATTTTCTCTGCTATAGATCTCTATTTCATTAGTACGATTATACTCCTCAAATAAGCGCAAAGATTGTTCATAAGGATTTTGAGCTAAAGCTCTCAGTGATTTTTTATAAGCATCTTCGTCAGAAAATGGTGAAACGGGTGATAGAGCTCCTCCTTTTACTTCAACAATAATCATTACATCATCAAACAAAATTAAACCATCACATTCACACCATTCGTTTTTTCCGTTAGCACCGACTGAAGCCTTATAATATACATTCTTAAAAATTTGAGCTGTCGGAAGTATCTTATTAAATAATTTAAACGGTATTTCTTCTGACACACTTTGTTGAATTTCTCCAATGACATTTACTAAGCTTTTATCCTGTCCTCGTAATGCACGCATTACCGATCTATAGAAATTATCCATTAAATTATTAACGGAAAAACAATAATACTTTCCTTCAACACATATAAATGGCTTGTATTTAATAGGCATTTCTTTAAACATTACATTCGGTATATCCATCAAAAAATCAGTTTTATCACCTGGTTGTAATGCTAAACTTTTTATAAATTTTACAGGCCACTTTGTAATCTTTTCTACATCAAAATAATCTGCTATTTGCAATATTTTATCTGCTGTTAATTCATTTGCTCCCTTATTAATAAAATAATATATAAACTCTGTTGTTCTCAAACGCTCACTTAATGCCATAAGCCCTTCCATAATATCTTTAGCAGATACATTAAAAATATCTATAAAAAGCTTATTATATGGTAACAGCAAATCTCGAAAATGCTCCTCCTCAAAATAAGGATATAATGTTCCTGACACATTCATTTGCATACCTTGTGAGTACTTGATTAACTCATCTTTCGGTACTATATTTAGATACATACTCGCAGTTAAATAAAGTTTTTCTAAGGTATCTAAGAAACACTTTAACTCATCAACATTTAAACTATCAGCATCAATTGTAGGCTTTGATGCTACTATCATACTTTGTACTAAATCCATCCCTTTACTAATCGCAGGATGAACATTACCATGTAAAGCATCTTCTGGATTCATAAGGTGTTGAGAAAGATTATAGTCATACATATGAATCAAGACTGATAAAGGATCAACTTTAGAAATCACACTCTGAATATTTGCAAGCGATGTAATTATTTGTTCTTCTAGGATCTTAGGGTTTAATTGTGTTAAAACATCGGATAATTCATTATTATTATGCATGTGCTACAACTCCTTTTACATTAATAAAAAGTATCATTTCTATATCCTATTCAAGGATAGCAAATAAACAGGTATTATTTATGTCACATAAAAAAACACAGGCAATTTTCACCTGTGTTTTTTTATTATTTATATTCTTTTTTTGTCTCCGCCACATGTTGCAAACTCGCATCAATTGGAGCTATATTTCCACACATGAGCTCAGCTTGTCTCATCACTACTTTTAGCGCATTTTCCGCTTGATTTGGTGGATAATCATACTTCTTCAGCAATCTTTTAATAATTCTCCGCATGCCTGCTTGAGCACTCTTTCTAACACTCCAATCAATGGTGATATTACTTTTAATTGCATTTGTTAGTTCTTGTGCAATTCTCTTTAAAATTGCATCATCTATAAATTCTTTTACAATATCATCCGCAGTTAAGGCATCATAAAAGGCTACCTCATCATCATTCAGTCCAAGATTGTTTTCCTTCTCACGCATCTCTTTAATCTCTTGTGCCATGCGAATGAGTTCTTCAATTACCTCTGCATTCGTAATAGCTTGATTACGATACTTGTTTAACGCTTTCTTTAGTTTTTCTGAGAATTTTTCTGCTTTTACAAGATTACGTTTTTCCATCACTTTCAAATTACCTTCGAGCAATTTTTTCAGCATCTCCACTGCTAAATTTTTATGTTTTAACTGACGAACCTCTTCTAAGAATTCCTCTGATAAAATTGAAATCTCTGGACTTTTTATCCCCAAGCTATCAAAAACATCAATTACTTCTTCTGAAATAATGGAACGCTCCAGCATTTGATTAACTCTAGCTTCGATCTCTTTTTTAGATTTCTTTTTTACATTCTTTACATCCAGTTTAGCTAAACTTGCCTTGACTGCTTTAAAATAGCTTACTTCAAGCGCCGCAGATTTTCCTTCTTCTGTTGCAGCACATAATGAATGAGCCTTTGCTATTTCAACAGCGATTTGTTTGTATTCCTTTTGTTCTTTTTCAATCCAGCCTAAAACAAAATCCATACCACCTGTAATAGCTCGAATTCTAGCAACTTGAGATGTCCCCATATAAGCCGAGTAATCAAATTTATGGAACATACCACGAAGCACTTCCAATTTCTCCTGCATAATTGCAACCGCCGCCGTTGTATCGATACCTGTATTCTCTCTATCACTATCTGTATACTGCTTTAACGCTTTTTTCAAGCTTTCCAATATACCCAAATAATCGACTACGACTCCACCAGATTTGTCTTTAAATACACGATTAACACGTGCTATTGCCTGCATAAGATTGTGCCCTTGCATTGGTTTATCAATATACATAGTATGCATAGACGGGACATCAAATCCAGTTAACCACATATCACGAACAATCACAATTTGGAGTTCATCACTTGTATCCTTCATGCGACTAGCTAATGTATCTCTTCGTTGTTTTCCCCCAATATGTTTTTGTAGTTTTTCATTGTCACCTGCACTACCAGTCATTACAACTTTAATTTTTCCTTTTTCCAGATCATCACTGTGCCAATCTGGACGTAATTTAACAATCTCATCATAGAGCTCGACACAAATTCTCCGACTCATGCATACAACCATTGCTTTACCTGCAATTATTTGGGACTTTTCCTCATAATGATCTACAATGTCTTGAGCCAATTTTTTTATACGATTTGGAGAGCCTACAACCGCTTCAAGACGGGACCATTTGGTTTTATACTTTTCACGATCGCCTTCTTCTTGTCCTTCTGTAATTTCATCAAACTCGTCATCTATTTTTTGTAATTCCTCTTCATCAGTTTCAAGCTTAATAATACGATTTTCATAATAAATTTTGACCGTTGCTTCATCCTCAACCGCTCTCGTCATATCATATACGTCAATATAATGCCCAAATACAGCTGGTGTTGATTTGTCTTCCATTTCAATAGGTGTTCCTGTAAATCCAATGAAAGAAGCATTTGGTAAAGCATCACGTAAATATTTTGCATAACCGTACTTAATCTCTCCGGTCTTACTATCCGTTTTCGCCCCTAATCCATATTGGCTACGATGCGCCTCATCTGCAATAATAATAACATTCCGACGATCTGTTAAAATTGGCATTTCACCATCGTCTGGTTTAAACTTTTGAATTGTAGTAAAAATAATCCCACCAGACTGACGATCATTTAACAATTCATATAAACCATTTTTCTCTTTTGTTTTATCCTTCGCTTGTTGTACTTTTTGTTCATTCGTCAATTTACGTATATGAGCTTGTTTCGGCGCTTGACGTAAAATATCTTCTGACTTAGCAAATGTTTTATATAGCTGATCATCCAAATCATTTCGATCTGTAACAACAACAATTGTTGGATTATTTAGCTCATTCACTAAAGCTGCAGTATAAAAAACCATCGAAAAGCTTTTTCCCGATCCTTGTGTGTGCCAAATGACACCAATTTTCCTATCACCTTTTTCATCAGTCGCTTGCTTCGTACGCTCAATCGCTTTTTTGACAGCGAAGTACTGATGATACGCCGCTAAAATCTTAATAATACTCTTTTTATCACCAATTTTACTTCCTTCTGCATCGTACTCTGGTTCTTTTGATTCTTGAAACAAAATAAAGTTTTTCACGATATCTAATAATCGTTTCTTTTCCAACATCCCACGAATTACTACTTCATACTGTGGTACATCAAGAGATTCAATATTAATCCCATCAATACTACGCCAATTCATATAACGTTCTTCATTTGACGTAATAGTACCCGCTTTGGCATTAATACCATCTGATATAATACAAAATGTATTATAATGAAATAGTGATGGTATATCATTTTTATACGTCTGAATCTGATTATATGCATTTTCGATACCAACATTTTCATCCGAAGCCGATTTTAATTCTACTACAACAAGCGGAATCCCATTCACAAAAATAATAACATCCGGTCTACGCTCTTCATGTTCAATTACCGTAAATTGATTAATTGCTACAAAATCATTTTGATGCGGTTTCTCAAAATCTACTATAATTGCTTTTTCAGTTTTAACCTCACCATTTTTACAGAAAGATACATCCACACCCTCAACTAACAACCTATGGAAATACCTATTATTTTCTGTTAACGACGGACTATTAAACGTAATAATCTTTCGATACGCGTCTTCCAACGCATCTTCTGGAAGATTACGATTAAGATTAAATAATGCATCGCGAAGTCGTTCTTCTAAGATGACTTCACGATAGTCCTTTCTCTCCGGCCTTTCACCATCATGACCAATCTCCGGGCCAAAAACATAGTCATAATCCATTCCCTGCAGGATTTCAATAACAGCTTCTTCTAGTAAGTCTTCTGTAAAATTTGCTAATATCCCCATGTACTACACCCCTTCATCAATAATTTATATTTTTATCTATTCTGATGGCACGCGCACTTCTCCAGACATTAACTTTGGAAGAAGAGTGTCCCTTATCAATGAAAGCTTTTCATTCTCAATAATGTTATAAGACACATTATCATGCAATGCTTTTATAGCATCAGAAAATTTACTCATAAGCTCAAATGGAGGTAATGAGCATTTAAAATCTAATGTTTGACTTGGTTTAACCCTCTGCCTACTTCCCGTTGACCCCGTTGCATGTGAAACTAACATTTCACTAAAAGCATTTGAATTAATGAGCTCATAGATATAAGGTTTTACATTTTTTTCTTTCGGAATATAGACCATAAATTCAGTTGAACATACAGGATACTCTCCTTGTGGAACAGGTCTCCAAATTCTTTTTGTTGTCGGATTCAACTTTGAAATTAAAACCGCATTATCAGAAATAATGTATTTATTACTCTTTATCTCTTCCCCCAGCTGCATCTCTGGCACCTTATTATTATCTAGTGCCGGAATACTAAAATGCTCAAATCTTCTCTCTGGATACTTCTGTGGATTTACACTTTTAGTTGATAATCCGACAATTTCGCCTAAATTCCCAACTCTCCACCCCTTAGGTATCATTCCAAGTTCACTTTCAATCATATCTCCACCACTCGATTTATACGGTTTTCCATCATCATTTGGAAATTCAAAATTAACAAACCATTGTTTAAACATCGCTTGTGCCATTTCTTCTAGCTTTTTGTTTATTTGATTATTCGCTTCAATTTTTCCATCTAAAGATGATAAGATCCTCTCTATTGCTTTTTGTTCTTCTAAATCTGGAATAGTAACATCCACATTAGCAAAAGTATTTTTAGTAATCGTGTCAAATACAGATCCATGCGCATTATTTTTTAAATATTTTACAACATATTTTAGTAAATAATATAAAAAATCATTTGTTATATGCTGATTAGCTCTTAACCCATAACAAGATTGATTAAAAGCCATATCTTTTCCTAGCTGTGCTATTTCTCCAACAGTCCCTCTAGCTGAAATAATTAAATCTCCTTTATTTAATAATTTAGTCGAACTATTTCTAAGCCCATCTTCTGTAATAGTTTTTTCTGTGTAATTTACGTACCTATTATCACCAGCAAAGTCCTTTACAGAGAGCCATGGAATACTCCCACCCCAATATTCTGGAGTAGAAGTTTTCGGAGTCCCTCCTCCGATGATATGTACTAGATCCGAAAGCTTATATTTATACCATTCTTTAGCACTCATATCCAAGCCCCCCTAGTCCTTTGCGAATCTCATTTTCTAGGCGATTTGATTTCTCAAATAATTCTCCAAGCTCATTTGTCAATTTTTCCATTTTTTCGTCAAATGACACACCATCATCTTTCACATCTTCAATTCCGACATAACGCCCCGGTGTTAATACATATTCATTTTCACGCACTTCTTCAATGGTTGCTGCCTTACAGAAACCTTGTACATCTACATATTTCCCGCTGGCATTGCGCCAGTTATGATACGTTTCAGCAATTTTATTAGTATCTTCATTGCTTAATTCACGATGACGACGGTCAACCATTGTCCCCATATTACGAGCATCAATAAATAAAATTTCATTTTCACGGTTTCGAAATTTCCCATGTTCCTTTTTGTTTCGATTCATAATCCATAAACATACTGGGATCGCTGTTGAGTAGAATAGCTTATCTGGTAAAACAACAATTGCATCCACTAAATCTGCATTAACTAGATTTTTACGGATTATACCTTCATTCGAAGTATTAGAGCTTAATGATCCATTTGCAAGTACCACTCCACCTATTCCATTGGGTGCAAGGTGATATACCATGTGTTGTAACCAAGCATAGTTCGCATTTCCTTCAGCTGGTATACCAAATTTCCAGCGTACGTCATCTGTTAATTTATTACCGCCCCAATCACTAATATTAAATGGTGGATTTGCTAAAATGTAATCAGCTTTTAATGTGCGATGCAGGTCATTATGGAATGTATCAGCATGTTCAGAACCAAGATTTCCGTCCAATCCACGAATCGCCAAATTCATACGACATAGTTTCCATGTAGTAGAGTTCAATTCTTGCCCATAAATAGATAAATTGCCAATTTTCCCTTGATGTTCTTCAACGAATTTTTCACTTTGAATAAACATACCACCGCTTCCACAAGCAGGATCGTAAATACGCCCCTGATACGGTTCAATCATTTCTACTAATGTTTTAACTACACTCGTTGGTGTATAGAACTCACCGCCGCCTTTTCCTTCTGCACTTGCAAATTGCCCTAAGAAATATTCATACACGCGGCCCAATAAATCTTTTTCACCATTTCCGTGTAGTCTAATGGTAGAAATTAAATCAATTAACTCCCCTAATCTACGTTTATCGATTTCTGGACGTGCATAGCGTTTATCCAATACACCTTTTAAAGTTGTATTTTCTTTCTCAATTAAAATCATCGCATCGTCGATGATTTGCCCAATTTTTGTTTCTTTTGCATTATCTTTAATGAAATCCCAACGTGCTTGTGTAGGTACCCAGAAAATATTTTCCGCTTCATACTCGTCACGATCTTCCTCGAAACCGTCACCTTCTTCAATTAGTTCATTATATTTTGTTTCGAATTTGTCAGATATGTACTTTAAGAAAATCAAACCTAACACAACATGTTTATATTCCCCTGAATCCATGCTTCCTCTTAATTTATCCGCTGCTTTCCATAATGTTTCTTCAAAGCCCACATTTGCTGTTGTTGTCATTCTTATATCCTCCGATTCTTTTTAATAATTATGGTCATCAAACACTTCAAATATTTCTTGTTCAAATTCTTCTTGTTCTGGCTCACTATTTATCCAATCTGGCAGTACCTCATAATAATGTGCCAATGCTTCAATTGTTTTATGAAGAACAGCTTCATGCTGTACTTTTTCCATTAATTCCACAATAAGTTTAAATGTATCCAAATAAGGACTATCTTCCACTATTTCAAGAGCACATTTAAACCTATCTATAAGTTTTGCTTTTTCAATCGCCCGTTCCATCCTGTTCATTTCTTTTTTATCATAGATAGGAACATTAACAAGATCCTGCTTTTCTACCATGAATTGCGTACCGTAGCTTTTAATAATAGGTTTTAGTTCTCTCTTCAGCTTTTCCTTTTGAATCTCAAGTTTATCAACTTCACTTAATTCCTTTATAAAATAACTTGCGCTTAAACCAAAAGTCTCTTCTAAAATCGGCAAATACTTTTTAGGAATATTTTGCCTCCCTTTAATCCACAGGTTGATATTTTGCTTCTTAATTCCAAGTTTTTCAGCAAGCTCTAAGTGTTGCATATTATATAACCCGAGAATATATTCTAAGCCATTCACCACTCATCCTCCTGTTTTTATTGTCTAAGTCAATAAATAGCTTACACCCTTTTATTGTCTGGGTCAATATTTTAATGATTAACCGGATATAGAAATTAACTATTCATCTACAAACCTCTATTTAACATCATCAATTCTCAGTAAATATATAGTATTTACGTAGTCTCCTCAACAGCAGACAGATCTTGTCCCTATCATATTTTAAAAAGTACCGAACAGAGCAAGATCCCTCTTATTAAATCTGTATGTAATTAATTATTTAAATACTATATTCTACTCGTCATTATACATTTCTTTATCAATATTCAAAGGACTCTTCTACAAGTACCTTTCAGTAACTATTCTTAAGCCCGATGAATCTTATTATTTACAAATAGATGCTGATTTAGATTAAATTAATAGTGATATTTAATCAGTTTTTTTAATGTTAATTTGAAAGAGCTAATTTTATATAAAAATTTCGCTCCCGATTCCGTCTTATACTCATTTGAATAAAAATAGCTATTAATATTACCCAATAAATAGTTACTTATTACAGTTACATTGTGCATTATTTTATAGCAAGTTCTAAACAACTCACCACACATTACTTTAATATGATCATCAGGTTCCAGTAAATATACATTAATATTCCCCTCAGGTTTCTTCATTCTCTGCTTGGCAAGCCTATGATTTCCATCTATAACTATATATTCATTTAAAGGGGCATAAAATACCACTATTATTGGCTCATAATACTGAAAAGACAATTCATTATTGACGTACTTATAATCAATATATTCAGTGGACACATTCTTCCAAAGGATTTCTATTTTCATTTTTTGAAATCTAATTTCCTTATCTTTTATAAGCGTTTTCGCTTTATTAATATCCCAAGAAATTGAATAATAATTTTCATTATCTATAGGAAATACCCTTGTATAATTTTGTCCCTTTGTTTTGGAATAAAACAAATTTCTACTTAAATGCACAGCCTTTTTATATTTCTTAGCAGTCTCCTCTAACTTATCAAAAGTATTTTTCATCTCATATCCATTCAAGTGCTTACATGTTAAAAAATCATTTAAATAATTATCTAGTTGAGCCTTTTCCTTCTCCAAGTATATCCTCCTTTCTTCGTTACTTCTTCTAACTCTTAAGTCAGAAAATATTACTACTCTTCAAGGTAAAGTGAAATAAATTTTCTTAAAAGCCTTATTTGTAATAATTAACTGAAAATCAAACACCTAAAACGGAACCCCCTCAACCAACTCCAAAACATACCCCGCCATCAACTTCTCCAGCTCTTCCTCCCTACCAGAATGCAAGGAATATTCCCCACTCTCCAGTTTGATCGCAACGCTTGAGAACGGCCCTTCAATCAGAAATCGAAATCCAGCATCCGCATATTTTTCTGCTTCTGCGAACATTTCTCTTTCTTCTGTTAGTTGTTTTGTTTTGTTGTAGATGAGCGATTGTAAAATCGTTTTTTCGTATGTTGTGAATGTGTAGGCTTGGCATAGTTCGATTCCTTTGTAAGATTCGTCTATTCTGCCTAGTCGTTCTCCTACGCATGCACATAGTGTGAAGAAGGAGCTGTGTTGTTCAAATATATGTTTTGTTCGTAAGTCTTTAAAGAATGGTAAATACTCTTTGCGTACTTTGACACGTAATGACGTTTTTGTTTCTTCCATATAACTCCCTCCTCCTTATGAATGTTGCGGGATGAACATTGGATGTTCGATAATTTTTGTTACGCTCGGTTCGACGCTGCGAAGTTCGTAATATTTACCCCAGCATCCTTTTTCTAAGAACATGGCTCTTTCGCGATCGCCAAATTCTCGATCTGTTACGAGTAGTATCCATTGTGAACACACTTCTGGTAAGAAACTTAATAAGTTCAGTTCATGTTTTGAAGATAAACGGCCGAACGGCGTGTCCATGAATAATGGCATTTCTAAAGAAGCATGTCCTCCTGCCACTTGTGCTAGTGCGGTAATAAAGCTTAAAGATAATACTTGTCGCTGTCCTTGTGAAATGTTCGCTAGGAAAGAGTGACCGTAGCTATTTAATACTTCTAATGAATAATCCTTTTTAATTCTTACTTCTTGAATATTCATATTCCCGCTGTCATCTAATAACTGCTGAAGATTATTTGTTGTTACTTTTTCTAAGTCAGCAATAATAATCTTTTCAAATTCTTTTATCATTTGATTAATTGCTTTTACAGCTTTCCCTGTTTCTTCTTGCTTTTTAGCAAGCTTCGCGTGTACGCCACTTTTCACTTTTAGATCGCGCAGAGCTAGTTCTAATTGCTCTTCTTTGCGTTCAAGCTCTTCTATGCTTTCGCGCAATTGTTTCATATGCACATCTAACTGTACTTGTTGTTTATGTACATCATTTCGCTCTTTATTTAACGTAGCTAAATCTTCAATTCCTGTGTCTGACAGTTGTTTATTTAAACTTTCAACTTGTTGGCGAATCGTTTCTAATTCGTACTCTTTTTTACTCACTTCATCAAGCTTATATTTTAAGTCGCTTTCTTTATCTTCAAGGAAACCGATTAATTGTATAACGTTTGTTAGCAGTTCATAAAAAGCTTTCTTTTCAACGTTACGAATCGCAACTTTTTCTAGTCTCATAATAGATTCGTACTCTTTAGATCCTTCTTGCAGAGCAGTACCACATATACATTTCAAATCACTTAGTAAGTTTTGGATGAACTCTAAACCGATATCCATTTTTTCTGTTTGATAATCGAGTATGATCTCTAGCTTTGTTTTAACAGAATGAAGAATGTCTTTCGCCAATAGTAAAGATAACGTGTTGTTAAAACCGACTAAATGTTGCATCGCAGCTCGCTGTTCCATCTGCTTCGTTTGAAGAAGTTCTTCTTGTTGTTTTAATTCTTTAATTTTCTGTGCTTCTTCTTGGAATTGTTCTAATTGCGTAGTAAGATGACCTAAACGTTGTTCAGCTTCATCTAACTGTACGCCAGTTGTTTCTAGTTCTAGCTTAGCCTTTTCTTTCGCTTCATCATTTTCTAGTTTTTCTTTTAATTTCTTTTGATAATCACCAGAAGAATGTTTTTGTAATTCTTTTAGCACTTGTTTATCTAATGCCTGTAATACTTCTTGTGATTTAAGCAAATCATCAATTTTCAATAAGTTTTTTATACCTTTTGCGATTTCTTTACGTTGCTGTTCTGACGCTCTTGTAAGGCGCTCGATACGCTCTCCGTCAAAGAAGAAATAGTTTTTTACACGTTCATCTAATATTTCATTTACAAACTGCTGAATTTCTTCTTTATCTGTAATGACACTTCCGTTCGTTACATTTTTCAACTCAGCAGCATGTAACCGCTCAATTTTTTCACCTTTATCATTCTGCACCGCAAATATTGAACGGCTAATAGAAAATTCATTTTGATTATGAAGAAAATCAATTGTTACTGTACAAGTAACACCTTTTTTCTCACCATCATAATCTTCTTGTAATGCTTTTGTATTCGTTAAAACAATATCGTCTTTTCCGTCAGCATCTTGATCTAAATACATATCTCCATATAAACCGAAGAGAAGACCACGGTAAATACCTGTTTTACCGCGACCGTTTTCACCTAAAATGACTGTAACAAGCCTTTCATTATCTACTCCTGCAAACGTAATACTTTGCGTGTCGTAAAACTGTCTAAAATGATGAAAGGTGATTTTTTGAATTAACATGCTTTACACCCCCTGTATGTCACACCTATATTAAACTATCAATATCTCTATCTAACTTTTTCACTAAAGCTTGTGTAGATAATTTTTTACGCGTACTGACTAACTCTACCGTCTTCAGCACAATTTTCTTCGTTATATCTTCTTCTTTTTGTAAATACGGTTCAATTTTTCCTTTTAAGTCCGATTGCAATTTTTACACCTCCACTAAATGCTTAGAGATAATCTCATCACCTATTTGAACGAAAGGAGCCTTTCCTTCGGCTAGTAACGTTTCTGTCTCAAATAGTAACTCTCCATCCGCCGAGAATCCGTATTGCATTAACTTTTTCTTTACATCGCGCATTTTCGCTGATCCACCAAACTCTTTTACTAATACATATTGGATAAAATCTGTCTCTGATTGAATGGAGCTTGTACGAGGTACGATAATTGTTCCTCTCGAACCTAGTAAAATGAATTCTTTATCTCGTTTTACACAATCTGCGAATAAATCAATTGTCCAAGATAAACCTCCATCTAACTCTGGAAGGTTTTCAGATAAGCAATGTTCTACTCGGATAAAGTTTTTATCATTTATTTGTTGTTCTCTCGCTAATACATCTAATACCACATTTTTTAACACAAGTTGCTTTTCTGCATTCCATCCAATTGTCATTTCGTGTACATACTCAGCATACTGGCCTCTCGTATAATAAAAAATTCGATCCGAGAGCTGTAGTGCAATATCGAAGGCATTTTCACGTGCCCCTAATTCATTTACAAGCCAATCCATTACCTCTTCCCTTGAAACTTCGTATCCTTGCTCTAGAATATAATCTTCTACTAAAGTTTTAATACTAGCAGTTTCTAACTCGCTTCCGATCTTCGCAATGTGTGGGTAACGCGGCAACATAAAATGATCGTCAGACTTGGAACGCAGTAAATAATAGAGTAAGTAATTTGTATGAATACCATTTGCAATGCAGTATGATTCAAACTCTTTAAATATGCCATTAATTTGAAACTGCGGAATTTCTTCTAATTTTTCGTTTATACGCTTTATGATCGGATCAAATATATGAACTGGCATTTGCTCATAAAATTCTATTAATGTGTACTCTCCATAATTACTCTGAATAATATCTTGTGTACTAGATAAAGTGAATTCCACCGTAAACGGCTTCCAACCACGATTTACTATAAACTCATCTCTTAATTCTTTCGTGCTCACTTCATGCCCTTTACTTCTAATAAAATCACGAAGTAAATCTGCATTTCTTATACTTCCTGTGTCCCCTATTTGAATAATTTTCGGGAACTTTGGTAGTGCAATATGATCAGATCCATAATGTCTTAATAATGTGTACAACGCATATTCTGTTGGAACATCATTTTCTAGTAGTACATCTTCATATTGATCGAACAAATATGTAACCGTAATAACTGGCTTCTTCTCTAATTTGTCAGCTGCTTCTCTTGCAATTGTCTCGATTAATTCTATATTCGGTTTAACAAAGCTACTGTGAATATAAATACCTCTACCCCATAAATAAATTGTATCTGAAGATTCATCTCTCGTACAAATAGCAGGAAAATCTCTTTCTCCATGGAATGAATTTGGCATTATTTCATTTGCCTTCTCATTTAACATCTCGTATTCTTTATATACTTCAGCACCATTCGGAAACTGTCTTAATACAATCTCAGCTACATCAATTTTCTTAGCTTTTGCCAATACATATTGATTTTGATTTGTCTGGCGCATCATTTCCTTACAAGTATTCCTTACAACAAAAAGAGACACTTCTAATTCCGCTGCAACATTTTCTACCATTTCCTCATACTGCTCTTCTTCTAGCAATTTCCCTTTTAATCGTTCAGAGAAAATATTAGAAATTTGTCTATCAAAATCTTGTAACTCAGCTCTTGTTAACGTAGTGAAAAATTGATTATCAAAACAAAGGTTTATATCCTCTGACTCTAACATTTCTAAAATTAAGTACTCACAAAAACTTTCTTCTGAAAGCATTTTATTTTCCATAAAGTTTCTATTTGCTTCTAACTTATCTCGAAATAATTGGAACCATACTTCCGCTTTCACTCTAATCCTTCCAACTGACTTTTTCACAATTTGTCGGATTCTTTCACGCGTTACGTCATGATTTTGCGCCGTTTCTTCTAAAGTTGGTCGCTTTCCATTTAATGTTCCCTCATACCGTTCACGCATAATCTCTAGAGCCTTCTCACTTATCTTCAGCTTAGTATGAATGCTTCCGTTTTCTAACATATCTTGCAGCATTTCTTTTAACTGATCTGTTTCATACTGCATTCTCTCGTCCGCCGTCATTGTCGCATAAAAAGTTTCTTCCTGTTCCCTCTTCTCAGCAATTTCTACCTTTTCTTTTAAGTGCTGTAAAAATTTCTTCAATGCTAACTCACCAACACCTTGAAACTTCTTCAGCTCCTGTAAATAAAGGGGAAGTTGTTTATACTGCTGGATACCATCTTCATGTAATTTTTCTACAAGGGATGGGCAACTTAAAAAATCCCCATATTCTAAAGACTCTTCCTGTAAAGAAGACGGAATTGCTACTCGTTCTCCATTTAATAGTACTTCTTCTCCTTGTATACCCACCGGTTCAACGATTCCTTCCACTTCCTCAAGTTGTCCTAGATTTTCAAGTTGTTTAAAGAACTTTTCAATTACTTTAGGACCAACTCCTTGCATTCGTTCTCTTAATGGAAGTAGATCTTTCGGAAGCTTTCCTATTGTATGAACACCAAAATTACTCTTTAATTGGCTTATAAAATTATTACAACCTGTAATTAATTCCGTCGTAATCGTCGTATCTTTCATATTAATAGGAATCGTTAGGCATTCCGTTCCCATACATACTATAATTCCATCCTCACCTTGCAACTCTTTCTCAACTTCATTTTCGCCCTGTATATTCTCTTCTACGCTACTACTGGGACTTTCATCATCATCAGACTCTTCGCCCTTTAAACAACCTAAAAATTCAACAAACGCTTCTGCTGTAAGCCAGCGAATTGAAAGCAGTGGTAATCCATTTAATTGCTTTATCTTTCGTACACCAAACTTCGCAAATAACTCTGTTAAATGTTGTGGCAATTTCTCGCTTAATGCTTCAGCCTGTGTAGCATTTACTTCTATCAATACTCTCTCTTGTTCTTGAGGCAAGTTTACAAGCTTCGCTAAATTCCCTTGATACTCACATCCTAAAAACCATAACTGGATTGCTAAATCGTAAAAATCCTGTTTATCCTTTCGATACCAATCACGTAAATGTTCTTCTTTTATTTCTCCAAAAGTGTCTAAATGAAAATGTTCGCCAAATGTATTAACAGGACTCTCTTCATATTCATTTATACGCACTTTAAATAATCGAGAAGGAACAATCAATTGCTGATCAGTCACTTCTCTTTTTTCTATTACTTGCTGCACCACTTCTTTTTCTTTCTCTTGCTCAATTTCTTTCGGCACATCCACTTGCTTCGGTTCTTCTACTTCCTTTTTAGGAGTACTTTCCTTTTTTTTAGGGCCATCACTATAACTCCCCATTAAAAACCAAGCTGGCTTACGCTTTGTCACACGTCCACCTTTAGCTGTGTAACGGAAATAAATTTTACGTGGTTTTAAAGGATCTAATACTTCTTTCAATTCCCAACCACCAATTAACCAAAGAGATCCCCCTGCAGAACGCTTATCAATGATTTCTATATCATGACTTTGCAAATAGCTCATTAAATCAAAATCTTCTTCTAAAATTTCCGTATCAGTTGTTTCTTCTTTTTCAGGCGTTTTTTCTTTAATAACCGACTCCTGTACCTCTTCCTTTACAGATATCTTTTCTTCAATAACTGGCTCCTGTACTTCTTCCTTTACAGGTATCTTTTCTTCAATAGCTGGCTCCTGTACTTCTTCCTTTACAGGTATCTTTTCTTCAATAACTGGCTCTTGTACTTTTTGCTCAGTTATAACTTGTACTACTTCTTTCTCTTTTTGTTGTTCCTGCGTTAACTTGAGTAATGTTTCCTGCATTTCACGGAACTTCGCCTCAAGTGTTTTTTCTAAACTCTTCTCTACTGTTTCTGCTACGGTTTGTTTAATATCGTCTGTATTAACCTTCTGCTCTGCATTAGCTTTCGGACTTGCATATGCTGGCGCTTTAAAATTAACATCTCCATATAACTCCATGAACCAAACTGCCAAGTCATATGTAAGTTTATGAGCTTTCAATGCATCTTCTATACTTCCAAAGTTCGCTTCATGAACCGCTTTATTACCCATCTTGCGAATCCATTCAAATCGGAAATGCATTTCCTCATTTAAAATCCCTTCTCGATACAACTTATGTATTACTTCAACATGCTTCATTTCGTAATATACATTAATATCTTCCATTTCCATTACATACTTTGCTAGCTTCTCCGCAAAAAGCCTCGCCTTTGATAACGCAGAAGGAACATCGTTATACACCTGCTTTTCTAACGCTTCTGCAACATCAGCCAATTTCTTATACTTCGTCTGTAAAAAAGAAAATAAAAATTTGTTGCTCATATACTCTATCCTTTCTATTTAAATATAATTGTTAATTCTTTATATACTTATAAAGGAAAGTCTAATTTCAAGGACCATAGACTAAAACTATAATTATCGTAATTAAATGTATCTACTATCCTTTTACATTCTATTCCATTATAACATCAAAACCAGTACTATTGACGTCACTTTACACTGTATATCCTTCCAAAAATATTACAATTCTCCCTATTTATATTTTAATATAAATATAATTTAATTATCCACCATATAAAGCAATTAATTTCCTACCCTCCTCAATAACCTCTTCCCTCAAGCCCCCAGGCTCCAACACCCTAACCGAAGCACCCATCCCCAAAATCCACTTCTTAATCGACTCTTTCCCGCTCATCGTCGCCCGGAAAAGAATGCTACCATCATCATTATGGTCTATCTTTTGATTCTCTCCCCAAATGGATTCCGGTACAGATGCCGCGAATGGTGGATAGATGAGTAACTCAACTTCAAGTGATTCTTTCACGATACCTAATTTCGGAAATTCTTCTCGAATATCGAAATCAGCGGGTATTTCATATGTATCATACAAAACTCTAATATCCTTTATTCGCGATAATTTAAACATACGTTTTTCTTTTTTATCATTACACAGAGCTAGGCAATAAAAGAATTCATTGTAGTGTACAAAACCGTACGGATCAATAATTCGTTCTGACCTTTCACCAAATCGTTTCTCATATTGAATTCTCACCTTGCGTCTTGTAAATAAAGCTTCTTGTAGTTGTACATATTTTTGATTTTCATTAGAAAAAGCATTATTTGGCTTCGATCTTTGAACAAAATATATATGACGGTCTTTATTCGTTTCAACTTTCCGAACGGCATTCAATTTATCTAATGCTACTTGTGCGTCCTTTGCATAAATATCATTACCTTTTGAAACTAATTTTTGAATTGAGAATGTTAACGCATCTAGCTCTTGTTGAGACATATTTTTAATAGGAAATAACGATGTATTCGAAAGAGAGTAACCGCCATCCCTTCCTTTCGTTGTCTCAATTTTTATACCTGCCATTTCAATATCATCACGATAAATGCGGACCATCCGTTCTTTTACTTCTAACAACTCTGCTAACTCACTAATCTTCATTTTCTCTCTTGCATGCAGGAGTTCAATCATATACAGACAATTGCTTAATTTACTCATATAATTCCTCGTTTCTATTCATCCATCCTCATCTAAGTATAAAAAATTAGAATCACCTTTTCATACTATATCTAAAATAGTTAAAACAATCGCCAAGTACATCTCTCTGCACTTGGCAATTCTTTTTAAATATGAACTTCCTCTTTAGCAATGTCTATTAACATTTGAATAACATTTTGACAGTCCTTATCATTAAATAACTCGTTCATAGCCTGTATAACAATATCTTCATCCAACCAATTACTTATATTACTTGTATTTGTGTAAATTCTTGTATACGACGCTTCTGGCCTTTTCGCTGCTGCGCTTATTTTTCTCCCTTTACTTTCTAGCCTTGTTAATAGCATTAATCTCTTTTGTGATTCTAGTGGTCCAATTTCTAGCGTCAGCTTCAATCTATTATCTTTCAAACGTTCGAACCACATAATCGCACAGTTATTTAACCACCAATTCCATTTCGGTGTTCCAAATTGTTCTTCTAGTTTGCGAAACTCCGGCATAATAAATGATGGTAGTCGGTGATGAATATTGTAAAAACCTTCTTGAAACTTTTGTTCATGGACGAATAATTGAAAAGCATTAGCTAAAGTATCCGCGTCTGTTTGACTACCCTCTACCGCAACAATTTCAGAAGAAGAATCTTCTTCTGCGTATACAAGCCCTTTTATAGTATCGCCTATAGCTGCCACCACTTGATTAAAATCAGCATTGTTATACATATCATTCATCACACGGAGAATTTCATCTTGATCTGCCCAATCACTTATATTTTCATATCCAGCATAAATTCTTGTATACATGGATCCAGCTTCTTTTGATTTTTCTTTAATAGTAATTCCATTTTCCTCTAACTTACATAACAACTTTAATCTCTGCTTGTATTCCAATGGCCCAACTTCAACGATAAGTTTCATGCACCCATCTGCTTTTCTCTCAAACCAAGTTATAAGAGCATTGTTTAGCCACCACTCATGATTAGGAACACCAACAACCTCATCAAGCTGTTTCCATTCTTCGAAAATGAAAGATGGCATGCGAATATGTTCATGGTAACAATCTTCTGGCATTTGATTTTTCTCTACAAATTGTAAAAATGCCTCTCTCATAACGCTATTTCCAGCTCCATGTATAAAGTGAAGCGTTTCAGCATACTTCTTATAAATTTTGCGAAGATCTTCCTTTTCTTCAGTGTTCAACTTCTTCACAGCACTTAACAACTCTTTATTCACAAACTTTCCAACTACTTTTCCGTTACCATTTAAACATAGAAAATCAACAGCAGCCTTATGGCTCTTATACACTGTTAATGCTAGTTCAATATCTTCCTCATCACGAACTAGTTCCCCCTCTAATATATCAATATAGTAGGAAAGGAAATCTTTTATCGTACTAGACGTATACTCACTATAAATCTCCAATTGCCCTTTTAGAATATTTAATATATCTCCATAATCTAAAGTAAGATACGCTTTATGACTCGGAGCGCTACCATCTAAACTCAAAAAAATTGGAATGATTGTATACCCTTCATATTTCTCACTAACAAAGTTTATGTAATTTTGTAATTGTCCATCTGACTCAGATGACTTATATTTATTTTCAATTAAAATAGCAACCTTTTGCGCCTCTGATATTGCCAAAATATCAATTCGTTTATTATTTTTCGTTTGTACTTCGCGGAACACTTCCAAATCTTGAAGAGACTGCTTATGTAATTTAATAAAATTATATTGTCCAATTAACTCCTCATTCTCCGCCTTTACAAAAGTCCTAGAAAGGATCTTATTTACAAACATAGAACCTAAGTGATGATTTTCCATAGGATCAAGTAGCCAAGCAATCATATTAGAATGTCTAATCTCAAACTTATCTACCTTCAATATTTTAAAAGGATTAAAACGATTAAACTTACTATGTAGCTTCTCAAACTCAATTGAATTATCTAACAATGATAAAATCTCAAAATTATAATCCACTCCACACACCGCCGTTTATAAATTTGTAAATCAATTCTCCTGAATAATCATTTTTATAAATTTTTATAAGTAAATTATAACTTATAATGTGGCATTATTTATGTCACATATCCTATTTCTTACAAATAATCATGCATTAATCACTAAACTTCACCATCCCCCCATACCACCCACTACTCTCCTCCAAAAACCCCCTAGTCTCCCCACTATCCTTATAAAAACTCTCCCAACCCCGCTCCCTCAAAATCCCCTTCCAACTCTCACTCTCCACCATTCTTTTAATAACACCATCCCAATAAGCAACCTCTTCCTCCGTCATATCTTTTGGGCCCATAATTCCTTTCCAGTGCTGGAAGATGACGTTGATTCCTTGTTCTTTCCATGTTGGGATTTCTGGTAGTCGGTCTAGTCGTTTTGGTGCGGATACGGCTAGTATTTTTATTTTGCTGGCTTTGTATTGTTTTTCGGCTTCGGATAGGGTCATGGTCGCGGCGCCTATTTGTTTGTTCGTTAGGGCGTTTATGATTTTTTCTTTGTTTTCGTAGACGAAGAATTGTAGTTCGGCTGGGTTTATGCCGAATGCTTTGCTTACTTGTACGAAGGATAGGTGATCGTCGTTTCCTAGGCCGGGGGCAACTCCGATTTTGAAGTTTTTCTTGTTTTGTTTTAGTTGTTTCATTAGTTCGTTTGCGTTTTCTATGTTTGAGTCTTTGGATACGACAACAACTTCCCAGTCCGATGCTAATGTTGCGAGCGGCGTAAAGTCTTTATATGTTAGTTTACTGTGGCCTAGTAGGTTGTTCGTTATGAGTAAGCTTGAGTTAATCGCCAGTACGTGACCCCCTTTTTGTTTCGTATATTTCCAGCCGACGTCACCACTGCCACCTACTTTGTTTGTGACAGTGATTGGTTTTGTAAAGATTTTTTCTTCTGTTAGTGTTTTTTGCATCGCTCGCGCTGTTAAGTCCCATCCTGCTCCTTGAACGTTTGGCGCAACGATTTCTACTTCTTCTATGTTTACTGTATTCGTATGGGATTTTTCCGAGGAACAACCAGCTATTACTCCTGTCATGATCCATATACATAGTAATAATCGTTTTTTCATAGTCCTCGTCCTATGCGATATTTTCGTTCTGGTCGTCCGATAATGCCGTATGTGTACTCTACTGTGCATTCGCCGGTCGCTACTAAGTATTCTAAATATCTTCTTGCGGTTGTTCTGGAGGCCCCCATTTGTTCTCCCATTTCTTCTATTGTAATGCCCTCTTCGAATCCTTTTATAATGCCTTTCACTTTTTGCAGTGTTAACGGATCCACACCTGTCGGTAAGTTTTTTATGTCTTGTGTTTGCGAAGTCCCGAAGAAATTATCGATGAGTGCTTGATTTACTTCATTGTTACTATGTAATAGTTGCTTCTTTCTTTTATAGTCTTCAATCGTGCGAACAAATTTTTCTAACGTGACTGGTTTTATGAGGTAATTGCTTACTCCGTTTCGAATTGCTTTTTCTAGCATATAGTTTTCATTTGCCGCTGTTACCATAATGACGTCAACGTTTGGAAAATCAGCGTGGATTTGTGGTAATAAGTCAGTTCCAATTCCATCTGGTAAGTAATTATCTAATAGAAGTAAATCGATTTCTTCCTTTTGTAGTAGTTCTATCGTTTCTTTCGCGTTCAATGCTTTTCCAATCACTTTTACATCCTTTATTTTTAATAAAAACTCTTCCTGAATTTGCGCGACGCGGAAATCATCTTCTGCAATTGCAACCTTCAACATATGCCCATCCCCCTGTTTGTCATGTACTTTCTCTCAATGTTTTCGGAAGGTAAATTGTAAAAATCGCTCCCCCATTTTTCTCGTTTTGAATTTCAATTGTTCCCTCTAGTAGATCTACCATTTCTTTCACATTCGCTAATCCGTAACCACGATCATTCCCTTTCGTTGAAAATCCTTTTTGAAAAATGGTCGTAATTTTTTCTACCGGTATCCCTATCCCGCTATCTATCACTTCAAATACAATATCGTGCCCAATATCCGTAACAAAGAAGGAAACACTCTTTTCCTCTCGTTCGCTCACCGCATCAAATGCATTATCGATTATGTTTCCAAGAATCGTAATAAGGTGCGACACCTTTATATGGTCTGGTAATGGATGAAGCGCACTATCTCCTTCAATATGAAAATCAATTTTCTTCTCAGATGCTGTTCCGATTTTTCCTAATAAAATAGCTTGTACTTTCGCATCGTGAATTTGATGGAATAAAATATGGTTTTGGCTTTGATGAATGTTAGATTCTTGCTGAATGAATTCAATTGCTTCTTTATAATGCCCTAACTGAAGTAATCCTGATAAGACGAAGAGCTTATTTGTAAATTCATGTGTTTGAGCACGTAAGTCCTCAGAATACTTTCTTACCTCAGATATCGTATTCACTAAGTTTTGCAGTTCTGTTTTATCTCTAAAACTACATACAACACCTACCGTACTGTTATTTTCGAGTATCGGCGTCATATTTAAAATAAACACCTTATCTTGAAACGCGATTTCTTGATCGTTTTCTAGCACTCTCTCCATATTAAATTCCGGTAAAACTTTTGAAATGTGCTGCTGCATATAATCATCATTTACATGAAGCATTTCTTCTGCTGAGGTGTTCATCATCGTAATAAAACCATTTTGATCAATGGCGATGATCCCTTCTTTTATAGATAGTAGTATTGCGCTTCGTTCCCGGTATAACGCTGCGATTTCATTCGGCTCTAAACCGAGTGTATCTTTCCTGATGCTACGCGCTAAAAGAATGCCACCAACAATGCCGGCTAATAATACTGCTAATGAAAAGAGGATAATTTCTTTCGTTCTACTCAATATGTTAGATTCAATACCTTTTATTAAAAACTCTACTGTCACAACGCCTACTACTTGATCGTAATCTCCGTTATGAACAATAATAGGTGCCTTCGCCATTAAAGCCGGGCCACTTGAACCCTTTCCTTCGAGCGTATAGTATCCGCCAAAAGTGAGCGCTTCATAGTTATACGGGTTGTTACTCTTTGTGCCAATTAACTCCGAATTAGAATGGGAATACATAACCCCAAAGCGATCTTCTATAATGACATAATCCGCACCAGCTTGCTCACGAACTTGTTCCGCAATAGATTGAATCGTACTTTTATGCTCGTTATTTTGAAAAGCATCTTTTATAGCAGGCATAAAAGAAAGCGACTTCGCTGTTTGCAGTGCTAACTGTTCTACTTGGCGCTTCGTATCAACGGACTGAATGTAAACAAATATTCCCGCTAATAGGAGAACGACAAATAAAATTAACGCGATAATTAAGCTTACTATTTTCGTTTGCAATGAAACTTTGCGTGATTTTTTCATACCCCATACCCTTTGATAAAATATTCAAAACTATCAATCTCCTTTTTCTATTATTATGACAAAACTGAAAATGAAGCAACTATTAAAAATATCCATGTTCATAAAGTACAAAAAGAATAAAATTGTCATAATATTGAGATTTCATTTAAAGAACAGTACAATTCAACTACAATGAACACGCTTTCATATTATTTTTTTATTTATAAGTACGAGGAGGAATTATTATGGCTCAAGCAAAATCTAATCGAGTCGCCGGCAATATTTTCAAAGGTTCTGTCGGCAATTTAATTGAATGGTACGACTGGTACGTTTACTCTGCTTTCGCTGTTTATTTTTCAGCAGAGTTCTTTCCTAAAGGAGATCCAACGAGTCAATTACTGAACACAGCAGCTATTTTCGCAGTTGGGTTTTTAATGCGCCCTATTGGGAGTTTATTAATGGGACGTTATGCGGATCGGCATGGACGCCGGGCAGCATTAACGCTTTCCATTACGGTTATGGCCGGTGGTTCTTTAATTATCGCCTGTACACCGAGTTACGAAAGTATCGGTATTATGGCACCAATTATTTTAGTTCTTGCTCGTTTACTTCAAGGGTTGTCACTCGGCGGAGAGTATGGAACTTCCGCAACGTATTTATCTGAAATGGCTAGTAGTGGACGCCGTGGTTTTTATTCAAGTTTCCAATATGTAACGCTCGTTGCTGGACAGATGGTTGCGTTAGGCGTTCAAATTGTTCTTCAGCAATTACTAAGCGAACCAGATATGAAAGCTTGGGGATGGCGTATTCCATTCATTATTGGAGCGATGGGCGCAGTAGCTGTATTATGGCTTCGCCGCACGATGGATGAGTCGGAGCAGTTCTCAAACATAAAATCACAAAAACGTGAAAGCGCAGGAACCATTCGCGCTCTTATGAAACATCCGAAAGCAGTATTAACAGTAGTCGGCCTAACATTAGGAGGCACTGTTGCATTTTATACGTACACAACATATTTACAAAAGTTCATGGTAAACACAGTCGGCCTTCCGAAAGAAGTTGTAAGCTGGATTAACTTTGTCGCACTACTTATATTCGTCGTACTTCAGCCAATTGCAGGGCTATTATCCGATAAAATTGGACGCCGCCCACTATTAATGGCATTCGGTATTCTCGGAACATTACTAACAGCGCCCATCTTCTTCTTCATGGAAAAAACGACAGAACCAATCGTAGCATTTTTACTCATGATGGTCGGTCTCATTATCGTTACTGGTTACACTTCCATTAACGCAATTGTAAAAGCAGAACTCTTCCCGACCGAAATTCGCGCACTTGGCGTAGGTTTACCATATGCACTAACCGTTGCGATATTCGGCGGAACAGCTGAGTTCATCGCATTATGGCTAAAAAGTATCGGAATGGAATCACTATTCTACTTCTACGTAGCTGGATGTATCGCGATCAGCTTTATTACGTATTGGCGTATGGATGAGTCATCGAAGACTTCGCAGATTGAGGCAGAGCTTGGTGGTGGGGATACACTAGTTAATAATAAGTCTAGTTAAAATTATGTATTCTATGTTTTTCGTTAATCTGAACTCGATGAATCTCTTTCTTGGCAGGGTAAAGATGTTGTTGGTGCTTTAGAGGTAAGATTAGGATTTACCATTGATGTAAAGGTAACTGTGAATGGAGCGCCACAATACAAAGTACATAACAGCAAGGATAAAAGATACTATGTATCAGCAATTGAAGCCTATTTGTATGTAAAGTAAGAGGTACAAAAGGGCATCCACTTAAATGATACTTTTTAATTTAAATCAACAAAAGAGACCGCAAATGTTAGGTCTCTTTTGTTGATCATTCTCCATATGTAACTTTCTCTTCACTTACTCCAAGCTAGATAACATGGTTCATTGAAATATTCAACCTTAAAGAAGGCTTGTTCTTCAAAAAATTCATTTCTTGCCCTCAGAATCTAGCAAAGTAGCTATTCAATAAATTTTTTCTCTGAATCCAAAAATTTATAAAACCTATTTAACAAATCTTCCTTCGTAGTTGGGGTATCTTGGGGCATATAAGTAATAAAACTTGTCATATCTTCAGGATAATCATGTCTATCATAAAACTCTGCAATTCTATTTAATAGTTCATCCTCATCAGTAATCTTTTCTTTTAACTTAGATAAGTAAACGAATCTGAGTTTACTTATCTCATTCTGTAATTCTTCACTATTTTCTTCTAGATTAGGAAAGTGGAAATCTTTAATTTCAAACAAAATTTTATCTAAATCACTAGAATCTATTCCCCAAGCTAGTTCATTAACAAAAGCTTCATCATCACCGGCTTCCATTAGTTCCACCGCATAATCAGAAATGACATTCGGTTCGAAATATTTTTTATTTACACCGGTATAAATAGTTTTCCAATCATACTTAAGACCTTTGTTCTTAAAATCTATTAAATCCATATAATTCTCCTTTTACTTTTTTGGAACTTGATTTGGTTTCCCTGTAACAGTACCATTTTCATTATCTACAACTACCAAGAGACCATTAAATTCCATACCAATAGGAATATTATTCAGTTGATTATCATGTGCGCCTTGGTACCCTTGTAAAGATACATAAAAATCATGCAGTTCAATTCCTGGTATAACAGGATTTAATTCAAAAGCATAACCTAAATAATTACCTCCAAAGTCTAAAAATCAATAAGAATTATAATATTCTTTAATTGAATTATGTAATTGTATCCCCAAATCTTTTTCTATATTAGAAAAATCATGAATTATATTTTTTTCTAACGGTTTCCAGAATACGTACCCCTCTATATCTGGTTCTCCTTCATAGATAAAAGTATCTGCTTCTTCTATCCATAAAGATTTTAGTAATGAACTATTACAATCTTGCCACTCTCTAATTATTTTATCAAAACAATTTTCCATTTCATTTTTCATTTTTCATTTTTCATTTTTCATTTTTCATTTTTTATTTACCGCCTAATGTATGATGTTCAATACATTTCTGAAGCATTTCTACATATCCTGCATCTTTCACCCATGCTCCAATCGCTTTTTTTGCGTTATGAACCCCTCAAAAACCAGGATGTAGTGGCAGCGGAACACCAACAGCTTGACCACCACCAATATGGTGATGGGCTAATTTAGTTCCACGTAATCCAGTAAAATCATATTGTAGAAATTCCCCTCTAAATCATTAAGGATTTAGAGGGGAATTTCCCTATCACATAAGTAATATCATTTCTTATTAAATTTACTGTGTATCAGTTCAAAAAATTTATTTGTACCAAGTGAAATTGCGCCAATAATAAGAACACCAATAATAAAATAAATCTTTTTAAATAAGTTGTAAGGAGATAAAATAGCAACTACAAGAAGTATTATAATTGCAACGAATGTGACTAATTTCCCAACTTTAAATGCTTGCATATCAGCTTTCCTCCTTCTGGATAAAAACAGCCAATATAGTCATACATCACAGGTTCTTTAACCATAAGTTTTTGTTTCCTTCCATAAAGCACAATACTTAAAATTCAATAAACCTCTTTAAAAGGTTTCATGTGTTCTACCCCCATCTTCTATATGCTTCCTTAAATAATAGTACCTATGGAGTTCCATAATGAAATGAAACAACATAAACGAAAGCATGGAGTATACACACATTAATACAATTGCTACCATCTTTTGTGTTGCAAAACCAAGACTGATATTAGCAATGAGTTGACCCAATCCTACAAAAGCCACTACTCCAAAACTAGAGTTTTTTTCGATGATTTTGATTTTTTGATTGATTCCTGAAGTTTTTTAATATGATTTTTATAATAATAATGCAAAGCAAAAATATACAAACCAACCGAAAAAATAAAATAGATAGGAGTTTGTAATCCTAACATTCCATATGCAAACTTTTGGGTTATAACTAATAATCCTACTGAACATACGATGCCAAATACCCCACGAAATAGAGTGTATTGTAATTGTCGCTTCCTAGGATTTATAACAATCCATATTGCCCATACATTTAAAAAAGCAACTGGTGGAACTATTATGTACATATATATCGGTTGAACAGGATTCGCAAAAGCAGGTAAAAGCACAAATATATCTGCTATCCCAATCACAAGAGTAATTATAGTCGATCTTATATCATTTACAGCATAAAGAGCCACATAATATTCAAAAGCTTTTTTATTAAAATCTGTATTTTTTTTCATGTTAATTAAACCACCCCGCAACTGTTGACCAAGCTTTTTTCGAACCCGTTTTCACCCTATCCTTAATACTATTATCTTCACCATCACCATCTAAATCAACATCCCATTTTACACCTTCTGTGAAATATTTTTCCCTTCTCGAAAAAAAGATCAACCAATTAATAAGATCTAGACTTATCAAAAATTTAAAAAAGCCAAAGATTTTGCTGGTATCGAATCTATTGGGACTCACACCATGCGCAAAAGCTTCGGCTATTGGTTCTATAAATAAAAGGTGTCACTATGTTACACGAAATACTCAATTATAGCACCCTATAAATTACACTGAAATATATTGGTATCAACAAGGAAGAAAAAGACAATATACTAGATACACTTTGTATTTAATTCAATACACATTTCTAATAATATCCCCAGTAAGTATTCATGAACCTAAAATATATTGAAATTAATAAAAAACTGAAATAACATCAAGAACTTGCAGATTTACAATATTAAATATCTATCAATATGATTTATTCTATTGATAGATATTTAATTAATTTTACACTTCAGCTAAGGTTTACAAGTATCTCGTATGACTTATCTCAAAATCTTTATTGATGTTAAAGTTATTCATTTTTAAGACTAGCAACAAATTAATATTGTAAATTCACATTTTAGGGGTAATCCTCTAACCTTCAAATAAAAAATATATTTATGATTAAAACTAATTATATTTTTTTACCTTTAAAGGAATAGATATAAAATACAAATCTATAGCATAAATAGTAATCAAAATACCTTTACCTTCATCAGCAAACTTTGATTGATGAAACTGTTCTGAAACTTTTCTTTTTCCCCATCTTTTAGGAAACCATTGAAATCCTGAAAACATATAATTAATCTACCTTTTCACTAAAATTTTGCTAGTTTATTTCTTAACTCTAACTCTTCGACTGTTTCAAAACCTTTAAAAAATAAACTAGCAATTTGATTATGATTAAAAAATACATTGTATTCTTTAGACAAATTCCCATGAGGATATGGACAAGACACGTAATCCCACATTTTATTTTCATTCACTTGTCCCTGTTTTCTACCGTAAATCATAAGAGGTTGATTAATTCCTTCAACAAGAACCACAGAACCAATTGGTAATAAATCTTCTCCAATAAATAAATTTGGCATATATCTATCTTCCATAATTAAAAGTTCCTCCTAACTAAATTATAAAAAATTAATATTTCTTTGAAGAATGAGATTTCTTAAAAAAAAATGAAACAATCTTATAAAATATAAAAATAGATAATGGCATTACTAAACAAAATACAACAGATAAAACAATTTTTTCATTAAACGTAGCATCTGCTCCAAACCATATAGCTAACAAACTAGATGGAACAGCAATAGCACAAAAAATCAATAAAATCTTCTTAAATACATCTAAAGAAAACAAACTTTATCCTCCTAACATTAATTAAATAAAACTATTTAATCCTTTTCTACTCCAAACTTTACCCCTAGACCTATTCCAAGACCAACATCAATTTCATTCATTAATCCAAATTTAGCCTCTCCACCAATACTACCATAAGCTGCCTCTCCACCAACAACTACTTTCCAATCAATAAAAGGAATAGGAACTTTAAGTTCTGCTTCACCTTTAACTAAATCTGCTTTCGCACCAATACCAATATGACCATCTTTAGCCTCAAAACCAGCTTCAGCATTTCCTACTTTTATATGAGCCTTTCCAAAATCATGATCTACACCAAGATCATTAAAAGTTACCCCAGCCTTGGCTTCTCCACCAATTCCCCCACCAAACTGAGCTTTAACTTCAGCTCTAAGCAATTGCTCATGTATAGTAAAATCTTCAACTTTAAATCCAGCATCTACAACAGCTCCTTTAACCTCTCCACCAATTTTATTAAAAGATGTTAAATCATTAGAAAAAGTATCCATATCTTTAGGAAGCTGTATATCCGTTTCATATTTAAAAGCTTGAGCAAAAGCACCACTTTTTTTATCTGGTTCTACACCTAATCCACCAGAATTTTTAAACACAATATGATTATCCGAACTACTAGTTTTATTGACAATACTATTTAATTTAGTAGCAAATTTATTATTATTATCTACTTTTTCAGAATCCTTATTCAACCTTTCATGCTTTGTTCTTTCTTTAATCAAATTATCAACTTCACGAGCTTTATCTGCTGTAATTTTTTGAATAGGCCCCGTCCAATCCATATTCAACCCTTGCGTACTAAATGTACCACTTGCAGGACTAAAGCCTTTTCCACTTTGAACTTCCGCAAGACCTGCAGCAATACTAGCTGCTAATTGAAGTGCTGTACTATAATTATTACTAGAGGTCTGATTGAATTGATACAAATGATCCAGCTTTTCTTGCAGTTTTTTCCTCATCACAGTAAAAAGATTCGCCATAGCGTCCATACCTGGGATTGGCATAGCTTGACTGATGGCTTCCATACTTGCTTTCATTCGGTCAATTTCTCGAATTTGTTCTAATATTTCTTGTTCAATTACATCTGTGGAAGCGACTTGTGATTGAAATTGACTTGGAAAAGCATCGTTCTGGCGAATTAACTCTTCACACAGATAAATGATTCCTTGCGCTAAAGGACGAAAGGTTTGTACAAAAAATGATTTTGCACTGCTATAAGTTTGTCCTTGTAGAACAGTATCAATTGCAAAGGCATCAATTGACTGAATGACTTGTTCCATACCTTGAATAGTAGCGTTACATACAGCATTCATACTTTGAGTTTGGCCTTGTACTTCTCCTAAATACATATTTAAGCTCATGCATTGACCTCCCTCGCTAATTGTTGTTGTTGATAGGAAAGGTCGTTTTCTAAATCACTAAGGTTTCGTCTTTCTTTAAGCAACGTTTCTTTTTGGTTTTCTAATTCAAATGTGACTTTTCGTTCAATATGTTGTGCCTCTTGATATGTATTCATAAAAAATTGAGACATTTCTCTATCACCATGCCAAGTTCCTAAAATTCGATCAAACAAACGATGGTTTCGACCTCTCCATTCATAAAAATCTGCTTCCACTTGCTCCTGAATGTGAATCGCGGATTGATTTTGGTCTTGTTCTTCAAATACACTTCTTAACTTTTGATTTACTTGATTGATTTGTTTTTCAATATCTTGACTCATTATATTCCTCCTACTATTTTACCTTTACGTAGGTTGTCACATTAGCGAAAAGTGTTGTGAAGTTCGTTATCCATTCTCTCAAACTCTCGGGCTACTGAATGAATATTATCGACCGCTTGTTGAAAGGCAGTGGAAAATTGTTTCGTAAAATCTAACATTTGTTGATTCGCTTCTTGTGCTTTGGAATTAACAGATAGTGTTGTACGCGTCGCCTTTGTTATAGAACGATTTGTTGCACTTTGGATTATATTCGAAGCTGTTCTCATCTGCGTAGCAATTTGTTGTGCCGTTTGAAAATTACTTTGAAATTGTCCCATCACTCAAATCCTTTCTCTAATTTTCAGAAGATGCCAAAAAAATCCCAATAAATATATGAAAATTCCCTATTAATATCACTCTTTTTAAACGTGTGTCCAGCTAAGTTGGGCATGCAATCAAATGAGCCATACACTATAAGCTGTATGGCTCATTTGAAATGCCTGTTATATAGAGTATGACAATTTTTATTTCAAACCGAAATTACGTGATAATTCTTCATCATGAGAAGCAACAGCTTCTGCAGTTTTATTAAGCTGCATATTAATTTCTTGTAATAGCTGTGCGAAGTTTTGTACTTTTGGCTTTAATTGATTGAACTGTTGATCAAAACCTTCGAAAGCACGACCTTCCCATTCTCCTCTTAATTCATTTTGTAAATTTTGTAGTTGACTTAAAATGTCCTCAATTTGATTTGCACCTTGTCCATATTGAGCTGCTTTCGATTTAAGCTCCTCTGGTGACATACGAATTTGTCCAGCCATTTTCATTTCCCCTTTAATACATAATGAGCAAAATATAAATTGGTTAATTTTACTAAATATATTATAATGTATTATTTTGAACTTTAAAACATTTTATCTTTCTATTGAATATTAGAATATTAATATTCAACTTTTTCTTACTTTACAAGATTTTATGCAAAAAAGACCACCAAAAGGCAGTCCCTCAAAACTCAATCCCATCCCGCGCTCCACTACTTTCTCATACAAATAATTCGCAACGATAGTATCTACTACAGCCAAACCAACTGATTTGAAAATAGTAATCTCTTCATCATTTTCGTGACCAGCTTTTCCCCCTTATAATTTAACCAATTTCGGCGTGGAGATTGCTAGTTTTATCAAAATTTGAAGATCACCTGTTTCTAGATCCTATTCAATTAAGCAATCCTACAAATGCCTCTTCTTCCTCATCTATAAAACCTACAAATATAATTTCTTCAATAGCATCCTGATTAAATACAAATGTATAATCAGGATCAATATATCCTTCTGGATAAAAACAGCCTATGTAGTCATACATAACCGGTTCTTCAACCATAAGTAGTTGTTTTCTCCCGTAAATTACAACCTTTTTTGTCCCTCCTTTTAACAGAACAATAGAGCCATTTGGTAACAGCTTTTCTTTAGAAAATTGCATAATTCTCCGCCCTTTCTTATACGGCTGATATATTTTTCAAAGATTATTTAAATAGCGCAGAATCTCACTTGCACCACCCTGTCGTTTTCGATTAAGTATTATTTATCCCTATCACCCAAAATAGAAAAAAGATATCTCTGCTATCTAAATGTAATTCCACATTCATGAGATTAACTCTCCCTCCTATTTTTTCTATCCTTTAACCAACTAGAAGAAGAATGCGATTATATACTTGAAATGCAACAAATCCTCTTTAAAAGCCTATACGTATTTTCCCTCCATCTTCTATATGCTTCCGTAAATAATAATACTTATGGAGTTCTATAATCATATAAAACAAAACAAACGAAAACACTGTGCATGCAGACATAAATACAATTGCCCCCATCTGTTGTGTTGCAATGCTAAGAATTATATTAGCAATTAACTGCCCCGATCCCGCTGCAATAGCTGCTACTTTTACACCACCAGTTCCTTTCGATGATTTTGATTTTTTTCTTGGTTCCTGAAGTTTTTCAATATGATTTTTATAAAAATAATACAAAGCAAAACCATACAAACCAAATGAAAGAATAAAATAGATGGGAGTTTGTAATTGTAACACTTCATAAGCATATTTTTGAGTTATAACCAATAATCCGACTGAACATATGGCGCCATATACTCCTCGAAATAGGGTGTATTGTAATTGTCGTTTCCGAGGATTGATAGCAATCCATATCGCCCACAAATTTAAAAAAACAACTGGAGGAGTTACTATATATACGTAGAGTAATCGAAAAGGATTCGCAAAAGCGGGCAACAGAATAAATATGTCCGCTCCCACAAGAACAAGGGCAATTATTTGGAATCTTATTTCATTTACAGGATAAAGAGCCATATAATGTGCAAAAGCTTTCTTATTAAAATCTATAATTTTTTTCATATTAATTAAACCACCCCGCTACTGTTGACCAAGTTTTTTTCGCACCCGTTTTCACCATATCTTTAATACTATCATCTTCACCATCACCATCTAAATCAACATCCCATTTCACACCTTCTGTAAAATATGTTAGTCCTACTGAAACAGCAAATCCAGCTGCCGCAACCGCCAGAACTGGTGCTGCTGGGAGGGCAGCAACTGTAAGAGCCGTTGCCCCTACGGTTACTGCTCCTCCTACAACAACATTACCAATAATATCCCCGGCGATTTTATCATTTGATTCATTATTTTTGATATTCTCACTTGTATCCGTATATGAGTCTATAGCCACACTAAACCATCCAAGTTTATCCTTTAAAGCCATTTTAGACGCACTTAGCGCACTTCCATTTTTTATAAGAGCATCTATTTCTTTTATCGTCTTGCTAGCAGTTCCATTTTTCATTTTTGCCGCGACATCATCTACATAATAAATCTTATAATCCCTATACTTTCCATTAATTTTTTTATTGCCCTTAAAACCGGAATATTCTCTTACAAGGACGCGTTGTGCTCTTCTGTCCAAATCGTATGTTACCTTATAACCATTAATTACTTTATGAGCTGTATTCCCTACTACAACTGCACCTGTAAGTGTTCCGAATGTATTCCCCGCTCCATCCAATGGTGCATTCCAATTGAATCCAGTCATACCTAAAAATGACTCTTTTTTGTCTACTTCACCAGATTCAGAATCCTTATTTAACCTTTCAACTTCACGAGCTTTATCTTCTGTAATTGTTTGAATAGGCCCCGTCCAATCCATATTCAATCCTTGCGTACTAAATGTACCGCTGACAACACTAAATCCCTTCCCACTTTGAACTTCCGCAAGACCTGCAGCAATACTAGTTGCTAATTGAAGTGCTGTACTATAATTATTACTAGAGTTCTGATTGAATTGATACAAATGATCCAGCTTTTCTTGCAGTTTTTGCCTCATAACAATAAAAAGATTTACCATAGCATCCATACCCGGCATTGGCATAGCTTGATTGACAGCTTCCATACTTGTTTTCATTCGGTCAATTTCCCGAATTTGTTCTAATATCTCTTGTTCAATTACATCTGTGGAAGCGACTTGTGATTGAAATTGACTTGGAAAAGCACCATTCTGACGGATTAATTCTTCACACAAATAAATAATTCCTTGTGCCAAAGGTCGAAAAGTTTGTACAAAAAATGCTTTTGCACTGCTATATGTTTGCCCCTGTAACACAGTATCAGTTGCAAAAGCATCAATCGACTGAATTGCTTGTTCCATACCTTGAATGGTGGCCGTACATACAGCATTCATACTTTGAGTTTGGTTTTGTACTTCTCCCAAATACATATTTAAACTCATGAATTAGCCTCCTTTACTAATTGTTGTTGCTGATATGAAAGATCATTTTCTAAATCACTAAGATCTCGTTTCTCTTTAAACAATGTTTCTTTTTGGCTTTCCAATTCAAATGTAAGTTTTCGTTCGATGTATTGTGCTTCTTGACGAATATCCATAAAAAACAATGACATTTCTCTATCTTTATGCCAAGTTCCTAAAATACGATCAAACAAACGATGGTTTTGATTCTTCCATACATGAAAATCTTCTTCTACTTTTTCCTGTTTTTGAATCGCAGATTGATTTCGGTCTTGTTCTTCAAATACACTTCGTAACTTTTGATTTACTTGATTAATTTGTTTTTCAATATGTTGACTCATCTTTTTCCTCCTACTATTTTACTTTACGTAGGTTGTCACATTAGCGAAAAGTGTTGTGAAGTTCATTATCCATTCTCTCAAATTCATTAGATACCGAATGAATATTATCAACCGCTTGTTGAAAGGCAGCGGAAAATTGTTTCGTCAAGTCTAAAACTTGCTGATTCGCTTCTTGTGCTTTGAAATTAACAGACAACGTTGTACGCGTCGCCTTTGTTATAGAACGACTGGTTGCACTTTGAATCCTATCAGAGGCTAATCCCATTTTCGTAGCAATTTGTGTTGCTTTTTGTAAATTACTTTGAAATTGTCCCATTCTTTCAAATCCTTTCTATAAATTTTCCAAATGCATTAAAGAAATCTCATTATATATATCCCTATCAATATCACTCGCTGGGCATGCAATCAAATGAGCCATACACTATAAGCTGTATGGCTCATTTGAAATGCTTGTTATATAGAGTATGACAATTTTTATTTCAAACCGAAATTACGTGATAATTCTTCATCATGAGAAGCAACAGCCTCTGCAGTTTTATTAAGCTGCATATTAATCTCTTGTAATAGCTGTGCAAAGTTTTGTACCTTTGGCTTTAATTGATTGAACTGTTGGTCAAAACCTTCAAAAGCACGACCTTCCCATTCTCCTCTTAATTCATTTTGTAAGTTTTGTAGTTGACTTAAAATGTCCTCAATTTGATTTGCACCTTGTCCATATCGAGCCGCTTTCGATTTAAGCTCCTCTGGTGACATACGAATTTGTCCAGCCATTTTCATTTCCCCTTTAATACATAATGAGCAAAATATATATTGGTTAATTTTACTAAACATATTATAATCTATTATTCTGAACTTTTAAACGTTTTATCTTTCTATTGAATATTAGAATATTAATATTCTACTTTTTCTTGCTTTACAAGATTTTATGCAAAAAAGACCACCAAAAGGCAGTCCCTCAAAACTCAATTCTATCCCGCGCTCCACTGCTTTTTCATACAAATAATTCGCAACAATAATATCTACTACAGCCAAACCAACTGATTTAAAAATAGTAATCTCTTCATCATTTTCGTGACCAGCTTTTCCCCCTTATAATTTAACCAATTTCGGCGTGGAGATTGCTAGTTTTATCAAAATTTGAAGACTACCTGTTTCTAGATCCTATTCAATTAAGCAATCCTACAAATACCTCTTCTTCCTCATCTATAAAACCTACAAATATAATTCCTTCAATATCCTCATGATTAAATACAAATGTATCCTTCTGGATAAAAACAGCCAATATAGTCATACATCACAAGTTCTTTAATCCCAAGTTTTTGTTTTCTTCCATAGTTATTTATGTGAATTCAGCTCGTTTTTTTGTTTTGGGTGAAAAAAATTTTTAACTTGATAGCAATGTGGTGCTGCCCCTATTAGGCAAATTCGACAAAGAAAAAACACCCAAAGGTGCCTTCCTCCCACTTGAACCATCTTAATTTTATTGTGTTGTTATTATATAAGAAAAGAAGACATCGCTTAAGATGTCTTCTTTTACTTGTACAATTGGTGTTAAGAAGGTATTTATTGCTTAAAAACCATAAAAAAATATAACAATCATCGAGTAAACCTATTATAGCATCAATAAATAGAGTTTTTATATGCATCTTTATATATATAGATTTATTTATGTTTTATCTATATAGTTAAATTGTCTGTTTCTTGTTTTAATTCGTTTGTTTATTTTGAGTGCTCCAGCAATGGAGCCTTTTTTTATGCAATAAAATATTTTCTTAGCATTACTTAGTTGGTCTATATTAACTTTACCCTCTTAAATTATATCTATATTTTACCAAATGATTATATAGATAACCAGTTTTTTCTAATAATTTAGTGGATTGATAATTTTAATGTTAGTTGTTAATACTTATAGAAAAATTCATCATGCAATGAAAATTGAGAAATCAAGAATTATAAAAAACTTATAGTATCTTTTGTAAAGGTATATTTTTAATTTGTATATTAATATGTTATAATTTAATTTCTAAAACTACCAAAAAAGGACTGCCAGTAATGGTGGTCCTTTTTTATATTGGTGAGATTGTACTAGTATAATAAAATAGGATTAACTGTATATTGTGAGTGTGATTGGTTATCCCTTCTTTCCATTTGGAAGGAAAGGGGGTGATATACCTATGGAGTTTTTGTTTGAGCTTCTAAAAGAATTTGTGAAAGCCATTGTACGTGAAGTTTCTGCGTATGTTTTTAGGAAACAAATTTTAGAAAAAGATAACAAAAAACCCACTCCTCGTCGCCGTCCAAAGCAAAAGGGTGGGTTTCGTAAAAAATAAATGAGCACGTAATAGATATAATGTACAGAAGAAAAGAAACCCAAGTGAGTCTTTTTTCAATTTATTACATCCCTAATTGATTGTAAATTGATTTGAATACGTGAATTCACCACGATATTTAATTGCAGCTACATAAGTACCACTTGTATAGCTATCTGTGATAGGGGTTTGCCAAATTTCTGTTCCAGGAATAAATTCTGGTTCTATTGTTTGGAATCGTTCTAGGATACCATTTGTGTGGATTTTAAAAATTTTCATTTGCGCACCAAAATGTTCTCTACCAAAGTGTTGCGCTAAGTAAAATGTATCACCAGTTATTAAATTCCCAATCTTCCAATCTGGTTGATATGTACTTTCCTCTGAATTTTGTAAATCCACAATGGTTTTAAATCCCCAATCATCATTAAGTGGATCTGAGTAAGCTGCAGCTGCTTGTGAGGTAGGCTTACTCATTTCTATTGCAGTAAAACCGCTAAAAGTTAACGCCCCAATTAATGCTAATTTTCCTAACTTCATTATTGTTTCCCCCCTATTAATTTTTGTAATTTTTAAAACCAGAAATCATACACACATAATAATATAATTAACTGTATAATATTTCAAATAATTTCTAAAAAAAGTTATAAACACAAAAGAAAGACACCAAAAGGGGCCTTTCTCCGACTTGAACCACTTTAATTTTAATAATATGTATTGGACTCCCATCCGAATATTATTTTAACGTATTTATCCATATTTTGTTTGCGAAAAAATGAAAAGCATAATATCTTATTACTGCTTGTTCATAGCTTTTATCTGTTATAAACATATTCAGTAGTCATGAAGTCATTAGGGAAGTCGTTGATCACTTTCTTCATAACGTTTAGTTCTTCCTGGGATTTGAGTTCAATACCATTTATATAATCAAATACCTTAGATTGTTCATCTGCTACGTAATTCTGTGTCATGTAATCATCTTGGAAGTCTTTCTTTGCTTTTTCTTTAACGGCATTCATAGCATTTATAAAAAAATTGTACCGTGTAGAATTATTTCACTGTACCAAATATTTGAATTTACTAAACAGTTAGAATGAATACGATTAGTTATATAATTGAAAATAAAATTGTTAAACAAATGTTGAGAAATACTAAATTTCAATTTCCATTATATTCTATTCTTGCTATCATTTAATGTAAGACTATTCAGAAAAGGAAGGGATTATATGCGTGTTCCAGTGAAGGGTAATGAACAGATTTCAAAATTATTTAATGACTGGTATCAAGCTATACTACAACATCAAAATGTACAAGCAACAAACTTAAAACAAGAAGTTGAAGATAAGCTTTCCAGTATAAAAGAAGATAAAAATTTATTATTATACTATTCATTATTAGACTTTAGATATAAAGTACTAACCGATGGATTTAACATTACAAAAGATAGCTTTAATGAAATTAACTCCTTTGATATACCTGATAGTAGTTTTTTATCCTATTATTATCACTTCTTCAAAGCTATTCACAGCACAATTCTTGCAGACTATAATGAAGCAAAAGTATATTTTGAGAAGGCGAAAAAACTTTTAATGTACGCAATGAATGAAGTAGAAGAAGCTGAATTTAATTACCGTTTAGCTTCATTTTATTATCAAATCTATAAACCGCTTTTAGCTATTGATTACATACGAATAGCTAAAGATATTTTCTCTAAACACACAGGCTATAAAATTAATGTAGCATTATGTGACAATGTTTTTGGATTAGCTTGTATAGATTTAAGGCAATTTGAACAAGCCGAAGAAAGTTTTAACACTGCCATAGATATTCTAAAAAGTAAAAATGAAAGAACATTGTTACTACGTGTTAGAAATAACATCGGACTATTATATGCAAATCAAAATCTATCCTCTTTAGCAATTCGTCACTTATCAGAGGTTACAGAAAATATACCAAATCACTTTAAAGCCCTATATTTACAAGCAGATGAAAATTTAAAATTAGGCGAAACGGCAATAGCATCTCAACTCATCGAAAAAGGCTTAAACATTTGCAATGAATTAGCAAATAAAGAATATCAATATCGCTTTAAAATCTTAGAAAAATTGAACAACACGTCTAACACTACAGAATTAGAAGCTGTTGTATTAGCAGGAGTTTCATACTTTAAAAAAGAAGAGTTATGGGATTGCATTGAAGAATATGCAGAACGATTAGCGAATAAATTTTATGCAGAGGAACATCATGTGAAGGCTAGTAAATATTTTTATATGAGTAATGAAGCAAAGAAAAAACTATTAGCTAAAGGGGCGTTAAAGTAATGAAAAAGTTTGGATTAACAATAGCAGGTTTAACGTTAGCTGGAATTATGACTTTTGGTATAAGTAACAACTTAGAATTTTCGGCATTAAACAAAGGTGACACACCTGCACCACAAAGACCTGATTTAGCATTTAGTGATGGGCATATCGGTACTTCTCCAGAATATACACATGGAGAAGGGTGGTCTTCATCTTACACACACGGGGAGCCTTGGGGTATAGCTGATGGTGATACTGGTGCACCTACTTACGATCATGGAAGACCGCCTGCACCACAAGCTTAATTGTTCCGCAAAGAAAGTCATACTACTTGTATGGCTTTTTCTTTATTTTAGTTACTTAAGCCCTACATTTTTATCTGATTTGCTTTTGCTGGTGTAGAAGAGGGAAAATATAGAAGCATAAAGTGAAACTTTGCCCTCACCAATTGGGCTTTTACGGGCAGCCCGCCCCCACCTAATTTCTTTGCTTTCGCTGAATTTTGAGGTGGGGATCTTACTGCCCGTTAATGCGGGATAAAAGAAAACCGCCTGAAATGATATGTACTTGAATAGTAGTACATAAAAAATACAAATAACAATAAATTAAATATCGTTAAAACAAAAAGGAGATGTCCCAGGCATAGTACTAGGACATCTCCTTTACTTATCTAAATTCTACAAAGCACTATCAATTAAACAATTATTAAATATATCTTCTATCTAAAACATCGTATTATCATTAGCTGCTTCACTTGGAATCTCTTGAATTACATCCCAGTGTTCGACAATCTTTCCATCCTTGATACGAAATATATCCACTATAGCAACTCCCTTATCTTGAGAATTAGTACGAGAATGTACATGAAGAGCAACTGTATCCCCTTCAGCTACTACACGTTTAATCTCTGCAGAGGAATTAGGATTTTTAACAAAATCCTCCTTAAAGAAATCCATGAAGGCTTTTCGTCCATCAGCAACAAAAGGATTATGTTGCTTATAATCTTCGCTAACATATTTAGGGATAATATCGATATTATGTTTGTTAAAAACTTCATTATAGAAATCAACTACCATCTTTTTATTCTTTTCATTTTCTTTCACTTCTTTTGATACAGAAGCAACATTTTCGCTCTTTATTGAGTTACCTTTGTTATTACCGGTGGAAGCTTGAAATATCAAAGTCGATACAATTCCTAAAATAAACACAGAAATAATTATTACTATTAAACTTTTCTCTAATTTCATATATACCTACCTCTTCTACTTAAATAAGTTCTCTTCTATAAAAAGCTTGAAGAAGGAGAAACCTTCCCCAAAATGTAATGTCAGGGGTAATGTTAGGAATTTCATTTATCCTAACCTCCCCCTATACAACGCATATTAGAAACGATTCATTCTAACTTAATACCTCATTAACAGTTGCACTGTCCACAATTTGAATAAACTTCTTAACCTTATCGTTCTCATCAAACTTATAAAGGTGACAAAAATCTGCTATGAACGATTTCCCTGTAGCTTTATATGTCCCACTATATTTTCCATACACGATAACAGTATTGTTATTAAAAGCATAGATTTCATCTTTAGCGCTATAGTCATCCCATTCTGTGCCAAGACGTTCATGTACGTTTTTCACTACTTCATCTGGACCTATATAAGTACCTGCATATGGAAACCCAGCAGCTTCTGTCCAAGATACATTTTCACTTAAATACGTTTTGAACGCATCCAATTTCCCTTCGCCAGTTAACACATACGTTTCATGTAATAGCTTTTGATATTTATTCATATCATTAACCCCAAGGCATTTCTTTTGTTACAACTTTTGCACTTAATTCTAATACACCTTTATTTGCATAGCCTGGATATGCTGCTTCAAGTTTTGCCACAAAATCTTTTGAAGTTCCACTTTCCTCAGAAGCTTGAACCGCAGTTCTTAGATAATCCATTGTCGCAGTAAGTGCTTGATTATTTAGGGATTTTTCGATTGATCCATGGCTAGGTACAATTATGTCAGCATGTAACGCTTGTAATACTTTCAAGTTCTCAATCCATGCCTCCATAGCCGCTTTTGAGTTAGTATCCGCTAAGAATACATGTATTTCGTTAAATACATCAATACCACCAATTAATACTTTTAGTTCTTTATTAAATAGGCTAGTTCTGTAATGATCTAAGCCTACTAGTTCAAATGTTAACCCCTGAAAATCAATCGCTTTTTCTTTAAACACTTGAGGTAATACCACGTTACTTGGTGCATTTTCTCCAAGGGCGTCTTTCCAAACTTTTAATTTCCCTAAGACAGAATGAACGATATGTTCAACAGTAGACTCTGTTGCATACGCTATAGCTTCTGGGTAAACGGCTTTAATGCTCTCTAATCCAAAGTAGTAGTCTGGATCCCCATGAATAATAAAGATTTTATCTAAAGATAAGTCATTTTTTTTCAGATACTCAACAATTTCTTTCGAATCAGATTGAGTAAATTTTGAGTTTATTAAAAATGCATGTCCTGCTTTCTCAACTAATGTTGCTGTGACCATAAAGCTTTTTTCGTCCGAACTAAACACCGTTAATTTCACATCTTTTTGATTTGTATCGATTGTTGTAAACATAGTATGTTATTCTCCTTTTGTTAAAGTTATGAACTAATTATCATATTTTTATCTTGTTCCGATAAAGTGAAACTTTAATCAGTGGGGGTTTTGTTCATCCCCCACTGATTATTAGCCCACACCAATCGGACTTTTACGGACAGTTGATCCCCCACCTAACTTCTTTGCTTCCACTGAATTTTGAGGTGGGGGTCTTACTGCCCGTTAAAGCGGGATAAAATCTCCCACTCCCATTTATCTGAAAGTGTAATAGTACTGGCGAATATTCCGGAGATAAATGTCAGGTGGCTTAAGATAACATGTTTGCTACTATATCCTAAATTTTCTTAATATAAATTTTTAAAACGCGCTTCAATTTTATCCGGCGTCATTACGCCACCACCAATAGGAATAATTTGATTATCCTTTTGTAAAAGTAATGAAGGATAGCTATTAACACCAAGCTGTCGAACTTTATTGAAATCATTTTGGACATCTATTATTGTTTCTTGAGCGTTTAAACGTTCTAATACTTGTTCAGGGTCCAAACCATGCTCGATTGCAATTTTGCGATATGTTTCAGGATCACTCAGACTTTGGCCCTCATAATAAAACGCTTTTTGCATAGCCGAAGTGAATTCTAATAAACGGTCTGGCGCTAATGAGCGTAAAGCTGAAAAACCAATTGCAGCATCTTTCGAATTCATTTTAAAAGTCCCTTCCTCCACCAATTTTTGATAGGAAGGACCAAATTCAGCACCTGTAAGTTGATTAATTCTTTTATTTCCTTCTTCTATATATGAGAAGTTTTTCATTGGTAAATTATCTAAAAATAACCCTCCACATAAAACTGTTAATGGCACTTCAGTGTGGTTTTTGTAAAATCCTTTAATACTTTCTGAAAAACCATAGCACCATCCACAATATGCATCCCATACGTAAATAAGGTTATCTTGTTTCGTCTCCATTTAAATCCCCTACCTTTTTTTATTATCCAGCTCAACTAAATTTTTGGTTTATATAAGTACATCTTTTTATACCTTGTTCTTTTTTAGATACCTTACTATATTTCCCCAAAACTAATATTTCCAAAGAAAGATCCACCAAGGTTTTTAACAAAAGATAACGTTGCACCTTATTGCCCCGTAACAGAAAATACTAAAGCTTAGAATATGCATCGATTTGAATGTGTTAGTAACTTTCTACACCGGGTGGCAACGTATGGACCACCATCCTTAATTAAATATATAAATCATATTTTTAGCAGATATTAGTTGTAACTAAATTGATTACATCTTTATGTAATTATTTTAGTTACAACTAATATAGAAGTCAATTCTTTTTTCCGAAAACATTAAATTTCTACATTATAACGAAATTCTGTGTTAACTTGTAAAAAAAAAAGAGGAGCCATCTCCTCTTCATAAATAAACACTATTTAATTTGTTCCTTATACTCATGGTTAACAACTACATACCACTTTCCTGTATCAAATTTTTCTTTATTAATCACGTAAACTTTATTTTGTCTCTTTACCTCCCCTGGTTTTAATTCCTTAGTAATAGTAGAGGTCTCACCTTTTTCAACCGCATAACTACTAGCTGCTAACACATCACTTTGATAAGCATTATCATTTTCATCCACTAAATCCACTGATGGTAAAACGGCTAATTTCATCGGTTCGTTTGTGATATTTTTCCCTTCTGCTTCTACAACAATAAAGACATGTCCATCTTCAGGTTTTTGGAATCCTATACTCTCTTTACCAACCTTATCTCTTTCTACAACTCTTTTTACAGTTACATCAAATTTAGGTGTATGAAAATCCTTGTTTACAGCATACTCTTTTTCTTTTATTTTTGATTTCTCTTTTGTTTGTTCTGTATTTTTCTGCTTTGTATTCTCTTTCGTTTTCGCCTCATCAGTTGTTTGCACTTTCTTTTCTTCTTGTTTAGAATTGGTTTCTTTAGATTCTGAAGAAGTTTTGTCGGATGTATTGCCGCAACCAGATAAATTGAATACTAAAGCGCCACCTAAAATACATGTAGTAAATTTTTTCAACATCTCTTTTTATCCCCCAATAACACGATATGTAAATTTCTTACTTATCATAGCAAAAAATATGATCTTAAATTGTTGTATCTTGTCGAATGATTAAGAATAATCAAGTTACTCCACGTCCTCTTTTATTATAAAGGTAAATATAACGTCTATAAAACCTGCTATAATAGGTTTTTACACCCTTAGCATACAATTTTTCACTTTCGGTAATGTGCCCCCTATTTGAAAGGTAATTGAAATATTAAGACCAACTGATAGAGGTGTTTATGTGGAATTATTTGAGTATTATAAAAAAAGGGGAAAGTTGAAGTGTTTAATTGGAACTGGGCTTTTTCTTTATGGATTAATTGGTATGTATAATACTTGGGGTAATATTAATTGGGGACCAGTAATCTTAATTATTATAGCTTCTCTTGTATTTTTTAGTATTGGATTTTGGCAATTAAGAAAAGGAAATTTACTAGAAAAAAATATAATTAAAAATGATTTAACATTTTGGGATATTGATACTTATGTTTTGTTAGAATTACCCGGCAATAATAAACATTTAGGTTTATATACTCCTGATGGAAGATATGTAGCAGGAACAAAGATGATTTCTTCAACATTACCTATTTTAAAAAATAAAGAAGTTTTTGGATTGGAAGCAAGTGATGGAGAAATCCTTGCATATTTTCAAAGTGAAGTTGAAAATTATGATTGGGCTATTTATGATTCGAATTATAATTGTGTAGGTATGTTTAAAGAAAATATGATACAAGGATTTTGAATGGTACGTGGTTCTTTGATGAATGAAAAAGAGATAAAAATTTCTGAGATAGAAGTGGAATTTGATTTTTTCGAAACGTCTTTTCGTACAATGGATGATCGTATATTAATAAACTGCAAGAGGGGATATATGCCTTTAGAATGGAGTGAAAGATTTGGCTTAAATGTACCGATTATTAAATTAGGTAATAATATTTCTAATGCTGAAAAAATATTTGGTTTAGGTATTCTTCTTTATATTTTAGAAACAATTAAAGTAAGAAAAAGTAGGATTTTTAATGATTAGAATTAAATATTTATATTATGAAATTTATTGAATCTTTTATTAGGGATTACATCGCTGAAAGTAAAATATTGTATACTTCGGAATTACTTTACGTTCACTTCTTGAAATTGATGAGCATTTGTTATGCCAGAACCAACTGGAAATGGAAACGGCAAGCGAGTATACTCCGCTTGCCGTTTTTTCATAGCTTCGTATGTATTTGAATTCCTTTCGCTTTCTCTTCTTCACCCTTCACACGTACAATTAAATCATATGATCCGGATTTTGGCGCTTCAAAAGAAAGCAAACCTTCTTTTTGAGAAGTGACTTCTTCTTCATAAATGACCTTATCGTCTTTTGTGACTTGCAATAAAATCGTACCTTCTTCAACTGCTGCCTCATAAGGAATTTCCAGATTTCCTTTTTCAGCTTTAAGCGTTTGTACATCGTAATACCCCTGCAAAGAACCAATTGTTAAAGTCGTTTCGCCATTTTTTTGAACCTTTGTGACTTTTGTTGCTGTATTACATGCGCTTAACAATACAACAAGAGTGAAAATGAGAAATGAACGAAGCAATTTCATAGAGAGTCCCCCTTCCATTAAATATATTAAGGATAAAATATACAATCTAACATATCATTACAATTATAGTTGAAAAATAAGGAAAATTATATAACAGGAAATGCAACTATAAACAATCACTGACCATTAGTCTACAACCATTCCCACACCCCAACACAAAACAAAAAAGCACCAGGTCCCCCTAGTGCTCTCCCTCTAAAACAAATGACAAGCCACTTCATGCCCTTTCGCAATCTCAACCATCTTCGGTACTTCCTGTGCGCATTTTTCAGTGGCGAATTTGCAGCGCGTTCTAAATTTGCAGCCGGATGGTGAGTTTAGTGGGCTTGGTACTTCTCCCTCTAGGATGATCCGTTCTTTTCCTATGTTTGTTGGATCTGGTTCTGGCATGGATGAGAGTAGTGCTTGTGTGTATGGATGTGCCGGTTTTGTGTATAGGTCTTCGCTGTCGGCAATTTCTACTATGTTTCCTAAGTACATGACTCCGATTCGGTCTGATATGTGCCTTACCATAGATAGGTCATGTGCGATGAATAAGTATGTGACTCCTGTTTCTTCTTGGATGTCTTGCAGCATGTTTACGACTTGTGCTTGGACTGAGACATCGAGTGCTGAGATTGGTTCGTCACATAGGATAAAGTCTGGTTTTACAGATAGTGCGCGCGCGATACTAATGCGCTGGCGCTGGCCCCCGCTAAATTCGTGCGGGTAGCGATATAAGTGTTCTTCTTTTAATCCTACCTTTTTCAGAAGGTCTAAAATGATTTCTTTTTGTTCTTCTTTTTCGTAAGAACCGTGAATGTTCATCGGTTCGCTAATAATTTGGAATACATTCATTGCCGGGTTTAATGATGCGTATGGATCTTGGAAAATGATTTGCATTCTTTTTCGATATTCTTTTAGTTCACTTTCCTTTAAACTTGCGATATCTTTTCCGTCGAATAAAACGTTACCTGAAGTGACGTCGTGTAAACGAATGATGCTTCTTCCTGTCGTTGATTTCCCGCAGCCAGATTCTCCTACTAACCCGAATGTTTCACCTTTTTTAATTGTAAAGCTTAAGTCATCGACTGCTTTTAATTGCTCTGTTTTTCTGCCAAATAGTCCTTTTTTAATAGGAAAATACTTTTTTAAGTTCCGAACTTCAATTAAGTTTTCTTCATGCATGTGAATCACCTACTGTCTTATGGTTTAACCAGCACATGGAACGTCTTTCGTTTCCGACTTCAAAATATGGCGGACGTTCTTTTTCACAAATGTCCATCGCATGCGGGCAACGCTCTGCGAATGGGCAACCTTGTGGCGGGTTTAATAAGTTTGGTGTTACACCTTGAATAGGAGCGAGTCTTTCTTTTACGCCGTTCGCTATTTTTGGCAGAGAGTTTAATAGCCCTTTCGTATATGGATGATTCGGCGATTGAAAAATATCAAGTACAGGTCCTTCTTCCATAATAAGCCCGCCGTACATAACGATGACGCGCGTACAGTTTTGCGCGACAATTCCTAAGTCGTGCGTAATAAGAAGTAACGCCATATTCGTTTCGTTCTTTAAGTTTTTCATTAAATCTAGTATTTGCGCCTGTATCGTTACATCAAGTGCCGTCGTCGGTTCGTCAGCAATAAGAAGGTCCGGATTACAAGACATCGCCATTGCGATCATAACCCTCTGCTTCATACCACCGCTTAGTTCATGCGGATATTGTTTTACCCTTTCTTCTGGTGACGAAAGGCCAACTTGTTTTAACAAGTTGATCGCGATCTGCTCTGCTTCTTTCTTTTTCACTTTTTGATGACGTATAATTACTTCCGTCATTTGTTTCCCAATTTTCACGACCGGATTTAGCGCTGACATTGGGTCTTGAGAGATAAGTGAAATTTGATTTCCTCTAATAGAACGCAATTCTTTTTCAGATTTAGAAAGTATGTTTTCATTATGAAAAAGGATTTCCCCTTCTTTCACTTTTCCTGGTGACGTAACGAGAGACATAACAGACTTCGCCATTACACTCTTCCCGCTTCCAGATTCCCCAACGATACCGACTACTTCTCCTTTATTTAAGCGAAATGTAACACCGCGAACCGCTTCAACTTCGCCACTTTCTATGAAAAAAGAAGTTTTTAAATTTTTCACTTCTAGTAGTTTTTCAGACACGCTTCTCACTCCTTTCACTTAACACTTTAGTTTTCATGTCCGGCTCCTTTTGGTGCGAAAGCTTTCTTCAATGCTTCACCAATTACGTTAAAACTCAGTACCGTTAAAAGGATAAGGAATCCTGGGAAGAGCGTTAAATACCAAGCTTCACCAATATATCCTTGCGCATTGTTTAGCATGCTGCCCCAAGAAGAATCTGGTTCTCTAATACCTAAACCTAAGAAACTAAGTGATGATTCCATTAAAATCGATGTCGCAATCGTTAATGTCGCGGCGATAATAATGGTTGATAAAATGTTAGGAATGATATGTCTTACAATAACCATAAGTGATTTTTGTCCTGATACTTTTGCGTATAAAACGTACTCACGCTCTTTTACAGATAACGTTTCTGCCCTTACGATACGGGCGGTGTCCATCCATGTTAGTAATCCGATAATAAGAACTAACGTCGTAATTCCTGGTTTTAAATACGCATTTAATAGTAGCATTAAAAAGAATGATGGAATTGACATAAGCACTTCAACAACTCGCATTAAAAAGTTGTCTAACTTTCCGCCAAAATACCCGCTAATTGTTCCAACTGCAGTACCGATTGTAATAGAAACAACCATCGCAAGGAAACCGACCGCAAGTGAAACTCGTCCGCCATATAACGCTCTCGTTAAGTAATCCCTTCCGTAATCATCCGTTCCGAAAGGATGACTCATACTCGGTTCTTGTAAGCGATCTGGAATCGACATTTTGCTAGAATCGTACGGCGATACGAATGCGAAAATTGATGCGACCGTTAAAATCGCAAGTATAATAACTCCCATTGCAACAAACTTATTTTTCGTAAAACTATGTTTTATCGTTTGAAATCTCCTACTATTCATTCCAAATCACCCCCTCATTCGAATGCGCGGATCTACTACGCCATATAAAATATCAGCAATTAAGTTACCGAGAATTAACATGAATGATGATAGTAATGTAATTGCCATGATAATCGGATAATCAAATCTAAAAATAGCATTTACCCCAAGTGAACCAAGACCCGGCCATGAAAATACTGTTTCCGTAATGAACGCTCCGCCTACTAAACTTGGAATCGATAATCCGAAAATTGTAATGATTGGTATTAATACATTTCGAAGTACGTGATTAAATAACACTGTTTTCTTTGAAGCACCATACGCATATTGAATTTGTACATATTCTTCTTCTAATTGCTGAATCGTACTTGAACGAATATATCTCATATAAACAGATACGTTTTGGAACGCTAACACCATGCAAGGTAAAATACCGTGTTGCACAATATCCCAGACAGAATCTTTACCTACGGTGCGCATACCCATACTCGGAAGTAGGTTCAATTTTAAAGAGAATAAGTAGACTAATAGTAGTGCAAACCAGAAAACCGGCATAGAAATACCAACGTATGAAATAAAGTTTACAATGCGGTCAAAGAATGAATTCTTTTTCACACCTGTAAATAGTCCAAGCGGTATTGCGATTACGAATGAGACGAGTAAAGATGATCCCATTAATCCAATTGTTGCAGGTAATCTTTCTGTGATAAGTTCCAAAACAGGACGATGATTTTGAAGTGAGTAACCAAAGTTTCCTGTTAAAATGTTTTTTAACCATAAAAAATACTGCACGTAAATTGGTTGATCTAGTCCTAAACTTTTGCGAATACGCTCCACATCAATTGGACTCATATTTGGCGTTACAAAGTTTCGAACTGGATCCCCCGGTGCTAGTTTTATTAATAGAAAAGAAATAATAGAAATAACAAATAAAAGCGGAATTGCATTTAAAAGCCTCTTCGCAATTACTTTATACACAAACTTCCCCCCTCAAGCTAAAGAAGCTGATTTCCACCAGCTTCTTTATTGTTTCTTATTTCACTTCATAAATCTTAGATAGATCTTCAAACATTGTGACAGGAATTGCTTTCGCTTCTTTTAATCCATCAAACTTTTTATCTACTGCAATAACTGCTTTCGGATACGCGATTGGGAGATAAGGTACGTCTTCTCTAGCTGTCTCTTGAATCTTATGGTATAACTCTGCGCGTTTTGTTTTATCTGTCTCAACTGCAGCTTCTTCCCATAACTTATCGAAATCAGCGTTTTTATATCGTGCATAATTGTATTCAGCATTACTTAAGAATAAGCTCTTATATGAATCTGGCTCAGGTCCCATTATGTAACCACCAAATGTAATGTCATATTCTTTATTCTCTTTATCTAAGCCTTTTTCACTTGCTGCACTAGCATCTAATGCATTTAGTTCAACTTCTAAGCCAACTTCTTTTAATTTTTGTTGTGTATAAAGCGCTAAGCTTTCCATGATTTTATTATTCGTTACATACATCACACGTACTTTTTCGTCATCTTTCACGCCAGCTTTTGCTAATAAATCTTTCGCTTCTTTTTTATCATACTTATAGTCTTTAATATCTTTCGCATAATACATAGCGTCTGGCGTTAAGATTGAATTTGCTGGTTCTGCAAATTCACCCGAAACGAATGCTGAGTTAATCATTTCTTTTTTATCTAACGCATGCGCAATTGCTTGGCGCACTTCTTTTTTCTTCATAAGATCAGTATTCATGTTATAAGATAAGTAGAATAATCTACCTTCAGGGAATGTCACCATTGAGAAGTTCCCAGTGCTATCTAGTTTCTTAAAGTCTTGCGGCTCAATCATTTTCATGTTGATTTGACCATTTTGCAGTGAAACATTTGCTGTATTACGGTCTTTTACAACGCGGTATACGATAGAGTCTAATTTAGCTTTCCCACCTACATAATCATCAAATCGATCTAATGCAACGTACTCATCTGATTTATACTCTTTAAACTTAAATGGCCCTGATCCTACAGGCTGTAAGTTTTTCTTACTCTTCGCTAAATCTGCTTCCCCTTCAAATACATGTTTCGGAATTGGGAAGAAATCATTCATCACACCTTCGAAAGATGCGCTTACTTGTGGTAAAACGAATTGAGTGGTTAACTCATCTACCTTTTTCACCTCAAGCGGCTTTCCTTTAAAAATAAAGTTTTCACGACTTGAGCTATTTTGCTTCTCATCTAAAATAGATTGGAATGTAAATGCTATATCGTCTGATGTAATTTTCTTACCATCATGCCATTTCAAATTATCTTTTAACTTCAGTGTCCAAGTTAATTGATCTTCTGAAGGCGTAAAGCTCTCAGCAAGAACAAACTTTTTCTTACCGTCTTCCATATGATATAGCGGCGCATATAAAGCTTGCTGCACAGTTAATGACACACGATCATTCGCATAAAGCGGATTCATCGTATCTGGATTATCGCTAACACCAATCGTTAACGTTCCTCCATCTTTCGGAGTCCCTGATTTACTAGTGCCCGCTTGCTTCGAATCTTTTTCCCCTGAACAAGCAGCTAATGCAATAAATAATAGTAGGACAAATGGTAATACAAACAACTTCTTCTTCATATTTCGACCCCTCTCGACTATTTACACCTATAAGAAAACTCGGAATTAATACCGAGTTTTCTTATAGGTTTTAAATTACCACTACCGGTATGTATTGTCAAACTTTTTCGCAAAGGTAGAAAGTTTGTAATCTATTAATGCATTCTTGCGATAAACTATATTTATGCGGAGGAGAAAATAAAAAGACCACGAATAAGTAGCCTCATAAAATGAGTTAAAAAACTATCAACTTACAGAAACCCCCTCTAAAATGATTGTTTTATATGATCGAAAATGTAGAATGGGATTAAAGACAAAAAACACATTTAGGAGGTTATCATGACATTTGATGAATTGAAAAAAAGACCACCAAAAGGCAGTCTCAAAACTCAATCTTATTCCCTACTCCTTGCTCCACCGCTCTCTCATACAAATACTTCGCAACGATAATATCTACTACCGCTAAACCAACTGATTTGAAAATAGTAATCTCTTCATCATTTTCGCGACCAGCTTTTTCTCCGCTTATAATTTGACCAAGTTCAGCGTGAATGGCGTTTGCTTTGAATAGACCTTCTTTTATCGGAACTTGAAGGTCTCCTGTTTCGTCTAGTGCTGCTTCTTTTGATTCGACTACTACTTTGTTTGCGCTTGTGATGGCGTGTGAGGGTAGTTCTTGCATGCTCGGTCTGAATGAGCCGACGGCGTTTATGTGGACGCCTTTTTGTAGTTTTTCTGAGAAGACTGGTGTGGATGCATTCGTAGTTGTGACGATGATGTCTGCTTCACATATCGCTTCATTTGGATCCTTGTAAACGTAAGCTGGTTTGCCTAATTTCTCTTGTATATATTGCGCAAATGCATACGCTTTTTCTTCTGTTCGATTGTATAAAATGACTTTTTCAATAGCTCTTACCGCAAATACAGCTTCAGCAATCCCCTTCGCCTGTTCTCCTGTCCCGATTATGCATAAAGTTTTTGCGTTATGACGAGCTAAATATTTTGTCGCTACTCCTGATAAGGCGCCTGTTCAGATCATCGTTAAGTACGATCCTTCTAAAAGTGCGAGCGGTTCTCCCGTTTGAAAGTCTGATAGCATCACAATCCCGTTTATCGTTTTCTTTCCTACCTGTTTATTTTGCGGGACTACCGTTACTATTTTTACTCCAAGTGCTTCAAGTCCTTCCGCTACTGAAGGCATAATTAATGCCGTATTTTGCTCGTTCGCAAATGGTAATGAGCCTCTTATTGGTGTAATTGTTCTTTCTGCGGAAAATTCTTTTAAAGCAAGCGCCGCGTATTCAATAACTTCATTCATATTTACTAAGTTTCTTTGTTCGTTCGCGCTTATGACTAGCATATCTTTCCACCCCCTCCTCTTATCCTAACAAAAATCCTCGATTCAAATCATCTCTCGGGTCTACAACGAACTGATGAAATCCTGTAATAAAGGCATTCCCCGTTACTTTTGGAACGACAGCTTCATATGGATCTACTGCGGTTACCGACAATACTTCCCCCTCGAATTTCCCGCCAGTAATGCATTCATGGACGAAAATTTCTCCCTTTTGTAAAGCATCTTTTCCAAAAAGAGTTGCGATTCTTGCGGAAGTTCCTGTACCGCAAGGAGAACGATCTACTTGCCCATCAGCAAAAATCGTTACATTTCGTAGCGTAGCACCTTTGTCTTTCGGTTCATCTGAAAAAATAACGCCGTATATTCCTTTTAAACCTTCTTCAAGTGGATGCTTCACTTCCATTTTGCTCTCTATATAATGTTTAATTTTACCGCCCCACGTTTGAATAGCAGGCAAGTCTTTAAAATCAACTTTCAAACCAAATTCTTTACAGTCTACTACAGCGTAAAATGCTCCTCCAAACGCAATATCTACTTGAAATTCATAGTTATCTATTTTAATAGGAACGTCTTTTTTGTATACAAATGAAGGAACATTTTCAAATGATACAGATTCTACTTCACTCCCGTTATATGTTGCATACGCAATAACTTCTCCGGCTGGGCTATCAATAATGAACTTTTGTTTTTCCCCCTTTACTTCAAACATGCCTGTTTCAATTCCGACTGTAATAACAGCGATAATACCGTGACCACACATCGTACTCCAGCCTTCATTGTGCATAAATAACACACCAAAATCAGCGTGAGCACTTGCTGGCGGTGTAATGATACAACCGTACATTCCGTGATGCCCTCTCGGTTCATACATCAGAACTTCACGAAGATAATCCAAATGTTCCATACAGTAGGCGCGTCTTTCCAGCTGCGTTTCTCCTTTTATTTCTGGCACACCACCCGTAATAATTCGAAGCGGCTCCCCAGCTACGTGTGCATCAATCGTTGTATATATTTTACTAACCTTCATTTCGATCTCTCCCCTATACGTTGATACTCTTTTCATTGCAAATATCATGCCAACGCATAGGGTATAAATTTGTATGCATTGTTTAGAAAAACATACACTACTGTCTATTTTTTTATACACTGTCCAGAGGCTATGTTATAGGGGCCCCTTGATACAACCAGTCTTATTATTTTCAATGTAAAGTTACTTCGCTCCCCAACATATACTGTTCAAAAGCAAAAAGGAAGTGATCCAATGTACTACGGAACAAAGGGCTGGTACGTAGCTGAACTAAAAAAATTAGGTGTGCGTTATCATGAAGGACGAAAACTAGAAAGTTACCGCGGGCACATATTACGCAATTTATTAATCGCACAACAAGAGAAATTAAAAGAACAGTAATATTCTAATGTAACGATATTGGCGATTCGCCATGGAATATCGACTTACCGACAAATTCCGCTAATTCATCTATCTACACCACCAATCAATCACACATCAAACTACACTAAAAAGGTCACCCAAACGGGTGACCTTCCTTTCTTATTCACAAACAAGAATTTGTCTAGTAAATGATCCTTTTCTTGTAATACAGCGATCCTTAATTTCAAATCCTGCTTCATGGATCATGTCGTCCATTGTTTCCATCGTGACAACGACTACCTTTTTAGCGATGCGGCGTGCACTTGAAAGAATGGAGAGCTGGTCGTCTGGTGTGGCATGCGTAAATAGGTCGTACGGCATATCGATAATGGCAACGTCGTAGTTCTCAGTAATTTCCTCGATTGGTCCTTTTGTTACTGTTCCTTCAAATCCGAAATGTGCGATATTTTTTCTTGTTCCAAGAACTACAAGTGGATTTATATCTCTACCAACGATGTTAATCCCCATAGAAAGTGCTTCTACTACTACTGTTCCAATACCGCAGCACGGGTCAATTGCTCGTACTCCCTCTGGATTTGGTACAGCGATATTTGCAACCGATCTCGCAACACGTGTGCTAAGTGATGTCGAATAACTATGCGGTTTTTTTATGTGATGATACCAAACTGGTTCGCTTTCTACATAGTGCCCGAAGTACCAGCGTCCTCCAAGAGGAACAATCCCGAATACACGCTCTGGATTACGAACATCCGCTTCTCCTTCAATATGCATGCCAAGGTCTCGTTCAATAAGACGTCTTTCTCCATATTCAATTTTATTTTCTCCAACGAGGTCATTGATTTTAACGAAGATAACTTTAAACGACGCCCCCGCTAAATCAATTTGTTCCACTTGTTTTAAAATGCTTTCTAAGTCGTCCCCTTCATACATAACCTCAACGCGCTCTTTCATAAACGCACTTCTACTCGGGTCAATTTTTACATCACTTTTTAAAATATTAACGTGCGACTCCATTCCAAAGAACGAGCGCATTTCCAAGTAACATAAAGCACGCTCCTCCTCACGAAATGCATACGTATATATACAGGCAGGTGTTTTACTATGATTATTCAATCTATTATCATCCTCTATCGTTTAAAATTGTTATGATTACAATTACTCAAATACTTTTTTGTATATAAAATTAAATGATATCATATGCCGGAAATAAAGAGAAACGTTAATAAATAAAAGAGACTGCCAATGGCAATCTCTTATTATTTATTAACGGAAAGAAGACACGTTGTTACCCATTTCTTCATAGTAATCTAAAATACCTTGATAAATAGCTTCCGCTGCATTTTGTCTTTGCGCTGGTGTAGCTATTTTATCTGCATCACTTTTATTATCTACAAATGCTAATTCTGCTAATACAGCTGGCATTGTATTTTCTCTAATTACGTATAAATCGCCTTTTTTCACACCACGATCTTTTGTTCCCAGTGCATCTACAAGACGCTCTTGAATTTTTTCTGCTAATAAACGACTTTCTGATACGTTAGGATTTGTTCCTCTTGCTGTCGCTGATTCATAGTAGAATGTTTCTGTACCTTGTCCATTTTTCTCTTCCGTGCCATTACCATGAATACTTACAAAAATATCCCCATTATTTTTTTGAGCAAATTCTACACGTTTCTTTAAAGAATCAGAAGCACTTGTTCCTGGACGTGTATCATCTGTACGAGTGAATAACACAGTAAATGGTGTCTTTTTCTCAAATATTTTCTGTAATCGTAATGATACATCTAATACAGTTTCACTTTCTTTCTCATAATAACCTGGATTACCTGAATCTGCTCCACCATGACCTGGATCAATAATAATCGCTTTTCCTTCTAAGAAATTCCCTTGCTTCACTGGATTTAATTGATTTTTATTAACCCATTGGAAACCAGCGCCCATGCGGATACGAATCCAGCTGCCGTTCTCTTCAATAACAGTTACTTGCTGTGCGTTATGTGTTCCCATTACTTTTGACGAAGAAGAAGCTTCTGCATAAGTAGTGAATCCTTCATTAATAACTTCCGTTTTCTCTACTAAAGGTGTCCATTTATCACCGTTACTTGTTGCAATTTTGATCCATCCATCTCGTTCTTCTTTAATTTCTACCGTTTGTGGATTATGCTGATTCGCACTAATCCCAGAACTTAATGATGGTGCGTGATATGTAATGAATTTTCTATCTATGTACATTTTCTTTGTTTCTACTGGACGATCACTATTCTTGCTAAATTTATCTGTTTGCGCAGTAAGCTGAGCTGCTTGTTCACGCGTAATAGAATCATTCGGTTTCCAGCCATTCTCTGTACCTAAAGAAAGTTTTAATTCTACTAAAATATTAACTTCTTCTTTACCCCAATGATTCTCTAAATCAGCGAATTTTGTAGGAACTGGTCCTGTTACTTTGCTTTTCAGATTATATGCTCTTACAAGCATAGCTGCCATTTCAGCACGAGTTACTTTTCCTTCAGGATCAAATACTCCTGGTTCTCGCCCTTTAATAATATTCTCTTTTTCCATGGCTGCAATAAATGAAGCTGCCCAATTATTTTTTGCATCATTATAAGACGGCTTTGCATTCGGATCTACTTTAGCACCAATTGCTGTTGCGATAATCTTTGCTGCCTGGGCACGTGTTAAATTTCCGTATGGCATAAAGTTACCATCTGGCATACCGTTAATTACATTTCTCTCTACTAAATAATAAATTGCGTCTTTCGACCACGCACTATCTGAAACATCAGGAAATTTCTTCGTTTCTGCTAAACTACTAATTGGATGTGCTAGTAAATTTGCTGCTAATAAACCTGCGGCTATTGCTTTGTACTTCATGAAAAATAAATCTCCTCTCAAAACTTCATATTCATACAATTTTTTTATTCAAGCTAACTAAAAAATATTAACTATTAATTAATTCCTTTCATAGTGTATAACATTATATATCTATAGTAAATACGTTTCCGGCCGTATAACAAAAATCGCATATATATAACTTATAATGAATGTATATAAAAAACTTTAATCAGCCCTCACCAATCGGGCTTTTACAGGCAGCCCGGTCCCCATCTAACTTTTTTGCTTTCGCTGAATTTTGAGGTAGGGGTCTTACTACTCGGCAAATAGCGGGATAAAAAAGCGATTAGAACATGTCTCCTAATCGCTTTGCCAAATAAAAAGCTGATTAAAAATAATATCTTTAATCAGCTCTCTATTATCTATGAAATTATTCTTCAATTAAATTAGACATTACATATGCATACACTAATGCTTCTGTATGCGCAATAGAACTTTCATGTGTACGTTCAAATGCGTGAGAAGAATCAATACCCGCTCCAATTAAAGCATGTTTCACATCAAATCCCGCGCGAATCGCAGCTGATGCATCAGATCCGTAGTATGGATAGATATCTACTTTATATTCAATATGATTCGTTTTCGCAAGCTCTACTAAATGTTTACGCAGTGCGTAATGATACGGGCCGCTAGAGTCTTTTGCACAAATAGATACTGTATATTCATCAGATGCTTGTCCATCACCTAACGCTCCCATATCAACTGCTAAGTATTCAACAGTTTCTTCAGGAATGTTAGAATTACCACCGTATCCAATCTCTTCATTATTAGAAATTAAGAAATGCGTCGTATATGGTAATGTTACGTTTTCATCTTGTAATCTTTTAATTAATTTTAATAAAATCGCAACACTTACTTTGTCATCTAAATGACGGGATTTTATGTATCCACTCTCTGTAATTTGAACACGCGGATCAAATGAAACGAAGTCTCCTACTTCAATTCCTAATTCGCGTACTTCATCAGCTGAAAATACGCGCTCATCAATACGAACTTCAATATTTTTCTCATCGCGTTTTGCTTCACCTGCATCTTTATATACATGTACAGATGTTTGATGCATTAAAATCGTTCCTGTATATGTCTTGCCACTTGCTGTTTCAATTTCGCAATATTCTCCTTCTACAGAGTTCCAGCGAAATCCACCAATCATAGAAAGACTCAGGCGACCGTCAGGCTTAATTTCTTTCACCATCGCACCTAACGTATCAACGTGTGCCGTTAATAAGCGGTGCTGCGCATCATTCTTCCCTTTTACCGTTAAAATAAGAGCTCCCTTATTATTACGTTTCGTTTCTACGTTCCACTCACTGACATAGTTTTCAATGAAATTAATAATTTTTGCTGTATTTCCAGATGGACTCGGAATAGAGACAAGCTCCTTAATCAGTTCCATCGTTTCTTTCGTATGGTGTGCCATTGTCGTTTCCTCCTCATTTTCTCTACTATTCAGTATACAAAATTCGCCAGAAAACCTCTACTTATATAGCTAAATTTTCTAAATTGTAGTAAAATTCTTTTTAGTATACAAAAGGAGTCCTGAAATATGAATATATCAAAAAAATATATACACATTGCACTCATTTGGTTTTTAGCATCATTATTTTGTTTACAAATCTCTTATGCCATTCATACTACTACTTCTATTACAATCGGCTGGATATTAACAGCTATCTTCTTCATTATTAGCTTCATTGCAACAAGAAAGCATAGCGTTACTCAGTAACGCTATGCTTTTCCTATAAAACTATTCTTCTGAAACATCTAATAAATAAATACCTCTTTCAAATCCACCGCGCTCTATCTCTTTTTGCTTACGAAGGCGTTCCACATCTTCAATCGATGCACCTTCTGCACGTGCTAATGAAATGATAACCTCTAGCGCATCTGCAAGAGAATCTAGTGCATGTTCGCGTTCTTTCATAGAAGCAAATTCACGAATTTCTTCCGTTCCAATTTTCGCTAAAGCTTGTATGTAGGCTTGACCTGTTAATTTTTGTGCTGTATATGTTTTTCCAGACATTAAAATCTTCTCTGGAACACGATCTCTGACTAACTTGTTATATGCTGACATCATTCATCCTCCTATATTTAATAACATCCGAGCTCTGCTTTATAGAAAAACCATTTTTTCTTCACGCATGCACTTAACATATCAATTCCTGATCCATGTGCTCTTACATGTGGAAAGAAATAGTGCTCTAAGTCTTCGTCCTTACCATATAGAGTTTGATACTCATCTGGAATCGCTTCTTTTTTCACATCTTTTTCTTTCGTCACCCCGTCAGAAAATGCAACACTTGGATGTCCCTCAAAAAATAACGCAGTCCGAACTGCCAAAGATGGTGTACTATGCAAAGCAGAATATGTAAGCAAAATAATAGTGATAACACCAATCATTCTCTTCATGTATTACTCCTAAAAAAAAGTGCTAACACAATTATACTAAAATGTGTTAGCACTTTCTCCCCTTTATCCCGAATTAACGAGCTAATAATCAGTGAGGAATGGACAAACTTTATTCCCCTTTAAATGCTGGTAAACGTTTCTCTAAAAACGCAGCAATACCTTCTTTATGATCCGCTGTTTGTCTCATTGCATATTGACCACGCTTTTCTAATTGCAATGTTTGCTCTAAATTAGAGCGATTTACTTCACATAAAATTTGCTTCGTTTGAATCATTGCTTTAATCGGTTTTTGTGACCATTCATTAATTTTTTTCTTCACAGCCGTTTGGAAATCTTCGCCGATTACTTCATCAATTAAGCCGATATCAAGTGCTTCGCTCGCCGATAATTTCTTGCCTTCCCAAATAATTTGCTTCGTCATATTTTCACCGACGCGCTTTTGAAGGAAGAAATGACCGCCTCCATCTGGAATTAAAGCGATTCCAATAAAGTTCATCGCAATAACAGATGATATATCCGCCATTACATAATCAGCTGTTAACGCAATACTTAACCCAAGACCTGCAGTTGGTCCATGAATTGCACTAATAACAAGCTTTGGCATCGTATATAATGTCACGACAACTTCAGAAATGGTATTCATAATACCATCAAACTTACTTTCATCATTACTTGAAAGCATCGATTTAATATCCCCACCCGCAGAAAAACCACGACCGTTCCCGCATAACACAACGATATGTGCAGAACTTTCCGCTACTTCTTTCAACTTTTGTAATAACTCTTTTAAGGTCGGCTCATCTAACGCATTTAACACCTCTGGGCGGTTGACCATAACCGTTGCAACGTGCCCTTCATATTTCACAACGACAGATTCTGTTTTACTTGTTATTTCCATTATATATACCCCTCTTTTCTCCATAAAGATTATACTTATATAATTATAGAAAACCACTGAAAAATCCTTCTTTTTTCTCAATTTTCTGTCTAATAATCTCACAATTTGTACATATACCGTATAAAACATACAATTCCGTTGAAAAATATAGAAATTAAAGTCGGTTTATCCATGCTTTTCATCTATTTACCATTACAATGAAATGGTGTATTCTTAAGTTTGATAAAGTGAGACTTTAATCAGTGGGGGGTGTTCATCCCCCACTGATTATTAGTCCTCACCAATCGGGCTTTTACGGGCAGCCCGCCCCCACCTAACTTCTTTGCTTCCGCTGTATTGTATTTTGAGGCGGGGTCTTACTGCCCGGCAAATAGCAGGATAAAAAAACAAATATTGAAATTCATTCGCCTTACTATGTAAAAAAGGCTTTATACCCATCTTTTGGGTGTTGTAATAAAGGAATGAAGAACTGGAGGAACATATGGTTAATAAGTTGAAACAAACGGATAACTACTTCCCACATTTCCTATTGCTATTCATTGTGTTTCAACCAATTTTAGATTTATTAACATCTTTTTCAATCTATATACTACACATGAGCGCAACAGTTGGAGTTGTAGTCCGTTTCGCCTTTATGCTTCTTGCATTAGGATACCTACTTCTTCATCACAAACAACAAGATGCGAAAAAGTACATCTTCTATTTATGTTTACTCGGAATCGCACTCGCAATCGGTCTTGTAAATAATATGATGGTTAAATCTCCAGTTTCATTTGGAGAAGAAGTTAAATTTATCTTAAAGAGCGTATATCCAATTGTGCTACTGTTTGGATATATTATCGCCTTTAAAGAGCTAAAAAATAAAGAGTATGTATTTCATAAAATCATTACATATTTCTTATATGCAACTTTAATTTTAAGCATCACAATGATTGTCGCAATGCAAACTGGAACGGATTTCCCAAGCTATCCTCACTCAAAAATCGGTTCAAGAGGTTGGTTCTTCGCTGGAAATGATTTAAGTTCTCTTTTCGCCATTATGTTCCCAATCATTGTCTTATATTCGATTCATAAAACAACTTCTTTCTCAAAAATATATTACTGGATTCCAACAATACTTGCGATGTATGCAAGTATTATGGTCGGAACGAAAGTCGGATATGGCGCAATTGTTATTACATTAGGCGTAGCACTTTTCTTCTCATTCATTGAGTATATGATAAATTGTAAAAAAGAAGGAAAAGGATTCACACATATTGTAAATACCGTTGTTGCCGCTGTTATACTAGGAGGTTTAATTGCTCTTACACCACATACTCCTATCGCAAAAAATATGGGCATTCACATGCAAATATACGAATACAAAAAATCAGTACAAGAAGAGAAAGATCGAAAAGAAGGAAAAGTAATTAAAGAAGATCCAGAAGATGCAAAAAAACATGCAAAAGGTGAACTTACAGATTCTGAAGTAAAAAGTTTAATTTACAGCGATCGCGACAAATTCTTAAAAACATACAAACAGTACTATAAAGACGCACCGCTTTCACAAAAACTATTCGGAATGGGTTACGCTGGTAACTACACAGATAAAATTAAATTAATTGAAATGGACTTCCATGACCTATTTTTCGCATTTGGAATTGTCGGTTTCCTTATTTACTTAATACCACTTCTATACTTTGGTATTAAATTATTCATCCGCATGATCACAAACTTTAAGAAAATCATGAGCGTAAAGTATATGCTATTAGCGAGCACACTCATTCTATCACTTGGCATTGGCTTTATGTCTGGCCACGTATTAACAGCGCCAGCCGTTAGCATTTTCTTCGTTGTTATTCTCGCTTATATCATTGTTGATTTTGAAATTGAATAAAAAGAAGGTGCTACGAAATATTAGTAGCACCTTCTTTTTTATTTAATTAATGTTTTACGTACTCTAAGCTTTCTTTTGCAATATACGCTTCTGTTACAGTAGGATTATCTGAAATAACTTTAACCCACGCTTTTCCATTTATTATTTCTTCACCAGTAACTGTGACAACTACATTTGTATTTAAACGATACAGTCGCTCATTTGATATACTAGGATTCTTTTTCACTTCCACGTTATTCATCACACGTGCAAGTTTGTACTTGTTGTATTCTTTTTTACCTAAATAAGAATCAAAACGGTTCATATGCCCCGCTACTTTTTTACCCCAGTTCGCATCAGATGCATATTTCGCATTTAAACCAGCAGCTTTATCACCTGTATATGTTGCTGTATAACGCCAATGTCCTGGATTTAAATATCCTTCATTCATGTATAATTTTGCTGCATGTTCAATACAATCTTCTTTTGAATTGAATGCTTCTCCGTTACCATATGGACTATCGTCTGTTGCTTTTAAACCAAATAAATTATTTTTGTCTTTTGCAAGAGCGCTTGTTCCATAATAACTTTCATGAATTGCTAATGAATATAAGAATAATGCATTTACATTATACTTGCTTTCTACTTCTTTAAATTTCTTTCCTAAACCAATTAATGGAGAGTCTGGCTTAATCGATTTCACATAACTATCTAGTTGTTCAGCTGTATAATCTGTTTTCGAACGTAATGATAAATAATTGAAATATTGATAGAAAGTTTCGTCTCCGAATGTCTTTCCATCTACACTATACATTTGCTGTCCTTGCTTCATGAAAGAAGGTGCCACACCATATCTAAATTCTGTATATCCAGGTGAACTTGTATTATATGTATAATATTTATGGTATAAATATCCATCTGATTTCACATAATAAGACGACTGTTTCATTTCATTGGTAGGAATTAAAGTGATTTCATTCTTCTTCACATAACCTGTCAAACCAGAAAGTTGAACTTTCACACGATCTTCGCCAACTTCTAACACTTTCAATTCTGTTCCATACTGAATATACGTATATACTGTTGCTAAATTCTCATCATAAATATTAATGATGTTTTGCCCAGTTATTCTTTTCGCACTTGCAAAACCATCTTTAATCCATAAAAATTCGTTCTCATATTTTACCGCATTCATACCTTTATTTTGAGCAGCCGTAACCGCTTCTTTATACGTATTATAGCGCTCTACTTCTTGCTCTGTTCCGTTTTCTCTTACATTTGTCACAACATATTTCTTAGTTTCTACAGGATTGCTATTTCCGTTTTTTTCAATCGTCTGAAGCATGCGATCCAACATAGCTGAAGCCATCCCTCTTGTAGCTGATAAATGTGGTCTAAATGTATTATCTTCTGGATACCCTTTAATAATTTGAGTAGCCACCATAACTTGCACATGCTCTTTATAGTTAATACTATCTTTATCAGTAAAGGTAAGCGGACTTACAGCTACTTTAATATTTTTATAGTCTAACGCTCGCTTTACCATTATCGACATTTCTTCACGTGTAATCACATCATTTGGTGAGAACGTCTCGTTCGTACGACCATTAATAATTTTCGCTCCATATGCCCTACTTACACCATCATATAAACCGTAAGTCTTCGGCACATCCTCGAAATTCGAATCAGCTTTCGGTAAATTTAAAGCCCTCGCTATGAATGTAGCAAACTCTGCTCTTGTTACTAATTTATCAGGCGCATATACATTGTCTCCATACCCCATTAAAACTCCTTTAGTAATAAGTGAGCGCATATTCGTCTCAAACATATGTCCTGTAATATCATCATTTGCCGCATAACTTGAAATAGGAGTTAAAAGTAATGATCCCGTTAATGCCACTGCTGTTATACCTTTTGAAAAAGTCTTCAAGGTTATCCTCCTCGTAATCTACGAATTTATTATCACAAATTTGATTATATAATAATCACAATCATTTTAGCATAATAAATAGGAATTAAAATAAAACGTTTTTTAATTTGAATTTTCATTACATTCAAAACAAAATAAAAGACACTTTACTTTTTTAATAAAGTGCCTTTTTCCATATGATCAATGAGTTTCTTTGTTGCCTGTTTGCCTTGCAACCGAAGCTCATCTATTGTCAATTGTAACTCTTGCTGCACAGTTCCTTGTTGCATTAATTGCTTTTTCGCAATTTCATATAAATATTCAGCACTCCATTCGCCATCCACACTTCCTATAACTGGCTGATTCACTTGACTTAAAAACGAATCAATTTTCGGATCATATGAAATCCCGACCATTGGAGTTTTGGCTACAGCAGAAAAAACTAGTGCATGAAGACGCATACCAATTAGTAATGAACATTGTGATAAAATGAATATTTTCTCATCGATATCCATTTTATATGGAAGCATATACGTCTCTTCTCCCATTAAGTCTACTACTTCACGCGAAGCTTTTTGATCAAATGGCTCATGCATTGGAACAAATAGAATTTGGTATCCTTCTTGCTTTAATTTTTTTAATGCCGCAGCTAATTTTTTTATATAATCTTCTTTTGCATTCCAATAACGCACACTAACCGCGATTACTTTTCCATGTATCGAATGCTTTTGCAACCAATCCGATTGTTTTGTCCGTTTCCATGTTAAAACAGGGTCTGGAACAATTTCAATATCGTTTTTTATGCCAAGTTCTTTTAAATATAAAAACGAATCCTCATCTCGAACTGATACATAGGAAGCTTTTGACAAGTTCCATTTTACTAATAGACGATTATATCCTTTTGTAATTGGACCTATTCCTTGTGAATAAATATAATACGGCTTTTTTAATAATCGAGCGAGTCCCATAATACCCGTATAATATAGAATACTCTTCGTACTTGTCTGATCTTGAAGAAGGCTCCCGCCACCGCTAATAACTCCATCACTGTTTTTGATTGCATGATAAACAGCTTTTATATCCCAGCGATCTACCGATTCTACACCATACATTTCCTTTGTATATTTAGAATCATTTGATAGTACTACTAGTTCTATATCCGGGTTCTCTTTACTTAACGATTCAATAATTGATTGTAGAATCGCCTCGTCTCCAACATTATAAAAACCATAATATCCTGATAAGACTAAACGCACCCTAAATCTCCTCCAAAACTAGGTAACCGTTTATTTCATCTAACATAAACTAGTACCCATTCCTTACCTAAACACTTGATACCCTACATAGTTTCCTCTTTATCAGTTCATATGAATTATAATAAAAAATTAAATTTCTATATTTATCTTTTCAAAAATGGTATTTTGTTTATTGATATCCATTTTAATTTCAAAGCACATACACCATACAAAATGGTTGTAATACTTAATGCTATACCACTGAATAATAACGTCATAATTCTTGAAGATGTAATATTTATCACATTACATAGTTCATACAATCCTAGTCCCAAAATACATGCTATTGCTAGCACACCAAAAAAGCTTTTTAAATGAATAGAATAGGCAATATAGCTTCGAATATACAAATGATTTACAATACAAACCAATACGTAAGTAATGAATGTACTATACGCCGCTCCATCTATGCCAAACTTCTGCACGAACATTATGTTTAACACGACTTTCACACAACTCGCACCAATAACAATCCATGCAGCTTGCGCAGAACGGTTAATGCCCTGTAAAACACCTATTGATAATACCATAACCGCAGTAAAATACGAACTGCCAATCATAACTGTTAACATACTACTGCCTTTTACATCTGTGAACAATCCGACATTTAACGGTACTGTTAATGCCATCAACCATATTGTTAACGGTGCTGTCAAAACATGCGCTAGTCGATTTGTATTTTGAATTGTTATTTTCGCCAAATTTATATCTCTTTTGGCCAATGCGGAAGTTAAGAGTGGTATTAACGGAAATACAATTGCGCTTGCAAAAATAACAATTATTTGCGTGAATGCAAAACCGCGACTGTATATTCCAAATTGTTCTTGAATTTCTGTTGATGATCCTTGTAATACATGCGGTATTGTAAGCGAGTCTACTAAATTTAAAAGTGGCATTGATAAAGCTCCAATAGCGATTGGGATCGATACCCGCAATATCTTTTTGCCGTTTTCTCTTAAATCTCGGAGCGAATAGGAATTGCTTTTATTGTAGTATGGACTTCTATTATATTTTATACGCAAATATATAAGCGAACTAATGACTCCAAGAAAAGAGCCAACCATCGCACCACTAGTAATAACAGTATTACTCTTATCCCATGATACTAGTATGTAAGCAATTATTAACATAAAAAACACACGTACAAATTGCTCAATGACCTGTGATACCCCTGTTGGTTTCATATCACCGAAACCTTGAAAATACCCTCTATACACCGCCATGTATGGCGCAATGAGTAACGCTAATGAAGTAATAAGCAACGGCATTCTAGTTTCTTGTCCACCAAGCATATTTGCAATTTCAATAGAAAATAATACAATGACTAAACAGCCGAAAACGCCAAATGCTATCCCAATAATTGACGCTGATTTAAATAATTTTGCAATTTCCTTTTGCTTATTTTTTTCGTTCAACTCTGCAATTAGTTTCGAAATTGCAAGTGGAACTCCGGCTACCGATAATGTAAGAGCAATCATATATACAGGAAAAACAAGGCGGAAAATACCGAGCACTTCATCTCCTGCAATATTTTGTAATGGAATTTGAAAAAAACTACCCAGCAATTTCGACAAAAAAGTTGTAATGGTTAAAATTGCTGCTCCTTTTACAAATGTTTTATTCATATTTTTTCTCTTTTCTTTTATACATATACTCTCAAACATATTGTTTTAAACGATAGGAATTCACTTTATCCCATTGGTTATCATAACAAATTTATTATAGGTTGAATACTTGGTTTTTTTTTCAAAATAGAAAAGAGAACCCATTTAAGCCTGTCTCTTCACAATATTTTTTCTAATTCCTTCCATTATGTATGTACACACTATAACCGTTTCTGTTACGCAAAAAGAGCCCTTCCTCCCTATCACTGCGATACATATTACTAAAAACATTATAAAAATATCCCACAACTCTACATTATAATTTATGTAAGATTGTGAGATATTCTAATTACCATCTAAACACTTAAAATTTTCAATTGCTCTTTCTGTTCATCGCTTGCCATTACTGCGATTGTTTTTTCAATACTCGGATGTACTTGCTCAAGCTTTACACTTGCTCCTACTTTATTTGATTGCTCAACAAAATTTAATAAGGCCATAGCTCCTGATACATCCATATAACGCACATCTTTCATACGTAAAATAACCGGTGACTTCACATCTTGTAAAGTAGAGAAAATACGATCTACTGATAGGAAAGAGAGCGGTCCTTGAATTTTGTACGTTTCTTCTTTTTCTTTTACGATAGAAGTTTTACGTTCTTTACATTTCACCATATATATGATGAACGAAAGAATAATACCGAATGCAACAGCAATCATTAAATCGAACTTCACCGTTACAATCATCGTTACGAGCATAACAACGACATCACCTTTAGGAGCGACATGCATCTTTTTCATGCTTCCCCAATCGAACATTCCAATACCAGTTAAAATTAAAATACCTGATAATACAGCAAGTGGAATATATTGTACGACCGAACCAAGACCCATAATAAAAATAAATAAGATAACACTATGCATACATGCCGAAAGTGCCGTTTTACCGCCACTTCTTATATTCACGATAGACCTTACAGTCGCACCTGCACCTGCTAATCCGCCAAACAATCCGCTCATCATATTACCGATACCTTGTCCGACCAGTTCTTTATTACTTTTATGACGTGTACCTGTCACATTATCCATTACGACCGATGTTAACAACGAGTCAATCGATCCTAATAAAGCAATACTAAGCGCTGGCAAAATAAGTGCTGCTATTCCTGTTCCACTTAAAGATGGAATATGAAGCGTAGGCATCGCTTCTGGAATGGTTCCAATCTTTTCAATTACTTTATTTAGTGAAAGATTTCCGATAATCGGTAACTTTACTGTAAGTCCTTCGAGTAAGGAAGAAAATAAAGGAAGCAAAGCTGTCACACCGACTAGTGCTACTAAACTAGACGGAATCGCCTTAATCCATTTACCAGAAACAATCATTACAATAATCGTTAACACAACAAGTAAAAAACTATTTTGTACGTGCTTTATTTCGCCTAAAATAATGATTAATGCAATACCATTCATAAATCCCGAAACGACAGGATACGGAATATATCGAACGTAAGAACCGAGCTTACATACACCGAATAAAATTTGAAATAACCCTGCCATCATAAAGGCAATAAAACTTGCCTCTAACCCGTGCGTCGCAATAACTCCTGTTGCAATAACGGTAATTGGTCCAGTTGGCCCTGTTACTTGCCCAGGTGTCCCGCCAAATAACGCTGCGAATAAACCTGCAAAAATCGCACCATACAATCCAACAAGCGCTCCCTCAGACGTTCCTGTCGCGGCAATACCAAATGCAATCGCAAGTGGTAACGCAACAATCGCAACAGTAAATCCTGCTAAACATTCCTTTGCTATTTTTTGAAACATAAAAAAACCACCTTTGTATAAAGTCCATGTTCCATTGTACACCTAAAAAGATACATTCGTTAGCTCACTTTTTACATTCTCGTGACGTAAACGTATTCAATGAAAAGTTTCCCCCTTATCTTTGGAAACAATTGCAACTATGCTATAATGAACAAATTAAATCTTTTACTATATACTTGGAGGCACTATGCTAACTTTTGAAGAAAAATTATCGATTATTGAATCTTTCCCAGAACTAGAAAGAAAGAACGTATCATTAAAACGTGTAAACTTCCACTTTGAAGAAAGTCGTTTAGATAAAAAGAACGTTGTATTTCATTTACACCCAAATGGAAATGGATTTGTATATGCAAGCGGTATTAAAGGTTATAAAACAGATGATAAAGGCATGGTTAACATCCGTGAGTTTTCAGCAGAGGAGTTACGTTCAGTAATTGAGAAATCAATTGACCTTCTATCACAAGAAGAAGTAGTAGCACCTGTAGAACCTGCGAAAGAAGAAGAATGGCAGAACGAAGATGGTCATATTCTTACTCTTATTTCAGAGGATGACATGTGGAACGTGTACGCTGGTGTAAACTTAGACGGTACATTCAACTCTTATCCAGAAGCTGCGGAATACCTTGATGAAGAAGGCTTTTCACGCAAATAAAAATAGAAACCTATTTTATTCAACGACTTTTATAGTAATCAAAGAAGACACTTAAGGTGTCTTTTTTTGTTATATAAACTCCTTTCTCACACTATCTCTATTAATTTTCATAAAATGATTCAGAGGAGGTTTATATGAATACAACTGCTAAATTAATAACTTGGAAAGAACATGGCGATATGATTATTCTAGAATGTGAATTAAATGGAAAACGCTTCGAGATATCAACATATAAACAACGAATATATAATGCACACCTTTTATCAGCTGACGTTTATATTCGTTTAGACTCATCTGATAATATAATTGGAATAAATATTTATAAAAAGTAAGAAAAGCCCCCTATTCCGTAGGCGGGCTTTATCTTTATTACACAACATCAGAGTATACTCTCTTTTTTTCATACAGTTTATGTAATTATACATATTCATCAAAAAATACACTGAATGAATATTACATGTAGTAAAATATAACTTGTGGGCACGTTCTATAAAGCAGATTCTTTTAAAAGGCGTAACATATCAATTATTATAGGGGATGTGGCGTCACTTCAATATTGATCTCAAATCTCTTGTCTTTTGTGAACTAACAATCTAGTGTATATAGACGATTCTGCTTTATAGTGTGTGTTTACACTCATAACAAAGGGGTAATGGTAATACGGATAGATTCCGATTCGTATGAAATGAAATGGTTCAAGTCGGAGAAAGGCACCTTAGGGTGTCTTTTCTTTTTGTATTACATCCACTTTGTGTTTCCACCTTATTTCAAATGCGCTAATTAACCTTCACCAAGAAAAAATTAGAATTAACAAAGATATTGTTTCTTCTGTTTAATACAGAAAAATGCAGGATACCCCATAGATATGGGGCATCCTGCATTTTCTATTTTTTCGCACCTTTCAACGACTCCCTCAGTACAAACTTCTGCAACTTCCCGCTCGCATTACGAGGGAGTTCATCTACAAATAAATAATGACGCGGACGTTTATAATCTGCTAGTTCATCACTTTCTTTGCAATACGTTTCTAAATCAGCTTCTGTTATTGTTTCATCTTTCTTCACAATAACTGCCACAACACGCTCTCCCCATAATTCATCTGGCTCACCAAGTACCGCCACATCTAATATACCTGGATGACTATGAAGGAAATCTTCAATTTCACGAGGATAAATATTTACGCCACCGCTAATTACCATATCATCAACGCGATCAGCAACGAATAAATAACCGTCTTTATCAAAATAGCCTAGATCACCAGAATGATACCATCCTTTATACATCGATTTTTTATTCGCTTCTTCACGATTATGATAGCCAGCCATCATAGTTGGGCCGCGTAAAATAATTTCTCCCACTTCATAAGGAGGTAATACATCATCTGGTTCTGCCGGTGCATCCTCGTTCGGTTTCACAATACGAACTTCATGGCTAAAACATGGCGTGCCTGCTGAACCAGCTTTCGTAATTTGATCCTCCTCTACGAGAAATGCAACAACTGGCCCCATTTCTGTCATTCCGTATATTTGAACAAGATCAATATAAAGACGTTCTTTACATTCCTTCACTAACGCCGGTGCCATTGCTGCTCCGCCATATATACCGATTTTCATTGACGTTAAATCATACTGAGCTAAATCTTTTTGCAACAACATATTCCACATCGTCGGCGCTGCAAAGAACGTCGTAATCTTTTCTTCTTGAATCGTATGTAATACTGTTTCTGTATCAAAATGATGCAAAATAACATTCTTTCCGCCAACTTGAATGCGTGGTATGATTCCGGCATTTAATTCACCACAGTGATATAAAGGTGCAACAACAAGCCCAACGCTATCTCTATTATATTTTAGGAAATACGTACAAATCATACTATGCTCAGCCATTTCACGATGGCGATGTAACACGCCTTTCGGATGACCTGTCGTACCGCTCGTATACAGCATAGAACAATAATCCATTTCATCAATTTCGATATTTACTTTCTCAGAAGATGCTTCATTCACTTTTTCATGGTAGGAACTTGCATAGGAAGGTTTATCGTTTTCTATAGACCAAAAAGATGTATTTGGAAAATCTCTTTCAATTATAGCAACAGTTGACTCAACTGCTTTTTCAAAGACAACGACTTTCGAGGATGCGTCCTGAAGAATATAAGATACTTCTTTTGCTTTTAAGCGGAAATTAATCGGGTTAAAGATCGCTCCAATTTTCGCACAGGCTAAGTAAACGTTTACAAATTCATGGCAATTATATAAGTAAACAGATACCGTATCTCCCTTTCTTACCCCTTCTTCTAATAGAGCGTGCGCTGTTTTATTTATTTGTTCATCCCACTGTTTATACGTCCAGCGAATATTTTTTTCAGGTTCCACTAACGCCTCTTTATTTGGATACTTACCAACTGATAAATCAAAAATTCTCCCTATCGTCATATACATGCCAACAATTTCCCCCTTTTCTCTTTCATAAATCTATCATTTCGTCCATAAGTAGACATTGTCCTCTAATGATGTGACTAATTTTTCTGATTATTATCGACATAGTTTTACATACGGTACCGCTAGACGGTAAATGAAATTATATCGGCGATTTTCCAGATATATCGACCGTAACTTGAAATATATCAACCACAACTCAATTTATATCAGCGATTTTTCGAATATATCGACTTACCGACAAAAACTAATAAGATATAATCGGACCGCCCGTTACTGCAGGATAAAAAAGAGGTTGTTCCGACTCGGAACAACCTCTTTCTTCTTATGCAAATAGCTCTTCTAAAATTTTCAGTTTATCTTCTGTATATTTCACAAAGCCATCATTATATGATTTTGGATCTTTCGGATTCGCAAAGTGCGTAATTGCTCCCGTCTTCGGGTGAACAAATTTACTTGATGCACCACAACCAAGTCCGATAATTGATTGTACTTCTTCCATAATGACAATGTTGTAAATACTTTCTTGCGTCGGCATTGCATAACCAACGTTCTCTAAGTTACCTAAAATATTCTTTTGACGATATAGGTAATATGGTACGTAATTATGCTTTTGCGTCCACTCTTCTGCTTCATGCATCATCGCTGTAATTTCTTCGCGACCTGCTACTTTATATTTACGTTTGTTTTGCGTCATTTCAGAAGCACGTTTAAATGATAACGTATGAACTGTTAATGATTCTGGCATTAACTTTTCTGTTTCATCTAACGTATGCTTGAAGATATCTAACCCTTCACCAGGAAGACCAATAATTAAGTCCATATTAATATTGTTCATTCCCATTTCACGAGCTAAATGGTATTTCTCAATTGTTTCTTCTACAGTATGATGACGTCCAATTGCTTTTAGTGTCTCTTGATGGTATGACTGCGGATTAATACTAATACGGTCAATATTCCATTTATTTAACACTTCTAGCTTTGCTGGCGTAATTGTATCTGGGCGACCTGCCTCAACTGTTACTTCACGCACATTTTTCACATCTGGGAACGCTTCATACATTTCTTCATACAGCATATCCATCTCTTCTGCTGTAATACTTGTAGGTGTACCGCCGCCGTAATAAATCGTCGTAACTTTTACACCTTTTTCTTTTAAAAACTTACCAATTTCACGAACTTCATAATGTAAACCACCTAAGAACGAATCAACAGATCCTTGGCGTCCATTAATTGCATAAGCCGGGAATGTACAATATGCACATTTCGTTGGGCAGAACGGAATACCGATATAAATACTTACTTCTTCTTTCAAACGGTATAAATCCGGAACAACTGCTAATTGGCAATCAACAATGCGCTGAAGAAGTTCAATTTTCTCTTCATGAATTAAATAACTTTCACGAAGTTCTTGATGCGCTTCTTCTTTTGACATACCATTTTGAAGCATTTTGTGAAGAAGTTTCGTCGGACGTACTCCCGTTAAAATACCCCAGCTTTGTTCAATACCAGTTAACTGCTGAAGAACAGAAAGATATACATAAGAAACAACGTGTTTCACTTGCTTCATACGCTCTTTTTCATCTGTAAAAGCAGATAAATCTTTTGCGAATGTTTCTTCATACACATTTCCAGTCGCAACATCTGTTAAACGAGCAGATGCTTTCACATTCTCTTCAATGTGTATATCAACGATAAGATTTGCTTCCTCTTGTTCAAATCCAATCGTACTCTCTTCAAAAAATAAGCCGCCAATATTTTGTAGCGGACGTAAAAAACGATCATCTTGTAACGTTTTAATTGAAATTAACAACATTATCACCTTTTCATTTGCAAACTCTCTTTAGTTTACTTGAAGGGCGTTTGCAGGTCAATACAGAAGGTTTTACCTGTTTCTCTTACATTTTTTCAAATAATTCTTTTTATGAATATTGCTCATGTATATAGACATCATGATTTTCTCTTGTTAAAATTTATTAGTGTTAAAATCGATACATAGTGAAAATACAATATAAAAAGGAGGACTGTTAACACTAGATTCCACAATCTAATGTGTTAAAAACAAATATGAAAAAGAAATTTTATAGTGTATTAACTCTCTCTCTTGCATTACAAACTGTTCTTGCACCTACTTATTCATTTGCAGAGAGTGCTGAAAAATCCGCCGAAGTATATACGGAGGATCAAGTTTTTAAAAGTATTAAGGAGCATGTTAATGAGCATAGTACTCATGAAGAAGATATCGAGGTTACTGGCCAATTCCTACTATACACTTCAAAAAAACATTCATTATATACCGCGAATGATTTAAAAAACAAATCGAATATCGAGATTACAGAACAAGTCGTAACGGCGACAAAGAAAAAAGGAAATGCTTACTACATAACGACGCCAACTGGCGCTGGATGGATAGATAACAATGATAATAGCTTAGAAGTTCAAGAGATTCATAAACTATCTAACCAAAAATTAATCGTAAAAGAAGAAGCTTCCATACATGCACTTCCGTTCCAATCGTTTAAAGAAGAAGGGAAACTAGAGCCACAAGTCATTACTCCTACTGAACAAGCTGGAAATTGGTTTAAAGTCCAAATAAACGAAACAGCAAAATGGATTTATGCACCTTCTGCTACATTTGAAGGTACAAAAGCTTCATTATTAAAAAACAGTCGTACTGCTAAAAACAGTTTATTGAGATCGCCAGAAGCTCTACAAACAAACAATATTTATGGCGTTACATTTAAAGAAATGATTGTCCCAAAAGGAAATGACGATATTCGACCTGGCTACCCGATGGTGCCTAAATATATTACGATTCACGAAACGGCTAATACAGCGAAAGGTGCTAATGCTCTAAATCATGCAAAATTCTTAGATAATCAAGCACGCGGAACAGCTGATCGCGCCGCATCTTGGCATTTCACAGTAGATGATAAAGAAATTTATCAACATCTTCCGGTAAATGAAGTTGGATGGCATGCTGGAAATAAAACTGGAAACTATGAATCTATCGGAATTGAAATTGCCGTTAATCAAGATGGAAACTATGAAAAAGCGGTAGAAAATGCCCGTAAATTGGCAGCTTATTTAATGAACGACTTAAATATTTCTCTAGATAAGGTCCAAAAACACCAATTTTGGTCAGGAAAAAACTGCCCTGCGTTTATGATTCAACGCGGACAATGGGATGCTTTCTTAAAAGGAACTGAAACATACTATAAAGAAAATCAAAAAAATCCAGTAACTGATGACATTACAGGTGGCTGGTATGAACAAGACATTCGTCAATTAGCAGCTAGAGGCATTATGCAAGGAGAAGGAAACGGCAAGTACTTCCCAGAACGTCTTGTAACGCGTGCTGAATTTGCTACATTAATTACTCGTGCTTTACAATTACCAAGTGGAAATGCTAATTTCACAGACTTAGAACAAGTACACCCATCTTTAAGAGACGGTATTAATCGCGCAGCAAGCGCAGGCATAATCCGCGGACGTGGTGATAATACATTTGATCCAAATACTACAATTACACGCGAAGAAGCTGTTATTATGATCGATCGTTCTCTAAAACACGCTGGTATTTTTGCAAAACAAGTTGAACTACCATTCGTAGACCAAAACTTAATTTACGCTAAAGAAGAAGTACAAAGAGTGTATGGATATGGAATTGTAAAAGGTAATGAATTGAATCAATTCGTACCAAAAGGACCATCACAACGTGCTCACGCAGCTGCATTTATAAACAGAATGCTTAGCGTAATTGAAGCTTAACATATTTATCATTCCATATAGATATTTTCATTTTATCTGTATTCACTTAAAAGGCATCAGAGATTATATATCTCTGATGCCTTTTATACATTCGTTAACTATTTTTAGCCATGAATCTTAAACGTATTCCTAGTAACAGAAGCATAAAACCGATGAATGGAACGTAATTCGTATTGTGTCCTGTAGCTGGGAGTTGTTGATTATTAGAAGAACCTTGTCCTTGTTCTGGTAAATTAGGTTTTTCTACTCCCTCACCTGGTTTTCCTGTTCCTTCACCTGGTTTTTCTACTCCCTCACCTGGCTTTTCTGTTCCTTCACCTGGCTTCTCTGTTCCTTCACCTGGTTTTCCTGTTCCTTCACCTGGTTTTCCTGTTCCTTCACCTGGTTTTCCTGTTCCTTCATCAGGCTTCTCTGTTCCTTCACCTGGTTTTTCCGGATCTTTATCTGTATCTTTTTTATTTGTAATTTGAAGCTTTACAACTTCAATTTTTTCATTAGAAATCGTAAATTTCATTTCCTTATCGGATAAAGTATATCCTTCTGGCGCTTGGATTTCTTTTAAAGTGTAATCTCCTGGTTCTAACTTCTTAGAAGTCGCTTTACCGCTCTTATTTGTTGTTAATGTGTCGATTTTTATTCCGTCTTTCCAAATTTCAAACACTGCGCCTGCTAATATTTTATTTGTATTATTAGCGTCTACCTTTGTAATTTCTAATTGACCTGTAATTTCTTCTTTCACTTTTTCATTCATAACTTCTTGTTTTACTACTTCATTTGCTACAACATTTACTTCTACTGTTACTTCTAACGCTCTATAACCTTCTGGTGCTTTCGTTTCTTCTAACGTATACTTTCCTGGCACTAAGCTTTCGAATTTCACAACACCGTCTTTACTCGTTGTTTTCGCTTCTCCAACTACTTGACCAGCTTCGTTCTTTAATTTAAATTCCGCACCTTCTAGAACTTTTCCACTCTCTGCATCCTTTTTGATTACTTGTAAGCTTCCTAGTTCTTTTGCGTTTTCTATTTGTACTTCTACTACTTTATTTGCTTCCACAACGACTTCAATTTCTTCTTTTAGTAGTTTATATCCTTGTGGTGCTTTCATTTCTTTTAATGTGTACTTTCCTGGTTCTAATTTCTGAGAAATTACTTTACCAGTTTTATCTGTTCGTAATGTATCTACTTTCTTACCATCTTTATACACTTCGAATTCTGCACCTGATAACAATTTCGTTTTATCATTCGCATCTACTTTTACAATTTCGAATTGACCAAGGCTCTTACCGTTCGTTACTTTTACATCAATAACTTTTTCACCGTCAACTGTTACATGAATTATTTGTTTTGTTAACTCATAACCTTCTGGTGCTTTTGTTTCTTCTAACGTATATTCACCTGGCACAAGTCCGTCTACTTTAACCGTTCCAGACTTATCTGTTGTAATTCCTTCTTTTACAACATTTCCTTTCGCATCTTTCAATGTAAATTCTGCGCCTGCTAAGCGTTTCGTTTGATCTTTATCATCCATTTTAATAATTTGTAGAGAACCTAAGATTTTTTCGTTTTCTGCCTCTACTTTTACTACTTCTTTCTCGTTTTGAATTGTTACTTTCCATTCTTTATTTGAAAGCTTGTAGCCCGCTGGTGCTTTCGTTTCTTTCACTGTGTATTCACCTAGCGGTAATTTTGGTGACCTCACTTTTCCACTCTCATCTGTTTTCAGTTCCGCTACCTTTTTACCATCTTTATACACTTCGAATTCTGCACCTGATAACAATCTCGTTTTATCTTCCGCATCTACTTTCACGATTTCGAATTGACCTGTTACTTTTTCATTCGTAACTTCTTGTTTTACTACTTCGTTCGCTACAACGTTTACTTCTACTGTTACTTCTAACGCCTTATAACCTTCCGGCGCTTTCATTTCCTCTAACGTGTACTTTCCTGGCACTAAGCTTTCGAATTTCACAACACCGTCTTTATTCGTTGTTTTCGCTTCTCCAACTACTTGACCAGCTTCGTTCTTTAATTTAAATTCCGCACCTTCTAGAACTTTTCCACTCTCTGCATCCTTTTTGATTACTTGTAAGCTTCCTAGTTCTTTTGCGTTTTCTATTTGTACTTCTACTACTTTATTTGCTTCCACAACGACTTCAATTTCTTCTTTTAGTAGTTTATATCCTTGTGGTGCTTTCATTTCTTTTAATGTGTACTTTCCTGGTTCTAATTTCTGAGAAATTACTTTACCAGTTTTATCTGTTCGTAACGTATCTACTTTTTTACCCTCTTTATACACTTCGAATTCTGCGTCTGATAATACTTTCGTTTTATCTTCCGCATCTACTTTCACAATTTCGAATTGACCTGTTACTTTTTCGGGGATCTTTTTATTCACCACATCTACAGTCACTACTTTATTAGCCTTTACATCAACAGAAACTGAACTAGATGATAATTCATATCCTTTCGGTGCTTCTACTTCTTTTAATGTATAGCTTCCAACTGGAAGTTGTTTCGATAAGGCTTCACCTTTATCATCTGTAACAATTGTTTCCACAACTTTCCCATCTTTATCGATAACATCAAATTTTGCACCTGGTAGAAGTTGACCAGATTCACTATCTTTTTTCAATAATTTAAATTGGCCATTCTCTACTTTTCTCGTATTCTTCATAACAAGTTCAATTACGTTTGTATTATCAATTGTTACTTTGACTGGTGTATCAACTTTTATATATCCTTCTGGTGCATTTATTTCTTTTACAAAATAGTCACCAAGTGGTAAATCTTTAACTTCCGCAATACCCTTTTCGTTTGTTGTAACAGTAGCCACAACGTTATTATCTTTGTCTACAACATCAAATTTTGCGTCTTTTAAAACAATATTTTCATCGTTTTCATCAACTTTTTTAATTTGTAAATGTCCTTTTTCAGCTGCTGGTCTATTCCATTTTGGCCAGTTAAATTTAAAGTTATGAACCTCAAAACCATCTCTTTGGTGTAATCCTCCAACATAGGCTTGTCCATTAATAGAACCACCTTTTGTTTCTACAACTGCATTAGGTGCAAACACACTACCTACTACACCATAACCTTTAGTTGTTATCTTTGTAGCATTAGGAAATACCCAAATTACCTTACTAGCTAACTCAGTAAAAGATGAAATAGGGTCGTATGCTTGAGATGTATTAATTAAATCCGTCGCCATCCCAGTATTTCTTGTATCATACAAAATTGCACCGCCACCAAAACTCACTTCTTCTGCATCTGAATAAATAACAATAAAGTCTTTATTCTCTACATTCGGAAGAAAAACGTCTTTTACATCAAATGCTTTCTTTCCCGTCTGGCCTGAAGAGACATAAATATTAGGGTTATTTACATCTTCACCGATTCCAAAACTCATATTAGGTTTTGGCTTATCAGTGTGTAGTTTACTTGCATCCCCAATTACACCATCAACGTCTTTTCTAAATTCTTTAAACTTAGCATCAATCTCCGCTTGCTCTTTATAAGAGATACGGTCATATGATGTTTTCATCGCGCCATCTGGGTCACCGTCTTTTGTCATCGCCACTGTTCCATCTTGAATAATTACCTGTCCTGCTCCCGCTTTCGTAAATTGACCGCCTAGTAATAATGATGGATATCCTTCATCTATCCAAGTTGCTCCAGCTAAGTTATTTGCTCCAGTTGCAGCTGCTACGACTGTATAACTTGATGCGTTCATATTTTTCTGAACAGCCATCGCACCTTCAATATCCGCACTCGTTGCACTATGATCTCCAAAAATGATGGCGTTGTAATAAGATACATCACCTAAACCTTTTAACTCTGTTGTAGCTGCCTCTGCTTTAAATGGTAAATGGATTAAAAAATTCATACATATTAGTAATACAACTATTAAACTACTACTTAACTTTTTAATTTTTTGATTAAATGATTTCCTCAAGAAATTCATTCCCCCTTTTAAACTTCCTAAAATCACAAAAAGAAGCACATTTCATATGTACCAGGTCTTACTCACATTAACTTAAAATAATCCATTTAAATACAACAAAAGAACGCTACAACTACTTAATAAAATTACTACAATTCATTTTTGAAATAATACGTGAACTAAACTGTCATGCGGAAATACTTTTACGTATGGGAGCCCAATAAAATTAATATGAAGAATATTTCATGTGGTGTAACTATTTTGACAACATCATTCACTTTACATTAGTTTTCTAAAGGATTCAAGTGAATTGTATAGATTTCATACACAATTCACATTTTAAAACGTTTCCATTCCTTTTAATAAGCTCAACAAAAAAACGTAGCCAAAAAGCTACGTTTTTCTTTCATCGTTTCGGTGTATTTTTATGATTCTTCAAAAACGGAAGCGGGAATTGCTTACGGAAATGCTCTTTAATCATGTACTCTACACCATTTTCACTATTTGAACGTGTAATCCAATCTGCTGCTTGCTTTAATTCTACAGGCGAGTTCCCCATCGCTACCCCAAGTCCCACGTTTTCAATAACCTCTAAATCTTCCATACTATCTCCAATCGCAACCATTTCATTTAGCGAAATATTTAAATGCTCTCCAAGCAATTGTAATCCACGTAACTTTGATACATTTTGCGGTAAAATTTCTATTCGTTTTGAATCACATTCAACATACTCTACATCTTGGAACGCTTTTCTTAATGTATTTAGCCCGCGTTCTTTTTCACCTTTAGTTTGGAAAAGAACATCAATTTTTGGCGCCGCTACCGGATGGTCACGAAGCGCGTCACCTAACGAATCTACAAATTGAACTGGATAAAATAACGGATCTGCGCTTGATAATACAGTGCGCGCAATTAAGTTTGGTGTATTTCTCTCACGATTTCCTATCGAAAACCGTTCATGAGAAATGCGTACGTTACAATCAAAGTGCTCTAACACTTGCACAATGTTAAAAGTCTTCTCTTCAGATAATCTTCTTTGAACGTACGGCTTATCTAACGTTGCTGAAACGAAAGCACCACCATGTGTCACTAATATAGAATCTAATTTTAACGCCTTTGCTACTTTATGGGCGGATTGAAAATTACGACTCGTAAATAACGTAACGTATACATCTTTTCTTTTCACAAATTCAATTGTTTCTCTTAATCCTTTTGCAATTTTTCCATTGTTGTATAGTAGTGTCCCATCTATATTAAGAGCTAGTAAGCGATAAATCATGTCGCACTCCCCCTCTTCGCTGTTGTACTCTATCCATAATTTATGAAATAAATGTAGCAAATAGAACGAGTTAGAATTACTACTGAAAATTTGGTTTACTATATACATATACACTTAGCAAAGGAGATAGTACAATGCAGGCACCTCCTTCTTTTTATGAAGGCGATACGTTAGAAGTCGCAAAAAAATTACTCGGGCAAAAACTTGTTCATATTGTAGACGGAATAAAGCGAAGCGGAATCATTTTAGAAGTAGAAGCATATAAAGGCCCAGATGATAAGGCCGCACATAGTTATGGAGGCAGACGGACAGATCGCACAGAAGTTATGTTTGGTGCACCAGGGCATGCTTACGTATATTTAATTTACGGTATGTATCATTGCTTTAACGTTATTACAGCGCCAGTGGGCACCCCACAAGGTGTTCTCATTCGAGCTCTTGAGCCGGTAGATGGAATAGAAGAAATAAAACTAGCGCGCTACAATAAGACCGAAATTACAAAAGCGCAGTACAAAAATTTAACGAACGGTCCTGGCAAACTATGCCGTGCACTTGGCATCACTTTAAAAGAACGCGGTGTATCGTTACAAAGTGATACGTTACATATTGAATTAGTTCCAAAAGAAGAACACATATCATCACAATATAAAATAACAGCAGGACCTCGTATTAATATCGACTATGCAGAAGAAGCTGTACATTATCCGTGGCGTTTTTATTATGAGGGGCATCCGTTTGTTTCAAAGAAATAAGCGATATCAACGATTTTTCAAATATATCTATCGTAACTTACAATATATCAACGATTTTTCGAATATATCTATCGTAACTTACAATATATCAACGATTTTTCGAATATATCTATCGTAACTTACAATATATCAACGGTTCGACAAGAAATATCGATTTATCGACAAATAATAACATTACGAATAAAAGAAGACTGTTCCAAAATGGAACAGTCTTTCCCTCTTACTCTGCACCTTCCGCAGTTGCAATATTATCCTCTAAATTTTCTCTTGATAATTCAGCCGCCATAAAATCAGCTGTTTCTGGAAGTGCTAAATGCATATGAGCTTTTTGACAAATTTGGATCGTACAGTTTTCTATAACATAGTCGAAAACATGTCCGCCCCCGCTTCTTTCATCATCAATGTAATGTAAGTGGAATCCAGCTACCCCAATACCTTGTGCGTAATCTGGTGTCCAAAATCCAGCAAGCGTACCTTCTGTATTTTCAAATGAAAAGATTGGTTGTGATTTCGTCACTTCAACGAGCGGTGTATACGGTTTTTCTTGTCTTGGAACAGTTCTCGTCCTTACTTCACGGAACGTACCGTCCATTCGAATACCGTAAAACAAGTTTTTACTTGGCATTAATTCATGTAATAACGCTTCAACTTCTTCACGATTCATCGGACGCTCTACCTTATAACTCATTTCTTTTTCAAAAAACGTTACAGTCGCAAATGGCGTTGTTTCTTCTGGCTCTACTTTTTCTGCTGAACCGTCTGAACGTAAATGATAAAATTCATTATCAAATGCAATCATTTCACCATCTAATTGATCAAATGTGCCGATGCCGAAATCACCATGTTTTTTCAAATCTTCAAAGCTAATTACACCATCATATATACCATCTAATAGCGCAAGCATTGTAGATGTTTGATATACTTCATTACTCGTTTTCGTTTTTTTCGCATCAATATCAATTAATTGCGCAACAGTCATCTCAAATCTGCCTCCATTAGTTTAATTGGTTTGGTAATAATTTTTCGCTTAATTTAATGTTGTCACGATAGTCAATTGGAATATCAATAATGACAGGACCATCTGCTGCTAGCGCGGATTTTAACACACCTTCTAATTCATCAGGCGTGTTAACACGAAGACCTAACGCCCCGAAACTTTCCGCATATTTCACAAGATCAACATCGCCAAACTCTGTAGCTGATGTTCTGCCGTATTTCATCATTTGTTGGAATGCAACCATATCATATGTGCCGTCTCTCCAAACAAGATGGACGATTGGAGAATTTAAACGTACCGCCGTTTCTAACTCCATCGCTGAGAATAAGAAACCACCGTCACCTGATACGGAAACTACTTTTTTACCTGGTTCTACTAAAGTAGCTGCGATTGCCCAAGGAAGTGCAACACCTAACGTTTGCATGCCGTTACTAAATAATAATCTACGTGGTTCATAAGAACGGAAACATCTCGCCATCCAAATAGAATGGGAACCGATGTCACATGTAACAGTTGTATCGTCACTAATTAAAGAACGAAGTGTACGAATCACTTGAAGTGGATGCGTAACACCTTCTGAAGGACGATTTGGAACTTCTGCTTGTTCTGATAATTTCGCGCGTAATCGTTCTAACACTGCTTCTGATTTCGTACTTAATACAAGTTTCGGTAATTTCTCTGCGATGCTATTTACCGTTAAAGCGATATCACCAATTAATTCACGCTCTGGTTGGTAATCATGGTCTATATCTGCTTGATGGTCATCAAGATGAATAATCGTTCTGTCGCCAAGTTTATTCCAGAACTTTGGATCATACTCAATTGGATCATAACCGATAGAAATAACAAGGTCTGCTTCTTCTAGTAAAATATCACCTGGTTGATTACGGAATAATCCAACGCGGCCGAAGAAATGATCTTCTAACTCACGTGAAATCGCACCAGCTGCTTGATATGTTTCAACAACAGGAAGCTCTGTATCCGCAATTAATGCACGAACAGCTTTCGTCACTTCATTTGTACTTGCTCTCATACCGAGTAAAATAACTGGTAATTTCGCTGCTTTTATTTTTTCTACTACGTATGTAATATCATGTGTGGGAGCGATTCCAAGCTGTGGCTTAGAAAGCGCACCGATAGACTCTACAGTCGTTTCCGCAGTCATAACGTCTTGCGGCAAACTTACTAAAGTTGCTCCTGGATTTGTAGAAGTCGCACTTCGGAATGCATTTGATAATGCTTCTGGCACATTATCAGGATGCTCTACTTCTACGCTATATTTTGTGATTGGTTCGAATAGTGCAGCATTATCCATAGATTGATGCGTACGTTTTAATCGATCCGTACGCGGTACTGCACCAGCTAAAGCAACAACGGGATCACTCTCCGCATTCGCAGTAACAAGACCTGTCGCTAAATTTGATGTCCCTGGTCCTGAAGTTACAAGACATACGCCCGGTTTCCCTGTTAATCTACCAATAGCAGCTGCCATAAATGCTGCATTTTGTTCATGACGACAAACGATTAACTCTGGTCCTCTTTCTTGCAATACATCAAATACAGAGTCAATCTTTGCTCCTGGAATACCGAAAACATGTGTAACACCTTGTTTAATTAAACAATCAACAACAAGATCTGCTCCCTTTGTTTTTGTCTTCACGTCGTTTGCTTTTACACCTGTACTCAAAACTAATCACCCTTTATTTCATAATGTGTGTAATAAAGATTTTAATTTCACCTAGTTAATTAAGCTGGTGAAGTATCATTTATCATTATATTACAAATGCATTATTTTTCCAACAATATGAATTCGACATTATTTTGACAAGTTTTAAAGAATGCGCTTACAACCTTTTGTTTATCTTAAAATAACATTTTTATATCTCTGCTAAAAATGCACAAAAATACTTCCACCTATTCACATTATTAACAAATTTATAGTACCTTGCAAAGAACAATAGTAAGTGATATATTTGTAAATAATGGAATACCCATTATTTGGAATGTTATTCACGATTAGTATATCTCCTTTCAAAAAGTAGATATAGATTGTGTGTGCTGTTTAGAAAAAAGATAGGATTTTCAGCCATAATTCATCATTTTATAAAGGAAAGTGATTGTTATGAACAAAAGTGAATTTTTAGAGCAACTTAGTTCTTCCCTACGGAATATGCCTAATTTAGAAAAGGAGGATATTATCTCGGAGTACGAAACTCATTTTATTAGTGGTAAACAAGATGGAATATCTGAAGAGGAAATTTCTAAAAAGCTAGGAAACCCTAAAACCATTGCTAAAGAACTTACTGTTTCCTATGCAATAAGCAATGCTGACAGTAAACGAAGCTTCAAAAATATGATAATTGCACTTTTTTCTGTTATGAGCTTAAGTGTTTTAAACTTTGCCTTTATCTTTATCGCCTTTTTCGTACTACTCTTTTTATTACCGATTCTTCTAGCACTTATCATTGCCACGCCAGTATTAATTATTTCGCCTATTTTATTAATAGGATTAGGATTCTTTAAAGGGTTTCATCAAATTAGTTATTCCGATGTTTATAATGTGTTCATCGCTTTTTGCGTCGGTTTACTCATATCCGTCATATCTTATCAAATGGTAAAACATCTATATGCACTTTTAGTAAAGTATTTGAAATGGAATATTGCTATTTTACAAAGACACTAATGAATGTAAAAGGAGATTAAAATGAAGAAATATACTTTATATTCACTCATGCTACTTACAGTTTTATTTCTATCAGCTTGTTCAAACAGTGCAGAACCTAAGGAAGAAAACGATGTACAATCTATTAAAGATGTTACGGTTAAAATTCCGGAAACTATATTCACTTCCTCAAAAAAGAATGAAACTATTAATGAAGATGAAATGAGAAAAAATATAAAAGATTATATAGATTATAGCTGGGAGTTATCTGAAAACATCATTCCACTTGCCTCAACAACTCCTGATAAGAATTTCACTGATTCCGATCGAAAAAAATTACAAAAACTAATCGATCTAGCGAAACAAAACGATATGAATTTCCATGAGTTTATTAGTAATAATAATTTACCTACTGATTATAAAAAACCTTCAAAAGAAATCTATGAATTTATGTCATCATCTACGGCTATTTTCGTAGAACTAGATCAAGAATTAAACAAACTCGCCCAAGATGGTAACTTATTCAAAGCCGATTTTTCTTTTACGAAGCACCTTGAGAAAGCTAATGGACGGAAGCAAAAAGAGATTGAAAAGTTTTTAAACGAAAAAAACATTAAAACTTCAATTAACAGCAATAAAAAAAATTAACAGATGTGTTACATATCCCTTTCAAAATAATCAATAAGAAATGGCTATTTTGAAAGTTTTTTTTAATATCTGAGGATGCACTTCATCCGTTTCCTATAAAAAAAAAGGCCTCCTTAAAGGAGGCCCAAGCAAAAACAACAAACGCAAAATAACAACAAATAATGGACGATAAAATCACTATATTGACAAAGTATAGGATTTTTATCAATTGGAGTAACTCAACCCTAAATTACTCTTTTAACAATGCAATACTAATAACTTATTACAGCAATTTTTTACCGTGTCTTAAAATAATTGACTGTCTTTCAAATAATTCTATTTATATTGATTGTTATTAATTAGTATATACTTGAATACGACTATACACCCTAATAAAAGGCAATATATTAAGCTGTTAGTCCTCGCGAGTTTATTTTGCCTTTAATGTAACTATACTATATTCTTCTATTTGCATCACCGAATATTCTTCTCGTACTCACGCATTTTTCCTTGCGTGAATACCGCAATTTATTACATCGGCGTATCGGCTAACACCCACTCTAACTTTCCTTTATACTCTAGTCCCACTTTAATAAGCGGAATAGGCTCAACAAATAATCGGATACCGTTTGATTCGTCATTCCAAGCTACTTCAGTCGGTTCGTTATTCGTTAAAATAGACGCAGCTACTTCTACAGCCGTTTCACCTAACAAATATTGTTGACTGCCCTTTACATACCTCATAGCACCAATTAGCTGTTCTTTTCCGTCCAAAGTTAACGGCTCTGTCTCTTTAACGCATATCTTCCACGCATTTTTTTCAGGCCGATCATCCCTCCTTCTCAATAATTCGCGACGGAGGGATGATACGTATGTATATCCGTTGCAAATGAATTCGTCCAGTCTAGATTATACCCCTTATACTTTTTAGTAACTAATTCATTTGTACCATCTGTTTGTATTTCTGTCATACTGCCATCATTCGCATCTTGTATCACCCTCTTTTCCCATTCATAACGCAGTGCACATTTTAAACATAATATAAAAACATTTTTATATTACATACCCTTCTCTTTCACACCCCGTATATTATCCGAATTCCTCCGAAATCATTTAATATTTACAAAATATCACTTTTCATATATTTCTTAAGTCACTTCATTTATAAAACGTACTTTTCGCACCTGTTAATTCACAGCCTTGTGAATCTGTAAATTTGCCATTCTAGCTAATATTCTCTTTCTTTCAAATACTTTATAAAAAAATACAAAACACTATTTCTTAACAGTGTTTTGTATCATGCTATCATTCTCTTATTATTACTTAATCAATATATTTCGTTTACCATCCTTATTCGCCGCCTTTTTTCTTAGAGCGTCTTCCTAGTAAGAATACTAAAACTAGTAATGCTACAAATAATAAAATTCCACCTATAATATAGTACAGAGTATAATCCTTTTTGGCCTCTACAGCTGTATCATTTAACTTCTGTGCTTCTTTTCCTTCAATCGTAAATTTCTTGATCCACTCCCATTTCTGATCACCATCCGTTGCCTTCATTTCTAGACGGTATGTTCCTGGTTCTAAAGCTTTATTGTCCCAACTAATTGCATAATCAAAGTTAGAATTTGGTGCCATTCTTAAATTTTCTTTTTTCGTTTCATGTAGTATATCTTTACCTTTTTCAGTGTACACCTTTGCATCTACGCTTAAATTCTTTAACATTGCTGGTTTTATATTTTGTAAATTTGCTGTCACTACATTACGTGCATTCACTTGTCCTGGCTTTACTTCATTTAATTTCATATCTGGTTTTACTTGGGCGTCCGTTTCTCTTAAGACAACACCAATTGCGTATGCATATTTGTTTTCAATCTGTACATTATCAGATGTTCCTTTTTCTTTTTCATCTTCTTTTTCTTTAAAATACAATCCACCTAAAATAACACCATCAAATGATTCAACTGGCATTTCAATACTCACATCTAATGTAACTTTACCTTTCGCTGGAATTTTTGTTTCTTTTTGTACTTTAGCAATTTTAGAAAATGGGGTTTTAAGTGTAGAGTCTAATTGAGGATCAATCATGCTATAGTCAGTAATACCATTGCTATTTGTAATAGCTGTATTCGCATGAGTTTCTACTATAACCTCTTTATCCGTATCATTTTTCATTTGCACTTGAATTGTTTGCTTTTTACCTGGTTCCATCTTTAAATCGAAATATGTTTGATTCTTGTCAACTTGGTTTTCTGGAATTACTGCTGTTACTGCAAATTTCATTTCTGCTGCGTACGTTGTAACACTAGCAATATTTAAAATAAATACAATAGCTAATAAACTACTCAATATTTTTTTAATAGATTTCATACTATATTCCTCTCATATTCAATAATTTGATATACAAACGAAAGAGATAAAGATATTAAATCTATCCTTATCTCTTTTTATGCCCTATATGATTAATCTTTACACAGTTATATTACATAGGTGCGTCTTTTAATTCCCAAGTTAGAGAAGTTGTGTACTCAGCTTGTTCTTTCTTTGTTTTACCTGGAACACTTAGCTCCACACTCTTCTCCGCATCTTCTACTGATTTACCGAATGTGTTTACCCATGTTCCCATACCTTGCTCTTCTTGCGCAGTTACAACATCAGATGCTTGACCTGGAGTTAACGTAATATCTTGTGCAGCTTTTGGTGCCTCACTTCCAGATGCTGAATGTAACGTTCCATTTTTCAACGTTAAAGCTGCTCCTGTTAAATCCCTGCCTTCTGCAGTTTTAAATTGGTCGTTTTGTGTTACTGATAACTTCCATCCTGCGTTTGTACCACGGTTATCCGTTACTTGTACGTAGTTTGGTACTTTCATTGTCTCAGTTGTATCTTTTTTTGTTACTGAATCTAAACTAGCGTAGTAAATTTCGTTGTTACCAGACGCTTTGTGTTTTTCAAATTGGAAGTTTGATACATAGTCAATACTTAATGGACCTTGTGTTCCTGGCTCATGTGGGTCGTTTGGATCTTTTGGATCTTTTGTTTCTACTTCAACACTTGGATCTAGTGGACTAACTGGATTTACAATTTCAGTATTTTTCTCAAATTTGATAAATGCTTTTGAGTTTAGTGTTCCACCATCTTCAGCTGCAAACGTTGGTGCTCCTGCTGCTAATACTGTTGAAAATGATACCGCTCCTGCTAATGCTAATTTCGTTAATTTCATATAATTTATCTCCTTTTATCTCTTTTTTCGTTTCATGATTATTTGCGATGAATTATTGTGGTGTATCTTCTAAAGTCCAAGTTAATGATGTTTGGTATTTCGCATCTTTTATTTTTGCAGTTGAACCTGGTACAGATAATGTAACACTTTCTACTCCTTTTTTAGCATCTTCACCATACATAGTTACCCATGTTCCCATACCTTTTTCAGCTGCAGCAATTGCTACTTCTTGTGTATCTCCGTTTGGATTTAATGTTACTCCTTTTACTTCTGGAGCATATTTCTCATTTGTTGCAGACTTTGCAACTGGATTGCTTAACTTCAGTTCAGCACCGTCTAATACTGTTTTATCTTTATCATCGGCTATAAACTGACCATTTTGTTTTACTGTCAATTTCCATCCTTTGTTTGTTCCACGGTTATCTGTTACTTGTACGTAGTTTGGTACTTCTGTTGATTCTTTTGCACCTTTTACTTTCAATGTATCAAGTTTTGCGTTATATACTTGATCATTACCTGACATAACTTGCTTGCCAAAATGGAAATTTGATACATAATCAATACTTAATGGACCTTGTGTTCCTGGCTCATGTGGATCTTCTTTATCATTAGGATCTTTCGATTCTACTGTTTCATCTGGATTAAGTGGGTTAACTGGGTTCGTAATTTCTTCACTTTCTGTAAATGAAACATCTGTAACTGATTTCATTGTTGCAGCTTCTTCTGCAAATGCTGGTGCTCCTGCTGCTAATACCGTTGAAAATGATACTGCTCCTGCTAATGCTAATTTTGTTAATTTCATAATTTGCCTCCATTTATATAATTCTATTTATTTAAATAAAAACTTGCGTTTCTATTTTTCCTATTTTTACTTCTAGCTAGTGTTAGTAACATAAAAAAAGCCGCTATAATACTACTTAAACCTAAATATTGAAATAGATAAAAAGATTGTCCACCTGTTTTCGGTAGCTCCTTCTTATTTATCCGGTCATCAGATGTATCGATTACTAAATTAGATCCATCCGGTATCAATGAATCAATAATTGTAGTGGGAACATAACTATTTGAAAAAGTAATTCCTGCTTTTGAATTCACCTTGTCTGCTAATACCTTTTCATGAAATGAGAATATTGGTATTAAAGCAAGCATAAACAACATCAAGCATAAACATTTTTTTAACATTACATTCTCTCCTTTCTAAAATTTATATCTATATTTCTCTTAGATATATCATCTTAATTAGGAGCATCCGTTAGTGTCCATGTTAATTCACCTTGATATTTTGTATTCATTTTCACATTCGGCCCTGGTACTACTTGAAGTCTAATTCCCTCATTTTGTTCCCAGTTCACTTCAATACTCTTATCATCTGTCGGTGTATGTGAAATTACTTCTACGCTCTCTTTACTTAACGTAAGGTCAGTTCCATCCTTTGTTGTATAGATCATCGCACCTTCTAATTTATCGTTAGTACGAGACGTAAGTGGTTTTGTTTCCTTTACATCCACACGCCATTTCTGTCTCTTTATCCTTTCATCTGCTACCGTCAATTTCCCATTCATAGAAGTAGGATTATATATCGTTGGTTTGGATGGAATAAGCAAATTTTCAAAAGAGATCGTTTGTGGAACATTCACTAATTTCAAAGTTCCCACTACTACTTTTATAGGTACTTGTATTCTTTCCTCTACTCCTTGTGCAGTGCGAATTACAGCTGTAACAAAATACTCTCCTATAACATTTGTTTTTGGAATGTTCTCCAAACGAACTACAGATATTGGTTTATCAATATTATCATCCGTATCTACAGATAATTCTGTTACAAAGGTCGAAATATCCATCTTTGATAAATCTGTGTTAATCCTTACAGTTTGTGGAACCGCTTTTCCTGTAGGGGTACCTTTGTACTGTATTTTCGCAATACCTTGATTACCTTCTTGTCCCTTTTTATCTCCATCAATATAGTTTTTGGCAGAAACAGGGACCTCTAGATAGCCTTTTTTATAATACTTCTTAAAGTCAGCCTCTTCTTTCAAGGAGCCTCGAATTTGCATATCATAAAATTTACCACCGAACTCTGACTTATTTACAATATTAGCTTTGGCAGTAGCTGTAACCTTATCATTTTCACGTGTAATATCAAAATAACTACTTATATCCTTTTCATCTTCATCTAAAATCTTTACATTTTTTACATTGAAATCTGGATTTACTTTACTCTCAAGTACAAATGAAGTTGGATTAGAAGATGCAATGGCTTGCGGAGGCATATCTTGATATACATGATAATATAGTTCTCTATCAGCTCCCTCCGTCACTTCACCTATTACTTCAGGATGCGGTATACCAACCTTGGACATAGCTTCATATTCATACCTTACCCGTGATGTTGAGTCTCCTAATCGATAGATACGCATTGGTAATTCTGTTATCCCTGTATAAGTGAATGTCATATTTGTATCTTTTCCAGCTGCACCACCAGCAGTTCCCACAAAATTAGCAGTGCCATCACCATTATCTTTATATGTTATTGTCGTATTGTCATACGTGTATAAAGAATTGAAATGCTTTTTATCTACATTTAAGTCTATAGCCTTATGACTATTCAATTTATTAATGTTCCACATACCAGATACAGGCACTAACTCTCCCGTTTCATGGTCATAAAATTCATAAGAAATATCAGCCGAAGATCCAACTCGCCCCCAATACCTCATTTGCAAGAAATCCTTTTTACCACTTACTTTACGCGGAGTGGCTACATTGACTTTGGTGACTCCATCGAACTTTATAATATTGACACGTATATCTAGCCATCTGCCCATATAAATTCCGGCTTTTTCTATATGAACATACGATTCCTTATCGGGATTTACGTTTGTAAAGTCATAAGACTGGTATGTTGAGTTAGTATCTGTTGTACTCCCAACAATTTTATACTTTACTTGTGTACTCCATCTCCATTGAAGAGCATATTCTCCTGGAATCATAGATCCCGTACCATCCTTTGAACTAATTACATTAACATTTGGATACTGAATTATACTCTGATGAGTTTCATCTGCATGTTCTACCAAGGCAGTAGCAGTTTGCTTTTCTTCCTCTACCTCTACTATTTCTACGTTCGTATCTTTGGCAGCATTTAGTTCTTCTCCATTACTAGTTACGTTATTACCTTCTTTAGAGTTCCCATTTGATGTAGCCTCTGATTTTTCTTCCTCTTGGGCATTTTCATCTATCTGACCAGACATTCCCTCAGTTGGCTGAACATCTACTTTTCCATCACTAGTAGTCTTTTCAACTACTCTCGTCTCTTCATTCAATTCCTCTGTTTTCTCTATCAAAAGATTATTTGGTTCCTGAATAGCTTCCTGAACATTTTCTGAAACATTCAGATTAACTGCTTTCGTTTTTATCTCAGTGTCCCCGTATTGAACCTTTGCCACAAATGCAAAATCCCCTGGCTTCTTTCCCTTAATTGACAAAAACACCTTACCTAAACCACTACTTTGCGATTTTCTTTGGATTTGAATTGTTGAATGCTCTACCACATGGATTGTTTCAATTGCTTCATTAGTTTCATTCAACTTTTTTGTAGCTTCTTCATTGAAATTTACGCCTTCAGGTAATTGCAACTCAACCTTATCATTTTGATTCCCTGGGTTTTCAATTTCTAAAACGATGTCCTCATCTACCTTTACCTTACTTTTATTTGCTTGCATAATAAAAGTTGATATCTCATCACCTGTAACAGCATAAGCGGTGTTCGAAAAAACACCCAAAGTACTAATCTGAGTAAATAGAATCCCACTAGCTAAACATATTTCCCCAAATTTCTTTGTTCTTCCTCTCAATTTACTCCCCCTTTCTTTCTTATTAAAAGATACCTAAATTTTATGGGATTATTGTTGTACAATTCTCTAACTTGATTATCTTTCTCTCCTTGTCACTTCATTATCGCTTCTGTTATCTACACTAATATTAAAGGACACCCAATCCCATTCTCATATTAACTATTTTTTCCAAATACCGAAACGAAAAAACAAAGCAATGCCACGCAAAAACACTTGCGCTTACAACGCAAGTAAATCTCCTTGCTAACAAAAAAAAGTTCCTTCCCAAACGAAATTGGAAAAGAACCTCTTATCAAATATTTTATTTCCGAGCTTATGTCACTAAGTACCATTTAAGGTTATAAATCAAGAGAAGGAATAAGCCACAGCTCCTTCGCTTTCTGAACAGCTTCCATCCGAGAAGAAACTTTTAATTTATGAAATATATCTGTCAATTTATACTCAATAGAACGCTGACTTAAATTCAAAATTCCAGCAAGCTCTTTATTTGTTTTCCCTTTACTCACTTCTATTAGAATTTGTTTTTCATCTTCATTTAATGAAACTCTATTGGAAAGCTCTCCATGTTCGGTAGCTATATTCGAAATCGCTTCTTTTATTCTTAACTGCTTAACAAATTGCTGGGATAGAACCACTTCTTTTCTTACTGCATGACGAATAGAAGTAATTACTTGTTCCTCTGACGATGTTTTACTTAAAACTCCTAAAACTCCGCTGTCTATAAGTAGATTATAGTGCGAAAGTACGTCAAATCCTGTGAAAATAAGAATCGATGCCTCTGAATGTATCTTTAATATTTTCTTAGATAACTCTAAACCGTTTATATTTGGCATTTGTAGATCAATTAAGTAAACATCATATTTTTGATTCTTAATTATTTTTTCTACTTCCATACTATCATGTACTACATCTACATTCATCTCATCGTATTTTTCAATTAACGCCTTCGTCCCTAATCCTACTGCAACATGGTCATCTACTACAAGTACTGAAATCATATTCTCACCCTTTCAATATCGTTACATACAATATCATCCTATCATCTGATGATTCATCGGAAACTAATTATCTTTAAATTTAATAATTATTTGCAAACCGAGATTAGGTTTTGATTCAACAGACATCTCTCCATTCAGACTTTGTATCCTAGTGACAATCCCAGACAATCCTAATGTGTTGTAAGAATGGTTTACTTCATCTAACTTAACACCTATCCCATTATCTACATAAGTTAAATATAGGTGATTGTCTTTGTGAAATAATCTTATCGTTACATTTGTCGCTTTTGAATGTTTCATTGCGTTATTTAATAGTTCTTGTATAATTCGATAAATCGCTTGTTCATGTTCAATACTAGGCACAACAATTCTTTCAGGAATATCATAATAGAAAAAAAAGGTCGCTTTTAAATTAACTTGCTTAAATAAATTCAGTAGTGCTTGTTTTAAACCTAACTCATATAAAAATGGTGGCCTCAAATTATTACACGTTTCACGAATTGTATAAATATGATCTAATAGTTCTTCATGTATTTCATTAAGTATATCTTTCATTTCCTCATCTTTAACACGTTCATTATAACTCTCAAATTTTCTAGTTAAACGTATTTGATCTTGCAAAACCCCATCATGTATATCACTTGCAAGATTTGTTCGTTCTTTTTCCGATAGTTTGAACATAAGTCTCGCCAACCATATTGGTGGGTGCTCTAAATTTTTTATCTCTTGTAATTGCCTTAATAGATCTTCAATTTGATTAGAACACTCTAATAATAAATCTGTATAATTACATAATGTTTCAATCCAAACTATTTCATCTACATTTAAATTTTCTTTTCCATTATAATTACACAATAAAATAAGCATTTTATCTGCTGAGGCAGATAAAACAAATCCAAAGTGTTTTTCTAACTGCACGATAGAACCAACCTTGTAGGTATCTAGTTGATGATTAAATAAAGTTTCTATCGTCCGGTGCGGAACATATTCACTATCCAAAATACGGACAGACTTCTCAACTTTATTTATTTCTACGCAGCACGTCTCTTCAAGTTTTAAAATATCCGCTATCTCTCTTCGCATACTATAAATTAAATTTGATAGTTTATATTCATTTTTGGCTTGATGTAAAAATCGATGCAAACTGAATTGATAATTTTTTTGATGATGATATAAACTTTTCCTCAACTTAAAATCTATATAATCCTTAATATATAAAAAACAAATACAGATAATGATAGCAATAACTCTAAATTTTACCCACTCTAATAGACTTGCCTCACTCTCTTCAAAAAGGACCATAGTTAATACTGCCAAAAATATGTTAATCCCTACAGATAAAATAATATAGTGCGGTAATCGCTGAACGATAAATCTAAAATCAAACAACTTCCCTGCAATTACTAAATAAAACAAGCACACTGGGATGAATAAAAAGAAAATCCCCGTTGTTTCACTGCTTATAAATTCTTCCCCATAATATAAATTTGGAATTAAATATAAACAAACAAATGGGGTTGCCGATACAAAAAAACTAATAATAATAATTTTTAAATATTTAATGTAACTACTATTTTTACTTTTCAAATAAAACCTTACTAAAAGGTATACTGTAAAACAAAATAATATAAAACTTAAAGTGACTGTAAACAAATTAGCCCATTCATTATGTTCTACATACACAAAAATACTCACTATAATAAGGAATACCGATATTGCATTTAAAACTTTTAATTGTTTTGGTATTAAAAACTTTATTTCATTATGCAAGAAATACAACATCATGAATCGAATAAAGAAAGTAAATGAACATACTAATGAAATTGAGGCCACAATAAAAGATAATATATCCTCTCTTTCAACAGCCATAATGCTAATAAAATTTACTCCAAGAGAAATTAAAAAATATACTAGATTAGTGGTACTACGATTCATTTCAGGAACAAACATTAAAAGATATAATGCCATCAAAAAACATACGATATAAAATCCAACTGGAATGAGAAGATGATAAAATAATTGCTTACTATAAGGCGGATATTCTATCTCATACTCCTTTATTTCCCCGTTCCTACTTAATGTGATTTTTTTTGCTTGTTCAATGGAATGATATGCTACAACTGTAAAATGTTTAGATGGTAATTCGCCATCAATTTTTTCTATAATATCTCCTATTTTGAAATCTCTTTTTCCCGCCCAACTATATTTTGATAAGTCGTATATAACATATTGGTTAGAATCTAGTTTTATAGATATACCTATTTCCGGATACTTCATTATTATATTAGAAAAATAACAGCTGACTATAAGCGAAAATAATAGAATCAACAACTGCCACTTAGATTTCCACATTCTCGCTATCATTGCATAACTCCTTTTGCAAACACAACCATATACATTGCCCCCCCTAGGTATTTAAAAAAGGAATTTTTTTGATTTTCATTCCTCAATAAAGATAGAATTATTCACCTTATACTTTCAACATTAAAAATAAATCCGCATTTTTTCAAAGGTAAATAAAATATAAATTTCCCTCCCTAGGTATTCTTACAAGGAAATTTTTTCGATTTTTATTCCTTAATAAAGATAGAATTGTTTGTCTTACACCTACAACATTAAAAATAGCTCTATATTTTTCAAAAGCAAATAGATTACATGCACTTCTAAAAAATTAGAACCCCCAAAAAAATATATACTCATTATCATTAGATTAGGAAAAAATTATAACACAAAGCAAAAAAATTTATAAGATAACTTTTCGTTATATATAATATATTAATATATTATCACTTTAGTACTATCTGGCTGATGTGTTAAATAAAATTCATTATTCTTCTTATAAATCTCAATACCTTTTGTAAGTATCTTTACATTATTTATAAAAATAGTTGAATCATTTACCCAAATATTTTCGACCAATTGCGATCCTTGATAAAAGAAGTCATTTTCTATCATCATATGAAGTACATGTTTTGCTAATATTTCCGTTTTAAAAGTATTTAAATCTATAAGAGTCTCCATCTATTCTAACCTCTTCCATTTATCTCTATCAATTGTCTTATTGTTAAATACATTATATGTAAAAATTACAATTGTTTCACCGAAATACTAATGCGCTATCACGAAATAGATGGACAACCACCGAAAGAGAATTCCCTCAATATATTTTTTATGCATATGACTCCCCGACTACTTTAATCTTTTATTAATCACCAAATACGGTCACCGCAATATAGATGCGTGTAAACGAAAATATAAAATACGTCCTGGCATATAAGTAACATTATATATACATATAAAAAAGTTCTATAAACAACCAAAAAGACGCCCCCATAGGAGCGTCTTCCACTATTACGCTTGTTGTTGCGCGCTATATAATTCTTCAAGTGGCTTCATGATAATTTTGTTAACGTCACCGATTACAACGTTTAGGCGTTGCTCAGTTTCCATTAATTTTGTAATTTTAGCATCTTGTTGAATGCGAGCTACAACTTCTTGTGCTTGTTGGTTGTCTTCTTCAGTGATTTCTTGGCCTTGCATCATTTTCTGTTGTAGGCTAAGTTGCATTGTACGGAACTCATCGAATAAGTTCTTTGAAGCTGTGTCAGCTTGAACTGCTGCGTAGCTCTCTTTTAAAGTTTTGAAGTCTTCGTTTTCAGCGATTGCTTTTTGTAATTCATATGCAACATCATGAATGTTCTTTGTCATTTTATTTTTCCTCCTTTAGAAGGCTAGCGCTTTTCACTCGCACTGCCTTTTACGTGCATTTACATACGCACCTCTTCTTACCATATCAAACTATGCAAGAGATGTGAAGAAATTTCACTTTTATTTCTATGTACTCACCTTATTATCTAAGAAACAATAGTAACAATCCTTGTACGAGCCCGATCATTCCGCCTAATAACGCTCCTAAATACGTAATCATTTTCAATTCGTTTTTCGTAATAGACAGAACTAAGTCTTCTAATCTTTCTGTTGAGAATGTAGACACTTCTTGCTGGACAATTTCCGCAAGGTGTAGATTATTTAGTATACTCTCTACATTTTCTGTTCCCCACTTTAAGCCTTTCGCTACTGCACTTGGAACCACTTTTTCAATAATTGTTTCTCGAACTGGTTCACATACTTGCTGAACAGATTGATTTAAAAACTTACTCACTGTTTCCTCTACTTTAACTGCTGACAGCACGGAGCTTACAATCATTTCTTTCTCTACAAATGCTTCTAATTCTTTTACATCTCTTCCTTTTAACTTTTCCCACTCTTTTTGCAGTACGTCAGTTAAAAGCTGCTTTGTAGCATCTTGCCCTAAAAACTTAATAACTTCTGGCTGCACACGATCCACAACACTTACATTTCCTAAAAACATTCCGACTAAGTTAAGTAGCGTTCCGCGAGAAGCAAAGAAATCATCAATCATTTTTGAGAGACGTGCTTTCCCTTCTTCACTTTCAAAAAAGCTAATTCCTCGCTCTAAAATAAACGCAGAGACATTCGGAATCGCATTCTCTACTTTTTCATTTACAGAATGAGGTAAAGCCTGTTCCCATGTATATGTATAATACTCTGCTAAAAATGCATGAATTTTTTCTGTAATAACATGTTCGATTTTTCGAGTCGCTTCTTCTTCTACATGCGCTACATTCCATTTTTCTAACATATGTCGCAGTGATTGTTCATTCGTAATTACTTTATCCACTTCCACTTGCGCCCAGTGAATTAAACCTTTTTGAAACTCTTCATTTGTTAGCTTTTTTCCAATTCCTTCTGGTGTTAACAAATGTTCTACAACCATTTTTCCTAATTGAACAGCAAGTTCATCACGACGCTTCGGAATTAACCCTGGTGTAAATGGAACTTGAAACTTTCCGATATAAATAAGACGATGAGGACGAAATAACATTTTTATCGCTAAATGATTCGTGTATCCCCCAATAATTGCTCCGAGTCCTGTCGTCGTTAACATATTTAACCATATATTCATTACAATCAACCTTTCACTTCTCCAAAACTATAGCATATCATCATACGGACAAAAGTATAATGGTATAAAAACGTATTTGCAATATATAGCTTCGCCTATTATGCAAATAGTAGTAAAGGAGTGATTTCGTTGGTTCTCGGCCTTTTAACTTCTAAACTTCATTATGAGCAAACGTATTACACCGAAATCGCTAAACGCGCTCGGCTTTATCATAATGTCGTTGCCCAGTTTACGCCATTTTGTATTGATTCTAAAACAGACCTTGTTTCTGGTCTTATTTACGATACAGATACAGGAAAATGGAAAGAGCAAACATTCCCTATTCCTTCTTATATATATGATCGTTATTCTTTTCACGAGGAAACAGACTTTGAAAAAGCAAAATCAATTATTCACTCTTTGCACAACCGTCCTTCCACTACCTTTTTAAATAACACACTTATTAACTTAAGTGAACTACATGATTTATTTCTCACTAATAAAAAACTGTCTCCTTATATACCCAAATTTGAAATGGCAACGATACAAAACATTTTCAAACTTTTGTTAAAATCTAAAGATATTATTATACGCCCCACTAATATACATTCTAAAGATAACTTATATCGAGTCGCTTACAAAAATAAAACGTTTCATATCGATACAGTAAATGAAAAATACCATACTTCTCTTTCAATCAAGCGGACAGATGAATTTATATCTTGGTGTAAATCTAACATACGTTCATCACGCTACATAGTGCATACCATGCTACAACCACCAAATCAATTAACATACCCACTCCACATTCGAACTATTTTGCAAAAAAACAAAGAACAAACTTGGAATGTTATAGGTCAATTTATACAAAAAAGTTCATTTCCTAATCAGCTTTTACCTTCAGCAACAGACGATGATTCATTGCATTCATTTTCAAAAATTAAATACGTACTATCTAGTACAGGTGTGCAACTATTGCAAGACGCTTTACACGACATTATAAATGAAGTATTCCAAACACTAGATCAGTCTTATTCTTCATTATTCGAACTAGAACTTTCCACAATTATGGATCAAAAAGGCGCAATTTGGCTTATGTATGTCAACACGATTCCTCCTTACGAACAATACATTCGTCATAGTGATTCATTAGCTGAAAAGATATTTCACGGACCACTTAAATTCAGTCGCTTTACACCATAATGAAAGGAGGTAAACCTATTTTGAAAGAACATATATATACATTAAACATTTCAGATGAACATCCAAATAGCATTACTTTACCTTACGTTTTTTCTATTACACCACCTATTACATCCCTATCCTTCGGTATACGTCACATTGCAAGTGAAGAGGTGAAAATTCATTATTCCTTTACTCGCGAAATTATTATCGGAAAACATATTGCCGAAAAACTTTTACTGCCTCAATCAACTACTATTCATGCATTCACACAAAACCAAACAATTATTTTCGGACCATTGATTGGCATTTTTACAACTGGCTTTAACGATGATTCTTCTACCCCTTTAGGAAATCGTTCAATTGCTCTGAGTGAGTTGTTAACACCACCATTCTCATTACGACCGTTCGTATTCGTCTTTGGGGTTCAACATATACACTGGGAAGAAGAAACGATTGAAGGATATTTCTTTCAAGAGAAACAATGGATAAAGAAAAAAGTCCCTTTACCAAATGTCATTTACGATCGCTTACCGAATCGGCAAGCGGAAAATTATAAACCAATTGTCAGGGCAAAAAGAAAATTAGAACAAGACTACTGCATTCCATGGTTTAACCCAGGTTTTTTCAATAAATGGGAAGTTCATCAACTTCTTACGAAAGACGAATCAATTAAACCCTTATTACCAAATACAGAAGCATTTCAGCATTTTGAACAAGTAGAACGGTTTCTTGGCACGTATAAATCAGTGTACATGAAACCAATACACGGGAGCTTTGGTAGAAATATTCATCAAATATTTTATTCTCAAACAGAGAATTGCTACTACTGTCGTTATCGCGAAAATGAAGAAAATAAACTGAGAAAGTATCAATCATTAGAAACGCTTCTAAACCACGTATTAAAAGGACATGATTTAAAAAAGTTTATCGTACAGCAAGGTATTTCGTTACTTCGCTTCGATGGGCAACCTGTTGATTTCCGCATTCATACAAATAAAAACCATTTCGGTAATTGGATAGTTAGTGCAATCGTCGCCAAAATCGCCGGCAAAGGCAGTTTAACAACGCACGTAAATAGTGGCGGTGATACAAAATTATTACAAGAGCTTTTTCCAGATTCAACGAAACAAGTTCAAATTGAAAATAAATTAAAACATACTGCCTTACAAATAAGTTACGCGCTCGATGAACAAGTAACTGGAAATATTGGAGAAATCGGTTTTGATATCGGTTTAGACACAAAGGAAAATCCGTGGCTCTTTGAAGCCAACTCTAAACCTGGGCGAACTGTATTCCAAGATAAAAAATTAAAAGAGCAAAGTGAACTGACGCGCCAGTTATTTTACGAATATGCCGTCTACTTAACTGAACATTCTTTACGTGATACAAAAGAAAAAATGTCTCAAATAAAATCAGGGGCTTCATCAAACACCGAACATATCCCTTCTCCTATGATTCACTCACAAATACAAAAACAAAAACTTCCACCTAGATAATAAGGTGGAAGTTTTCTATTTACACAAGTTTTACTACAACCTCAGTTTCCACGTTACATACTCTGCAATAAAAAATATGATTGCAATATTCATTTGAATTATTATGCGTTAAACCATCTACTGCACTTAATAATTCTTGATCCATATAGGCACTATAATCGTCTATGTAATCTACAGACTTCCCATAATCTTGGAGTATACTTTGGCAATTTTGACAAGAATATGTTTGTGATTCTAATGCGTTGCAAAGCGGGCAAATTCCCATCATGATTCCTCCATACGTTATCGTTTATAAGCCTCTCTTTTTTAGAGTGAAGAGAGCAACCTATCCAGACATAGGAGCGCCCACTCCATCCCTACTTAAAAATAGAACTATGAAGTTGCTACCGATTTCATTTTTATTTCAATAAATCATAAATAAGAAGCTAATAATTAGCCTGCAAGTAGCAGGCTACAATGAAAAAATTATATTTAATATCACCCTTAGTTTGGCCTGTTTTCTTAAAAATACAACGATTACTCTTATTTCATAATTTACGAAATCAATACGTTTTTTTGACAAAATTTACAAATTATTATTTTGTATATCTTTCTAGGTAACATCCATACTATGAGTACAAACTTAATTACCGATGGATTAGCGCCAACCGGGGCGATAATCTGGTTCAACTCCAGCTAGTCCAACCAAAAAAACTTTTATAACTCTAAGGAGGATATATTCCTATGGCAAACCAAAATTCTTCAAATCAATTAGTAGTACCAGGTGCAACAGCTGCAATCGATCAAATGAAGTACGAAATCGCTCAAGAATTTGGTGTACAATTAGGAGCAGATTCTACGGCTCGCGCTAACGGTTCAGTTGGTGGAGAAATCACAAAACGTCTAGTTGCAATGGCTGAGCAAAGCCTTGGCGGATTCCACAAATAAATATATATGGCAAAAAGGTCTCAAGGCATATGCCTTGAGACCTTCCTTAATTTATTGCAACATTTGTAAAAACTTCTTCGTGCGTTCTTCTTTTGGATTTGTAAATACTTCTTCTGGTGTACCTTGTTCGACAACGACACCACCATCCATGAAAATAACACGGTTCGCAATTTGATGTGCAAAACGCATTTCGTGCGTTACAATAACCATCGTCATGCCTTCTTTAGCAAGTTCTTTCATTACTTTCAGAACTTCTTGAACGAGTTCAGGATCAAGCGCTGACGTCGGCTCATCAAATAGTAACACTTCCGGCTCCATCGCAAGCGCGCGCGCAATTCCAACGCGCTGTTGTTGTCCGCCTGATAATTGGAACGGATATAAATCCACTTTATCTGCTAAACCAACTTTTTCAAGGAAATAGTTTGCTTTTTTCTTCGCTTCTTCTTTCCCCATCTTTTTCACTGTAACGAGCCCTTCCATTACATTTTGAAGTGCTGTTAAATGCGGGAATAAATTATGGTGCTGGAATACCATACCTGTTTGCGTACGAAGATTAACAATATCTTTCTTCGTTACTTTTTGAGAGAAGTTAAGCTCTTTATTACCGATACGAATATTACCAGCGTTTGGCGTTTCTAATACATTGAGACAACGTAAGAATGTCGTTTTACCAGATCCAGACGGCCCAATAATAACAACAACCTCGCCCTTCTCAACTGTTAAATCTATATGCTTTAGTACGGTATTATCTCCGAAACTTTTTTGTAAGTGCTGAATTGAAATCATAAAAACAAAAACTCCTTTTGTAAAAGGATTATTTTAATGTGTAGCGTTCTGAACGCTTTTCTAACATCTGTTGTACGATTGATAATAAGAAACAAATAACCCAATAAATAAGACCTGCTTCAAAATAAACAATTAAAAACTCGTAGTTCATCGCCGCAATTTCCTGCGCTTTTCGGAACATTTCTGTTACTAAAATTAACGATGCTAACGAAGTATCCTTCACTAAGCTAATAAATGTATTCGAAAGCGGCGGGATTGATACGCGCGTTGCTTGTGGTAAAATAACACGTTTTAATGCTTGTGGATATGTCATCCCAATTGTATAAGCTGCTTCCCACTGCCCTTTCGGAATGGAAAGGATAGAAGCACGAATAATTTCAGATGCATATGCACCGACATTTAATGAAAATCCAACAACTGCTGCTGTATATGGCTCAACTTCAATATTAAGAGTTGGAAGACCATAGAAAATAATAAATAACTGTACAAGAAGTGGCGTTCCGCGAATGATAGATACATAGATACGAGCAATCCATTGTAAAATACGACTACCTGAAATACGTGCGAGCGCTGTTAACGTCGCAAGTATAAGACCGATAATAAATGTAATAAGCGTTAATGGAATTGTTGTAAAAACAGCTTCCTTCAGCATAGGCATGAAGGAAGACTGCATAATATCTATCCAAGTAGACAATCGATCTGAAACTAATGCACTACTTAGATACATTTTCACCGAACCACTTTTTCGTTATTTTGTCATACGTACCGTCTTTTTTCATATCTTCTAACGCTTTATCTACTTCTTGTACAAGCTTATCGCTACCTTTACGGAATAAGAATCCACTTTGTGAAGCTTCTTTTTCTGTATCTACAATTTTAATTTTTGCATCTTTTTTCGTTTCTAAATAATTTAATACTGATAACTTATCATTAATTGTAAAATCAACGCGTCCTGAAGCTAATAATTCTGCCGCTTGGCTAAATCCTTCTACTCCAATAATTTCCGCACCGTTTTTCTTAGCAATATCTGCATAGTTACTCGTTAAAGATTGTGCTCCTTTTAAACCTTTTACATCAGCAAATGTAGCAGGCTTATCTTTATCTTTTGCAATAACTAATGCCGCTGAAGATGAAATGTATGGTTTAGAGAAATCGTATTTCTTTTGACGATCTTCACGAATACCAACTTCGTTTGCAACCATATCGAAACGTTTTGCATCTAAACCAGCAAGTAAGCTATCCCATTGTGTTTCTTTAAATACAGGTTTTACACCTAAACGTTTTGCAACTTCTTCTGATAGTTCAACGTCAAATCCAGTTAATTTATTGCTTGAATCATGGAATGTGAACGGTGCGTATGTACCTTCTGTTCCAATTACAAGTTCACCGCTTTGTTTTATCTTTTGTAACGCGTCTTGACTAGCTGTATCTTTTTTCTCTTCTTTACCGCAGCCGGCTACAATCCCGATCGCTAATGTAGTTACTGCAAGCACTGAAAATAATTTCTTCATGATAGTAATCCTCCAAGTATTCTGATAGGAATTTAAAAACTATATTGATTGTATGCAATCTTGAACAATTTTTCAATGAAAATGTTCTTATTTAGTTTATCCTTTTTCTTCATAATCAAACAAAAGGGAAAAATAATGCTACATACAAAAAATAAGTAACATTTTTTAATATAGCATTTATGGAGAAAAAGGTAAAACAATACTTCTTATTTAACTGTCGTAATTCGCTAAAGAGTCGACATGTTCATCAATAAAAAAGAACTTGTGAAAATCACAAGTTCTCCTCCATGCATATTAAGCACTCTGATTGCCTTCCATTTGCGTTTTATACATATCGTAATAACGCCCGCGCTTTTTCATGAGTTCATCATGAGACCCTTTTTCTAAAATCGTCCCTCTATCGAGCACAATAATTTGATCTGCGCTTTTAATCGTTGAAAGGCGGTGAGCGATAATAAATGTCGTTCTTCCTTTTTTTACAACTTCTAGTGCTTGTTGAATCATCGCCTCTGTTTCTGTATCAATACTAGACGTTGCTTCATCTAAAATTAAGATAGCTGGATCAAAAGCGAGTGCTCTAGCAAACGAAATAAGCTGACGTTCTCCAGTGGAAAGCGTACTTCCCTTTTCTGTAATTTCTTCATTTATATTGTTTGCAAATCTTTCAGCACCAACATCATGCAATGCTTTTATAATACGCTCTTTTGAAATTTTTTCGTTTTCTAAGCTTACATTGGAAGCGACCGTCCCGCTAAAAAGAAACGGGTCTTGCAGTACGATTCCCATATGTTCACGGGTTGCTTGTTTCGGCATCTCTTTTACATCGTGACCATCAATCGTAAGCTTTCCTTTTTCAAACTCATAAAATTGAAAGAGTACATTCATGATAGAACTTTTTCCTGATCCAGTATGACCGACAAGTGCCACTGTCTCGCCTTGTTTCGCTTCAAAAGAAATATTTTTTAACACTTCATCTTTTCCATTATAAGAAAATGATACATTATCAAATTTTACATTTCCTTTTAAACGAGGCATACGTTCTTCTTCTACCGGTTCCCCTTTTTCCTCTAACAATTCAAAGACACGTTCTGATGCAACGCGCGCTTGCTCTAAGTTTGCAAGCTGGTTCACCATATTCGTAATTGGCGAGAATAATCGTGTTAAATAATCGACGAATGCATACAGTACCCCAAGTGAAATAATACCTGTAGCACTTAATGAAGCGCCACCGAAATACCAAATCACACCTGTGAAAGCGATATTTCTTAATACGGATACTAAATTATGAGAAGTTGCTGCATTTAAATTCAAAATTTTATTTTGATACTTAAAATAATCGCCATTTAATTCTTCAAATTCTTTTTTCGTTTCACGCTCTTGACGGAACGCTTGAATAATTGGCATCCCTTGAATGGATTCATTCACTGTTCCGTTAATATCAGATAAACGAGAGCGCATTTTATGATTGTATACAGACGCGTATTTTCTATAAAGAATCGCCCAAACAATTAAAATTGGGATAATTAATAAACATAATGAAGCGAGCTTCACATCTAATAAAAATAACGCAGCGAATATCCCAATAATATAGATGATACTAGAAACGAATGTTGCCAGCACCGTTACATATAAATCACGAATGGCCTCTGTATCATTCGTCACGCGCGAAACAATTTTCCCCGCCGGTAAATGATCAAAGTACCGAATTGGCAACGTTTGAATATGAGAAAAAACATCTTCCCTCATAATTTGAATAATTTTGTTCGCTGCCTTTTGCAAGAAGAACTGCTTTCCGTATGCAAATAATGACACGACTACTAATAAAGTGAAATAGCCACCACCAAGTAATAATAGACGGTTTATTTCTGGCTTATAAAATGCAAATACTTCTTCCTTTGTTAATGCTTTCGCTTTATAAACTTGCACCGCCTTACCATTTTGAACGGTAATCATATCCCCTTTTACAGTCCGTGACCCTTCCGCATTTACTTTATTCGGTACAAAATAATATTGAAAACCGACTTGCATCACACGTACTTCTTTACCTTTTGTCTCGCCTTGTTCAAAGCGATCACTTCGCTTATAAAAAGCGCCATTATACGAAACAGCTTCTTCACTCTGTTCTGTTTCATACCAAGGTTTCTCTATCCCGACGATATGATCATCAATCATCGTTTTAGCAACGAAAGGACCAGCAAGCTCTGCGATGACGAAAATAAATAACATTAACATCGCAGCAAAAATCGTCCCTTTCACTTTCATCGCGTATTGAAACAATCGTTTTGAAACGCTCATATTTTCACCCCACTATCCGCACTTTCACTTTCACCTTGTTGTCTTTCAAACTGTTCAGCATACCAGCCTCCGCTCTGGATAAGCTGAGCATGCGTACCTTCTTCTATAACTGCGCCTTCATCCATAACGAGAATCCAATCCGCATGTTGCACTGCAGATAAACGATGCGTCGTAATAATCGTCGTCTTTCCACTTCTTTCCGTTCTTATATTTTCAATGATCGCTGCTTCCGTACGAGCATCTACAGCTGATAAAGAATCATCCAAAATTAAAATTTCTGGATTTTGAATAACAGCTCGTGCAATCGAGATCCTTTGTTTTTGCCCTCCTGATAAAGAAACACCTTTCTCTCCAACGAGCGTTTCTAACCCTTCTGGTAAAAACTCTAAATCCTTTTTAAACGCAGCAATTTCAATTGCTTTCTCTAGTTCTTCTTCAGTCGCTTCCCTATTTCCGAATAAAATATTTTCTCGCGCTGTTTTTGAGAACAAAATATGCTCCTGCGGTACATAACCAATCCAGCCGAGTACATTTTCATTCGTCATTTTATCTAATGTCACATCAGAAACTGCAATATCTCCATCTCCAAGCGGATATTGGCGAAGAAGCTGACGTACAAGCGTCGTTTTCCCGCTTCCTGTTTTTCCGACAACCCCTAGCGTTTCTCCTTGCTTTAATGTGAAAGAAACCTTTTTTAAATTTTCTTCAGTTGATGAAGGATATGAGAAAGACACATCATCAAACTGAATATAATCCGGCTCTTGCACAAGCTTTGGATGTTTCGGATTCTTTACATCTGGCTCATACGCTAACGTTTCATTTACACGGTCAAGCGAAGCATTTCCTCTTTGCATAACATTAATTAGTTCCCCAATTGCAAACATCGGCCAAATCATCATCCCTAAATACACGTTAAAAGAAACGAGTTCACCAAGCGTCACCTTTGACTGGAACACAAGGTATGCACCGTACACTAAGCCGATTAAATAACTAAGACCGACAAGCATTTTCACAGTTGGTTGGAATAATGCATCAATCTTTGCTACCTTCATATTTTTTTCGTAGACGTCATCTCCTAAATGATGAAATCTTTCCTCGTCTGCATTCTCTTGTACATATGCACGAATAACACGCACACCAGCGATTGATTCAAGCACTTTATCGTTCATATCACCAAACGCATCTTGCGCAACGGTAAATCTTTCATGCAATTTCTTTCCATATATATTCATCGCATACGCCATAATTGGAAGCGGAATAAGCGCTGCAAATGTAAGCTCCCAACTAATTGTAAACCCCATCATAAAGACAATCGTAAGCATATATAAACTAGAATCCACAAGCGTTAATATACCAAAACCAGCTGTCATAGCGATTGCTTTCAAATCATTTGTCGCTCTCGCCATTAAATCACCAGTACGATTTTTTTGATAAAAAGTCGGCGTCATCTTAAGTAAATGCCCCATAAATTTAGAGCGCATCGTTTTCTCAAGTACGAATGCACCGCCAAACAATTGATGTTGCCATACGAAAGTGAGGCCATATCCAACGATCGTAACCCCTATTAAAATAAGAATAGACTGTATAATAGCTTCGTTCGATAACGTTCCTGTTTTTATATTATCTATCGTAACCCCTAACACTTTCGGGGGAATCACTTCAACTATATTCACAATTAAAAGAGCTCCAATGGCAATACTATATCTCTTCCAGTGCTCCCTAAAAAACCATTTTAGCTTTAGTAATACTGATAACAATGTAACCTCTCCCTTCTCGTTCTCGTTTACCTCTCATTTCTTTATCCACTATCCAGACCTATCACATTTACATTTCGTAACCCATACAATCTCATCACATTTTTCCACCTTCCAAAGTTTTTTATCGGAACTAAACAAGGGAAAATAAACAAAAAAAAGCATACCGCCGCTTGACGATATGCACAGGAATGCATAAAAGCGTACGTTACGATATACGCAACGTACGCTTCTTATAAGACAAAGATGCCCTATATATCCGTACGGGTTGCGTAATGATATGAATGTTTTCTGCCATTTAACAGAGCTAAGCCCATTACATTTACGATTACAATCATTACGCACACCCCTTTCATTTATTTTCCATTTATAATCTTACAACTTTATTGAGTATTCTGTCAATTATTTTTTCACACTTTAAATAAAAATATATGATACACCATTTTGAAATAAGGGAATGTTCTGTAAGAAAGGGCATACAAAATAAAAAAAGAATAAGAAATCGTTTTCACAAACATTTCATTTGAAAAATGTTATCAAACCCCCTACAATCACCTTATACTCACTCTTACAAGTTGCTATTTTAGGAGGACTAATCATGACAACTAGCAATACGTACAAATTTTATTTAAACGGAGAATGGAGAGAAAGCTCTTCAGGAGAAACAATCGAAATTCCATCTCCATACTTACACGAAGTAATTGGACAAGTACAAGCAATTACTCGCGGAGAAGTAGATGAAGCAATTGCATCTGCAAAAGAAGCTCAAAAATCATGGGCCGAAGCTTCCCTACAGGATCGCGCAAAATACTTATATAAATGGGCTGATGAGCTCGTAAATATGCAGGATGAAATTGCCGATATCATTATGAAAGAAGTCGGTAAAGGATATAAAGATGCGAAGAAAGAAGTTGTTCGTACAGCTGACTTCATTCGTTACACGATCGAAGAAGCTTTACATATGCACGGAGAAAGCATGATGGGCGATAGCTTCCCGGGCGGTACAAAATCTAAGCTTGCGATTATCCAACGCGCACCACTTGGTGTTGTATTAGCAATCGCACCATTTAACTACCCAGTAAACTTATCTGCTGCAAAACTTGCACCAGCATTAATTATGGGTAACGCTGTTATTTTCAAACCAGCAACTCAAGGTGCAATTAGTGGTATTAAAATGGTTGAAGCACTTCATAAAGCTGGCCTTCCAAAAGGTCTTGTAAACGTAGCTACAGGACGCGGTTCTGTAATTGGTGACTACTTAGTAGAGCACGAAGGCATCAATATGGTATCGTTCACAGGCGGTACAAACACAGGTAAACATTTAGCGAAAAAAGCTTCAATGATTCCACTTGTATTAGAACTTGGTGGTAAAGATCCTGGTATCGTTCGTGAAGATGCTGACTTACAAGATGCTGCAAACCATATCGTAAGCGGTGCATTCTCTTACTCTGGTCAACGTTGTACAGCTATTAAACGTGTACTTGTACACGAAAACGTAGCGGACGAGCTTGTTAGCTTATTAAAAGCGCAAGTAGCTGAACTATCAGTTGGATCTCCAGAACAAGATAGCACAATCGTTCCATTAATCGACGACAAGTCTGCTGACTTCGTTCAAGGTTTAGTTGACGACGCTGTAGAAAAAGGTGCTACAATCGTTATCGGTAACAAACGTGAGCGTAACTTAATTTACCCAACATTAATCGATCACGTAACAGAAGAGATGAAAGTTGCTTGGGAAGAGCCATTCGGCCCAATCCTTCCAATCATCCGTGTTTCTTCAGATGAACAAGCAATTGAAATTGCTAACAAATCAGAGTTCGGTCTGCAAGCAAGTGTCTTCACTAAAGACATTAACAAAGCATTTGCAATTGCTAACAAAATCGAAACTGGTTCTGTACAAATTAATGGACGCACAGAGCGCGGCCCTGACCACTTCCCATTCATCGGTGTAAAAGGTTCAGGTATGGGCGCACAAGGTATTCGTAAGAGCCTTGAGTCTATGACACGTGAAAAAGTAACTGTATTAAACTTAGTTTAATCTTATAAAAAGAAGCTGATCTATTTTTAGATCAGCTTCTTTTCTATATAAATACTTCCGAAAAACGGAGTATTTCATTCTACTTCTGATTTGGTTTTCCAAATCGAACTAAAACATGCCATAATAATTTTAATTCCTGAAGCACTTCTTCATAAGTTCCACGATCACTCCAAGATAATGGATTGCACTTCAAATCCACTACAGCAGAGCCAATTATATTTGCATCAATACAATGATTCCGTGCAATACGCCTTGCTAAAGATGGCATTTTTGAACCTCTAAAATCCATCGGAACTTCATCTACCGCAAGTACAAAACCGATGTGCCAATACAAATCAATAGCATACTTCAGGCAAATTTCTTCTAAAACGTTTCCTACATCCGTACCCTTAAATGAAGGATCTGCAACAAGCGCTTCCACGTCTTCTTTTAGAGAAATCTCTCCATGAATCTGCGCTTCAATATAATGATTAAGATTACGGGCTGGCTCTTTGCTTACTACATCTATAAACGGCCTTTTCAGATTAGCCAGTAAATGATTAATTAATATTATTGGAGTCAAATTTCCTTCACCAATTGCAAAATCTCTTACGAATGTCTCTTCTAAAAGAGCAGCTAAAATCATATCAAACTCCTCATAAGTCCCCTTTTCTTTCGGATCTTGATGCGAATCTAAATATGTATATGTAGAACGCGAAGAAACTTTTGGAGATAAGAGAAAATAACAGGAACCAAAACGCGGAGCCGGCCCATCTGGATGTAACATTAAATTTAGCGCTCCGTATTTTGGACGTTGATCATTCGTTACGCCTTCTAATTGATATGCCCCTCCAAATATTCTCTTTTCCCAAAGGTCACGTTCACCACCAGGATAAGCAGATACGCTTCCATTAGATAGCAATGTTTCAAACTGACTTTTATATACTCCTTGCTCAAATAGTGCTTCAGCAACACTTTTCTTACTCGAATCTAGTCTGTCTGGATGAAAGTGTAAAGCAATCCTTGCGTGAGATTTTAAATTAGCGACAGCCTCTTCAAATATTTCATCTGTAATATTAGACATTTTAAGTATATGATTAATCGTTGCTTTAGCCTCACGTTTTTCGTTCTCTGCATATTTTGAAATATACTCTAAAGCAAATAATTGAGATCTTGATAATTCCATAATCAAACCTCTCCTTTAATTAAAATGACCTTAATCATTTCAATTAAAAGCTTATTCTTTCCTTCTTATGAAACGAACCTGATTTATTTAAAAACGTAATTTACTAAATCTTAATTATGCATACACGCATTTTTCATGGGTAAATGTACACATTCTACAGAAATTTGATACCCTAGCCATCGCTCAGCAATATGTTCAAATGATAAAACAGATCCCGTCGTAAAAAAACGATGCTTCGGATTCAGATTGTCAGACAAAATTCCTTTGTGCTGTAAAATGGTACTTAACTCTATCGCTGTTTCTTCTGCAGAACTAATAATCGTTACATCTTCTCCTAGTTCCTTTTTTATATAAGACTCTAAAAGTGGATAATGCGTACACCCAAGAATTAACGTATCTATATCTTCTTTCGTTAATGGAAGTACTGCTTGTTTCACTTGCTGCGTGACATATGCTATATCTTCTAATCGGTTTTCTACAACTGTAGCTAAAGTCGGACACGCATGACTATGCACTTCCAAATATGTATCAAGCTCGTGTAATGCTTTTTCGTATATATTAGATTTTATCGTACCTACAGTTCCAATTACTCCGATTTTCTCTTTCTTTGTTACTTTAATTGCCGCTCTTGCTCCTGGATGTATAACGCCAATAACTGGAATGGAAAGTGCTTCTTGCAGCGCATTCAATGCAGCAGCTGCAGCAGTATTACATGCTACGACTAGCGCTTTTAATGGAAACTGTTTGAGGAACTCAACCATTTCAAATACGAAAGATTGCACCTCCTCTACACTTCTTGGCCCATACGGGCAACGCTTATTATCACCAATATAATAAATGCTTTCTTTAGGCAATTGTCTTATAATTTCGCTCGCAACTGTTAATCCTCCAACTCCCGAATCTAGCACACCTATTACTGAATGTTTATGACATACAGACATTTACTTCATCCCCTTTTCAATCATCTAGCGCTAATAACATGTATTATATTACGAAAATTCAAATATCACATAACAATCCCTCTTACTTTTAATCACAAACTCTTCTCTATAATCTGATTATTACTATATCCATTGACGTATAAAAATACATTTGTTACTCTTAAAGACGTTAATTTAATATTTAAATCCTCATTCGTATCTCGGTGAGGTAGAGGTTGCAATCATTAAGAGTATCATTTCAGGAGATGTAGTGGCATTGATGAAGGAATGAGAAAGGAATGGTTGCCGAAGTAAGTCGTGTCCACCATGCACGCTTGCTGGGTCTGCATTTAATAAGTGCAGAACTGTCACAAACGTTTCGTTTGTGGAGAGCTATCGAGAGGTATGTCGTGGGTTTCTTATAAGATAGAAAGCATGTAGCGGCAAATTACGTGCTTTTTTTGTTTTGTTTGGGACTTCTCTTCCTGACTCAGGAAGACATACATATCTCCTCGCTTGACTTGGTTATACTAACTTTGGAGGTATTTTCTATGCAACAAAAAAAATGGGGCTTTTGGGTACTAACAGCTTTCGTTGTCGGTAACATGGTTGGCGCTGGTATTTTCATGGTGCCAAGTACGTTGGCACAAACAGCAAGCCCACTCGGTGTCACTTTAGCTTGGTTAACTACAGGGTTTGGTGTTTTAATGCTAGCTCTTGTTTTCGGTAATTTAGCAATTCGTCGTCCTGATTTAACGACAGGGCCACAAAGTCATGCATATGCTTTATTCTCAACACCAAAAAAGAAAAAAATGGCTGGCTTCAGTATGGTATGGGGATATTGGGTTGCAAACTGGGCAAGTAACGTTGCCATCATTACATCATTTGCGGGATATTTATCACTCTTCTTCCCAATTATGAAAGATACGCGACTACTATTTTCAATCGGTTCGTTTAACGTAGAAGTCGGAAAACTAATTACATTTACGATTTGTTCCATCTTACTTTGGGGAACTCATATTATATTAACAAACGGTGTAAGCGGAGCTGGAAAACTAAACTTCTTAGCAACAACAACGAAAGTAACTGGATTCCTTTTATTCATCGTCGTTACGTTATTTGCATTCGAAGCTTCTAAATTTGGACAATGGTATACACCGATGATTGATAAATCAGGGGCATCACACGGTCTTCTTTCACAAGTGAATTTAGCTGCTCTTACAACACTTTGGGCGTTTATCGGAATTGAATCAGCTGTTCTTTTATCAAACCGTGCTGTTTCTCCAAAAACGGTAAAACGCGCAACAGTTGCGGGATTACTTATTACAGTTGCCATCTACTTAGGAATCACAATTTTAACAATGGGTGTACTTCATGTTGATAAATTACAAGCTTCTGAACGTCCATTAGCAGATGCACTAAACGCTGCAATGGGGCACGGCGGCGGGAAACTGATGGCATTACTTGCTCTTACTTCCCTGTTCGGTTCTATCTTAGGCTGGATTTTATTAAGCTCAGAAGTACCTTATCAAGCAGCAAAAGAAGGTTTCTTCCCTTCCTTCTTCACGAAAACAAATAAAAAAGGAAGTCCAATTTACTCATTACGATTAACAAACATTATGTCGCAAGTATTCCTATTCTCAACATTATCAGGAACCATTGCGGAAGCTTATACATTCGTTATTACCGTATCAACACTGGCCTACCTCATTCCATATCTCGTTTCACCAATCTTCCAGTTAAAACTAGTCGCAACTGGTGAAACATATAAAAATGAAATGCGGGCAAGAATTACAGATGGCATAGTCGCAGTTATCGCACTTTGCTACGCACTATGGGTTATTAAAACGGGCGCATCCGATATAAAAACGTTCCTTCTCGGAATTGGTTTATTCGTAATCGGATTTGCTTTCTATCCATTAATGAATCGTGATCAGAAAAAAAATAACGAAAAGAAAAACGGGCAAGTTGCATAACGCAATTTGCTCGTTTTTTCTTTTGTAAAACATATATAATAGAACAAAGAGGTGAAAAACATGTCAATCGAATCGCTATGGAGCAGTCGCTTCCAACAACATATTCAAAATATCATTACATACTTTGCACGTATGATTAACGGTTTACTATATAGCTTTATCTTTATTTCATGCGTTGGTGCATATTATTATGCTCAGTTTCTAAAAGCATCTCCTTCTAAAGGAATATCTTTAATAATTATAACGATTGTACTTACATTCATTATAACGAGATGCCCTATCCGTACATTTATTCAAAAACCTGATGCTGTCTATTTACTAGCACTAGAAGAGAAATTAACATCTTATTTCAAAAAATCTCTTCTATACAATTACATCATTCAGCTTTTCCCATTGTTATTTACGTTCCTTATTCTCGTTCCACTTGCTATGCAATCATTACAATTAACGGTACCTTTTTTATGTACAATCTTTATCGTGTTAATGATTACGAAAGCCTGGAACATGTACATACATTGGATGTGGCGTGATAGTCACGAAAAAAATATATGGCTAATCATTTGTATTACTTGTAACGCCCTAATCATTTACATGCTGTTTTATTCCGCAAATGTTCTCATATTGGGCGGACTACTCTTACTACTTGCTTTCCTACTTCTATATACAAAAAAACAGCCTACAAAACGAATACCGTGGGATTACATAATCAAGCAAGAAGAAAAAATGAACGTTCGTTTTTATCAATTTGCTAGCATTTTCACAGATGTTCCGCAACTGAATAAACAAGTAAATAAAAGAAAATGGCTTACAAATTGGATTGAACCTTTATTACATAAAAAACGAGCAACTTTCTTCTACTTACATACACTAGCATTTTTACGTGGAAATGATTATTTCGGTATATATATTCGCTTAGGATTGATCGGTGCTTTCGCCTTATATTTCATACCAAATATATACGTAAAAGGCGCTATCGCTTACATCGTTTTATATATGATCTCTATGCAGCTTCGTTCACTATGGAAATATTTTTCGGGAAATATTATTGTAGCATTATATCCAACCCATACTGAAGAAAGGATGAAGCAATTTCTTCGCTTAATCTTTATATTGCTAAGTATTCAACTCATTGTATTTTCAATTGTTATACTCATTGCTACAGGTCAATTTTTACATAGCCTTATCATTATGATTGTCGGGTTACTCTGGATCAAATTTATTATTGTACCAAAAACGAAGCAAAGAATTTCCGCATTTTAACGAAAAGAATTATCTTAAAAGCCAAGGAGAAAATAAATTTTCTCCTTGGCTTTTTTATTTTTTAATGTTAAACCTATCGTTCATACTTAATTAAAAACTTTAGGTATGTTACTCCTGTTTTTCTTAAGCATAGAGTGCTATACAAACTCCCTTTCTTCCCCTTGATGTTTTAGGGGTTAATTATGATTTTTACATACAAAAATCATAATACATGTTTACATACTAATAAAAAGGGTATCTATTAAATTAACAAAGTAAAGGAGGGGCCTATATTGTGAATAAAAAAACGGAACAATTGAAGCATCACGTTACTGACAATCAATGCAAACATGCTTTAACAACAAACCAAGGAGTAAAAATAGCTGAAGATGAATTTTCTTTAAAGATGGGCTTAAGAGGCCCAACCTTAATGGAGGATTTCCACTTTCGCGAGAAAATGACCCATTTTGATCACGAACGAATTCCCGAAAGGATTGTTCATGCACGCGGGGTTGGCGCTCATGGTTATTTTCAGCTTTATAAATCTTTAGAAACATATACGAAAGCAGATTTTCTTACTAATCCTTCAAAGAAAACACCTGTATTTGTACGGTTCTCAACCGTTCAAGGTTCTAAAGGATCCAACGACACAGTAAGAGATGTACGCGGATTCGCCACAAAATTTTATACAGATGAAGGAAACTATGATTTAGTGGGTAATAATATGCCAGTATTCTTTATCCAAGATGCTATTAAATTTCCTGATTTTGTCCATGCAGTTAAACCAGAACCACATAATGATATTCCTCAAGGAGCTAGCGCTCATGATACCTTTTGGGACTTTGTTGCGCATAATCCTGAGTCCACTCATATGGTCATGTGGCAAATGAGCGACCGAGCTATTCCGCGTAGTTTACGAATGATGGAAGGTTTTGGAGTTCACACATTTCGACTCATTAACGCAGCAGGAAAAGCCCATTTCGTAAAGTTTCACTGGAAACCTACCCTCGGGGTTCATTCATTAGTATGGGATGAAGCTCAAAGGATTGCTGGGAAAAATCCTGATTTTCATCGTCAAGATTTATACGAAGCAATTGAAAAAGGGGATTATCCTGAATGGGAGCTTGGATTACAATTAATTCCAGAAGAAGATGAACATAAATTTGATTTTGATATTTTAGATCCAACGAAATTATGGCCAGAAGAAGAAGTTCCCGTAAAATTAGTTGGTAAAATGACATTGAACAAAAATGTTGATAACTTCTTTGCTGAAACAGAGCAGGTAGCTTTTCACCCTGGTCATGTCGTACCAGGTATTGATTTTTCAAATGACCCTCTTCTGCAAGGAAGATTATTCTCCTATACAGATACACAATTATCTCGTTTAGGGGGCCCTAATTTCCATCAAATCCCTATCAATCAGCCCGTATGTCCTTTTCATAATAATCAACGTGATGGTATGCATCAAATGCAGATTCATCGCGGTCAAACAAGCTATCATCCTAATGGATTAAATAACAATCAACCTGCAACCGTCCAAGCCGAACAAGGAGGATATGAACATTATCAAGAAAAGATTGATGGGCATAAAATTAGAGGTCGCAGTAAAAGCTTTCTTAACTTTTATTCTCAGGCTAAACTTTTCTACAATAGTATGAGCCCTATTGAAAAGCAGCACATAAAAGAAGCTTTTTGCTTTGAAGTTGGGAAGTGTAAATCAGACATAGTGAAGGCAAATGTAATTGCTCTCCTAAACCACGTCGATCGTCAATTAGCACAAGAAGTCGCTAACATTATTGGAGCTCCTTTACCTAAGGAAAATCACGAAGTAAATTCAGATGCAAAATCACCTGCACTAAGTATGTCCAATACTATTTTTAAATCTGATTCCAAAAATGTTGCAATTCTATTAAATGGTGACCCAAGCGTCTCACTTCTGTCCGAATGGATTCAAGCTTTTGTACAACACCGAATTAACTATAGCATCATAGATAATAAAATTTATCAGTTCAATGATTCCATTAAAGTAACTGATACTTATACAACAACAGACTCCTCCCTTTTTGATGCAGTATTAGTGTTTAGTAGTGAGTCTGTCATTCAACCCCCTGTTTTAGAATTTGCAGAAACTACTTTTAAACATTTTAAACCGATAGCTCATGTCCTTAGTAATCCTCATGCTTTGGACCATAGTAAGATTAAACTGGATGGAGCAGGAGTTTACAACTTAACAAACACTTCAATTGAATCATTTATAGAAGGCATTGCCCAAGGAAGATTCTGGAACCGATAATATAAGGAGCGGATTAGAATGAGTAAAAAAATTGCTATTGTAATAACGGATTATTTCGAGGATACAGAATACACAGAGCCAGTAGAAGCTTTTAAACAAAAGGGATATGAATTAACAACTATTGAAATGGAAAAAGGGAAAACAGTACACGGTAAGCAAGGAAAAAGTGAAGTCGTGATTGATAAAAGTATTGATGATGTTTCTCCAGAGAACTTTGATGCCCTCTTCATACCGGGTGGATTTTCTCCAGATATACTTCGTGCAGATGAACGTTTTGTTCGCTTTAGTAAAGCATTTATGGATGCGGAAAAACCTGTTTTCGCTATTTGTCACGGACCTCAGCTACTCATCACTGCACAAACACTTGAAGGACGTGATGTCACTGGATATAAATCTATTGAAGTCGATTTGAAAAATGCCGGCGGGAACTTTCATGACAAAGAGGTTGTCGTATGTCAAAATCAGCTAGTAACAAGTAGACAGCCAGAGGACATCCCAGCGTTTATTGAAGAATCGTTGCGTATATTAGGATAACTAACCTCCTTTTATTTACATGAAAATAGTTAATCATTGGGGTTTTATTCATCCCCTACTGATTAATTAGCCCTCACCAACTGGTCGTTTACAGGCAATCCGACCACCACAAATAGCAAGATAAATAAAAAGAGGGGAATCCAAAAGTTCAGTTTTAATAATCTTTTGGATTCCCCCCTTTTCTCGCCCAAAAATTCCTTATCACTTTTCATAGGCAGTTCTCATATAGTGAAAATGACTATATAATTCCTATCTATAAGTTAAATAATGATTTCGCACATATATAAATACAAAAGATGGGAGCCTTATTTATGAATAACAATCCACCTTCAACGCCCCCAAATCCAACGGAAACAAATAATAATGAAGTGAGCTTACAAACGTTACGCGTTATTGGGCTAATTGTACTGATTAGTGGCTACATATTAGTAGCGCTTTCTGAAGTAGGCACATTAAAAAATCTTTTGCTACAGCCGAATACCACTCCAAATTTAGCTGAAGTTGATCCGTTCTAAAAATTATATAAAAAGCGAATCCCAGTATAGCTGGTTCGCTTTTATATAGTTTCATCCAATTTGAGAAACATTTCTCTCATCCTCATACTTCTCTTTCCCTATCGCCTTCATAAATAGAAAAATACTGCTCATACCAACGATAAAGTACAGAGCACTCATGCCCCAAGATGCAATAAATGAACCTAGCATAACACCTAATGCCCCGTTCATTTTTGCCACTTGAAAGACCATTCCGTTAATCGCCATATAAGAACCTCTTGCCTCATTTGGCACCATATCTGCCATAATAGATTGACGCACTGGCACATACATCATCTCACCTACCGTTTGGAAAAGCCCTGCAATTAATAAAATCCATAAGCTATTGCTCGTTCCGAGTATTGTAAATCCAATTGTATAAATGAATAAACCTACATATAAGATTTTCAAATCGTTGAAGCTTTTCAGCATTTTAATAAGAAGTGCTGAACATAACACAACTAAAATTGTATTCTCTGCAGAAATCCAGCTCAGCATGCGAATCCCTGTTAAATCAAACGTAATACCATTCCCGAATAAAAAGTGTACCGTTTCAAATTCCTTCTGCAAGCGAACACCTAAATAATTATTAATTTGAAACTCTAAAGACAATGTACATATACTCGCTGCACAAAAAATTAAAAATGCTTTATCTTTCATCACGACTTTATAACTATCTGCCATACCTTTTAATACATTTTTCTTCTCCACCGTTTTTCGTGCTACATACACTTCTTCCATATACACAGCCATCACATATAAAGTAATAATTGCAACAAGCGTTAATACGATAAACAATTGCAATCTATAGTTTTCAAATAGTAACCCACCAAATATTGCTCCAATCGCAATGGATAAATTAATAGCCCAATAATTAATGCTATACATTACTTTTCGATTTTCAGGTGTACTCACATCAATTAACATCGCCTCTGTCGCAGGATTCATAAGTCCAGATCCTAAACTATTCACTAGCATAAAGATAAATGTTAACCACGGTGAATCTACATAATCCGAATTCGCAACTCCCATACAAGCAATGGAAATGACTTGTATACTTTGACCGATAATCATAACCTTTTTACGCCCAAGCCGGTCTCCAACATATCCACCGTATAAACCAATTACTAATGAAGCTACGACATTAATGAGTAGTAAAGCACCAGCAATCGCACTACCTAACTTTATTGAAAAATAAATCGCCATAAATGGAAAAATCATCGTGGACACAGTACGTGTTAAAAACGAAGTTATAATTCTAATTTTTATATTTCGATGCATACTCCAAAATCCCATTGTTTCCCCCTCCTTATGCTTACTTATTTTACTTTGAAAAAAAGGAAGAAAAAGGTTAGAATATTCTAAAGAGTTTCCCCTTTTATGATAGAAGGAAGTGTATATATGAAAATTATGGACTATTACATTAGACTAAGACTACATGCACAAGATCAACAACATATGCGAAATAGCTTACAAGAATTAGCGGATGTTTTATATTGCAGTTCGAAAAACGTAAAGATTTTATTAAAGAAAATGAGCGAAGAGCAATTAATTAGCTGGACTCCAGGGCGAGGCCGCGGAAATAAAACGGAAATTCTATTTATACATAATTTCGTAGAAGCGATTGAGTCCTATACAGATGACCTGTTAGCGCAAGAAAAATTAAAGGATGTTTTTCTTCTTTTAAAAGAACCCCTCCCCCCTGCACTTCAAAAAAAGATAGAAAACAAACTACATCATCATTTTGGATACGAACCTTCAAATGGTATGTACGACATATTAAAGATTCCTATATCGAGAAAGATATTCCCATTAGATCCGGCTTTTGTGGCTGTAACTACAGAGAGCCATCTTACGAGTCAAATTTTTGATACGTTAGTCGTCTATAACGATGTTACTGAAAAAATGGAACCACACATTGCGCATACGTGGGAATTAAGTGAAGATGGGCTTACGTGGACTTTTTATTTACGAAAGGATGTATATTTTCATAACGAAACAGTTTTAACTTCTAAAGATGTACAATTTTCATTTGAAAGACTAAAAGAGGTTCACTCTCCTTTCGAATGGTTAACAGAAGAAATTGTTCAAATTGAAACGCCATCACCACTGCAAATTCGATTTCATTTAGCAAAACCAAATTTATTTTTCTTACACTATGTAAGTTCCATGCAGCTCGCAATTTTACCGCGTGATACGAGTATTCAAAATCATCATTATATAGGTACTGGACCTTTCAAACTTGCTCATTACTCTGAAGATAATATCGTACTCGAAGCGTTCACTCATTATTTTAAAGAGCGCGCATTATTAGACCGTATTGAATTTTGGGGTATTCCTGACCATGTGCAAATAGATGCTGATTATGAACTACCAAACGAAGAGGAAAATGAAAGGCATGATATACAAATAGAAGAAATAGGTTGTATTTATGCTAGCTTCAACTTTACAAAACCTGGTCCTCATCACGACATTTACTTTCGAAAAGCTTGGAGAGAACTATATGATGTTGAAATGATACTTCGTAACATAGAGGGTAGGCGGACAATTGCTGCATCAAGCTTCTTCCCTGATAGAAGCCGCCTTGCAACAAGAAGATCCTACTCTTTAGAAAAAGCAAAAGAGTATTTGAAAAAGAGTACATATAATGGAGAAACGATACATATTTACTTCTTCGCATTTAAAGATAGTGCAAATGATGCATATTTCTTAAAAGAACGATGTGAAAGTTTAGGTATACAAGTAGAGCTTCACCCATTTCCCGTTTCAGATTATATGGATCGCTCTATTGATAAACATGCTGATATTATTTTCATGGGAGAAGTCTTTGCTGCCAATCATGAAATTGCATTCTTAAATGTATTTAAAAATAAAAGTTGCTTCGTAAATCGGTTCATGGACCCGCACTACGAAAAACAAATTAACTGTTTACTAGATACATTTTTACTAGAAGAAAATAAAGAAAAGCGTTATGAACTCATGTATGAGATTGAAGAGTTTTTACAAGCAGAACACATCATTTTATTTAACTATCACGTTTTAAAAAGAAAAACATACCCTTCTTCTTTAAAAAACGTAACAATTGATTCATTTGGTTGGGCAAATTTTGCGAAGTTATGGATACAGCCATCCACGCATTAAAGTGTGAGTTTTTATAAAAGGAGAAGGTACTACATCCTTAGTAGTACCTTCTTCACATACAAATATAAACTATTATTTAATTACTCTATCTAAGTGATCTTTCAAGTTCAATAAATATTGTTCAATATCCGGATTCTTCACCACATCATAACAAGCAAAACTCTTTAACGGACTCATACCGAGAAACTTTTGCACGCGGTGTAAATGACTAAGCGCTGATTCTAAACTTTCTCCTTCAAAGAACTTCGTCTTATCTCCAAATGCTTTTTCAGGTGCATTCCAAGTTGTAGAGAACATATACTCTTTCTCTTTTAATAAACCACCTGTTCCATATTCATCTGCACCTTTAAAGAACAAACCGTATTCATATACTTCATCCATATACGTTTTAAATAAGCCCGGTACACTAAACCAATAAATCGGTGTTTGATAAATAACAACATCGGCCCATAAAAACTTATCTTGTTCTTCTTTAATATTGTAACCATCTTGAATCGTTGTTGTTTTCACATGATGATTCTCGCCTAATACAGTAACCATATAATCTACTAACGTTCTATTTAATCTTCCTTCCTTTGTACCGTATTTTTCATGTCCATTTATAATAAATATATTTTTCATCGTTTTTCTCTCCCCTATATGATCTACTCTTCGGCTATTAAGCCGAGTTGCTGCTGTAGTGTAAGATTATCTTCTAAATGCCAATCTTCCGTTATCTTTCCGTCTTTCACATGTAAAATATCAATTGCAAAAAAATTAATTTTCTTACCATTATGCGTTCCTGTAAAAGAAAGACGGGCTGTTACTTTATCACCAACAACCAATAAGTCTTCAATCTCGCAATGTATATCAGGCACAACTTTACGAAAATTTTGCGCTGCAAACTTTAATCCTTCAATGCCTTGTGGTCGCCCTTTCGGCAATGTATTATCGAAAAATTTTTCAGTAACAGTCTGCGGAATAAGTTCCTCCTTACCTGTATCCCAAAATGCATAAAAACGCTGCGCCGCATGAACCATTTCTGTCGCTTCTTTTTTACTTAGTGAGGGATCAATTGTCATTGCTTTTGGCCTTGGCATTTCTTTTAATAACTGGACTTCAGTTTTTTGTTCCACACCACATGCTACAAGCACAATACAAATAACAAACAAACTAAGGAATCCAAATAACTTTTTTATCCCCATGGAAATCACCACCTCCTCATATAAATCCTTTATGTTTCGTATTGCTATTGTATATGCACTAACTTCATTTATGGAAGTAGTGATATTTTTTTCATATAGTTACCAAAAGTATAGTTTTGTGATACTATAAAGCAAATTCATCCAAAAAAATTTTATGGAGGCTAGTTCCATGAACAATATAGATCCAGTTGAATTAACGAAAGGTTTACCTGGCATACCTTGTCCTATCGCTAAAACGCTTGATGTAATTCGTACAAAATGGACGTTTTTAATCATTCGTGATCTTCTTATCGAAGGAACATTACGCTTTAGTGATTTACAAAAATCAATGAATGGTATTAGTCCAAAAACATTATCGCTTCGACTAAAAGAATTAGAGTCTCAAGGCATTATAACGAGAAAAGTATATCCAGAAGTTCCGCCTCGTGTAGAGTACACATTAACGGATAAAGGAAAGCAATTAGAGGGGATTTTTATTGAATTAAAACGGTTTGGATTAAGCTTATAAAACAAAAACCCCTTACCGTCGTAAGGGGTTTTATTACTTCGCAAAACTCTCAGCCAACTGTTTCTCTCTCCACATAAGTGTAATGCCGAGACCAACTATTAAAACAACTCCTGAAAATGCATATGGATAATGAATATTCATATCAAATAATATTCCGCCCATCGCTGGTCCTGCGATATTTCCTAAACTCGTATAAGTCGAGTTCATCCCAGCAACGAATCCTTGCTCTTTTCCAGCTGCTTTTGATAAAAACGTCGTTAAAGCTGGACGAAGTAAATCAAATGCTAAGAAAATGAAGCAAGTAACGAGAAGTACAATCCAATAATTAAAGACTACAGTTGAGACGAATGCTAATACTGCACCTACAATTAAACATATTTGAATTAATACTTTCTCACCGAACATGTCTACCAATTTGCCAAACATAAATACTTGCACAACTACCCCAAAGATTGAACTGATTGTAATAATTGCTGCAATATCTTTCGGCGAGAAACCAAATTTATGATCTGAGAATAAGCTAAACACAGTTTCATACGCCGATAATCCGAATGCGAGTACAAATACGATAATAAATGCAATTGCATACATTGGATGTAATGATTTCTTTAAATCACCAATAAAACTTGATTCTTTCGTATTAGAAGAAATCTCTGCAAGTTCTTCTTTCGTTAACGGTTCTTTTAAAATAAAGATTGAAATCACACATGCTATAAAAGCAATTGCTGCTGCAACGAAAAATGGCACACGTATACCGTATTCTGCAATAAATCCGCCGATTCCAGGCCCTATAATGAATCCAGTACTAATAGCCGCAGATAAGTATCCCATCGCCTTTGGACGTTCCTGAATAGATGTAATATCCGCAACATATGCCGTAACACCAGGCATAATAAAAGCAGCACTAATTCCGCCTAATACCCTTGCTACATAAAGCATCCATACATCTTTTCCTAATCCAAAAAGAAGCTCTGAAACACCAAAAATAAATAATCCAATGATTATCATTTTCTTTCTACCGTAAAGATCAACCCACCGGCCTGTAATAGGTGAAGTAATGAGCTGTGCCATTGCAAACACTGCAACGAGATATCCCATCGTCTTCCCTGTTAAATGCATATCATTCATAAAGGACGGCATAACCGGAATGATTAATCCAATCCCTAAAAAAGCGATAAATATATTACTCAAAAGAATGACCAATACCATCTTTTGTTCTTTTATCGGTTTCTTCACTTTCTAACACCTCTTCCCGTAAGTTCCTCTCAAAAAATAATGCCCAAGAAGCTTTTTCTTTATCCTGCTCTTTGCGGGCTAGTAATGAGTGAGGATGCCTCCACTCATTAGAATTTCACTCTATCCTTCCACACATACATAAGCATTAGGTGAATGACTATCATTCAGTTTTACTCAAAAATGAACCTACCTTTTCAGACAGGTTCATCTTACTACTTCTTTATATGTAGTGCATGTGTTAAAAAATCTAGTACTTCTGCCTTTTGCAAATCCACTTGCTCATCATCTTTATGATCATATAAATAAACTTGTTCCGCTGCTGATTCAACTAGAGCGATAAATAACTTCGCTGTTCGCTCTGCGTGAACCGAATCACGAATTTCACCAGCTTCTTTCGCCTCACTTAAAAATTCGCTTAACCACATATAAAGAGGCTCATACACAGCTTCCCACTCTTTTATATGTTCTGTAGATGCAAGACCTGCATACATTAAAGCTTGTATTTCACGATATTCCTCTATAAATTGAAACACCGCATCGATTACTTGTGCCACTTTATTTGAAAAAGGTACATCTTTTTGTACTTTCTCTTTCACTGCAAGTATCATCTTTTCAACCATCACTTCTGCTATTGCAGGCATAACAGATAGCTTAGAAGGAAAATATAAATAGAAAGTTCCTTGCGCAATGCCAGCTAATTTCACGATATCAGAAATCTTCGTTTTTTCGACGCCCTTTTCCTGAAACACTTCAATAGCTGCATAGACAATTTTCTCTTTTTTATTCATCATCTAAACCCTTTCACACGCATATTGAATGACTGTCACTCATTTTATAAGATAATTGATTGTACTGTCAATGATAGTGAACTCTAAGAGGACGTCATTTTTTTATAATAAAATCTCCTAATAAACAATTAGGAGATAAAAATACAATATATCTTTAAGAAAGTACCTTTAATCCTGTCACTCCACATACAATAAGAAACACACTAATAATACGCGCTTTACTTTTCGACTCACCAAACAAGAACATGTTTAACAAAACTGCACCTGCTGTTCCAATACCGATCCAAACCGCATACGCGACACTGACTTGTAAAAATAAGAAAGATGTATACAAGAATGCGAAGGATGTAGCAAACCCGCCTATATAAATCGCACCATTGGCCAATGTCTTATCTTTACTATACATTTTAAGTCCTATCACACCGACTATTTCACTAATTGCAGCACAAAATACGAAAAACCAACCCATTTTTAAGCAGCTCCTTCCACAGTTTCTTCTTTATTATCAGCTAGCTTTAAACCGATAACGCCGGCTACTACCATAAGAATGAAGAATAGTTTGCCTGCGCTGAAACTTCCACCGAAAAGAAATACATCCATTAAGAAAGTACCTACCGTACCAGCTCCGGCGAAAACAGCATATACAGTCCCTGTTGCAAGATGTTCACACGCTTTAGAAAGGAAGTGAAAATCAATAGCAATAACTCCTAAAATAATAATCCAATGCCACCAAGTATTAGCCGTATTAAAACCAAACACCCAAAAAATTTCAAAGATACATGTTAATATGACATATAACCAAGCTCTATTTTTCATACCTCTCACCTCTTATGACTGACTATCAGTCATTTTGTTTTAAAAAAATATACTCTTTCATCAATACTATATAAAAACAACTATCATCCTCATTTACCATTGTATTTGTTCCACTTCTAAGCTAACTGCATCCTGGCACATAAAAATGACTGAATGTCATTCATATATATTGTACATGAACATTTTAAAAACTGTCAATGCCGAAAGTTTATTTAAAATTTCTTTCATCTGATTTGTATATTTCTCAATAATCTGTCAATACTGCTAGTAACATAATATTTTCTCCACTCCCCCTTGGAGAGATCCCTTGAATGGAGCAGTTAGCTTTTGCTAGCTGCTCTTTTTTATTTGTCCGCACACTTATGATGAAATACTCATAGATCAAATCCATTTTTCATCACATAACAACATCTATTTATTTTCCAATGAGCTTTTGTATGCACTAATTTTATTCTCGAGCATCTTCTCTGTAACTTCTAAGTTTTCTCTTTGAATCTGAATAGATTTCCTATGATCTTCTAGGAGCTGTAAACGAGCTTCTGTTGTATGCTCCCCTTCTGTATATAATCTAGCGTATTCTCTTATTTTCGCTATTGGCATTTGCGTTTGTTTTAATTTCATTACAAACTGCAACCACTTTATATGTGACTCTTCGTAAAGTCGATTTCCATTTGTATCACGATTTGCAATTAATATATTTTCCTTTTCATAATAACGTAGTGTATGTGTGCTCACGCCTAATAATTTTGCTACCTCGCTAATTGTGTACATACTAAAACTCCCTTCACATGCTTACCCTCATATATTTTATAACCGTATCAAATTTATAAAAAACGTTTGACTTAGAGTATACTCTAACAAATACAATCTAACCATAAATGAATTTGAATTTAGGGGGATTTTATATGAAATACACTGTTATTACTGGCGCAAGTTCCGGAATTGGTTATGAAGCAGCTTTAGCATTTGCATCTCGCGGAAAAAATTTAGTACTTGTAGCTCGAAGACAAGAAGAATTAAACGAATTAAAATTGAAAATTAACGAAATGCATCCAGAATTGGATGTTGTCATTCGAAAAACTGATTTATCTGTTACTGAAGATGTTTATAAACTTTATGAAAGCCTACAATCTTTTCAAATTGAAACGTGGATTAACAACGCAGGTTTTGGTAATTTCGCCTCAATTGCTGAACAAAATTTAAATAAAATCGAGACGATGTTGCATGTCAATATAGAAGCACTAACAATACTCTCTTCTCTTTTCGTTCGAGATTATTCAATGGTTGACGGAACACAGCTTATTAACGTTTCATCGGGCGGCGGATACACAATTGTTGCTGATGCTGTTACGTATTGCGCTACGAAATTCTATGTAAGTGCATTTACAGAAGGGCTGTCTCACGAACTGAAAGAACAAGGCGCAAAACTGCAAGCAAAAGTTTTAGCTCCTGCTGCAACTGAAACAGAATTTGCGAAGCGTTCATTTGATATTGATGAATTCCAATACGATAATGTTGTACCAAAATTCCACACTGCAAAACAAATGGCACAATTTATGCTCGACCTTTATGATAATGATAAAGTTGTAGGAATTGTCGACGGTTTAACGTATAACTATGAACTTAAAGATCCACTTTATAATTTTGCCGTGAGACAAAAGAATTCAAATTCTTAATAACCTGTCCATTTCTTATGGAAATATATGTTCCCACTATATATGTAAATAATAGTGGGAACTTTTTCTCTATAAAATTTTCATCCAACATACCGCACCATCGCCACTTCATCACAATAATCCATCTTTGGACAATGTCTACAATCAATCCATACTTTCTCTGGCAACGCTTCTTTATTTATAAAATCAAATCCACACTTTTGAAAAAATACTGTTTCATATGTTAAGGAAATTACTCTTCTTACATTTATTTTCGTAGCTTCCTCCATTACATGATTTACAAGCATACGCCCTATCCCTTTCCCTGCATATGTATGCGAAACTACTAACGATCGTATTTCTGCAAGATCTTCTCCTAATACATGCAAGCCAGCAACTCCAACAATTCTCTCGTCTTCTTTCATAACATATAAACATTGCAAATATTGATAAAGAGACAAAAGAGAACGTGGTAAAACGACTCCCTCTTTTGCATAAACCTCAATAAGACTATAAATTTCTTTCACATCACTCGTCACCGCATTACAGATTTTCATATTACATCCCCTTGCCCCTCAATATTAATATTTATAACTCGAAATGAATTTTAATTCATAATTTTATATAATAATACATCTCTCTTTTCTCCTCGTCAATCAATTTATACAAACAAAAAACCAAGCAATCTAATCGATGCTCGGTTCCTCATTTCGTATCGGCAATACCGTCGAATATTTAATTTCACGAAGTGCTAAACTTGTCTGTATCCTTGTAATACCAAGCTTATTCAACTTTCTAATAAACTGCTCTAGTTCTTTACGATCACGATTTGCAACCTTTAATAAATAATCGTACTCTCCTGTTAAACAGTGACATTCTAACACTTCCGGCATCGATTCTAATTCTTTCTCCAACACTTCCAGCTTGTCAAATTGATGAATATTTGTACTCATAAAAATAAAACATAATAAATCAAACCCAAGCTTTTCTTGATTTAAAATCGCAACTTGCTTATCGATGAAACCTTCCCCATCCAATCTTTTTATTCTTGCATGCATCGCAGCCGGTGATAAATTAACGCGACGTGCCAGCTCTGCATTACTTACTTGTGACTCCTTCTGCAATATATCTAAAATTTGTACATCCAAATCATCCAACACTTTAATAACAGACGACTCCATTACAATTCCCCCCTTTTTTCTTACCGATGATTATTCGAAAAAACACCTTATACCTTACAAAAAACTGAATATCATTCCGTAAATATCATTCATAACTAAAGATTTTATCGAGTTTTCACCATTATACAAAAGAATATATTACACAATAAAGAAAAATGCTAAAATTATTTACAATTCGTATTGATTACAAAAAAGGGGATTTTAGCATGCCTTATTTTTACGTCTTTTTACTATTACTAACGAGCTTATTATGGGGAGGAAATTTTGTCGTTGGAAAATCACTCGTCGATCATGCATCGCCGATGACACTGACAAATTTAAGATGGATGATTGCGATTGTTTGTTTATTACCGATGGTATGGTTTAAAGAAAAGAAAATCCTTCCACCACGTACCGCAATACTTCCTTTAATATTGATGGGAATTTCAGGGGTCGCTCTTTTTAACATCTTTCAATTTTTAGCATTAGAAAAAACATCCGCTACGAATGTAGGTCTTATCTCTACATTGAATGCAATTTCAATCGCATTATTTTCAGTATTATTTCTAAAAGAAAAAGTAAATACACTTCAAATCCTATCCATGATTCTTTCATTCTTCGGGGTTATCCTCGTCCTATTAAAAGGTGATTTCTCGCTTTTATTTTCACTACATTTTAATAGCGGCGATTTATGGATGATTGCAGCAGTTTGTATTTGGGGAATCTATTCTGTTTGTAGTAAATGGGCAACAAAAACAACTACACCACTTATGGCAACGTTGTACTCTGGTATTTTCGGCGTTATTTTATTACTACCGTTTAACATAGGTAGCTTCACTGTTTCAAATATAAATACTTCTTTCATCACATCACTTTTATATACTGGGCTTATTTCGACAGTTCTTTGTATGGTATTTTGGAATATTGGTGTACAAAAATTAGGCGCAACTACATCAGGTATTTTTCTAAACTTCAATCCAATTTTCACAGCCATTTTAGCATTCATATTCCTCGGAGAAGAATTAACGTGGATACAAATTTTAGGGACAATTGTCGTTGTAACAGGATGTTATTTATTTTCTCATTTTAAAACTGTTGCCGTTCAGCCTGTTAGACCTTTAATGCGAAAACATTCTTAATGAAAAAACATCGTCATCTGGGTTGGCGATGTTTTTATTTTCTCTTCATTTCTTTTATATACTGCTTTTCCTCTTCTGGCGATAAACGTTCCGTCGCCTTGCCAGTATCTCCACCTTGAAGGCCCCATAAAAAGTTATGCTCCTCAACAGTTTGAGAAAAATCTCCTTTTTCCCATCTATTTATAATAGAAAATAACTTCATTTTATATTGAAAACCTGTACTATTTTCAATATCTCTTTTTACATTAGAAATTTCCTTTTTTGTCATCTCTACAAATCCCCATTTTTCAGAGGATTTTACCTTTTGGTGCACCATTTTATGCATAGTAGAAATAATTTCACCTTCACTAATTTGCGGGGCTTCTTCTGCAGCTTTTTTCTCTTTTTCGTTTGCCGCTCGCTCGGTTTGAATATTTGTATTTTCTTTTTCCACATATGCAAGCAATTTCTTTCCGCCAACTATAGAAGAGATGATTACCATAATGGTAATACATATACCTACAATCCATTTAAAAAGCATTAGCTCTTCATCGCTTCCCTAACAATATGACTATCTACATACTGCTTAAACTTCACGATTTTTCCATTTTCAAGCTGCCATACATGAACAAATTCTGCTTCAAATGATTTTCCTGTTTCTTTATAAACTCCAGAATACATACCTTCAGCAACAATTACATCTTTTCCGTTTACTTCATGATATGTATTTACACTTGCTTTATAATCATCCCAGTCTGATCCTAAACGGCTAAATACATTTTCCATTATAGCTTCTACGCCTTTATATGTTCCGCCGTACGGGAAACCTTCTGCCTCTGTCCATTCCACTTTTTCAGAGAAGGCTTCTGCTAAATGCTTTGCATTCGAAGACGCTGATCCTTCATACGTGCTTTGAATAATTTCTAAATTTGATTTAGGCATATTACTTCCTCCCGTTTATTTATTTTTACACAAGATGTAACCTATACAGTTACATCTTGTGTAAAAAAATATTTAAATTGTTTTACTCTTAATCCATTTGTTGTAATCATTATAGTTACAATACTTCTTCAAGTCAACATTTATAAATAAAATTTACTTCGTTTTCATTACTTTCTCTTTTAAGAAACGATCTACATATCCTTCTGCTTTTACTACGAATAAATACGCACCCATTGATAATAATGCAAGATCTAATTCATATCCTGGATTCTTTCCATCTCCTAATAAACCTGCTGCTCCATTTACCTTTACGATAGCTCCAGCTAAAATAAGAGCGAATAACAATCCTACATATCGTACACCTAAACCGATAATTAATAATATACCACCAACTAATTCTACAGTTGCTACGCCGTATGCAAGGCCACCTGGTAAACCGATGCTTGTAAACCATCCTGCTACATTATCGATACCTGATTGAAACTTTGCTAAACCGTGTGCAAAGAACGTAACTCCTAACACGATACGAATAATTAAATTCCCAATATATTGATTCATTTTGAACTCTCCTTTTTGTTTTGTTATGGTGAACTTTTATTTACAAGTCAAAACAATACGGTATTTTATTTCATTCGTCAAATACTTTTTTAAAGAAAACAAAAAACATTATCCGTTTTACGGATAATGTTTTCCTACAAAATAGCGCTAATTCAAGCTTTTATTCTATCGCATAGAAAAAGTTGAAACATTTTTCCAGCGCCAATATAAGGCAGTAAAGAAACGTCCTCTTCCACAACTATTCCAACAACATTCACTTTCTCATCTACAGGTAAATCATGTGTAGCAACTTGCATCTCCCCTGCATATCTACCGTACAATTCATTATCAATTGTAATGCTGCCTTTCTTTCTTACAATTGTATGCATCGGCTGTAAAACCACTCTATTTCCTTCCCTTGATTCTACAGATCGAATAACATCACGAGCCGGATCTAGTCTATTTGTATGCACTTGCTCCACCACTTTTAATACTTCTTTATCAGTTATAAATGATTTGTAACGCAATGGAATAATCCCTCTACTCGCACTAGCTACTTCTTGCATACTTTCCAAACTTGCGCTTATATCTCCAATCAATACTTTATCAACACCACAATCTTGAACAAGTTCTAAGTACGCTTCAAGCGGGCGCATATTGCGATGTTTTTCTAACGTTGGTAACCCTTCATATAACGGACCACGTTTTTCCGCATCACCTGGAATAAATGCCATCGTTTTTATTCCGCACTCCTGTAAATATTGATTTTGTTTTTGTAAGAAGGACTTTGCTAGTCCCGTCTCTGGACGTGGATAAAAATTATGCCACGCTTCTACATTCTCTACTCTTATATGTTCTGCAAGTAATTCTTTCCAAAATGGCTTTGTAATCGTACTCGCATTTAAAGCTACTTTCATCTTATGAGATACGCTTGCAATTTCTTTTGGCGCAATGCCGTAATCCATTCTTAAACCGCTAATGCCCCAGTCCAATAGTTCTTCCACATTTTCATATGTTAGCCCTAAATGATGTAACGATTTTGGAGAAACATCAACCATTAACTCCATTTCATGTGTAAGAGCTTGTTTCCCCAATATTTGAATTAACTCTTTATACGTATTTGGATCATCTTCTGGAATGTGCAGTGATGTAAAAATAGATGTAAACCCATTTTCCTTCGCTACTTTTAGCCACTCTTCTTGTTTCTCTACTCGTTCTTTTGAAAGATAAATGGAAACTCCGATCATATAAATCTCCCTTTCTATTAATAGAAAAAGAGAAAGGAATCCCTTTCTCTATATGTTTTCTGCCATTTCTTCTTTAAATCCGAAGAAGTACGTAAAGATAAATCCGAAAGCATATGCAATTACTAAACCTAAGAAATATAGTAAATATTTATTGTCAGCAATTAATGGAATTAAAGATAGCCCTGATACGCCAATTCCAAGAGAAGCTGTTTGCATAACTGCTTGGAATGCACCACCGACAGCCGCTCCTAAACAAGCAGTAATAAACGGTTTCCCAAGTGGTAATGTCACCCCGTATAATAACGGCTCACCAATTCCTAAAAAGCCAACTGGCAATCCACCTTTAATTACATTTCGAAGTCGCTTGTTTTTTGTTTTCACATAAATCGCAATTGCTGCGCCCACTTGGCCAGCACCAGCCATTGCGAGTACTGGTAATAAAGGTGTTACCTGTGTTTGATTAATAAATTCCATATGAATTGGTGTTAAACCGTGATGCAATCCGACCATAACGAGCGGTAAAAATGTTCCCGCAAGTACTGCGCCAGCAAATGCTCCGCCAATATTTAAAATAGCATTAATTCCGCTCGTAATACCATCTGATAAGAAACCTGCTAATGGCTGAATGGCTAACATCGTTACGATACTTACAACTAATACAGTAATGAGTGGCGTCACGATTATATCAACTGCATTCGGCACTGCTTTTCGAACTTGTCTTTCCACTACAACCATAAGCCATGCTGCAAAAATAACTGCAAACAATCCGCCTCTTCCAGGCACTAATGCTTCACCAAACAATTTTACGTTTGCCATCGCCGGATTGAAAATTAGAATACCAGCAATTGCCCCAAGAACCGGTGTCCCGCCAAATTCTTTCGCTGTATTCCAGCCGACTAAAATTCCTAAGAATGTAAAGATACCGCCGCCAATGAGTAGTAACATTTGTAACCACGTTGCATTTGGATCAGCACCAGCGTTTTTCGCAAAGTTAGCAACCCCGTTTATAATTCCTGACGCAACAAGACCTGGAATTAATGGGATGAAAATACTCCCTATTTTTCGTAAAAAGTTTTTCACCGGTGTATTATTTTTCTTCTTAATCTCTGATTTCATCTCTTGCCCAATATCTTCAAGGTGATGATCTGCTACCTCACCAATTCGTAGTCCTGTCAAACCTTCCATTTCAGCTGCTACTTTATTTACTGTTCCTGGACCAACGACAACTTGAAGCGTCTCATCTTCTATAACACCCATAACGCCTTCAACTTTTTTCAAAAGGTCCATGTTTACTTTACTTTCATCATGAAGCGTTAATCGTAGTCTCGTCATACAATGAGCAATACTACGAATATTTTTTATTCCTCCAAGTTGCTCCGAAATTTCCTTGGCCATTCTCTCTTCTTTCTTCATAATAGAATCCCCCTCCCTATTATTTTATAGTGCTTTCTTCACAAACCCTTTAGCGTATTTTAGTTTCTCCAGTGCTTCCCCATATTCGCACTGCAACAACACCATAACAATTGCAGCTTTTACGTTACGTTCTGCCTTTTCATAATACTCTGTCGCTACTTCATAACTAGCGCCTGTTGCTTCCACAATAATTCTTTTTGACCGTTCTACTAACTTTTCATTTGTGGATTGAACATCTACCATTAAGTTTTTATATACTTTTCCTACACCAATCATCGAAGCTGTTGAAATCATATTCAGCACTAATTTTTGTGCTGTACCAGCTTTTAAACGCGTTGATCCTGTTAATATTTCTGCACCTGTCTCTACTTCCACATTTAACTTTGCATATTTACTTATTTCAGCATTTTTATTACAAGAAATACTCGCTGTACTCGCTCCTACGCTCTGTGCGTATTTCAAGCCGCCGATTACGTAAGGAGTTCTGCCACTTGCAGCAATTCCAATCACTGTATCTTTCTCATTTAATCCAATACTTTTTAAATCTTCTTCCGCTAACTCTTCGCGATCTTCGGCACCTTCCACCGCTTTAGTAAACGCTTTCAATCCACCTGCTATAAACCCTTGCACCATTTTATCATCCGTGCCAAATGTCGGCGGACATTCCACTGCATCTAGAATACCTAAACGACCACTCGTACCAGCACCAATGTAAATTAAGCGTCCCTCTTCTTCAAAAGATTTAATAACAGTCTGTACAACCTTTTCAATTTGTTCTATCTCTTTTTCAACTGCTAACGCAACAGTTCGATCTTCTTCATTCATACTTTGCAACACTTCTTTTATGCTCATTTCATCCAGATTCATTGTTTTCTCATTACGATGTTCTGTCGATAAATTTTCTAACATATTGCCACCCTCTTTGAAATTATATTTCACACTTTTATTATAACTTTAAGAAACTAAAAATCAATAACTCTTTCTTATTTTATGAAATAAAATTTCACTACATGACATATTTTTGTCAAAGATCATAAAGTGAAACTTTAATCAGTGGGGTTTTGTTCATCCCCACTGATTATTAGCCCGCACCAATCGGGCTTTTACGGGATAAAAAAAAGATGAGTCTCCTCATCTTTTCTTCTACTTTAACTTCCGTAACCGCAACGCTTCTTCTCGCGTCTCCATAAATTGATCCAATACTTTATTACCAATTCGATTGAAAGTAATAACATATAAAGCATCGATCATATTCAATTGTGTCATTCTCGAAGCAATACTCGCAATACGATGATCTTGTTCTACATCTGGCATACAAAGGCGAATATCCGCTTCTTTATATAGGGGTGATGATTGATCTAATTTCGTAATTCCAATAACAGTTGCACCTTGTCTCTTTGCATACTGCGCCATTTCAAGCACATCTTTCGTTCGACCAGATGTTGAAATCGCAACAAATATATCGCCTTCTTTTAAATTTGTCACAAGCGGCAACATCATATGAAAATCAGATAGCATCATCGCTGTAAATCCAAGCCGCGTAAATTTATAAGCCCCGTCCATTGCTGGCGTAGCTGATCCGCCTACGCCGTAAAATATAATTTTATTCGCATTTACAATAAGATCTGCAGCTTTCTCAAGTTCCCTCTTATCTATTGCAGTAACACTCGCCTCAATTGCAGCTTTATTCACATAAGTAACTTTATTAAATAAATCATACGGTCCATCTTCTGTATTCATCACTGAAAAATCGTTAATATTATAATCAGCAATCGTTAATTCACGAACGAGTGCTATCTTAAATGCTTTAAAACTTCCGATTCCAATCGATTTACAAAAGCGAACGACACTCGCTTCACTTGCGCCTGCATTCGTTGACACTTCTTTCGTCGTTAAATTCGGTACAATCTCTGCATTCTCCATTATGTACATGGCAACCTTCTTCTCAGCTGGTGAAAATTGATCCATATTACTTTCAATTTTAAATAGTAATGTTGAAGCTTTCACTATTTAACCTCCACTTCTTACGGTTGCGTTCACTTATTTTCTCTTGCTTCAAGAAGGTAATAACCATCATCGCCAGGAGGATGAAACACATTTACAATGCGATTCCCTTTTTGATAAACAGTTCTTTCCCCTTCTGTCCACTTCTTTTCCCAACCGTTCATCCAAATAGCAACATCAGGTAAAAAAGCAGTATATTTCAGCTTCTGACCGTACTCACCATCTGCTTCTTCCGAAAAAATAGAAACCGGAAAATCTTTCACTTTTGATTCTTTCCATGCAGTAAATGGTATACATACTGCAATAAGTACGATTACACCGATAACCTTCTCCTTCGTAATCTTCACACTTCCCTCTCCTTGTCATATCACATACATAGATTTTACCATAATTACAAACCCTTCATGCTATATGACTATTGCTTTTGGGAATAAAAAAGAGCTTACCTACATCAGATAAGCCCTTCCCGTTTATACAAAATATTTCTTCAAAAGTGGCGGTGTAATAATCGTCGTCAATATAACAACAATAACAATCGCTGTGAAATTTTCTTTCGCTAATAAATTCGCCGTAAGTCCATTTGCAGCGATGATAAGCGCTACTTCACCACGTGATACCATCCCCGCGCCAATACTAATAGAAGATTGGAGGTTAAACCCTGTCAGCCTTGCTCCTAAACCTGATCCGATTAACTTTGTGAAAATCGCAATGAGAGTCATAATAATAATGAACCAAAGCTGGCTTCCAATGCCTTGAAATGTAATTTCCATTCCGATACTTACGAAGAATACTGGAACAAATATTGCATAAGCAATCGGTTCAATTTTATGTTCCACTTCATGCTTATACTCTGTTTGAGAAATAGCAATTCCTGCTGCAAATGCTCCAATAATGCCTGCAATTCCCATCATTTCACTGTAATAAGAAAAAGAGAAACAAATAATAAGAGCCGCGCTAATTAACGCTTCTGTTACACGAAGCGGGACAAGCATTTTCATAATCCAAGGAACGACTTTCCAAGCAATAAAAACAATACTTACAAAGAAAATAATTTTCTTTACAATGACCAGTGTTATATTCACATCTTGTGTTCCTAAAAAACTCATTACAAATGCTAATAAAATAACGACAATGACATCATCAAATACGGCAGCACCTAAAATTGTTGTACTTTCTCTCGTATTCATTTTTCCTAGATCACGTAGCGTCTGCACCGTAATACTAACCGATGTTGCGCAAAGTAATAAGCCTAAAAAAATGGCATGGGATTGTATTAATCCAAACAGCAATCCTGTTACATAACCACCGATGAAAGGAAAAATAATTCCACCGGCCGCTACTGCAAACGACGATTTCAAATTCCGATTTAACTCTTCTAAATCTGTTTCAAGTCCCGCCATAAACATAAGTAACAAAACACCAATCTCACTCAATTCATCAATCAGTTCAGAACTATTAATAATACCAAGTACAGCCGGACCGATAATAATACCGACAATTAACTTACCAAGTACAGAAGGCTGACCAAGTCTTACACTAATGTCACCAGCTAATTTCGTACAAAGTAAAATGACGACAAGTTCAAAATAAAATAACATAGCATCTGCTCCTACTTTAACTTTAATCAGTGGGTCGTTAACCCCCGTCCATTTCTGCAAGTAGTTTCCCCTATTGATCCGCATTTTATTTGTCATATTTTTATTTGACAAAATATTCTGAATTATATTAAGATTAATCCAGCAATTTTAAAAAACTACATACCATAACTGCACCTCCACTTCCTTACTTACTCTTTTTTAATGGACTCATACTATAGTCGCAGTTATGGAAATGAAAAAACGGGGGGAGAGTCCAAAGTGAAGTCATTATTACGAAAAAAAGCGCTTAGTACTGAATCACCAAAGCAGCTAGCTAGAACATTAACTGCACTCGATTTAACATTTTTAGGAATCGGCGCCGTAATTGGGACAGGGATCTTTGTATTAACAGGTATTGTTGCAGCAAAACATTCTGGTCCTGGTATTATGCTATCATTCCTTATTGCTGCATTTACTTGTGCTTGTGTAGCCTTTTGTTACGCTGAATTTGCTTCTTCTATTCCTGTCTCAGGAAGTGTGTATACTTACGCATACATGACAGTCGGAGAAGTCGTCGCCTTCATCGTCGGATGGTGTTTAATGCTCGAATATTTACTTGCCGTTGCAGCAGTAGCTGTCGGTTGGTCTGGTTATTTGCAATCATTACTACAAGGGTTCAATATACACCTGCCCGCCATAATCGCCTCGGCCCCCGGCGTAGGAAAAGGTGGTCTCATCGATTTACCTGCTGTCTGTATTTTACTTCTTATTACGGGCCTTTTAAGTTTTGGTATACGCGAAAGCGCACGCATTAATAATATTATGGTTCTTATTAAGTTAGCCGTTATTATCGCTTTTATCGTAGCAGGTGCAAAATATGTAAAACCTGAAAACTGGACACCGTTCATCCCATTCGGATACGACGGTATTATTACTGGGGCTGCCACTGTGTTCTTCGCCTTCTTAGGATTTGATGCAATCGCAACAGCTGCAGAAGAAACGAAAAAACCGCAGCGTGACTTACCAATTGGTATTATCGGTTCTCTTCTTATTTGTACTGTTTTATATATGATCGTATCTTTCGTTTTAACAGGTATGGTTCCTTATACGCAATTAGACGTTTCTGATCCAGTTGCATTTGCATTGCATTTCGTTGGTGAGGATACAATTGCAGGACTACTCGCTGTTGGAGCGATGACTGGAATGACAACCGTTCTCTTAGTCGTTATGTATGGACAAGTTCGCGTTTCGTATGCGATGAGCCGTGACGGTTTACTTCCAAAAGCGTTAGCACGTGTAAATAAAAAAGTAAAAATCCCTTTATTAAATACGTGGATTACTGGCGTTGTTGCTGCTTTATTAGCAGGCCTTTTAGACTTACATTTGCTAGCGAATTTAGTAAACATCGGTACGTTAACAGCCTTTACATTCGTTTGCTGCGCAGTACTTATTTTACGAAAAACACACCCTGATTTAAAACGTGGATTCCGTACACCTTTCGTACCTGTATTACCAGTTGTCGCGATTCTTTGCTGCTTATATTTAATGATCAATTTGTCTAAAACAACATGGATTAGCTTTGCAGTTTGGCTTATAGTCGGCTTATGCTTCTATTTCTTCTACTCTAGGAAACATAGTCATTTAGCTATTGAAAAAACGAATGATGAAAAGAAAAAAGCATAACAAAATAGCTCGCCGTTTTAGCGGCGAGCTATCTTTCTGTACTATTATATTTTTTCGTCAACGATTGTAAAATGAAAAATATGCCGATGCAAGCTGTAAACCATGCCCAATTTCCTATTGGCGTTGCGTATTTCACAATTCCAATACCTACAAGCAATAGGAAAATAATCACCTGATATATGAGCTTCCACTTTTGCATATATTCCCTCCTTTACTTCGTTCCCTTCTTTTTATTCTTCCAGGCATTTAAACTATCAAAGAAGAAATTAATAAATAACGTGCCTAAACCCGCTAATAAAAACGTCATTAAAAATAAAACCCAAATACTTTTTTCTTTTAAGAAATAATATCCTACAAGGAGCACAACCGCGATCCATACATATTCAAGAATTCTTTTTAGCTTTTTCTGTTCCAAATTATTCGCTCCTTCATTCTATACTACTTTTAGTATAACAAAAAAGAAGCCTATCATGATAAGCTTCTTTTCTTCTCTCTTATTTGTTTATGCTTTTTTCAACAAGTGAAATCGTATACTCTAATGTACGATTCATCGTTTCTACCTGTGCATCTTTTACTTTTACATCTTTCACTACAGCTTCGGCCACTGTAATTTTTTGACTCAGTGCTTTCACTGAACCGTCCGTTACATTTGCATCTTGCGCTTTTTTCACTACTACTTTTGCAGATTCAATATTGATTTGTAATTTTTCTTTCGGTGTTTTCGGTTGTTCTACTACTTTAGATTGTACAAATGTTACATTAGCTGTTTTTAATTCGTTATATGTTTGAACGATTTGCTCTCCCGTACTCCCTATATTTTCAAACACTTGTTTTGCATTATTATAGCTTTTCTCTAGTTCTTGAAATGCTTCCTTTGAATATTGACCTGGCTTATCACCAAACTCATACGTACCAGCTAACACTTCTTTCCCTTTTCCAAGCTCTTCATATAACGCGTTCACTTGCTCTAATTTCGTACGGTTAGAAAACTCATTGTACGCTGCTAATACTTCTGAAGAACTTAACGCTTTACTATATAATTTCGCAAGCGCGATTTGTCCATTTAACGGAATGCCACCATTTCCATTGCTATCAGGATCCGCTCCAAGTGCAAATGGTACATTTGGATGATACACTTTTCCTGTAGCTGGTTGGCTATTTACTTTTTTACCATCGACATAAATAGCTACTTCACTTCCGTTATACGTTCCTGTTAAGTGATATGTTTTGTTTGCTTCTAATTGAACTCCAACACGTTTATAACTGCCGCCAATGTGAGCCCATAATTCAACATAGCCGCTTCCTGTAGACTCAAATCCAATTCCACCGCTCTCTGTATTTTGCAAAATACCTTGTCCACGGATTTGATTCATTGAAAATACCGTTTCTAATGTAAATGTATTTGCTACTTTCTCTTTTTGTGCTGCAGAAAATGGAAGGTATCCAAATGTATTAGATTGTCCGTTTAACTTCATAACATTCTTTTTCAATGCTTTATCATATTCAATAGTCACATTGCCCTTCACATCACCTTTTGTTCCAAATGGTGAATTGTCTTTAAATGTACCATCTGCAAAATTCACATCAAAAACATCAGCCTTTGGCACTTTTACATTCGGATCAATATCATCTTTTTTCGTAGTAATTTCTGCCGTTAACGGCTGCGCGGTTTCATTGCCAAATGAATCAATCGCAACTACTTCAAGTGTATATGTTTTCCCGCCATCTAACCCCGCAAGCGTAAACGTAAGATCTTTCGGCACTGGATCACGATAAAACTCTGAGAATGCTAACAATTTATTTTTTATTTCACCCGTTTGCTTATCTCTAGCTTGCACACGGTAAGAGTGAACAAGGAGGTTGTCCAATGCTTGTGGGAATGTTACTGTTGCCGCATTTTCTGTTACATTTGATACAGCAAGCTTTGCATCCTTAGCAAAGTAAGGCTTTTTTTTATCACGATCTTCTACATGTGTAAATGTTTCTTTCTTTGCTGGTAATTTAATTTTCCAAGGCTCGCCTGTCCAAGAATTCGTATGGAAATCGCGACGATTAATCGTTACTTCTTTATCATCTACTTCTACTAATAAACCTTGGCTTAACGTACTAGCTCCTGGCGGGATATTCCCTTGTACTTTACCACCTTCAACTTCCATATAACTTACTGAAGATGTACCAACTGATGTAAAGTCTTTTTGATGTATCGATCTCGGATCATCTAATGGATAATGTGAATGACCTGAAAACGTAATAACTTGTGGGTATTCTTTTAATACTGCATTAATTTTTGCGCTATCTTGTGTTCCCCATTCATGACTACCGTATACTGTCTCTTTAATGTGTTGATGTAAAAATACAAAAATCGGTTTTTCTGGATCATCTTTTTGCGCTTTTGCCATTTCTTCTTTTAACCAATTAATTTGCTTGTCCGAATAATAGCCATGAGTTGTTCCATTCTCTGGAGACATAACAAGGAAGTGATAACCTTTTACCACTTTATGATAATAAATTGATTCCATACCTGTTTTTTCTAAGAAACGCTTCTGTGCGCCCTCTACAGATAAACCGTTCCAATAATCATGGTTACCAAGAGAATTCATTCTCACGGCATCTTTATTTGCATTTTCATTATACACTTGCATGAAACGATCATATTGCTGCACTGATCCTGTATCTGTGAAATCACCTACAATAACAAATGCATCTTGCTTTGGTGCTAGTGTATTAAACTGTTCAATTGCTCTTTTCCAGCGAAACGTATCATCTGTTCCACTGTTTTTAATATGCACATCACTTACAACTGGAAAAACTATCTTCTTCTCACTTGATGCCTTTTCTTGCTTTTTCTCTTCCGCCTTGACTGATGTACTCCATGGAAATGATACGAATGCTAATACAAAAAACATTAATAATCCAATAAGGCCTTTTACTTTTCTTAAAGCATTTCTGTCCACGTGAATCCTCCTCATAATAATTGATTCATTACAAGGGCTATTTTATCTAATACATGTTAATGTCGTTTAAATAACAAATGAACTTTATTAGATTTTTGTAAATATACAGTTAATTAGAAATTAAGTTCAACATTACTCGTACTATTGTATACAACCACCTTTTGTCTAAAAGAGTCTGATCATTCTTTTCCTATGACTATTCACATATAATCTTTTCTATAACACTAATGATAAGTTAAGGTTTAAGCCTATTAGACAATCTTAATTTTTAATATTTCCTTCTTTTTTTAACACATCGGCCATGCTTTTACATTTAATAGTAATAAAAGACAACTTAAAAGGAGGGGTTGTATTGAAGAATAAAAAAAATATCGGCTGTTTCGCTCCTTTATCTATTATTTGTCCAGACCCTTGTCCACCGCCCCCTCCTCCAAATCCAAATTGCGAGCGAGTAACAAATGAATTTGCAGGGAATTTCCTCATAACTAATAACACCATCTCCTCTGCCAAAGATGCATCACAATCAATGATACTATGGCAAAGTGATGGGATACTACTTATATCAGGTACTGTCTCGGTTTACAATAGTACTAGCAGCAACGAAGCAATTACAATTCAAATCGTTGGAACAGTAACCAATATTTTCACTGTGTTTCCTGGTAATACAATATCGTACACAGGAAAAGACCTACAGTCGATCAATATTATCAATATAACAAGTAATCCTTCACTATATTTAGAAGGCAAGTACTGTTGCGAATTTACATGTTGCTTATAGAATACCAATTTCATTATTTCCTTAATATAAAAAGCATACCGTTCACGGTATGCTTTTTATGAGATTGGATAACGTACTGTAATACAAAACTCTCCTTGATTAACAGTCGTTCCTGTCGTAGTAATTCGGACAGTAGTAAAATATCGGACAGTGAAAGTACCACTACTTTGTGGTTGTACAGTAATTGTATCAACCACTGTTGCACCTACTAAAAAATCAACTGTAATCGGGTTGGCACCTACATCATACTTCACGTAACCTGAACCATATACTTCTTGCGTGATATTATTTGTATATACAATTTGAGTACCAGCACCTGTAATAGACCAGTCTGTACATACTTGGTCTTGCACAAGTGTTTTATTAGAACAACAAGACAAACTGGAACTTCTCATTCCCATTTCGATCCTCTCCTATTCTGCTATGAAAGTGGATAACGTGTTGTAATACAAAATTCTCCCTGATACGTTCCAGCAGGTGTTGCAGGTAACACAACTTGTATACTATCAAAGCGGCGATACGTAAAAGCAATACTCGTTCCTGGGTTTAATGTTTGTGTATCAATTGTACCCCCAGCAGAATCAAGTACCTCTACAGTAATTGGGCCTGGTCCAACATCATATTTAACAAAACCAGTACCAATTACGTTTTGGTTAATATTATTTGTATAGAGAACATTATCAATTGCTGTTGCAACTACAGTAGCAGACCACGGACTACACACTTTATCTTGCACATAATTTTTATCTGGACAACAAGTTAATGCTGACCCTGAGCACTCACAAGACATAGTTGTTTCCCCTCTCTCTTTTATATTCCCTATATGTGTATGTCCCCCAGAGTCTTTTGCCTGTACTATTCATCTATTTTCAAAAAATATTCATGTGACTAGATAGATTCTGTTTTGTTTCTTTTTTTCATATATTTATAGACAAAGATACTAGCAACGATAAGAATAACGCCTCCTAATATCGGTAACATATATTGCCCAACAACATCCGCTGCTTTTTCCCAATGTGGACCTAATTTCATTCCAAAATAAACATACAAAGTCGTTAACGGGAACATTGCTACAAATGTATATATGCTAAATTTCCATATGTTCATTTTCGCCATACCACATGGAACAGAAATAAGCGTTCGAACTCCTGGCACAAAGCGTCCAACAAATGCTACAACCGGTCCATATTTCTCAAAGAAATCATCTGCTTTTTGAATTTGTTCTTCTTTAATGAAGAAGTATTTCCCGTATTTTATTAATAGAGGACGACCACCGTAATAACCGAGTGCATATAACGTTAAAGGTCCTGTCGTTCCGCCGAGGGTTCCGGCTAATACAGCAAGCCAAAAATTCATATCTCCCTCGTACACCCAATACCCCACCATAGGCAAAACTACTTCTGCTGGAATAAATTCAAACGTTAATGCTAACACAACTCCAAAATAAGAAAATTGCTTTAAAAACTCGATTATATCTAAAATAATTTGCTCCATATTTTCTACCCCAACTCCTATCCTACGTTTACGTTATGCTTTTCTTGTAATTGAACTGGCGCCATTTTTACAATTCGGTTCAAAATAAATAATACAATTCCAATATCATCTAAAATACCGATAAACGGTAAGAAGTCTGGAATTAAATCGAGCGGCATCGCAACATAACCAACTAAAAACGCAATAGATAAAATTTTCTTCTTTATTGAAACCTCTTTTGAAGTGAAAAAGTCAAATAGGAATGGAACAAATCGGCGAACATGAAATACAACTCTTAATCTACTAATAAGTTTTTTCATTTTTATATCTCCTCTCTTTGTATACAAAAAGGCCCCTACCAAACATGGTAAGGGTCCTAAAAAAGACAATAAGGGGCCTTTACCATTGCTGGTAAAGGTCTCACTAACAACGAAACGTTGCCAATAAAGCCGAGGGTTTCTCCCTGTAATGACGACTTTACTGTAATAAGTTACTCCCCTTTATATACACAATTTTATACAATCACATTAAAATATTTTGGAGGGCTTGTCAATATATTTTATATCCCACATCCTCCTGCTTAACATTCCGTAAAAACAAAAAACGTATAGGAAATTTCTTACTATCTCATAATATACATAATCATTTTTGAATGAAAGGAGAGGCTTCATTTGCATACCGTATGGAAAGGTGCCCTTTCACTTGGACTATTAAATATAGGAATCAAACTATACAGTGCCGTAGAAGAAAACGATATAAAATTTTTAAGTCTTCATAAAGAATGCTTAACACCTATTAAATATAAAAAATTTGCTCCTGATTGTACGGATGAAGAAATTGATGATAAAGATATTGTAAAAGCCTATGAATACGCACCTCATAAGTACATTATTATGGATGAAAAAGAATTAGCTGAGTTGCAAAAAGCTCACGAACCAAGATCTATTCGTATTATATCTTTTATCCAAAATAACGAAATTGATTCTGTTCTCTACGATCGTTCTTATTTTATAGGCCCTACCTCAGGACATGAAAAATCATATTTATTATTAAAAGAAGCACTTGAACGTACGAATAAACTTGGTCTTATCCATATTTCCATTAGAAAAAAACAACATTTAGCTATTATCCGTAACTTTGAAGATGGGCTTATATTACAAACTATTCACTACCCTAATGAAATTCGCGATATAACAAATACACCTAACTTACCAAGTAACGAAAATTATCCGATTCAAAAACAAGAACTCACAGCAGCAATCAATTTAATCCACCATCTTACAAATCCTTTTGAACAAGAGATGTATACAGATGAGTATAAAGAAGCCCTTACCGAACTAATCGAAAACAAAATTGAACAACAGGAAAAAACCGAAACAATCTCTCCAACTCCAAACATCATCAATATTATGGAGACATTACAGGCAAGTATTGAACAAGCAAAAATAAAAAGAGAAAATAAAGCAGAAAAAGAGGCCAAATAAAATTGACCTCTTTTTTCTTTAAAGCGGATTACATTTTGGCATCTCAAGTCCAGACGATTGTGCTAATTTTAATAAGTAATAACATTCTTCTCTTGCCATATGATCCGCCATTCTAGCAGATAATGCACTTAATATTTCATTCGATAACTCCAGCTCTTCAACCTCATGGAGAAAATGCGAAAATAAGTTTAACTCAAGTGAAACATCTTTTGTAAACTTCTTTAATGCAGGAAAATGATGAAGCTCTGTCCGTAAATACCCCGTCATTTCAACTGCCTTTAAGTAAAATTGTTCAAAGTGCTTCGTAAATTCTTCGCTTTTCTCTTTTAATCTTTTTTCAACAAGATCTAATCCACCAGAAATAGACCCTGCATGGCCAGCCGCATCCGTTAACCAAACGAGATGATAATGTAATTCATGAAAAACAGGCGGAACTTCTCCTTTCTTTAAAAATTCTAACACTGTTATATACTCTTCTACTTCGTTTACCATATGATTGATGAAAGTTGGTGTAAAATGAATAGTGATTTTTCCCTCGAGTTGTTTCTGTATAATACTTAATTTAAACGTTCGTATTTCCTTTGCTGCTCGTTCTGCCTCTTTTGAAAACGCAATGAGATTCACATTACGAACTTTATTTAACAGATTCGTAAATGTTTCAACAAAATAAGTGGCCTTTTTTATATCCTCTTTTTCCTTTGGAGCTAATGCATCAAGTAAAAATTGCGAATGATCAGTAAGCACCTTTAGCCAAAATTGATGCTCAAACAATGCACTTTCTTCATAATTCCTCTCCACTAAATCCCCTCCGTTTATTCGTCCTTCTCTATCACTTGAATTTTATATCCATCTGGGTCTTGTACTACAATACTCTTCTCACTTTTGTTTTCTGTATATGCAATTTTATAAAACACTAACCTCTTCTTTAAGTTCTCTATGTTAGAAATTGAAAACATTAGTACATCAATCGAATCCGTAATACTCTTCTCACGCCCACCCAAACTACGATTCATTACAAAACTAACTCTCATTGAATCAGCATCATACCAAACCCCTGTTACATCTAATTGGGGTCTTTCTAAACTAGGCTTGATTCCTAAAATCCCTTCATAAAAATACAAAGTTTCCTTTAAGTTTTTCACTTCCAATACAATGAATTGTTTCACATTCTCCACATTCATTCCCCCCGTACCTATTACTTTTTTATATGTGTCATAAAGGCCTATTATGTCTGAATACAATACGTAGTAATGAACATTTAAGGAGGTTTATCCATGAATAAATATATGCGATCATTCGTGCCCTATCATAGTCCTCTCGATCCTTGTCCTCCTATTGGAAAGAAATATTATTCTACTCCTCCTAATTTATTTTTAGGTTTTCAACCGCCAAACTTACCACAATTCACACCAAAAGAAGCGCTACAAAAAGGGACTTTATGGCCAGTTTTTTATGACTATTATGAGAATCCTTATAAAAAAGGGCGGTGACTACTGACGTGACTCAATCGCTACCAGAAGAATATTATCAGCTGTTACTGGAGCTTCAAGAACTAGACTTTGTACTAGTTGAACTAACTCTTTATTTAGATACACATCCAGATGACACCGCCGCTATTAATCAATTTAATGATTTCTCCTATAAACGAAGAGTATTAAAACAAAAGATGGAAGAAAAATACGGACCACTCCAACAGTTTGGGAACAGTTATTCTAATGCCCCTTGGGAATGGAGTAAAGGTCCTTGGCCATGGCAAATATAAAGGAGAGAAACTATGTGGATTTATGAAAAAAAATTACAATACCCTGTTAAAGTAGGAACTTGTAATCCAGCACTTGCAAAATTATTAATTGAGCAATACGGTGGTGCAGATGGAGAATTAGCTGCTGCACTACGTTACTTAAATCAGCGTTATACAATCCCGGATAAAGTCATTGGCCTCCTTACCGATATTGGTACAGAAGAATTTGCGCATCTTGAAATGATTGCTACGATGGTTTATAAGCTGACAAAAGATGCGACTCCTGAACAGATGAAGGCAGCTGGTCTCGACCCTCATTACGTCGATCATGACAGCGCACTTCATTACCATAACGCAGCTGGTGTTCCATTTACTGCAACCTATATACAAGCTAAAGGTGATCCAATTGCCGACCTATACGAAGATATTGCGGCTGAAGAAAAAGCGCGTGCCACATATCAATGGCTTATCAACCAATCTGACGATCCCGACATAAATGACAGCTTACGCTTTTTACGCGAACGAGAAATTGTCCATTCACAACGCTTCCGAGAAGCCGTTGAAATTTTAAAAGAAGAACGCGATAGAAAAATATATTTTTAATACACATATCCTAGCGATATGTGTTTTTTTGCGTTAAAAGTTAAATCTTCCCTATTAAACATACAAATAGTATATTTATTCGATTTAATGCATTATTTTTTAATTTTTTCAAAATTCCCTATTGCTTTCTAGTCATCAGACCTTTAAAATAATAACAGTTACTCGACAAATTATTTGAATTTTCGACAAAAATACTCATTAGGAGGATTTTCTTTATATGCGTACAACTTTGAAACCAGCGCAAATACTTTCGATTAGTTTATTACTATTCGCAGTTTTCTTCGGTGCTGGTAATATGATTTTCCCGCCCCTTCTTGGTCTTTCTTCCGGAGAAAATATGTGGGTTTCCATTACAGGGTTTATTATTACAGACGTCGGTTTATCTTTACTTGCTATCGTTGCTGTTGCCCTTGCTGGTGGTAGTTTTAACACTTTAGCGAGCCGTGTTCATCCAAAATTCGCAGCAGTATTCGCTATCATTATTTATCTTTCAATCGGCCCACTATTTGTTATTCCACGAACTGGATCTGTATCTTATGAAATTGGGATTGCACCACTTTTCCCAGATCAATGGTATTCTATGTTAGTTTTTAGTGCGATTTTCTTTACAGTCGTTTACTTCTTATCATTAAATCCATCCAAGCTAGTAGATCATATCGGTAAAATATTAACGCCAATTTTACTTGTAATTATTGCAATTATGGCAACAAAAGCGATTCTTTCACCAGGAACGTTTGCAGAGCCTATCGGTGACTATAAAGACATCCCGTTTTTCAAAGGATTTCTTGAAGGATTTTTAACGTTAGATGCAATTGGCGCTCTCGTACTATCAACAATTGTTGTAAATGCAATTCGTCAAAACGGTATACAAGAGAAGAAATCTATCGCGAAATATACAATCATTTGCGGAAGTATCGCTGCTCTATTCTTAACAATTGTTTACTTCTTACTCGGTTATATCGGAGCTTCAAACGGAAACTTGGGACAATTCGAGAACGGTGGTCAACTATTAGCAACTGTTATGTACCAATTCTTTGGGACAAGCGGTAATGTTTTATTAAGTATCGCCATTATCTTCGCTTGTTTAACAACAGCAATTGGTGTTGTAAGTGCATTCGCCAACTATTTCGCAACAGTATTAACAAATGTTTCTTACAAAAAGCTCGTACTATACGTTTGTATCTTTAGTTTCGTTATTTCAAACTTAGGATTAAGCTTATTAATTAAAATCACACTACCTGTATTAATTATTTTGTACCCAATTACAATCATTTTAATTTTCGTATCATTTATCGATAAATATACGAAACGTAAACCTTCTGTCTACATCGGAGCAATGATCGCAGCATTCATTATTAGCTGTATTCATGCACTTGATAATGTGGGAATGATACCAAGTTTTATCGCTAATATCGTACACACGATTCCTTTTTATAACTTAGGAATCGGCTGGATCGTTCCAGCAATAATTGGTGGTATAATCGGATACTTTATTCCGCAAACAGAAGCTGAAGGTGAAGTTTCTGCAAAGTAAAAAGAAGCAAGCATGAAATCCATGCTTGCTTCTTTTTCTCTTCACATCGTATGTTTAAACGTAAACAACTCTTCCTTTGACTGTACAGCAGATTGTTCCTCTTCTACAACTTCCTTCTTTATCTCTCCCCCTAATCGAACTTTCAACATCGCCTCTTCTAGACTTTTTACAATCATATTTCCTGAAAAAATAGTAAGTCCAAAAAATGTAATCGGAACGAGAGGGATCCACGGATTCACTGTTAATGACCTAAAGTATACTCCAATTAAACCTGACCATTCATGCGTATAAGATTCCACCTCTTTTATAGGTCCACCAAACATTACAGTCCCACCAAAGAACACTTCAAGTAATCCTAAGTGCAGTAAAATAGTAAGAGTCTGCGTAAACTGCTGAAAAAATACAAGTATAAACGTCATATAAAGGTGCGGGAAAAGATGCTTTATAACAATATGTCTTCTCGATCCACCTAATATGCGTGCGGCATCAACAAATTCCTCCGTTCGCAATTTACGAACTTCCTTCGCAACATACAGTGCAATAACTGGCATTACAAGCATTACAAGTAAGACAACTTGAAACGAAGCCCTTTCAAAAAAGGTTGTTGTCTCCTCTCCGCTTCCAAATGCATTTGCAGATTGAAGAAAAAAATACGCAATCATAACTGTCGGAATAACTGTAAAACTATCAAAGAAAGCCTCAATTTTTGAAAATCCTCTTTTTATATACGTTCCGAGTACGACACCGAAAAACACACCTATTACCATTCTAAGTGCCGCAATTAAAATAGATATACCAATCGTCCACTTCGCGCCCTCAATGACTAAATGTAACAGGTCATACCCTTTCCGGTCTGTCCCGAGTAAAAATTGTAATGAAGGTGGAAACGGTGGCACTTGTGGATTTTCATCCGCATCATATTGCAATGTAACTTGTCTAATATGTCCATCATTCCATAACGTATTTCCGATGCTCAAAAGAACTAATAGGAGAAGAAACCCAATGCTTATCCAAAATCTTTTATCACGTTTTATATACGTCCACATATTATAATCTTTCCTTCATCGCAGCCGGAATGAGATAATGAAATAATTTAAATAAAATAAAAATCGGAATATATATAAGAAGCACACTAACGATGAAAACCTCAACTCTAATACCAAAATACGATTTCAAAAACATAAAAATACCACCCGTATTAAAAATCCATTCTATAATATATAAATTAGATAACATAAAAAAGATATTCGTTTTCGCAAAGAATAATGTACTAAGCAACACATTTCGTAAAATATGACGATTTAAAATATGAAAGCGCCCCAGCCCTTTCGCCTTAGCAAATAGTACATAATCTTTTTCTAGTTCATTTTCAAAACGAAGCACGACCATTTTTACAAACATAATCGTAGTCGGGATGCTCAAACAAAGTATCGGCAATCCTCTAATTGACTCGCCTCCAATTGAAGCAATTTGAAAAGGTAAAAAACCTGTTTGTTTAAAAAACCATATAACTAAAATTTGTGATACTAAAATAAGAAGGATATCTGGAATAGATTCTAGGAAGATAAGAAATGATTTAATTCGATGTTGTATACGCGGTGAACTACTCATAATTACATAAACAATACAAAATGCTACAAATAATGAAATAAAAAAAGCAGCTAAAAAAATAATAATCGTTTCTTTATAATGGACGAACAGCTGCGGAAATAAAAATTTACCTTTCACATATTGCAAATTGGAAATATCCATTAAGTTCACAAACACTTCTTTTAAACTCTGTATGTACTTTGATACATCCAGCTTAAATCCATAGAACAATTTCGGCAGAGCCCCTAACATAATAATCCCCAAAATCGAAATAATAAATTGAATTGTCACTTCCATCCCATTCAGAAAAACTTTTTTGACCACGTTTTCCCTTCTCTCTCTTTATATTTTACTCTCTAATTTTATTCTTAATTTTCTGAATTGTAAATATTCAAACATAAAAAATCACTAGGTTATGATCCTAGTGATTCTTTATGCGCATGCCTTTCTCTTTTTGCAAACGCCATATACAAAATAAAACACCCAATAAGTGCTGCGAGTTCTAATGAAATAATATAGTAAGGATGCGGTCCTAACATATCGAGTAGTGAAGCTGTTTCTGGCTTATGAGCTAAAAACATATAATTACCGCCTGTTTTATAATTCACAAACGAAACAAGCGGAATCAATATGTTTAAAAATATCATCGTACGCTTAATAGATTGCAAGGTCGGTCTATAGCCTTCCACCCAAGTCATAAAGAGTGGTGCCCAAATGAGCAATATATGCGCGATAAAATATTCAATGAAACGAAAATGCGGAAAAGCATACTGCAAGTTTGGCGTTAAAATAGCTTGTGATGCACCAATAATTCCCGTGAAAAATACAATCTCATATATGCGGTAACTTTTCGTTACGATCATAATCGACGCTAATAATAAACTAATCGTACATAATTCAAACGGTAATGAAGTAGCTAGCTCAAAAATCCCCGCTTTCCACTCCCACATATGAAGCCCAATTTCACTACCTATAAATAAAAATGCAATTGCATATCGAACCGTTATATTCCACTCACTTTGACGTAATACATCTTGATATTGATACAGAAAAAATATCCCCACCAACATAATAAATAATATAAGGGCATGTTGCCTTGAGTATGGAATAAATGGTTTTAATGGGTGTGCGCTAAAATAAGCTTCCATCTTCCTTCCTCCTTTCCTCCATACAATATTATTGTAAGAAAGAAACGACGAGTCAATTCATTTGCTTACACTAGGACAACCTCTACCTTACATTTACATATTCATACCTTACAAAACTGTAAGGTTATTGTAAGCTAAAACGATTTGTCAGATTCTTCACCTCTTCTATACTTAATGTAGATACTAAAACGAACGAAAAGGTGATAAATAGATGAAAAAGAAAAATAAAGTGTTAATTACTAGTGTAGTAGCAATCGGAATTGCAGCTGGATCATACTTTGCATTTGCTGGAGGCGGTTCAGAAGTAGCAATGGCATATAGCGGATATAAAGTAACTGAAAAACAAATCCAAAACGCGCAAAAATTTGGTGGCGAAGTTATTCCAAACGGAATTGAAACTATTTCATTCGATCCAACAAAAGGAACATATGAATTAGCTGTAAAAAAAGGCGATGAAGTGAAAAAAGGTCAGCTTCTATTTAAATACAATGACCCGACTGCTAAACAAGGTGTAACAGAAGCAGAAATGCAAAAGAAAATCGCACAAAAAGAAGTAACGTTGTTCCAAAAACAACTTGATGCAGCGAAACAAAAGTTACAAAAAGATAAAAATGCAGGCCTTCCCGCTGAAGCATTAAAAGCATCAGAAGCTGAAGTTGGGCAATTAGAATCACAACTTGAAATGAAAAAGTTTGATGTTGAAAAATTTGATGAAATGATTAAAACAGCAAAAGAGAAAGTAAACAATCTTTCTGTAACAAGTCCTGCTGATGGCGTAATTGATGATATCGTGAAAACTGCTGACGAAAAAACAGGTATGAGCGGCGTTACTCTTCGTCACGCTGGTCAATTTAAGGTAAAAGGTCAACTTTCTGAATATGAGCTTGCTAGTATGAAAGTTGGGCAAGAAGTAACTGTTTCATCAAAAACTGTCGCTGGTAAGACTTGGACAGGAAAAGTAACAGAAATCGGTTCTACACCATTAAAGAGCATGGATGAAAATAAAACTGTTTCTAACTATCAATTCACTGTCACATTAGATAATAGTGACGAATTACAAAACGGCTTCCACGTTTACGTAACAAGTAAATCTGGCGAAGCAACTGGTACAATTGTTCCGAAAAGCAGTATCGTGAAAAAAGGTGACAAAAATGTTGTCTTCGTTGTAAAAGACGGTAAGGCGAAAGAACAAGCAGTTACTGTTGAATTCGAGACTGATAGCGAAGCAAAAGTTTCTGGAGTGAAAAAAGGAGAGGAAATTATCTCTAAACCTGAAAAAGACTTAAAAGATGGTATGGAGGTTGTCGCCCAGTGATTAACTTAAAAGGCATCACGAAATCCTTCCAAAATGGTGCAGAGTCCGTTCAAATATTACACGGAATTGACGTAACATTGAACCAAGGAGAATTCACTTCAATTATGGGACCTTCTGGTTCTGGTAAATCAACATTAATGAACATTATCGGTTGCTTAGATAAACCGACGACAGGTACGTACGAACTAGCCGGTCAAAATATTTCAAACATGTCTGAAACAGAACTTGCACACGTACGTAATAAAGAGATTGGATTCGTATTCCAAAACTTCATGTTATTACCGAGACTTACAGCGCTTCAAAATGTAGAACTACCTCTTATTTACGCTGGAGTCGATAAAAAAGAAAGACGCGAGCGCTCATTAGCTGCTTTAACAAAAGTCGGTTTAGCTGATCGCGCTACTCACTTACCAAACGAATTATCAGGTGGACAAAAGCAGCGTGTCGCCGTTGCACGTGCAATCGTAAATAACCCAAAATTCATTTTAGCCGATGAACCGACGGGAGCACTTGATACGAAAACAAGCACACAAATTATGGACCTCTTTTACGAATTAAATAAACAAGGCTCAACCATCATTATGATTACCCATGACCGTGAAATCGGGGAAGCTGCAGCACGTCAAATTGTAATTCGTGACGGAAATATCGTCCAAGATTGGAGAGGTTAATTTTGAATACGAGTGAAAATATACGCATGGCCCTTTCCTCTATCTTTGCTCATAAAATGCGTTCTATCTTAACGATGTTAGGTATTATTATCGGTATTAGTGCCATTATTACTATCATTTCAATGGGTGATGGTACAAACGCAAAGTTTAAAAAAGAATTAGGCCAAGGAAAAGATAACGAAGTAACGATTTACTACAACAATCCTGATTACGGAACAGATAGTGCCAAAATCACACCTGATATGCTAAACCGTCTGCAAACTGTACCAGGCGTTAAAGATGTGTATCCAGACGTAAGTATGAAAGTAAAAGCATCTGCTGGTTCAAAAGATGTAAATCTTGATTTAAAAGGTGGAACAGGCGCCTTTATGACAGATTCGAAAATAAAATTAGTTCACGGTCGTGAATTAAATGACAGTGAACTAAATCAAGCAATCCCTGCTGTTATATTAAATGAAGAAGCTTTCAACAAATTATTTAGTAGTGGTTGGGAATCAAATCAATACACAGATATAAAAGGAAAGCCGTATAAAATAGTTGGTGTATACGAAACGAAAAATGACTTTGGAATGCCTATGCCTGAAGGTTATACATCACTTGAAAATGCGCCTGTCATTTCAGGAGTAAATGAGTATGACTCTGTAAGATTAACAATGACCTCTCCGACAGAACGTAAAAGTGTAGAAAAACAAGCTGTTTCTGTTTTAAACGAAATGAAAGCTCCTAAATTTGAGCACAAATTCGAAGCACAAGATTTAGGTGAATTTACGAAACAACTAGACGAATCAATCGGTATGATGAAAATGGTATTCGGTGGTATTGCCGCTATCTCCTTACTTGTTGGTGGTATCGGTGTAATGAACATCATGCTCGTATCTGTAACAGAACGTACACGTGAGATTGGTATTCGTAAAGCACTTGGTGCAACACGTGGTAAAGTATTAACACAATTCTTAATCGAATCTTGTATATTAACAGGACTTGGTGGTTTCATCGGATTCATGCTCGGTATTTTCTTCGCTTGGATCGTCTCAATCTTTGCTGGATGGCCACTCGTTGTCTCAAAAGAACTTGGACTTCTTGCAGTAGGTATCTCAATGTTAATCGGTATTATATTCGGTTTACTGCCAGCTAACAAAGCTGCCAAACTGGATCCAATTGAATGTTTACGATATGAATAAACAAAAACGTAGGAGTTTACACTCCTGCGTTTTTTATTTATCTACTAAATTGAGTTTCTTCTATTATATATGTTTCACGTTACAACTATCATTCAAATACTCTTCATTATTTATAGATACTAAGGCTATTATCTAATTCTATTATTGCAAAAATACTATGTAACAGACGAAAATCAAGGCGTAATTTTTTCCATACTTCGACTGATTTTGTAACAATTATATCGATATTTTATTAAATTTCACCTCATTTATATATTTTCACGCCTAAAAAGATTATCGTTTCATAACTAAATTTCCATTCAAACAGTAAAATAAGCTATTTTTGTAACACTATAGATATCATCAAGAAATATTACTGCAACATTATTAACGTTACAGTAATTGAAATACTACTCATTTTGTGTTTCATATGCCCTAATACGCCAAAAAACAACAAGGAAGCGCTATCAGGAAATTTATGGAATTGTTACAGAATATTAATGCCCCATTACGAAAGCTTTGTAATTTTATGTTTTTCTCAAATAAGAAAATAATGGTTGCTATAATGAGGTCAACGAAAACAAATGCAATGGAGGCTATTATGAAAAAATTTATGGGTATAGCAACAGCAGCGGTTTTTGGTCTTGGGATTTTCACAACATCTGCTAAAGCAGAAACAATCGTAACGACTGACGTACTAAACGTACGAGAAAACCCAACTACTGAATCAAAAGTTGTAGGAAAATTATTAGATGGATATAAAGTAAATGTTTTACATACAGAAAATGGTTGGTCAAAAGTTCAATTGAATGGCGGTAAAGAAGCTTTCATAAGCGCTGACTATACAAAAGACACTTACTACGTAACAGCAAACGTATTAAACGTACGTGCTGGGGCAAACACAGACTCAGAGATTCTTGGTAAGTTGAAAAAAGATGATGTAATTGAAACAACACACCAAGTACAAAATGATTGGATTCAATTTGAATATAACGGAAAAACAGCTTATGTTCATGTTCCTTACTTAACAGGTAAAGCACCAGTTAAAGTTCAACCAGTAGCTAAAGTTGAAAAAACGACTACAGTTCAAGATACAGCTAAAGTTCGTGAAGCGGCTAAAGCTCAGGAAGTAGCTGAAACTCAAGCAAAAGCTAAAGCAGTGGAAGCAACTAAAGCTCGCGAAGCAGCTGAAGCCCAAGCAGAAGTTAAAGCTCAAGAAGCGGCTAAAGCTCGTGAAGCTGCTAAGGCTCAAGAAGCTGCTAAAGCTCAGGCAGATGCTGAAGCTCAAGCAGAAGTTAAAGCTCAAGAGGCTGCTAAAGCTCGTGAAGCTGCTAAAGCTCAAGCAGATGCTGAAGCTCAAGCAGCGGCTAAGGCTCAAGAAGCAGCTAAAGCTCGTGAAGCGGCTAAAGCTCAAGAGGCAGCTGAAGCTCGTGAAGCAGCTAAGGCTCAAGAAGCAGCTGAAGCTCGTGAAGCGGCTAAGGCTCAAGAAGCGGCTAAAGCTCAAAAACCAGCTACACAACAACCTGTTGCAAAAGAAACTGAAACAAGTGCACCATCATCTTCTCGTGAGTTACGTGTTGTAGCAACAGCTTACACAGCAGATCCACTTGAAAATGGTTATAAAGCAGGCGACCAAGTAAAATCAGCTTTAGGCCACAACTTAACAGCTAATCCAAACATGAAACTAATTGCAGTTGATCCAAGTGTCATTCCATTAGGTTCAAAAGTATGGGTTGAAGGTTACGGAGTAGCAATCGCTGGTGATACTGGTGGAGCTATTAAAGGTAATAAAATCGACGTTTTAATGCCAGATAAAGGTTCATCAAGTAGCTGGGGACGTAAAACAGTTACAGTTAAAGTATTAAACTAGTTAGTAAAAAAAGGAGTCAGTCTTATCGTTGAGACTGACTCCTTTTCTATAATTATTACATTCTTTCTTTCTCTTGAAAGTAAGCAATATTGTCTCGAAGCCATTCCCTCTCTGATATAAATAAGTTCCCTCGTTTTTTATATACTTTATCAAATATCCTTAAAACTTCTTCATGATTAGCAAACTTATGTAAGAAACGAAGAGCAATGATAATCTCTGCTTCATCCGTAGGCTCTACTTCATTTTTACGTCTTCTAGCAACAATTTTATTCACACGTTCGCAAATTGGTCTCATTGCCATTTCGTCGCCATACGTATAAATAGCTCGAACAGCTTCATATTTCACCATCACATTTCTATCCTGTAAAGCTTCAATATAAACTATTTGTAAGTCCGATCCCCCTATTTTTGCTAACACCTCAATAACAGTTGAACGAACATAGGCACTATTACTATATAAAAGCTTTGTTAACGGCAGAATCGATTGATTTGTTCCAATCTCAAACAATGTATAACAAATATTTGTAATCTCATCTTTATTTTCTTGAGTATCCAGCAACTTTAGTAAAGCACTCTCCGCTTCTAATGATTTACATAACTTTAAGGAAGAAACTGCCCAAAAACGAACACTATCGTTTTTATGGTAAATATACGGAATAATTTTATTTGTATCACTTACTTCTGGCAATGTATAAATATTACTAAGCAGTTCACTTAACAAAGTCGGGTTTTGTTCACATTCCAAACAATCTATAAGATAATCAGCAATACTGATCTCTTTCGTATTAATAGCGAGTTTCGTCATTAAATAATAAATGTCTTTCTTCATAGATACCTTTTTTGCTTTGATTACCTTCTGCTGTAAATAAGGAAAAGTTAATAAGTCATTTAACGCTTTTGCTTCATCATACGCACGATGCCAAATCTTTGTTTCCTCATCATCCATCCGCCTTAATAAATCATCTATATACTCTTCCATCTCCTTCTCTCCCCGTCCAAATTAAGTCTATCTCTTTGCATTCTATATACGATAGATTACTATTTCAACAGAAAAAAGAGGATGCCACAGCATCCTCTCCTTCTCTTCCCTATTCCACACAAGTAAATTGCGTCCAAGCTCCTACATAATCTAGTAAGAATAACTCCTCTTCCGCAATTGTACCGACGATATTTTTCCGTTCATCTATCGGCATCTCTTTCAGAATGATTTGCAGTTCACCTTTATACTTACCAAATGAATTGTTTCCAATTACAACTTGCCCTCTTTCCTGCAGCACACTTTCACGCACTGGGAAGTCATAGTCTTTGTACTTTTTACGTACTTCTGTAGAACGTACCATATACTCTGTTATGTCGCCGCGCCTTACGTGTAATTCTTGCAGCGTAGCTCTCTTCTCTACTTCAGTCGCTTCGTCTACAAAGTGCACTTTTAGCTGTAACATGTAGCGATTTAAGTTTCCTAGTTTCTCTAACTCTTCCTCACTCGCATAAGCATTTCCGATAATGACATCATCAATTAACCCTGTTGCCCATAAATGCTTCGCTTGTACTTCAATTGGTAAATTACGATGCTCTTCTAATGTACATAATCCATCGTTAATATCCCATGGACCGATGTTTGCGACATGTGATGTAATAAAGGCTGCACTGCGAATACCATGCTTTTTAAAGCGTTCACTACAGCGAATGAAATAATCGTATGGAAGACCAGTGAATTTTTGCGGATAAAAATTATGGCAACCAATTAAAGCTGATTTATTCGCTTGATGCGAAAGAATATTTTCTAAGTACGCAATATCGTTACTTACATTTAACTCAATTTTTAAACCGTACGGATTATTCGTCATTTTCGCTTCAGTTAACCCGTCGAAGCCTACATCTAAACGAATACCGTCTGCGCCTAACTCCGCGAAGAATGATAAATCGCTATAACTAATACCAAGCTGATCAAACACAGCCGGAGCTACATCTAAAATAACTTCCATATTGTTATCTTTTGCGTGATTAATAATCTCTTTAAATTCAGCTACAATTTCTTCTTTCGGACGATTCACAGATAACAAACAAGTAAATATTCTTGAGAAACCGTGTCGTGCCGCTGCGGAAATATAAGCCATATCTTTTTCTTTCGTTGAATGTTCTGGATAAAGTGAAATTCCTAATTTACGCTCCATGCTTTTGCATCTCCTTCACACGTTGTATTAATGCCATGCTCGTAAATCTATATTTTGCAGATAAACACGTTGCACATAAAATTGTCGGTACAATAATTACGTACGGTGATTGCAATCCTAACATTACATATGCACCCATTGAACAACCGATAAATAAAACTGATACTAGTAGTAACACTAATAAAGATTTACTTTGTACCCATTTCGAATAATGGGCAATACACTGTCCGACCACGAATGTAATTAAGATGATAATTGCTCCGAGCATTCTGTTTTCTCCTCTCCTGCTAATTGTTGTTTCTCATACATTTTGAAGAATGGATAGTAAATAACGAATGAGATAACAAAGTTAACAAGTACAAGTACACCAGCCATAATTGTCCAGTCCGTACTAATTACCGCTGCAATTGGTGCTAACATCGTAAATGGCAGTTTCGCCATCATAAGTGGAATCATACCTGAAACAACTGCGAAATATGATACTGTCGTTGTCACTAACGGTGTAATAACGAACGGAATAATTAAGATTGGGTTCATTACAATCGGTGCCCCAAAAATAATTGGTTCGTTAATATTGAATAAACCTGGTACGAATGATAATCTACCTAACTCTTTTAGGAACTTAGATTTAGAGAACATAAACATAATTACTAAAGCTAACGTTGAACCTGATCCGCCAATCCATACGAACCATTGAATGAATTGCTCTGTAAATAAGTTTGGTAACTGATGTGCATTTCCTGTAGCAGTGAATACTTCCATATTTTCAAGAATTGCTGAATCCCACATCGGACGAATAATTGGTCCTAAAATCGCTGGTCCATGTATACCGAATGACCAGAAAAACACGATTAAGAATACTGTTAATAAACCACCGAATAAATTATTTCCTACTAATACTGATTTTAATGGTGCGATTAAATATGTAATTGTTGTATTTACATCGAATTTCAAACCGTAGCGAATGCCCCAGAATAAAAGAATAACTGCTAATGTTGGAATTAATGCTGCAAACGAATTTGAAACTGCGGGTGGTACACTATCTGGTAATTTAATCGAGATATTATGCTTAATCATAAAATGATAAATTTCTACTGCAATTAATGCTGTAACAATTGCGCCAAATAAAGACGTTGCACTTAATGTTCCTACTGAAATATATCTACCTGCATCAATAACACCTGGTACAGCTTTCGTAATTTGAATTGGTTCAACTGATGCTAGTAAAAAGGCGAGTACAGATAATAACCCTGCACTTAACTGATTGAGCTGATAAAAGTTCGCGAGCGAAGCCCCTACACCAAACGCTGCGTATAATGCCATTAGCCCTACTGTAAATCGGAATGGAATATCTAAAATATGGCGAAACGGTGCAATCCATTCCATATATGCATCAATTGGTAAATTTAAAAAGATAACGAAAAATGATCCGACGATCGTTAACGGCAATGTAGAAATAACCCCGTTTCGAATTGCTAATAAATGTCGTTGTCCTGCAATCTTTTGCGTTGTTGGCATAATCTTTTGTTCCATAAAACTCATAAACCCATTCATCAATAGCCCTCCTCTTTCTCTCTACTATAAAAGAATGAAATAAACTTTATAACATTATAATGTTTATATTTAAAAAGATATAATTATGCTAAAACTAATTGTTCTGCTTGCTTAAGCACCTTCAAACCATCACACATGCCATAATCTCGTTGGTCTATAATCGCAACTGGTATATTGTATGAATTTGCAAGAAACTCTACAGCTGGGAATAAATATTTCACCTGTGGTCCAATTAAAACGACATCGGCTTCCTTAATTTCAAGCTTCACTAGTTCTGAATCAACTGCCTTAATTTTATAATTCTTCCCCTGTTTCTTTGCCTCTTCTTGCATTTTTCTTACGACCATACTCGTTGACATACCTGCTGCACAACATAATAAAATGTACATCTTATACGGTCACTTTCTCTTCTACTCGTTTATGAAGAGCAATAAATTCTTCAGCCAGTTCTTTCACTGTAATTGCATTCATTAAATGATCTTGTGCGTGCACCAACAGTAAACTAATTTCTGCATGATTTCCTCTTGCCTCTTCTTGAATTAAATCCGTTTGAATACGATGCGCTGCTGAAATTTCCTCACTAGCAAGTTTCATCTTTTCACCGGCATTCCCGAAATCTCCTTGTCTTGCAAAAGCAATTGCTTCAAGCGCCGCACTTCTCGCATTGCCACCATGTAAAATTAACGCAAATGGAGTTTGCATATCAGCCATTTTAAATTCCCCCAAGCTATATGTTTTCTATATTTCCATCTTATTATGAAAACGCATACAATTAAACATAAAAAACTTCCGTTATGTAACGGAAGTTTTTATATACTTTTTCAAAATGATAATAAAATCTCTTGAAAATCTTCAATTACCTCGGTCTGAGTAAGTTTCTCTATCGTAGTTTGACTAGACATAATATCATATAAAAAATCATATAGCCTTTGCAAATCTTCATTATTATTGCGCTTTACACTAAATAAAATAATTACTTGTACTTTTTTATCTCCCCAATCAACAGCCTTTTCAAGTGTGCAAAACATCAAAAAAGTTTCCTCACTTAATAACTGCATCGGATGCGGTATTGCAACTGAATTCCCAACCGCTGTCGGAGACGTATTTTCTCTTTCCATAACAGAAGCATAAAAGTTTTCTGGTACATAGCGTTTCTCAGCAGCTTTCTCACATAAAAACTGAATAACATCCTCTTTCGTAGAAGCACTATAATTTAAAAAGATTAAATCTTCCTTAATATAAGGCTGCACACTAGTATTCACATGCGTAAACAACCGCTGACCAATCGATTTAATCTCTTTATCATCAAATATTGAATTCACTTTTATAACTGGAACAGGCAAGCCACTCGGTATATGAATCGTACTAATAATACAATCTATTTTTTCTTTATAAAGATCTTCTACTTTGAATTGATAATAGCCTGTAATACCTACAATCTCTAATTTATCTCGGAACTGTGATAAAATTTTATATTTTAATAGTTGTGCACTTCCTTGACCAGTCGCACAAACTAATAAGCATCTTTTCTTTTGATTCTGCTCCTGCAAACGGCTCATCGCTCCGCCGAAGTGAATTGCTATATAACCAATTTCACTTTCAGGGATCGATTCACCCGTATATTCACCAATGATATCTCCAACGAGAACCGCAATTTCAAAAGCATACGGATAATTCTTTTTCACTTCTGCCAAAAGAGGATTTCTCGTATTTAACTTATACTTCAAACGATTTAATAACGTTTTTAAATGAATACCAAATCCAAATAATAATTCTTCATCATAATAAAAAATAAGATTCCGTTCTTCCGCTACTTTAAAAAGAATATGTTGCATAAATGCATATATATCTTTTCCTAATAGCTCTTCTACATTTTCATAGCGATCTCTCGTTGTAACAGCAGTACTTAATAAATGCATCGTCACATATAATACTTCTTCTTCTGGAAATAAAAATTTTAACTCTTTCTCTAAATCTCCTAAAATCTGCTTCGCAATTGTATATTCTTTCTTTATTATAAGTTCTGATTGCTCCGCATGCAGTCCTTTCATATAATGTTGACTTTGACAACGCTTTAATGCGATTGCAATATGAATGACTAAATTATCAATTTCTATATCAGATAAATATATTGTTCCGCCTTCAATATACTTTAATATAATTGAGCGAATGAGTGATATATGCGGTAGCGATAAATATGTCTCCGTCTGCTCAAATTGCTCATGAAACGGAGTATGGTCATAACGCGGTAAACCATATTGTGATAAACAAGAACGAATATTAAATTCCTCTCCAACAATACGTATACCATAATACGGTCTCTTCTCAATTTGTAATTTATAGCGACCACATTTATCTGTAACATCTTTCATAATTAAATTGACCGTTGATTTGCTCACATACATCTCTTCCGCTAATTCTGAAAGCTTCACATATCCCTCTGTCATTAAAACACGCTGCAGAATGTACGCTATTCTTTCTTCATAAGAAGTTGGGATCTTTTCCGTCTGTTTTTGAAATAGACTCACACAAAAGTCTTCAAATTTCTTCTTTTGTATAATTTCTAATTCGTACCCAGTCCCTCTTTGCGATTCGATTTTCGCTCCGTTTTCTTCCAATATATCATTTAATAATTTTATATCTTTTTGAATCGTCTTCGTTGATACATGTAAACGGCCTGCTAAAAAAGCTCGATTTAACATCGATTTCTCTTCTAAAAATTCTTCTAAAATAGAAATTAATCGCTGATGCACCTTTGTCATAGCTCTTCCTCTCGCTCTTTATATATAAAGGGGGAAAAGCTGCTGAAATCAGTAGTTTTTCCCCTTTATATTCTCTCTATTTCTTTAATGTAAATCCGAATTTATCCCATGCTTGTAAATAGTCTAGTAAGAAAATCTCTTCTTCTACAATTCGACCAACTACATTTGTTTTTCCTGTATTCACCATATCTTTTAATGCAATTTGTAATTCGCCTTTATACTGACCATATTGTTCATTATCAATTAATAAATCCCCACGCTTAATTTCACGCGTATTATGAGGTTTAAACTCTTCTTTTTTATATTTCACACGACTTTGTGTAGAACGAATCATATATTCAGATACATCTCCGCGATAAAAATGTGGTTCGTTTAATACGATAATTCTTTCTAGTTCTGTCGTTGTATCATATATTTCTATATCAAATGTTTGTTTCTCTTTATTTAATGCACCTAGTGCTTGTAATTCTTCTTCTGACGCATATGCGTTTGCAATAATAACATCATCAATTAATTCCGTCGCGAATAAATGTTTCGCCTGTGTTGTCATCGGTAATTCACGATGCTGCTCTAATGTACATAACCCTTCTGTTACTGGCCAAGGTCCGTATGTTGCATCAAATGATGAAATAAAAGCAGCCGTTCTCATACCGTAATCTTTAAATTGTTTCGAGCATTTAATGAAATGATCGTATGATAACCCTGAATAACGATGCGGATAAAAATTATGACAACCAATTAAATTTTCACGATTTGGTCTATGACTCATAATGTTATCTACATACTTCGTACCATTGCTCATATTAATCTCAATTTTCAAACCATACGGATTATAAGTCATAATTGATTCTTCTAATCCTGAAAAACCAACATCTAAACGAATACCGTACGCACCCAATTCATGGAAGAATGATAAATTATTATACGAAATACCTAATTGTTCAAAAACAGATGGACTAATATCCACTAATACTTGGAACCCTAATGCATTCGCATGTGAGATCGTTTCTTTAAATTCTTCAATAATTTTCTCTTTTTCTCCATCCACAGATAATAAACATGTGAACACACGTGTAAACCCATATTTACTTGCTAATGTTAAATACTCCTTATCTTTCTCTACTGTTGAATGTTCTGGATAAATAGAAATACCTAATCGTCTCATATGTACACGCCTCTTCCTTCATCATATTGTAAACCTTTTCAAATATATGTAGTGAAAAAGTATATATCCCCTTCTTGTTCACTACTCTTTTGAATCCGCTTTCTTTAAAGAAAAAACAATTTCTATCATTCTTAACACCTACAAGTCTATACATCTATACTTTACATCTTTTTTTCATAGTTGTGTAGCTTTTACACAAATTTGTCAGTTTTTCATCTTAAAAATTGTTATCCGTTTTCAAGACACCTTCCTTGACTGTTGCATTGGCCAATACATATACTCGAAAGAAAAGAGAAAATTTTATATAGGGGATGAATATATGGGAGAAGCAATACTCGTAAAACGAGAACCGTTATGGACAAAAGAGTTTGTTGCTTTAATTTTTGCAAACTTATGTATGTTTTTAGGGTTTCAAATGTTAATTCCAACCTTACCTGTTTATGTGAAAGAAATTGGTGGCACAAGTTCAAATATCGGATTTGTTGTCGGCATGTTTACCGTTGCGGCACTTTTTGTTAGACCGCTAACTGGGAACGCCTTGCAAAAATTCAATAAAAAAATCATTTTAATGATCGGTACTGCTATCTGTTTACTCGCTATGGGCAGTTACCTTTTCGCCTCAACTATTTTTCTCTTGCTTGCTGTTCGTATTTTGCACGGAGCTGGTTTCGGTATTACAACGACTACATATGGAACTGTCGTTTCTGATTTAATTCCCTCAGCTCGCCGCGGAGAAGGCATGGGATATTTTGGCCTTTCTGGAACAATTGCAATGGCCCTCGGTCCACTTATCGGACTATGGCTTATGCAAACATATAACTTCACAATTCTTTTTTTATGTGCATTATCGTGCACAATTGTTTCATTAATATTAACGAAACTACTTCAAATCCAAAAAACGAAACAGCCTCCACAACAATCATCTAGTACTTTTCTCGATGGATTTATTGAGCGTAAAGCTTTACTTCCTTCATTATTAATATTATGTATTACATTAATGTACGGAGGAATCGGAAGTTTTATCACACTATTTGCTACAGAAGTCGGCATAGCTGATATTAGTCTCTTCTTTTTATGTAACGCACTAGCAATCGCTGTGACTCGTCCATTCTCTGGAAAGCTATATGATGCGAAAGGCCATACATTCGTCATCATTCCGGGAGTTATTATAACATTTACAGGTATTATTTTATTGTCGTATACGACGACAATTCCGAGCTTAATTATTGCTGCAGCATGTTACGGAAGTGGTTTTGGAGCGATTCAACCTGCACTACAAGCATGGATGATTGACCGCGTAGCACCGCATCGACGCGGCGTAGCAACGGCTACATTCTTCTCCGCATTTGACCTTGGAATCGGCGCTGGAGCGATTATATTTGGATTTATTGCTCATTTTACAAACTATGCAACTGTATATCGTTATTCCTCTCTATTACTTATTGCTTTTCTCTTCATTTACATTACAAGCATAAGAAAACAAAAGCATGGCGATAAAAACACGGAAAAAGCTGCTGGATAATTCAGTGGCTTTTTTTATCGTGTTAAAAGAATTGTTTCCCCTCAAGTTACTGTTATAAACTACATGCATTTCCCTACATATTTTCTTAACTTTCATCAAAAAATATACGATGAACTCGCAGATACTTTCCTCGATATTCGACTGAACAATATTATTCTAAAAAGTGTGATTTCTTTACAAGATTAAGATTTATACAAGGTAAAAACCAATGAAATGCAGTTGTTTCTTTAAGGGATTGTAAACTTTTATTCCCTTTGTAAATTTAGTGTAAATTTTACTAGCAAACCGTTTACAGTGACTCAAGGTTCAGTTAATAATTACATCGTACATGAAATTTAAGGAGTGGAATGCGTGGAATATAATGTTCAAGATATGATCTTCCAGTTCATTGGTGGATTAGGTATTTTCTTATTCGGGATTAAATACATGGGCGATGGACTGCAACAAGCAGCTGGAGATCGTCTTCGCGATATTCTAGATCGTTTTACAACAAACCCACTTATGGGTGTACTAGCAGGTATGTTAGTTACTGTATTAATCCAATCCAGTTCAGGAACAACCGCTTTAACAGTCGGACTTGTAAGTGCCGGATTTATGACATTAAGACAAGCAATCGGTGTTATTATGGGTGCAAACATCGGTACGACAGTTACTGCATTTATTATCGGAATTAAAATCGGAGAATATGCTCTCCCAGTTATGGCAATTGGAGCAATCTTACTATTCTTCTTTAAAAATAAAAAAGTACATTCTGTAGGTCAAGTTGTATTCGGTTTTGGTATGTTATTCTTCGGTTTAGAGTTAATGAGTGCAGGTATGAAACCTCTTCGTTCTTTAGAATCATTCCAAGAATTAACAGTTAGCATGAGTGATAATCCAATTTTAGGAATTGTTGTCGGTACAGTCTTTACTTTAATTGTACAAAGCTCAAGTGCAACTATCGGTATTTTACAAGAACTATTCGGGCAAGGTGCAATCGATTTACAAGCAGCTCTTCCTGTATTATTCGGTGATAACATCGGTACAACAATTACAGCTGTATTAGCAGCAATCGGTACTTCAATTGCAGCAAGACGTGCAGCATTAGTTCACGTTATCTTTAATATTATCGGTACAATTATCTTTACAATTTTATTAATACCATTTACAAGTTTAATTCAATATTTCCAAACATCATTAAACTTGAATCCAGAAATGACTATTGCATTTGCACACGGAACATTTAACGTAACAAATACAATCATTCAATTCCCGTTCATTGCAGTGTTAGCATGGATCGTAACAAAAATTATTCGTGGTGAAGATGCAGCGATTGACTTCAAACCACAACATTTAAATCCAATCTTTATTGAACAATCTCCAGCCATCGCTTTAACTGAAGCTCAAAAAGAGATTATCCGTATGGCTGAGTTCTCATTACATGGATTAAAAGAAGCAAATCAATTTTTAAATACACAAGACAAAAAACACGCAAACATGGCTACTCAATTAGAAGGAGCTATTAACAATTTAGATAAAAAAATTACCGAGTATTTAGTTTTACTATCAGAAAAGCCACTTTCACCTACGGATTCTGAAAAACATTCTGTTTTAGCAGGTGTTGTTGGAGATATTGAACGTGTCGGTGATCATGTAGAAAACCTTGTAGAACTTGTAGATTTCCAAATTTCAAACCGTGTTTCACTATCAGATGAAGCATTAGCTGAATTAAACGAAATGCTTGAGTTAACAATTTCAACACTACAAGACTCAGTTGAAGCTTTAACAAACTTCGATACTGAACTAGCTCAAACTGTTATTGCCAAAGAACGCAAAATCGACCAAATGGAACGTGTTCTTCGTAAACGTCACGTATTACGTCTAAACGAACGCAGCTGTTCAGGTGATGCAAGTATCATCTTCGTCGATATGGTAAGTAACTTAGAGCGCATTGGCGATCACGCTGTAAATATCGCTGACGGTGTTTTAGGTGAACAAGGAAAAATCAATCTAAAACAATCATTATAATAAGAAAGAGACGCTAACTTAAGCGTCTCTTTTTTCATTATATTTTAACAACTGTTCTTCCTTTTAACTTTCCTTGCAATATAAGTGCAAACTTCTTCTCTAATTCTTCTAATGTACATTCTTCTGTATAAGATAGTAACTCTTTATTTCCCCATTCTTTCGCTAAAAGCGTCCAAACATCTCTTCTCACATCTACTGGGCATTGCACGGAATCTATCCCTAAAAGGCTTATGCCTCGTAAAATAAACGGATATACCGTTGTTTGTAGTTCCTGGCCTGCCACATTACCGCATGTCGTTACACAACCACCATACTTTACTGTTTTTAAAGCTGTTTCTAGCATATGTCCACCTACAGTATCGATAACTCCCGCGTATATCCCTTTTAACATCGGTCTTCCTGATTCATCATTCAATTCCGCGCGATGAATCACTTTTTTCACTCCTAGACGTAGTAGCATATCTTCCTCTTCCATTTTTCCTGTCGCTCCTACTACGTTAAACCCTAACTTACTTAATATACTAACAGCTACACTCCCTACGCCGCCTGTAGCACCCGTTACTAAAACATCTCCCATACTAGGCTTGATTCCTGCTCCAATAAGCTTATATACCGACAAAGCCGCAGTAAAACCTGCTGTCCCATACATCATACTTTCCTTTAATGACATTCCTTCCGGTAAAGGCACGACCCAAGATGATGGCACGCGAATATATTCTCCGAAACCACCAGAGGTATTCATACCTAAGTCATATCCCGTTACAATAACTTGATCTCCTGCTTTAATGGTAGCATCTTCACTACTCACAACCACTCCTGCAGCATCAATTCCTGGCGTATGAGGATATGTTCTCGTAACACCCTTATTACCAGTAGCTGAAAGAGCATCTTTATAATTTAATGAAGAATAATGAACCTGTATTAACACGTCTCCTTCAGGTAAACTACTTACTTCTCTCTCAACAACTTTTCTTACAAACTGATGATTTTCCTTTTCGTTCACAACGATTGCTCGGAATGATGTATGATTCATTATGCTCTCTCCTTTATCCGTAAAGTTCTTCTTTATTATATAGAAAAACTTAGTAAACCTACTCGTTTCTTCTTGGCTATATTTCAACAAATCTTACTTCTCTATCACTTTCTCACAATATATATTTTCATTTCTACTAAAACAACTTATACTTATTCTACATCTCAAAAATATAATATAGAAAATCTGACTTTTTATAAATATATTGAATTTTTACGAAATGTAAATGTTTTGTAATGTTTTTTTTCGCTAAATTTCATTATAATAAGTGGATATGAGTGTCGTATTTCAATCCAAATGAAGGAGTACAGGAAATGGAGCAAAACCCATCTTTGCAAGAAAATACACGCAATAAACCGAAAAAAAATAAGAAAAAAATAAAAATTATTATAAGCGCTATACTATTCGTTTTATTAATAGGCGGCGGTTATACTTGGTTTTTAGTAAATAAAGCATCTTCTGCTGTTCGAAATGCCGCACACGATTTAGCACGCGGTGATAAATCTGATTTACGTGATAAGGCTGTAAAACCTATTACAAACAATGTCTCTGTTTTAATAATGGGTGTTGATGAAAGCGATGTCCGTGGAAAAGAATATGGTGAAGCTATAAGAACAGACGCGCTTTTACTTGCAACATTTAATAAAGATAGCAAAACTGTTAAACTATTAAGTATCCCACGTGACACATATACTTATATTCCAATAGAAAAGAAAAAAGATAAAATTACACACGCTCATGCATTCGGTTCTGCTAAAAACGGAAAAAATGGTGGACCACAAGCAAGCATTGATGCAGTTGAAAAATTAATGAATGTTCCTGTCGATTATTTTGTAAAATTCAACTTTAAATCATTTATAAAAATCGTCGATGACTTGGGCGGTGTTGAAGTTGATGTACCAGTTGAATTTACTGAGCAAGATAGCAATGATAATGCTGAGGCTATTCACCTAGAAAAAGGTGTTCAAAAGCTAAATGGCGAAGAAGCTCTTGCTCTTGCTAGAACAAGACACATCGATAGTGATGCAATGCGTGGACAACGTCAACAACTCGTTATCGAGGCTATTTTAAAGAAACTAACAAGTGTTGGTTCTGTAACAAAAGTTGGCAACATCATTGATGATATTAACGGCCAATTCGTTACAAACTTAACATTTGATGATATGCTTTCATTCTATAAATATGGATCGGATTCGGAAATTGAGAAATTACAAATCCAAGGTGATGATTGCTATATGGCAAAAGGTGACGATACTTGTAGCAAATCTGCTGGTGGTGGTCGAACTTACTACTACAATCCAGATAAAAAAGAATTAGCTAATGTTACAAATGAACTTCGTACTCATCTTGGACTACCTGCATATACAAAGTTTGACTCAGACTCTGATTCGAAAAAGACAAAAGAATCTAAGTCTGAAAATTCAAGTGAACGCGAATCAAGTAACAATGAAGTGAAAAATAAGAACAAAAATAGCAGTGAAGATACAGAAACATCGTCTAACGACAATGAATAGTAAAGAAGCCGTACTCTATGGAGGTAGAGTACGGCTTCTTTTTATTTCTTCAGAATTAAAAATCAGAACTTTCTAACTATCTTTTTTAATATTTTTAAATTATAATAAATAGTAGCAATCTATTCCAATTATCAGGGGGCTCATACATATGAAAGCTGCAGTAAAACATAACATCTCAGATTTTAAAGACTACTTAAAATCCAACGATATATACATGGAAGAAAATATAGATGAAAATGATGGCTCTGTTCATTTTTCAGTAGGATTAGAGACTGAAGCTGGCGCAAAAATTCAACTTATCGCTGCTTTCCAAAACGAACATCCTACGGTGGATATATACTGCTTCAATGTTGCTCACGTACCTGATGCAACATCAACAAATGATATTTTACATGTCATCAATGAATTAAATACATCTTATCGCTTTGCAAAATTCACATTAAATAAGCAAAATGCAATTGATATTTCAACATCTCTTGCATTCTCAGAACCAAACTTTAATCCAGCACTTGTCTTTGAACATACGAGAATGCTATATAAATTAGCGAATGACGAATATAAAAACTTAATGAAAGTTATTTGGGCATAAATAAAAGGATGGGCTGCAAGCAGCCCATCCTTTTATTTCGATATCATATCAATCCACATCTTAACAGCAGTGCCGACAATTAAAATCGATAACATATATTGTAGTACTTTTTGATTTATCCTCTTCCCGACTCGCGCTCCAAGTGGCGCAGCAAATATACTTGCAACCGCAATAATTAGAGCTGGAATGATAACTACTTGTCCAGTAATCACTTTTCCAGTCGTAATCCCTACTGAGGAAATAAACGTAATAGCAATAGATGTCGCTATCGTCATGCGCAATGGTAATTTTAAAATAACTAGCATAATAGGAACTAAAAGAAACGCACCGCCAGCTCCAATAATGCCCGAAACACCTCCTACAATAAACGCTAACACACTTGCTAACCATTTATTATACTTAACTGCTCCACTATTATTTTTCTTCGGTACAAACATCATCATAGCTGCAATGGTCGCCAATACTGTATAAACAACATTTACAGCGTGTTCATCTAATAGATTTGCACTAAAACTTCCTATAAAACTTCCTATTAATATACTAGCTCCCATATACACAACTAACATTTTATTCATATCAGTACTTTTCCGATATGCCCAGGCACCTGCAAAAGTTGCAAAGAATACTTGTACTGCTGTAATACCGCTCACTTCATGTGACGTATAGCCAGTAAATCCTAACAATACTGGAATATATAAGATCATCGGATAATTAATAATTGCACCGCCAATTCCAACCATTCCTGATATAAACGATCCTACAAACCCAATTATAAAAAGTAATAATACTCCACTCACCTTACATCCCCCTCCTTCTAAAAAGAAGGTGATTAAATGAATAAGTTTACATTCCCATCCGAAGCATCTGCTAAATATGCCCCTACACCTGCAAACTCTACGCCTTCCATAATCTCTTCCTCTTTTAACCCTAATAAATCTACTGTCATTTGACAAGCTACAAGTTTAATCCCCTGTTCTTTTGCCAAATCAATTAAATCTGGCAAAGGCATTGCATTATGCTTTTTCATAATGCCTTTAATCATCTTTGGTCCCATACCAGCAAAATTCATTTTGGATAACCCCATCTTATCAGCACCGCGTGGCATCATTCTTCCAAATACTTTTTCTATAAATGTTTTCTTTACATTCACATATTCATCTTTCCTTAAAGCATTTAATCCCCAGAAAGTATGAAAAATAGTTACCTCTTGATCATACGCCGCTGCACCATTTGCAATAATATAAGCAGCCATTGCTTTATCGTAATCTCCGCTAAATAAAACGATTGTTGTTTTCTTCTGTTGTTCCATATTGTTCTCCCTCCAATTACCTATAGGGGTATTTTTTTATTTATAAAAAATTGTTTCTCCCTATTCTACTTTTCCTTCCCAAGCTAACATACCACCTACCACATTGATTACTTGAAAACCGTAACTTTCTAAAAATTGAACAGCTCTTGCACTTCTCCCGCCTGAACGACAAACGATAATATATTCCTGATTTTTATTTAATTCATGCATACGAAACTCTAATAGTCCTAGTGGAATATTACATGCTTCTGGAATTTTCCCTTCAGCTACTTCTTCTACTTCACGTACATCCACAATATTTACCGCTTCTTTACGCAACAATTTTTCTTCTAATTCTTTTGTAGTCATTTCTTTCATTTTACATTTCCTCCTCACAAACCATTCATACCACCTGAAACGTTTATTACTTGCTGGAACCCTAGTTTTTTCAATACCTTTGCTGCTTGCTTACTTCTCATTCCACTTTGGCAAATAACGATTACTTCCTTATTCTTATCTAATTGATTCGCCTTACTTGCTAGATCATTTAGGGGGATATTTTGAAAGCCTTTCATATGATTCCCTCTATACTCACCTACTGTACGGACATCAATAAAATACTTCCCCTTTTTCCCCACTATACTTTTCAATTCTTTGCCATTTATATTTTGCACACCTTTCACTGGTAAAAATCGTGAAATAACAAACCCTGCAGCAAGTACAATAAAAAGCATACTTAATATTGTGTTCATATAACCAACCTCTCTATATTTACAAAACTATTGCTTCACTACGCCTTCCTAATCCAAAACTTCAGCACATCGCCTTCTTCTTCAAGCTTTACGATGTCATGGCCACATTTATTTGCCCACGCTGGAATATCCTTAACTGACCCTTTATCCGTTACATGTATTTCTAACACTTCTCCAGTTTGTAGAGCATCCATTGCTCTCTTTGTTCTTACAATCGGCATTGGACATGCTAAACCTTTCGCATCTAACACTTGTTTTATATTCATCATCAATTCCTCCATTTTTTATTTCATTATTCGTGCACTGCACAACGATTTGGACCAATCTCCATTTCACGCTCTTTATCCACACTTGGGTGAATTTTACCCATATTGGTTTGACGAATTTCTTCATATGCATTTGGCTGAGGTGGTAAGTTTTCTGTTACAGTTTTACGGAACTCTACCTCATCCTCAATATTTAACCCCGCATTATTCGCAAACAAATCTTTTAATTTTGCGCTAACAATACCACTTTCGTTCATTTCACTTATTTTTGAATAATGAGCCGGTAACACAACTAAATTTTGAGATAGCTCTTTATATCGGCTATACAAAGTATTACGTAAATCACTCACCCAATCTTCAGCCTTACCAGCAAGATCAGGACGCCCAATTGAATCTACAAATAAAATATCGCCTGATAATAAATAAGAATCATCTACAATGAATGACGTACTTCCAATCGTATGTCCTGGTGAGTATAATGCGTCAATTACAATTTTAGTCCCCCCCACCGTAATAACAGATCCTTCAACAAGCGGTTCGTATGAAAAAACAACTTCCTCTGCATCTTTTGGTGGTAACCAATACGTACCACCTACCTTTTCCGCTAACTTACGTCCTCCGGAAATATGGTCTGCATGTAAATGTGTATCCATTACATTCGTAATCGTAACGCCATGCTCTTTCGCAAATTCTTCATATGCCTCGGCTGTTCTTACTGCATCAATAACTGCTGCTTCACCATTTGAAACGACCATATAAGATAAACAGCCTTTTCCAAGGCGGTTAAACTGATACATACTTCCACCATTTTTTAAATCTCCAACTTTTATAGGCTTTACATATTCACTCCAAGCCTTCATGCCACCAGCTAAATAATAAATATTTTCTAATCCAGCCTCTGTTAATTGCTCTGCCACAAATATAGAAGACCCTTCTTTTGCACATACTACTAAAACATCTTTATCTTTAGGTAATTCACTTACAATATGATCTACACCATCTAACAAGTCAAAGTAAGGTCTATTAATAGAAGAAACTTGTTTCCCTTCAATTTTCCAATCTTCATAATCCGCCTCATTACGAACATCTAAAATGAATAACTCTCCGAATAACACTTTCTCTGCCACATCTTTTGCTTGTAACGGTTTAACACTCATTCTATTACCCCCATAGGTATATTTTTATTCAAAAAAATTTATTTCTCTATATTCCCTTGCCACTCTAACATACCTGGAATGACATTTTTCACATTTGAATAACCTTTTTCTTTCAACATTTGGCAAGCTATATCACTGCGATTACCAGTTCGGCAAATAACATAAATTTGCTCCGTCTTATCTAATACTGCGCTGTCTAATTCACCTAATGGTACCGAAATGGCGGATGGAATATGACCAAAAGCAAATTCCGCTGCTTCGCGAACATCTAATACAATGCTCTCTTCTCCATGAGACAATATAGACTGTAATTCTGCATTCGTAATTGTATGTGGATATTTCACAACTTCATTCACTTCATGCTCGTTTGCTTTCCTAACATAATGCACCAATACATCACCCTCGTGTTTCGTCCCTATATATTGATGTCCTACTTTACCCGCCCAACTTTTTATATCTACCGTAGATCCTTTATCTGTCGCCTTAACTTCAATCACTTGCCCTGGTGCTAATCCTTCTATCGCCTTCTTCGTTTTCACAATCGGCATCGGACAAGCCAACCCTTTACAATCTAAACTCATATCCACTTTTATACTCATAATCGATTCCTCCACAATTCATATACATATACCCGCAGGGGTATATTAAAGTGTTTTTGAAAATCTGTCAACAATTATGTTTGACAGATTATCGGCTTTTTACAAGTAATTGAACAGCTTCTTTAATTAACTCTTCATTTGAACCATTACCACTTTCAAACTGTTCACGCAAACATTGCTCTAAATTCGTTCCAACAACGAGCCCAATTGTACGATCAAGGGCAGAACGAGATGCCGTTAACTGTGTAATAACTTCTCGGCAATCCTTTCCTTCTTCCATCATACGAAGCACACCACGAACTTGACCTTCAATACGTTTCAATCTATTTTTCATATCTTGATTATATTCCATCCTATAATCACCTCATTACCATTATGTCACTATTTATAACCTATGACAATATATTATACCCTATAGGGTATTTTGTAAACCCCTATTTTAAATTTTCACCTTATATGTTCGCAAAACAAAAAATAAAACCTTAATCTATAAGTTTTTATCTTCCACTAAATCTTGAAGTAGAAAATGAAAAATATCAATATACAACACGTTCTGGCAGTACTGTCCCATACAATTTAAAACCACCATCTACATTCTTTACCTTATATCCTTTTTCCATTAACATGCGCGCTGCAACATACCCTCTCATACCAAGTTGACAAGTGATATATATTTCTTTGTCCATTGGCACTTCATCCAATCGATCACGTAATTCATCTAACGGAATATTAATAGAGCCTTTAATCATTCCTTGTTTTAGTTCATTGGGCTCCCGAACATCTATAAGATATCCACCATTGTCAACAATACGATCTATTTCATGCCATTGTACCGTTTCCACAAAACCATCTACTATATTACTTGCGGCATACCCCACCATGTTTACTGGATCTTTTGCAGAAGAATACGGCGGGGCATATGATAATTCTAAATCTGGTAAATCGATTACAGCTAAGTTTGCCTTCATTGCCGTCGCGATAACATCTATACGCTTATCTACCCCGTCACGCCCTAAAGCCTGTGCTCCGTAAATCTTTCCGCTATCTTTATTAAAAATTAATTTTATTAGCACTGGCGTAGCATTCGGATAGTATCCTGCATGAGAATTTGCCTGTACATGTACTACCTCATAGGGTATATTTAATCGTTTTAATATTTTCTCATTTACTCCAGTCGAAGCAACTGTTAAATCAAAAACTTTAGCCACAGAAGTTCCCATCGTACCTTTATATAAAGAATCTGTATGGCCATGAATAATATCTGCTAACATACGACCTTGACGATTAGCGGGCCACGCTAAAGGAATCATCGTTTCTGTTTCTGTAACAAAATCTTTCACTTCAATCGCATCACCAATTGCATATACATATGGGTCAGATGTTTGAAATTTCTCATTTACCTTTATCGTTCCTCTAACTCCTAATGATAATCCTGCATCTTTCGCTAAACTACTCTCTGGTTGTACACCAATTGCTAAAATAATCATATCTGTTTTTATAACTGAGCCACTTTTTAAACGTACAACAGTCCCATTCTCTTCTAACGCATCTACACCATCTTCAAAAACAAGCTCAACATTGTGCACCTTCATATGCTCATGTACATATGCCGCCATTTCGTAATCAATTGGTGGCATCACTTGATTTGCCATCTCTACAAGAGTAACCTCAATCCCGCGTTCTCTTAAATTCTCAACCATTTCCACTCCAATAAATCCTCCACCAATAACCGTCGCATGACGTGGTTTCTTCTCATCAATATACGCTTTTATACGATCTGTATCAGGTACATTTCGTAACGTAAACAACGCCTTCGCTTCTTCAATGCCCGGAATAGGTGGAACAATTGGTTTCGCCCCTGGTGAAAGAATCAAAACATCATATTCCTCGTTATATGTTTCATCTGTAGTTACATTCTTTATCGTAATTGTTTTCTCTTCTTTATTAATCTTTACAACTTCACTCAATACACGTATATCTAAATTAAAACGTTTTGACATCCTTTCAACAGTTTGTACTAATAACTTTTGTCTTTCTGTAATGACACCGCCAATATAATATGGCAATCCACAGTTTGCGAACGAAATGTATTCACCGCGTTCAACCATAATAATTTCATCTTCCTCACTTAAACGACGAAGCCTTGCAGCTACTGATGCCCCGCCAGCAACTCCGCCCACTACAACAATTTTTCTAGACATATTTCGAACCTCCATATTATTTAATTTTCTCATGCATCACACAGAAAAACATATACCTGTATGGGTATATGATAGAGTATAAAAAATTTATTTTCAATCAATATGTCTTTCTTTCACAAATTTGAAACAAAAAAAGAACTTAGATATTTCCAAGTTCTTTACGAATGAAGCAATCCATCGTTCTATCGTCATACTTCCTATAATCTCTTTGTAAAACTATACTCCATATTCCCGCCTAGGGCTGCCGCTGTATCACCAGTTTCTCTAAAATCATGTGTATATATTTTTTCAAATGAACCGAAATCTACTTGCTTATAAAATTCAAAACAAGGGAATCCATCATGCTCCCCTTGAATATCAATACTACCATCCTGTTTCACACATACATTTAATACATAATCCACAGGAGGTGCATATACATTTAATGGATTACTTGCACTCGCACTCATTTTGAATTGCACACCTTCAGAATTCCATGTGATATCAGTGCACACAATATTTTCTGTACTTGCTTTCCCTGTTCTTTTACTCACAGAACCATCTGGACTTGTAATCTTCTCGGTCGTAATACCCGTGTTCGCATATGAAAACACTTCTTCTTTATAGAAATCAACTACTACCTCTTGCTCAACTCTAGAGCGCATCGCATTTACCGCATACGGTGTGAATTCACGTGAATCACCTTCGAATTGAATTACTTTTCCTGTTTCCATATTCTTCTTAGCCTCAGTCCAAGACATTGGAATAAATACACTGGCTCTAATTTTCACGATATTAGTCATAAGAAACACCTCTATAATTTTATTTTAGATGCTGAATGCTTATTAAATAAAACAGACCATAATTTCAATCCTAAAACCACTAGATTTCTCTTTTACTTTTCTATTTCTTTCTAAAAAATAACGCTATATTTATGTTTAGACTGTCGTTTTAAAGCTATATTCCATCTCTCCAGCTAGTGCTGCTGGGGTATCATCCGTTTTTCTGAAATCATGTGTGTATATCAATTCAAACGAACCAAAATCTACTTGTTTATAAAATTCATAGCAAGGGAAACCATCATGTACACCTTCAATATTCACAGTACCACTTTCATTAGCTCGTATAGTCAAAAAATAATCAGCTGCAGGTGCTGCTGCGTTTAAAGGATTACTTGCACTTGCTCTCATTTCAAATGAAACTTCATCTTCACTCCATACAATATTTGTACATACAATGTTTTCTGTACTTGTTTCTCCCTTTTGATACTCAATTGAGCCATCTGAATTTGTAATCTTCACGGTGACGATACAAGCATCTGCATATGTGAAAATTTCTCTTTTATAAAAATCAATATTCACTTCTTGTTCTAACCTTGAACGCTTTGTGTTCACAGCTTGTGGTGTAAACTCACGTGCATCTCCAGCATATTCAAACACTCTTCCTGTTGTAGGGTTCTTAATAGGTTCCAGCGATGCATACGGTGCAAATACACTCCCTCTAATTTTCACGATATTAACCATGTGAAACCTCCATTGATTCTATATTATATAAATCATTATTTGTTCTACCGACATAATATAGTCAATTTGATTGACTATATTATGTATAGTACAATAGGTATTACATATAGTCAACTTAATTGACTACAAGTGCGGAGGTTATATATATGGATCAAACATTTAACGAGTTAGATCTTACATCGCTTTTATCATTATCATTTAGCACATTAATTACTGAGCTACATGACAAATTAAGTGAATTAGGATTTGAGGATATTAGGCCAGCACATGGTTTTATGTTCAAACGCATCCTTCCTAATGGGGCAACTGGTATAGAGCTAGCTGAGTATTTGGGGATTTCCAAACAAGCTGTAAGTAAAATGGTGGATTCTCTTGAGAGTAATGGCTACGTTACACGCAAAACACATCCTACTGATAAAAGAGGTAAAATCATCGTTTTAACCGAACGTGGTTTGTCAGTAATGAAAGCAAAAGAAGAAATAGTAGCTGAAATAGAGCAGCGCTGGATTGAAAACATAGGTACAGAACGAATGCAAATGCTAAAAGAAGATTTAACAACATTCGTTACTAAAGAAAATACAGAGAAATTATCATCAAATATACGACCTGTCTGGTAAACAAAAACGAATCCATTTTAATTCATCTTCTTCAAAATGGATTCGTTTTTCTATAGCTGTATTAAAAATCATGAATTTCTTTACATTTTATTCTACTGAATATATTTTTTACGCGGTATATAATTCCATAACTCTCTTCACAACCAACTCCGCTGTATTCTCCTCCGATGGCATCAATAAATTCGTAACCGGTCCATACACAACAGGGTTTAATTCCACTTCATACCCACCATATGAGAATTCTTCCTTCGTTGGTAAGTAACCAATATATCCATTCGTATATCCACCAAAGAAAGCTAATTCATTTTGAAGATTCTCTTTCACTTCTAATGCCGTTTCCGAAAAAGGTTCCATCGGTACACCTGAAAACATACCATCATTAACTTGAAACAGTTGCACTTCTAAATTGATACTTAATTGCCGAATACCTTGCTTATATTTCTCTAAAACGATAGTAAGCCATTCATCCGTATTCACACCCCACTGCTCTTCAGCTAACTGGGCCATGCTTCGTATCTCATCAATTTCAGGAATATCCTTCAACTTCATTTGCATCGTACTCGAAACTGTTCTTACATTTACAATCGGGCTATAAATAACTGTTGGAAGCATCGTTAATATATGTCCACTAAGTATGTGAGCCATTTGTTTTAATGCTTTCCTTGAACCTCGATACTTCGCATTCACATTACCAGCAGCACCTTGAACAATCATAACAGGACAATTTACGGTCTTCTCAAGAATCTCTCTTGTCATCCCCGGATAGTCTGCTGATAATACATCACTATCACCTTTTAAAACATTCGGATGCGCCGTACAAAATACTACAATCCCAGAGAACTCCTTCGTTTCAGCATCTCTTATTGCTAACATGCCAATTCGTTTATCTACAACACCACCTATATTTGTGCCCATCTTTGCTCTTCCATCAGATGTTCGCTCTCTTCGGTTGACCCCAATATCACCTGTCGTAACACCCCAGCCTACTTCGCATCGCTTCAAGTTTTTATTCGCAGTAACAGCACCGTGTACTACATTATTTACTAAAATCGTTTTATACGACTGTACGAGCGGATTATCACCGACCGTTTCTGGACCAGAGTGGGTATGTGTATAAACAACTGTTATTTGCTCAAATGGAACATGAAGTTCTCTTGCTACTCGCTCACGAATCATATTCGTATCTTCTATTAACATTCCAATATTATCAATGCTTATAAACACAGTTTTCATTTCATCTTTTTCAAATACAAAAACCGTTCCATAAATACGTTCTTCAATATTATTTATTCCTGTCTCTCTATGGTATCCGACAAAATCAATACCTATAGGCGGCGTAATATCCACCTTACCTACCCCTACTTTGCCCATTTGAACCTCTCCATTTCTCTATGTAACTCCCTTTTTTCAAGAATAACATATTTAACTTAGTTCCAAATAAAAAGAACGGACACAGTATCCTATGTCCGTTCTTCCCCTCACACATACTTCCGATGCACCATCTTCCCATCATAAGAAAACACAACGCCCTTACTCTCCACAATAGACTCCATATGCACCGTTCTTCCCCATAGCTGATGAAGATATGGTAATACCTTTTCTAAGTATTTTAAATCGAGCTCGATTCCTTCGTAACTATGTTTAATGTATAATTCTCCGTTCTTTAAGTAGTCTCCATCTTCTACTACTAAGTACGGGAACCCACCATTTGTCCGCATATTTACAAGTTGATCACGCACATTTTCCCATTCTTTATCTATTACTTTATATTCTTTTCCTTGGCGCTGGAATAAGTACATATCTTCTCGCATAACAAGATCTTTATTTAAGTAGTTTCTTAGGAACGATACGTCCCATTCAATTTCGCGTACTTCAAACATTTTGTCACGGCCAGATCCTGGTTTTACGCCTCGTCGCTTCATTTCTTCTGTTGGATTGTTGTACCGTTCTTCAATATCTTCAAAGATTTTAATACCTAGGTAGTATGGATTAATACTTGTTTTTGATGGCTGTACAACACCTGCATTTAATTTCGCAAATTCAATAGCTTCATCAGAGGTTAAGTCCATTTCACGAAGTATGCGTTGATGCCAGTAGGATGCCCAGCCTTCGTTCATGATTTTCGTTTCAAGCTGTGGCCAAAAATATAACATTTCTTCGCGCATCATCGTTAATATATCACGCTGCCAATCTTCTAACTCACGGCTATATTCTTCAATAAAGAGCAGTAAATCTTTCTCTGGTTGTGGTGGAATTTTCTTCTTTTTACGCACATTAGAACGTTCCTGCTTTTTATTGCGATTATCTAAATTCCATAAATCATCGTATTGCGACACCTTTTTCTTTTCTACTTCTTCATCTTCTAAATCATCAATACTCCATGCGAGCTTCGGACGCATAAGCGACGGATCAATATGCTCTTGAATGGCAAGTACGGCATCTAAAAATGTTTCTACCTCTGCCTTTCCGTACTTATGCTCATACGCTTTCACACGGTCCGCTGTTGCCGCCATACTCTCTACCATATCTCGCTTCGTATTTGAAAAACGAATATTATTTTTGAAGAAATCACAGTGTGCTAAAACGTGCGCTACAATTAATTTGTTTTGAATTAAAGAGTTCGTATCTAATAAAAAGGCGTAACATGGATCAGAGTTAATAACGAGTTCGTATATTTTACTAAGTCCTAAATCGTATTGTAATTTCATTCTGAAAAATTGTTTTCCAAAACTCCAATGTGAAAACCTTGTCGGCATCCCATATGCACCAAATGTATAAATAATTTCCGCTGGACATATTTCATAACGCATCGGATAAAAATCAAGCCCAAATCCAGTCGCAATTTCCGTAATTTCCGCAATCGCATATTGCAGTGCTTTATCGTCACTTGCTCTCATTATTTTCCCTCCTTACACTTTCCCTTAAGAAAGTGTATGATGAAGAACAAGCTTTCATGAGGATTGATTGCATAATAAAAAGACACCCCCGCAAAAACGAGAATGTCTCATCTATTAACCTTCAATAATCTCCATCTTCTCCGTAATCGGAGTACGAGCTTTTCCTTCTGGTGCTTTATCGAAATAGCCGATATGAAGAATTCCAACGATACGTTGGCCTCTTGTTAAACCGATTCCTTCTATAAATAATGGATTGTAGTTTAATCCGCCTGATTTCCAAACACAACCTAATCCACGTTCCCAAGCAAGAAGTTGGAAGTTTTGCATAAATGCACATGTTGCAGCGTAATCTTCGTCACGCTGAATTTGACGTGGATCTTCATTCATATATACAACGATTTGTGCAGGTGTGCTTAAAAAACGATCTGATAAAATTTTACCGCGTTTCGCTCTTTCTTCTTCTGTGAAAGAGTTTAATACTGCGTCTACTAATTTCTTGCGGCCTTCTCCGATGTATAGTTTACAATTCCATGGTTCACGGTGCTTATGATTAGGTGCCCATGTTGCGTCGTTTAATAGTTCAATTAATAAATCTTTTTCTACTGCTTTATCTGTAAATGTACGTACAGAACGTCTTTCTTTAATCACATTTGCGATGGAAGTATATGTAGTCATATTTATCTCTCCCTTATTTTTATCTATATGTATAAGTTTATCGTTAGTATTGATATTGATTTTCAATTTCGATTATACCTTAGTTTTTTACTATTAATCAATGTTTTATGTTGGAAAACTTCTAAAAACGTCATTTCATGCTGTGAATAAAAAAACTTAGCTTGTTCACAAGTATTTCACATTTTATGGAAATGATATGTGTACAGTTTTCTACATTATCCATCTAGGAGGAGTTTACATGTACAAAAAAATCGCTGTTTGTATGACTATGGCAGCATTATTATGCGGGATATCCACCTTCCCTATATCCGCTGCCACGCCAAAAGAAGTAACACTGCATCACCATAACCCAATTTCAGAAGAAGAAATGCAATCGCTAGAAAAACTCGGCTATAACAAACATGAAATTTGGAAAGCTGCTCATATTGCAAGAATTAGTAATAAAGAAATAAAAGATGTTTTAGCTTACTATAAGCAAAATAAATCTTGGGAGAAAACAGCCGAGCATTTCGGTATAGATCCAAGTAAGCTGAAAAAGCATCATATGAATAAAGAAACAAAGCAAGCACTGCTACAACAGTTAGCAACTATGCAAAAATCCACACCGGATCAGCTAAAGCAAAAAATGAAAGAATATAACATCAAATTGCGTCATCTTACTGTGTTAACAATCATCTCTCAAAAAAGCAATACTCCTCTTGATGATGTATTAAAGATGAAAAAAGATGGAATGGACATTAAACAAATTGCCGAAAAATTAAATGTAAAAAGAGAAGATATACGAGCGGAAATGATGAAATTAGTGAAGTCTATTAAAGAACAAAAAACAAATTAAAATGCTAAAAAGGAAGAGCCATTCACCACTCTTCCTTTTCTTTATGAACTTTCAATTTTTAAGTATAAATTCCCGTATTTCCCAAAAACTAACACAAGTAAATGATATATGTTAGGGGTGAGAAAATGTTCGGTTTATCATCTAAAAAATCAAAAAAGACTAATACAAAAACACTTTGTTCTATCCCAGAATTTATAAAAACCATGAAAGAATCAAGCGATTTTGTCTCTTATAACATACTTAAAGATGAAACGTTGTGCTTGTTTTATTATAAATCTGTCGTGGAAGCACTTATTATTAAACAATTTATTTTAACTCCTATAAAAAAAGAATCGGAACAAATCCAAAACATCTCTGATTTATGTAATATCATCTCTATTGAAGACATTATTACCTCCCCTTCTATTGATGATATTCGTGAAAAATTATTAGGTGGATATATTTTAATACGCTTAAAAAACAATTCGAATCCTGATCAATATGCTTTAATTCGTGCCGAAAGTACTGTTTTAGGAAAACGATTATATAACGATACAGAAAATGAGTATAGTGTAATCGGGCCTAAAATCGGTTTCGTTGAAAATCTTGATACAAATATCCACTTATTACGCCGAAATATCGTAACGGAGCAACTCATTTTTAAAGAAGTTACCGTCGGATCTATATCAAAAACGAAAGTAGCAGTTGCTTATATAGAAGGAATTACAAATGAACAATTTGTCAACACCGCAATTCAACGGCTAGAAGACATTGACTTTGATGTCCCATTTGATTCAACTATGATTGAGCAATTTATTAGTGATAATAGCAATTCACCTTTTCCTGTTCTATTACCTACAGAACGATTAGATCGAGCTGTATTTGCATTAATTAATGGGGAAGTTTTAATCTTAACAGATGGCTCTCCATATGCTTTATCAGGACCAACAACGTTACTGGATTTTTTCATTTCACCAGAAGATTATTATTTACCGTGGATGATTGGATCGTTCTTTCGTATTATTCGTTTTTTCGGAGCTATATTTTCTCTTTTTTCCTCCGCTATTTATACAGCGGCTTTAACATATCATTATCAAATGATCCCTGCCGATTTACTAGGTCCTATTATTTTCTCGAGAGCTAACGTACCTTTTCCTCCTATTCTAGAAGCACTCTTTTTAGAAATTACAATTGAATTGCTCCGTGAAGCTGGAGCGCGTTTACCGACAAAAGTCGGACAAACAATCGGAATTGTTGGGGGGATTGTAATTGGCCAAGCATCCGTGGAGGCAGCTTTGACAAGTACAATTTTATTAATTGCAGTTGCTTTATCTGCTCTTGCATCTTTCACAACACCAACAGTAAAGATGTCTTCTACTATCCGGTTGTTACGCTTTCCGCTTATTCTTTTAGCCGGTGCATTCGGAGGATTAGGCCTCGCTGTCGGATTTGTATTTATTTTAGCTCATTTAATTAAATTAAAATCGCTTGGATCACCTTATTTGTTACCTTTATATCCATTTCGTGGTTTAGGTACAGCAGAAGGTTTTCTTCGATTACCATTTAGTCAAACGGCACAAAGACCTTCTTTTCTTAGACCAAAATCAAAATGGCGCTACAATCCAAACAAATCGAAGCAAAAACGTGATGGTGAGAATGAATGAAGAAAATTTTATTGCACCTTATTATCATTATCTTCTTCATTTTACAAACTGGCTGTACACAAACGTATATAGTAGATACGCAGCGTATTATTCATGTCGCTGGATTTGACATCACAAAAAACAAAAGATTCCAAGGAACTATTCTCTTCCCAGAGTACACACATGGTGTAAAGTCTAAACCAGAAACTCAATCAACATCTGCCCGTTCACTTGAGACAATCGCTTCACGATTAAATGCAAAATCACCTCACAATGTCGTTGTAGGTCAAATGCGTGTCGTCCTATTTGGAAAGGCTCTAGGAGAACGCGGAATGGGAGAGATTATTACTAACTTACAACGTGACCCAAATATCGGGCGCGATGTACAACTAGCAATTGTAGATGGATCAGCTGAGGAACTTTTAAATTACGGAAAAAAAAATGGATCTTTATACATTGCTGATTTACTTGAACAAAATATCCGAAATGAGAACATTCCACAAACCGCATTAGACATTTTTTTATATAATTACTACTCTTCTGTATGTGATGCCTATGTCCCTTATCTTAAAATGGACGATAATCATTCCGTCGCTGTCAAAGGACTTGCTTTTTTAAAAGGCGATAAAGTCGTTATGTATACGGATAAAAGACATTCTGTTTTAGCAAAATTACTTATTAACCCTACGAAAAATGGACGTTACGAAGCAGCGATAACAAAGGATAAACATAAAGGTATGGTTGTTATACAAAACTTAGCTGGGGAAAATAAGTATGATATAGATCAAACTGGCGACATACCAAAAGTAAAAATCCATTTAAAATTAAATGGATTAATTAAAAACTCTCCAAATTGGATTGATCTAAGAAAAAAAACAAATATCAACTATATAAAAAAACAAATTGAACGAAATGTTGAAAAAGACTGTGAAGATTTAATAAAACAATTTCAAGAAAAGAAAATTGATCCTTTAGGAATACGAGATGAAATTAGAAGCCATACGAGAAAATGGAATATAAAACAAATTCGAAATATGTATCAAAATGTAGCGGTGGATATAAATTTAGATCTTAATATTGTACAATCTGGAATCGGGGAATAGTGAGGTGAAATGAGCAATGAATACAATGAATAAAACAAAAACTGTCTCTCCATATTTTGCATTTATTTTATTGCATTCTCTCCAAATCGGAATAGGAATTCTCGGATATCAACGTGTAATTTTGAAAAATGCAGGTTATGATGCTTGGATTTCTCTTATTATTGCAGGTATTGCAACTCATATTGTACTGTTTTGTATGTTAAAAATGCTTGAAAAAGACGGAGATTTAATTAGCATTCATACAACAACCTTTGGAAAATGGATTGGCTCTATATTTTCTGTAATTTTCACTCTCTATTGCTTATTATTTTGCCTTACTGTTCTTCGTACATATATGGAAGTAATACAAGTTTGGATCTTTCCTACCATTAAGTTATGGAAACTTACCCTAATGTTTTTATTGGTCACTTACTACATTATAAAAGGTGGCTTCCGTTCTGTGACAGGGATATGTTTTTGGGGTATTGTTCTTCCTATGTTCGTTGTATTCTTTTTAGTCTATCCGATGAAGTATGCACATTTTCGTAATATTTTACCTATTTTTACGCATTCCCCTTTCGACATACTTGTGTCAGCAAAACAATCTGCATTAGAATTTCTCGGATTTGAAACAATTCTTATCTTCTATCCCTTTATTGAAAAAGGAAAATCTTTAAAAAGATGGGCTCACGCAGGGATTGTTTTTAGCACTCTAATTTATGTAGTTTTAGCTATTGTATCATTTATGTATTATAGTGAAGGACAATTGAATCACACTATTTGGCCTACTTTAACGATGTTAAAAATAATTAAAGTTCCTTTTATTCAACGGTTCGAATATATTATTATTTTTGTTTGGTTTTTAATAATTTTGCCGAATCTTTGTTTAACTATTTGGTCATCATGTCAAACGATGAAGCGTTCCTTTCATATTTCATTTAAATTTACACTACCATTTTTTATTTTCATCGTTTTTACAGCTTCTTTATTTTTTAAAAATCGGGAAAGTATCAACGCATTAAATACTGTACTATCTCAAGCGGGATTGTATATTGTATACGCTTATATCCCAATTTTATTTCTAGTTCATTCGCTAAGGTGGCGCTTCAAAAATCAGTCAAAAAAATCTTCAACCGATACACCGTAATCTCTGATACAATTTGATTAATACATTTGTAAAGGGGACAAGCGAATGAAAAAGTATGTATTTTCTTTACTTGCAGTACTAAGCTTAATTCTTGCTGGATGCGGAAGTACTGGTACAAATGACCAAAAATCTTCTGAATCAAAAAAAGAAGAACATGACCACGCATCGCACACTCAGCAAGCTGACATTCAAGAGAAAACAAAAGGAGTCGACACACTTCCGACCTTCCTAGATAAGCTTGATCCACAAATGAAAGATATCTACACCGTGGCTGGACAAAATGTAGAGCTATTAGATTGGATTCCATGCTATTGTGGTTGCGGCGAAAGTGTAGGACATAAAAATAATAAAAACTGCTTTATCCGTGAAATTAAAAAGAATGGTGAAGTTGTTTGGGATTCCCACGCAACGACTTGCGTCAATTGCCTAGAAATCGCAGTTGAATCTGCTTCCATGAAACAAAAAGGAAAATCAACGCTAGAAATTCGTAACTATATCGATAATAAATATAAAGAAGGCTATGGCAAACCAACACCTACGCCAATGCCAAAAGCTTAAAAAACGAGGAAACTCCTCGTTTTTTCTTTTCATTCACTTTTTTTCTTAACAAATTCTTTCAAGTGTATTTCTCCTTACTTATCACACACTATATATAACTCTCGGTAAGGAGGGTACACAGTGCAAACATATAACGACTATGATAAAGCTCTCTATTACACGTATTGCTGTAATTGGGATAAATTACTCGTTCTCATGGTTCAAACGAACGATCAATTATTTTCTAAGCGTATTGAGCATTTTTTACACGCTTATCAATACAGCAAGGAACTACCAGAAGTTGATAAACAATTGCAGCTCCTATTTCAATATATTGACCATGCATCCCAAAAGTCGCATGTAGAAGAAGTAGAACAAATTCAAATGTAAAATATAGCGCTATTCTCTTCCGGAGAATGGCGCTTTTTTAAAATGTTTATATCAATAAAAGTTTCTCCTTATAAAACTTTTATTGATAAACATATTTTTTCTTTCTTTTCCATACCACTTCATACTATAATTTAGTATGTAACTATTATAAGAGAGGTATAAAATATGGGACGAGAAAAAAAGCAAGAATATGCTTTACTTACCGCATGGGGAGCTTCTTTTATCGCTACACTAGGAAGTCTGTACTTTTCCGAAATCATGAAATTTGAGCCTTGTGTTCTTTGTTGGTATCAACGTATTTTTATGTATCCATTCGTTTTATGGCTTGGTATCGCTGTAGCAAAGAAAGATTATCGCATTGCAAGTTATTCTTTACCAATTGCAAGTATTGGTGCTTGTATTTCTTTATATCACTATGCAATTCAAAAAGTCGCAGCATTTTCAGCTGCTGGGGCAGCTTGTGGACGTGTACCATGTACGGGAGAATACATAAACTGGTTCGGCTTTGTGACAATCCCGTTTTTAGCACTTATCGGCTTTATTACAATCGCTGTTTGTAGCTTTATTGTCATCAAAAACAAATAAGGAGATGAAAGAATGAAAAAAATGCTTATATTTGGTGGTATTATTATCGCCTTGTTTGCGGCAATTTTCGCTGTAACACAAATGGAAGAAAAAAACGCTTCAACTAGCCAAAAAATTGATAATGCTACTGGTAGTCAAACAGATGGCCCTGACTACTACACAAATAAAATTTCTCTTTCAGATCTTCAAAAGAACTTAAAAGAGAAAAAAGAAGAAACAGTATACTTTTATCAAACATCTTGCGTTCATTGCCAAAAATTATCTCCTGTCGTAGTGCCAATGGCTAAAGACTTGAACGTTGATATGAAAGTTATGGATATTGAAAAATTAGATGTTCCTTGGGATGAATATAAAATTCAAGGTACACCAACAATCATTCATTTTAAAGATGGCAAAGAAGTGAGCCGTATTAGCGGTGAACAGCCGAAAGACAAATTAAAAGAATGGCTTGAGCAAACGAAAAAGTAACGAGAAAAGGAAACTCCTTCTACACATGAAATGGGCGTAAAATCCCACACTAATGTATAAGGAGGGGGTTTTATGCCAGAAGTAAGATGTTCTGTTTCCAACTGTTCTTTTTGGGGACAAGGTAACTTTTGTCAAGCAAGTGCGATCATCGTTCAGCCTGATGCAGATGAAACTGGTCAAACTGAAAATGATTCATATACAGCTGCTGTTTTAACAAACGAAACGCTAGAAAGTTCTGTAGCAACGAGTGTAGAGACTTGTTGTCATACATTTAAGCCTAGATATTAACAATTATTCCACCTCATATACGTGAGGTGGTTTTTTCTTTCTCTCTTCTGGTTTACGTCATCTCTAATTCTCCCTATAATAAAGTTAACATTTTTATGAATACGAAGGTGGAATACTATGGCTAAAACAATTGCAGATATCGCCAAATTGGCTGGAGTTGCAAAAAGCACAGTCTCTCGTTACTTAAACGGCGGATATGTAAGTGATAAAACAAAACTTAAAATCGAAGGTATTATTCAGGAAACAAATTTCTCTCCCAATACATTTGCTCAAAGTTTAAAAGCAAAAACAACAAATTTAATTGGTGTCATCATCCCCCGATTAGACTCCTTCGCTACAATGAAAACACTTATCGGGATCGATAAAACATTACAGGAAAATAACTATCAAATGCTTGTAGCAAATGCAAATCAAACAACCGGAACTGAAATACAAGCAATTGAAAACTTTATAAAACAAAAGGTAGCTGGCATTATTTTATTAACAAAAACATTAACGAATGAACATCAAAAAATTATGGCTAATTCAAACATCCCTATTTTATTCGTCGGGCAAGAATATAAAGATCAATATTGCCTCGTTCACGATGATTATGATGCAGCTTATGAGTTAGGGGCATACGTTTTATCGCAAGGCCATCGACATATTGCCTATTTAGGGATAGAAAAAGATGATATTTCTGTTGGAATAAATCGAAAAAATGGTTTTCAAAAAGCAATTGAAAATTTAGAACCGACTTGCAACGTTTCATATTACGAAACAACTTTCCGCATAGAAGATGCCATGAAACAAGTACAACATATTTTAGATAATAATCGCCCAACTCTTATCGTATGTGCTACAGATAACATCGCTCTTGGCGCAATGAAAGTCATTCACTCCCACTCTCTTTCTGTACCAGGTGATATTTCTGTAACAGGATTCGGTGGATATGATATTTCAGAAATGGTACACCCTAGTTTAACGACAATTGCGTTTGACTATGAGTATGCTGGAAAGCTTGCTGCCACTTCTCTTTCACAGCTTGTTGAAAACAAAACTATACCAAAAATATTACACTCTCGTTATACATTAAAAATCCAAGAAAGCGTTGACAAAATATAAAGGCGCTCTATAATAAAATTAAAACCGGTTCCACATTTTAAAAACAGGATTTTCAACATCATTTCCCTGTTTTTTATTTTAACTTTTTGCGGAACCGGTTCCACAAAAGGAAATTTATAGTAAGGGGGAATTTTTATGGATATGAAACAAATTGCAACTCAAGTAATACAGAATATTGGTGGAAAGGAAAACATTGTTCGTGCCACACATTGCGCGACTCGCCTTCGTCTTATATTAAAGGATGATACGAAAATAAACGCTGCAGAAATCGAAAACATCGATGGAGTAAAAGGTGCTTTTGCAACGACCGAGCAATATCAAATTATTTTTGGAACTGGCATAGTAAACAAAGTATATGATGAATTCTCAAAACTAATTGGAATAGCCGAACTAGATTCTACAACATCAAACGATATACCTAAGAAAAAAATGAATCCTATCGCCCGCCTAGCAAAGACACTATCTAATATTTTTGTTCCAATTATTCCAGCTATCGTCGCAAGCGGTTTACTTATGGGTCTACTCGGAATGTTGAAAGCGTTTAAATTAGTTCCTGGAGATCACTCACTTATCCAATTACTTGATATGTTCTCAAGTGCAGCTTTCATCATTTTACCTATTTTAATTGGAGTTAGTGCCGCTAAAGAATTTGGTGGAAACATTTTCTTAGGTGCAGTTGTTGGTGGTATATTAACTCACCCAAACTTAACAAATCCTTGGACTCTTTCAAATGCAAAACCCACTGTTTTACATTTCCTTGGTATGGATATTGATATGATTGGCTATCAAGGTACTGTTTTACCTATTTTATTATGTGTATATGTTATGAGTACAATTGAAAAAGAACTTCGAAAACGTGTTCCGAACTCTTTAGATTTATTAGTTACACCATTCTTAACAATTATTATAACTGGCTTTTTATCACTTATTATTATCGGACCAATTGGATATAAAATCGGTGACGGCATTACGTACCTTTTAAATACAATTTATCAATTTGCAGGACCAGTAGCTGGACTTATATTCGGTGGATTGTATTCAACAATCGTTCTTACTGGCTTACATCATAGCTTCCACGCTATTGAAGCGGGCTTACTCGCAAATAAAGATATCGGTGTCAATTTCTTACTCCCTATTTGGTCAATGGCGAACGTTGCACAGGGCGGTGCTACTTTAGCTGTCTATTTCAAAACAAAAAACAAAAAAACGAAAGAAATTGCAATTCCAGCAGCAGCTTCAGCATTTTTAGGAATTACAGAACCAGCTATTTTTGGTGTCAATTTAAAACTTGGTAAACCATTTATTGCAGCAGCTATTGGCGGCGCAATTGGAGGCGCTTACGTTGTTTGGATGCAAGTAGCGGCTAATGCATACGGTTTAACAGGTATTCCGATGCTTACAATTGTTGCACCTCTTGGCATGATGAACATGATTCACTATATAATTGGTTTCGCTATTGCAGTTATCACTGCTTTTGTTGCCACATTCATTTTATATAAAGAAAGTAAATAATAACGGGGTGAAAACCTATGTCAAAATATAAAACAATACTGCAATCTAATAAAGACGAATTACATTCTTTATATGAAATTGCAAACCAAGATTCATGGAAACCAATTTATCATATCCACCCACCATTTGGATTAATGAATGATCCTAACGGTGTATCATACTACAATGATGAATATCACGTTTTTTATCAGTGGTATCCATTTGGTCCCATTCATGGAATGAAGCATTGGGGGCATGTGAGGTCAAAAGACCTTATTAACTGGGAGCGTATGCCTGTAGCCATCATCCCTACTGAAAGCTATGAATCACACGGTGCATATTCTGGTAGTGCTATCGTAAAAGATGGCCTTCTTCATCTACTTTATACAGGGAATATAAAAAAGCCTGATGATTCCCGTGATGCAAAACAATGTATGGCAACAATGGATTCACAATATACGATGACGAAATATAGTAATAATCCTGTTATTGATATAATTCCTGACGGATATACAAAACATGTACGTGATCCAAAAGTCTGGAAACATAATGATATGTACTATATGTTACTCGGTGCCCAACGTGAAAATAAAACAGGAACTCTATTACTATACAAATCACAAGACCTATACAATTGGCATTTCCAAGGCGAAATTACAACAAACTTAAAAGAATTCGGATTTATGTGGGAATGCCCCGATTACTTCCAATTATCAGGGAAAGATGTACTTCTCTTTTCACCGCAAGGAATTGAAAAAGACGGAGAAAACTTTCACAATGTATACAATGTCGTTTATGCTATAGGCCATTTCGATATTAAAAATTTATATTTCCATGTTGATTCCTATTACGAAGCTGATAAAGGATTCGATTTTTATGCCCCTCAAACTTTAGAAGACTCTACTAGTCGTCGCCTATTGTTTGCTTGGGCAGGATCAAGTGAAATCACATATCCTTCTGATGATTATATGTGGGCTCATTGCCTAACACTTCCACGTGAATTAACATTAGAAGATAACATCTTAAAACAAAAACCAGTTTCAGAATTAACAAAACTACGAACAACAAAAAAAGACATTTCAGGAGATATAACAGCTGGATTAAATGTATTATCAACGCTTGATGATGAAGACTCCTATGAATTAATTGTTACACTTAAAACAGAAGATGCAAAGCGTTTTGGTCTTTCTCTCTTCCACAATGAGGAGGAATGTTTCCCCATTACATTTAATCGGGAACAAGGTACTATTTCTATAGACAGGGGCAACTTCTACCATCAATTTGGCGGAGAATATGGATTTGAACGCTGTAAAAAAATCAATATTCAAGATACGATAGAACTACAAATATTTGTAGATAAAAGCATCGTGGAAATTTTCTTATACGATGGTTCAACAGTCTTTACGTCCCGAGTTTTTCCCCGAAAAGACATGAAACATCATATCGCAATCTTTTCAGATGCAAAACTAAGCTTTACCATCACACAATATAAGCTGAAAAGAGGGATTGTATGAGAAATGTCTTTTGTATAGGTGAACTATTAATTGATTTTGTGTGCCGAAATACTAACGTTTCTTTAGTAAACGGTTCAGATTTCGAAAAAAAAGCTGGTGGAGCACCCGCTAACGTTGCTGCTGCGATTACAAAATTAGGTGGACACGCTACATTTATGGGGCAAGTAGGAAACGACCCATTTGGTGAGTTTCTTGAACAAACTTTACAGCGTGCGCAAGTCGATACATCCATGCTCATAAAAGATAAACAAACAACACTTGCATTCGTATCCATCGATCAAGATGGCGAACGTGATTTTACTTTTATGCGTGGTGCAGATGGTGAATATCAATTCAATAGCATTGATTTATCAAAAATACAAACGAATGATTTAATACATTTCGGTTCAGCGACAGCTTTACTATCAAGCCCATTAAAAGAAACGTATTTTCAGTTGTTACAATATGCGAAAGATAAAGGCCATTTTATTTCTTTTGATCCAAATTATCGAAGTGCACTCATTACAAATACAGAACAATTCTCTCAAGATTGTCTAACCTTTATAAAACATGCACACTTCGTAAAAGTAAGTCAAGAGGAAGCTACTATGCTCTCTAAAGAGAGTGATTTACAACAAGCTGCACTCAAATTATTAAATTATGGCGCAAAAGTAGTAGCTATTACACTTGGAAAAGACGGTACCCTTCTTGCGACAAATGAAGGTCAAACTATTGTCTCTTCTATTTCCATTCAACAAGTCGATACAACTGGTGCTGGTGATGCTTTCGTTGGAGCAATGTTATATCAGATTGCCCAAAGTGAACATACACTTTCGTATCATTTCAAAGACTTAACAGCATTTATCTCCTTTGCCAATAAAGTAGGCGCTATCACATGTACAAATTACGGTGCAATTGCCTCTCTTCCATCATTAACAGATATAAAAGCATACGATTAATCGTATGCTTTTTTTACATTCCTCTCCAAAAATCATGCATAATAAAAAAGTACAAAATAACGAGAACGGCCGTCCCGCATAGGGTAATGCGCCGATATATACTCTTCTCTCCTTCCCTCGCTTTCACAAACGCCCAAATAAATCCGAAGAACAATATTAAATCAACATATGGAACATAAAAAGAAAAGACGAGAAACGCATATAAATACACGATAAATAAACAGGTTGTTACTAAGAAAACTTTAAACGCAAATTCACTTTTCATAATATAACCGCCCCCTATCTGTACTGTATTATATTCAGCAAAATACAATAGTTGCAGTTAAACTCCAAGTATAAATAAGCTACCGTCTATAATACGGTAGCCATTACGGAACATTGTATTTCCGTTTATATATATTACTTAAAATCGAAGAAGGAATTTGCTCGTAACGAACTTTCTCTCCTGTTTCATCTATAATATACGAATTGTTTCCTATATAATATATTCCATCTTTTCGTTTTGAGTACACTGGATATCTTTCATTTGGCAATACCGTTTTCACTTTCGTTAACTGTCCATTTGGTTCTTGCCAATATATATCCGCGCGGTCTACTAGCGTAAGTACTCCAATTTGTTCTTCTTCTATTTTTCGACCATTCCAGCTCACAACGCGATAACCAAGCTTATTCGCTTCATATTCGGGGCTCGTATGAAAACGAGAAATGATTACTTTTGTTTGTAATTGTACTCGGTCATATAACCATTGTATATCCCTGTCATGCATACGAATGCAGCCATTTGATTCCCTACTTCCAATCGTCCATTCCCGGTTCGTCCCGTGAATTGCATATTCATTCTTATCTAGTCCAAGCCACCTCGTACCAAGAGGGTTATTCGGTGCACCCCCAGGTATTTTTTTTCGATGGTATTCTTTATTTTTAAATTTAGTTATAATACAAAAATTACCTTCAGGCGTAGGTGTACGATCTCTTCCAGTCGTTACTGGAAATGTTTTTGTGTAATTTCCATTTTCAAAAAAAGACAACTGGTTCGTCGTAAGATTTACTAATATTAAATGATCTGTATTAGCAAAAGCACTAACCGGTAGGATGAAAAATAATAGTATGATGAAACATAACTTTTTCAGCTATATCCCCCCTAGCGCTCCCTATAATAAGTGGAATTAACATTACTTTGCTCTTATAAATGAAAACTATCCATTTACAATAACGCCCCCATTTACATGTATCATTTGCCCAGTAACATAGGATGAATCACCAGATGCCAAGTATACGTATGCCGGCGCTAATTCATATGGTTGACCAGGTCTTTGCATCGGAACATTGCTCCCAAACTGAGAGACTTTCTTCTCATCAAAGCTCGATGGAATAAGCGGTGTCCAAATCGGGCCTGGTGCAACACCATTTACCCGAATCCCTTTTTGCACTAACGATTGAGAAAGTGATCTTGTAAAAGCTACGATTGCTCCTTTCGTTGCGGAATAATCAATTAACGTTTCATTTCCTTCATATGCAACGATAGATGCCGTATTTATAATGACATCCCCTTTCTTCAAATGAGAAAGGGCTGCTTTCGTAACGTGAAAATAAGAAAAAATATTAATACGAAATGTTTTTTCTAGCTGTTCTGCTGTAATATACTCTAGCCCTTGCTGCGGATATTGCTGTGCAACGTTATTAACTAAAATATTTAAACTACCTAACTGCCGGGCGGTCTCTTCCACAATATCTTTACAATGCTGTTCATTACTCAAATCCCCCGGCAACAATACACACTTTACACCTTCTTTTTCAACACGTTGTTTCGTCTCATTTGCATCTTCTTCCTCATCTAAATAAGCAATCGCAACATTTGCTCCCTCTTTTGCAAAAGCGATGGAAACTGCTCGTCCAATTCCGCTATCCCCTCCCGTAATTAACACATTCTTCCCTTTTAACTTTTCACTTCCTTTATAGTTTGCATCTTCAAACTGCGGAAGGGGGCTCATTAATGATTCAATACCTGGCTGCTTATTTTGATGTTGCGCAGGCATTGTTATAAAGTTTTTTTGTTGTGGCATAGCTTCTTTCAACTCCTTTTCCTTAGCATGTGCACAATAAAAAGCTGAAATTCACACATCGTTTTACGATTAATATTCGAATTTAAGACACAAAATATGAATTGTTATAAACTTTTTATGCAAAACTATTGCAAAATAGATAAAAAACGAATATTATATATAACTGTTGTGAAAATTATTCGTAAACAGAAAGGATGTTTATATGTTTAACCTTTCAAAACATAAAACTTCTATTAAAACTGAAATTATGGCAGGTATTATTACCTTCTTAACAATGGCATATATCATTGTCGTAAACCCTGTTATCCTTGGAGATGCAGGTGTTCCATTTGAACAAGCATTTACAGCAACAATTATTGCTGCTGTTGTCGGAACATTATTTATGGCAATCTTTACAAACTTACCAATCGCAATCGCGCCAGGTATGGGATTAAATGCTTACTTCTCTTACTCTGTTGTAAAAGCGCATGAAGGCATGACTTTCGCAATTGCATTCTCTGCTGTATTCGTAGCAGGTATGATTTTAATTTTGCTATCATTTACATCTTTCCGTACAAAATTAATGGAAGCAATTCCTGAAAACTTAAAACATGCAATTACTGCTGGTATCGGGCTATTTATCGCCTTTATCGGTTTACGTTTAACAGGTATCGTTACAAAAAATGATGCAAACTTAGTTGGACTTGGTGATCTTCACTCTGCTCCAGTACTACTAGCATTAGCTGGACTTGGAATTACAATTGTCCTTATGTCTTTAAATGTAAATGGCGCACTATTTATCGGGATGTTATTAACTGGTATTATCGCTTTCTTCACAGGACAATTAACATTCTCAAACGGTGTTACATCAATGCCTGGATTACCAGAAGGAATTATCGTTTCAAATCCAATTACTGCTGTATCTGACGTAATTAACTACGGATTATACGGCGTTGTATTCTCATTCTTCCTTGTTACACTATTCGATACAACAGGTACATTACTTGGCGTTGCACAACAAGGTGGATTTATGAAGGACGGAAAGCTTCCAAAAGCAGGACGAGCTCTTCTATCTGACTCATTCTCAGCAACTATTGGTTCTATGTTCGGAACGACACCATCAACAGCTTACATTGAATCATCTGCTGGTGTTGCAGCTGGTGGTCGTACTGGTTTAACAACTGTTACAGTAGCTGTTCTATTCGCATTAGCAGCATTCTTCGGACCATTAGTAAGTGCTGTTTCTGGTGTATCAGCTATTACTGCTCCATCATTAATTATCGTTGGTAGTCTTATGATGGGTTCAGTTCGCCACATCGATTGGGACGCATTTGATGAAGCATTCCCAGCATTTTTAGTAATCTTAAGCATGCCACTTACATCAAGTATCGCAACAGGTATCGCACTTGGATTTATTTCATACCCACTTATGAAAGTGGCAAAAGGTAAATTCCGTGCTGTTCACCCACTTGTGTATGTATTTGGAATTTTGTTTGCTTATCAATTGATATTCTTACCACATTAAAATCCCTCATAAAGAGGGATTTTTTTATACATAAAAAGTAGAGCATCGAAATTCGATGCTCTATTTTCCTTTTTTAAAAGCAATATAAAAAGGCTACAGAGAAATTCTTCTCCGCAGCCTAATATTTATTTTTGCAAGAACGCCTGCAAATCTGCAAACTGTCTCTTTGCATCTTCATAGCCTTGCTCATATAGATTTTGTAGTTTTGCTGTATCTTTTTCCATACGATCTACTTGAAGCGGTACTTCTGGACGAATAACAAATAAATTCCCAGCTTGTTCTTCTTTTTCAATATAGTGAAGTGTTTCATTATACACTTCATAACGATTTAGCATCGTGTTCACAAGGTTCGGATATTTTTTATAAGCTTTCGCAGCAATCCACCCAAATCTTGATTTTTTCTTTGCGTAACCATGATTTCTCGTTAAAATTACGACTGATTTTTTAAATCCATCTTCCTGTGCTTTACGAACTGGAATTGGATCAGAAATCCCGCCATCTAACAGTTGCTTACCACGATAATTTACTACTGGTGCAATGAAAGGCAATGAACTAGACGCTTGTAATAAATTTAGTGCATCATCATTCGTTCCTTCTTTTTCAAAATAAACAGACTGTCCTGTTTCACAATCCGTCGTTCCTACAAGGAAACGTTCTGGGCTATTAAAGTATGTTTCAAAATCAAACGGCACATGCTTTTCTGGAATTTCATGAAAAATGAAATCCATATCAAATAGCTGACGTTTTCTCCATAAATTTTTATACGATAAATATTTCGGATGTGATGCATAATCAATATTGACCGTTTTATTTCTATTTCTTTGTCTGGAAAGATACGACGCTGCATGACAAGCACCAGCTGATACACCGATTACATATGGAAAATATAAATCTTGTTCCATAAAGTATTCTAATATCCCGCCCGTGTATACACCACGCATACCGCCGCCTTCTAATACTAACCCCGTATTTTCAAGCATGTTACTCTCTCCTCTATATATATTGACTCTTTAATTATTCACCATGTTAAGTATCTTTTTCTATTATATATGAGTTCTTTCAGAAATTATATTTAAAAGTCTTGAGAAAAAGGAGTTTTTTCTTCCAATTATATTTCCAAATGACCGGAGACATCCTTTATAAACCTTTGAATAAAGTCTTGCTCTTCTTTCGTATATCCATCTAAAAGTAACAACCACTTTTCTTCAGCTTGCTTATGCAATTTTTCATGAGCTTTATATATTTCATTCCCACTCTCCGTTAAGCTGAAGAAGATTTCTTTTTGATTATCTAACATTTGCATCTTCTCAACGAATTGCTTTTGAAACAACTTTGTACAAATTTTAGAGATTGCTCCCTTCGTCATGCCCATTTCTGTCGTAATTGCCGTTACATTCATCAAACCATTTTTTCCGATACATTCGATTACATGTAACTCAGATAAAGACATACTACTTACGCCTGTCTCACGAAGAAACTTCTCATTTTGTCGTTTTAAATGTTCTTCTTTTTTATGCAAAAGTGTACGAATGTCCGAAAGTATTTCCATTTGCTTCGTTGCATGCTTCAATCCGTTCGCCTCCTAAGTTTCCAAAGAAACAATTTAACTATATACCATTTTAAAACCATTTTTTCATCTTTACAAGTAAGAAAATCATGTTAAAATAAATTTAGTTTCCAAGGAAACTAATTCACAAGGAGGTTAACATGATGAAAAACTCTAAACTAACTTTTATTTTATATGTTGTCTGTATTAGTGCCTTATTCGGTTCCTTCGCGCAAAATATTTACACACCTATCTTACCGATGATTCAAAATTCTTTTCACACTTCTCTTTATCTTGTAAATATAACCGTTTCACTTTTCACATTCGTTCTTGCAATTATGCAGCTCGTATATGGACCTTTAATTGATACAAAAGGAAGAAAATCTGTCCTTATTCCTAGTTTGGTCATTAGTACAATTGGTTCAATCGGATGTGCTTTTTCGGCAAACATTTATTTATTTCTCTTTTTTAGAGCTGTTCAAGCTATAGGAATAGCGGCTATACCTGTAGTTTCAGCAACGATTATCGGCGATTTATTTGAAGGAAAAGAACGCGGAGAAGCGATGAGCCTATACCAAATGTTACTTGCCCTCGCACCTGCAATGGCTCCTCTCATAGGTGGTTATCTTGGCAGTATACATGGTCACTTATCTGTATTTCTCTTTTTATCTACACTTGGCATTATCTTATTAATTATAAACATTTCACTACTCCCAGAAACAAAGCCAAATATAATTAAACAATCTAAAGCACAAAAGAATTACTCTCTTATCTTAAAAAATAAAACTGGATTTTCTATTACTCTTATTGGCTTCATTCAATTTTGTATTTACTTTTGCTTTCTCGTTTTTTTACCGAGTATTTTAACAAATTCATTTCATTTAACTGTAAATAAAATTGGTCTTATGTTTGTACCAATGTCTCTTTCTATCATGCTAGGAAGTTTTTGCTACAAATTTTTGCAAAAACGCCTCACAACAAAGCAAGCTTTATTTATTACGAGTTTCTTCAATATTATATGTGTCGTTTTATTCTCTTTCACATATAACATCAATATCCCATTTATCATTATCGTTACATCTTTGTACGGTTTTAGTATGGGACTTTCTATGCCAACTCACACCACTTTATTAACAGAAGAATTCGTACAAGAACGCGCAACAGCTATCGGTATGTACAACTTCATCCGCTATCTTGGTATGGGCACAGGGCCACTTATAGGTGGATTTCTTTTATTTAACCAAAATTACTTTTGGATTTTCTTCCTAGGCGCAATTATGTTTTTACTTGTAATCTTATATGCAATGAAAATGCTAAGTTTTCATTCTGTACAAAAAGCAAAATAGAGCCCCAAAAAAGGTCGGCTCTATTTATCCTCTTTGATCCGCAACAATATGAATATCAATATACTTTGTTTGTCTCATAATTTCATTTACAATAGAACCTTTTCGAATTTCTTCCCACCGCGTTCTCGCTGATTGCCCAAGTAAAATTTGTGTTACTTGCAATCTTTTCGCGACTTCAATAATAACATCCGCTGGCTTTCTTCCCTTTGCTTCTTCTAATACAAAACTTGCATCAAATTGATTCGTGAGCGCCTTCCACTCTTCGATCGTCTGCTTTTTTCCAGCTGAAATAGAATCTATATTTTCCCTCTCAACGTTTAATACGTACAATTCAGCATTTAACCGATCAGCCATGCGCCATCCCCGTCGTATTAATTTCTCCGCTGTTGAACTGTATTGTACACAAACGAGAATTTTTTCTTTTACGCCAATCGGTTCTATTACTGTTTGGCTAATTTTCTCGTCCATATCATCCGCAACTTCTCGAAGTGATAATTCCCTAAGTGCTCCTAAATTATTAAGTGTAAAGAAGTTTTGTAAGCTTTGCTGAATTTTTTCTTCTTTATATATCTTTCCGTCTATTAGTCTCTTCCTTAATACCTCGGGCGTTGCATCAACGAGCTGAATTTCATTTGCTTTTTGTAAAATAAAATCTGGAATTCGTTCTCTTACTTTTACATTCGTAATTTGAGCTACAATATCATGAACACTTTCTAAATGTTGAATATTAAAAGCTGATAATACCGATATACCAGCCTCTAACAATTCCTGCACATCCATATAACGTTTCTTATGTTTAGAACCAGGAACATTACTATGCGCAAGTTCATCCACTACAACTACTTGCGGCGCGCGTTTTTTTATTCCTTCCACATCAAGCTCATAAAATACCTTTCCTTTATACTGTATTTCTTTCAAAGGAACTTTTTCTAAATCAGCAATTGCTTCTTCCGTCTCTTTTCTTCCATGCGTTTCAATTAAACCAATTACAATATCAATTCCATCTTTTTTCATTTCCCTTGCATCAAAGAGCATTTTATAACTTTTTCCTACGCCTGGAGCTGCTCCTACATATAGCTTTAACTTTCCGCGATTTTGCTGACGAATATATTCTAAATATTCCTCTGGCGTTCGCCTTTGAAACTTCGGTTCATAATCATCTGCATACAAAATAAACACTACCTTTCATTCGAAACAACGCTACCTCAATCCATTAGATTGAGGTAGCACTGTTACTATTTCATTAATTTCTGTAATGCCAAATTTAGCTTTAAGACGTTTACGCGGGTCTCTCCAAATAAACCAAGCGCAGCACCTTCTGTTTGATCTTTAATCAATTGATTAAGTTTTTCTTTCGGAATATTCGTTAATTTCGAGATGCGATCCACCTGCACCGAGGCCGCCTTTGGACTAATATCAGGATCAAGCCCTGAACCTGAATTTGTCACTAAATCTATTGGTATTTCTGTAACCGAAACAGCTGGATTTTTTTCCTTCCAGTCCGCAATACTTTTCTCTACTCGCTTTGCTAAATCTGGATTAGATGGTGCATAGTTATTTGAACCAGATGCTTCAGCCTTATATTCAATACTAGAAACACGCCCTTGAAAATAACGTGGATTCGTGAAGTTTTGACCAATTAATTTAGAACCAATCACTTCATTTTTATCATTATATATTAGACTTCCATCCGCGTTATCCTTCATTACTGCTTGTGCAATACCAGTAACAATAAGTGGGTATACAAGTCCACACAACACTAGAAATGTAAAAGTAATACGGATAATTGGTGATAGTATACTTTGTTTCTTCTCCATCTTTTTCCCCTCTTCCTTATATAAACAAGCCGACAATCATATCAATTACCTTAATTCCAATGAACGGAACGATAACTCCGCCAAGCCCATAAATAAGTAAGTTTCGGCTAAGCAATGCATTAGAACTCATCGGTTTATATGCAATACCTTTCATCGCTAACGGAATGAGTAATGGAATAATAACAGCGTTAAATATTAATGCTGATAAAATTGCTGACAGTGGTGATGTTAGTTTCATAATGTTTAATGCTTCCATTTGCGGAATCGCAAGTGTAAACATTGCTGGAATGATTGCAAAATATTTCGCTATATCATTCGCAATACTAAACGTCGTTAAAGCACCTCGCGTCATTAACAATTGCTTACCGATTCCTACAACCTCAATAATTTTCGTTGGATTCGAGTCTAGATCAATCATGTTTGCCGCTTCTTTTGCTGCTGTCGTACCACTGTTCATCGCTAATCCAACGTCCGCCTGTGCTAATGCTGGAGCATCATTTGTACCATCACCTGTCATCGCTACAAGTTTCCCTTTATCTTGCTCTGCTTTAATAACAGCAATTTTATCTTCCGGTTTACACTCGGCAACGAATTCATCTACTCCAGCTTCTTTTGCAATCGTTGCTGCTGTTAACGGATTATCACCTGTACACATAACCGTTTTAATCCCCATTTGGCGCAACTGTTCAAAACGATCACGCATACCCGGTTTTACTGTATCCTTTAAATAAATTAAGCCATAAATACGATTATCTACTGCAACTACAAGTGGTGTTCCGCCCTCTTTTGAAATTAAGTCTGCTTTTTGATTTACATCTTTCGGAATTGTTCCGCCTTGTGACTCAACCCATTCAATAACGGCACCTACAGCACCTTTTCTCACTTTCGTTCCGTCTTGTAAATCAACACCACTCATTCTCGTTTCTGCTTTAAACGGAACAAACTCACCTTGTTCTGCAAGTTCTCTATTATATGATATAGATTTTCCCTGCACATACTCGATAACAGATCGACCTTCTGGTGTTTCATCTAAAACAGAACTAATAGCGGCCCACTTTCCAACTTGCTCAATCGTTTCATTTCCTACAGGTAATAATGTATGAGCCATTCGGTTCCCAAAAGTAATTGTACCTGTTTTATCTAAAATAATTGTATTAATATCGCCAGCAGCTTCTACTGCTTTCCCTGACATCGCTAACACGTTAAATTTTGTTACCCGGTCCATCCCAGCAATACCAATCGCTGATAGCAAACCACCAATTGTCGTTGGAATTAAACATACTAACAATGCTACGAGTACAGCTGTATCAATTTGAAAGCCTAAATAATTTGTAAAAATCGGCAACGTCACAACGACGATCAAGAAAATAAGAGTTAAGCTCGTTAATACTGTATTTAAAGCAATCTCATTCGGCGTTTTTTGACGAGCAGCTCCTTCTACTAAAGAAATCATTTTATCGATAAATGATTCACCAGGATTACTCGTAATGACAATTGTAATTTCATCACTTACGACCATCGTTCCACCTGTTACGGAACAAAAATCACCGCCTGCTTCTTTTATAACAGGAGCTGATTCACCTGTAATTGCAGATTCATCTACAGATGCTAATCCTTTGATTACTTCGCCATCACTTGGAATCATTTCTCCTTGTTTTACGATAACAACGTCACCTTTTCTAAGATCAGTTGCTGAAACTTGGACAATGTCTCCATTTTCTTTTACTACATTTGCAAACACATCTTTCTTCGACTGCTTTAAAGAATCGGCTTGCGCTTTACCACGACCTTCTGCTAATGCTTCTGCAAAATTCGCAAATAAAACTGTAAATAATAGAATGAGAGAAACTGTTATATTAAACCATCCTGGTATACTACTAGAACTGCTTGGAAGAAAAGATAAAATGAACGTAATGATAAATCCAATTTCCACAACGAACATAATCGGATTCTTTATCATGACCTTCGGATTCAATTTCGCAACGGATTGCTTCATCGCATGTGTTACGATATCACGATCCATCGTTTTCGCTTGTCTAACTTCATCTTCTACAGCATGTATTTGGGACTCATTTAATTGTTTTTCTTTTACTACTACCGGTCTCATCATTTACCCTCCATTACTTCAATGTAAGAAATTCTGCAATTGGACCGAGTACTAACATTGGGAAGAATGTTAATGCACCGACAATTACAATTGTTCCGATGAAGATGCCACCAAATAAACTATTATCTGTACGGAACGTTCCGACTGTTTCTGGCACTACCGTTTTTTCTTTCAATGAAGCTGCCACAGCTAGCATCGTAATTAAACTGAAGTAACGTCCTAAAAACATAACTAAACCAGTCGTAATATTCCAAAACGGTGTATTATCTCCTAATCCTTCAAATCCAGATCCGTTATTCGCAGCTGACGATGTATATTCATATACCACTTGCGTCAAACCGTGGAAACCGGAATGAGAAATAGCATCCGTCCCTAAATTTGTTGAAAGAGCTAATGCCGAAAATCCTAAAATGAGCAATGGATGAAATAAAATCGTGACCGCGATTAATTTCATTTCCTTACCTTCAATCTTTTTACCTAAAAACTCTGGTGTCCGTCCAACCATTAACCCAGATATAAACACCGCGATAATTGCATACATAATAATGTTTACAAAACCTGCTCCAACGCCGCCATACACAGTATTTAACATCATATTTACAAGCGGAACTAAACCGCCAATTGGTGTTAACGTATCATGCATCGTATTAACAGCGCCTGTTTCAGCAGCTGTCGTTACCGTTGCGTATAATGAAGAAAATACTGTTCCAAATCGTACTTCTTTCCCTTCTGTACTTCCTTGTACATGTTCGATACCCATTCCATTTAATGCCGGATTCCCATTTAGTTCAGATGTCGTAATCGTTATAAATCCTAGTAAAAACACCATAAAAAGTGATACGAAAAGGATGCGACCTTGTTTTTTATTTCCTACCATTCGTCCGTACGTAAATGGAAGTGCTGTTGGTAATAACATCATAAGCATCATTTGCAAAATATTACTCATTTGTCCTGGATTTTCAAAAGGATGCGTAGAGTTCGCTCCGAAAAATCCACCGCCGTTATTTCCAAGTTCCTTTATGGAAACGAATGATGCAACAGGTCCACGTAATATACTTTGCTTTGCCCCATCAATCGTTTGTGCTGTAACCGCCCCATCTAACGTTTGGGGTACGCCAAGTGCGACAAAAACTAGTGCCGCAATAAATGCGATAGGAAGAAACACTCTCGTTAACGCTCTCGTAAAATCAACGAAAAAGTTACCAAGTTCTTTTCCAGCAAGTCCTCTTATAAAAGCCATAACGAGCGCTAATGTCGTTGCTGGTGCCGCAAACATTAAAAATGTAATCCCGATTAATTGTGATAAATAGGATAAACCATTTTCACCGCTATAATGCTGTAAATTTGTATCAGCCATAAAACTAATCGCTGTATTAAAAGCGAGCGTAGGCTCCATCCCTTCAATATGCGCTGGATTTAGCGGCAGCACACCTTGTAATCTGAAAATGAAATATACAACAACAATCATAAATCCGTTGAGTAAAACTAATGATAATGCGTACTGTTTCCACGTTTGATTGTATTCTTTTACACCCGTAATTTTAAAAATAAATTTTTCAAAAGGCCCAAATACTTTATCTAGCGTTTTGCTACCTTGAAAAGCTTTTTCTAAATAAACCCCCGTTGGCTTTGCTACTAAAATAAACAAGAGCATTGTAATAATGACTGCAACCCAAATCATAATGAATGATTCCCCCTAATTAAAACTTCTCTGGATTTAATAATGCATACACTAAATACACTGTAATTGCTGCGACAATAACCGATAAGACAATCATCATGATTGCTTTCCTTCTTTCACAACTTTATCTGACCAACTTGCAAGACTTGCCATTGATGCAACTAATAAAATAAAAATCCCGACCATTACAACATCTAACATAGCTATCCCTCACTTTATTTTTGTTAAAATTTACCATTTAAATATTAAAAAAGAACACTGAGCTCTACTCAGTGTTCAAAAAATGAACAACAAAAAGTAAACCTCCTCTCTAAACGCTTACGAGGTTAGCTGTCGGATTCGGGCCTAAAGAGTAGCCCTACTTTCAAAACTGAAAGATTCACCCCAAGTGACGATGCACAAAATTGGTTCCCCCGCTCCATTTCTGGAACTCAGCGATTTTAGGTTTTTTTGGAAATTTTATGAATGATTTATGAGAGTAAATATACTCCTCTATATTTCACTTGTAAAGGAGTAAATTACTGAAAATAATAATATTTACATTCATTTAAACGCTTACATTGAAGATTATTACTATTATTTCATCTATTTTCTTTATTTCTCTTCTCTTTTCTTAAAAATGACCTTTTAAATATGAAATAAAAAGAGCGAATGACATGAAGTGCATAGCTTGTTGCACTCAGCATTCGCTCTTTTTTATTCAACCTTTATTCTCCTCGTAAAAATGCACGTAAATTTCTCCCGCGAATATAAACTTGTGTCAATTCTGCATGTAGCTGCTCATACTCGGTAATATCTACCTCTAAATACAAAGCATCTTTTGATGGTAATATAATATACGGCCCTGGAAAAAGGGGATCGATCTGAACCAATTCTTGAACTCGCTCTACCGATACTGCCCAACGATTTGCTATATCTCCAAGTAATAGTACCTTCATCATTTCTTCCCCCGCCCTATTCAAAAAATAAAAAAGAAATATTATCACAATTTGTAAACACGACAAACTTAGCTCCAATTGTTTCATAGAGCCTCGCTGGATATCGTTTATTCCTTGTAACAACAGTAATAGGTGCTTGAAAAGAAAAGCGAATGTGTTCTGTGAAAAAACTAACGATTGGAAGCTCATCCCCTAGTAAAATCACCTTCTTAATACACTCACAAATACTAGTAAAGTCCTGCTCCTTACTGCAGCTATAAGTCCAATCAAACCCACAATTCCTAACTTCAGCCGCTATCTCTTCATTTGCTGTAAAAATAATTAACTCATGTTGAAATGATACTAAATCTCTTAAACTATTTACCTTACTTTCTTCTCCAACACAAATAAGTGTTAGTTCCATGTACCTCATCCTCCTTAGTATAAAAGAAATCAAACATAGATTGATATTCCCCTATACTAATCAGATCGATGAAGTGATGTATCCATCATGGCACCGTCCTCTCTCAAGACGCTTACGAAGTTAGCTGTCGGATTCGGACTTTGAGAGTAGCCCTACTTTCAAACTTGAAAGATTCACCCCTAGTGACACTGCACAAATTGGTTCCTCCGCTCCATATAATTGGACTCAGCGTTTACAAAAAAATGTATTCTGGCTGATATATTACTCCTGTATTTTGAAAAAGTAAACAGAAAAAAAGCCAGTTATAAAACTGGCTTTTCACTTATCTATACACGCGTTCTATTCACTTTATACGCAAAATGATTCGTCGGTCCATGACCACTACCAATATTCAATGGCTCTTCAATTGCTATACTAATAAATCGTTTTGCTTCTTGAACAGCATCTTCAATTGAGTATCCTTTCGCAAGTCCTGCTGTAACCGCTGAAGCAAATGTACACCCACTTCCATGCGTTTGCTTTGAAGGAATTCGCTCGCTTCTAAACTCAATAAATTTTTCTCCATCAAAGAGGAAATCAATTACTTCATTCCCTTGATATTCTGCATGTCCGCCCTTCATAAGCACATATTTAGCACCTAATTCATGCAATATTTTTGCAGCTTCCTTACTATCTTCAACATTATGAATCTCCATCCCAGTTAACACTTCTGCTTCTGGGACATTCGGTGTTATAACAGTTGCTACTGGTAATAAATATTCTTTTAATGCTTGAACTGCTTCTTGCTGTAATAATGATGCACCGCCTTTTGCAATCATAACGGGATCTAGCACAATATTATTCCAGCCAAACTTTTTAATTTGTTCTGCAACAATTTGAATTATTTCACTACTAAATAACATTCCTAGTTTCACTGCATCTGGTGTTACATCCGTACCAATTGAATTCAGCTGTTCTGTAATACCTTCTAATGGAACAGGATATACCCCTTGAACGCCAAGCGTGTTTTGAGCAGTAATTGCCGTAATAGCCGTCATTCCGTATACACCAAGCTCTTGGAATGTTTTTAAATCTGCCTGAATTCCAGCACCGCCGCCGCTATCAGACCCTGCAATTGTTAAAGCTTTATTCACTTTCATCCCACTCATCCTTTTCTATCCAAAATAGCGATGATAAATCGTTTTTGCTTCGCTTATATCTTTCGTTCCATGTACGAGCACACGGCCATCTTTAAAGGCTACTAACCTCTTGTCTTCAACAGAAAATGATAGTAAATATGGATTTATATTTAAATCATTTACACGACCTTCCAACAACTCTTTATATTGTTCAAAATTCATTTCATCTTTATGAGGTGGTCTAATTTGAACTGTATTTCGCCCGCATAAAACTGCTGTTTTTGATGTGTTTTCTTTATTTAAATACGGATATAATGCATTCTCTCCGCATGAAGGACAATTATGCTGGCGAAGTTTTTGCACATTCATACATGAATACTCATTCTTCCACATATCAAACGATACAAGCCCATCTCGAAGTGATTCGTAATCTTCTACTAACAGTTTAAGAGCTTCTGTTACTTGATGAGAAACGACAAGAGATACAGCAGGTGATATAATACCCGCTGTATCACATGTTGCCCCGCCAAGCGGAATCGACTGTAATAAACATGATAAACATGGTGTTTTACTAGGAAGGATTGTGTAAGAAAGACCGTAACTACCTACACATGCACCGTAAATCCATGGAATAGAATATTTTTGTGATATATCATTTACAATAAAGCGCGTTTCGAAATTATCAGTCGCATCAATAATTACATCAACATTTATAACAAGTTCTTCTAGCTCTTCAGCTGTTACATCTTGAACGAGAGCTTCTATTGTTACATCACTATTAATCTCTTCTAAACGTTTTTTAGCCGCTATAGCTTTTGGAAGATTATTCTTTACGTCGCTCTCTGCATACAATTGTTGTCTTTGTAAATTACTCCAATCTACATAATCACGGTCAACAATTGTTATCTTGCCAACACCTGCTCTTACAAACATCTCTGCATTTGCACTACCTAATGCACCTGCACCGATAATAAGCACATGCTTTTCTCTTATCTTTTGCTGTCCTTCTTCTCCAATTGGAGAAAATAGTTCTTGACGAGAATATCGATTATTCAACTACGCTCATTCCTTCTAAAGGACTACTTGCAGTTGCACAACGCTTACGTGCAATGCGACCTGCTTCAAATCCTAAACGGCCTGCTTCAATACTTAATTTCATTGCTTGTGCCATTTTAATAGGATCTTTTGCTCCTGATACAGCTGTATTTAATAACACGCCATCTGCTCCTAATTCCATTGCAAATGCCGCATCAGCTGGGCTACCAATACCGGCATCAACGATAACTGGTACTGTCGCTTGTTCAATAATGAAGCTCAAATTTAATGGATTTACAATACCAAGTCCTGATCCGATTGGAGATGCTCCTGGCATAATCGCATGCACGCCAAGCTCTTGTAATTTACGTGCTAATACAACATCATCAGATGTATACGGAAGTACGATAAATCCTTCTTCCAGTAACATTTCAGATGCCTTTAATGTTTCTACCGGATCAGGTAATAACGTTCTATCATCACCAATAACTTCTACCTTTATCATGTCACAAAGCCCAGAAGCTTTTGCTAATTTTGCAATACGAACAGCCTCTTCAGCGTTTTTTGCTCCTGCTGTATTTGGTAATAACGTATATTTTTTCACATCAAGTTTCTCTAATAAATTAGGTTGCTTTGCATCAAAGATATCCATACGACGTACTGCAAACGTTAAAATTTCAGCTTCAGAAACGTCAATTGCCTTTTGCTGTACGTCAAAATCAGGGAATTTACCTGTTCCTAATAAAAGTCTAGAATGAAATGAAAATGGTCCAATGTTTAACATAATCAACCGCCTCCTACGAAAGTTACAATCTCAATTTGGTCTCCATCAAAAACAGATGTATCTGTATGATCATCTTTTTGTAAAATATCTTTATTACGCTCTACTACAACAATTCTGTTATCTAGCTCTAAATGTGTAAGTAGCTCAGCTACTGTTTTTACACTCGCTGGCACTTCAATTTGGTTACCATTAATTTTTAAATTCAAACTTCCATCCCCTTTCTAAACTCTTCTAGAAAGCAATGAATCTAGCAAATGATTCTCTTGCTTTCCTTCTATTAAATCAGCCATATATTGGCCAGAAATAGGACTTAATAAAATACCGTTTCGATAATGGCCCGTGCAAGCATATAAACCTTTTATTTCTTCATGCTCTCCCATATAAGGAGCTTCATGATTCGATTGTGGTCTTAATCCTGCCCACGTGCTTTCCCATTCTGCTTCTTTTAAAGCTGGCAATATTGTATAAGCACGCTCTAATATAGAAGTTATACTTTCTGGCTGCACAGTTTTATTGAACGTATGTGGCTTCATTGTTGCCCCAATTACGTAACGTCCACCGCGCTTTGGAGTAATGTAAAATCTTTCTTGAAAAATAGGTGCTTTTAAAAGTTGTTTTCTACTTCTTACCGCAACCACTTCTCCTTTAACTGGATATGTACCCCAATCGCGGTGAAAATAACTGAGTAACTTCGTGCTCCATGAACCTCCTGCAATAACGACTTTCTCACATGTGACAATACCTTCACTTGTAATAACTCCAGTCACTTTATTATTTTCAATACGGATATCAAATCCTTCTGTCTGTTCATATATATCAGCACCGGAAATCGCTGCAGAATGTGCGAATGCTTTCGTAAGCTCTGGTGCAATAACATGACCGTCTTTCGGATAATATACTGCTCCTATAATAGATTCGGATAGATATGGCTCTTTTTCCCGCACATGGTCTCCCGTTAGAAAATAAGAATCTTCACCTGTTTTCTGCTGCCAATCCATAATGTGAAGAATTCTTTCCTTCTCATCTTCATTTTGAGCAATACGATAAATTCCTTTTTCTTCATATCCAATATCAACACCCGTCTTTTCACGTAAAACTGCTGCAAGTTGTGGAAATATAGCTCGGCTTTCTCTAGCAAGTTCAAATAGCGGATCATACGCATCCCATTCTGCCTGAACACCAAGTAAACCAGCAGCTGCTTTTGAAGCTTCCGATGCAATACTTTGCTTCTCCACAATCGCTACTTTATGTCCTCTTTCTGCTAGAAAATGTGCAACTGAACTACCAATTACACCACCACCAATAATCGCTACATCATACTTCTCACACATGTTTTTCCGCCCACTTTCTTATTGATTCCTTATAAGATTTCGCTTTGCTATACGGGTTACTATTACTTACAATTCCAGACATAACTGCTATACCGCTTACACCGTTAGTAAGAACATCCACTGTGTTTTCTGGGGTAATTCCTCCAATTGCTGTAATCGGTATAGATAAACACCTTGCAATGTCTGAAATTTCTTCAAGCCCTCTCGCTGGCACACCTTTTTTACAATCTGTCGGAAATACATGGCCATAAACGAGTGAATCCGCTCCATTTTTAAAAGCTACTATTGCTTCATCTAGCGAATGCACAGAATAACCGACATGCAAATACGAAAACTTTTCTTTCACTGACTTTACATCTGTACTTCGATATCCTAGTTGAACACGAGGAATATTTAATAAAATTGCAATATCAATTCGATCGTTTATGACAATTTTAGAAGCTGGAAAGCCCTCCATTAATAGACTTTCCACACCTTCATATAATTCCTTCGTACTCTTCTCACGCTCACGAATATGCAAATAATCAATCTCACTCTCAATTTGCATCGCTACATTCACTAACTCTTCGAATGGCATATGGCCATTTGAGATTACGTGGAGCTCATTTTTCATATTCATTCGCCTACTTTAAAATATTTTCGAATAATTCATCGGCTGGGACGGTTTCTTTCGTCATTCCTTTGTCCTTCAGCCACTTATTTTGTTTCTCCCAAGATTCTTTTGAATCTGATAAGAATGGCTCATCTTTCGTTTCCATCTTCTCTAATAAAATGTTCATACTTTCCTTTTCAACTTCTGGCACAAGTGGGAAGTTTTCTTTTTCTTGATGATTTAATAAAATATTCAATGCTTCATCTGGGTTTTTCTTCATGAAATCATAGCCTTTTTTCGTACCACGTAAGAAAGCTTGCAACGCCTCTTTATCTTTTTTCAACGTTTTATCACCTGTTACAAACACAAGCTCATGATAGTTTGGTACTCCGTAATCAGCTGGATTAAAGTACGCTGGTTCATGGCCTTCATGACGCATAACAGGTACTTCATGGTTAATGTATGCCCCTGTTACCGCATCTACTTTCTTCGTAATTAATGCTGGTACTAAATCAAAGCCAACATCTACTACTTTCACTGTATCAGGATTACCACCAGCTTCTTTTACCATCGTTTTTAAATACATCTCACTTAATGGTGTTCCAGAGTATCCTACTGTTTTTCCTTCTAAATCTTTCGGTGATTGAATGCCCGCTGATTTCAGTGATACAACATGATTTAATGGTGAACGTACGACAGCCCCAATTGATTTCACTGGAATTTGCTCATTCGCTTTCGCCATAACAACATCTGGCTGATAATACAAGCCAACTGTCACCTTCCCTGCTGCTGCCAGCGTTAATGGATCAGTCGGATTAGAAGGGAATTTAATATTTACCTTTACACCTTCTTCTTTAAAGTATCCTTTTTCAATTGCTGCATAGATAAAGCTATGTACCGCATTTGGATACCAATCTAACATGACTGTTATTTCTTTCTCTTTTTTACTTTTGTCTGATGCTGAATTACTCGAACATCCTGCAATTATTGCAATTAATAATGTAAACACAAAGATGCGCTTTAAAAATTTCATGAATGCTTCCTCCAACTAATGAATTTCTTTTCTAATATGGAAATAATTACGACGAAGAAAATAGCTAATAATGATAACAATACAATAGGTGCAAATACGCCAGCTCCATCTAACTGCGTCATCATTCTCTTACTGAAATATCCAAGCCCAGCTTGTGCACCGAGCCATTCTCCAATTGCTGCTCCGATAACACTAAGCGGAACTGCAATTTTTAAAGCTGAGAAAAAATAAGGAAGAGCAGACGGCAACTTTAATTTAAGAAAAATATCTCTTTTTGTTGCTCCATATGTAACTAAGAGCTCCTCCCATTCTTTTTTCGTACTACGCAGTCCATCATACGTATTGACCGCAATTGGGAAAAACGTAATTAAAACTGTGACAACAACCTTACTCCAAATTGTATATCCAAACCATAAAACAAATAGCGGAGCAAGCGCAGTAATCGGAATCGTTTGTGAAGCAACTAATAATGGATAAAATGCTCTCTCCATCCATGTACTCGCATTCATTAACATCGCTAGCCCTACACCTAATACGATAGAGATAACAACACCTATTAAAACGACGTATAACGTTGCAGGTAAATGAACTGTAAATAATATGTCTTTTAGTTTCCATATCTTCATTAAAATCGCAGAAGGTGACGGTAAAATGTACATCTCATCTACAATTCTTGCTCCTATTTCCCACACAGCTAGTAAAATACTAGAAAGTGTAATAGCAGGAACTAATTCTTTCAATCGGTTCATCACACAAGTACCTGCCTTTGTAACATACTAAGAAGCTCATCTTTCAGCGCTAATACTTCCGGTTTATATAAATCTTTTCGTGTTCTGTTATGATCAAGCGGTACAGTCCGTTCAGTCAAAGTCGTTATCGGCTGCTGTTCCACTACTAAAACTCGGTTTGAAAGAAATAAAGCTTCTTCAACATCATGAGTAATGAATAAAATTGTTTTTTCCCACTCTTGCCATTGTTCAAACAACCATTCTTGCAAAGAGGTCTTCGTTAAAGCATCCAACGCACTAAATGGTTCATCTAACAGCAATATCTCCCCGCCTGTTAATAAAGTTCGAATAAAAGATACACGTTGTCTCATACCACCAGATAAATCTTTCGGATATTTTTTCTCATACCCTTGCAAACCAAATTTATGTAACAGTTCCTTTGCCTTTACTTCTGCTTCTTTCTTCTGTACACCTTGGCACTCTAGCGGCAGGGCAGCATTCTCAATAATTGTTCTCCACGGCAAAAGCATATCTTTTTGCGGCATATATCCTACAGGATGGTGCTTTGTTTCTGTCAGTTCTATCTGTCCAGTACTTACCTTTTCTAGACCTGTAATAAGGCGAAATAAAGTACTTTTCCCACATCCACTCGGTCCGATAATACTGACAAACTCTTTCTCATGTATAGAAGCATTTAATTCATGGATGATTGGTTTCTCATCGTAATGAAAAGAAACATTATGAAACTGTAGTATGTTCTTGCTCCTCAAATCCCCACATCTCCTTACGATAGGACATATCCCAGAATAAATATTCAAATCGACTGGAATATAAGAAGATCTCCTCTAATCTTTCTAGTTCTGTCTCAGACTTTCCAACTGCCATTTCATTTAATAAATCTATTAACCAAATACAAAGATTACCGTATTCTTCCGAACTATATCCTTGAATCCACTCACCAAAAAACTCATGATCTCTTGCTCCAGGAATATCATTTAAACGCTTTCCAATTTCCCAATAGCTCCACATACATGGAAGAAGCGCTGCTATTAATTCCGCAAGTGTGCCATTTTGAGATACAGACATCATGTAATTTGTATAAGCTAAATTTTTAGCAGATGGTTTCGCAGACTCTATCTCCTCTATAGAAATTCCAAGTCTTTTTGCATATTGTTTATGGATTGTCATTTCGCCATTTAATATTCCATCAATTTGTTCAGCGAACTTTCCCATTACTTGTGGATTCGTTGCTTTTACAACACCAATCGCATATAACTTTGCATAATCTAGCAGATATAAATAATCTTGAATAATATAATACTGGAATTTATCTTTTTCTAACGTGCCATCTCCCATACCCACTACAAACGGATGATTATGACTCATCTCCCAAACCGGTTGCACAGTTTCTAATAATCTATCGCAAAATTTCATTTCTCTATCCCCTTTCAATATATGTATCTAAATAAAAAACCACTTCTATATATAAGAAGTGGTTACAGCAAATAAAGTTATACATTTATTCGATGCTCCACTTCCCTTCGCTAGTATTACCTAGATCAGGTGTTGTAAGGGTTAAGGATTATTCCTCTCTCAGCAAGTCAAGCACCCCTAGTGGTTTCAATATGAAATTTTCAAATAAAAAAGCCCCGTTTCTATACGCAAAGAAACGGGGACTCATTGTTAGTGTCCGAATTGCTTCCCTACGCTAGCATAATCTAGATCAGGTAATAAAAAGGATCAAAGGCTTACGGCCTACTCTCAGCTGGCAACACCAGCTCTCCTAGCAAACTATAAAATTATCACTGTCAGTATAACACCCTAATAAGACATCATCAACTTTTTTTAATTTTCTTAATTATCAACATAATATCAAAAGTATACAATACATACATTCTATTTTAGAAAATAAAACCCCGATTAATTGTATAAAAAGGAATCATTATCTTCAAAAAATTTATTTTTATATTGATTTCATATTACATTTATGTGAATACCCCCACTATATTATATCTTTATACTATAATAAAATTACAACTATACAACTAGAGGAGGTCTCTATTCCATGAATATGAAAGCTACTGCTTTAACAGCAACTACTGTAGCGATTGCTTCTTTACTTCCTTCTATGGGTGAAACAAATGTACAAAAAGCAAACGCTGAACAATTATCTAATATTAAAACTGGGTATGTCAAAGTCGATCAAGTAGCATTACATACAGAAGATAACGTAAAAAGCACATCAATTGATACAATTCGCTTTAATACAAAAGTGAACATCCTTGAAACAACTAATGGTTGGTATAAAGTATCTGTTCATAATAAAGTAGGTTATGTACAAAAAGATGCTATTTTACTAAAAAACAAACTTCAATCTAATGATCAATACATCGTTAATGCTAATGCATTAAACGTTCGCTCTGAACCTAATTTAGAATCTTCCATTTTAGATGTATTACCAAATGGTAAGTTTATTACCGTTCAAGAAGATCAAGGCGAATGGTATAAAATATCACATAATGGCCAAACAGGTTACGTACAAAAAGCATTCATCTCTAATGGTTCACAACCCTTAGTAAAAGGAATCACCGTTCAAAATAATACAAAATATACTGTTGCAACACCTAATCTAAATGTACGTAGCACCGCTAGTACAAGTAGCGCTCTACTCGGTTCATTACAAAACGGTACACAAGTACAAGTAGTAGAAACTGTAGGTACTTGGTATAAAATTCGTTTTGGCACAGGATACGGATATGTAGCAAAACACTATGTAGTACAAAATCAACCACAAGCTAAAACAGATCAGCCTTCATCAATTCCAGCTGCTTTCAAATTCCCCGCTCAAGGAAGAATTAGCTCAACCTTTGATATACGCTGGGAACAAATGCATTATGGTATAGATATTGCCGCTCCAGGAAACGTCTCTATCCAAGCTGCTGCTGCAGGTAAAGTTGTGAAATCTTATTATTCAGCTAGCTATGGCAATGTTGTTTTCATTGCGCATCAAATCAATGGGAAATTATATACAACTGTTTATGCTCATATGAAGGATCGCACTGTACAAGCTGGTGATCAAGTACAAACTGGACAATTAATAGGTCATATGGGAAACACAGGTCATTCATACGGGCAACATCTTCATTTTGAATTACATAATGGAGAATGGAATTTTGAAAAAACAAATGCAGTAAATCCACTGCCATATTTAGTTAGGTAAATTGTATGCCACGCAATATACCTCTTATAATTGAATACGTAGCCTTTTTAGGTTTAATCTGTTGTTTAATCATTTACAATACAAATATTGTATTTTTATCTATTATTATTGCTTTTGTTGCATTAGAAATTATGATGGAATCATTTCAAGTGCAACTAAAACAAAAAATTGCCCATATTTATAATGCTATTTTTCTTTTGAGTGCTCTCATAACAAATATAATTAGTAATGGCTTTTATTTATCTACTGTATTTCCAGTATTCTTTATGGCTGTTTTATTATTTGTAGCTAGATATATTAATGTCCCTTATAACCAAAAACAAAAACAAGAAGCTTAGAAAGAGGAGACACTGTGTACCAATCTTTCAAAGATACTCCAATAAAATACATATTGAATTTGTATAAGAAAGCCAATACTTTTTTTGGTATACAAGGAAGTTATACTGCACAACTTCTCCTATATGGAATGTTGTTTCTTATCTTAATCACTTCCTCCTTGTTTTACTAACAAAAAAGGATCTCACATAAACTGGAGATCCTTTTTAATTTATATTAATTTTTCATATCGAAAATATTGTTTATCCACAAGCATATTTTTCATAAATAAAGCTCAGATTATATTTTTTCTCTAAGCTCATTCGTTGTTCGTCATCGCACCAATAGAAAAGAATATCATGAATCGTTGCGTAACGCTTATTTTTAAGAAATAGCCTAAAGAATGATGGTAAACAATCATGTAATTGTATAAATATATAATTGCGTAGTGTTTCTTCTTTATATTCAATGCCCTTACAAATATACAGTAATTCTTCACAATAATATGCATGCTGTGGAACTTGTATCATTTCGAAAAATGGCACATAAGATAGTAGCTTTCCAATAAAATGACCATATCGATCCATTACTCCTATCGTCATATGCTCCATCATTTCTTTCATCACATATAAATAATCATCTACATGCGTTGTCTTTAATGGGTCTAAGCGATCGGAAATTTGAGATAATACAGCTCTTTGACATGCTAAAACTGCCTGACTAGGTCCATAATATGATAGGAAATCTGTACACTTACGATATTTCCGTAATAAATCATGTGTATACAAATCATATACAAAAGTATTACAATACATTGCTAAACTCATCATATCACTATTTAATTGCTCTTTTGATAATGATTTCGCTCTCTTGCACATATAAAAGAATGTAAATTCCAATACTTCTTTATGAGATAATAAATGTTTACAATCGGTTATACACTTCTCATTAAATTTAACTCTATCCCAAATTTCAATATCCCTATCTGTCAATTCACCTATACGATATTTAATAATTAAATAATTTAAAGCAACTGATTGCGTCAAAAGATCCCATGTTTCATATTCCAATGAAGTATGAACAAACTCAGCTAATCCTTGCGCTATCATAAAATCATTTGCCTCTTCATACCAACCAATCTCTTGGCATAAGCGAAGAATACGCACTAAAGTTGGAATTTCATCTTTATGAAACTGCGGTAATTTCTTTGCTTTATTCATGCCATATACGATAAATGCCGCTAAATTTTCTTCTTTATAAAATTCTTTCTCTTTCCATACTAATATAGTTCGTTCTTTCCCCTCACCTTTTGGGTGACAAGGTACAAGCAAAGAAAATAATTCAGCGAAATTATTTGGTTCTATATATGTATCTGTAACCAAATTCCAATTTGGATCGCCCTGTACAGCCTTCATATAATTCCCCTTCCCTTTTCATCTATGTAGGAAATATTAATTTATTATCGCACCACTAAAAATTAATATTGTTATATTCAAAATCTCTCATAATACTTATATCTATCAGTATATCATCTTTTCTCTTATTAAAAATTAAGAATAACAAATTTTAAAAAAATGTCGAAATTATTAACCACATACTTATTATATAATGTCTCAGATACATCACGCTAACATATTAGTTTAATCCATATATACTAGAATAATGTATCTGAAATTTATATATAATTTAGCTCTTTATGAGTGACCATTAAACTCTCGGTTAATGAAAGTTTCAATTTACTCTGTACGCTCTGAGATTTCGCTCAAGGCAAATCCAGCTTGATCATCTGCTGATTCCCTTATAGCTAAATCTCCTAGTGCTAACATGCCAATAAGTTGACCACTATCAACTACTGGTAATCGTCTAATTTGATGCTGTGCCATTAGCTCTGTAGCTTTTTCAATAGAATCATTTGGAGAAACTGAGATAATATTTGTTGTCATTACATTTGTAATCTTATTAGATCCAGGATGTTTTTCAGCAATCCCTCGAACGACTAAATCACGATCAGTAACAAGCCCAACAACTTGCTCATTTTCAACAACAGGAATTAATCCAACCGATTCTTCCTTCATTTTTACAGCTGCCTCATATACATTGTCTAGCGGTGTACAATGTACAATATGGGTACTCATTAAGTCTCTCACTCGTGTCATTATGATTTCCTCCTTTTTATACATACCATAGCTTTTCCAAAATTCCTTTATTTATTTCTGGAAAGTAACGTAATAAAAAGGATTAACAAAATAAAAAAGAGCCAGCATAATGCTGACTCTTTTTGTATGACCCGTACGGGATTCGAACCCGTGTTACCGCCGTGAAAGGGCGGTGTCTTAACCACTTGACCAACGGGCCATGGCTCCGCAGGTAGGACTCGAACCTACGACCGATCGGTTAACAGCCGATAGCTCTACCACTGAGCTACTGCGGAATAATATATGGTGGGCCTAAATGGACTCGAACCATCGACCTCACGCTTATCAGGCGTGCGCTCTAACCAGCTGAGCTATAGGCCCATATACTTTACAGGGGCAGTAGGAATCGAACCCACACTGGAGGTTTTGGAGACCTCAGTTCTACCTTTAAACTATGCCCCTAAATGATGCCGGCTAGAGGACTTGAACCCCCAACCTACTGATTACAAGTCAGTTGCTCTACCAATTGAGCTAAGCCGGCATAAAAAAATGGTGGCTCGGGACGGAATCGAACCGCCGACACGAGGATTTTCAGTCCTCTGCTCTACCGACTGAGCTACCGAGCCAACATAAATGGCGGTCCCGACCGGGGTCGAACCGGCGATCTCCTGCGTGACAGGCAGGCATGTTAACCACTACACCACGGGACCATTTGGTTGCGGGGACAGGATTTGAACCTGCGACCTTCGGGTTATGAGCCCGACGAGCTACCGTGCTGCTCCACCCCGCGACAATATAAAGTTTTAAAAAATGGAGGAGGTAGAGGGATTCGAACCCCCGCGCGACTCTCGCCGCCTGTCGGTTTTCAAGACCGATCCCTTCAGCCGAACTTGGGTATACCTCCATGAAGGAAAAAATAAATATTTTATTATTATATGTCTAAACCATTAAAGAAAAAATGGAGGAGGTAGAGGGATTCGAACCCCCGCGCGATTCTCACCGCCTGTCGGTTTTCAAGACCGATCCCTTCAGCCGAACTTGGGTATACCTCCGAGACATATATTAAATAAAGTGGAGCCTAGCGGGATCGAACCGCTGACCTCCTGCGTGCAAGGCAGGCGCTCTCCCAGCTGAGCTAAGGCCCCATGTTTTTTGGGAATATCGGGAAGACAGGATTTGAACCTGCGACCCCCTGGTCCCAAACCAGGTGCTCTACCAAGCTGAGCCACTTCCCGTTAATAAAAGCGCGCCCGAGAGGAGTCGAACCCCTAACCTCTTGATCCGTAGTCAAACGCTCTATCCAATTGAGCTACGGGCGCATATGGTGCCGAGGGCGGGGGTCGAACCCGCACGGTGGTCACCCACCGCAGGATTTTAAGTCCTGTGCGTCTGCCTGTTCCGCCACCCCGGCATGTCATATTGAAAATTGGAGCGGAAGACGGGATTCGAACCCGCGACCCCAACCTTGGCAAGGTTGTATTCTACCACTGAACTACTTCCGCAAGACATGTATGAGTTATTTTATTAAAAGTGCGGGTGAAGGGAGTCGAACCCCCACGCCAAAGGCGCTAGATCCTAAGTCTAGTGCGTCTGCCAATTCCGCCACACCCGCATATTTCATTAAAATGGTGAGCCATGAAGGACTCGAACCTTCGACCCTCTGATTAAAAGTCAGATGCTCTACCAACTGAGCTAATGGCTCTTAATGGCTGGGCTAGCTGGATTCGAACCAGCGCATGACGGAGTCAAAGTCCGTTGCCTTACCGCTTGGCTATAGCCCATTAATTAAGAATGGTGGAGGGGGGCAGATTCGAACTGCCGAACCCGAAGGAGCGGATTTACAGTCCGCCGCGTTTAGCCACTTCGCTACCCCTCCGACATATATGGTGGAGGATGACGGGATCGAACCGCCGACCCCCTGCTTGTAAGGCAGGTGCTCTCCCAGCTGAGCTAATCCTCCATTTTGCCTGGCAACGTCCTACTCTCACAGGGACAAGGTCCCAACTACCATCGGCGCTAGAGAGCTTAACTTCCGTGTTCGGTATGGGAACGGGTGTGACCTCTCTGCCATCATTACCAGACTGTATTCATTTAAGACAAGAATCATTTTAACTCATTTGACCTCGAAAGTCAATAAGTTTTTTATATTCTTTCAAAACTAGATAACATTTGCTACATATTATATGGTTAAGTCCTCGATCTATTAGTATTCGTCAGCTCCACATGTCACCATGCTTCCACCTCGAACCTATCAACCTGATCATCTTTCAGGGATCTTACTAGCTT